>JAGXRG010000079.1 GCA_018335935.1 Chitinophagaceae bacterium | reverse complement strand
GCGTATTTTCATATCAATTAATTGTCTTTCATAGTATTCTAAACGCTCTAACTGTGAAGCATCTATCATTTCACTTTTAGATTTGATTAATGGACGTATTTTGTAATAACTATACAAACCCACCAAACCAACAACAAATGCAATTATCACGGCTAAAATCACATCTGGTTCAGGAATTTCAATCAACATCACAAAAATTAACCATATGTTGTGATTTATCGTGATTGAGCAATATTATTTCACACTTTAGATTAACTATAACACACCTCATATCACAAAAAAATTCTATTATTATCACTACCAAACGATGATATCACATATTACATGCCTGACGTACCAACCTATCAATCACATTAATGACCTCATCTTCTCTTTCGGGGAATATATCACTCTCATTTATCACACGTATCTGCTCAGAAAGCTTTGATATCACATCAATATCATCTGGTAAAAGTATGCCTAAACCTCGTAAAAGCATGATTGAATAGAATAATGCAACTAATTTGTCCCTAGATTGACCAACTTGCCTATAATACGCCCCTTTACTAATGGTAAATTTAGAGTTTAGAAGATCTTTCTGATTTAAAATAATTTCAATTTGTCGTTCAGTAAACAATGATTTTTTTATAATTTGCTGTATAATGTTATTAAAATTGGACTTTTCAAACTCTGCCATAGCTATACAGTTCTGTATACCACACTACAATTAAACTTTAAAGAGTCATCTACAAATCCCTTTTATGACTGGAAATAAAGTTGAATCATTCCTAAAATCTGAACTTAAAAAGAAAAATGCATTATTATTCGTATTAATTGACTCTGAAGAATCGAAATTAGAATCTTCACAAAAACTTGCTCGAGATGTTGAAAAAATAGGTGCATCTGCAATATTGGTAGGAGGTTCATCTGCTACTGATCAAATTGAAATGGCTAAAGTTGTAAAAGGCATTAAAAAAGGAATTAAAATTCCAATAATACTATTCCCTGGTAATATTACAGGAGTAGTACCTGATGCTGATGCTATTCTTTTTAGTTCCTTAATGAATTCAGAAAATCCTTATTTTATCACTCAAGCACAAGCATTAGGAGCTCCGAGTGTTCTCAAGTTTGGCTTAGAACCATTACCTACGGCGTACTTGGTTATTGGAGATGGAACTTCTGCATGGTTTGTAGGTTCAGCAAGAGGAATTCCTTTTGAAAAACCAAAAATAGCAGCAGCATATGCTCTTGCAGCACAATTTCTTGGTATGAGATTTGTCTATTTAGAAGCAGGTTCTGGAGCAAAATCTAGCGTTACTCCAGAGATGGTTAAGACAGTAAGAAAAGCATTTAATGGATTTTTGATAGTTGGTGGTGGAATTAAAGACCCTAAAACTGCTTCAGATTTGGTCAAAGCAGGAGCAAACGCCCTTGTAATCGGAACCTTTCTAGAGAAGGGTGGAAGTATTAAGAAATTAGCTGAAATAACAAAAGCAATTCAAAGAAGTAAGTAATTAGACCGTATTATGTCTGAAAACGACGCTATTTCTCGTATTAGTGGTATTAAGATGCCAGATTACTATCTAAATTATTATTCCAATCTCTCAAAAGACACCTATACTATTTTTGAACATGCAGCTATGGCAAAATCAACGCTGGTTGATTCTTCAGGAATAATTGAGCCTAAAATTGCATTTGATTTAGCCGATCGAGTTTCAAAAATGCACGATATTGATATTGCAGAACCTTTACGAGAATTATTAAAAATCAATGGAAAAGAACTATCTGCTTTAATTTTATCAAAAGAAATTGCATTAGGAAAATATTTACAAAAAGACGCCACTTTAGAAGAAAAATTAGATTTAGCAGTTAGAGTGGGATTAGCTATTGTTACAGAAGGAGTAACCATAGCCCCTTTGCAAGGAATTAGTGAAGTCAAGATAAAGAAAAACAAAGATGGAAGTGAATACCTTTCAGTCTCTATTGCCGGACCAATGCGTTCTGCAGGAGGAACTGAGTCAGCAGTAACAATTCTAATTGCTGATCATGTGAGAAAAGCAGTAGGCCTATCAAAATATCAAGCAAATTGTTTTGATGATGAGACTGGGAGATTTATTGAAGAACTTAGAATTTATGAAAGAGAAGCAAGTAGTTTTCAATTTCATATACTAGATGAAGATATTGAACATGTCATTTCACATCTACCTGTAGAATTAAACGGTGTAGACACAGATCCATTCGAAGTTGTAAATCACAAAGGAATGACTCGTATTTCAACAAATAGGGTTAGAGGTGGAGCTTTAAGAGTTCTAAATGACGGGTTAATTGGAAGATCTAAAAAACTACTCAAAAGAATTGAAATGTATCAACTGGATGGTTGGGAATGGTTAGGAGATCTAAAGGGAGCTGTTCAAACAGGAGATAATCAAGAAGATGCAGCAGCCAAGAGAATGAGGGAGGTTATTACAGGAAGATCTGTTCTTTCCATGCCTAACAAACTTGGAGGTTTTCGATTAAGATATGGTAGAGCGTGTAATACTGGTTTTGCAGCAGTTGGAATCAATCCTGTGATTGCTGAAATTTTGGATCATACAATTGCAGTTGGAACTCAAATCAAAACTGATCTTCCAGGAAAGGGAGCAACAGTAGCTTTTGTTGATTCTATTGATACTCCAATTGTTCGACTAAAAAGCGGGGATGTTATTAAAATAAAAAATGTAAAACATGGAATTGAAATCAAAGGTGAAATTGAAAAAATTCTTCATTTGGGTGATATTTTAATTTCATTTGGTGATTTTCTGGAAAATAATGCTCAGCTTGTCCCTTCAGGATATGTAGAAGAGTTTTGGATTGAAGAATTAAAAGAAAAATTAACAAAATATGCTCCTAATGATGAATTTTTAATTCAGTTTCTAACTAAAATTCCTACTTTGGATGAAGCATTAAAACTATCAATGGATTTTCAAATACCATTACATCCACAATACTTGTATTATTGGGATCAAATATCGTCAGAAGAATTTTTACAAATATTACATCCAATAAAGATTAATGAAAACTCTATTGAATATTCTATAAAAACAAAAAATATTCTTGAAAAACTTGGAGTTCCTCATAAAATGAATAAGACCCAAATAGTTCTTGAAAAAGAAGAAGCGAGAATTTTTTATAATCTTCTTTTTAGGCATGAGCCAGAAATAAACGATTTATCAATACCGCAAATTATTTCAAAATCATCTGGAATTATAATTAAAAATAAATTTTCAACTTCAATTGGAGTTAGAATAGGAAGGCCTGAAAAAGCAGCACCAAGGCAAATGAAACCACCAACTCATGTTTTATTTCCTATCAATGATAAAGGAGGTCCAACTAGAGATCTCTTAAAGGCATCAAGACAAGACAATTTTTTCACAAATATTTTCAATAGATCTTGTCAGGAATGTAATGAGCCATCAATTGGTATTAAATGCTCTAAATGTGGCATCAAAACAACAATAGTTTATCGATGTGGGAATTGTCGTGATATCCTTGATAATCCATTTTGTGAAAAATGTAAACGAAAGGCATCATCTCATTCTCATCAGGCATTTCCATTAAAGTCAAAATTATTGTTAGCACAAGAAAAAATGGGCTTACGTGCACAAGAACCATTTAAAGGAGTTAAAGAACTAATCAATCAAGATAGAATAGCTGAACCATTAGAAAAAGGACTAATTCGTCAAAATTTTGGTCTTACAGTATTCAAAGATGGAACTGTTCGTTTTGATGCAACAAATTCTCCTCTTACTCAATTTCAACCATCATGGATAGGAACATCTATTGAAAAATTAAATGAATTAGGATATACTCATGATATTGATGGAAAACCACTAACTGATCCAAATCAAATAGTTGAGCTTCGAATGCAAGATGTAATTATTCCAAACGAAAGTGGAAAATATCTAGTATCTATATGTAAATACATTGATACTATTTTAGAAAAATTTTATGAAAAATCAATCTTCTATAATGTTAAAAACACAGACGATTTAATTGGTCATCTGATAATTGGATTAGCACCACACACATCTGTAGGTATTGTTGGAAGAATAATTGGTTATACTGAAACGCATGTTTGTTTTGCCACTCCTAATTGGCATTCTGCAAAAAGAAGAGACGCAGATGGAGATGCTGATTCTATTATGTTATTGATGGATAGTCTTCTAAATTTTTCAAGACAATTTCTTTCTGATAGAATTGGTGGTTTGATGGATGCACCATTATTAATTCAACCACTTGTATTGCCACATGAATCCCAACCACAAGCACACAATCTTGAAGTTGTTAAATTTTTACCACTTGAATTCTTTAAATCTACAATTCAACAAAATAAAGCTCCAAATGTTACCTGTGTAGAAATAATCAAATCACGTCTTGAAACAGAAAGACAGTTTTTCGGATATTATTTTACACATTTTACAACTTCACTTACAACATCAAAATCACGTAGCGCTTATTCTACACTTGGTTCAATGCTTGATAAATTTGATATGCAAATTAAAAATGCTGAACTTATAGATGCTGTAAATACATCTGAAATTGTTTCAAATGTAATTTCTACTCATCTAGTTCCAGATATTATGGGAAATCTACGTGCTTATGCTAGACAAAATTTTAGATGTACAGGATGCGGAAAATCATATCGTAGAATCCCTTTGATTCAAACTTGCATTTGTGGTCATAATTTAATTCCCACAATCACAAGAGGCTCTGTAGAAAAATATCTTAAACTTGCAAAGAGATTAGTGGATAAATACGATGTTGGAGCTTATCAAAGAGGACGAATTCATGCATTATCTGATGAAATTGACCTAGTTTTTGGAAAGAACAAAGGAGATCAATCACTCTTAAGTGATTACACTTAGAATCTTATCTCAATTTTACGTATTCGTAAGCCCCAAGTTTTTTATCAAAACAATAATGAACTTTTTGATAATTCTTTCTAAACGATTTTACTTTTGTAAGAATTTTCTTGGGATCTTTTTTATCAATTATAACCTCTTTGATATATGATGCAATTTCTTTCATCTCGTTTTGTTTCATACCTAGTCTAGTAATTTCAGAAACTCCTAGTCTAATTCCACCTGGATGAAAATAATTACGACCAGCTTTAATATCACCTGGAATAAGTTGTCTATTTACAATAATGTTAGCTTTTTCTAAATCTGCTTCAACTTTCCCACCATCAGAATAATCCAATACATTAACAGCAATTTGATGTGATTCTGTAAACCCTCGCTTTTCACCTAGAACTTTAAAACCTGCATCATTAAGGGATTCTGCAAACACTTTGGCATTTTTAATAACTTGGTCAGCGTAATCTTTTCCAAATTCTAATGCTTCTGCAAAAGCTACTGCCTTACCTGCCATATGATGAATGTGATGACTACTAGTTAATCCAGGAAACGTTGCTTTCTTAATTGGATCTTCATGTTTCTCAGAACCTAAAACAAGTCCTCCTTGTGGACCAAACAAAGTTTTATGAGTACTCATCGTCATAGTGTCTGCACCTTCTCGTAATGGATCCTGAAATCTTCCACCAGCGATTAATCCAGCAACATGTGCTGCATCATAATTGATATGCATATCAAAACTCTTTAGAAAATCTGCCAATTCTTTAACAGGATGTGGAAACAAAAACAACGATCCACCAAACATTGCCATCTTTGGTAGATTACCTGCTTTCTTTAACTCCTCGACTTTCTGTTTTGTCTTTTCAACATCAATTGTCATCTCTTCGGCATCAAATGGATAAAATTCAATTTCTAAGCCATGAACTAATCCTGCAGTTCCTGAATGTTCCTTCTTACCATGAGAAATATGACCTCCAGCAGGAATTGAAGGTGCTAACATTACATCACCTGGATTTGTAAAAGCAGAATATACTGCAAGATTAGCAACCACACCAGAGATGGGTCTTACATCTGCAAATTTTGCCTTATACAACTTCTTTGCAAGCTTCATACATTCAAACTCAACTTCGTCAATGTACACACATCCTGCATAGACCCTCTCGCCTGGCCAACCTTCAGCATATCTATTTCCAAAATCCGATGTTATTGCCTCTCTAACAGCAGGACTTGGTACGTTTTCACTTGCGATCAATGGAATAGAATTTTCAAACCATTTATGATGTTCTTTTAAATTTGAGAAAATTTTATTATAAGATTCTTTATTTGATGATTTTGCCATGTTTTGCAAATTAAATTTCCCAATTTAAAAACACCGATTTTTGACTATTTTATCTACGAGTTTTTGATCTGCAACGTATAAAAGGGGAATTGGGCGTTTTTCTTTCTATGGGTATGCAAGCAACTTCTAAGGGTACTATGCCAGTTGTATTACTAAAAGAAGGAGGTTCTGAAACAAAAGGACGAGACGCACAAAAAAACAATATAGCAGCAGCCAAAATTATTGCTGAAATTGTACATTCCAGTCTTGGTCCAAGAGGTATGGATAAAATGCTTGTTGACTCACTTGGAGACGTTACAATTACAAATGATGGTGCAACAATTCTTAAAGAAATTGATGTACAACATCCAGCAGCAAAAATGCTCGTTGAAATTTCAAAAACAACAGATAATGAAGTTGGTGACGGTACAACATCTGCTGTCATTTTAGCAGGTGCACTTTTGGAAAATGCTGAATCACTTTTAGATCAGAATGTTCACCCAACAATTATTGTAGATGGATATAGAAAAGCTGCAAAAAAAGCAAAACAATTCCTTCAAGAAATATCTGAGACAGTATCTGCAAATGATAAATCAATTCTAAATAAAATTGCAAAAACATCTATGCAAACAAAATTGGTAAGAAAAGACTCTGATCAACTAGCCGATATTATTGTAAAAGCAGTTCTTGCAGTAGTTGAAAAAGAAGGTGAAAAATTTAATGTTGATATTGATGATATTAAAGTAGAAAAGAAAGCAGGTGGCTCGATTAAAGATTCTGTTATTATCCAAGGTATTGTACTTGATAAAGAAATTGTTCATGGAGGAATGCCAAGAAAAATTTCTGATGCAAAAATAGCCTTAATTAACAAAGCATTAGAAATTAGTAAAACTGAAACCGATGCTAAAATTAACATTTCAAATCCACAACAATTGAAATCATTTCTTGATGAGGAAAATAGAATGCTAAAGAATATGGTCGATAAAGTAATTGGTTCTGGAGCAAATGTGGTATTATGTCAAAAAGGAATTGATGATATGGCTCAACACTATCTAGCAAAAGCAGGAATCATTGCAGTTAGAAGAATCAAAGAAAGTGATCTTACAAAACTTGCAAAAGCAACTGGTGCTAGAATCGTAAACAATCTTGATGACATATTTGAAAAAGATCTAGGAGACGCTCAACTTGTAGAGGAAAGAAAAATTGAAGAAGACAAATGGGTATTCATTGAAGGTTGTAAGCATCCAAAATCTGTTACTTTACTTCTTCGTGGTGGTTCTCAAAGAGTTGTTGACGAAGTTGAACGTTCAGTACATGATTCACTAATGGTAGTAAAAGATGTAATTGAAAAACCAGAAATTGTTGCAGGAGGCGGTGCCCCTGAAACTTATGCTGCAACTAAGATAAGAAGTTGGGCAAAATCACTAGAAGGTAGAGAACAACTTGCTGCTGAAAAATTTGCTGATTCTTTAGAATCAATTCCATTAACACTTTCAGAAAATGCTGGGATGGATCCAATTGACACACTAACAGTTCTTCGTTCTAGACAAATGAAAGGAGAAAAATGGACTGGAATTGATGTTATGAAAGGCAAAATTGGAAATATGAAATCAAGTGATATAATTGAACCTTTAGCAGTTAAACTTCAAATTGTTTCAGCAGCTGCAGAAGCAGCATGTATGATTCTTAGAATTGATGATGTCATTGCCACACAAAAATCTGCAGGACCCCCACCAGGAGCAGAAGGTGGAATGCCTGGAATGGGTGGAATGCCTGGAATGGGTGGAATGCCTGGAATGGGTGGAATGCCTGATATGGGCGGAATGATGTAAATTTTTAATAAAAATTATTTTTCAAAAGTTTATTTGATTATCATATTTACAACCCATATTGAACAAGACTACATCAAAAATGCTAACAGGATTCAAGTATGTTTATTTAATAGCATTTTTTGCATTATTATCAGGATTTTTCCATCCATTAGTTACTCATACAAGTTTTGATAGTGTAGTGATAGGAGTCATTGTATTATTCATTGGCTTGGCAGGTAGTATTTTACTTTACAAAGCAGCCATTTCAGAGAAAAAGAGAATAATATTTCTTGGTATAGGTTTTGCTTTGATATCTATTTCATTATTTTATATTTTTCAAATTACTGGAAGAACTTAGATATCAAAATACAGATAAAATTCATGAGGATGTGGCCTTATTGCAATCTCTCGTTGATCTCTTTTTCCTAACTCAATTATTTTATCAATGACATCATTTGTATAAATTGGAAGAAGGAATTTTCTATCACTTTCTAATTCATCTATTGCTTCACCTAAACTTTTTGGTAAAACCCCTATTCCTCTTTTAGCTCTGTCCGATTTTGTCATTTTAAAAATATCATCACGAACTTGATCTCCTGGATCCATTTTCTTTTTTACTCCATCCATTCCAGCTGCAGTAACTGCCGCAAATACCAGATATGGGTTTGATGAAGGATCAGGAGCTCTAAATTCAAGTCTCTTAAGACTAGCATAATTTTTACCTTTAAGATGTTGTGGTACTCTAACTATAGCTGATCTATTACCTGCACTCCATGCGATATAAGCTGGTGCTTCATAACCTGGGACAAGCCTGTGATATGAATTAGTAGTAGGATTACAAATTGCAGATAATGCTTTTGCGTGATTAATAATTCCACCACAAAAATATTTTGCAGTTTGACTTAATTCATCTTCATCATCAGGATCATAAAACACATTTTCTTTTCCTTTCCATAAACTAACATTAACGTGCATTCCAGAACCTGCATCCATTGCAATAGGTTTTGGCATCATAGTTGCAACTTTACCATATTTCTGTGCTACATTTTTTATTACATATTTGTAAGACTGGGCTGCATCAGCAGCATTTGTCAAGTAGTCATATTTGATATCAATTTCACATTGTCCAGCAGTAGCTACCTCGTGATGATGATTATCACATAATATGCCAAAATCATTATTCAAAATATTTACACATTCATTTCTATATGGAGTCAAAGTATCTGAAGGAGTACTTGGATAGTATCCTTCTTGAAGACCCATAGGATATCCACTTCCTTCATTATTCCATGGAGCCTCTTTTGATTCAATTGAATAGGATTGACCTTTGTATGGAGTCAAAACATCCCAATGTACCTTGTCAAACACAAAAAATTCTACTTCTGGACCCCAAGCACTATAATCAAAACCCTGAGTTTTCACATATTCTTCTGCTTTTTGTGATATTCCTCGAGGATCCCTGGATAATCTTCCTCTGTTACCACCCCAATAGATATCACATAGTAGTCTCGCAGTTTTATTTTCAGTCATCCATGGAATTATGGCAAAAGTATTAGGATCTGGTTTTAAAATAAGATCTGAATCATCAACATTAGTAAAACCAATAATCGATGACCCATCTAATTTTGGTAATCCATCTCTCATTTGTTCAGGGGTAAATGTTATGGCTGAAATAGTAGTATGATGAAAACGTCCAGTAAGGCCAGTAAATTGCAGATCTATGAACTGAATTCCTTCATGTTGAATTCTGGCAAAAACTTCATCTGGTGAATATGTTACTTGAAGTGCTTTTCCATGACTAACTTTATAGGGCAATTTTGTGCTTCAATCAAACACAAATACATCCGAGATTTAAGGATTAGGTAAGAAATGTCAGAAACAAACGAAATAGATCTAAACAAATTACACCATATAGTCCTGCGAGAAACTGAAAATGATTCTATACAAGAAATCAACCCTGATTTCTATAGGAAACTTTCCGATTTTATTGGTGACTTGAAAAAACAAGAATTTGATGGAGTAGAAAATAACATTAAAAAAGTAATAATTGATACTGCTACGGAACTAACATCCCTTTTTATCAATATTCGACTTGAAAAAATTTCTAAATCAGGTAATATTTATTTTCAAAATCTTTTAGATGAAGAAAAATTTATTCTTGATGCAGAAGAAGAACGTAGAGAAAGAGCTGAAATGATTCTTTCAGCAACGATTAATGGAAAATCAAAATTTCTTGAATCCATCTCTCAAAATCATAAAACTAAAACTGTTGTTGTAAGATTTCTTCAGGAAGTAGATGAACTCATAGGTGCTGATCTTGAAAAATATGGGCCTTTTAAAATAGAAGATATTGCAACAATACCATATGAAAATGCTCAGGCATTAATTACTAAAAATATTGCCACCAAAGTTCGTTGGGAAGATTAGATAGAAATTATACCTCACTTATTTTCATTTATGACACACACTGGAGTAGATGTAATTGATTTTCTTCTTTATACCATTTATCCAGTAATTGGCATCTTCATTGTTGAAGCAATTTGTAGAGTAACTAAAACTCCAAAATGGATTAAACTGTGGACACAAGCCACTGTATCTATAGGATTTGGAATATACTATCTGTTTGTGTTACAAGCTCCGCAAAATTTTCCATTAACAGCAATGGTGATGTTTGCTCTTGCTTTAGCACTAATTTATCAAGGAAGACGTGCAAAAATATCTCCCGACAAGAGTCCTTATTAGTTCCCTATCTAATCTTTGAATTTTCTAAACATTCTTTTGAAAACATTTTGTTTATTTGGACCCCCATCTCTGATCACTTTTTTCTCACCAAATCTACGAGCTCTAATCTGAGTTAATTTTACACATCTATGTTCTTCTGGAAGTCTATGTTCAGCACAAAATGGATCTTTACAATAATTACACTGAAATGGCATATCTACCATGTCACCACAATAAGCGCATTTTTCAGGTTTCATAAACATCCTATAGTTTTTCTTCTAATAAACTTGCTATGATTTATTAGAAAATTAATTATTTTTAAAAAATTCAGGTAAACGTTTTTACGATGTTGAAATTAAAAATAATTACGTGAATATTGATGATTGAAAATAAAGTAGCAATAATTACCGGTGCAAGTAGTGGAATTGGATTTGCTACTGCTTTAGCACTTTCAAAAGCAGGAGCAAAGGTTGCAATAGGTGCACGACGAACAAACATGCTTTTGGAATTAGAAAAAAAGATCAAAGAAAATGGTGGAGAAGTTTATTCTCAAAAACTAGATGTTACTAAGAGAAATGAATGTAATTCTTTTATCGAAAACGTTTTGAAAAAGTGGGGCACAGTAGATATTTTAGTAAATAACGCAGGACTTATGCCTCTAAGCTTTTTTAAAAATTTGAAGATTGATGAATGGGAACAAATGATTGATGTCAATATCAAAGGCGTATTATATTGTACAGGAGCTGTTGTTACACACATGCTTGAAAAGAAATCAGGTCATATTATTAACATCTCTTCAGTTGCTGGAAGAATAGTTTTCCCTGCTGGTAGTGTTTATTGTGCCACAAAGCATGCGATCACTGCTTTTAGTGAAGGACTAAGACAAGAACTTAGCGTAAGAAAGAATATCCGTGTAACATGTATTGAACCGGGAGTTGTTGCAACCGAACTAACAAACACAATTACCGATGAATCGTTACAAGCATTTGTTGAAAGTGCTAAAAAAATGGAAGCATTACAAGCTGAAGATATTGCAAATGCAATTGTTTATGCTGTAGAATCACCAAACCATGTAAATGTTAATGAAATTCTAATCAGACCTACCACACAAGATCGTTAACTTGACTTCTATTCCCCACATCTTAATTCTTGGTGGAGGATTTGGAGGATTAGCTGCAGCCAATGAAATAAGAAACAACCTTACATCATCTCAAGTTAAGATAACAGTTATTGACAAAAAAGATTGGTTTATGGTAGGCTTTGCCAAACTTTGGATTATCAAAGGTACACGAACATTTGAAAATTCAATAGGATCATTAAATCAATTAATTAAAAAAGAAATAAATTTTTTAAAAGAAGAAATTATACAAATTGATCTTCAAAATAAACAAATTAAAACAACTACCAAAACTTTATCATATGATTTTTTAATTATTGCAATGGGTGCAGTTTTAGCACCTGAAAAAATTTCAGGACTTTCAGAAAATGGAATGAATCTTTATGATCATAATCAATTAACTGAGATTCATAAAAAAATAAAAAATATGAGATCTGGCAACATTGCTATTTCTATTATGGGAATGCCATACAAATGTCCTCCAGCACCATTTGAGGCTAGTTTATTGATCGACTCAATGCTAAG
>JAGXRG010000078.1 GCA_018335935.1 Chitinophagaceae bacterium | reverse complement strand
GATCAGGAAAATTTTTTTGGATTTTCAAAAAGATATGAAATTAAAAGTAGACCAAAGAAAATTAAAAAACACCCACATGAATTAGACTGGAAGCTTACAAGAGCAATGATAAATTTGGCTGGATTAAAAGAGGGAGAGACTGTTTGTGATCCATTTTGTGGTACTGGAACTACATTATTAGAAGCTGAATCGATGGGAATTCATGCAATTGGATTAGATTTTGATGAAAAAATGTGTAAAATGTCCAAAGAAAATTTGGATGCAAATCAATACAATTCAAAAATAATCAAAGCAGATTTTAGTCAATTAACTAAAATGATAAATGAATTTGATGGAATTGTTACAGATCTGCCTTACGGAACAGCCTCAAAATCATCAGAAAATCCTGAGGAATTACTGAAGAAATTTGTATCAATTTTACCAAAGCGTAAGAAAATAGGCATTATGTGTAAAAAGGGATTTGAAAACAAATTGAAGATAAACCCAATTAAAAAATATGAGATCTATAGGCATAAAAGCTTGACAAGAATAATTTTGATAAAATGAAACTAGTGTTTTTAGGAACTTCAGCTGCTCAACCTACTGAAAATAGAGGGTTGTCTTGTATTTGCTTAGAAAGAGAAGGTGAAATTCTAATGTTTGATGCAGGAGAAGCTGCACAAATTTCTTATTTAAAATCAGGTTTAGGGTGGAATAAAAAAATGAAAATTTTTGTCACCCATCTTCATGGAGATCATTGTATAGGATTGTTAGGATTACTTCAGACGATGACTATGCAACACAGAACAGAGGTCTTAGAAATTTACGGACCTAGTGGAATTGAGGAATTTATATCTGCAAATATTAAAGTTTTAAATTTTGGATTGTCATTTTCTGTTATTATTACAATAGTAGAAGATGGAATAGTATTTGATTCAAAAATTTATTCGATATATGCTTGTAAAGCTAATCATTCAGTTACCACTTATTCCTATCTTTTTATAGAAAAAGATAAGCCGGGTAGATTTGATATAGAAAAAGCTAAGGCATTAGTAATTCCAGAAGGAAAGTTATGGAATCAATTGCAAAACGGAATGGAAATTAAAATTGAAGAAAGAATAATTCTTCCAGAACAGGTATTAGGAGAGAAAAGACCAGGTAAAAAAATCGGAATTTCAGGAGATACAATGCCAACAAAAGAATTAGAAGAATTCTTTGAGAATTGTGATTATCTTGTGTTTGATTCTACATTTTTAGATGAAACTGCAGATAAAGCTGAAGAAACATGTCATTCAACAGCAAAACAAGCAGCAATACTAGCAAAAAATGCTAAAGTAAAAAATCTGATCTTAACACATTTTTCTGCAAGATATAAAGATGAAACTAGACATCTAGAAGAAGCAAAACAAATTCATGAGTCAGTTGTTACAGCAAAAGATTTCTTAGAAATTGAGATAAAATAATCAAAAAATGTTTGAATCAGCCATAAAAAAGCTAAAAGAGGCTCAAAAAATCGTATTTGTTACAGGAGCAGGAATTTCTCAAGAAAGTGGAATTCCTACATTTAGAGGAAAAGATGGATTATGGAGAAATTATGATGCAATGAAATTAGCTACAATTGATGCATTTTATGAAAATCCAAAATTAGTTTGGGAATGGTATAATGAAAGAAGAAAGAATATTTTTTCTGCAGAACCAAATTTAGGACATAAAGCAATAGCAGAGTTAGAGAAGTTTGTAAAAGTTGTCATATTAACTCAAAATATTGATGGGTTGCATCAAAGGGCAGGAAGTACTCATGTGTTAGAATTGCATGGAAGTATCATAGAAATAAAATGCACTGTTTGTAAATTTAGAAATAAAATTTTAACCAAGTTTACAAATATTCCACCTTTATGTAAATGTGGAAACGTTTTGAGACCAAATGTAGTATGGTTTGGGGAGCCGCTTCCACAATATACATGGCAAGAAGCTATGATTCATTCAAGTAATTGTGATGTTATGATAATTGCAGGTACATCGTTAGTGGTATCACCTGCAAATACATTACCACTTTATGCCAAACAAAATAATGCATATCTAATAGAGTTAAATCCGGAAGAAACAATGATGTCATCTGATATGGATTTGTCAGTAAGAAGTACCAGTGTTATTGCACTACCCCAATTACTATCAATTTTTAAATAAATAAAATCTTCAATAATAATTAAATTAGTTTTAAAGAATTAACCAATCCAAAATACTATCAATATTAGATGAAGTCAATACTACTTTGATTGGACCTAATGGTGATTCATCTGGTTCTTCACAAAGAGCAACTGTTCCCACTAATGCAGCCTGTTTATTGAGATAAAACCACGTTGTATCATCTTCTAAATTTTTTTCAAGTTGTCGTTGATAGATTTTTTGTGATTGATTTGAATGAATAACATCGTATATCTTTTCAAGTAAATTAAGATCCTTTGAATTTGATATAATAGAAAACTTTTCAATTTTTAATTTTGCATTAGGAAAAACATTTAAAATTGCAGTTTCAATTTTTTTTGGATCTTCAGATGGATTTATTGAAGAAGTGATTTCAATTTTACAACTAATGCTAGGAATTCTCATTTTATCCAACTTTCAATAATTTTGAAGGAATAATCAATCAATTCATCTTTTGTTAAATTATTATTAGAAATTGTTTCATCAGATAATGCAATTGAATTACTAATACCAACCCCTATTTCTCGATTATCTCTTTCTTCAAAATTTTCTTTAGTTTGTGGATCATCAGATCTTCCTCTATTTTTTAAAAATCCAAATCTTGTATTAGTTGATGCATGTATAGCAAGGAGTTTAACGGTTCCATGTTTACGTAAAACTTCTATTTCAGCATTAGATCTTATACCGTCAATTATTACGACTTTTGATTTTGTATTTTCAATTTGTGGTACAACTAATTCTGCTATTGCTCCTTGACCATTTTTTTCTCTTAGTTCAATCATTAATTTGCCGAGATTTGGTCCTGTTGGTTCAAGATTTCTGTTTTTAGCTTCAGCTCTTACCACATTACCCATGTTTATAACATCATAACCTTTTGATTTGAGACCATCAGCTATGGTTGATTTACCGGCTCCAGGCATACCTGTTAAACAAACAATTAGTTTTACCAATATCAAAATGAAAAAATAGTCGGGTCTATGAAGTTACCGGAAATTATTATAAAACATCAATAAGGAAAATTATCATGCGGGTTTTTGTTGCAGTTGAAATTACATCTGATAAAATAATTAACTCAATCTCTAAATTTCAATCTGAAATCAACATTAATGCTAAACCTGTAGAATTACATAATCTACATTTTACATTACAATTTTTAGGGGAGATATCACAAGATGTTGTAGAGAAAACTATAGTTGCTTTAAAATCAGTTAAATTTTCAAAATTTACGGTAGATTTCAAAGGTATCGGTGTGTTTCCTAAATTAAAATTTCCAAGGATTGTATGGATTGGAACTGATGAAAAGGGAGGTAAATTATTGACAGAACTAGCAAAAAACGTTGAAAATGTACTTCTTCCATTAGGTTTTACTGTAGATAAACCGTTTAAACCTCATATCACAGTATTTAGAATTAAAAATAAGATTGGAGATATTGAAAAAGAATTGAATAAATTCAAATTAATTAATTTTGGAACTCAAGAAATTACAGGATTTAAGCTTAAACAAAGCGTTCTTAGTTCAAAGAGTCCTTCTTATTCTGATTTAATAGAGGTTAAAGCAGAATAATGAAACAAGTATTATCTAAAATTAGAAAATCTGTAATAATATCAGAAAATATAAGAAAATTAAAAAAACAAATCGCAGATGAGGCTTTTCTATTAGTTGAAAATCAAATAAAAAATCATCCTGAAATTACAGGATTGGAATTTGGAGGATCTTATGCAAAAGATACCTGGCTCTCAGAAGAAGCAGATATTGATATTTTCATTAAATTTAAAAAAACTATTTCTGAAGAAAAATTTACAGAGATTTCAAAAAAGGTTGGATTTCTATCAATGAAAAAATATAATCCATATGTAAGATATTCTGAACATCCGTATGTTGAGGCTAAAATTAAAAAAACAAAGATAAATGTTGTTCCATGTTACGATGTAGATTCTGGTGAATGGAAAAGTTCTGCAGATAGATCACCTTTTCATACAAAATACATGGAAAAATCACTTACTCCTGAAATGAGAAACGAAGTAAGAATACTCAAAATATTTCTAAAGGCAAATAAAATTTATGGTTCGGAAATTGCAAAACAAGGCTTTAGTGGATATGTATCAGAGGTTTTAATTTTAAATTTTGGTAATTTTGAAAATACAATTAGATCAATTGGAAAAATTCAACAAGGTCAAATTATTGGAAAGACAAC
>JAGXRG010000077.1 GCA_018335935.1 Chitinophagaceae bacterium | reverse complement strand
ATTTTTTCAAAGTGCATCTGATATAGATGAAAAGAAATCTTACTATATTAATTTAGTTTTATTTTTTGGTTTTATATCTGATATTTAGTATTTTTAAGAGAATAACAATAGACGGATTTTAAACTAAATTCAATTTATAAATTCAAATTTAAGAGTGAAAAATTCTTTTTTACAGATTTTTGATAAGAATCGAAAGAATTTTTCTCTTCACTGCATTTTTTACATATACATAACTGTGATACCTTTTGAATATCACAAATATCTTGAAATTCACATTCTAAGCAACCAGCAGAACCTCTACAAACAATACACTTTAGTTCATTAATTTGGGCACATTTTTCATGTTTTACACCCAGTCCTTTGGCCCATAATCCAATTTCATTTACTTCAATTTTTTCGTTACATACAACACATGTTCCTGGAAACTTCATAGGTATTTTTCTCCAACTCATTTGATTAATTCAATCTCCTTTTCTATTATATCACCAAAAGTTTCTTCTAAATCTAATTCTAGTTTTTTATTTTTTATACATAATAAGACGTATGGTAGACATATTGTAACAAATGTACTAGAAGAAAGATGTAACGTTTTTGCCATGATGGAAGATAAAGCCTTAATTTTTTTTCCATCCCATCTAATCCGATTTAGAAGTGGCCATGAAAGATTGTATTGAGAGTATCTAATTCGTTCATCATTTTGATATAATCTAATCAAAATTTCATTTAGATAACGTAATAATCTCCAATTTTGAGTTTTCATGATTTTTCCATAAAGTATATCAGCTTCAGAAATAATTTCTAATAGTTTTGCGAGTGTTTGGCTATCTAAATTACTTGTAACAATACTTGAGTAAAATGCATCTATTTTTAATCTAGGATCAATTTGCATAGAATACAAAACTCCCCTGGCTTCATCAAATGAATTTGCTTTAAAAAATGCATTAATTCCATCTTCTACATTAATATTTTCAAATGATTTTTCAGTTTGAGGATTAAATCCAGTTACTAGAGATTGTGTTAAATTAATCATAGAACGAACATCACCACGAGATCTATCAATTACTTTTATTATAGAACCAGGGCTAAGCGTTACATTTTCTTTTTTTAAAATATTTTCAAGGTAAATTTTCAAAAGACGTGGAGGAATTGGTTTGAAAGATATGGTCTTAACAACTTTTTTGATACTTTTCATTTTATCAGATGTGTCAGAATTTGCAGCCAGCACTATTGGTACAGTAGGTTCCTTTAAAATCTCAATTAATGCTTCTGCTCCACCATAATCACCTCGCCCATGAATACCATCAACTTCATCAATGAAGATCATAGGTAAGCCCAATATACTGACGTTGCCGAGTACAGGTGAAAGTATTTCATTAATTCTAGATTTACTTCTTACATCACTTGCATTCAATCCAATCATATCATACTGAAATTGTTTTGCTGTAAGATATGCAATAGTTGTCTTGCCAATTCCTGGGGGGCCAACTAACAAAAGCGGTTTTGTACCTTTTTTCCATTTAGTGAACCACTCAATTATAGAAGATCGTGATTCTTCATTGCCAATCATATCAGAAATATTCTGAGGTCTATATTTTTCAGACCACATCAATTTAATCACTTAGGGAGTTTAGATTCAAACTCTGACCATTTGTTTGCTTTTTGTAATTGATTATACCAATATTGGTTATAGTGTTCAACAGTCAAAAACAAAAATTCTAAAAATTCAGTATGAGAAAAGTCTTCTGGCAGTAATTTGAGTGCTAATCGAGCATCCTGAAGATACAAATTGCTTTTTTCCAAGGTTAATTCGAATCCGGTTTTAACATCATTAGATAATAATGTATAATATAATGGCCAAGAAGGAATTTTTACAAATCCATTTTTGATCGAGTCTTCAATTTCATTTCCACAGCCAACACCTTCAGCAGCTCTTGCCATTCCAAGATAGAAAATTTCACCAAGAGGTCTTTCAGCAAGTGCCATATTTCTTCCAGCCGTACCCATAACGGCACGATATTTTTTATACGATAAAGTCATTTCCTCTTCTGTAATCATGGTTGGTTTTGATTTTAATTTCTCATCAAGATATTGACCAATACGAGCATCTTTGAAACCTTCCTCAAATTCTTTTAGAACTTGATCACCGCCTTTAGAAATTTTATTTCGAGCTAATTTTAAAATATATGGGTTCATCAGTTTGTAATCATCTAAATATTCTAAATCTTCATCTTTGTCTACAATTCTATCCATAGGTTCACTTAGATCAATGGCTAAGATATGACCTTCCACGATATCTTGTCGTAGTTGGGGATCATTTGTTCCACTATAATTAGAAGCTCCATCAAATAAGGCATTAAATACTGGAAAAGTCATTTTTACAAAATTTGAATTTAAGATACGAAGTACTCTATCTTTAATTATATCAGGATTTTCTAATTTTGTTTTTATAGCATTAATTTCTGATGATTGAAGAATGATTTCTGTAGAGCCAACTTCATTTCCAAATGCTTGTTGTGTTGTGTTGGGAGAGAGGTCTGATTTAATTTCATGTAAGAGATCTCTGGCAAATCTATCTGCAAAATTTGGAAATTCCTTTTCTGTTTCTTCTTTATACTGAGTAAATAGCTTGTAACCTTTTGATTTGAATAATCCTTGTTTCATAATTTGTTTTCCAGGCTTTGTACTCATCAAAGATTCTTTACTTACAACAGATTGATCCTTTCCACTCACACACGATAAGCTACTCTATTGTTATTTATGCTTTCAATACTAAAAATTTCTTTCACTTAAATTACGAGAAAAGGAAATAATAGTAATGGAAGTAATTGAAATTCTTCGCAATGTTTCAAAATTGATTTATGAAAACGTTAAAGATTTGGCAGGTACTGATAACGCTGCAGGAGATTTTGGGGTTGGTGCAGGAGGAGATATTTCACGCAATATTGACATTATTGCTGAAAAAACAGTATTAGATTATCTTAAAGAAATTAAATTTGATTGTATTGTATTAGGTGAAGAATGTGGTAGAGTAGAATTATCTGATAACCCTAAAGGATTTATCATTATGGATGCAATTGATGGTTCTGCTAATGCTGTAAGAGGAGTTCCATTTTTTTGTAGTTCGTTAGCATTTGCAACTGAAGATAGGTTAAGTTCCATTACAGATGGGGTAATAACAAATCTATCAAATGGAGATATGTATTGGGCATCTAAAGATAAAGGCGCATTTATGAATGAATTAAAAATCAATGTTCATGATAAAGACCCAATTTACAAAATTATTGGAGTAAATACTTCTGGAGCTACATCTGAATTAATGGAACGATTGCAACCAATATTTGAGAAGCATAATCACATAAGACATTTTGGAGCAAATGCATTAGAAATGGCTTTTTTTGCAAGAGGTTTAATGGATGTTTTTATTGATTTAAGAGAGAAAATTAGAATTCAAGACATTGCAGCAGGATACATAATAGTAAAGGAAGCAGGGGGATTACTTTTGGATGCTAAATTGAATCCACTTGATGCAGATCTTAGTTACAAAACAAGAATATCATTTATTGCTGCAGCGAATCAAAAAATTATTGATGATGTTATTTTACAAATTAAAAAATAAAATTTTCTTAATACATATTAAATTAAAAATGTGAAATCTATTATGGAAATTAAATAAATTAATAATAAAAAATGGTAATTTTTTATCCGTATGATTCATACTTTACTTCATAACTTCCATCTTTACGTTTTTCTTCTTTTGTTACAAATCCTTTGGGGCCCAAGTATTCAATAACCCCATCAATTGTACCTTGATAACCACATATGTAGACTTTAGTATTTGCAGGAGTAACTTCTTCTCCCACTAATTCATCTAGTGGTGAGATTCCATTTTTATTGGGTTTGAAAAATGATTCAACTCTCCCAACATGTCCTGACCAAGATCTATTAAAGAATTCTTTTGGTCTGCTAATAGCTGCTCTGTATTTAAAATTCCATTGATCTTTTCCTCTTTCAATACTTTCATTTTCATAATTTGTTAGCAATTCTTTGTAACTTAGCTCATCAACATAACTTGCACCATGTAAAACAATTATCTCTCGTTTGTCTCCAGTATCATGTAGATGTTTAGCAAAAGCAATGAATGGTGCAAGACCTGTTCCGCCGCCTACACAAACAATTCTTCTATTATCAGGTTGACCGTTTGGTAATTTATCATCAATTAGTAAAGCATTACCGGTAGGTTCACCCAAATATACTTCATCACCAACATTTGCATAAAATAATTCAGTAGTAACACGACCTGGTAAAGGTTTTCTTACCCATCTAAT
>JAGXRG010000076.1 GCA_018335935.1 Chitinophagaceae bacterium | reverse complement strand
TAGGCTTTTTGGTTGCAGTTTTTTTAGTGACGGTTTTTGATGGAGCTTTCTTGGTACTGGTTGCCATTGGGGGAATACTATTTTCTGTATCTAGAACAATTGATGCTAGTAAAAGTTAAACAATTTTTGTCATTTTTCCCTTGATATTTCAACATATTTGACAAAATCAGGGCATTTTTGCAAAAGGGGAGCGAAGTTAATGAATACCTAATGCATTATCGCTGCTAAGCTGTTAAAGTTTACCTTTGCCAAGCATGAATAACAATATACAATCACTAGCACAACAAACTATTGAAATAGAAGCTGCAGCCATATTTGGCTTAAAAGCCTTTATCAATAATGACTTTGAGAAAATCATACAAGCTATTCATGAAGGGAAAGGCCGACTAATTGTTAGCGGGATTGGCAAAAGTGCCATTGTAGCTCAAAAAATAGTTGCAACACTCAATTCAACAGGTACTCCTTCTTTATTTATGCATGCAGCTGATGCCATACATGGAGACTTAGGAATGGTCACATCTGACGATATTGTGATGTTAATCAGCAAAAGCGGCGAAAGTCCTGAGATTAAAGTCTTAATTCCATTAATCAACAACTTTGGGAACTTATTAATCGGAATGGTTGGAAATACGGAGAGCTTTTTGGCCAAACAAGCCAATTTAGTGCTCAATACCACTGTTGAAAAAGAAGCTTGTCCTAACAATTTAGCACCAACCAGCAGTACCACGGCACAAATGGTAATGGGAGATGTACTTGCAGTTTGTTTGATGAAATTGAATCAATTTAACAATAAAGATTTTGCAAAATTTCATCCAGGAGGCAATCTAGGAAAAAGACTATATCTACGAGTAGCTGATTTAGCAGCAGCTAATGAACAACCTTGTGTACTTCTAAGTGCTACATTAAAGCAAGTAATTGTAGAAATCACTAAAAACCGAATGGGCGTTACCGCAGTAGTTGATGAAAATCAACAATTATTAGGAATTATAACAGACGGAGATCTCAGAAGAATGCTAGAAAAAACAAGTGATATAAGTACTATTTGTGCTTCTGATATATTATCATCTCATCCAATTACTGTTCATCCAGCCACATTAGCCGTTGAAGCATTAGAATTATTAAAAAAACATGATATCAGTCAACTAATTGTTGCCGAAAATGGCATTTATAAAGGTATCATCCATATTCATGATTTAATTAGGGAGGGAATTGTTTAAAATAAGCAATAAGTTTAACGGGACTACGTTTTCTATGCTTGTAACAGCGTATTAATTTTCATCTAGATTTTAAAGACATTCAAATGAATCAACACCATTATGTAGCCATTATGGCCGGGGGGATTGGAAGCCGTTTTTGGCCACAAAGCAGAACAGGCTATCCCAAACAGTTTTTAGATATTTTAAATACGGGTAAGTCTTTAATTAGATGGACCTATGAACGTTATGCGGCTTTTATTCCCAATGAAAATATTTTCATTGTAACATCCGATGAATATGTTTCCATTGTTCAGGAGCAACTTCCAGAATTAGACCCAGCCAATATTCTTGCTGAACCAAGTAGAAAAAATACGGCACCTTGTGTTGCGTACATATCCTACAAGTTATTACAAAAAGATCCAGAAGCTTCCTTAATTGTAGCCCCTAGTGATCATATGATTTTGGATAATGAAAATTTCAAAAAAATCACTTTACAAGCATTAGAATTTGTATCTCATATAAAGTCTTTGGTTACTTTAGGGATTAAACCCACTCATCCAAATACAGGTTATGGATATATTCAGCATGAACCCATGCAAGTTGCTGATGGAATTTATAAAGTAAAAACATTTACGGAGAAACCTAATCTAGAATTAGCTAAGACCTTTTTAGCTAGTGGAGACTTCTTATGGAATGCAGGTATTTTTGTATGGCAAGTAAAAAATGTAATGAAAGCATTTGAGCTGTATCAGCCCGAAATGTATGAGTTGTTTGATGCAGAAAAAGCCAACTTTAATACCCCTGCAGAAAAAGATGCTATTAACAGAATTTATCCGCTTTGTACCAATGTTTCTATAGACTTTGCTATTATGGAAAAAGCAGACAATGTATATGTAATTCCATCTTCATTTGGATGGAGTGATTTAGGTACATGGAATAGCGCTTACGACAATCTAGAAAAAGATTACTTAGGCAATGCAGTAGCTTCTGAAAATGTAATTATTATTGATGCTACAAAGTGCATGGTTTCAGCACCAAAAGAAAAATTATTGCTATTACAAGGATTAGACGATTTTATTGTAGTAGATACTCCAGATGTTTTGATGATTTGTAAAAAGGAGAAAGAACAAGCCATTAAAGAGTACGTTGCTGAAGTAAAACGCAATAAAGGCGATCAATACTTATAAACAGTTGTTAGCTTTAAAATTAAATGGGGATGGCTTGCCATCCCTTTTTTATTTATGATTACATTTGAATAGAACATATAAACACTGAACGATGGCTATACGAACAGTTATTACAGGAACAGGTACTTATATTCCTCCACATATTAAAACCAATAAAGATTTTGCAGCCCAAGAATTTTATGGAGAAGATCATGTAAAAATAGCAACTGCTTCATCAGAAATTGTTGAGAAATTTAAAGATATTACTGGCATTGAGGAACGTAGGTATGCTGGTAATGAGTTTACAGCATGTGATATGGGCGCTATAGCTGCTAAACATGCAATAGAAGATGCAGGAATAGACCATGAGACCATTGATCAAATTATTGTAGCCCATAATTTCGGAAATGTTCTAAAAAATACCATCCAATCAGATGCAGTTCCTTCGTTAGCATCACATATTAAACATGCTTTAGGAATTATTAACCCCAACTGTGTTGCTTACGATGTATTATTTGGTTGCCCTGGATGGATTTTAGGGGTTACACAAGCTGATGCATTTATTAAAGCAGGCTTAGCAAAAAGATGTTTGGTTATAGGAACCGAAACCTTAAGTAGGGTGATAGATCATTATGATAGAGATAGTATGATTTTTA
>JAGXRG010000075.1 GCA_018335935.1 Chitinophagaceae bacterium | reverse complement strand
GTTTAAACTTTTAGGTATTGCTGTAATGCTTTCACATAATCTTCAAAAGCCTTGAGGCCTACCGGGGTTACTTTACAAGTTGTTTGAGGGTAGTTGTCCTTAAATTGCTTGATTACTTCAATATAACCAGCATCTTTTAATTTTTGTACCTGCACGCTCAAGTTACCCGCAGTAGCATTCGTTTTCTCCCTAATAAAGGTGAATTCAGCCTCTTTAACACTAATGAGCAAGCTCATTATTGCTAACCGTAACTGCGAATGTAATATGGGATCTAGTTCCTTAAACATTTGATCTAGTCTGAGCCAAGTATTTTCTTCTTAAAATGATGCCGGGAATAAACCAGCAAACCAACGCAGCAATAGACCCTAATAACATATCGAATCTACTTTCTGTAAATAGACTTAATAAAAACAACCCATAAGTAATGATTGCTCCATACTTCATAGGATTAAACTTTTTTACCAAGCCTGTAACCATTGTTGGGAAAGCATAAAATAATATATATATAGAATAAAGAGAGGGAGTAAAGGGCCTAATTACTTCATCAGGACGACCATCTGAAAAATGCTTTATTAAGGTCCAACCTTCTTCAGCAATTAATTTTTCGGTTTGAAAAGGGACTATATTTTGATAAAATCCCATTGCGAAAAGACTGATGCCAAAAACCAGCCAAACCGAATTCACCAAATCGTCATCATACTGCTTGGCTTTTTGAATTTTTTTCTCTTTGATAGAAATATATACCTGAGGTATAATGGCAGCTAAAACCAACCACCAGATATCAAACCATAATTTGAAATCATAGGTTCTTTGTAAAAAATTCATCAAGGATGCAATTGAAACAACTCCTCCCCACAATAAAGACCCAATACCTGTATCGTGGTAGCTTCCTTTTGCTTTTTTAATCATTTCAGCAATTAGCTGTAAACTTTCTTGTTCCGAAAATTTGGTTTCATTAGCCATTGAAAGAATTTTTAAACTTTGCGCGCAATATATACCCAGGAATTATCCAAGCGCTAATCACCGCTGGAATTAGTAATAAGATGATCTCTTTAGATGAAATATACACTGCTAAAACAGATAAGCACCAACAAACCACGCCACCAATCTTAAGCGGTTTAAAACGCATAATGGCCCCAGTTAAAAAAGTAGGCATTCCGTATAATAATAAAATAAGTGCGTACATCAATTGCCAGCCTCCCAGCTTTGTGGCGATAAAAGAAACCAATCCCATACTAATTCCGAATACCATCCAAACGTATCCAATCATTTCATCAGTATAGGTTTTAACAGTTTCCTTTTTTTCTTTCAGGTTTAAATAATACAATTGATACACCAACGCCACAATGATTAACATCCAAATATATCCTGCATTGGCACCTAAAGAAGTGTATGTAAGTAATGCATAATGACCCAATGAGCAAGTAAAAATAATCCATCCCCATAAAAGATAGAGCGTACCATTTTCAGAGTACCGATTTTGCGCTTTATTAATCATGCTTTCGATTAATGCGAGGCTAGATTGGGCAGCAAGTTGGGCTTGATTACTCATACAATCAGTTTAGAAATATAAAGATACCCCTGCCAATTGTAGCAGGGGTAAAATAGATACACAAATTACTGACAAGCGGCCAATAACTGTTCAGCCTGTTCCTTGCCCCAGCTAGGATGCAGTTGAGAGGCAGGTTTATAATTGCCAAATAATTCTACAGACTTTTCAAATAATTTCTTCGCAATAGCTTTACCACCACCAAAAGCTTCTGGCACATTCATTAAATATTGTCCTTCTAGCAAATAAGGTCTTGGGTTATTGGGCTCAATTGCTTTTGCTTTTGCAATGGCTTCCGCAGCAACAGCACCATATGATTGCCATCTACTCATAGGATCAACTACCAATTGCATAACAGCTACTTGTTGCTTTAAACAAAAGATTTCAGCATTTGCTTTTTCAATCGCTTCTGCCTTTGCAATTAAATCTTTCACTTTTTCAGCTGCTTTATCTTTATCCGCAGCAGGATTCATGAAAGCAGCTATTGTGTAATTTCTAGCCGCATAATAATAAGGCAACCATTGAGTTTTCTCTGCATCGCCTACTCTTTCAAAAAAAGAAGCAACTGCACTCATGTCATCGGCCGTTTTACTATCTTTCATTTTACTGAATCCATTCTGCATAGCAGATTCATATTTTGTTTGTGCATTTAAGCCAATGGTTGTGAAAAGCGCAATAGCTAAGATTATTTTTTTCATAAATGATTTTTAAAAATTGATTGTTTAAGATTAATTATTTTTAAGTTTTTGATATTCTTTTTCAACATTGTTTACCCTGTTGCCATGATAAGCTTTTAAGTATTGAAAAACCAATCCAATACCCCAGCCTAGGATGGGCCAAATAGGCCAGAAATGATCTAGATTTCCCTTAGACCTAAAATACCAGATTCCAATTAAGAAAAGATTGACGAAAACATAGCTTAACAAGCTCCACTTAAAGCCTACTCTTTCTTTGGCAATTTGCCAAAGTACTTCATCTTTAGGTTCGTTCATGTTTGTGTTGTTCATGTTGTTTAGTTTAAGTTTTATTAAAGATTATTATTGATATTTTGTTGAGAACGGTCTACACCCCAGCTTAGAAAAATGCCCAGGAAAAAACTTCGATCAGCAGGAGGATTTACTTCAGAACGAATTAGTTCTCCGTTGGTATCTCTTAATCGGCCACTGTAATTATATCCAAAAATTTGTCGCTCATTAAACACATTATTTACACCAAGTACTACTACGGCATTGGCTTTCCCAATTTTAGGCAACCAATTCAAGCTAAAATTATTAGAGCTATATCCGATTGTTTTATCTGCTAAAAAATCTTTAGCAGCTCTGTTCGGATTAAAATAAGGTCTTCCTGTACTCCAATTATAACTCCAGTTTACGCCAAACATATTTTTCACCCAGAACTTTTTTAAAACCACACTACCACTATGTGTTGCCGCAAAAGTTGGTTGTACTAAAGCAGTATAATTATTATAATCTCTTTTTGTATCCAAGTAAGAATAACTAATCCAGTAGTCAAAGTTTTTAAAGGTTTTTTTATCTCTCCAAAAAAGCTCAATCCCTTTTGCATAGCCTAACCCATTATTACTTACGGTAGTAGGGAAACTATTAGACGTTTTTAATAGACTTACATAATCTTTATAAAATGCTTGTGCACGAAAAGTATAGCTACTCGAAATATGCTGATAGGTTAAAATATAATGATCTGCTCTTAAAAAATCAACGGGTGGTTGATTGATTAAATACCTTCTTTCAGGTGTTTGATAAAATATTCCATAGTCTGCTGTGAATTGACTATTTCTTCCCAATTTATAAGATAGTGCTGCTCTTGGGGCAATATTCATTTTATTTAATAAGCTACTATGTTCTATTCTTACCCCCGGCCTGAATGCCAATTCATTGGTGATGTACAGATCCGCTTCTGCAAATCCTGCTTTATAGAAATCATTTATTGAAGACGGAAAAAAACCATTGACACTTTGAAAACGACTACTGTCGGCATTGTTCCATACTTCCGTACCAAATCGAATGGTATTAATGGCACCAAATCTTTTGTCGACTACAATTCTTCCTTGTAACATCCACTGGTGGGCATTTAAAGAAAAATTAGTTTGATCAATCACCGTAATATTAGTTAGAGGTACAGCTTGGTATTGTTGATTTTGAACTTGAGTGAGAATTTCATCCTTGTTATAACTTACACTAGCTGCTATATTTATTTTCCATCCATTTCCTAAAAATTGTCTGAAGCTTAAATTGGTAAATAAATTTTGATTTTTTAAACTGAATGCGTTCCATAATCCTACACTGTCTAAAGAAGGATTTCTTACACCTAATGCAC
>JAGXRG010000074.1 GCA_018335935.1 Chitinophagaceae bacterium | reverse complement strand
ATTAAGTTAACAGGTTTGTATCCAAACCCTGCAACAGAAGAAGTAACCATCAGTATTGATGCACCAAGTGCAGAACGAATTACTTTGGTTGTAACAGATATTTATGGAAAACAGATTATGCAACAAAACATAACTGTTGAAGTAGGTAGTAACAATACCAAACTGAATGTGGGTAGATTATCTTCTGGTATTTATCTCATTCAACTTCGTTCAACAAAAACCAATACAAATTCTGTTTTGAAATTGGTGAAACAATAAAATAGAAAAAATTTAATCTTAAGTGAAAAAGCCCGAATTATCGGGCTTTTTCTTTTTAATAAAATAATTAAAGTAGACAAAGTTTGATTTGATGATAAAAAGCATATATTCGGAATCCAATCCTATAGAATTTCTATGAATTCTTTTCCTATATTATAAATGTATTATTCAGAACAAAAACAATGTTTATGCGAAATCTCTATGCACTTCTATTTACAGTGGCTTTATTTGCAACTGTAAAAGTTACGGGTCAAATTACTGTAGCTAATCCAACTAACACTACACCTAATTTAGCTGCAAGTTATACTACACTTGCCTCAGCACTTACTGACCTCAATGCTGTAACAGCAATGAGTGGACCTGTGAAGTTTACGATTTCTGCAGGTTATAGTGAAACTGCACCAGCAACAGGCTTAACAATAGGTAGTGCTTCTTTAAATGCAGTTTTAAGTTCAACAAATACTGTAACTATAACAAAAGCAAGTGGAACCGTTACATTAAATTCAGGTGTTGGAACTGCAACCCCCACAAGTGCAGTGCCAGATGGTATTTTAAAATTAGTAGGTGCAGATTATATTACTATTGATGGATTATCTTTTGTTGGTACAAACACTACTAATCCTGCTTCAATGGAGTATGCAATAGGTTTGTTTAAAAGAACAGCTGGAGATGGTTGTAATTTCAATACTATTCAAAATTGTGAAATTATTTTACCAAATGTTAATAATGCTACAGCAACTGCACCAATGATTGAAGGTTCTGTTGGTATTTTAGTTATTAATTCAACACCAACAGCAGCTACAACAAGTTTAATCCCAACAAATGCTGGAACATTAGCTACAAATGGTACAAACTCAAATAATAAATTTTATAATAACAAAATTACTGGTTGTAATTATGGAATTGGATTATCTGGTTTTGCTGCAACTGCAGGTGTTGGTCCAAATCCAGTTGCAACAACTTTTTTAGGAGATTTGAATAATGATATTGGAGGTAATTCTTTAAATACTGGAAATTTAATTTTAAATTTTGGTGGAATTGCAGGGGCTACAAATGCAGCTGCAGGTATAAGAGCAAATCAACAATGGGGTTTAAATGTTTCTTATAATACAGTAAACAATAATGATGGAGCAAATTCAAATCATGTAAGCACTATTAGAGGAATTTACACTCAAGCTGGTACAAGTGCAAATGTTACTATCAACAACAATAATGTAACAATAAAATCTGGAGGAACAACTTCACAGCTTTCTGGAATTGAAAACGCCATTGGCAGCACTGCTGCAAGTAATACAGTTTCTATTAATAATAATAATGTAGTTGCAGAATATTTGAGTGCAACAACCGGAACGTTTTATCCAATTTGGAATTCAGCATCTGCGGCTACGGTAAATATGAATAATAATAAAGTTGCAAATACATTATATAGTAATTCATCTGTAACTGGTACAGGCGTTAATTATTTAATCTATAATAATGGTGCTGCTACTAATGTAAATATTATTGGAGATACTGTTTTAAACCATACAAGAGTTGGTAGCACTGGTGGAACCACAATTGGAATTCTTGTGTCATCAGGAACCAATCAAACCGTTAAAAAGAATTTTGTTAGTAATTTAAGTATTGATGGAATAGGTGCTACAAGTACCATGTATGGAATTCAGGTTTCTGCAACTACCATTGTTTGTGACAGTAATACTGTTAGAAATATTAGATGTATTAAAACAACTGGTACAAGTGTACTCTATGGAATTTATAATATTGGAGGACCAAATAATGAAAATTATAATTTTAATACAATTGATAGTATAAATCATTTTGGAACTGGTACTACTTATGGTTTATATACAAATACAACAGCAGGTGTAAGAGTTGTATCTAATAATCTTATTCGAAATATATCAACCAATGGATTAACAGTTGCTGGTACATATTCTTTAAATAGTACACCAAGAATTTTTAAAAATAAGATTTATAATATTTCAAGTACAAGTGTTGCAGCACCTACTGTTTCAGGTATATTATTGGGTTCTTTTGGAACAAGTGGATCTGCAACAATTTATAACAATTTAATTAGCGATTTAAATGCACCAAATGCTACTTCTTCTACTGCTGATTTGGTTCGTGGAATTAATCTAAATCTTACATCTTCTGGTAATGTAAATGTTTATTTTAATACAATATTTTTAAATGCCACATCTTCTGGTGCAGATTTTAGTACTTCAGGAGTTTACCATGCCTCTAGTACAACTCCAACAACAGCAACTTTAGATTTACGAAATAATATTATTATAAATACGTCAACAGCTAATGGTGCTGGAACTACGGTAGCCTTGAGAAGAAATGGTGGAGCAACAGCAAATTCATTAGCTAATTTTTCCACTTCTTCTAATTATAATTTATATTATGTAGGAATACCTGTAGGAAATAATTACATCTATTATGATGGAACAAATGCTGCAAACACTATTGGTGATTTTCAAATTTTTTCTTCAATTGCTGGAAACATGGCTCCAAGAGGATCTGCTTCTGTATCTGAAGATCCTGAATTTCAAAGTTTAGATCCTTTACATGCAAACTTCTTAAAATTCAAAACTACTAGTGCAAAACCATCTGAAAGTGGAGGAGTAAATATTGCAGGAATTACAGATGATTATGTAGGAACAATTAGACAAGGCAATTCTGGTTATGCTGGTACAGGTACTGCTCCTGACATGGGGGCTTGGGAACTAAATGGTATAGGTTCATTTTCTTGCAACACCCCTGCACCTGGTGCAACTGTAGCATCTGCTAACAACCTTTGTTTAGGAAATAGTGCAATATTGACCATGCAAAATGCAACAGCCGGAACAGGGGTAAGCTATCAATGGCAAAGTTCACCAGATGGCACATCTTACTCAAATATATCTGGGGCACAAGGAATTAGTTTTACTGTCACTCCAACTAAGGCCACATATTATAGGTGTGCTGTAACATGTCAAAATGGCCCAACAACTATTAATTCAACTGCTGTTCAACTCACTTTTGCAAATAGTATTCTTTCAAAAACAGATTCTGCTCGTTGTGGTACTGGAAGTGTTGTGTTAAAAGCAACTGGAAATTCTGGAACTACAATAAAATGGTATACCGATTCAATTGGTGGTGCTTCAATTGGAACTGGTTCTCCTTTTAACACACCAAGCATTTCTGCTACTACCAAATACTATGCAAGTGCTGAAGCTATTACAACAGGAGATGTTAATTTAGGAACAGCAACAACTGCAACTACTTCTGATGCTGTTACTCCATTTGGAAGTAATTGGGAAGGAGCAAGAGTTCAATATTTAGTTTTAGCATCAGAGTTACAAGCTTTAGGGCTATCTACTGGACCATTAAATAGTTTAGCTTTTAATGTTACTTCAAGTGGTGCTGGTACGTTTGCTCAAGTAAATTTTACAATAAAATTAGCACATACCACAAACAATAATTTAACAGGATCCTATGCAACACCTTCTACACCATTTGAAACTGTTTATACTGCAGCCTCAGAACCTGCTCCAAGTGTGGGGCAAAAGGTATTTACATTCTCAACTCCTTTCAATTGGGACGGTGTTTCTAATATTGCAATAGACGTTTGTCATGATAATGATATCAACAATACTTGTGCAAGTTGTTGGAGTTCTAATTCTGGAGTTGCTTATACAGCAACTACATTTAATTCTGTTTATGGCAGATTTGCAGACAATGTTCAATCTTGTGGCATAACAGCTTCTTCAAATAATAGTTTGAATAGACCAAATTTGGTATTTAATGGCAATGTTTCTTGTGCTAGTCCACGTGTGCCTGTTACAGCAACAGTTTCAGCAAGTTCTCCATTAACTATTACTGGTAATCAAACGATTTGTAATAACACAGTTGCAACAATTTCAGTTACATCTAATATAGCAGACTATAACACATATATTTGGACGCCAGTTACAAATTTATTTACAGATGCTGCATGTACAACACCTTACACAAGTGGAACGAGTGTAACAACAGTTTATGTAAAATCAGCCAATGCTGATACTACCATTTACACTTGTACTTCAAATAATACTACAACACTATGTTCTAATGTAGCCACCACTAAAGTTACTACTTTACCATCGAGTGTTACTATTTCAACACCAATTAGTGATTATTGTTTAAGTGGTTCTCCAGTAATTTCCACATCACCAGCAATAGGTTACGGAAGTGCTACATTCCAATGGCAAATTTCATCAAATAACACCACATTCACCGACATCAGTGGTGCAACAAATTTAAACTACTCTTCACCTTTAATTACTTCCACTACATATTTTAAATTGAATGTTAGTGTGGGAACTACAATTTGTATTACTTCAAATGTTCAAACTATTACAATAAATAACCCAACAGTTTTAACTACTACCGACTCTTCTAGATGTGGTTCAGGAACAGTTATTTTAAAAGCAACAGGATCATCTGGTACTACTTTAAGTTGGTATGCAAGTTCTACTGGAGGAGCAGCCTTGGGAACAGGAACTTCTTTTACAACTCCATTAATTACCACAACAACTCCTTTTTATGTTGCCGCTGAAAATTATACTCCAGGATCTGCAACTGTTGGTACTGCAACTACAACAACTAATGCAATGGGTATAACTCCTTATGGTATTTTCTATGAAGGTGCCAGAACTCAATATTTGTTTACAGCCGATGAGTTAAGAGCTTTAGGTATGGGTGCAGGGCCAATTACAGGTTTAACATTTAATGTTACTGCCAGTGGTGGAGGAACTTTCAACCAAGAAGGATTTACAATTAAAATGGCACATACTACAAATTCTGCTTTAACTGCAGCATATGGCACACCAACTGCACCATTTACTATAGTTTATGGTCCTATTGCTGAGCCAGTTCCAAGTGTTGGCTTAAAATCATATACATATACAACTCCATTCGTTTGGGACGGGGCATCTAATATACTCGTTGATATATGTCATGATAATGATATCAATAATACTTGTACTGCTTGTTACAATTCTACAAGTTCAACTGTAGCATATTCTGCCACTAGTTTCAATTCAGTTTATGGAAGTTGGGCAGATAACATCCAAAGTTGTGGAGTTGTGGCAACTTCAACTGTCAATAGTACGAACCGACCAAATATTACATTCAATGGGCAATTAGTTTGTGCAAGTGCCAGAACAACTGTAACTGCTACTGTAACAAGTGCACCAGCTGTTACAATGACTGCAGGTAGTACAGTTTGTAATAATAGTATTACTGCACTTTCTGTAACATCAACTATTGTTGATTATGATAACTATCAATGGACACCAGCTGCTAATTTATATACAGATGCAGCAGCAACTGTGCCATATACAGGTGGTTCTAGTGCAACTACTGTTTACTTTAAATCTGCAACTGCTGGAAATGTAACTTATACTGTTACAGGTAACCAAACAGGAGGTGCACAATGTTCTAATTTTGCAACGGCAACCATGACTGTTTTGCCTAGTACTATAACCTTATCAGCAACACCTGCTGAATTATGTTTTACAGGATCTTCAACCATTTCTTCGAACCCAAATACCGGTTTAGGTAATGCCATTTTCCAATGGAAGTCCTCACCTGATAGTACCAATTTCACAACAATTTCTGGTGCAAGTTCTACTAGCTATACTACTCCTACATTAACTACAACAACTTTTTATAAATATGAGGTGAAGGCAGGTGGTAATACTTGTCTTGAACCTATTATTAGAGTAAAAGTGAATGCACCTGCAGTTACATCAACCACCCCAGCTGCAAGATGTGGAACAGGGACTGTTACATTAGGTGCAACCTCATCCAATAATGCTACTTTAAAATGGTACACAGCATCGACTGGAGGAGCTTCAGTAGGTTCAGGACTTACTTATACTACTCCAAGTATAAGTGCAACAACTACTTATTATGTTTCGGCTAATGAAGGTGGAGGCACAGCATATACTGGTGCTCCAAATACTTCAGTTGCAGGTTTTTCAGGTCCGTCTGGTCAAAATACAACAACAGGTGCAGGAATTATTTTTGATATATTGAATCCAAATGGAGTTACTATAACTTCAATTGATGTATATCCAACAGGGCCAATTGGCTCAACAATTTCTGTGGGTGTTTTTGTAGGAACAAGTACAACACCAGTTGCATCTTTCACAACAACTTCAACAGTTCAAGGAACCACTTCAGCACCTGTTGTTCAAACCTTGCCTGTAAACTTTGTTCTACCTGCAGGAACTGGTTATCAAATGAGACAGCATTCTTCACCTACACCGAATGCTTTATTAATTAGATATGCTTTAAGTACTTGGCAGACCTACACAATTCCTGGTGAGATTAGTCTTACTGGTTCTGTATTATCTGGCTACTATTACTATTTCTACAATTGGTTAGTAAGTACAGGTTGCGAAAGTCCACGAACATCAGTAGTAGCAACAGTTCATGCCAATCCATCAGCAGTAGCAGTAACACCAGACACTGCAACGCAATGTACCAATAGTCCTGCACAAGTATTAAAAGCTAGTGGAGGAGAAGGAGCAGGATCATTTGTTTGGTCGCCAACCACAGGATTATATACAGATGCAGCAGCAACAGTTGCTTATACTGGAGGAGTTAGAGACAGTGTATATGCACAACCAGCAGTAACTACAACTTATACTGCTACATCAACAAACAGTAATAATTGTACTAGTATGGATACGGCAACTATTATTGT
>JAGXRG010000073.1 GCA_018335935.1 Chitinophagaceae bacterium | reverse complement strand
AGTGGTAACATAGTATTAGCTAATGGTGCAAACAGTATGAACATTAACAACTTTACTGCAAGTATTGGTTTAACTGCTGGTCAGTTATCTAGTGGTGGTACAGGTACACAATCTTTCACTGTTGGTGCTACACTTGATGTAAGTGCTAACCAAGCTGCTGGATTGTACACTACTGCTACTCCTTTTAATGTAACAGTTAACTACAACTAATTTTTAAAACATTCAAACTAATAAAAATGCCTCACAATTGTGAGGCATTTTTATTTATTAAATTTATATTTTTTAATGATGATGGTGATGCATTTTTTCAGCAAAAGCTTCTGCTGTAATACTTTCTTCAGAAATTTTTACTTGTGCTTCTAAAGATTCAAACATTTTTTCAGTTTGAATTCTGTAATAACTATCTTCTACAAATTTTTTATCTTTCATCATTCTATTTACATAATCCTCTACCCATGGCTGAGATTCGTCTAAAACACCAGCTCCCATATAGCTGAATAATTGGTTTTTTGCAAATGCTCTAATATCATCTGGCATTACTTCAACTTTATTATCAGCTGCTACTTTTGTACTGATTAATGTCCATTTTAAACTATTTTCAAAAGATGGATATTCAGCTTCTGCTTCTTCAGCTGTTTTACGTTGTTCTCCTCCATTTTGTAGCCAACGTTTCAAAAAGTTTGCAGGGAACTCAATTGTAGTATTATCGATTAACTGATGATATAATTGATCGTGCAATTGATTCTTGCTTTGTGCAGCATATGCAGCTGCAATATCTTCTTGAATTGCTTTTCTGCAATCTTCCTCTGATTTTATTTCTTTATTTGGAAAAGCAGCAGCAAAAAATTCATCATTCATTTCTGCTTTTTCAACATGCCCAATTTTTGAAATTGTTAAGTTGAAATATTTTTCTAAAGAAGCTGCTTCATCTTTATTTAATCCTAAATCTTGGGCAATAAATTCTAACTCTTTTTCGTCAAATACTTTGTTTAATTGAAAATTAATAGTATCGTTCAAGTTTTTGCCTATTAAACTTGTTCTGTAGTTTTCAGAAAAATATTTTACTAATAAAGAATTTGCTTTTGTAATACCTCCTTCAACCACATTTCCTTCAGCATCTGTTTCAACGAAGTTTACATTTAGCACATTTTCCTCTCCTGCAATCGTTTCTAATTCTGTCATTTTACCATGACGAGTTCTTAATCTTTCTACTTCTTCATCTATCAATTTTTCATCCACATTAATTACATATCTAGTTACTTTTAACTTAGAAGGATCAATTGATATCTCAGGCTTCAAGCCAATTTCAAAAGAAAAATTATAATCAGTTGGATTATTTACATCTAATTTATTAGTGTCAAAATCAACAGGCAGAGGTTGAGCAAAAATGTCGAGTTTCTCTGTTTCTAAATAATCGAATAATTGTTTTTCGGCAAGCTTTACCACTTCTTCTGTAAACACACCTTGTCCGTACATTTTTTTCACTAATCCTGCAGGAACCATTCCTTTTCTAAAGCCAGAAATATTTGCATTTTTAGCATATTTCTTTAAACTCTGCTCAAAATTATTAAGATAATCTTCTTTTTGAATTGTAACTGTTAGTTTATCGTTTAATAAACCAATGTTTTCTCTTGCAACTGTTGCCATTATTGAATTTGTATATGTTTATAATAGTTTAAAAGTTGATGAAGTAAAGCGAAAGTTTTTTGCTTTCTAACTTTAGCTCATCAACTTTTAGTTTGGTGCGGGTGGAGGGACTCGAACCCCCATGCCTCGCGGCACCAGATCCTAAGTCTGGCGTGTCTACCAATTTCACCACACCCGCAGTTAATACACTTGTCCTTTTAGTGAATTGGGACGCAAAAGTAGGGGAAAATGAGATTATTTTAAATCAATTATTGAAGAGATTAGGTGATTTTGGGTTTAAAATAGCATACTCATAACATAATCGTTCATAAAATAGCCATTTCCTATTTCAAAATCAGCTTGATATAATATGGTAAATCCTTGTTTGAGGTAAAAATCTTTTGCTGTGTTGTTTCTATTGACTTGAAGTTGTAATTCCTTTCCTTCATTTCTTTTGGCATAATGTATTACTGCTTGAAGCAATGCTTTACCAGCTCCAGATTTTTGAATTTCTGGTAAAACGTAGAGCTTATTTAATTTGAAAAGATGATTTTCTTCTGCGGAAACAGAAGCAAATCCTATTGATTTTTCTTTAAGTTGAGCAATAAAAAATTGATGCCCATTTTGCATTTGTTGTTGTAACGATTCATTACTATACATCCAATTGAGCATGTAATCCATTTGTCCTTCTGGCAAAAAATTATAAGTTTCATCCCATGTAATTTTTGCAATTTCTTGAATAGCAGCAATATCTTTTAATTCAGCCTCACGAACAATTAAACTCATGATCAAAATTTATAAATTGGCTAAACTTTCTTCAATGGTTTTAATTCTGGCTTCTGCATCATCTTTTTTCTTTTGCTCATTTGCTAATACCTCAGATTTTGCATTGGCAACAAATTTTTCGTTACTTAACTTTTTCATTACAGATGATAAAAATCCTTTTTGATACTCTAAATCTTTTAATAAATTTTCTTTTAACTCAGCTGTATCAATTTCTTTTTCTGATTCTATATAAAACTTATCGCTTTCTATGGCAACAACAATAGTATTTGCAACGCTTTCGTTTACAAAACTAATTTCTGAAGCATTGATTTGTTTGGCAAGAATGGATTGAATAAATTGAAACGCTTGTGGTTGCTGTGTTTGAATAAATAACTTAATTTCTTCTTTTGGTTTTAACTGATTTTTTGCTCGTGCTTCTCTTAATGTAGTTATCACATTCTTTAAAAGTTTTCCTTGATCAAGAACTGTCGACTGTTGACTGTCAACGGTTGACTGAAGTTTTACTGTTAAATCATGATCTCTTTCTTTCAATTGATGATAAATCTCTTCTGTAATATTTGGCATGAAAGGAGAAAGCATTTGCAACAACTCATCAAAGAAGCTGATAGTTGATTCAAAAGTTTTTGCTTCAATGGGTTGTTCAAAACCAGGTTTCACCCATTCTAAATACCAGCTACAGAAGTCATCCCAAATTAAACTATAAATTACTTTTAATGCAGCACTCAGTTGAAATTGATTCATTAAAGTTTCAACTTCTTGTTTGGCTTCATTTAATCTGTTAGTGAACCAAAAAGTAGGAAAGTCCGTTTCTTCTGTCGACGGTCGACTGTCAACGGTCGACTGTCTTTCATCCCACATTTTCACCAATTTCATGGCATTCCATAATTTATTATTGAAGTTTCGGCCTTGCTCTAAGCTACTTTCATCGAATAATAAATCGTTTCCCGCAGGTGAAGCAATCATAATTCCAAAACGAACAGCATCTGCACCATATTTATCAATGAGGTTTAAAAGGTCTGGACTATTGCCCAAACTTTTGCTCATTTTTCTGCCTTGTTTATCACGAACAATTCCTGTAAAATAAACATCTTTAAAAGGAATTTGATGCATGTATTCTTCTCCAGCCATGATCATTCTAGCTACCCAAAAGAAAATAATTTCTGGTGCTGTAACTAATGTATTGGTTGGATAATAATATTTTACTTCTGCATTATTGGGATTACTATATCCTTTAAATACTTCAAAAGGCCAAAGCCAAGAAGAGAACCAGGTATCAAGGCAATCTTGATCTTGAGAAAGTTTACAGTCGACAGTCGACAGTTGACCGTACTTCTTTTTATATGCTTCAATAGCTTCTGTCTCAGTAGCTGCAACAACAAAATTTCCTTGCTCGTCGTACCAAGCTGGAATTCTATGACCCCACCACAACTGACGACTAATACACCAGTCTTTAATATTCTCCATCCAATGCCTGTAGGTATTTTTGAATTTTGTAGGATGAAATTTTATTTCATCATTCATCACCACATCTAAAGCAGGACCAGTAATTTTCTTCATATCAACCCACCATTGCAAACTCAATCTTGGTTCAACAACAGTATCTGTTCTTTCGCTATAACCCACTTCACTGGTATAGTCTTCTGTCTTTATTAAAAATCCTTTTTCCTCAAGTTCAACCACAATTTTTTTACGTGCTTCAAATCTTTCTTCACCAATAAAAATTTGTGCATCATTTCCTAAAGTTCCATCATCATTAAAAATATCAACTACTTCTAAGCTATGTTTTTGGCCTAATTGATAATCGTTCATATCATGTGCTGGTGTTACTTTTAAAGCACCAGTACCAAAATCCATAGCTACATAATCATCACAAATAATAGGTATTTTTCTGTTGATAAGAGGAACGATGGCAAACTTTCCATGAAGCTGTTTGTAACGAGCATCATTTGGATGAACACAAATTGCTGTATCACCCATTATAGTTTCAGGTCGTACAGTTGCAATCGTAATTTTTTCATTTAATGTGTTACCTCCTGCATCAACAATTTGATATTGTAGATGATATAATTTTTGATGTGTTTCTTTTCTAATTACTTCTTCATCACTCAATGCGGTTAAGGCTTTCACATCCCAATTAATCATCCTTTTACCACGATAGATATAACCTTTATTGTATAAATCTATAAATACATTAATGACAGATTTATAGTAGTCCTCATCCATTGTAAAGTTTACTCTATTCCAATCTAAACTACAACTCAGCTTTTTTAATTGTTGTAAAATAATGCCACCATATTTTTCTTTCCATTCCCAAGCGTACTGCAAAAATCCGTCACGAGTTAATGATGATTTTGTAATTCCTCTTTCTCTCAACATGGCTACTACCTTAGCTTCTGTGGCTATTGAAGCATGGTCTGTACCCGGAACCCAACAAGCATTTTTACCTTGCATTCTTGCTCTACGAACTAATATATCTTGAATAGTGTTGTTTAAACAATGCCCCATGTGTAACACTCCTGTTACATTTGGGGGAGGAATTACAACAGTGTAAGGTTCACGTTCGTCTGGCGTACTATTGAAATATCCTTTATTTAATGCATGCTGATACCAAAATGCATCGGCTTGTTGATGATCAAAATTTTTACTTATTGCACTCATATAAAAATCAAAAATTTAAAATCAAAACCCAAAAGGGGTATGATTTATTTGCTTTGCTGCAAATGTAAGGAAGGCTGCGAAAGGGTTTGTTTAAACTTGAACAGCTTTTTGAATGATTTGCCAAAATTTATCGATTGAATTGGATTGAAGATGTGCTTCAGCAATGGATTTGGCCTTATTGATGAGCTTTGAACGTAGATTTTCGTCTTTGTAAATGCTTTGCATTTGAGCTGCTACATCATCTACATTATTGTCGTTTACAAATAATGCTGCATCACGAGCAATTTCTTTAATTTCATTTAAATCGCTTGTTATTAGAGGTTGGTGCGTTTGCAATATTTCGAACCAAGGAAGATTTAGATTACAATTTTGAGATAAATAAATTGTAGCATAAGCTGAAGCTAATATTTTGGCATATTGTTCATCATTGGGCTGTTCAACTATTACAACATCTTCTTTAAATTTATAGCTGTCTAATTTCTCTTTATTAATATTCGATAGCTGAGTAAATCTACTAACGACTATTAACTTCATACTACTCTTCTGCCATTTTTTAAATTGAGAAAATGCTTTTAAAACTGTAATGAATTGTTCATTATTTTCAGATGTAATTATATATAAAAAATATTCTCTACTATCAGCATAACTATCCTTTATGATAGAAGTTTCTTGTAAGGGCAGAGGTTTAAAGCCGCTTGATGGTGGAAGGTGTAGAATTTCAATTTTATTTTCTTCTACTTCAAAATCATCAATTAATTGCTCTTTAGAATGTAGGTGATTAACTATAATTTTTTGAATGTTGAAACATTTAGACTTTTCTTTTTTGGTAGATTGAAGGTGGAAATATAGAATTTGTGGAATTGAATTTTTAAAAGGAATTATTTCATTACAATGAATAATAATTTGAGGTTGAAATAATTGAATTTGCTTTTTAAATTGAATCACTTCAAGTAGTTTTTTGGCCAATTTACCATTGCTTTCTATTTGTATTATTTGAACATTGCTATTCCAATTTAAATTATTTAAAATGACTTTATTCGTCAATAATAAGAACTTATGAAGAGGTTGATTTTTTGCAAGCTTTTGAATTAATTCGGCAGCTTGATAAAAACTAAGTTCGTCTTTATTTTTTACAGTATTCCAATATATACAAGCAACTAACATATAACAAAGTTAGAGTTGCTTTTAAAACTAAATTAATATTCTACTTCTAATTTTTCGAATTTACTTGCTGATCCATCTTTATAAACTACTTTAAAATAATAAGCATACTTGGTATTAGGAGCAATGTCCTCATCGATATATTTATTTTGATTAATTTTTAAGTTTGCCATTAATGCTATTTCATCAGACCCTGCAATGGCTTTATAAATCCAAATTTCTTCTGCCTCAGGTTCAGAAAGTTGCCAATTTAATTCAATGTATTTATATTGGCGAGAAACAAATGCATTAATGTTTTTTAAAGTTTTTCGCAGAGATTCAGTATTTCGAACAATGCTTGCAGAGTAGGTAAAAGAAGGGGTACTTTTTAAATTTCCATAATCTATGGCTTGTATATTATATGTATAATTAATATTAGGTTTTACATCAGTATCTGTATATGTAGTATCATTTTTAGAAACCTGTGCAATAGTTTTCCATTGTTTACTGGTATCAGCTGAAGAAAGACGATTGACAAGGTAAAATTCAACATCATCACTAAAACTTTGAATCCAGTCAACAATTATAGTATTATCTTTTGCAAATGCTTTTTCTATTCTTGGTGGTGCAGGAGCTATTTTATCAGGTCTTCTCAATTCAATAAAATTCGAAGCATCAGACTCATTATATTTATTATCGAGAGCAACTACTTTATAATAGACAAGCGTATTTAGTTGATTTAATGGAAGGGTATCTTTGAATGTAGTAGCAGTATTAGGTGTTGCATTCATAGAAACATATTCATCATCTTTTTTTAGAACTCTTAAAACGCGGTATCCCAATAAATCTTCTTCAGCATTAGCATTCCATTTTAAAGTTACAACTCCATTAGTATCTATGGCTCCAGTTAAACCAGTTGGAATGGCTGGGGGAATAGAGTCAATAATTTGATAGAAATAAGGTGCAGAAGTGGTAGCCTGACCATATCTATTTCCAATTGCCTTTATTATAAAATAATTTGACAAATCTTTAGTCTTAAAACTAAACTCTTTTTTGTTATGATGGGCTCCGAACAATTCGGTAATCTTAATATAATTGGTATCAAATTTTTTTGAATGATATATTTCATATTTCTCGATTGCATCGTACAAAGAATCGGCTAATTCCCATTCGACAGTTAACATATTGGGAGCAGAAGAATCAACGCTGGTGATATAAGGGGCTACATTTAAATCTGGATATGCTTTTCCACTAATAATTTCACTGCTCAGGCCAAGCTCACCAAATGTATTTAAACCACGTACTCTATAATAATATTTAATTCTATTAGGAATAGAATCGGTAACGCTTACTATATAAAGATCTTCTGGTTTATCATCTGGTGTTGAAACTTTTATTACAGGTTTTCCTACGGCTTCAAAATGAATCGAGTCGGTTGATCTTTCAATTATTGATGCAAAATAGTGATCTTTTACATCTTCAATATTCCAGCTAAGGTTTACGCTCCTGTTAGAAAAAACAGCACTGAATTGAGATATTTTTGGTAGTTCAGTATTAATTTCACTTACAACAATGCTGTTATTTTTTTGAGGCACTTTAGTATTGGCAACAGTTATTCTATAAGTATACTTTTTCCCCTTTTCAGCAGTATGATCTATAAAACCAGATCCGGTTAATACTGCAGCTTCTATTTCGTATGAAGTAGTTAAATAATACATTGCATATTGTTGATATTCTAAATCTTTAGGTGCCGGGTCGCCAGCAGATTTAAATGTAAACAGCATGCCTTTATATGTGTTGCTATTAGTATCCAATTTTAAAAATGTTTCTTTATCGCTAATTGGTTTGATAATAGATTTATTAATTTTTTTAAACTGATTAGAAGCACCTTCTGCACGTTCTATGTTTACACCTAAAGTATTTACATAGTGCCATTGATCTGCATCTTCAAAGGCCCAGCGTAGTATTACTTTTTTATCATCTCTGAAAGATTGAATTTTAAAATCAATATAAGGTTTTGGAGCCTGTGCTTTCAGAAAGCAAGGTATAGCTATAATAAATAGAAGTATAAATATTTTTTGTTTAATCATAAAAATCTTTTCTTTTAAATTCAACTTATTATTTAAAAAACTAAAAATTAGTTTTTAATAAACTATTCAATTTATCAAGTGCCGTTTTAATTTCTGTAGCTTTTGTTGCCTTACTTAATGTTTCTACTGCCTTGTTTGCAGAAACTTTTGTTGCATTCTGGTTGGTTGGTATTAATTTAATTAATGCAGGTGATTCAGTAATTGCTTTAGTTTGTCGAACTTTTAAATCTTCTAGCTCTTTCTTTTCTTTAGCTAGTTTTTCTCTATCGGCATACACTTTATTGAGATCTTTTTGATATTGATCAATTAAATTTTCTATTTTATCTATGGTTGTTGTTTTTAGTTTGTTAATTTTTTCTACAATTTTTTTAGCATCTGCTTCATTATCTATTAAATCTAACTCTTTATATAAATCAACAATAAGTTGATCTCGTTTTAATCCTAAACCTAGTTTTTTTAATGCTTCTCCATCTGATAAATATTTTTGAGCAAGATTTGCCCTAGTCATTGGATTAGTTGTTGTACTCATTTTTTTATTTAAAGCCAACAAATCATTAAGTTTTGTTTGTACAATAGGCTTATTATTTGTTATGTTTTGATTAATGGAGTCGATTAATTTAAATTCATTTATTCTTGCTGTTTTTAATGAATCTAATTGTGTGTTTATTTTTTTGAGTAATTTATTTGCTGCTGGTTGATCAATTGGTGTTGACCAGGTTTTTTCTTCGGTTAATAATTGTACTTGCTTATTTAAAATAGTTTTTCTGAAATAATTTTTTTCTAGTTTAAGTTCATCATTATAATTATTTAAAGTACTATCTCTACTATTAATAATTGGGGGTTCAGAATTTTTGATTTTAATAAAATCATCCATGAATTTTATGGCATCTTTTAATAACCCATTATTCTTTATTAAATTGATAGGAGTGGCCCAAAGTTTAGCATCAAAGTAATTTGTATTGGCTTGTTTAAGGTAATCTTTTGATTTATTGAATTTTTGTTGACCAATTAAATCATTAAGTCTTTTAACTAATGAATCTCTTCTGGCTTTTATCTCATCTTCTATAGCTTGATCTTTGGCATTTAATCTATATGGTGGTGGTGGTGGTGTACCACATCTTGTACCAACAGAAAAATCTACACCAAAACTTCCGCTAAAAATAAAAACAGAATATCTGCCTGATACATGACCAGAAGCATAAAATGGTTTAGGACCACTTAGAAACAAATTGGCATTTAAGCTAGCTTTAAAAATAGTTGCAGTGATATTGATATCAGGTAAAAACCATGGCATTCTTTTATGAAACCTAGCACCAACTGAACCATATAAACCAGCTGAAACTCTTCCTTCTCCAAACCATCCACCTAAACCAGCAGGGCTACCATTACATTTAAAATTTTCAGTACGCATTAACAATATATCATATCTAACACCTCCGCCAAATTCTGCCCAAAGCCATCCAATATTTGCACTTAAAGAAAAATGAGCTGATAAACCATGTTTTAAAGCAAAATTACCTGACCCATAAGGACTAGGAATATCGTTTCCCATCATAAAATATCCTGTACCTGTTACATTAACCGGTCCGTTTAATTTAATGCTATTAGGTTGTTTATCTGTTCCATTATAAATATACCATTTTTCGCTACTAACAAAGAGCTGAGCTTTTCCTGATTGATAATTACCCATTCCACCAATAACATAATCATTAAAATTTACGTATGAATTCATTTCGGCAGAATATTCTGCATTTTCAATATCGAATTTTATTAATATATCTCCCCAAATGGCAGCATCTTCTTTTGGGGCAGCTGAAGTTTTTGCATTTGCAAACTTTCTCATACTGCCTTTCATTCTTGCTTCTCCTTTATTATCATCTGCAGTAAGCATTCTTAATGTTCCATTAAGAGTAATTGAGTTTACACCCCAATTATTATTAAATACTATTTCAAAACCTGCGGAGCCATCAATTAATTCTTTTGTCAAAATATCAAATAATACACCAGCCCTTACTCTTAAAAATTGATTATTGTCTGGTTCATATAAAATTCCACTGGGTAGTTTATCACTCGGTTTATCTGCCACATTCATTTTATAGGTAACACCTCCGGTAAAACCTGTAAATGTTATAGGACCTGCTTGTAATTTAAACCCTTTAGCCATGGCATCAACAGACCAATATCTGAAACCATCCTTATTACCAAATATTCCTTTTGCTCCTACTTCAAACTTGTTAACTTTTAATGATAAACTTCCGGCAAAAGCATTGCCGTAAACATCATCGTTTTTTAAAATTCCTAATTCACCTTCAAATTTTGCTTTCCCAAAATCTGCCTTAATACCAATTTTTTCTAACTCAGTATTATAATACTCCCATGCGTTATTAGAAGTATTATAAATTGCGTTAATATTTAATTTAGTTTTTCCGGCTATTTTTCCTGCCATTAATTTTATATCAGCGGCAAATGCTAATGTTGCAAATTCATTGTTATTAGATGATGAAACACTCGTTGGTTTTGTTTTGGTTATTACTTCAACTGAATAGTCGGCAGAAAATGATGCAATATGCAATGAGCCTTCTATACCCATTGCTTTTATAGATATATATGGCTTTTGAGTTTGTAATACCAGTTCTTCAAATTTTACACCCTCTAGTGAAAAAGCTTTTTTCTTACCCGATGAAGCTCCTTTATCTGCAATTTCATCATCTTTATTTCCATCGAAATTGAATCCTAATTTTCCGGTAAGAGAAACTTTAGGTCTAAATTCTCCATCAATAACAGCCATTGTAAATTGAGAACTTTTATCAATTTCTAAATATACTTTCCAGATATCGGCTTTAATATCTTTAAGGTTTCCAACACTAAATGAGTAATCTCCATCTTTATTAAAAGTGCCTGTGTAATGGATACCTTTTTTACCAGAAGCATTTTTATTTTCAATGGGTAATACCACAGTACCTGATAATGCTCCCCCAAACAAATTTCCTTTTTTAATAGTAAGCGAGAATTCATCTACACTAAAAGGCCAACCCCCTGCTCTACCTTTTGATATTGGAACAACATTTTTTTGACTGAAGTCTGTTGTAAAACCTACAGCATCAATAAATGCATAGGTGCTTGAAAAAATAATTCTTTTTTGTGCTTCTGCAGATTTAAATTCTTTTGGCATTCCAATTTGCATTTTAGAAATGCATATTCCACGCCAAGTATTTGGAAAATCAGATTGTACTGTTTTTATATAGTCAACAAAATCCGGACCTCCATCTGGATTTCTTTCATCACTAAAATCTAGTGTTGCTTCTTCTATTTGAAAAAAATACTGGCTTACATTTTTTAAGCGAAAAGGTTTACTAAAGCTCAGTTTGGGAATCATGATTTTATCCCATGAAGTAGTAACATAATTTGTAATTGATGCACTCACTCTTGTGTCGCTTTCTGATAATGGCTCCCAAGAAGTAGCGTTAAGAGGTATATAATTATCTTTTGAAAGAATTATTTCACCATTAATACCCAGTTCTATAAATCCTGTACAATCAATTTTGAAGTAAGTTTGTTCTTCTTTTTTTCTGTTAATACTAGGATTATTACCATTAAGAACAATACTCCATTGATTGTCGGTTTTTACTGCATCATCTCCTATTAACTGTAATTTACCATCTGATATTACACCACCTGTTCTTGATAAATTTACAAACCCTGCAAAGTATAATTCTTTTTTATTTCCATCTGATGTGCGTTGAGGTAATATGCACTTTGCAAATACTCTTGCTACAGCTCCACTTGAAGTAAATTGAATATTTGAAAATGCAACATAATAATCGGTACTAACTAATTTTTTCTTTAAACCAAATGGAACTGATGTTGAGGCATTTTCTGCTAAAGTTGTTATCCATTTTCCATTGTTTTCGATGATTGTAAAAACACTTTTTGCTGAATCAATTAAAGCAGATGCGAAATTTGTAGGAGCATATTCATGCTCTAAACGCTCGTAAGATAAATTTGAAAAGTTACCATTTAGTATTGTATTGTTATTATTGAGGTTTCGATTTAATTTATCTGAATTATTTATATTATTTACAAGTTTTCTACCATCACCCTCCCCTGCTATGGTTATGTTTGGCAATATAAAAATTGAAACACAAAATGTAACAAGTATAAAAACTTTATAAAATTTATGTAAGCATTTAAATCTCATAACTTGATATTATTTTTTTATAAATTTTTCATTATTGTAAAATAGGTATGATAACCCCATCTGTTACTTCATATTTCTTATTAATCTTTATTTGATTAAAACTAACTGGAATTTTTACTGTTTTGCCTATCCAAATTTCAGCAACACCTGTTCCTTTAAATATGCCATTCTGGCCTGTAACACCATTATCAACTACAATTGAATAATCTGCTACTTTAATAATATCGTTTGCTTTTAATGATGCAAGTAAATCTGTTGATAGCTTTGGCAAATCAGGTTTTTTACCACATGTTGCGTTTACTTTAACCACTTTATTTGGTTGCTCAACATTGGTGGTTTTAAACTCTTTTATAGTTGATTCTGTTTTAGAAGTACCGCTACAGAGTGATGAAACTTTTACTTCGTAAGTTGTAACTCCTATCAAATTAGTGAGGTAAAAAATATTTTCAGTTACACCGCTTAAAGTGGTTTCTTTCCAGTTACCATCTCCCTTTTTTCTATGGTGAAAAATAAAATTGGCATATTCTGGTAATGCATCCCATTGAACTGTTGCACTGGTTTTATCAATATCTTTTACCTGCAACATAGTTGGTGCTTTACATTCGGCAAAGTATTTAAATGAAAAAATAGTACTGTATCCATTATTCTCAAAATTCGATACTTGAAATCCACCATTATCATAAGAAGCAGCCTTAACTCTCCATGCATAAGTTTTTCCTGTTAGTAAAGCTGGTTTATCAGGGCCGTAAATGTATGTATTACTAAAAGTGCTGTCAGTAAAAAAAATAGGATTGGTTAAAAAAGCAAGTAGAGGATTTTGGGTATTATCGAATAATTCAACCAACTCAAATTTATATTGTACAGCATTAGGTGCTGTTGCTTGTCTAGGTTGCCATTGAAAAATTATATTTTGTATAGTTTTTTCTGTTTGAGTTGTAGCATCGGCTGGTAAGATTAAATTAGGTGGTTGATTAATAGAATATACCACTGTGTAATTTACGTTATCACTAACTTGTCTGCTAGTAGCTGCATCGTATAAAACAAAAGTAAAAGTTGTTTTAGCAGCAGGAAATGCCGATTCGTATTGGTTTAAACTTACGCCTGTTAAATTCGAAAAATCAAAAAGTTGTGCAATATCTACATTGGTTAATCTTAATGGCATACCCGAGGTTACTGTTATAGGTGCCATTACATTAATAGATCTTGATTTTGCTGTAAAATTCTTGGCTGTTATGGTTATATTTAAATAACAGTCTATTGATAAATTGGTGGCTGATTTATTTGTAATAGTTAATACTAATGAGGGGGTTGTTGATGCATTTAAAAATTTAATAGCAGTTGGATATGGTGGATAAATAACAGGATTAATACTTACCGGATAATTACCTGTTATTTGAGCAGTTATTTTACTACACAAAAAACTAAAAATTAATAATAACAATAATATAATTTGATAATGTTTTTTCATGTTAAAAACTATAATTATAATTTAATGAAAAAATTGTATTGGTGACAGATTGATTCAATTGCTTTATTGGGTCATCAGTTGCTCTGAACTGTATTATACCAATTAACTTAAAATCGTGTTTCTTTTTATATAAATAAGAAATATTAAACCTTAGGTTAGTTATATTTATACGCATCAATGTTGATGTGTTAAATGTTGAATTGTAAGAAGAAGAGAGTACGCTATTTACCTTGTTTTTAAACAACTTTTTTCCAAAAGAAAAATTTACTCCATTTGCAGTTGTTTTATTGGTTAAACCAATTGTGTTTAAATTATAATTATAGCCAATAGTCCATTGTACTTTAGACTGTGGGTAATTGGTTGAAAGCATAATATTGGAATTGTGAAAAATATTATCTTCTTCATTAATAAAATAGTCTCCTTCTTTTTTTGTACTTTTTTGTAAAGAGTAACTTGCAGAAATTGTTTGTTGAATATCGCTGGTTGATTTGAGTTGATAGTTAACATTAAGGTTAGCATTCAGATTTAATAAAATCAACTGTAATGAATCTAAATAGTAAGGAACAATATTATTTGAATTAGCTATATTATCTAAATTTCTGTAATTTGTAACAGCACTGTTATTACTAAAAGCCCCTGCAATTGACCACTTAGGTGCAGGAGTATATGTGGCATTAATGCTTGTTATAAACCTGCTTGATTTTTGACTGAATACAGTATCTACTAAATCATTTTGTTTACCAAAAGATGGTGCTAAAAAGAGTTTATTATTAAATAAAGGAAGTGATAATTTAAGCAAAATATTTTCGAATCCATTTTGATTATAATAAGCCCCTAAACAACGATAATTTAAATCAATTTTTTCATATTCAAGTCCAAGATCTATTGAATTAAGTGTATAGTTGGCTTTAATATTTGCAGCATGATTTTTTGTTGTAGAACCATTTGTTTTAATCATCCCTCCAAAAATTCCATTCTTTATTTTTGATGTTACAATTGAATTTACATCTTGTGTTAGAAAACTAGTTGCATACTCAGCAGAAATTTTTAAATCTTTAATAGGAGAAAAGCTTGAACTAATGGTACTCACCACATTTTCTTTTGGTTGAATATTAAGTTCAAAAGGTATATTTGATGCAGATACTGCATCGTCGGATGCACGAAATAATGAAACACCGACTTTAAATTTTTCAATATCATAATCAAAAGCAAAACCATATCCTTTGCGATTATAACTCGGTGCGGCATTACTTACTAAATAATCTCCACTACCTCTTAAAAATCTACCATATAATGATTTTATTTTAAATTTTCCTGGAGCAAGTTCAACCCCAACTCCATCAAATTGGTGACCAGTTAAGGAGTAATTTGAAAACTCCATGCTTGAAGTTCCTAAATGAAGTGTAGCCCATTTGTATGTTGGACTAATAGAAAATTTATTAAAAAAAACAGGTGGAGTTACTGTTACTTGAGCATTAGAGTATGTAAAGCTTATTGGTACATTATAACCCTTAAAAAAGAGATTTAGATTACCACCCACTATCATTGTAAAAGGAACTCTATTACCTCCACTACCATCAGAGGAACTGTTTAGCATCATAGTAGAATTTAAACCTCCTGTTAATTTCATACTTTTCCCTTTGCCAAACAGACCAAATGCTGTAAACTCTTGAGTATAGCCGTTATAAACAAGTATTACTGTTAAATAAATTAATAATAACTTTTGTTTCATAAAGCAGTTTTAAATTATTAGTAGCTTTTGGTTATTTTATTTTAACTATTCATTACACTAGTTCTTCATCATTTTTCTAATTTCGTTGGCATTGGCCGTTTGTATAACAGCCACGTATGTATCATTTGGTAATGCACTCAAATCAACTTTTTCGTTTAAAGTGGTTGCTGAACTTTCAGGAATTATTTTGCTATAAACCTGCAAGCCAAATAGATTAAATACTTTTATAGAAACTTTCCCGGTTCTGTTTAATTTAATATTCAAATTAAAAATACCTGATACGCTTGGGTTAGGGCTTACAGCAACTTCTCTTACAATTACAATATTGGTATTAGATACTAATACAGAATCACTATTGCTGATGACCACTTTACCCGAGTCTTTGCTGGTACAAACAGTATATGAAGTATTATTTAAGCCAACCATATAACTGCCTTTATTTGCAAATTTTAAAACCAACATGTTAGCATTTTGACTTACAATTTGTGCTCCAGATGGTATAACCCAATTTTGGGTTTGAGGTGTAGGAGTTGTAAGATTTACTGCAATAACATTTTGATTTATAAATGCCTGTGCGGTAATTGCCATTTTTGCTTTTATAGCAGGATCACTAGTTGTTAAAACATTGATACTGTCTCTTATGACACAACCATTATTGAGTGTAATTGTTAATTTGTACAAGTCGTCTTGTGTTAGACTAACTGTTGCTAAGGAAGAAGTAAATCCGGTGTTAGCTGATGTCCACAAATAAGTTGCTGGAGCAGCAATAGTAGCATTAATATTTAATGAGGTGCCTTTGCAAATTAAAGTATCACTTTTAAAGCTTGTTCTTGACGGTACTTCATTCACAACAATATTATAGGTAGAAACTGTAGTACAGTTGTTAGCATTAGTTACGCTATAACTTATTACCACATTTCCAGCTGCTATGCCTGTAACTAAACCAGTTGTGCTAATTGAAGCAATGCTATTATTTGAGCTACTCCATACACCTCCTGATGTTGAATTAGTTAATGTAATTGTTTTTGTCTGACAAACACTTGAAGGTCCTACTATAGCAGCTACTACAGGATTGGCATAAATAGTTATGCTTACAGGATAATTTACACTTGTAGTACTTGCATTTCTAACAGATAATGTGCCGGTAAAATTGCCATTTATACCTGTGGGTGTTTTAATATAAATTAATGAAGATCTGAGTGCAGAATCTGTAATATTTAAAAAACCAGCTGTTATTGCTGGTGCATCCCAAACAATACTATAATTAGTTGGGTTACTAACAGGGTTTGTATATGTTAAAATTGTACTGGTTAACCCATCACAGAAAGGAGCTATAGATCCTGGAGTAATGGCAACTGTTGCATTAATTGTTGTTACACTAATAGGAGAATTATAATGAAAGCCTCCCTGACCAGTAACTGATGTTTTATCAGCTTTAACTCTATAATAATATACAGTACCAGAATTTAACCCTGTGATGTTTTGAGTTAATCCATTTACTGTAAAAGGAGACCCTGTTATGCTTGAAAGAAATTGAGGAGATGTTGATACCTCTAACCTGTAACCATTATCAACTGTGCCCAATAAAGGTGTTGACCAACTTGCTGTAAATCCTGTTGTAGTAATTCCAGAGGCAGCATTTGGCTCAGGCACAACCATAGCATAACTCTCTACCCAATTACTAATTGAACCAGATAATGCAAAATTCTTTAGTGTTCCATTATAGTTATTTGAAGTTGAGTCATTTAAAGTAATAATTCCAGCATTATTCCCAGAAGCTATACCAGAATTGAATGTATAATAAGCCACCAACCCTGTTGAAGATGGGCTTATGTAGTTGTACATGTTAGTTCTTATTTCTGCTTGAGTTAAAGCAGTATTCCATATTCTAACTTCATCCATTAATCCATTAAAGTAACCAGAGAAAGCACCAGATGAAGGTCCTGTACCTGCATCATTTGGTTTTGCACCTAAATAAGTTACTGGTATTGCATTAGATAATGTTCCATTATATGTAGTACTGGCTACCAGTACCCCATCTTCATATAAATTTATATTTGTTCCATCTAGAGTAAAAGCAACATGATGCCAGGTGTTTAAACTTATTACATTGGGAGAAGTTACATTAACTACAGTTCCATTAGTTTGTGTTATTGCAATGTCTAACCTGCCGGTAGTACCAGATAATCCAAAATGAAATGCTCCATGGTTATTATCACCCCAATTTTTCATCACTGTACCAAAAGATGAAGCCACTTTAATATTAATCCAGGCTTCTCCTGTAACCTTGTTTGTTGTGAGCTTTGATGTGATGGTATTAGAACCTAGGTCTATATAATTGTTAGTTCCATTAAAATATAAACTATTTAGAGGGCTCAAGGTTATTGGGGGAGTAACTTTTAGTATAGAATTAGTACCGATGTTACACACAAATAAATTTCCAGTTGTGTTAGCACACAATCCCATAGGACTATTTAACCCTGAACTTACATAAGTTGTTACTGTTCCGGTATTTGTAACTTTACTAATTGTGCCTGTATTACTACTAACATAAATATCACCATTAATATAGGTAAGCCCATAAGGAGATGAAATACCTGTAGCAAAAGTTGAAGTAGTTCCTGATGGAGAAACCTGAAGTATAGAATTTGTTCCATCATCTCCTACATACAAATTTCCTATGGGATCTATTGTAATACCATATGGTTTACTAATACCAGTTACAAATGTTGAAACTACACCGGCACTTGTTATTTTTTTAATGGTACTATCAAAATAATTTGTAACATATAAATTGTTGCTATTGTCAATTGTAATACCATAAGAACCGGCATTTGGTGTAATGGACGTTGCAAAGGTTGAAACTACACCGGCACTAGTTATTTTACTAACAGAATTAGAGCCCCTATTGGTAACATATAAATTATTTGCATTATCAATTGTAATTGCACCAGGTAAACTAAGTCCAGAACTTACAAAAGTAGAAACTGTACCTAAAGAGTTTATTTTACTTAATGTATTATTGTTATAATTCGTCACAAACATATTGCCACTATTATCAAATACATTACCAAACGGACCACTTAACCCAGTAGCAAAAGTTGTTACGGTTTGAGCGTTTAAATAATTTGATAATAAAAGAAAACAGGTAAAATGTATTAATGAATGTTTCATAAGTTAATTTTTAAAACAAAATATTAACCTAGTTTATTGAATAATAAACTCAAGTAACAATAAATACTTGTTTTATTATTATCATTGGGACTATTCTTAAACTTTTTTGTGGATGAACTGCTGTTTTTTGTGGACGAAAAAAATTACACTCAGTAAAACATATAGTATTTTGCATTAGTAATTTTATAAAATGGAATTAACTCCTGAACAACCTATTCAAATTCTAATAATAGAAGACGACCCTATTAGTGCTGAAAGCATGGAGCTAACATTGCAGGAGTTTGGATTTACAATTAAAGGAATTGCTCATTCTGTAGAAACTGCTCTAGCTCTTTTAAATAGAGAAACTTTTGATATTGCTCTTGTTGATATTGATTTGAATGGAACTAAAAGTGGAATTGAAATTGGATTAATCTTAACCAATCTGTATCATATCCCTTTCATATTTATTACAGGTCTTTCAGATCGGTCGGTAATTGAAGAAGCTGTTAAGGCTAAGCCTTCTGCCTATTTACAAAAACCTGCCAGTCCGGCTACACTGTTTGCTTGCATTCAAACTGCATTACAAAACTTCAATTCTTTTAAAGAGCCTCAGCTAAGTTCTCAAAAAAATACAGATTTCTTTTTTATTAAAACACGAAATAAACTAAAACGTATTGATTGGAAAGATGTGGTGCTTCTTACTTCTGCAGACAATTACACCATTTTAACTTTAATAGATAAAAGTGAACATTATATTAGAAGCTCTTTGGCTATGACATTGAAATATCAAATACCCATTCCTTTACAAAAAAATTATATTCAGGTAAATAGATCAGAAGTTGTTCAATTAAATTTTATTTCAGAAATGATAGAAGAGGAACTCATCACACCCATTAGAAATCTAACCATTACAAAATCTTATATAAAAACTGTAAAACAACATTTAAATATTATTAGTTAAACAAGGGGTAATTCAATATAAAAAGTTGTTCCTTTTCTTTCAACACTATTAACATATATCTTTCCATTATGGGCTTCAATAATTTGTTTGCAAATAGTAAGTCCTAATCCATTCGAGGGCTCGTTATTAGTGCCCTTACGTTTAACAACAACAGAATTTGTAAATAAGTGTTCTTGAAAGTGTAATGGCATTCCTACTCCATAATCGACTATTTGTATTTGTATATAGTTATCGAACTTGAAAACCTTTACAATAATCTCAGCTTTAAAATAACTAAACTTGATGGCATTATCTAAAATATTAACGAATACTCTTTGCAGTTTTTCTTCATCTCCTTCAATCATTAAATTCTGTAATGTTGTACTTAGTTTGATGCTTTGTTGTTTTGAAATAGTTTTATATTGAACCAATTCTATAGATTGTTCTAACAACAAAAGCACATCAAAATTATCCTTAACCAATACCCATTCACCAGCTTGAATTTTATTCACTTCGAGTAAATCATTAATTAAATGTAATGAACGCATTGCAGCTTGTTGACTATTATGTAAGATTTTCGTTTCTGCTTCAGGGTGATCATATTTTGTTTGAATAATATCTAAAAAATTAGCTATTGCACCAATTGGATTTCGTAAATCATGTGCCACCACGTTTAATATTTTATCTTTTGCCAAATTAGATGCTTTAACTTGTTGTAATGCTTCTTCTGTTGCTTTTTGTTGTAAGCCAATTTCATTGTTGAGGTGTGTTAAAACTCTCAAATTCTTTTTTTCCTTTCGATTATTCTTATATAACAAATAAGCAGTAAATACAACAAGTAAAAAACCAGAAGCAATAAAAATTAAATATAATTTCGATAGTTGATTATCTTTTTGCAACAAGTTAATTTGTAATTTTTGTTGTTTATTTTCTAACTCTTTAGTGATGGTTGTAAACTGAGAAATATTTTTAAGTGCATTTACAGAATCCCTTTTATTTATATAGTGTTTGTAATACGCAACTTCATTTTTGTAATCGTTGTTTTTATTAAAATATAACGACATTAATCTTAACCAATCAATATCGGCATCTACATTTATGGCCTTTGTTTTTTCTGTTTTATATTCATTCAACTTTAATTTCATATTGTTAAAATCTCCCATCCTATAATACAATTCAGCCAACTGCAATCTACAAATTTGAGCATCTCCTTTTTCGTAACCCTTTGGTGAATTACATAATATTGCTTGTTGGTATAAGGTTACTGCAGAATCGAAGTTTTGATGTTCAACAAATATTTTGGCTAAATTGCCTAATACAACTCCTTTACAAGAATAATAAACTGCAATTGAGTTGGACTGATTCTTCCTAAAATGATATTTGTTTTTTTCAATGAATTGAAGTGCTTTTAAAAAATAAGTTTTTGCACTATCGTATTGTTTTAGTTTATAAAAACTAAGACCAATATTATTAAATGATTGTTGTTCGGTACTGGGATCAAAATATTTATAGGAGGCCTTACATTTATGTATTATTTCCAACTCTTTTTTAAAATATATTTTTGCTTGATCAAAATCTTTTTGTTTATACAACACCATAGCTATTGCATGAATAAGATCTGATTTTTCACAATCATTTTCTCGATTTTTTAAAAGGTCTTCAGCTTTAAAATAATAATTTATAGCCTTATCATATTGAGCCATTTCGTAATATGCATAGGCTTTTTCAATAAACACACCTGCATATTCAGAAGTAGAAATTTTTTCAATATTTCCACTTTCAATAATATTTATAAGGGTATCAAAATAGTTAGTGGCTAATACAAATTTTCCTAAGGCTCTACTATTGGTTACCCCATTTATGGCATAATAGTTTAACTTATCCCAAAATGTAGGCTTTTTTAAAGATTGATAAAGTTTTTGAACAGTATCTAAGGCTAATAATGTTTGATCATTTGAAAAATATGCAGCAGTGGCACTTGAAAATATACTATCACTTCTGTGTCTATCTCTGAGTTCAACAGTCTTGTTCTGTTTACAAGAAAATGTAATTAAAACCCCAAAATAAATAATAATTCTCAGCAGCATGAAAACTTGGTCGTAATAATACTACTAAATTATAATATTATTTGTATAATCAAGCTGATTTATTGAATCGTTTTCCAAACAGCCTCATTCCATTTTACTGGATATTTTTTCTTTAAACTTTCTAACCATTTTTTTTCTAATTCTTGCTGATAATCGTTAATGACCATACCTCGGGCTTCTGCAAATGTTCTGGGTTCTGACTGATTAAAAATGGCAGTAACATATATAAAATGATACTGCTCTTCACTTTTACTTTTTACAGGCCTTGTAGCTGTATGTATTTTATACCTTGTTTCAGCATTATAATTGGGTAATTGTTCGTATTCGTATCGTGCACTATCTGCCATTGCATTGATGTTGGAATGGTAAACATATTCTCTCCAATTTTCGGGAGATTGAGTTATTTTTTTAGTGAGCATCTCTGCATCCTGAAGACTATTTGTAGTAATATTAATTGCTGCAACTCCGGGTTGCCAAACATATTTTGATTGATTTTTTTCGAAATAATTTTTAAGTGCAACTGTATCTTCTGCAGCTTTGTTCCAAACAAATTTATCCATGGCTGCAAATAATAAATTAGCATCATTAAACTCTTTAATTTGTTGCTTAAAATTTAAATTAAACTCTTCTAAATTGTTTTTATAATACTCAGACGATTTCATTTCTTCGAACATATTCATTAAAGTAGCATAATCTTTATCTTCTCTATCTACTCCAGCAAAACGAACATTCTTAACATAGTCAATAAACTCGTACAATCTAACATTTGCATTTTTAAAAGAAAACAATAAGGTAGAATCATTTACTAATGAAAATAAAGTGTTAACCGATTTTCCTTTTAAACTACTGTCAATATATCGCCAAACTTCTTTATCGTTATAAAAAGCTTTTCTATAACCAATTAATTTTTTCCATTTCACCACTAGATTTTTTTTGGCTAAAGCTAATCGATCATTATTAACAACATGAGTTCTTAAATCTTCAATAAAAGCATCATCTTTCATTGAAGTAGCTACAGGTATCTTTTCAATCAACTTCACAATATGTATTCCATATGTAGTGAAAAACATTGGAGAAATATCGTTTTGATTTTTAATACTGAAAATGAGTTCTTCAAAATCTTTATTGTACTTTCCTAAGCCAACAACACCCATAAAGCCATTATTATTTGCTGTTGAATAATCATTGCTATACGCTTCTGCAAGTTTTCCAAAATCTTCACCAGCCAATACTTTACTATACACTTCCTTAGCTTTTTGATCGATGGATTCTTTTTCTGCTGTTGTAAAATTTGGTGGATATGATAATAAGATTTGTGCTATTTTTCTTTTTCCTACTGCTGGCCTATCTTGAATATTTTTAAATATGTGCCAACCATAGGCACTTTTATATGGCATAGAAAATTGACCCTTTTTTAAATTATATACAATATTTTCAATTTCATAAGGCAAAGAAAAAACTGTTATGAACCCTAGATTTCCTTCTGATTGAATTTGACTAGAATCTGTTGTAAATTTTTTAAGAACTTCAAGGAAATTTTTACCTGATAACAATTCTTGATATGCTTTAAAAATAGCCATTCTACTGGCAACAGTATCTGAACCATTAGCTATGAATATTTGTGATAGATTAATATCTTTCTGACTTCTTTCAAATGCTTCGTTCAATAATGTTTTAATATTGGCCTCTTCATTAATAAAACTTTCAACAATTTGCTTTTTAAAAGTTTCACTTTCTGATTTAAATAAGGCTGTTTCATTTAGTTTTTCATCGTAAGCACTTTGAACTTTAAGTTTAAAGTTGATGAATAAATCTTTGTATTCATCCAAAGCCTTTCTTCTACTCATTTCTAGATTTGGATTCTTATCGAAGGCCAATAAAAACTCTTTCTTAGAAACAGTTTTATTTCCATAAGTAAATAAAGTTTGTGCCTGAATATGTATTGAACATATGATGACAGCTGAACAAAATAATTTTTTGAACATGATTCGTGTACGATTATTTTTTAATGGAAAGTTTTTTAGATATCAAATCATCTATCTGATGAATGGTTAAATTTTTACCTATTATTCTTTTATCGGCATCTAATAAATAAAAGATAGGTGTTTTAGTTAAATCATATCCTTGTCTAAAATTGGGCAACCCTGCTTTTTCGGTAGCTTCTTTCTGTGCCTTGGTTTCATAGGTATAATACCATTGATTCGATAGTTTTTTTTCTTTAATAAACTTTTTTAACTCTGGTAATAAATCATCTTTCGAAATAATACTATACACAGCAACATCTAACTTATTCCACTTGGTTCTATAAATAGAATCTAAAATAGGTAATTCAGTTCTGCAATGTCCACAAGTTGGATCCCAATAAGCTACTAAAGTAAACTTAGATTTAATGTTATACATGGATACAACTTTTCCTGTGGTATCAGTTAAGTCTAATGCTGGTGCAATATTGCCTAGCTGATTTAACATTAAGCTATAACCCCTGTCAATAATAGTTTTACGAGATTTTGCATCTAAAACAGTAGTGTCGCCTTTTAAATAATGATCGGTAAATAAATACACAAAAACTTTATCCTGACCCATGTATTCGGGATTGATGTATTTATTAGTAAACTTAGTTAATAAATAAGCATACATTTCTTTTGATTCTCTGGCAGAAAGTAGCATGTATTTAATTTCAGGAATAATACTATCAGGCTCAGGTGAGACATAGTATTTTAAATATTCATCAATCTTAGGATCAAAAAAAGGTGTTCTCAATAATCTTTCATCTGCAAAATCTACATCATCAAAAAAATGATCTTTTACAAAACGATAAGGATATGTTGAGTCGTATTTATTAGTGAGGGAATCATAGGGTATTGCAGGTGCTTCTGGTCTTCTCATAGCAGCTAAAAGTGCCGCCATTAAAGAGTTAGAATTATTTTCAATAATATTATTTCTGTACTTGGTCATTGCAGCATTCTTCTCTTTTATGGCTTCTCTAATTGTTGCGGAGTCTGATAATGAAGTTGCAGTTTCTAATTGTTTAGATAGATTATTTATTGCAGAACCCAATTCAAAACTCACTTTAGTGTAGGCTTTAAAAATGTCATTATCTGGAGAACCCATTATATTGAAATTTTCTTTTTGAGTTGTATCGGCAATAATGGTAAACTCTTGATCATCTCCTATTAGCAATTCAAATTGTATACTATAGGCTTGAGATACTACAAAATAAATTCCACCTACTAATTTCTTATCGCCAATAAATCTTCCCTTACAATTTTCATCTAACATGCATGAATCTATAATCACTTTGTTTTTGCCATAATAACAAGCCAAATATGCTTTCTGATTTTTTGCAGGAGTAAGTGTAATAGCAATATTATGACCTAAAACCAAATTGCTAGAAGCTTTGCTTATAACTGTTTTGTTAGAAGCACTGCTTGAAACTGTTTTGTTTTTTTGAGAATGAACTGCTTGAAATATTATTAATGTAAAAGCTAATACGTAAAATGGCTTCATTCAACTTAAAATTTAATTGCGTAAAAATAGCTTAAAAGAAAAAGATGTTAAGATTCAATTTAAATATTAAGAAGATTTTAAGAGCCGTATTTTATTATTACATTCTCTGTTTTAGAAAGTTAATTGCTTTCTCAAATGCATCTGCAGTAGCTTCTTGATTATAGCTTGGATTTGAAGGATTGGCAAAACCATGACCAGCTTCATATCTATAAATGGTTGCTGTTTTACTTGCTGCTTTCATATTGGCTTCAAAAGATTCAATAGTAGATGCAGGAATTCCTTTATCAAGATTTCCAAAAAAACCAATTACATCACAATTTAAAATTTTTAATCGTTCTACATCTTTTTCGGGTCTGCCATAAAACATAATACATCCATTTGCTTGTTCAGCAGCAAGTATTGAAGTTTGTAAACTCCATCCTCCACCAAAACACCAACCTACAGTAAATATTTTAGCTTTTTCGCCAGCAAAAGCAATTGCAGACTTTACAATATTTTCTAATCTTTCTTTTTTAGCACCACTCATATAAACTGTGGCACTATCCCTTGTAGTGGCCACTTTTCCATCATACATATCAACAGCAATCACATTAACATTCTGTAAATTATTATAATATTTTTCAGCCTCTTTTTTAATATAGTCGTTTAATCCCCACCATTCTTGAATTACAATTAACCAATTATTAGATTTCTTTTTGCTTTTAATAAAATAACCAGACGCATTAATACCATCAACTGAAGGCATACTTATCATTTCACCCAGAGGATTTTCTAAAATAAAATCTTTTGGATTTTCGTGCAATGCAGCAAAGCCTGTTTTATTAGCGTCTAATTGAATCATCTCGCTAGTAGCAATATTAAAACAACTGATATAGCATTCTGGACTTAAGTTTTGAGCTACTGGCTTTTTTAAACTAAATCCTAAAATAGTAGCAGTTAATAGAGCTCCAACGGATAAGTATACAATTGTTTTCATTTGCAATTTTAATAGATGATAAATATTAATTAAATGATAAAAAAACGAGTTTGAACTTGAATTCAAAATCAAACTATAAATTTACAACGTAAATATTTATATGAAGATATTGAGATTACTGATTGGTTTAACGTTTATTCTGTGCTGCAGTAAAGGTTTTTCCCAGTTTAGAAAATATTCAAATGAGTTTTTAAATATTGGTGCTGGTGCCAGAGCATTGGGCATGGGTGCATCTCAAATTGTTAGTGTAAATGATGGAACAGCTGGATATTGGAATCCGGCAGGATTAGTTTTTGTAAAAGATCATCCTAATTTGGCTTTAATGCATGCAGAATATTTTGGTGGAATTGGTAAATATGATTTTGGAGGATTGGCTCTTCCAACAAAAAACGATAATAAGGTTTTAGGCATAAGTTTTTTACGCTTTGCAGTTGATGATATTCCTAATACTTTGTTTTTGGTAAACCCTGATGGTTCTATAGATTATAATAATATTTCAACTTTTTCAAGTGCAGATTATGCAGTTTTACTTTCTTATGCTCAAATATTAAAAAGAAATAATAAAGAGTTATTAAGCTTTGGTGGAAATATTAAAATCATACGCCGACAAGTTGGAAGTTTTGCAAACGCCTGGGGGTTTGGATTAGATTTTGGACTAATGTATCATAAAGAAAAATGGAAATTTGCTGCAGTATTAAGAGATGCAACAACAACATTTAATGCTTGGAGTTTTACTTTTACGGAGAGAGAGAAAGAAGTTTTGTATCTTACTAAAAATGATATTCCTGTTAAAAGCACTGAGTTAACTGCACCAAGGTTAATATTAGGTGTTGGAAAAGATTTTAAACTTAATGAAAAATTGAATTTATATGCTGAAGCCAATTTGCATTTAACTTTCGATGGCAAACGCAATACAGTTATTAGCTCTAATGTAGTAAATATTGATCCTAATATTGGACTAGAAGCACAATATAATAAAGTAGTTTTCTTAAGAGCCGGAATCTCTAACTTTCAACAAGCGTTAAGCGATGGAGATACTACTAATCAGAAAAAAGTTTGGATTTTTCAACCTAGTTTAGGAGCAGGTGTAAAATTTAGTAATGTTGGCATAGATTATGCATTCACTAATTTAGCCAATCAATCTAATCCATTATATACACATGTAATTTCATTGAAAGTAGATTTGGTAAACGATAAGAAAAAATAGTTTTTTAATAATTTTAATTTAATATGAAGTATTTATTAGCTTTTGTTTTATTCAGTTTTTCATTTTGTAATGTAAATGCACAAGTTAAAGATCCTGTAAAATGGACATACGCTGCAACTAAAAAAACAGGTAATGTTTATGATGTTGTTATTAAAGCAAGTTTGCCAAAACCTTGGCATATTTACTCGCAAAATACTGGTGATGGTGGCCCAATACCCACTACAATTACTTTCAGTAAAAATCCTTTAGTGAGTTTAGTAGGAAAAATAAAAGAAGAAGGTAAGCTTGAAAAAAGTTATGATGAAAATTTTAAAACTTATGTACTAAATTATTCTAATGAAGTTGCATTTGTTCAAACCATTAAATTAAAAGTAGCTGCTAAAACAAAATTGATAGCTAAAGTTGAATATATGGTTTGTAACGATGAAATGTGTTTGCCACCAACTACCAAAAACTTTACAATAAACATTAATTAATGAAGAAAGTTCTCTTTTCATTCATTGCTGTATTTACATTTTTATTTGTAAACGCTCAATCAACAGGTTTAGTCTGGAAAGTAAAATCTAATAGAATTGCTGATAGTACTTACGAAATAATTGCATCTACACAAATTGAGCAAGGTTGGTACATGTATGCCTCAAATTCTAATATTGAAGGCCTAGAAAATATCAACTTCAATTATTCATTAGAGAATGTAAAACCTATTTCAGAAATTCGTTTTAATAAAGCATCAACAACAATTAATGATGAACTTTTCGAGAATAAAACCGTTAATGTTTATACTGGTGATGTTGAAATAAAACAAAACATTAAACTTATTGGATTTATACCTGAAAGCATTAAGATAAAAATCAACGCCAATATTGCAAAGGGTTTCGAGTTTATTCCTCCTTCAGAAACTGAAATTGAAGTTGCTTTAGAAGGTGGTGCAAAAGCTACTAATAATAACCTAATACTTTCGTCGGTTGATATTCAAAAACCAGTTGCAAATTGTGGCGATAAAATTGAAAAAGGAAGTTTGTGGACCGTTTTTCTTTTAGGTCTTTTTGGTGGATTAATTGCATTATTTACGCCATGTATGTTTCCAATGATTCCTGTTACAGTTTCATTCTTTACTAAACGTTCTCCAACAAGAAAAGCAGGAATTAAAAATGGTCTTCTCTATGGCTTTTTTATATTCTTAATTTATGTTGTAGCAAGTGCTCCTTTTCATTTACTGAATTTAAACAGTGAGATTTTCAATAGCATTTCTACTAGTCCAACTTTAAACATTGTTTTCTTTTTAGTATTTATTGTTTTTGCAATTTCTTTTTTCGGATATTTCGAAATTACATTACCTCATAGCATTGCAGGCAAAGCAGATTCGAAAAGTAATTTATCAAGTGGTGTTGGAATTTTCTTTATGGCATTAACCTTAGTTATTGTTTCATTTTCTTGTACAGGTGTAATTCTTGGAACTTTACTAGTAGGCACTTCAGATGGTGGAGCTTGGGCTTTAACAGTTGGTATGGGTGGATTTGGATTAGCTCTTGGATTACCATTTGCACTATTTGCCATTTTCCCAAATTGGTTAGAAAGTTTACCAAAAAGTGGTGGATGGTTAGATACAGTAAAGAAAGTTTTAGCTTTTGTTGAAGTAGCTTTGGCTTTAAAATTTCTTTCAAATGCAGATTTAGTAATGCATTGGGGATTATTAAAAAGAGAAGTATTTATTGCATTATGGATTGTAATAAGTTTAGGATTGGCTTTATATGCATTTGGATTTTTACGTTTACCACACGACTATAAAGGACAAAAAATAAGTTGGGGAAGAAAAATTATAGGTTTAGTAGCAATTCTTTTTGCATTGTATTTAGCTCCAGGATTAACTAAAACAAAATATGCCAACCTAAAATTACTTAGTGGAATTTTACCTCCATTAAGTTATAGTGCTTTTTCTGAAGAAGATAGATTTAAAGGTCTTGAACCTAATTTTATTAATAATTATCAAAAAGCCATTGCACTTGCCAAAGAACAAAAGAAACCTTTACTCATAGATTTTACAGGTTGGGCATGTGCTAATTGCAGAAGAATGGAAGAAGAAATTTGGACTAGAGATGCAGTACAAAAAATGATTCATGATAATTTTATTTTAGTTTCTTTATATGTAGATGATAAAGAAAAACTACCTATTGCTGAGAGAATTTTAAATTATAAAACCAAAGATGGAAATGTAAAAGATATTATTACCATTGGCGATAAATATGCAACATTTGAATCTGAAAATTTCTATCAGGTTTCTCAACCACTATATGTAATATTAGATAATGAAGAAAAATTATTAACCTTTCCAATTGGTGCAACTTTTAATGAAGCTAAATATTTAGAATGGTTGCAATGTGGCTTAAAGGCTTTTAAATAATATTTTGAATTAAAGCTTTAACTTTTTCTGAAATTTCATCACGAACCTGATTAAATTCTAATGCATTCATGTGTCTGGGATCTGTAATTTGCCAATCTATAAATTGTTTAGAGGGCATCCAAGGACAAGTATCTCCACAGCCCATAGTTACTACAACATCAAAAGGAGCAAAACATTCAACCTCTTTCAAACTCTTGCTATCGTGCATCGATAAATCATAACCCAATTCCTTCATAGCAGCAATTGCTTTTGGATTTACAATACCACTTGGATTACTACCAGCACTATACGCTTCAACATTATCTTTACCATGCATTATGGCAAATGCTTGTGCCATCTGACTTCTATTGCTATTTTCTATACAAACAAAAAGTAGTTTTTTCTTCATTGACATTTAACTTAAAGAAATATCCAAATAATATTTATGATGCAAAATTTAGGGTCGAAACCCCAAATTAATTGTAAAATAGTTATAGAAAAAGTTACAACTATTAGCTTTTTATGAGCTTAAAAAAAAGTTTTCATAACTCTATTTTATTAATTACAGCAATTTGGTCCACAACAACTTTTTACTTCTGGCTTTTCTGCATAAACTGTTATACTAAAAATTCCTATACCACTATTTCTAAATTGTTCAAGTTCAGTTTTGGTTACATAGTTTAATAGTATATCATCTGGCACATGAATCATTTTTTCTTTTTGAATTGTAATATTACTAAAACCATTTTGTGTAATCAGATTCAAATATTCTTGCTTTTGAATTGCTCCACTTACACATCCTGCATACATTTCAGCAGCTTCTTGTAAAACATTAGGCAACTCGCCAACCAATACTATATCGCTAATACTAAAATGAGCTCCAGGTTTTAAAACTCTATAAATTTCTTTAATCACATTACTTTTATTGGGTACTAAGTTCAGCACACAATTACTCACTATAACATCAGCTACATTATCGTTCACTGGCATTTGTTCAATATCTCCTTGTCTAAACTCAATATTGGTATATCCAATTTTTTCAGCATTTGTTCTTGCCTTTTGAATCATAGCTTCTGTAAAATCTATACCTATTACCTTGCCAGTTGGTCCTACTTCTTTTCGTGCAATAAAACAATCGTTACCTGCACCACTGCCCAAATCAATCACTACATCTCCTTCTTTAATTTTTGCAAATTGAGTAGGCAAACCACAGCCTAAACCTAAATCAGCAATTGGCTGATAGCCTTCTAAATCTGAGTAGTCATCTGTCATTATATTATACACTTCTGTACTACAACCTCCTGCTCCACAACATGATGCTGCATTAAGATCTTTCGATTGTAAAGCTATTTCACTATACTTTTCTTTAACTAGTTGTTTTAATTCAATTTCAGTTTTCATAATTTAATTTTTATATTTTAATAATTTAACAGCAGTTGCTATTATTCATTTTAATTTCTTCAAATAATCCATTGAATAATGCTTTTACTTTTTCAATGGTATTCCATTCAATACAATAGCAGGTTTTAACACCTTCTATTTCACCTTTTATAAAACCATGTTTTTTTAATTCTTTTAAATGTTGACTGACTGTACTTTGAGCTAATGGCAATTCTGCAACTAGGTCGCCACATATGCATTCATTTTTTTGAGCTAAATACTTAAGTATTGCAATTCTTGCAGGATGAGATAAAGCATTTGCTAAAGCTGCTAATTCTTGATCTTGTGAATGGAATAAATCGTTCTTTTTTGTTGCCATAATTCTTAATCGGTTAAATACGATAATGCAAAAATAAGGGTTATTATCGTAATAATACGATAATATTCATCAGGCTATTTTACCGTTCATCACAATCTTAAAAAATTGCCTTGCTTTCAATCTGTTTGCTGAAACGCTTATGCTTATTGACTTTTATCAGTTCATACAATACTTTTTAATCTAAATTACTAAAGTTTGCTAGGTATTATGTTTTGCATAGTACTAAAAAAGATTATATGTTTGCATTGTCAAATTAAAAACAACATCATTAACAATAAAAAATTAAACAACATGAAAAACAAACACAGCAACTTTTTAAGAACATTAAATCATCAAGAAATTTTTAATGGTTCAGTTGAAACACAAACAATGGGTAGTTCAGAAACTAATCATGCAGCCACCAAACAGGTGTTTAGATCTGTAGATTTATGGAACATTCATAAAAACAGTAAATCTGGTTTTGCCCGTAGAAGAGTAAACCCTTTATTCTGGTAGAATACTTGATCTAGACAAAAAAACTAATCAATAACATTTAAAACAAAAGCCATGGATATTCAAAATACACAAAGTCAGATGAGAAAGGGGGTACTAGAATTTTGTATTCTATCCGTAATAAAAAAAGGCGAAGTCTATCCTAGTGATATTGTAGAAACAATGAAAGCTGCAGGATTACAGATTTTAGAAGGAACACTTTATCCTTTATTAACCCGACTTAAAAATGCAGATCTTTTAACTTACAGATGGGTTGAAAGTAATAGCGGCCCCCCACGAAAATATTTTCTAATGACAGATAAAGGATTAGATTTTTATGCTGAATTAGAAACCACTTGGAAAGAACTTGCTGATGCAGTAAACAATATTACAAAAGCAGATACTGAAACTAACAACTTTAACCAATAAAACTATACAAATGAAAAAGGTTATTAATATAAATTTTCAAGGACGAGTAGTTCCGATTGAAGAAACTGCTTATGAAATCCTTAAACAATATACAGAAAGCTTAAACAGATTTTTTGCCAATGAAGAAGGCAAAGAAGAAATTATTAATGATATAGAAGGCAGAATTGCAGAGCTTTTTGCTGAAACTTTGAAAAAAGGTAGCACATGCATTTGCGATGACGATGTTGAACGTGTAATTAATAGTATGGGCCGACCAGAAGATTTTGAAACTGAAGATCCACATTATAATCAATCTCAAAACAACTCATCAACACAAACCGAAAGCAATTCAACAACTTTTGCAGCTCCTCGTGGCAGATTATATAGAGATGAAAATGACAAAATTTTAGGAGGTGTTTGTGGAGGCTTAGCTAATTACCTACGTGTAGATGCGAGTGTTGTAAGAATTGTATTTGCCATTTTAACTTTTGGTGGAGGAACAGGGTTTTTTATTTATTTATTACTGTGGATATTCTTACCAAGTAAAAATTTAAAAACTAATTTAACTAAAAGATTATATAGAAACCCAGATGAAAAAGTAATCGGTGGTGTTTCAAGTGGTTTAGCTGCATACTTCAATATTGCAGTTTGGATTCCAAGGTTAATTTTTGCTTTTCCACTCGTTTTAGGAATTGGAAATTCAATTTTTCATAACCTTTTCTGGGATTTTGATCCTTTCCCATCCGTATTTTTTGGCTCTTTTGGAGGATCACTTACACTAATTTACCTAGTATTATGGGCTGTAATTCCTGAAGCCAATACTGCCAGTGAAAAATTAGAAATGAGAGGAGAAAAAATTGATTTAAAAACAATCAAGACTACAATTCAAGACGATTTAGTTGGATTTAAAGAACGTGCAGATAAATATGGAAAAGAAATAACAGAAAAAGTAAACAAATGGGGTGATGAAGTAAATGCTACAGCTTCAAGATCTGGCAACAGAATAGGCCATGCTATTGGTATATTTTTCAAAGCATTCTTCTTATTTATTGCAGGTATGATAGCTTTTGCTTTACTCATGACCTTAATAGGAACATTAATAGGTGGCGTAAACTTTTTTCCATTCAAAAATTTCTTTTTAGATGGGTTTTGGGAGAACACTTTAGCTTGGGCAACAATTATTGGTTTTTTAATTGTACCATTAGTTGGATTCATGATCTGGATTGTACGTAGATTCATGAAAGTGAAAACTAAATTCAGATATTTTGGTGCTACAATAGGTGTAATATGGACTATAGGCTTATTTTCTTGTTTAACTTTAGTAGGAATTGTCTTGACCAATTTTAAAACCAAATCAGCCATTGAAGAAACTATTTCCATTCAGCAACCCTCTAACGGTAAATTGTTATTGACTATTCAAAAAGATCCTATAAGTTTTTACGAAGACCATTGGTTTGGTATGAATTGGGATAGAAATGATGCCCCATTTTATGGATTGAATGAAGATAGTATCATGTTAAGAACAATACGAGTAAGCGTTATTCAAAGTAAGGATGAAAATTATCATATGAAATTAGTTAAATTCAGTAGAGGTAAGGATAGAGATAAAGCTAGAAGTGTTGCAAGCAATATCCAATTCAATATTAACCAAACAGATAGTGTTATAATATTACCTAAAGGATTTGTGATAACTAAAAATGATAAATTTAGAAATCAGCAAGTGCTTGTCATTATTGAAGTTCCTGTTGGCAAAAAAATTCAGCTTGATAATTCGTTAGATGATTATGAATGGTTCGATCTAAATTACAATAGAAGAAAAGGGTGGAATGCTGATTGGGATAGCAATTTAAGCAATTCATACTCTTGGGATGATGATGTTGAATTAATCATGGGAGAAAAAGAATTAATAAATCCTAACAAGAAAAAAGAACTTAGTGAGGATATAGAAGATTTAAAAAAAGAATTACAAGAAATTGAAAACAAGAAAAAAAAGCTAGACAAGAAAAAAATTGAACTACTAAAAGATAGTATATCAAACTCTGTAGCCCTTATACACAATGAAAATATAGTTGATAACTACTCCAGTTCAAAACAAAGTAATGTTTACGTCAGTAGTTTTTTATTAGATAAGTTTTCTTTTTAAAAAAATAAACAATTCATTATAATGCCTCACAATTGTGGGGCATTATTTATTGTAGTAACATACATTAAACACTCATAAAATCCTTTATTTATATGTGTTTCAGAGCTACCCCCTAGTTTAAGGGATTGTGCAGGTGTAGTATTAGTTTGATTTTTGCTTTGTCAAACTCCTTAAACAACTAAACAACACAAACATGAAACACATTCAAAAAATCGTAGCGTCTATTATAGTAATAGC
>JAGXRG010000072.1 GCA_018335935.1 Chitinophagaceae bacterium | reverse complement strand
CCAGCAGGAGCTAATACTACAGTACCACCAGAACTAGTAACAGCAATGTTACCAAAGTTCATATCTACATTTTTTACAATGCTGATTGGAGTTACAATTGTGGCTGAGGCAGATGCAGAAGCAGTTGATTGAGCATTTGCAGTTGAGATGGTAGCTGCTATTACTATAATAGACGCTACGATTTTTTGAATGTGTTTCATGTTTGTGTTGTTTAGTTGTTTAAGGAGTTTGACAAAGCAAAAATCAAACTAATACTACGCCTGCACAATCCCTTAAACTAGGGGGGAGCTCTGAAACACTTATAAATAAAGAACTGCAGAAATTTTGAGGTACATTCTAAAAATGATTTCTTCAAATAGTTTAAATAATATACCCTAGTTATTCATCGGTTATGCACAGCATGATTTATTTATTTCTTTGATTAAACAAATTGCTTTTTCTTTAATCTATGATACTTTATGAAAGCAATTAAACGAAACAAACTTGCTCGTTCAACAATTCAACATTTTGAATTTGCAGATGTTTTAACCAACAACATAACTGGAGAAAAATCTTTACACGCTACCAAGATTTTTCAACCCAATGATATTATTTGCAATTTTTCTGCAGTAATCACCTCACATATTCCTACTCATTTAACACTTCAAGTAGCATTACATCAACACATAGTTTTAGCACCAGAGTTTTTGCAGTTCACCAATCACAGTTGTAACCCAAATGTGTTTTTTAATACCACAACATATGAACTGATTGCTTTAAAAGAAATTTATAAAGGAGATGAAATCACTTTTTTTTATCCCTCTACTGAATGGAATATGACTCAAGCATTTGTTTGTAATTGTGGACACAAAAACTGTTTACAAAATATTCGTGGTGCTGCTTATCTAACAAAAGAATCTCTTTCTAACTATAGACTTACAGATTTTATTTTAAAAATGCTGCTGCAATGATTCTAATGAAACCAAACAAAATATGGGTTTTAGCACCGTACATTGAAAGCGGAGATGCCAATATTGATTATTATTACGATTTTTCTCAAAGCATTTTAGAATATGAAAAAGTATTTACTGAGCTGCAATTGAATTGGCAATGGCAGTATGTTACTACTTCAAATTTTTCAAACATTATTCAAGAAATAATTAATGAAAGTAAAATAAAAAACGAATTGCCCATTTTTTTTAATTTATGTGATGGCGATGATATCAATGGAACTCCAGGCATTGCTGTTATAAAATATTTAGAAGCCCAAAAGCAAATATATACAGGCTCAAAAGAATTTTTTTATCATATCACTACGTCAAAAACTGATATGAAAAAAGCTTTTGATGATTATGGTGTTCCCAATGCTAAATGGTATTTTATTAAAAATATTAAAGAGGCAGAATTATTAGTTCAACAAGAACTTCTATTTCCATTAATTATAAAACCAGCAATTAGTGGGGGTAGTATGGGTGTTGGCATCAAAAATGTTGTGAATTCCAATGAAGATTTGTTAGATAGGGTTAAAGAAATGTTGAATGGCTATAATGGTTGGAACTTAAACGCAGGTGGAATTATTATTGAATCTTTTATAGTTGGTCCAGAATTTACTGTTTTTCTTACTGGCAATTATTATCAACCAGAATTAGCACATATTTATACTCCAGTAGAAAGGGTTTTTCATAATTCACTGAAAGATGAGGAAAAATTTTTATCATTCGATAGGCTTTGGGAAATTTATGAAGATGAATCACCCATGCCGAATGAAGAAAATTTTTATAATTATCAACTACCAGATGCTTCAATTATAGAATCCTTACAACAATTGAGTTGGCAGGCATTTGAAGCATGTAAAGGAACGGGCTATACAAGAGTTGACATACGACAAGATCAACAAACAAAAGAACTTTTTGTTTTAGAACTCAATGCACAATGTGGTTTAAGTGAAGATGAAAATTTTACTTCTATAGGTGCCATTTTAAAATTCAGTAATAATAGCTTTACGCAACTTGTTCAAGAAATCATTGATAACTGCATTTCTGAAAATAAAGAAGAAAAGAAATTTTATTCTAGTATTCAACTCATAAACTAATCAACAATAAATTACATGAAAGTTTGTGTGTTATTACCAGATTACTCCACTTCAACTGTAGATTATCAGAACTATGATCCACCAAGAGATTTAAGCAATCTATTACCCAATGATCTCGTTGAAACAGTTTTTTTAAACAAACTTTCTTGCTATAAACAATTAAAAGACTTAAGTAAAAAAGGCTTTGACATTTTTGTAAATTTATGTGAAGGATATTTAGAATGGAATGTTCCGAGTATTGATGTAATCTATACTTTAGAATTATTAAATCTACCTTATACTGGACCCAATTTACAACTCTACGATCCATCAAAAGAGTTGATGAAATATGTAGCTTATTGTGCCAATGTAAAAACTCCTGCCTATCAAATCATCACATCAAAAAAAGATTTATCTCAAATTCAATTACAATTTCCATTATTTGTAAAACCAGCAAAAGCTGGCGACAGTTTGGGTATTGATAAAAATGCATTAGTAAAAAATATAGATGAATTACAAAAACAAGTAGAAGTTTTATTAATTGATTATGATGAAATTTTAGTAGAAGAGTATATTGCAGGAAGAGAATTTACAGTGATGGTGCTTGCAAATAAGGATGGTAAAACCTGTAAAGCTTTAGAACCTGTTGAATATATTTTTCCTGAAGATTACACTTTTAAAACTTACTCTCTTAAAACTTCTGAATTACACACAGAAGCTAATATTCCTATTAAAGATGTATTCTTATCATCAACATTAAAAAAATATTCTGAAAATATTTTTACTGCATTTAATGGTGTTGGCTATGCTCGTTTAGATTTTAGAATGAATGAAAAGATTGAATTATTTTTTTTAGAAATTAACTTTACTTGTTCTGTTTTTTATACTGATGGATATGAAGGAAGTGCAGATTATATTTTAAAGTACGATGGTATTGGTCAACAACAATTTTTACAGCACATTATTGAAGAAGGTATAACTCGTTACAACAAAAAACAACTTCCTTTCATAATGAAAGGCAATGCTATAGCAGGTTATGGCATTTATGCTACTAAAAATATTGAAGAAGGTGAAATTATTTTTAAAGGTGAGGAAAAAGCTCAACGCATAGTTACTAAAAAATATGTTGAGGAGAATTGGACTGAAAAAGACAAAGAAGATTTTGCTCGGTATGCATACCCTATCAGTAATAATGTGTTTGTACTTTGGGATGAAGATGCTAAAAATTGGGCACCACAAAATCATTCTTGCAATGCAAATACTGCATATCTAGGCTTAAATGTAGTTGCTTTAAATTCTATTCAAATTGGTGAAGAACTTACTCTAGATTATGCAAGTTTTTTAAATGAAGAAGCACAATCTTTTACTTGTAGTTGTAAAAGTAAAAACTGCAGAGGCATCATTTCTGGTGCCTCTGAGAATTCTATTGAAAATAGATTAATGAGTAAAATTTAAATATTTTTCTTTTGTGCTAGTAAACTATAATCTCCCTCTGTTTCTTTAACAATAGTATTGGTTAATGTTCCTAAATGTTCAATTTCCATTTCAACAACATCACCTTCTTGTAACCATTGTGGTGTAAAGTTTGGATCATTTAATTTTCCTGTACCATTCAATTCTAAAAAACAACCTGTACCAACAGTTCCACTTCCAATAACATCTCCAGGATGAATATTAACTCCATAACTACATCTTTCAAGTATTTCTGCAAATGTCCAATCCATATCTGCTAGGTTTCCTTCACTCACTTGTACTCCATTTACTTTACAGGTCATTTTTAAATTCCACGCTTTACCAACATGATTTTCTTTACATGGCACTTCAAGGCTCTCCAATTCGTCGAGTGTAACTAAGCATGGACCTATTACTGTGCTAAAATCTTTTCCTTTTGCAGGTCCAAGGTTTAACAACATTTCTTCCATTTGCAAGGTTCTTGCACTCATATCATTCATAATCATCAATCCACCAATATAACTATCTGCATCTGCAGCTCTAACATTTCTACCAGATTTACAAACTACAATTGCAGCTTCTAATTCAAAATCTAATTTTTCAAAGTGATCAGTCATACAAACAATTTCACCTGGGCCTTGTATACTATTATGATTGGTAAAATAAAAGATGGGATATTGGTCGTATTCAGGAATCATTTCAACACCTCTATTTCTCCTTGCTGAAGCTACGTGCTGACGAAAAGCATAAGCATCTCTACAACTTGTAGGAAAAGGAACTGGTGCTATAATTTTTGCATCAGAGAAACTTGCAGCTATTGGGCCAGTTATTCTTCCATCAACAATGGCTTGATTCATACCTTGTGCAATAGGAAACACATCTTCCCAATATTGCAAAAACATCGACATGGTTCTTGGTAAATCAGGATGCATTTCATCTGCATTAAATAATTTACCATCATGTAAAAACGCTAATTGATCAAGACCATCTCTTGTTAAATAAGTAACTAATTTCATAATTCTTTTTTTAAAATATTAACTCCACTCTTCTTCCTTTCTCAACTCTTCTTTATAAACTCTTGCAGAAATAAAAATGCTAAGTTCATATAAACTCATTAAAGGAATAAAAACAATCATTTGACTACTGATATCTGGACTAGGAGTGATAACAGCTGCAACAATAAGTATTACAACAATGGCATATTTCCGTATTTCTTTTAAATATTTTGGAGTGATAAGTCCAATTTTTGTAAGCACCCAAGCTATTACAGGCAATTCAAAAGCTAAGCCACAACCAACAGTTAAGCTGGTTAAGTTATCGAAATAATCTGAAAGTGTTGGTCTGGTATCTATTAAATGTTGTGTTCCTAATTGAAAACCTGCTAAAAAGTTAAATGTAAAAGGACCTAAAATCATGAACCCAAATAATGAACCCAAGAAGAAAAAGAAGGAAACCCAAAAAATTACAAATCGAGTAGACTTTATTTCTTTTTCTTTTAATGCTGGTTTAATAAAACTCCAAAATTGCCAGAAAATAAATGGAAAAGCAACCATAACACCTCCCATAAAACACATGGTGAGCGTACTGAATAATTGACCACCAAAAGTATTGCTTTGCATTTTTACTTCTACAGGCTGCATACACAAAGCATCTCCTAAATGAAGGATATGACTGATTTTACAAAATGCTCTGTAACTAATAAAGTCGTGATTGAGTGGACCAGTAATAATGTTATCGAATATCCAATCTCTATATATAAAGAAAACAATTGCACAAATAAGAATTGCTGCAACACTTCTAACGATGTGCATTCTTAAAGCTTCGAGATGATCTACAAAACTCATCTCTGTAGCTGGGTCTTTTTTGTTCTTAAATAACGCCATTTTATTGTTGGGTGCAAATGTAAGCTTTGAGCAATTTAGAAAGAAGCGTTAATACTGATGAATTAAGTTAAAATTGATGACTATTTCGCTAATTCTAAATAAATAGGACAATGATCGCTATGCTTTACATCTGGAAATATTGTTGCAGCTTTAATTTGTTTTTCTAATGCTTTTGAAACACTTATATAATCTATTCTCCAACCTTTGTTTTGTATACGAACACTAGGAAAACGCTGACTCCACCAACTATAAGCACCTGTAGTAGTTGGGTTGCAATGCCTATAAGTATCAATAAAACCAGAAGCTAAAAATTGGTCCATCCAAGCTCTTTCTTCGGGTAAAAAACCACTAGAATTTTTATTTCCTTTAGGATCATGAATATCAATTTCTTTATGTGCTATATTGTAATCGCCACAAATGATGATTTTTTTTCTCTTCATTTTTAAATCATCAACATAATCTTGAAACTCTTGTAACCATTGATATTTGTAAGTTTGTCTTTCACTTCCACTTGTTCCAGAAGGGTAATAACAATTGAGTAAAGTAATATCACCAAAATCTAAACGAATTACCCTTCCTTCAAAATCACTTAATTCAAATCCATTGCCATTAAAAACTTTATCGGCTTTAATTTTTGTTAAAACACAAACACCACTATACCCTTTTTTTTGAGCAGAAAACCAATGATGCTGAAATCCTAATTGTTCAATTTCAGTCATATCAACATCTGCCTCTTGAGCTTTTGTTTCTTGTATACAAATAATATCGGCAGGATCAGTTTTTAACCAATCAATAAAACCTTTTTTAATTGCAGCTCTTATGCCATTGGTGTTATATGAAATTATTCGCATGGTATTAATTAATTTTTTTGAAATAAGATTGATAAAATTCTTGGAATTGTGCTTTTATCATCATCATCAAAAAACTCTTCTAGATGATAAACTTTGAAATTGTTAAATCTGGCATGAGTTATAAAGTCTGACAAATGATGAGTAAAACACTCTAAAACTTTTACATCATTTTCAGTTTCAAATCTCGCCTTACTTCCTTGATATTGTTTAAATGGATGTAATTCTCCAATATAAAAAAAACCATTTGCTATTAAAAATGTTGAGGCTTGTTTAAAAATATGATTCAAGTCTTTAATATGCTCTAAAACTAAACTTGCTGTAATTAAATCAAATGGCTTTTGTGGAATAAAATTCCATTCTTTAGTTATATCAGCCTGAATAAAATTTACGTTTTTCAAATTCAATTTATCCATTGCTTTTTGTAGCATTTGCTCAGAAAAATCAATAGCAACAAGGGTTTCGCACTTATAAATGAGCCATTCTGTATTTTTTCCAGTGCCACAACCAATTTCTAAAATATTTGAAAATTGAAACTCTGATAAAACTTTTCTTAAAGCAATAGCTTCAAGATCTCTTGTTTTATTTTCATTGCTATCATAAACGCTCGACCATTGATTATATGCTTCTTTTATACTCATTCTAATTCTGTTGCATCATTTCTTTAGCACTTGCAATTGCTGCTGTACTAGGATTTTCGCCACTCAACATTTTTGCAATGGCTTCAGTTCTTTCGTTATTGGTTAGCTTTTTAATATTCGTTTTTATTTTTTCGTTACTCATTTCTTTATAAACATACAAATGAGTGTTTGCCTTTGCTGCAATTTGTGGTTGATGTGTAATGCAAATTATTTGTCGTTGTTCAGCTAATCCTTGCATAATAATACTTACCTGTTTTGCAGCTTCACCACTAATTCCAGAATCTATTTCATCAAAAATTAAAGTAGGTAAATTTATTTTTTGTGCAACTAACGATTTAATACAAAGCATTAATCTGCTTAACTCTCCACCACTAGCCACTTTTCGAATGGGCTCAAACTTATTACTCTTATTAGCATCGAATAAAAATTCAATTGCATCTTTACCATATTCATTTAATGCAACAGTGCTGATTTCTACTTTCAATATTGCATTTGGCATGCCCACTTGTTGTAAAAGCAGATTTACTTTTTGTGCAAAAGGGTTTGCTTGTTTTTTTCTATTATTTGAAATAGTTTCAGCTAGTTCATCTAAGACTTTAAACAAAATTTCAGTCTCATTTTTCTTTGTTTTAATATGTTCTTCTATATTTAAAACTGCTTGTAGCTTTTGCTCTAATTCATATTGAATTGCAATTAAATCGTTTGTGGTGTTTACATTGTGTTTCTTCAATAATTTATACCCTAAAGAAAGTTTATCATTAATGATTTGAATTCTTTCTTCATCAAAAACTACACTATCATTAACAGCCTCAACTTCAGATGCAATATCTAATAACTCTATATGTGTACTTGTTAATCTTTCAATTAAAGGATTGATGCTTTGATGTACATCACTAAATTGTTGCAATTGCTGAATGGCGTGTTTTAAAGTAGTAATGACGGGTTGTTCAGCATCTTTTAATTCGAAATAAACTTTATTAAGAGAAGATTTTATGCCCTCACTATTATTTAAAATTTTCAACTCTGCTTCTAAATCTTCGAGTTCATTTTCTTTTAGACTCAACTCTTCTAATTCTTTATATAAAAATTGATGGTAATCGAATTCTTTTTGAAAATTTAGTTGCTGATGTTGTAATGCTTCTAATTGCTTTTTAGCTTCTATCCAATTTTTGTAGTTAATTGAATAATTGGTGAGATGTTTTTCATTTTCGGCTAATGCGTCTAAAACTTCTCTTTGAAAATCACTTTCTCCTAATTCAAGTGTATCAAATTGCTGATGCAAATCAACCAACAATGATGTTAACGATTTTAATTGTTGAAGATTTACTGGAGTATCGTTTATGAAAGCCCTGCTTTTTCCTGTAGTTGCAATTTCTCTTCTTATGAGTAATTGATCATTTGCATCTAAATCATTTGCATCTAAATATTTTTTTATAGTAGGTTTATCATCTACAAAAAAACTTCCTTCAATACAACATTTTTTAGTTGTATCCACTAATACCGTGGTATCTGCTCTTTCGCCTAAAATTAGGCTTAGGGCACCCATTAAAATACTTTTTCCAGCACCTGTTTCACCTGTAATGATGTTTAAGTTGTTAGAAAAATCAATTTTAACTTCATCTATAATAGCATAATTCTGTATGTATAAACTTTGCAGCATGAGCAGTAAAAATAACTAATACGAAGATGATGTATGTAATGAAATTTTCAAAGTTTAATTGAGTGGCTATTCTCCATTACAACGTGCTATGCCACTTTTTGCCCTTTGATCTAATGAACTCTTATAGTCATGATCATTCATATTTAAACAAATATTATAATATTTAATAGCTTCTGACTTGTTCAGTTGATTTTCGTAAATATTGCCAATTTGCAAAGCAGCCCTAGCAGCATAATATTCTTTTCTAAACTCACCTAAAACTATGGCTTGCTTATAAAATTTTAGGGCTTCTGAATCATTATTTAAATCATCATTTATTCTTCCTAAACGGTAAACAAATTCTAATTTTTCTTCTTCTTTATCAAAACTGTTTATTGTTTTATTCTCTAATAATGCCAAGGCTTCTTCATTATAACCACCATCATTTAAAAGTCTTGACTTTAAAAGAACAATATTTGGCCAATGATTTTCTTTAGCTTCTTTCAATGCTTGTTTATCTGCATCTGAGTTTGTGTTACCTTTTTGCAAAACATTATTTCTCATAGACTGAGCAGTAGCATAATTTCCTTGCAAATAATAAGCCCAACATAATTTTTGGTATATATCTTTTATGTAAAAATTACCTTTAAAGCTGGCGATATATTTTTCAAAAGAATTGATAGCTTCTTCGAGTTCCAATTTATGTAAATGAGCATACCCCATTTGCATATCCCAAACAGGTGTTGAAAGATATTCGACAGATTGATTTCGATTTTGAATTATTTGTTTTGCCCATTCAGTTTGTTTACCATTAACACACAAATTAGCAGCCATATATGCTAATAAGTGATTATTGACTAAATCGTAATTGCTTTTTTTAATTCGTTGAATAGTTAATTCTTTTTTATTCTCAATATAATAGCTTAGATAGTTGAACAAAAAATCACCTTCTATATTATAAAATTTAGCCCAAGGATCTTTACTGTTTACAAAAGTCTTCAATAATTTCATACCATCAGTCAATGAGCCTCTCATTCCTAAAATACTTGCAATCCAATTATAGCTCTTAGGAATGGTTCCTGTAATAGCTTGTAATGTGCCATAAATTAAATCGTTGGGAGCAAAGTTTTTAAATTCTTCTTTATTTTCTTTAATCAGCGAATAAGATTTTCTGGCTGCCCAAGCTGCACTCATGTTTTCTCCATAACGAACATGTAAAATTGATTTGTGTAGATATACATTACTTAAACAAAATAAATACAACGCATTATTTTCATTTCCTCTTTTTAAAGCATTGATTCTATCATTGATATCTTCTTTTCTTTTTTTATATTCTTCAATGTTTTCATTAAAAAACAATTCAATAACATCAATATAACTTTCTAAATAAATAGGAATTAAATTATTGGGGTTTTGAAGTTTTGCTTTTGCAATTAAGCTTGTTGCATTTTTTATTTTAAGTACACATATTTCTTTATAAGCTTGTTGACATAAACTATTATAGTCATATACTTTTTCTGCAAATGAAGCATGTGCTAATAATACAAATAGTATGACAAAAATTCGTTTTTTCATGTTATAAAAAAAGGAAGCACAATTTGCTTCCTTTTTATTTAATATTCTTATAAAAGTTTAATTATTTAACTGTTGTGTTTTCGTGTAAAGTTTCATCAATTAAAATTCTTCCACAGTTTTCACAAACAATTACTTTTTTGTGTAAACGAATTTCACTTTGACGTTGAGGAGGAATAGCATTAAAGCAACCACCACATGCATCACGTTCAACTGCAACAACAGCTAATCCATTTCTATAACTACTTCTAATTCTATCGTAGCTGTATAGTAATCTTTCGTCAATATCTTTTCTGGCAGCTTCACTTAATTTGCCAAATTGCTTTTCTTCTTTTTCTGTTTCAACAATAATTTTTTCTAACTCACTTTTCTTATGTGTTAAAACACCTTCTTTAGTTGCAATTTGTTTTTTAGCAGTTTCTAATGTTCTTGCTTTTTCTAAAATTTCTTCGTTTGCGTCTTTGATGTGTTTTTCTGCTAATTTAACTTCGAGTTGTTGCATTTCAATTTCTTTATTAATTGCTTCAAACTCTCTGCTATTTTTTACATCGTTACTTTGCTTCTCGTATTTTTTTATTAAAGCTTCAGATTCTTTAATGGCTTCTTTTCTTGTTTCTATGTATTCGTTAATACCATTAATTTCTTCTTCAATTCTAATTCTTCTGCTGTGTAAGCCTTGTATTTCATCTTCCAAATCTTTAACTTCCATTGGCAATTCGCCTTTTAAAATTGCAAACTCATCTAATTTGCTATCAATTTTTTGAAGTTTAGTTAAAGCGGCCAATTTATCTTGAACCGAATATTCTTTTACTGCAGCCATTTTATTTACAATTTAAGATTTGTTATTTTTTTGAAAGTGGAAGTGGTTTTTCTAAACTGTAAAATAACTTACAGGATTAGTGTTTACCTCACTTTTTAGGACGGCAAAAGTAGGGGTTTTTGCTCGTATTATTTCAATCAATAACTCAATTGTAAACTGTTCACTTTCCCAATGACACATATCTGCCACAACAATTTTATCTTCTGCATCAAAAAATTCATGATATTTTATATCTGAGCTAATGTAAATATCAGCTTTTGCAGCAATAGCATTTTTAATTAAAAAACTGCCTGCACCACCACAAAAAGCCACTTTTTTAATAGGTTTATTCAATAATTTGGTGTGTTTGATGGATTTTAAACAAAATTGATGCGATAGAAGTTGTAGAAATTCGGTTTCAGACATTTCAGTTTCCAATTCACCTAGCATTCCGCTACCAACTTGTTGATTTTGATTACTTAAAGGCACTATATCGTAAGCCACTTCTTCGTAAGGATGTGCCAATTTCATTTGCTCAATGATATGATATTGCAAATAAGAAGGAAAAATAACTTCAATTTTAACTTCGTCAACCGTTTCTCGAATGAATTGTTTTCCAATAGTTGGATTTGAAAATTCATTGCCCATAAAAGTACCTTCGCCAGATGTGTTAAAACTACATTCGCTATAATTTGCAATTGTACCAGCACCAGCATTAAAAAGTGCATTTCTCACTTTATCTACAGATGATTTAGGTACAAAAACAAATAATTTACTAAGAATATTTGCTTTGGGTTGAAGAATTTTTCTGTTATTTAAACCTAATCTTTCTGCAATTTGGTGGTTGACACCATAAAATATATTATCTAAATTGGTATGACAAGCATAAATGGCTATATCATTTTTAATGGCTGAAATAAGAGTTTTTTCTACTTCGTTGTTTCCAACAATTTTCCTTATTCCACCAAAAATAATGGGGTGATGAGCAACAATTAAATTGCAATTTTTTTGTTTAGCTTCCTCAACAACTGCACTAGTTACATCTAAAGTACAAATTACTCCTGTGCATGGTAGTGTAGAGTTGCCCACTAATAAACCACAATTATCATAGGTTTCTTGATAAGCTAAGGGTGCAAATTTTTCTAAAGATTGAATAATATCGGAAATCAACATTTCATTAATGGTTTGTTTGATAAAAGTAACTGAAATTTGTTCTATGCATAACAGCAATTGGTATAATTTAAATGGAAAATTTTTTCTGGAGACAGAAAACCATCTTTCCATTAACAACAGATCCCTTCGTTATGGCGATGGTTTTTTTGAAACCATGAAGCTTCAAAAAAATAACATTAAATTATTTCATTTACACTCTGCAAGAATTTTAAAGAGCTTGCTTTTGCTGAAACTACAATTACCAAAACATTTTTCTTTAGAAAAATTAGAAGAGCAAATTATTGTAACAGCACAGAAAAATAATCATGAAAATTTAGCAAGAATCAGAGTAATGTTTTTTAGAGCCGAAGGTGAAATTTTTGATGCCAATAATCATCAAGTTCAAATTATGATTCAAAGTTTTAAACTTTCTGATGCAATTAATGAGCTCAATAAAAACGGTTTGGTGGTGGATGTTTTTAAAGATGCTAAAAAATCTTGCGATGTTTTTTCAAACTTAAAAACAAACAATTATTTACCGTATGTTATGGGTGCTATTTGGGCAAAAGAAAATCATTTAAACGATGCACTTATTTTAAACTTTAGTGAATTTATTGCTGATAGCTGTATTGCCAATGTGTTTTTAGTAAAAGACAATAAAATAATTACTCCATCCCTTAAAAGTGGCTGTATTGCTGGTGTTATGAGGCAACATATTATACAACAACTTCAACAAATAAATATTGATGTAGAAGAAAAAAGCATTTCTGTTGAAGATGTTTTAAATGCCGATGAAGTTTTTTTAACCAATGCTATTAAAGGAATAAGTTGGGTAAAACAATGTGGTAATACATCTTACCAGAATAGTAAGACACAAGAAATTTATCGAAAGATTTTTGCTGTTTAAATTATGAATAAGATTACAATTTTTTGGTTTAGAAGAGATTTAAGGTTACTTGATAATGCAGGATTGTATCATGCACTAAAGCAATCTGAAAATCTTTTACCCATTTTTATTTTCGATAAAAATATTTTGGATGATTTAGAGGATAAGCATGATAAAAGAGTACAATTTATTCATGAAGCTTTAGAAGAAATGCAACAACAACTTGTTGAATTAGGCTCTACTATTGAAGTGTATTATGGAACACCCATTTCAATTTTTAATACCCTCTTAGAAAAATATACTATTGAAGCTGTTTATACCAATCATGATTATGAATGGTATGCTCAGCAAAGAGATGAAGCTATTAAAGATTTACTAAAACAAAATAATATCTCTTTTAATACTTTTAAAGATCAGGTAATATTTGAAAAAGGCGAAGTATTAAAAGATGATGGTACTCCTTACACAGTTTTTACACCTTTCAGCAGAAAATGGAAAGCCAAATTGAATGAGTTTTATTATTCATCTTACCCAACAGAAAAATATTTTAATCATTTCTATCAACAACCTCCTAAGCCATTAATTTCATTACATGAAATGGGTTTTAAAAAAACAGAAACTGTTTTTCCTAAAAAAAGTTTGAATGTTGAATTAGTAAAAAAATATACTGAGCAAAGAAATTTTCCTGCAAAAAATGGCACTTCAAAATTGGGTGTTCATTTACGTTTTGGTACAATTAGTATTCGAAAAATGGTTCAATATAGTTTGCCATTAAATGAAACTTTTTTAAACGAATTAATTTGGAGAGATTTTTATCATACTATTTTATTTCACTTTCCACACATTAGTAAAGGCAATGCTTTTAGAAAGGAATACGATTTAATAGAATGGCGAAATAATGAAACAGAATTTCAATTATGGTGTGAAGGAAAAACAGGTTACCCTATTGTTGATGCAGGAATGAGAGAGTTAAATGCAACAGGTTTTATGCATAATAGAGTAAGAATGATTGTGGCTTCCTTCCTTACTAAACATTTACTAATAGATTGGCGTTGGGGTGAAGCTTATTTTGCTAAAAAATTACTCGATTTTGATTTTGCTGCTAACAATGGGGGTTGGCAATGGGCTGCAGGAAGTGGTGTAGATGCTGCACCTTATTTTAGAGTATTTAATCCGACCTTGCAAACAGAAAAATTCGATAAAAATTTTATTTACATTAAAAAATGGGTACCAGAATTTGAAACTTCTGCTTATCCAAATCCCATAGTTGAACATACAGAAGCCAGAAACAGATGTTTAGCAACTTATAGTAAAGTATTGAAGAAAAATTAGTTTAAAACTTCAGCACTTTTCTCGAAAGTGAATTTGTCTTTTAACTCATTAATTGCAGAAAATCCACCTAAAACATTACGCACATTATGTATGCCTTGTTGCTTAATTAAACTTGCAGCAATCACACTTCTATAGCCTCCTGCACAATGAATATATATGTTTTGGTTGTCTTCAAAATCTGCCATTTTACCTAAATCTGTTAAATCAACTAATGGAATATTGACAGCTTCAGCAATATGACCATTAGCATATTCTGTTTCTTTTCTAACATCAAGAATAACTAAGTTTTCATCAAAAGGCATATCCATAGCTAATTCATCAGCTTCAACATCAATAATTAAATCTACTTTTTCTCCTGCTGCTTGCCATGCTTCAAACCCACCTTTCAAATAACCACCAAAATTTGCAAAACCTACACGAGCTAATCTTACAATTGACTCTTTTTCTTTGCCTTCATCGGTTACTAAAATTATTTTTTTTGTGAATGGTAAAATGCTTCCTGCCCATTCAGCAAATCTGCCTTCCAACCCAATAGAAATACTTTCTGGAATAAAGCCTAAAGTAAAAGTTGTGGCATTTCTAGTATCTAAAATTAAAACACCATCTTGGTTTGCTATTTCTTTAAAATCGTTTATAGATAAAGCTTTCAACCCATCTTCTAAAACTTTGGTTAAACTTTCGTAACCTTCTTTATTAATTTTAGCATTAATAGGAAAATAATTTGGTGGTGCAGCTAAACCTTCAGTAACGGCTTTTATAAAGTCTTCTTTTGTAGCTTGGTTTAAAGCATAATTATTTTGTTTTTGTTCACCAATAGTGCTAAAAGTTTCTTTACCTAAACTTTTACCACAGCTACTGCCTGCTCCATGTGCAGGATATAAAATCACTTCATCTGCCAAAGGCATAATTTTAGCTTGTAAACTTTCGTAAAGCATACCAGCCAAATCTTCCATAGTTATTTCATTCCCTTTTTGTGCTAGATCTGGTCGGCCAACATCACCAACAAACAAAGTATCGCCTGTAAAAACGCAATGCTCTTTATTATTTTCATCAAACAATAAATAGCAAGTGCTTTCTAAAGTATGCCCAGGAGTATGTAGTGCTTTTATTTTAATTTTTCCGATTGTAAAAAGTTCCTCATCTTTTGCAATAGTTATAGGAAAATTAGTCTCAGTATTAGGCCCATAAACGATTTCAGCACCTGTTGCAGCTGCTAAATCTAAATGGCCACTTACAAAATCTGCGTGAAAATGAGTTTCGAAAATGTATTTTATTTTGGCATTTCTAGAATTGGCTAACTGTAAATACTCATCTATATCTCTTAAAGGATCAATCACTGCAGCAATTCCATCACTTTCTATATAATAAGCAGCCTCACTTAAGCAGTTTGTATATAATTGTTGAATAAACATATTTCTATTTTTTGCAAAGATATAAAAAGGCATTTTCTATGCATACGATTAAAGGAAGAAGCTCTGAAAAACAAAATTTTGTGAAATCATTAATATTCTCCTTAACTTTATGCCACACAAAATTTGCTACTATGAGAGGCGTAAATAAGGTGATGCTTATTGGTAATTTAGGCAAGGACCCTGACTTACAAACCCTTGAAGGAAATATTGCCGTTGTTAAGTTTCCTTTGGCAACCACTGAAACCTATAAAGACCGAAACGGAAAATTACTTTCCCAAACTGAATGGCATACTGTTGTTTTATGGCGTGGATTAGCCGAATTAGCTCAAAAATATTTACACAAAGGAAGTTTAATTTATGTTGAAGGAAGATTGAGAACCAGAAGTTGGGAAGATAAAGAAGGAAATAAAAAATTTGCAACAGAAGTTGTTGGAGATAATTTGATTATGTTGGAAAAAAGAAATGATAGTCAACATCATAGTGAAAACATAGAAGGGTATAATCCAGATACACCTAATATTGACCCAGAAGGAAATTTGCCTTTTTAGTTAGAACATTTCCAATATTTTTGCTGAGTCTTTTAAATAAGACATATTGTTCATTAAAACACCCCAATTGGATTATCATTCTGCATTTAATTATATTTTACAAGTAAATCCGCCCGAGGCAATCACCTCACTTACACCTGTACTCATATTTATTTTACTCATTCTTCTTGCTTTCTCTTTTATGATTAGTGGATCAGAAGTTGCTTTCTTTTCACTGAATTATAAGGATATCAATTTGCTTAAAACAAAAAAAACTGAAGCCTATAAGCGAATTGTAAATTTACTAGAAGATCCAAAGAATTTGTTGGCATCAATGTTAATTGCAAATAATCTCATTAACATAGCCATCATTGTTATTTCAAATTTATTATTAGAAAGCTATGTTCACTTTTCTGCTAATTTATTTTGGCTTGAGTTTGGTATAAAAGTAGTTTTAGTAACATCATTACTTTTATTGTTTTGTGAAGTAATGCCTAAAGTAATGGCCACACAAAACAATATTCGATTTGCTAAAGAGGTTGGTTGGGTTTTAGAAACAGTTAATTATATTTTTAAACCCTTTAGTAAAGTTTTGGTGAAGAATAGTGACATAATTGAAAGAAGGTTAACTAAAAAAACTTCTAATGCTGTTACTAATGAGGAAATGAGCCATGCCATTGATATTACTTATAAAGAAGAAAGTGGAAAAAATATTTTAAAAGGAATATTAGAATTTGGTAGCATCACTGTAAAGCAAATTATGAAAACCAGACTCGATGTTTCTGGTATTGATTATAACGCTTCATTTTCTCAAGTAATTAACAGAATTGAGGAATTACACTATAGTAGACTGCCTGTTTATAAAGAAGATTTAGATGAAGTGGTTGGCATTATTCATACTAAAGATTTAATACCACATTTAGAAAAAGGAGATGACTTTAAATGGTTTGCACTAATTCGCCAACCTTTCTTTGTTCATGAACAAAAATTGATTGAAGATTTATTACAAGAATTCCAAAGTAAAAGAATACACTTTGCAGTTGTGGTAGATGAGTTTGGTGGAACCAGTGGTATTGTTACTTTAGAAGATGTGGTTGAGCAAATTGTTGGTGAAATTAAAGATGAGTTTGATGAAGAAGAAATCACCTTCACTAAAATTGATGAGTACAATTACATTTTTGAAGGAAAAACCATGATCAACGATGTTTGTAAGGTTATGGCATTACCTGTTGACACTTTTGATGCTGTAAAAGGCGAAAGTGATTCCTTAGCAGGATTGGTATTAGAACGTGCTGGTGAAATACCTATGCCTCTACAAATTATTGAATGTGGCGATTTTGAATTTACAGTTTTAGAACTAGTAAAACACAGAATAGAAAAAGTAAAAGTTACTATAAAACCTCCCACTGAAGAATATTAGTGTTGTATTTAAGCCATGATTAAAAATTCTATTTTTTGTTTGATATGTTGTTCTATAATTATTATTTCTTGTAAAGAAAAACCAGTAATTAAACCTAGAGGATATTTTAAAATAGATTTACCAAAACACGAATATCAAGTTTTTAATGAAGATGGATATCCGTATAGTTTTGAATATCCTACTTATGCTAAAGTAACTAGAGATACAAGTTTTTTTGGAGAAGCTACCGAAAATCCTTGGTGGATTAATATTGATTTTCCGAGTTTGAGAGGAAAAATTTATTGCAGCTATAAAGAGATTGGTAAGTATAAATTAGACTCTTTATTAAGACATTCTTTTAAACTTTCAGATGCTCATAGTTCTAAAGCTTCTTCAAAAGAAGATTCATTGATTTCAACAGCTAATAATGCCCATGGAATGTTATTTCAATTAGGAGGAAATGTAGCAACTGCTAATCAGTTTTTTGTAACAGATAGTAGTAAACATTTTTTAAGAGGTGCATTATACTTTGATGCTTCACCAAATGAAGATTCATTAAAAGTAGTGAACGACTTTTTGCTTCAAGATATGAGGCATTTAATTTCTACATTAAAGTGGAAATAATTAAGGCTTAGCCCAAGTATCCATCTTTTTTTCTAAAACATCTAATGGCAAACAACCATCTTTTAAAATTACATCATGAAAGTTTTTTAAAGAAAATTTTTCGCCATGTTGTTTTTTATACTTGTCTCTTAACTCTTGAATTTTTAATGCTCCAGTTTTATAACTTAAAGCTTGTGCTGGTATTGCCATATACCTTTCAATTTCAGCAGTAGCACCTTCTTCACTTATGGCTTCATTATCCATCATGTATTTTATAGCTTCTTCCCTGCTCATGTTTTTGGTATGAATAGCCACATCAACTACCAAACGAATAGCTCTATGAATTTCATCTCCTAAAGCACCCATGTATTGATAGGGATCTGTATATAAGCCTAATTCTTTTCCTAAACTTTCACAATACAAAGCCCAGCCTTCTCCATAAGCACCATACCAACTAAATCTTCTAAACTTTGGTAAACTCTCATTTTCTTGTTGCAAAGAAATTTGATAATGATGACCAGGAATGGCTTCATGCAAAAACAAGCTTTCTAATCCACTTGTTGTATTATATTTTGTAGCATCGATTATAGGCACATAAAAAATTCCAGGTCTTGATCCATCTGCACTTCCTTGATTGTACTCAGCACTTGCACTTGCTGCTCGAAAAGCTTCTGTTTGTCTAATTTCAAAAGGAGTTTTAGGCACCATTCCAAACATTTTTTTCAAATTAGGATCAATGTTTTTTTGTACAGAACGATATGCATTTAACACATCTTCAGCAGTTTTAAAGGGCATGAATTGTTTGTCAGTTTTCATGAATTCGAAAAACGCTTTTAATGAGGACTCATTTCCATAAAACCCAGTTTCATTCATTACACGAACCATTTCTTCTCTAATTCTCTTCACTTCAGCTAAACCTGTAGTGTAAATTTCTTCTGGAGTTTTGTTGGTGGTTGTCCAATACTGAATTAAATATTTATAATATTCATCACCTGTTGGATTACCATTGATACCACTTGTTGTTCTTGCATTAACCAAATATTCTTTCTCAAAAAAATCTCCCAATTTTTTGTAAGATGGAATAATTTGTTCTTTTAAAAGGTTGGTATATTCTTCTGTAATTCTTTTTTTGTCTGCATCATTAAAAGTTGCTGGAAGTTTTTTAATCGGTCCCCAAAATAAACTTGTAGTTATATCATCAACAACTAAGCTTTTACATTGAGGAATAATTTTTACAACAAGTGATTTTGGCAATACATAGTTTTCATTTATTCCTTTTTTAAAATAAGCAATAGCACTATCTGTCCATTCAGAAAAAACAGTTGCACGTCTTACCCAATTATCATAATCTTCAACAGTTTTAAAAGGTTGATTACCCTCACCACTACCTAACTGACCTAGGGTTAAATGCAAGCCCCAAAACTGATTGAGCGGTGCAAGATTATCTTTAAATGATAATCCTTTTATACTCATTTGCATTTCACGTTTAAACACATCGTAACTGATTTGATCATTTTCATTAAGTGCAGCTCTTTCAAACTTTGAAATCTGGTTTTCGTAATTTGAATAAAAGGTCTTTAATTTTTCTCTGTAGCTATTTGTAAAATCAATGTATAACCTATCATTAAATCTATTATCTCCATTACTAGTAGCTTCTAAGGGAAATAGTTGCAGCCTTTCTTCATAATATTGATCTAACAGAGTTGCTAAATCTTTATTGGCTTCTACAGATTGTGATTTATTGTTGCAACTTATTATAGCAATAGCAAGAATTAGAAATGAAAATATTTTTTTCATGATGATAAATTGAGTAAATAAAATTATGCAAACTGAATGAAGTGTTCAGAATTTTGTATGAATGGATTGATAGGAATATTGGGTATTAGGTATAAGTATAGAATCCTTTACCAGATTTTTTGCCTAATTCTCCTACTTCAACTTTTTTTTGCTGAACAATAGATGGAGTTAAGCGTTCTGGTTTACCCATAGCTTCATATACAATTTTACTAACACTGAAATTAATATCCATACCTATTAAATCCATGAGTTTAAAAGGGCCCATTTTAAAACCTGCATTTTCTAAAACAGCATCAACAGTTTCAACAGTGGCTAGGTTGAGTTCTATCAACTTCATGGCTTCTAAATAATAATGTCGAGCCACACGATTTACAATAAACCCAGGTGCATCTTTACAAACCACAGCAACTTTGTTCATTTGTTTACAAACTTCTAAAATGGTTTTTATTACTGCATTTGAAGTTTGTTCTGCTTGAATTACTTCTACCAACTTCATTATAGTTGCAGGATTAAAAAAGTGCATACCCACCACCCGTTCAGGTTGAGGAATCTCTTTTGCAATTTCATTGACTGAAATAGAAGATGTATTTGTAGCAAGTATTGTTTGTATAGAATTGATGGAAACTAATTGATGAAACAAACCCACTTTAATATCCTTCCTTTCAACAATAGCTTCTATTATTAAATCTGCTTTGCATTGTTCAATATTTGCAGTAAAATGAATTCTGTTGATAATATCTACTTTTTCTTCTAAACTTATTTTATTTTTTCCAACTAAATATTCTAAACTTTTTTCTATTTGAGTTTTGCTTTTAATGAGCATAGCTTCATTTACATCAAATTGAATAGTAGTGTAACCAGCTTGTGCTGAAACTTGAGCAATGCCACTACCCATTGTTCCTGCACCACACACACAAATTGTATTTATTGTTGAGTTATCCATTATTGATTTATTTCTTATAAACTGAAAAAAGTATCAATGAAAAATAAAGTGTCATTGAAAGTTAAAACATTTTCATCATGAACATCTTCTAATGTAATGCCATACTTTTTATTAATAAAGTCATACCTTTTCTTATGCAAAAACTCATTTGTATTTAAATAAGTTTTTACATTTTCAAAATCGGTTAATTTATTTGCATTTACATAAGCTTGTTCAAGAGCAGCATACAATATATTATTGGTTTCTACAAAACCTAAAAGGTTGTAATGTGTATTTGTAAAGTAATAATTATGAAGTAAAATGCTATTGAAGAAATCTAACCAAGTATTATAATAAATAGCATCATTTATTTTAAGAACTTTTGTTCCTAAATTTGACAAATAAACTTTTGCTTCACCTCCTTCTGTTAAATATTGAAAATTTTCGAATGCATTAAACCACCAATTATTGGTGGTACTTAACTCTTTAATAATGTTTGCCTGTTCTTTTTTAATTTGTTGGAAATACTCGAATTTTCTTTCAGCCACATTACTTGCTTTAAAGCTTTTGCTAAGGTAGTTTCGGACTGTTGTTGTAATATCTTTTCTCCCTTCAATGACATTTCCTTGAACGATATCATCCAAATATTTGTATTGTTCATGGTAATTCATTTTTACAAATATAAAAATTATTAAATCGTAAACTAAAAATCATTAAATCGTAATTGTGTTTACATATTTCTTCTATACTGTCCACCAACTTCGTAAAGAGCATTTGTAATTTGACCTAAGCTACAGTACTTAACAGTTTCCATAAGCTCTTCAAATAAATTACCATTATTAATAGCAACCGTTTTCAACCTCTTTAACATATCAGCTGATATATGGTCATTACGTTTTTTAAAAGCTTCTACAGTATTTATTTGTTGTTCTTTTTCTTCAGTTGTACTTCTGATAACTTCACCTGGAATTATTGTTGGTGAGCCTTTACTATTTAAAAAAGTATTCACACCTATTAATGGCAATTCGCCAGTATGTTTTTGGTGTTCGTAAAATAAACTTTCTTCTTGTATTTTATTTCGTTGATACATTCTTTCCATAGAACCCAATACACCACCACGTTCTGTAATTCTATCAAACTCTGCAAGAACAGCTTCTTCAACCAAATCAGTCATTTCTTCTAATGCAAAACTTCCTTGAGTAAAGTTTTCAGTTTTTGCAGAACCCAATTCTCTATTGATAATTAGTTGAATAGCCATGGCTCTTCGAACACTTTCTTCTGTTGGTGTTGTTATAGCTTCATCATAAGCATTGGTGTGAAGTGAATTACAGTTATCATAAATAGCATACAATGCTTGAAGTGTTGTTCTGATGTCGTTAAAGTCAATTTCTTGAGCATGTAAGCTTCTGCCACTGGTTTGAATATGATATTTTAATTGCTGACTTCTTTTATTGGCTTTGTATTTATACCTCATGGCTTTTGCCCAAATTCTACGAGCCACTCTACCAATTACACTATACTCAGGATCCATACCATTACTGAAGAAGAAGGAAAGATTTGCTGCAAAATCATCAATATTCATTCCTCTACTTAAATAATATTCTACATAGGTAAATCCATTTGCTAATGTAAAAGCAAGTTGTGTAATAGGATTAGCACCAGCTTCAGCAATATGATAGCCACTTATACTTACACTATAAAAATTTCTTATTTTTTGGTGGATGAAATATTCTTGAACATCACCCATCAATTTCAATGCAAACTCTGTTGAAAAGATACAAGTGTTTTGTGCCTGATCTTCTTTTAAAATATCTGCTTGAACAGTACCACGCACTTGGGCCAAAGCACTGGCTTTAATATTTTCATAAACCTCTTTTGGTAAAACATCTGCACCACTTAAACCCAATAATCTTAAACCTAAACCATTATTACCTTCTGGCAAAGCACCTTTCAATTCTCCTTTATTTGGAATTACAGGTTTACCATCAACACCAATATATTTTGGTAAATCTTCTAGATTAAATTTAGATTCGATTAGTTGATTCACTTGTTCTTGTAATCCATTTTCAAGAATATATTTTTCACATTGTTGATCTATGGCTGCATTCATGAAAAAAGCTAAAATCATTGGTGCAGGACCATTAATCGTCATCGAAACAGAAGTTTTTGGATTGCACAAATCGAAACCACTGTACAATTTTTTTGCATCATCAACTGTAGCAATACTAACACCTGCATTACCAATTTTACCATATATATCTGGTCGTATTGCAGGATCTTCTCCATACAATGTAACACTATCAAATGCAGTGCTTAAACGCTTTGCAGGCTGATCAACACTTACATAATGAAATCTTCTATTAGTTCTTTCAGGTCCACCTTCTCCAGCAAACATTCTTGTTGGATCTTCTCCATCTCTTTTTAAAGGAAAAACACCAGCAGTAAAGGGAAAACTACCAGGAAAATTTTCTTGACCTTGCCATCGTAATAAATCTCCCCAATCTTTATACTTTGGTAAAACAACTTTAGGAATACGAGTGCCAGATAAGCTAGTACTAAACATAGGTTGTTTAATTACTTTGTCTCTTACTTTATACTCATAAAAATCTTGCTGATAGGCTTGTATTTTATTACTCCAGTTTGAAATGAGTTTTTTTGCAACAGGAGTTAGTTGATCTTGATAAAAATTGATTTGTTGTTCAATTTTATCAACTAATTCTTTTTCGCCTTTTGTTTTGAATAATTCTAAAACTCCTTGTAGTTGATACAATTTAGAAGCAATGGCTGATTGTTCAACCACTAACTTATCATAAGCTCTATTACTCTCACTAATTTCACTTAAGTATCTTGTTCTATTAGATGGAATGATGGCTGCAGAAACTTTTGCAGTTTCACTAAAGCTATAATCACCAAAAGTGACTTTTGTTTTTTGATCGATGGCTTTTAACAGAAACTCAAATAAATGATTCACACCATCATCATTAAACTTACTTGCCATTGTACCTATGATGGGTAACTCACTATCTTTTGCAGTAAATAGTTGATGATTTCTTTTGTATTGTTTTCGAACATCTGCTAAAGCATCTAATGCACCCGCTTTATCAAATTTATTGATGCATATTACATCTGCATAATCGAGCATGTTAATTTTTTCTAGTTGTGATGCAGCACCATATTCAGGAGTCATCACATACATACTCACATCACAATAATCGAGAATTGATGCATCACTTTGTCCAACTCCTGCACTTTCTAAGATAATAAAATCGAAACCTGCTTCTTTACAAATATTAATAGCATCTTGCACATAAGCACTCAAAGCAGTATTGTCATCACGAGTAGCTAAACTTCTCATGTAAGCTCTTGGATGAGAAATGGCATTCATTCTAATTCTATCACCTAATAAAGCACCTCCTGTTTTTTTCTTACTAGGGTCTACACTAATTACTGCAATAGTTTTATCGGTGAAGTTGTTTAAAAATCTACGAACAATTTCATCTGTAACTGAGCTTTTTCCAGCACCACCAGTACCAGTGATTCCTAGAACAGGAATTACTTTCGACTGTTGACTGTCGACTGTAAACGGTAAACCATTCTCTGCTTTTGTTATTTTCTCAGCAATAGAGATAATATCTTTAGCCTCGTCTAATGCATTTCTATTTGGCTTCGCCGTCGACCGTTGACTGTCAACAGTCGACCGTTTTATTACATCCTCAATCATACCTTCCAAGCCCATTTGTCTTCCATCGTCTGGACTATAGATTTTAGTAATACCATAATTCTCAAGTTCTTCTATTTCTGTTGGAAGAATGGTTCCTCCACCACCACCAAAAATTTTTATATGGCCACAACCATTTTCATCTAATAAATCTTTCATGTATTTAAAAAATTCTACATGACCACCCTGATATGAGGTAATAGCTATACCATGAACATCTTCTTCAATAGCAGTTTCTACAATTTCTTTTACGCTTCTATTATGACCCAAATGAATGATTTCTGCACCTTTACTTTGCATAATTCTACGCATAATATTAATTGCAGCATCGTGCCCATCAAATAAACTTGCAGCGGTTACTATTCTTACTTTCTGTTGAACTACATTACTCATATAACAATTTTCAATGGAGTGTGCAAAATTAGGTGATTGCACACTAAAGTTAACGACTGTTAGTTTTAGTGATCTTAATTGGGAAATTTGATTTCAACTTCTTTGTTTTATTTTAGTTAAAAGACAGTTTTTTTTTGCTGCAAACAAATACAACCATATTTTTGCATTCCATTTTTAAAAATGGTAATAAGGATTGGGTTATTGTGTAATGGTAGCACTACAGTTTTTGGTTCTGTCTGTCTAGGTTCGAATCCTGGTAACCCAACCAAAGCCTCTCAAATTTTGAGAGGCTTTTTTATTATTAATACTTCTTTATAATTACGACTGCATCCAGCATCTTAGTGTTTCTTTAACATTTATAATTAAACTGATTGCTTTTTTATTACTCTAATTTAAATATTCACCTAAAACTTTTTTTAATGAAAAATATATTCAAACTCTTTTTAATTTTTATGCTGATTTTAGGTAGCAATAACTCTACAACAGCTCAATTAAAAGTTAATGTTAATATTAATGTTTTGCCAGATTGGGGTCCTGCTGGTTATGATGAAGTAGAATACTATTATATGCCCGAGTATGAAATTTATTATTATACCCCTAAGAAACAATATGTGTATTTTAATGGCTCATCTTGGATTTTTGTAAATACACTTCCAAATAGATATGCAAACATTAATTTATATTCTACTTATAAAGTTGTAATTAATGAGCCAAGACCCTATTTAAAGCATAGGATGTATAAAGTAAAATACGAAGGTTATAAAAATGGACATTACAAGCAAAAGTTACGTAAGGATGAAACTGAAAAAAAAGAAAAACATAAACATAAAAAAGAGCACAACAATAAGAATGATTAGTTTAATTTCTTAAAAAATAAAAATATTACCTCTCATAATTGAGAGGTTTTTTATTGATAATTAATATAATTGGTTAACTTTGATAGATAATGTAGAATTAGTTCTAAAATAGATTTACTCCATTTCAAATAGTCTTTATGCGTAAGTACTTATGTATAGGCTTTGCAATCATTTTTACTTTCAAAGTGAACGCACAACATTATAATGAAAGTAGTCAGGAAATTGTAAATCAGTTTAAAAAAGATTATCCTCATCTCATCAAAGTAGATTGGCTTAAAAAAGATAGTTTACTTATTGCATCTTACACAGAGAATAATATTCCTATCAAAAAAGCTTTTAACTTAATGGGTAATTTAATTTATACTCAATTAGAAATTGATGAAAGTTTTTTACCAAAATCTTCATACGATTATATAGCTAGATTTTTTAAAACAGATAGAATTGCAAAGGCCTATAAAATTTTTATTAACTCAACCATTAATTATTGGGTTGTAGTAAAAGAACAAAACATTTGTTTTGATATTGATGGCAACTTTATTAAGGCCAATTCTTTATCTATTCCTCACTAAGGAATTAAAATTTTTCTGAATGCCATTGAGTCTCCATTAAACACATTAAAATCAACTTTTTCAGTAATGCCATTAATTCTACCCATACTACTATGTTGCCAAAACAACCAATCACGCTTTATATTTGGCTTTTTATCTTCAGTGTAATGTGCTATCCATAGAGGATATTCGTTAAATTCATTACCTAAAAAATTATCATAAAACTCGGTGTATGTATAAATAATAGGTTTTGCTTTATAATGTAGCTCTAAAGTTTTCAAGCATTCTATAAGTCTCTTTTTAATGGTTGAAGTATTTAAACCATCTGTTTTTTCTATATCAACAACTGGTGGCAAATTGCCTTTTTCTAGTTTAACATGATTGATATAGTTTAAGGCTTGAGCCTTGCCATTAGTTAACGGTATAAAATATAAATAAGCCCCATGTGTTATTTGATGAGTTTTAAGTAGTCGCCAATTTCTTTCAAACATTTCATCCTTATGATCTGCACCCTCTGTTGCTTTTACAAAAACAAAATCTATATTAATACTATCAACTTTCATCTCCTTAACAGCATTCCAATAAATATAACTTTGATGTTTACTGACGTCTATTCCATTAATTCTATAATTATTTGGAATGGCGATTTCAAAAGATTTATAAAAAGTTTGTTCGCTTTTTTTCTCTAGTTGTTTATTTAAATATAGTATAGCTGTACTAACTACAATTATAACAAAAAACAAAAGTAGCCCGAGATATAATAATACTTTCTTCCATGTAATTTTATATTTCATAAGCTTGAATACGGCTACAATTTATCAATTTCAAGTTTAATAGTATCAATTGAATGGTATAATTGTTCAAAAGAATCAATAACATAATAGGTATCTTGAATATGATCGTTCTCATAAGGAGTATGCATAATTAGCGTAGCATCGTATGGAATATGTTTAGGAACATCACTTAAAGAGAACTTTGTTTCTGAAGATGACGAAATAATGCCGGCACCATAAATTTGTGTATTTCCTCCATTATTTATCAGTCCGAATTCTACAGTAAACCAATATAACCTACCAAGCATAGCAACAATATTTTCATTATTCAAATGCTCGACACCTAATGTTCCAATGGTTTGAAAAAACTCGGTAAAATGATAATTAGTTAATAAAGGAACATGACCAAAAACATCATGAAACATATCTGGCTCAGGCAAATAGTCTAGCTGCTCTTTTTTTCTTAGCCAAGTTGTTGCAGGAAATTTTTTTTGAGATAATAATGAAAAAAAATCTGGCTCTTTAATAATTCCAGGAACCACAACTAACTCCCAACCTGTTTGCTCTTGTAAAAGTTTATTAGTAACTGAAATATTTGGAATAGTAGAGGCACTAAATTGAATATTTACTAATCCTTCTAAATATTCTTTAGCTGCATGCACATTTAATGCTGGCATTTGTCTTTCATATAAAATTTTCCAGACTTCAAAATCTTCATTTGTATAATTTTCATAAACCTGAATAAGGCCTTTTACCATATCGTATCTCATAAAATCGTATTTCGATAAAAATATAATCTTAAGTGTTACAGAATAATTAATTTATAAGATTTAAAATTTAATTACTCATTTCAAAAACAAATCCTCATGTTTCGAATATTCAATTTTTCATATAGTTTATTTTAAAACCTTTTATTTATAAGTGTTTCAGAGCTCCCCCCTAGTTTAAGGGATTGTGCAGGTGTAGTATTAGTTTGATTTTTGCTTTGTCAAACTCCTTAAACAACTAAACAACACAAACATGAAACACATTCAAAAAATCGTAGCGTCTATTATAGTAATAGCAGCTACCATCACAACTGCAAATGCTCAATCAACTGCTTCTGCATCTGCTTCAGCCACAATTGTAACTCCAATCAGCATTGTAAAAAATGTAGATATGAACTTTGGTAACATTGCTGTTACTAGTTCTGGTGGTACTGTAGTATTAGCTCCTGCTGGTACAAGAACTGCTACTGGTGGGGTAACTTTACCTGTGGTAGCTGGAACAGTTAGTGCTGCTGCTTTTACTGTATCTGGTCAAAGTAACTACACTTATGATATCACTTTACCTAGTGGTAACATAGTATTAGCTAATGGTGCAAACAGTATGAACATTAACAACTTTACTGCAAGTATTGGTTTAACTGCTGGTCAGTTATCTAGTGGTGGTACAGGTACACAATCTTTCACTGTTGGTGCTACACTTGATGTAAGTGCTAACCAAGCTGCTGGATTGTA
>JAGXRG010000071.1 GCA_018335935.1 Chitinophagaceae bacterium | reverse complement strand
CCAATGGTTTTCCTTCAGGGTCAAGATTATTGAAATATAAAGCTTCCTCATCAACTAGTTCATCTTCCAAACTAGCTCTCATGTGTTCAACCACTACAGTTTCTTCGGTTAATACCATTCTTACATTTCCCAAATGGTCTTTAATAAAATAATCTAAAACAAATTGTGTAGGCAAGCTTGAGTCTTGATTGGTTTTGGGTCTTACTCTTCCTTCTTCATGACTAAAAAATTGTAATGATTCGTTGGCAGTTAATGATAATGTAGAATTGCTTGTATTAGATGAGTCTTTTGATTCATAAATAAAACCACTTACATAATTAGTAGTGGTAATGTGTGCAGGGTTTTTTGTATTATCGGTTACTATTTTACTAAGTTTATTTCCTGCAGCATCGTATACATATTCTATTGTTCCTTTTTCTGCAATGGTTATTTTTTTAGGTAAATTAAGGTGGTTGTATTCTATATTACCATTTGAACCTGCTATTGGTATGCTCGTACCAATATCTTTATTTAAATCTGTAATCAAGTTCCCGTTATCATCATAAGCATAATCTGTTTTTGCTAATGCACTTGTTGCAGTAGCATTAGGGCTATTGGCACTTGTTCTAAAATCCCCAAGTTTAGTAATGGGGTTATTATATTTATCGTAAACACTTTTTAACTTATTACTATTAGGTAAATAATCGTATTGTAAACTATCTAAAGGTGACTTTCCAGCTTCATACATTTGAGTCATGGATTTTATATTTCCATTTACATCGTAGGCTGTTGACGGGTTAATACCATCACCCATTTTTACACTAAAATCAAATTTCATTCTACTACTTCCTGGCTCAGAAAAATCTGCAATCATTAATCTATTGGCAGCATCGTAATTAAAACCATAAGCACGTTCAACATTATTACTTTTTGATTTCCAAATAGTGCCAGCAATATTTCCATTCAACATGGTATTAGTATTTGCACCATTACTAAATCCATAATCGTAGCTTAACTGCATTCCAAACCAACGATTTTGTTGAGCTATACTATCTAAAATATATTTTGGGTTAGCAAAACCTCGATTAATACCTGTAAGCCAACCTCTAATATTATAAGTATAATCAAGTGATTCAACTGGTTCGCTGCTCAACATATCGTTGCCTAAAGTTTTTTTAATGAGTTGGCCCAATTCATTATATGTGTTATTGGATACTAATTTTAATCCTTGATTGTTAATGTCTTTTTGTATGTTGATTAATCTTCCACCATCATCATAATTCATTACTGTGGAAATAGCTAAAGTTTCCTTATTGGGTCTTGTATGTTTGGTATAACTGCGTAAAACTTTTCCACTAAAATCGTATTCGTTTGTTATTGTGTTAGTACCACCACCAAATTGTGTTGAAATATTTTGAATGACCCTTCCTTTATCATCATAAAAGCTAATGTTATAAGTATAATCTGTAGTGCCTAAGACATTTACTTTAGACCCTGTAACCTGACCCAGTGCTGTGTTGTTTTGTGTTAATGGTTGAGCGTAAATTGGTGCACTATTAAAACTACCAATATAGTGTGGACTACTACTAAAATCTGATGTATTTACTGTTGTGGGCAATCCTACAGAGGAAGCCCAATTATAGTTATCGTAATAAGTTTCTGTTAATAGTGTTGCTGAACTTAATTCAGAACTTGATGGATAGGCAATACTACCATTTGCTGCTGCTTGATGTGTAGTTTGACTATAATTATTGGAGTATAAATAAGTTCGAATTGGTCTATTTAAATTATTTTCATAAACAGTAACCATCAATTTACCTTGATTTCTCAGATTGCCGTCCTGTGTTAAAATTAATCTGTCTCTTTCGTCATACACCATAAATACTGCTTCTGCTCCAGGAACTTTTTTACTTATCATTCTATTACGATGGTCGTATTTATATTGAAAACAAAGTTCTTGTATTGCATCACTTAAATTCGTTGAAGTAAAGTCCCAATTGTTAGTAATAAGTTTCTCTACTGCTTTAGGAGGAATAACAAATCTTAATAAACCAAAATCATCGTAAACATAATAAGTACATAACCATCCAGAATGAGAATCAATATCTATATCGCCTTCAATCTGTACTTTTTTTAGAATGACTTTTCCTTCTTTATCCTTATACTCAACCACTTTTTTTTGATGCTCATCTGTGGTTACATTTCTATACAATTGACCTTCTTGATATGAACTTGTGCTTGTTGGAATATTATTATTGATTTCCCAAATTCTAACTTCATTTGCTTCGTTAATTTCATAACTCATAGCAACACCATTATTGCTACCAGTCCAACTATTACCAGGTGCTAAAGATTTTAAAGGACGATTTAAAGGGGAAGCTTCAAATTGAGTTAGTGAATAAAAAACTTGTTCGCCATTAAATAAATTTTGATTAAAATTTTGTTGTGGTGTGAATGGGTCTAGTTTAAAACTGCCATTGTTTTCTGTTGAAACATAGGGCAAATATTTTGTTGTTTCTCTACCAAATTCATCATACACATTATAACTTACAAGGTCTTTACCTGTGGTACTAGCTTGTTTTGCTACTGTTTGAATCGGTCTTCCTAATCCATCAATATATTGTGTAGCTTGTTTAACTTGTGAACTACTAGCTGCATCAAAACTGGCTTCAGTTGTAATTGGTGCAACAGCTTCTTTGGTACGAACATAATTTACAATAACTGTTGCTCCACCATTATTATAGGCATTGGGTTTTGTAATAATATTTGTAGTTGGTGATAGGGGTGCAATTTGATTATTAGGAATTATCTTGTTTTGGGAAAAGGCCAAATAAAAAATGAAAAATTGTATATACAGAACCAATAATATAGTAATACTTTTTTGCATAGTATTTTATTTATAAGCTAGATTAGTTAGCTTTTGTTTTCAATTTTTATTTCTTAGTTCTGCTGTTGTTGATATTTATAGTCAAATGTTTTTAGTATATTATTATCCTTATCTCTAATTAATTTTAATCTATTGAAACTATCGTATTCGTAATATATTGTTTTTCCTTGCGGGTCTGTTTCACTAGTTATGCCTACTAAAGGTTTGTAGGTATAAGAGGTGACTAAACAATCAGAGACATTTCTCAGTTTCGCAAGTTCTGTTCTCATTGCAATATCAGTAGTATTAGGATTATTTAAAATATTAATATCTATGCCACTTAAGCTAAGTACAACATCGTACGGCTTACCAATAACTTTAGCTACAGGATATTGGTTATTGTAACCCCAGAAATAACATTCGGGAATATCATTAGTTTTTAATAATTCCTTTACATTACCATCTGCGAAATAGTTAATGTTATGCTTTAAATTGTAATTATTGTTTAAAATGGTATTTGGGTCATGTGTAGGTGGATTTATAAGTAAATTATTTTCATAATTATAAACACTCTCTGGTTGTCCATTTGCATTGTATAAAATAATATTGCCCGATTTTATTTTGTTATTAACCCAAGTTTCTTGTTTAATGGGGTTTTGAATAATATTTTTAGTTTTTAATTGGTCAAGATTATAGCCAATATTATTATAATCATCAGGATACCAAATATTATTTTCAATTAATTTTCCTTCACTATTAGTTGTAGTTGTTTTTGCAATAAAATGTTTACTATTATAAGTATTTGTCAAAGTTGAAGAAAGAATTTTTTGATTTCCATTTGCATCATAAGAATAATTTTTTGTTGTTGTGGAAATGGGGAGATACCATTCTGATCTGAAAAAACAATTATTATTTAAAAGTTGCATTTGATTACAATTAACCCCGATGTTTTCTCTTGAATAAACGAACGCATATCTATATTGACTTGTATCAAATTCTCCAAATTCGTTATTTTCTTCATTAACTATTAAATAATTATTGTCTGTTTTGATATAGCTTTTTTTATTAATCAGTAATCCATCTCTCCAAGTTTTTTTTGTAGTTAGCTCTTGAAAGCCTTCAGAATACCCATCAAAATCAACACTAAACTTATACTCATTTTTAAATGATTCTTTTTGATCATCATAATATTCTTTAACATTTGAATAAATAATTGTTCTACCTTCTTCTGAAAGTGGAACATGACTATTTGAAACTACCTTTGTAAGAAAACCGCCATTACCAGTTTCCCCTGTAAGGGGTTCAAAAAAAGTATTAATTACATGAGTTGGTATTCCAGTCAAAAACCCACTACTTACTGAATCATTGATAAATAAATTATAACTAAAACTTCTTTTAATTGTATTACCAATATTATCTGAACTTATTATTTTTTTTACTCTTAGACCACCAATGGGAAAATTATATGGATCAACTTGTTCTTTCCAAGTTAAATGAACATTAAAGAATGGTATTTCTTCATTATTTGGATTTGGATCTATTGTAGCTGAAATTTTATATTCTCCACTAATTAAATTTAAATATTGAATACCACTCATTGAAAAAGTATTTTGATAAGTAGGGTCAGAAATGCCTTCAAGTGTTATTGAGATTCTGCAGGAAGAATTCATATTTTGGAGGCACCCTTGTAAGTCTGAAGTCATTTTAACTACTCCATATTTTCCAGATGCTATCGTAAAGTTTTGAGAATAGTAATAGGTGGGTGTGTTATTTTGCATCCCAAAATAAACGTCCCTTTTTAATAATCCTGATCTTTCTACACAATTCACAATGGCATCAGCTAATAATGGAGCTTGATTGCTTTCATAAAAATATTCAGTGAAACCACCAGTAGGATATTCTATTTTTTTTAAAATACCTGCATAACATAAGCTAGTATCAATTGTTCTATCAGCTCCAGTATTTTCATTATGATATAATCCTTTATAAGGAAGACCACTATATCCTTGAATACAAGTAACATCCGTTTTTGGTGTTAAGAAATTATTGTATTGAATTTTACCATTAAAATAACCCCAATAATCTTGTGAAGCTGATAATCTATTGGGAAGGGCTACTAATGTATATGAAAATTTATAAGCAGGTATAATGCCAGAGTCATTGGAATCGACTTCTTGTAATCTTAAAAGTCTGAGTCTTTTTCTAGCTGTATTTGAATAAGCTTCAAGTCCCCAAAGTGAAGTTGAATCATTACTCAAAAGATAATCATAAGTGAATTTAAATCTCTTAATAAATTTATCGTTAAAAGTATAAATAGAAATTTTTTCCAACGACCTTTCATTAATGAACACATCTTCTCGAATGGAATTTGATCTCGAAAAGACTACTTTAGTTTCTTTTGTAGAAATACTAAGAATGATTGGTTTAATTATATTTTGATTAAAAAAAGAAGCTCTTAAATTAAACCCTGTAATTGGAGCACAGCCTTGCCCATAGGCATTATTGTAACTCGAAGCAGTTCCCATGACTGACATTTCGGACATTCTTCCAAAATTTTTAGCTAGTACTGATTCATATTCAAACTCAATAGTCTCGCCTATTGAGTTCTCAATTGACAAAAGTGACCAACCTGTAATATATGAATAGCCAACATTTAAACTTTGACTTGAATTACCATCAAAATAAGTGGTTATATTATTAGGATTATTATATTCGTTAGAGACCCTCAACCCATCTTTGGAAATACCATAATAAGCTTTAACACCATTAGGTAATATTAGCTTAAAACTTTTAATCCAATCATTATCAGTAGAATATTCAATCTTTACATTTGAAAATGGAGTCTGGTCGAATTGATGTGTTAATTGATTCCATGTAAACTTTCCAGAATACCCAAGTAAATTAAACATAAAGACATCAGGCTGTGCATCTAAAATATTATTAGCAAGGTCTTCTTCAGTTTGAGTACATGTACATGATGACATGTGATTATTACTATTATTGGTATTTATAGCAATTTTATGTTGATACATTTCATTCATTAAATATTCAGTAGTTTTTGTTGTATTCATATAACTCAATTCGTCTGGAGCTGATTTCACAATTCGAGATATATTTCCACCTAAATTTAAATTCCAACCAAGTCCTACCCATGTCGCAGCTTCATCTACACGAATTCCTGAAGTATTATAGTTTAAAGAAATAGGTATTGATACATCTTTTATTCCAATAGAATGGATAGGAATATTGATTACTGGTGTTCCAGTTGAGTAACCCATTGGAATATCTATAAATTTTGCTAAAGCTGCTACTTCAGGTGTTGATGGCATTACTTTAGGAATAACACCACTTGAAGGGTTCTGACTCTGCCCAAAACCACTTAATACCAAGCCTTGCAAGAGGATAATTAAGAAATACATTTTCTTCATAAGCAATTAAATATTACAACCCCCAACCCACTCTAAAAATTAATGGTTGTTGTTGAGGATTAGATTTTTGGTATAAAAAATTATATAATAATTGAACCTGTGCTTTCTTTTTTCCTGCATTGTATTTTTTGCTTAATCCCATTAATGCAGACACTTGCCAAGCTTTATAATCTATTTTAGTTATCTCGTTAGTTTTATTTTCTAACTCTGCTAAATAGTTTAACTCATAACCACCACTAATCCACAAATTTTTAAACAGTTTTCCAAATCCTGCAGTGGTATTGGTAAATAATTTTACATCAACAAAAGTTCTATATCCATATCCTTGAGTACTTAGTTTAATATCATTCCAACCATTGCCCCAACCCATTTTATATGCTAGTCCAACACCTATAGTACTTTTATCGTTTAATTTATATCCAACTGTTAATGCTATATCACTTGTTGTTGGGAGAATTTTATTATTTTTTACACTTTGTATATTCATACCAACTTCTAAGCGTTGTAAGAAACTTTTTGTTTTTTGATTGTTGGGTTTAAAGTCTGGCATATCAGCATCACTTACTCCTTTTCCAGATTTATTGGCTTCATCTTTTAATTTAGTAAAAGATGTTTTTGCTTTGTTAATTTGTTGTTGTAAAAAGTTACCACCACCGCCGATATTATTACCATTTGCTAGAGGATTGTTGTTTCCAAATTTTTCTTGTAACTCATTTAATATTTCCTGATAAGTTGGTAATCCTTTAGGAAAGGTATTGCTTAAACTTCCAGAGCCAAGTTGAGGAAACAGTTTAGCCAACAAACCATTCTTTTTCATAAAGTCTTTAAATGCACTGTTTTCTCTAACAAAGCTCATGAGTTTTTGTTGTGCCTTATCCTTATCTTTTAGTAATAATTTATATTCAGCAATTTGTTGTTTATAGTAATAAGTTTCTTTGCTTATAGCATCTAATTGTTTAGTAACATTCAAGTTTTTTAATTGTGCCCTCAATTGGTCTTTTCTTTGTTTCAGCATTTTTTTGATATCAGCTGTAGCTTGTAATTTGCTCTGCATACCAGCTAAAGATTGACTTAACACTTTTAGTGAACTATTTTGTTCGTTGTTTAGTTCTAAGAATTTAGTAGCAGAAAATACACTGTCTAATTGTGGGAAATATTCTTTCGTTAATTGTTGTGTTTGATTGGCTTTGTCTAGTCTTGCTCTTAGCTTCTGAAAATGTGCTTGAGAATTTACTAATTGTATTCTTGCTTGAACACTATCTTTAGTTAATAATTGTTTTTGTAATTTTTGCTCTTTCTGCTCTAACTTTATAATGTAAGCTTTAGTTTGCTTAGTAAGTTTTTCATCGAGCTTTTGATATTTTTTTGTTAGAGATTCAACAATCTTAGTATCAAGATTTGAAATATTATTAGTGATTTTATTAAAAAGATTAGTCTCTTGCTCTTGAGCGTATGTTTTATAGAAAAATAAAATTAGAAAAGAAAATAAAGTATAAAAATATTTCACTTAAAGTTAAATAGAATATTATCAAATCACCTATCTAGATAATAACACTTCACATCAAAAATATAGGAAAAAAATATTGAAAAATCAATCATTGAAAAATTGCGTAAAACTACGTAAAAATCATACGTAGTTTTACGCATTCAAATACGTAATTCTACTGATTATTCTTACTTAAATTAAACTAATTAAAATTTGAAAATGTTGAAGTGTCTGAGTGTGTATTATATCTAAGTAAAAATAATTTGAGAATATTACTTGAACATTAAGTAATAAAATTATTAAATTGTATGCAAATTGTATGCAAATGGATAAAAATAAAAAAAATTAAATATATTGAAACCCTTACTATCATTGAGTGACCCCGCAGGGACTCGAACCCTGGACCTACTGATTAAGAGTCAGTAGCTCTACCAACTGAGCTACGGAGTCGAAAAAAATTACCAACTGCTTCTACTACCAGCAGCTTTTTTTAAAGCAAAAGTTCTAACTATATTAAATCCAAATCGAATATCACCTGCACCCCAATCTCCGGTAGTATTAGTAATAAAAGTTCTTTCTGTCATGCCAGTAGAATTAGTGCAATGCAATTGAAATACATGGCCACCAGTTTCAATATCAAATCCTAAGGAAAGTGAATTAATAGCTCCACTTAAATTATTAAACTGATGAAAATATTCTGCATTTAATGCCACTCTTTTAGATAGTTTTGTCCTTCCTGCAAAACCTAAAGAGAATAAATTATTATCATCAGTTTTTAATGGCACTAAATTAATATGCACTAAAGAAGGCATGAGTTGAAATGAAACATTATCATTAAACTTACGAGCAATAATTAATTGATGGGCAAAAGAATTTCTATTAGTAAAACTAATATCCTCTATAGTTTTTAGAGTATAATGCATGGCAGTAAAAACATAGTTTAAGCTGATTGGCATATTGGTTTTGCCAGTTGATTGTCGTAGTAGTTTAAACTTCGCATAAACATCAAACTCTTTATCTACGCTACTTCTGCCAATTCCTATATTTACATTTTTGCTTAAACCATAATCGAAACCTAAACGAATTGTAGCATTATCTAAACCAAATAAATTATAACCACCAGAACTTAAATAACCAAAGCGATGAGAGATTCTGAAATCTAAATTGTTTTTGCCTACCATTTCTGTGGTATGACTATTTACCACTCTAATACTTTTAAAAGTGGCTAAAGCATAGTTGGTTTGATTCACATCTAAAGCTTTAGATTCTGTTTCAATATCAGCAAACAAATCTTTTGTTATGGTTGTATCTTTTTGTTGAGCATTTAAGTTTTTATTTATAATCAATAAAAAGATTATAGAAAATAAAATACATTTTTTTAACATGATTATTTTTTGAATTTGAATTAATCAAAATTGCATGAAATGGTGGTTTCAATTTCATTAGCAATTTTTTCACCAATATATTTTCCAGTAATACCAAAGTCTTTTACCTTAATCAGTAATTTTGAATTAGCTGAAACTTTTCCATTATTAACTACTAAACTGCCCTTGCTAGTTATTTTTTTTGTAATGCCATGAATGGTTAAATTACCTTCAACAAAAACATTATAACTGCCATTTTTAGTAAAGTCTACTTCATTAATATTTGTAATAACGCCTTTAAAATCTGCCTTAGGAAATTTTGAACTTTCCATATAGTTTTCATTAAAATGTTCTTGCATTAGTGCATTATCAAAAGTGAATCCTTTAATGAGTAATAAAAAAACAATCTGACCCGAGCTGCTGCTTAGTTTACAAGTTACTTGTCGGTTAAATGCTTCTATTTTTTCTAATGGGGTACTTGAGTAAAAACTAATGGTGCCGCTTTTGGTACTATATATTTTTTCTTGAGCAAATACTTGATGTTGTATTGCAGTGAAAAGAAATAAGAAAATAATTTTTTTCATGGTTTAATTATTTAAAGCACCATTTTTAATCCAGTTGCTAACTTTTGCAATATCGCAATCAGATAATTTTGGTAAATTTTTAGGCATTCTGCCAGTTGTTATATCTACTAATAAAATACCTCCATTAGCATTATTGGGATTAACCCAATTTCTTACATTATTATAACCTTCTAAATTTACTCCACCACCTAAGGTTGGTGAGTTTGATGCTGAATGGCATTGATAACAGTTATTGCTTAATATAGGTAAAACTGTTGCAGTATATTTTACTTGAGTAGAGTCGCAGCCAAATAGCACTTCTTTATTATTGCTTACACAACTATTTAAACTAATGATGGCACAGAAACTAAAAAAGCAGACTAGTGAAAAAAAGGAGTTCTTTATCATTGACATTTTTTTACTTTCTAAAGATAATAAATAGTTCAATGTTCAATTTATGAAATTGAGAGAATTTTTATTCATTAATTCTAGAATGAAAATTAAGTTTAATGAGCATCTTAAAAATCTATCCTTAAAATTGCAACTCAAAATGTAAGGATGAAGTATTGGTTTATGTTTTTCTTTATTAGTTTTTGTAATTACAATTATGCTCAGCAATTAATCATTATAGATACTGCTAAAAACAAGGTAGACGATTTAAACGAAGTAATTGTATATGCAAACAAATTTCCTGAAAAAGCAAAACGTGTTGCACAAACTGTTAGTGTAATCAATAATACTGGTTTAATTAATAATAATGCTAATCCAGCTGATGTGTTAATCAATAGTGGACATGTTTTTGTTCAGAAAAGTCAGCAAGGTGGTGGAAGTCCTGTTATTCGTGGCTTTGAAGCCAGTAGAGTTTTGTTAATGGTTGATGGAGTAAGAATGAATAATGCAATTTACAGGTCGGGTCATTTACAAAATATTATTACAGTTGATAATATGATTTTAGATAGAATGGAAATATTATATGGTCCTTCTTCTACTATTTATGGTAGTGATGCTTTAGGTGGTGTAGTGAATATGTACACTAAAAATCCCGTTTTATCTTCATCACAAAAAAATGCAGTTACTGCTAATGCAATGATGCGATATGCTAGTGCAACAAACGAATATAGAACTCATGTTGATTTAAACTTAGCAAATAAAAAATGGGGTTCTTTAACTTCTATTACATTAGGAAAGTTTGGCGATGTTGTTCAAGGTAATCAGCGTTCTTCAGCTTATCCTGATTTTGGCAAAAAGTATTTTTATGTTGATAGAATTAATGGTATTGATAGTGCAGTAGCTAATTCAAACCCAAATAAACAGATTGCAAGTGGATATCATCAGTTAGATATTTTGCAGAAAATTTTATTTCAGCCCAATGAAAATGTACAGCATGTATTCAACTTTCAGCTATCAACAACAGGCGATATTCCTCGTTATGATCGATTAACTGAAACCGCAAATGGTAATCCTAGATTTGCAGAATGGTATTATGGTCCACAAATAAGAAATCTTTTCGCTTACCAATTTTCTAAGTCAAATACAAATAGTTTTTTTAAAGAAGTTAAGCTCAATGCAAATTATCAGCATTTAGAGGAAAGTAGAATAATCAGAAGATTTAAAAATAACAACAGAGATTCAAGAACTGAAAAAGTAGATGTTTTGGGTTTTTCTGCAGATGCTAAACATTATGCAGGAAATCATGAATGGCATTTTGGACTAGAAACCTACTACAACAAAATAAACAGTTCAGCATTTCGTGAAAATATTGTTAGCGGTGTTACAAGTAAAATTTCTACTCGTTATGCCGATGGTCCTACTAACATGAGTTATTCAGGTGCATATGTTCAGCATACTTATAAAATAAATGATCAACTTACTTTGAATGATGGCTTAAGAATAAATCTAGTAACTTTAAATGCACAATTCATTGATACAGGTATTTTACACTTGCCCTTTACATCTGCTCAACAAAATAATTTGGCCTTAACCGGAAATTTAGGATTAGTGTATGTTTCTAAGAAAAATGTACGAATTGCAACTATATTAAGTACTGGATTTAGAAGTCCGAATGTTGATGATTTAACCAAAGTATTCGATACAAAAGCAGGATATGTTGTAGTACCTAACCAAAATATTAAACCAGAAAAAACGTATAATGCTGAAATTAGTTTTAGTCAATCTCTAAAAAATTTCAATTACGGATTTTCAGTTTTTTATACTCAATTTATTGATGCTATTGTTGTAGATAAATTTACTTTTAATGGCCAATCGACTATAAATTTTCAAGGAATACAAAGTGATGTATATGCACCACAAAACAAAGCCAGAGCAAATGTTTATGGGTTTAATTTTAATACATCAATCAAAATTTCTCAACAAATAAAAGCAGAAGCTACTTATACCTATACAAAGGGCAGATATCAATTTAATGGCCAACAAATACCATTAGATCATATACCACCTACATTTGGTAGAATTGCATTAACACATCAGAGCAACAATGCAAAAATTCAATTAAGTACTTTATTTAATGGTTGGAAAAGAATTGAAGACTATAATTTAAATGGGGAAGATAATGAACAGTATGCTACAAAAGATGGTATGCCGGGCTGGATGATTTTGAATCTACAAGCGTCTTGGAAGCTCAGTAAAAATGTACTGTTTAATTTTGGAGTAGAAAATATTCTTGATAGAAATTATAGATATTTTGCAAGTGGAATTTCGGCACCTGGTAGAAATTTCATCTTAAGTGTATCAACTCAATTTTAAATTTGAGTAACAAAAAAAGCTGTCCCAACGGAACAGCTCTCTTTTTATAAAAAGGTAATGAATTAAGCTTTCTTTTTAGCTAATTGGCTTTTTAAATTAGCTGCTTTATTTTTATGAATAATACCACGCTTAGCTAATTTATCAATCATTGAAACTACTGTAGGTAATTTAGCATCGTATTCAGCAGTTACATCAAGAGTTTTTAAATCTCTTATTGCATTACGAGTAGTTTTACCATGGTAGCGATTTCTATCTCTACGTTTTGCTGCTTGACGAGTATCTTTTTTTGTTGCCTTATGATTTGCCATCTCAATTTTTATTTTTCGGACGGCAAAAGTAAGGAGTTGCATTGTATAATTATCAAAAAACTTTATCTTTTTTTCTTTAGACAGCCTTTTATTCTATTTAATATATAATTTCTATATTAAAAAAGCTTAAAAATATCCATTCAAACAAACGATATTTGCACACTATTTTTAAGCAGAAACTTAATTGTTAATGAAAGATTTCTCATATATCACCAATCAACATCCTAGTTACATCGAAAACTTATACCTAGATTTTCAAAAAAATCCAGATAGTATTGATGTAGATTTAAAAAAGTTTTTCGAAGGATTTGATTTTGCAGTCAATAATTTTTCTCAAAATGGCACTTCAACTGCTTCTACTTCAGTATCTAACGATTTTGATTTAAATAAAGAAATAGCTGTTTATAGATTAATACTTGGCTATAGAAACAAAGGCCATTTAATTGCTACAACCAATCCTATTCGAGAAAGAAAAGATAGAGGTGCTAATTTGAATTTGTCCTTTTTCGGACTTACTGATGCCGATTTAAATACTGCTTTTTATGCAGGAAACTTTTTAAATCTAGGAAAAACATCCTTAAAAAATATAATAGAGCATTTACAAAAAGTATATGCTAACAATATTGGTGCTGAATATAAATACATTAACGACCAAGATAAAATTGATTGGTTGGCAGAGCAATTAGAAGTAAAATGTTTAGAGCCATTACCAATTAATAAACGTAAGAGAATTTTAGAAAAACTAAATCAGGGTGTAATTTTCGAGAAATTTCTTCATACAAAATATATAGGTCAAAAAAGGTTTTCATTAGAAGGTGGAGAAACTACCATTGCTGCAATAGACGCCATTATTAACACTGCAGCCAATAATGATGTTGAAGAAGTGGTTATTGGCATGGCTCACAGAGGCAGATTAAATATTTTGGCCAATATCATGGGCAAAACCTACGAGCAAATTTTTAGTGAGTTTGAAGGTACAGCTAAATTAGACCAAACTATGGGTAGTGGAGATGTAAAATACCACATGGGTTTTGGTAGTGATGTAACTACTTTAGATGGAAAATCAATCCATTTAAAACTTATGCCTAATCCTTCTCATTTAGAAGCTGTAGATCCTGTTGTGCTTGGTTTTGCAAGAAGTAAAGCAGATGTATTATATCAATCTGATTACGATAAAATTCTTCCTATTCTAATTCATGGTGATGCATCTGTAGCAGGCCAGGGAATTGTATATGAGGTTTTACAAATGTGTAAACTCAATGGGTATTATACCGGTGGTACAATTCATTTTGTTATCAATAATCAAATAGGTTTTACTACAGATTTTGATGATGCACGAAGTTCAAATTATTGTACTTCAATTGCAGCCATGGTTCAGGCCCCGGTTTTACATGTTAATGGAGATGATGCAGAAGCAGTGGTTAAGTGTGTTGAAATTGCAACTTTATATCGTCAAGAATTTAATAGCGATATTTTTATAGATATGGTATGTTACAGAAAACATGGCCATAATGAAGGAGATGATCCTAAATATACGCAACCACAACTCTATGCTTTAATTGATAAGCATCCGAACCCAAGAGAAGTTTATACCAATTATTTAATTGAAAATGGTGAGCCCGATGCTAGAGCTTTAGCTAAAGAAATGGAGAAAAAGTTCTGGGAAGATATGCAAGAAAGGTTAGATGAAGTTAAGCAACAACCACTTCCTTATAAATATCAAGCCCCAGAATTAGCATGGAAAAGTTTACGAAAAGCAACTGTAGCTGATTTTGAAACTTCACCAAACACTGCAATCCCTGAAAGTGAGGTAAGAAGATTAATAGATGGATTAATGAAATGGCCTTCTGATTTTACACCATTGAAAAAAGTTGAAAAACTTTTGCAAGAAAAAATCAAATTATTACAAACAGAAAGTAAAATAGATTGGGCTACTGGCGAATTGTTAGCTTATGCAAGTCTAGTTGTTGAAAATAAAATTGTGAGAATGAGTGGTCAGGATGTTCGCCGAGGAACTTTCAGCCACAGACATGCAGTATTAAGAAACGAATTAAACGATGATTTTTATAATAGATTAAATCACTTTCAAGAAAATCAAGCCAATTTTCATATTTATAACTCTTTATTAAGTGAATATGGAGTTTTAGGTTTTGAATATGGATATGCTTTAGCAAATCCAGATGCATTAGTAATTTGGGAAGCACAGTTTGGAGATTTCTGCAATGGTGCTCAAACTATAATAGACCAATTTATTTGCTCAGCAGAAGAAAAATGGAATAGAATGAATGGCTTAACTATGTTGTTACCACATGGCTACGAGGGTCAGGGTCCAGAACATAGTAGTGGAAGAATGGAACGTTTTTTACAAATGTGTGCCGAGTTAAATATGGTCATTACAAATGTTACTACTTCATCTAATTTATTTCATGTTTTACGTCGTCAATTAGCTTGGGAATTTAGAAAACCACTCATCAACTTTTCTCCTAAAGCTAATTTAAGATATGCCGGAACTTATAGTCATATTTCAGAATTTTCTAACCAAAAATTCAAAGAGGTTATTGATGATGATTTTGTTCAAGATGCAACTCAGGTTAAAAAAGTATTATTCTGTTCAGGAAAAATTTATTTCGACTTAGCAGAAAAACAAGCTAAAGATAATGTTCAAGATACTGCAATTATTCGTTTAGAACAACTCTATCCTTTACCACAAAAACAGTTAGACGAGTTATATAAAAAATACAATAAAGCTGTTTGGTTTTGGGTACAAGAAGAACCTCTTAACATGGGTGCAGCTTCATTTTTAAAAATGAATGTGAAAGGAATTAATTTTGGAGTCATTAGCAGAAACGCAAGTGCTGCAACTGCAACGGGATATTTAAAAGTTCACAAAGTTGAACAAGAAGAAATAATTAAAATGGCTTTTGATATTTAAATTAAAATTGAAAGAATAAAAGATTTTTTATGATTGATATTATTGTACCAACAGTGGGAGAGTCTATAAATGAAGTAACTCTTTTAAAATGGACCAAACAAAATGGTGATTATGTAGAAAGAGATGAAGTGATTGCTGAACTCGAAAGCGAAAAAGCCACTTTTGAAGTTAACGCAGAAAAAGCAGGAACTTTAAAAACAATGGCAAATCCTGGAGATACTATTTTAATTGGAAGTGTTTTAGCACAGATAGATGAAACCGCTGAAAAGCCAATACCGTCAGCAGTCAATAGTCAACAGACAACCGAGGAAAAAAAAGAAAAGAAAACTACGGTTGACAGTAAACCGTCCACAGTTGACATTAAAGCAACCCCTGTTGCATCAGCTATTATCGCAGATAAAAAAATTGATACTAAAGTTATTGAGCCATCTGGTTATGGAGGTAAAATTTTAAAGAACGATGTTTTAGAAGCACTAGCTAATCCTGGTAAAAAGGCTTTTAGTGGAGCCGAGCTCAATTCTCGTAACACACGTAATGAGAAAATGAGCAATCTACGAAAAACCATTAGTAGAAGGTTGGTGGAAGCTAAAAATACTACTGCCATGTTAACTACATTCAATGAAGTTGATATGGGGCCTATCATGGAAATTAGAACTCAGTATAAAGAAAAATTTAAAGAAGCTCATCAAGTAAATTTAGGTTTCATGAGTTTCTTTGCTAAAGCTTGTGCTATTGCTTTAAGTGAATGGCCAGCAGTAAATGCTTATATAGATGGTGAAGAAATTATTTATCACGATTATGCTGATATTAGTATTGCTGTTTCAACACCAAGAGGTTTAACAGTGCCAGTAATGAGAAATGTAGAAAGTATGAGTATGGCAGATGTAGAAAGAACTGTTGGAGAATTAGCTGCAAAAGCTAGAGATAGTAAGCTCACAGCTCAAGATTTAACTGGGGGAACTTTTACCATAACAAATGGCGGAGTATTTGGAAGTTTAATGAGTACTCCAATTATCAATATACCTCAAAGTGCCATTTTAGGCATGCATAAAATACAAGATAGACCTATGGCTATTAATGGGAAAGTTGAAATTAGACCTATGATGTATTTAGCACTCAGCTACGACCATAGAATTGTAGATGGTAGAGAAAGTGTTGGGTTCTTAGTTCGTGTTAAAGAATTACTCGAAAATCCTCAATTACTTTTAATGGGCAAAGATCCGGTAAAAGCTTTATTAGAGTTATAGATACCAAGAAATCTCAATTTCTCGTGAGTAGTTTGATTTGGCTTATACAAAAACACTTAAACTTTTCATAAAATAAATTTTTGTAAATCAAATTAGATTGTTACTTTGCTACACTAATAATCAAAATTCTGTAATTATGAGAAAATTATTCAATTCTCTGTTAACGCTTTCGGCTGTACTTATCACTTTATCTGTTAGTGCCCAAAAAGGGAACACTGTAACTGGTAATGTTAAAACAGCAAAATCTGGTGAAGCTATTTCTGCAGTTTCAGTTACCATTAAAGGTGGTACTGCTGGAGCTTTCACAGATGATAAAGGAAGATTCGTTTTCACAACCAACCAAAAACCTCCATTTACCCTAGTTGTTTCATCTATTGGATTTGGAACCAAAGAAGTGGTTTTTAACGGAACAAGTGTTTCTGTTGAACTAACTGCTGTTGAAACTTTAGGTCAAGAGATCGTAGTTTCTGCAACAAGAACTCAAGAAAGAATTTTAGAGAGCCCTGTTTCAATTGAAAGAATGAGTGCTGCTGACATTAGAAATTCTTTAGCTCCTAACTATTATGATGCGATTGCTAATTTTAAAGGTGTTGACATGACAACATCTTCTTTAAACTTCCGTACAATCAGTACAAGAGGTTTTAATGGTTCAGGTAATTTACGATTCAATCAATTAGTTGATGGAATGGATAACCAAGCTCCAGGTTTAAACTTCTCTGTAGGTAGTATTGTAGGCCCAACACAATTAGATGTTGATAATGTTGAGTTATTACAAGGTGCTTCTTCTGCTATTTATGGATCTGGTGGTATGACAGGTACTTTATTAATGACTAGCAAAAACCCATTCAAATATCAAGGTTTAAGTTTTCAAGTTAAAGCGGGTGTTAACCATATTGATGAATCTCAAACTGCTGCATCACCATTTCATAACTGGGATGTAAGATGGGCTAAAAAAGTATCAGATAAATTTGCATTCAAAATTGGTGCAGAATTAACAAAAGGTAACGATTGGCAAGCAAATGATTTCAGAAACTTATCTAGAAATAATGTATTTTCTTCTTTAAAAGGTGGAACTAGAGCTTCTGATCCTAACTACGATGGGGTGAATGTATTTGGAGATGAAGCTAGTGCAAGTATGCATGCTTTTGCACAAGTTGTTAGATCATTAGTTGGAGCAACACCAGCAGGACAAGGATTTATTGCTGTAGTAGACAACTCAATTGCTGCAGGTGCTACACCACAAATGATTGCAGCTGGTACACCAGCTCCTTTTCAACAATATTTACCTTTCTTAATTCCAACAAGTACTGTAGGTACAAACCCTTACAGAAATACATTTATTGGTTCTACTCCTGAGGGTGGTTTTGTAAGTAGAACAGGTTATGAAGAAAGAGATTTAGTAGATTACAATAACTATAATGTTAAATTAAACGGTGCTTTACACTACAAATTAACAAATAGTATTGAAGCATCTTTACAAGCTAATTATGGTGTTGGTACTACTGTTTATACAGGTGCTGATAGATATTCTATTAAAAACCTTGCTATTGGTCAATACAAATTTGAATTGAAACATAAAGATTGGTTCTTAAGAGCATATACTACTCAAGAAAATTCTGGAGATGCTTACACTGCAACAACTGCTGCTGTTGCAATAAATAGTGCTTGGAAAGGAAACCAAGATTGGTTTACTCAATACACTGGAACTTTTGGTGCAGCATACTTAGGTTTAGCACCTGGCTTACCAGCAAGTAATAATGCAGTTGCACATGGTGCTGCTAGAACAGTTGCTGAAACAGGAAGATTTTTACCGGGTTCTCAACAATTTAGAGATGCATTCAATAAAGCAGTTAGTACTCCAATTAGTAAAGGTGGTGCTAAGTTCGATGATAAAACATCATTATATCACTACGAAGGTCAATATAATTTCTCTCGTTTAGTAAAAGCTGTTGATATTTTAGTTGGAGCTAGCTACAGAAATTACTCATTAAATTCTAATGGAACAATTTTCGCTGACACTATGGGTCCAATTAGTGTGTATGAATATGGTGGATATATTCAATTACAAAAGAAATTCTTAGATGATAAAATGAAAATCACAGTTTCTGGTCGTTACGATAAAAGCCAAAACTTTGATGGAAGATTTACGCCAAGAGCTACTTTAACTTATAAAGTTGCTGAGAATAATTATATCCGTGCTTCATATCAACAAGCATATCGTTTTCCATCTTTACAAGATCAATGGATCAATTTAAAAACTCCATCTTCAATCTTAATTGGTGGGTTACCTAATTTCAATACACGTTACAACTTCTCAGGAAACCCTGCATATACCGCAGAAAGTATTGTTGCTTTCAGAAATTCAATTGCAGCGGGTACACCAAATGTTGCTTTATTAAAAGCTGCAACATTTACAACTTTAAAACCTGAGGTTTCAAATACTTTTGAATTAGGTTATAGAGGTGTTTTAAATAGCAAATTATTAGTTGATGCTTATGTTTACTATAGCCAGTTTGAAAACTTTATTGGTCGTACAGCTGTAGGTCGTGGACAAAGTACAAATCCTTTAATTGCTATTCAAATGTTAGCTAGTCCTTTTGCTACTGATAATTATTCATTTGTTTCTAACGCTTCTACAACTTTAAAATCTTTTGGTTGGGGTATTAGCACAGAATATAAAGTTTATAAGAACTATTTATTAACTGCAAACGTTTCTGGTGATCAATTAAACGATGCACCTAAAGGTTTAGTTACTTTCTACAATACACCTAAATTAAGATACAATATTGGTTTAAGCAATCCAAATGTTTGTGGAAATTGGGGTTTTGGTGCTAACTACAGATGGCAAGATGCTTTCTTATGGGAAGGAACTTTTGGAACTGGTGATGTTCCTGCTTATGGAGCAGTTGATGCATTTATTAGTTACAAATTCACTAGCATAAAGAGCTTATTTAAATTTGGAGCAACTAACTTAATGAACAAATACTATAGAAGTGCATTTGGTAATCCTCAAATTGGAGGTATGTACTATGCTAGCTTTGGCTTTAACGTATTTTAATCGTTGTAAAAATTAAAACTTAAATCCCACGCTTTTGCGTGGGATTTTTTGTATCTCTATATTTGTAAAGTGATACCAAATCAACTGATTGATAGTTTACAAAATGTAACAGGTTTTAATGAAGCTGAATTTATAGAGACACATCTTCAGCCTAAAGAAATTACTTCAATCAGAATTAATACTCAAAAAATTTCTACTTTAGATATTGAGGAATTAAGTAATAATTATAACCTTAATATCTCTCATAAAGTACCCTGGTGTAAAGAAGGATTTTATTTAAAAAGTCGCCCAAAATTTACTTTTGACCCACTATTGCATGCAGGTGCATACTATGTACAAGAGGCAAGTAGTATGTTTTTAAGTTTAATTCTTGAACATCTTTTTCAGAAAGAGGAAGAAAAAATTATACTTGATTTATGTGCTTCACCTGGTGGAAAATCGACCCTTTTAACTAATTATTTTACCCAAGGGCTAATTGTAAGCAATGAAGTAATAAAACAGCGAGCCACTGTTTTAGTTGAAAATATTACTAAATGGGGAGCTGCCAATTGTATAGTAACCAATAATGACCCCAAAGATTTTAATGCACTTACCAATTATTTTGACCTTGTTGTTGTAGATGCACCTTGTAGTGGTAGTGGATTGTTTAGGAAAGATGTTACAGCTATTGACGAATGGAGTTTGCAAAATGTAAATTTATGTAGTCAAAGGCAACAAAGAATTTTAGCCGATATAATACCTTCTATAAAAGATGAGGGTTATTTAATTTACTCTACATGTTCTTATTCTAAACAAGAGAATGAAGATATCTTAGACTGGTTAACGAATGAGTTTGATTGTGTTTCTGTTGCCATACAACTTCATACTGATTTGGGGGTTGTGGAAACAACTTCAGACAATAATAAAGCATTTGGGTACAGATTTTATCCAAACAAAATTGAAGGAGAAGGTTTTTTTATAGCTGTTCTCAAGTTTAGTAATCAATTAAATAAAAAAGTAAGCAAACTCAATAAACTAATTCCAATAACATTAAACGAAAGTAATATTGTGAGGGAACATATGCTGAATTTTGAAAATTATCAATTTTTTAAGCATAATTCAAACATAATTTGTTTTTCTTCAATGTTTTATCACGAACTTCAAACCATTGCTTCTTATCTTTACATCAGGAAAGCTGGGATTGAAGTTGGAATAATAAAGGGAAATACTTTAATTCCAGCACATGATTGGGCTGTAAGTATTTTATGTTTGCAAAATTTTAAAAAAATTTCATTGCCTTTAGAAGTAATTCTACAATATTTATCTAAAAAAGTAGTTATTATAGATACAGATGTTAGAGGATGGGCTCTAATAAACTATAAATCTATAAATATTGGATGGATAAAAGTGTTAGATAATAGAGTAAACAACTACTATCCAACCAATTGGAGAATAATGGCCAGTATTAATTAATAGAATATGTTATGTTAAAAAAGTTGTTTTTTATTGTTTTATGTTTACCAAGCTTTGGGTTACTTGCTCAAAATTCTGGAATTACTCATACAGTAAAATCGGGTGAAACAATTACTCAAATTGCTAATTATTATAATATTAAAGTAAAAGATATTTATGCTTATAATCAATTAGATAAGAATGGTTATATTAGAGTTGGTCAGAAACTCATGATTCCTCCCTCAACAAAAAATCAGGCAAAAAAAGAAACTATTACAAAGCATACTAACAAAAATTCAGGTAATTATCACATTATTGAACCTGGAGAAACTTTGTACAAGATTTCAAAAGATTATAATATTTCAATACAACAAATAAGGGATTGGAATAATTTAGAAAATGATAATATCAAACTAGGGGATACGCTCTTTATTGCAAAACAAAAAAAGAACTCACAATTAGTTAATCCAAATAATGACAATCAAGAAGCTGTAGCTGTTAAATCACATAGAAAGGAATCTAAAGATTCTCATAATCTTTCAAAAGTAAATGATTATGTAGTAGAGAATAAAATGGAGAAAAATATAAGTTCAAGAAAATCTGATTCAAAAAATACCAATAGTGAAACCGGAGTTTTTGAAAAGCAGTTTACCCAAGCTAATAAATCTGTAATCGGTCTATGCGGTACATTTAAAACCATTTCTGGTTGGAAGGATAAAAAGTATTATGCCCTTATGAATGATGCTGTAAATGGTAGTGTAGTTAAGGTTAAAGTAGATGATAAAGTAATTTATGCAAAAGTACTAGGGCCATTGCCTAATATAAAGGATGATAGCAGCTTAATGATTCGCATAAGCAATGCAGCTGCTGCTGCATTAGGTGTTAATTACGACTTGTTTGAAGTTAAAGTAGAACAACCTTAAAAATCTATAAGTTTCCTCTTAAACTTTGTTCTCTTTCTAATGCTTCAAATAAAGCTTTAAAGTTTCCTTTTCCAAAACTTTTTGCACCTTTTCGTTGAATAATTTCAAAAAATAAAGTGGGCCTGTCTTGTAATGGTTTAGAGAATATTTGTAATAAATAACCTTCATCGTCCCTATCAATTAAAATACCTAAATCTTGAAGTGGTTGTAAATCTTCATCAATTTTACCAACTCTATCTAATACAGTTTTATAATAACTTTCAGGAATATTCAAAAATTCAACACCTCGTTCTTTTAATATACTTACAGTTTCAATAATATTATTAGTAGCTATGGCAACATGTTGCACACCCTCGCCATTATAAAAATCTAAATACTCTTCAACCTGTGATTTCTTTTTTCCTTCTGCAGGTTCATTAATTGGAAATTTAACATACCCATTTCCATTACTCATAACCTTACTCATTAATGCAGAATATTCTGTTGAAATATCTTTATCATCGAAGCTTAATATATTTTTAAAGCCCATTACTTCTTCATAAAATTTAACCCAAACATTCATTTGGTTCCAACCCACATTACCTACACAATGATCTACATATAACAATCCTGTTTCTTTAGGATTGTAAGCAGATTTCCACTCCACAAAGCCAGGCATAAAAACTCCATTGTAATTTTTTCTTTCAATAAATAAATGAACTGTTTCTCCATAGGTATGAATGCCACTTATTACAACTTCACCAAACTCATCTATTAATGTTTCTGGTTCTTTATAGCTTTTTGCACCACGTTTTGTTGTTTGATGCCATGCATCAGTTGCATCATCTACTTTTAACGATAAAAACTTTACACCATCTCCATGTTTTAAAATATGATCTGCAATTTCATTATTTGGTCTTAATGGGGTACTTAAAATAAAAGTGAGTTTGTTTTGTCGAATTACATAACTGGCTTTTTCTTTATTACCTGTTTCAGGTCCAGAATATGCTAAACTCTGAAATCCAAAAGCAGTTTTATAGAAATGAGCAGCTTGTTTTGCATTACCTACATAAAATTCTACATAATCTGTTCCATGTAAAGGTAAAAAATCGGTATTGTTATTTGAAGTCATATTGATTTTGTTATTGATTTAAAAAATGGAAGTGTAATTGCATGAGATTTAAGATTTTGAATCCATTGCCAAAATCATCATTAATAGAAAATAATTATTCCATTTCATACGAGAGAACAAAGTTAATTGATTTGAAAAAGATTGCTCACTTATCTTAGCAAAAAAAAATAGGATGAAAGTTGGGATTTTAGGAGGTGGGCAGCTTGGAAGAATGTTATTGCAAGCAGCTATTAATTATGATGTTGAAACTTTTGTTTTAGAGAATGATGAAAATTGCCCTTCAGCACATTTATGTCATCATTTTACAAAAGGTAATATTCAAGATTTTGAAACTGTTTATCAATTTGGAAAACAGCTTGATGTAGTTACAATTGAAATTGAAGCTGTAAATATTGAGGCATTAGAAAAATTAGAGTCTGAAGGTGTTATGGTTATTCCAAATAGTCAGGCCATAAAAACAATAAAAAATAAAATTCATCAAAAAACTTTCTTCCAAAAAAATAGCATTCCTACTTCTTCTTTTATAATTACTAATAATATTCAAGATTTAGCAGAACAAGCTAGTTTTTTACCAGCAGTCCATAAACTTGCCGAAGGAGGTTATGATGGAAAAGGCGTAGTAGTGCTTAAAACTGAAAATCAAATTAAACAAGGGTTTAACGAACCATCTGTTTTAGAAAAGTTGGTAGACATAAAAAAAGAAATTGCTGTAATTGTTGCTGTTGGTAAAGAAATGAAGACCACAGTGTATCCTGTAACAGAAATGGTTTTTGACGATAAACTTAATTTATTAGATTATCAGGTTTCTCCTGCAAAGCTAACAGATGAACTAACCATTGAAGCCGGAGTTCTTGCTAAGAAATTAGTTTTAGCTTTTAATAGTCCTGGACTTTTTGCAGTAGAAATGTTTGTAACAAACGATAATAAAATATTGGTAAACGAAGTAGCTCCGAGGGTTCATAATAGTGGTCATCATACTATTGAAGCTAATTATAGTAGTCAATTTGATATGTTATGGCGAATCATTTTAAATTATCCTTTAGGAAATACTCAACCAAAATATTTATCTGCAATTGTAAATTTGATTGGTGATGAAGGATTTGCAGGACCAGTTTTGTATAATGGTTTGCATGATGTGTTACAAATGGAACATGCATTTGTACATTTATACGGAAAAAAAGAAACTAAGCCTGGAAGAAAAATGGGGCATGTAACCATTCTTGGACAAGATGAAGAGGAGTTAATTTCAAAAGCTCATTTCATCAAAAAAACATTAAAAGTTAAGAGCTAAATTATTTATATGGCAAAACAACAAAGCATTAAAAAAGTTCAAATTGGTATTATCATGGGAAGCGATAGTGACCTTTCTGTTATGAATGAAGCCACTACAATTTTACAGCAAATGAATATTGCTTTTGAAGTTACTGTAGTTTCTGCTCATAGAACTCCTTTGAGAATGATGAAATATGCACAAACTGCACAACAAAGAGGCTTAAAAGTAATTATTGCAGGTGCTGGAGGTGCTGCACATTTACCAGGAATGATTGCTTCAATAACTACTTTGCCAGTAATTGGTGTACCTATTAAATCTAGTAATTCTATTGATGGCTGGGACTCAGTTTTGTCTATTTTGCAAATGCCAAATGGTGTACCAGTTGCCACTGTTGCCTTAAATGCAGCAAAGAATGCGGGTATTTTGGCAGCACAAATTTTAGGAACTTCAGATGCTACTATTGCAAAACAACTTTTAGATTATAAAACTACCATGAATAAAGAGGTAATGCAAAAAGTAAAACAACTAAAGAAGAACGGACTACCTAATGAATTCGATTAATCATTTAATAGGAGTACAGTAAATTGTTGTTCAATACTTAAATTACTTTCTAATAGAATATTAAAAAAAGCTGCTCCATATTTTGCATAAAAACTAGAAAAATTCTCTATCCGTTCTTGTAAACTATTATTAGGAAAGAGTTGGCTTTTTAATGCAACAATTTGGTTTTGTTCATTAACAAATTTTCTTTTTTCTGCCCTCAAAAGTTTTTTTTCTGCCGCTTCAATTTTCTTAAGGCTTTGAGTTTCCAAAGCAGTTATGTGTTCAACTAAACTTTTATCAATACTTGCTGCGTGTGTTTTTAAATGTTGAAAACCATTTTTAAAAACTTGTATTTCTTCAGCATATTTTAATGATTGATTACTTTTACTAATCACCATCTGTTTAATTATAGTATCAGAGTCTTTAAATAAATCTTTTACTTCTAACTTCAATTTATCTAAAGTTGATTTATGTTTTTGATTTAATAATAAAAATGAGTTTCTAAGTACTAAAACTGGGTAATCAATACCTACTTCAATAAATACTTTTTTTAGTTGCATCCAATAAGCTAATTCTCCTCCACCACCAATAAAGGCAATATTGGGTAAAATAGTTTCTTGAAAAACTGGTCTGAGTATAACGTTAGGGCTAAATCGTTCTGGATGTTGGTCAATTTCATTCAGCATTTCAGTTAAGCTAAGTTTCAATTGTAATGCTGCAACAAAAAATTCATCACCAATTCTTTCTATGCGTTCTCTTTTATCATCAATTAAATAAAATAAATTAATATCTCTACCTGTAGCTTGTGTTTTATAATGTTTACTTAAATCCTGATTTGTTTGTTCTACTAATTGATGTGAAAATGATGTTGTAATTTCTTTTTTTATGGTTGAAGAAAATATTTGCTTTAAAACTTTATCATCAGGTACTAAAACCAATAAGCCATATTTTGCAAAAAGTAAATTTAATAATTCAAAGGTGGCTTGTTGTATTGATTTTCCTTTCGAATATGCTGAAGTAAACAAAGCAACCAATTCCATTCCATATTGATCCACTCCAATTTGTCCTTTTATTTCAGCAATTAATTTTAAGAAATCATCATCCACTAGCATTCTACCCACAGCTCCAGATTGTTTAGTATTCCATTGAAGTTTTTTACCTTGAATGGTTATAGAACCCAACTCATCAAAATCTGCATCTTCACTTCCCATAAAAAAAACTGGAACAAAATGTTTATCTGTAAATTTTTGTTTTAAAGTTTCTGCCATTTTTATGGTATGCAAAATTTTATAAATTACATACAATGGCCCTGTAAAAATATTCGGCTGATGTGCTGTTGTAATGCTAAAACAATTTTCTTTTTCTAATAAAGAAATGTTTTCAAGTTGTTTTGTTGAAGCATTTTCTTTATATTGATTTTTAAAATAAGTAGTAATTATTTTTCTGGTTTCAGTAGAAAAGTTTCTGTTATCTATAGCAAACTGTAATCCTTCTAAATTATTTTCATAATTATAAAAAGCTGCTAATTCTTTTGACTGATTTAAATAATCAATTATAATTTTTGAAAAAAAACCTGTTTCATTATAATTAATATATGTAGAACTAAATCGCATTACTTTATTTTAATAAATTGATTACAAATCTAAAAGAATAAACTGTATGCTTTTCTATTTCAACTGTACCTTATCTTTATTTTATGAAAAAAGTAATCATATCATTATTACTTAGTTTGTTCATTATATCAGGATTTGTTTTTTGGCTTTTTAATGGCTCTGCAACAACATTTTCTGAACCCAGCAAAACCATAGTAATTGAAGTAGATAATATAGCAAAAGAAGATGTATTAGAATTATTAGTTAATGAACAAATTATTTCTTCAACTTTTTTATTCGAAAAAATTGGAACACAGCTAAAAATTTGGGATAGAATTAAAATTGGAAAGTTCAAATTTAAAAAAGGAGAAAGCTTAATTGATATTGCCCGAATATTTAAAAATAATAAACAAGCAGAATTTAACTTAGTGATTAATAAATTAAGATCAGTAAATGATTTGGCAAAACTCATCAATAAAAATTTTTCTACCGATTCTATTTCTGCACTTCGAGTTCTTAAAGATCCTAGAGTATTATCTTCTATAAATGCAGATAGCAATACACTAATGTTTAACATAATACCTAATACTTATACTTTTTTCTGGAGTACTCCAGTTGAAAAAATGATAGAGAAACTTGCAGTTGAATCAAAAAAATTCTGGGATGTTAATAATAGAAAATCAAAAGCAGATCAGTTAGGACTAACACCTTTACAGGTTTACATTATTGCATCTATAGTTGAAGAAGAAACCAACAATGAAGCTGAAAAAGGCAATATTGCAAGTGTTTATATGAATAGATTAAAAATTGGAATGCCACTAGCTGCTGATCCAACAGTAAAATTTGCAGTAAAAGATTTTGCCTTAAGAAGAATTTTAAGAGTGCATACTCAATATAAATCTCCTTACAACACTTATATAAATAAAGGGTTGCCCCCAGGACCCATTTGTACTCCAGCTATAAAAACAATTGATGCTGTACTAAATGCCCCAAAAACAAATTATTTATTTTTTGTAGCTAATGCCGATATGAGTGGTACACATCACTTTAGCAATACTTTTGCAGAGCATAAACAATATGCAGCTATTTATCATAAAGCATTAACTAAATATTTAGCAGAAAAAGAAAAATAAGCCATTGACTAAATTCGAAAAATTAATTATCACTTTTCCTCCTATTGCTTTTATTATTAGAAAAAGCAAGAAAATTATCATTCCCGGATTTCAAGGTTTACCATTGTACGATGTAGTGCTATTTTTTTTTCAACAAATAAATAAAGTGGGCTTAAATGAAAGAGCAGCAGCTATTTCTTTTAATTTTATTATGGCTATTCCGGCAGCTTGTATTTTAATTTTTACTTTAGTTCCCTATTTACAAATTAGTAGAGAGTTTAATGCAGAACTTTTAAAACTCACAAAACAACTTTCGCCCAATAGAAGCACTTATTTATTTGTAAGAGATTTTTTGAATGATTTTTTTGGAACACAACGAGGCGGATTACTTTCTTTTGGTATTTTATTGGTTATGTTTTATGCATCCAATGCAATGATGGGTATTATAAGAACTTTCGATAAGTCCATAGCTCAAACAAAGGGTTGGCTGTTTCATAAAAGATGGAGAGCCATTAAACTAACTTTCTTAATTCTTCTATTATTAATAGGTTCAATTTTAATTTTAGTTGGACAAGAACAATTGGCTATTTTCTTAAAAAAATTATTCGGAATGAAGAAAAAGGCTGATTTGCCTTGGTGGAATGAATTAAGGTGGATTGTTATTATAACTTTAGTTTTCTATAGCATTGCCTTTATTTACAAATACGCCCCATCTGTTCATAAACGATGGAAGATTGCTTCGCCTGGTGCTATTCTTGCCACATTTTTATTAATGGCTACAACCATTTTATTTTCTTATTGGGTGAACAATTTTGGCAACTTTAATAAAGTGTATGGCTCAATTGGTACAGTTTTAATTATTATGACTTTAGTTTACTTTAATTCTATGGTATTAATCATTGGGTTTGAACTCAATGTGAGTATCACATATTTACAAGAACAGGTTAAAGCTCGTAAACTAAAAGAAGAACAAGAACTGCAATCTAAAAAATAGTCTTAAAACATTTCATTTCTTTTATAAAGTAGTATTCAAATCTGCTACAACACTATCTTTGCCCACTTATGAAGAACATCAGGAATTTTTGCATCATTGCACATATCGATCACGGAAAAAGTACACTTGCCGATAGATTATTAGAAGATACTCAAACTATTGGTGCACGTGATATGCAGGCTCAAGTGTTGGATGATATGGACCTTGAACGTGAAAAAGGAATCACCATTAAAAGTCATGCCATACAAATAAACTATCCTTATCAGGGAGAAGAATATGTATTGAATTTAATTGATACACCTGGTCACGTAGATTTTAGTTATGAAGTGAGTAGAGCTTTAGCTGCATGCGAAGGAGCTTTGTTATTAGTAGATGCCTCTCAGGGTATTCAAGCACAAACCATCAGTAATTTATATCTAGCAATAGAAAATGATTTAGAAATTATACCTGTTATCAATAAAATTGATATGGATGGGGCTATGATTCCTGAAGTTACTGATCAAATTGTTGATTTAATTGGTTGCAAACCAGAAGACATATTACTAGCAAGTGGAAAAAGCGGCATTGGGATTAACGAAATTTTAAAAGCAATAATTGAAAGAATTCCTGCACCAAAAGGAGATCCCCAAGCACCTTTGCAAGCATTAATTTTTGATAGTGTTTTCAATAGTTTCAGAGGAATTATTATTTACTATAGAATCATGAATGGAACTATTACTCGTGGGCAAAAAGTAAAGTTCATTGCAACTGGTGAGGAGTATGAAGCAACAGAAATTGGTGTGCTAAAATTTGGTATGCAAGCCAAACAACATGTAGGTTGTGGCGATGTGGGTTATATTATTACAGGAATTAAAAATGCTAAAGAAGTTAAGGTTGGAGATACACTAACTTCTAGTGGAAGTATGGCTGAAAGAATTAATGGATTTGAAGAAGTTAAACCTATGGTTTTTGCTGGTATTTTCCCTGTTGAAACTGATGCTTTTGAAGAGTTGAGAGATTGCATGGAAAAACTACAATTGAACGATGCTTCATTAACTTTTGAATTAGAAACGTCTCAAGCTTTAGGTTTTGGTTTCCGTTGTGGATTCCTAGGATTATTGCACATGGAGATTATACAGGAAAGATTAGAACGTGAGTTTAATCAAACTGTAATAACAACTGTACCTAACGTTAGTTTCATAGCTTACACCACAAAAAATGAAAGGATAGACGTAAACAATCCTGCTGAAATGCCTGATCCTACTAAATTAGATAGGATTGAAGAGCCATTTATTAAAGCTCAAATTATTACACAAAGTGAATATATTGGAAATATTATGACACTTTGTTTAGGCAAAAGAGGCATATTATTAGGACAAACATATTTAACTGCAACACGTGTAGAGCTTACGTTTGAAATGCCTTTAACTGAAATTGTTTTTGATTTTTACGATAAGCTTAAATCTCAAACACGTGGATATGCATCTTTCGATTATCACCCAATAGGATATAGAGAAGCTGATATTGTTAGAATGGATATTTTACTTAATAGTGAAAAAGTTGATGCCTTAAGTGCTTTAATTCATAGAAGCAGATCACAAGATTTTGGAAGAAAACTTTGTGAAAAATTAAAAGAATTATTAACCCGTCAGCAATTCCAAATTTCTATACAAGCTGCCATTGGAGCAAAGGTTATAGCTCGTGAAAACATTAGTGCTATGCGTAAAGACGTTACAGCTAAATGTTATGGAGGAGATATTAGCAGAAAACGAAAACTTCTTGAAAAACAAAAAGAAGGTAAAAAACGTATGCGACAAATAGGTAATGTAGAAATTCCACAAGAGGCTTTTTTAGCTGTGTTGAAGTTGGATTAGGTTTTTGTTACTAGTTTGAAGTTTCTTGTTTGGTGTTGCATGTTTTATTTTTGGTTTTGACTTTTTAATTTTGACTTTCACTCTTAACTCTTAACTCATAACTCATAACTCAAAAAATACTGTATTTGTTATAGTTGGTCCAACTGCTGTTGGTAAAACTAATTTTGCCATTCGGTTAGCACAACATCTTCAAACAGAAATTATTTCTGTCGATTCTCGTCAGTGTTTTAAAGAACTCAATATTGGGGTTGCTAAACCATCTCAACAAGAACTTAAAACTGTTCATCATCATTTTATTAACTCACATTCCATTCACGATGAAGTTAATGCTGGGGTGTTTGAGAAATTTGCTCTCGAAACAGTTGAAGCCATTTTTCAAAAGCATCAATTCGCTGTAATGGTTGGTGGCACTGGTTTGTATGTAAATGCATTTTGTAATGGAATAGATGAAATGCCAGAAATTCCATCTATCATTAGAGAAAAAATCATTTCTTCATACAAAAAACATGGACTAATTTGGTTACAAGAAGAAGTCAAACACAAAGACTTCGAATTTTGGAAAACTGCAGAACAACAAAACCCACAAAGATTAATGAGGGCCTTAGAAGTTGTTGAAACTACTGGTAAATCCATCAATTCTTTCAAACAAATCAAAAAAATTGAAAGACCTTTTAACATCATTAAAATTGGTTTAGAACTTTCAAGAAACGTTTTGATTAATAGAATAAATGATAGAGTTGATGTTATGGTAAAGGAAGGGTTAGTAGAAGAAGTTAAATCATTACTACCATATAAACACTTGAATGCTCTACAAACAGTAGGATATAAAGAATTGTTTGAATATTTTGATGGGAATTGTAGTTTAGATTTTGCTATTGAAAGAATAAAAATTAATACCCGACAATATGCAAAACGGCAAATGACTTGGTTTAAAAAAGATTTATCCATAAAATGGATACATGTTGATCAAAAAATTGATATTAGTGAAATCATTAACAGCTGTTTTTAAAAAATAAACTGCAAAAACTATCTTAAAACTAAAGTCTTAACAACATTATTCCCCTACAATTCGTTTATTTGATACATAAATAAATAATACGCCTTTATGCTTTATTATATTTTACAAGTTTCAGCAGATGCTGTTGAAAGTGCAGCAAAAATTTCAATGATAGATTTATTACAAAAAGGTGGTTGGATCATGTATCCTCTATATATTCTTTTTGCAGCTACTATATATGTTTTTTTTGAAAGAGTGATTGCTATTCGCAAAGCTTCGAAAATTGAAACTAGTTTCATGAACATTATTAAAGATAATATTGTGAGTGGAAATATAGCAGCTGCAAAAAACCTAGCTAAAAACACAGATAATCCTGTGGCAAAAATGATTAATAAGGGCATTCAAAGAATTGGTAAACCTATTGATGCCATTGAACGAAGCATGGAAAATGTAGGCAAATTAGAAATGTACAAAATGGAAAAAAACCTTTCAGTACTTTCTTTAATTGCTGGTATTGCACCCATGTTTGGTTTCTTAGGAACTATTGTTGGTATGATTCAATTATTTTATAACATTAACAATAGTGGATTTGAATTAAATACTATTGCAGGAGGTATTTATGTAAAAATGATAACCTCTGGAACAGGTTTAATTGTTGGTTTGATTGCTTACATTGCTCATAATTATTTATCGACACAAATAGAAAAAACAGCGTATAAAATGGAAGCTGCTAGTTCAGAATTTTTAGATGTTTTGCAAGAACCGACTAAATAATTCTGAATTAATAATTAATAATTAATAATTGAAATTGTGAATATTAGAAAAAAATTAAGAGAAAAACCCGAATTGCATTCAAGTGCATTGAATGATATTTTGTTTATTCTTTTATTATTCTTTTTAATTGTATCTACACTAGCTAATCCAAATGTGGTTAAAGTAAATAACCCAAAAGGAAAATCTGATACAAAAACAAAGCAAAATATTGTTGTATCTATTGATAAAGACAATAACATTTTTTTAAATCAGCAACAAATACCAGAAAATTTATTAGATACTATTATTAGTGCAGAAGTAGCTAAAGTTCGCCAATATTTAGATACACCATCGGTAGTAATTAATGCAGACACTATTTCTTTTACTGGAAGCTTTTTCAAAATCATGTCATCTGCAAAACGTGTAGGAGCAAAGGTTGTGGCTAATGTAAAGAATTAGTACCTTCTTTAAAATCAAATAATGTAGCTGTAAAAACAGCGTTTTCTCTTTTTTTAAATAAAAACCTCCAATTGCCTTTATAACGTAAAGTTTTTGGTACTGTTAGACCATTGAACTTATCCATAATGACTTCCATAGTAACATCAAAATCATATACTCCGGCTCTATAACTAAGTTTATAATTTCTTGCCAACACTTCTAAGGTTTTTATATCAAACCATGTTATCATTTCATCTACCACTAGGCCTTTATCTTTAAACCAGCCCAGATTATCTTTTGGTTTTATAGTAAAAGTGTAGCAATTTTTTTGTTGAAATTCTACAATGTCAATTTTATAATCGTAATATTTTTGAGCTCTTTCATCGTATAAATCCAGTTTATTTCCAATAAATGGTATACCAGGAATTTTTTGACCAGGATTGAAAAACAGCATTTTTAATTGTTCTTTGTGTTTTTCCATTCCTGATTTGTTACTAGGATCAATCAGTTTTCCTTTTACAATATTATTTTCGCCGCAAACCTTTCCTTTACTAAAAAATAAGCTTGCATATAATTCAGCAGTTAAATAATTATATTCATGATTATTTTTATAAAAATCACCTATAGTGGTTTCTTCAATAATTTCAGTTGTTCTACAAGAATCGGCTCTATGTTGAATTGTTTTGCTGCTTAATGAAGCTTTGATCCTATTTTTTTTATCGAGAATTTGAATATCGTTGTAAGAAGTATATCCTAGTATTCTAAGGTTTCTAAAGGCTTTATAAAAAGTAGTGTCTTCTTTAATTTGCTGAATGAGTTTTTTATAATCGAAATTATTTCTAATAAATACTTCTGGTAAAGTAACTACTCTATAATCATCAACAACAGTTGTGTCTTGTGCAGAAACAAAAAGCGGTAAAAGACAAATGAGAAAAAAGCATTTCATTATTTGGCAAAGCTCATTTTATAATCAACTTTAATTTTTCCTTTGCTAATATCGTTCAGTTTACTTTGTAGTAATTTTTTCTTTAAAGGTTTTAAATAATCTATAAAAAGTTTTCCTTCTAAATGATCATATTCGTGTAGTATTACTCTTGCAGTAATGCCATGAAAAGTTTGTTCAATCGGCTCAAATTTTTCATTTAAAAATTGAATTGTAACAGCTTCTGGTCTATACACATCTTCTCTAATTTTGGGAATGCTTAAACAACCTTCATTATAAGCCCATTCTTCACCAGTTAGTTCAATTACTTTTGGATTTATAAAAACACCTTTATACCCAGGAGCATCAGGGTATGATTTTTTTTCATCAGATTCCATCGATTCAAATATTTGTTTGCTATCGATTACAAAAACTCTAATGTCTTTATTTATTTGAGGAGCAGCTAAACCAACTCCATTACTGTAATACATGGTTTCCCACATGTCTGCTAAAAATAATTCTAGCTCTGTGTAATCTGCATTTATTTCTTTTGCTATTTTTCTTAAAACAGGAGAACCATATGCTACAATAGGAAAAATCATAATTTATTGCTTAATTTAATATACAAAAGTAACCATTTCAAATAAGTTAATCTTAGAGATTATTTATTCTGTAAATATTCTTGTAGCATAATTGTAGCAGCAATCATATCTGTATTTTCTTTTTTTTGTCTATCTTTTTTTTTCATTCCCATTTCTATCATTGCTTTAGAAGCCATTTTAGAAGTAAATCGTTCATCAATTTTTTCAATTGGAATTTGAGGAAAAGATTGTTGTAATTGCTTGATAGCTTTGTGTACTAATGCTGTTGCATGGGTTGGAGTGTCGTTTAAATTCAATGGATAACCTATTAATATTAATTCTACTTGTTCTGCTTTAAAATATTTTTTTAAAAAAGGAATTAAATCGTGTGTAGAAATGGTTTCTAGTGCAGTAGCAATTATTTGCAAGGGATCCGTAACAGCTATACCAGTTCTTTTTCCTCCATAATCTAAACAAATGATTCTTGCCAAAATTTAAATATTTAAGATGATAGCAGTAATAACAAACACAGCAAATACGATACTCGCAATTCCATTAGAGGTCATAAATGCAATGTTAACCTTACTTAAATCACTCGGACTAACAATACTTTGCTGATAAAATAACATGATTATAAAAATCAATGCACCTATCCAATACATCAGATGAAAATTGAAGTTATAGCCAATGTAAATTATAAGTGCAGCACATGCTAAATGAAGTAATCTAGAAAAAGTTAAAGCATTTTTTTTACCCATAAATGCAGGTATTGAATGAAGTTGATTTTCTTTATCAAAAACTTCATCTTGTAAAGCATAAATAATATCAAAACCACTTACCCAGAACAACACAACAAATGAAAAAAGGATTGGTAAAATTTCGAACTTAGCAGTAACAGCAATATAAGCACCAATAGGAGCAAGTGATAATCCAAGCCCTAAAACCAAATGACATAAAGCAGTGAATCGTTTTGTGTAGCTGTAAAAGAGAATAACAAATAAAGCTACAGGAGCCAAAGCTAGAGCCATGTTGTTAATGAAAAAACAACTTATTAAAAATACAATGCAAGATACAATGGTAAAGAGTAATGCATTTTTTGGAGTAATAATTCCAGCAGGAATTTCTCGAATTTTTGTTCTAGGATTTATGGCATCAATATTTCTATCTAAGTATCTGTTAAAAGCCATAGCTGCACTTCTTGCAGAAATCATGCAAACTATTACTAGAACTAATTTAATGAGACTATTTGTTAAAAAATATGGATGATGTTCAATTGAAGCTACACCATGTCCAACAAACTCATAATCCTTAACTCCTAAAACAAAACCAATAATTGCAAAGGGTAATGCAAAAATGCTATGAGAAAACTTAATAAGACTTAAATAATTTTTTATTTTACGCATATACAAATAAGCCAAACACTAATTCAACTTTGAGGGTACTATTAAATCGAAGGCAGGAATTGGAACTTGAAATAATTGTTTAGTGTCTAAATTTTCCATGGTATAAAAACCATGCATTTTGCCCATTTCTGTTTTTAAATTACAGCCACTAACATAAGCATATTGTTGTCCTTGTTTTAAAACAGGATGTTCGCCAACAACCCCTTCACCATCAACTTCTCTTCTTTCTCCATTGGTATCAAAAATATACCAATGCCTTTTTTGAAGTTGAATAGTAAATGAATTATGATTTTCAATAGTAATTCTGTATGCAAACATAAATTCTGCATTCATAGGATTACTGTAACCTTCTTGATAAAAAGTTTCAACAGTAATTTCAACACCTTCTGAAATTTTTGAAATCATACATGGTAAAGATAAGTACATAATTATTTTAAGAAAACATTTCAAACTACCATTCATAACGATTTTAATGAATATCTAGTAATTTTTATGAGTAGTTGGTTAAATTTTGATAAAATTTGTTGAATGAAACTTAGTTTGTTTATCTTTTTAGTGTTGTTTAACGGCTATAATATTTTTGCTCAAAATGTTGATTCTGCTAATAAAATTCAAAAAGATTACCAATTAATAATTAAAAAAACAGAATCTGCAGTTAAAGTAGATGGTAAATTAGATGAAGCAATTTGGCAAACTGCTGATAAGGCAACTAATTTTTGGCAAAAGTGGCCACAAGATAAACTTAAAGCTGCAAGAAATACAATGGCTCAAGTGGCTTACGACGATGAATTTTTATATATTGCATTTACAGTTGATGATATTGGGAAACCAGTAATTCAATCATTAAAGAGAGATTTTGGTCATGATGGTCAAGATGGAGTTGCAGTGGTTATAGATCCATTAAACTTACATACTAATGGATTGTTTTTTGTAGTTAATGCTTTTAATAGTCAAAGTGAAGATCTCTTAAGCCCAAATGGTAATAGTAATTGGAGTTGGGATAATAAATGGTTTAGTGCTACACAACATAATGCAAATGGATGGACTGCAGAAATGGCCATACCCTTTAAAACCTTACGTTACGATGCATTAAAACAAAATTGGGGCATTAATTTTATTAGAGTTGATACAAAATCGAATGAATATAGTTGTTGGACACCAGTGCCTGTAAATTTTGCATCTCATGATCTAGGTTATACAGGTGTTTTACAATGGAAAGAAAAACCACCAAAACCAGGTAGTAATATAGTAATTCAGCCCTACATTACAGCAAGTGTTGATGAAAACAAACAATTTAATGAACCTTTAAAAGCTTATGGTAATGCTGGGTTCGACAGTAAAATTGCCTTATCTTCTTCCTTAAATTTAGATATTACTGTTAATCCAGATTTTTCTCAAGTTGATGTAGATAGACAAGTTACCAATCTTTCACGGTTTAATATTTTTTTTCCTGAAAGAAGAACATTCTTTTTAGAGAATTCTGACTTATTATCAAATTTTGGAATACCACCCATTCGTCCTTTTTATTCAAGAAGAATAGGGGTTGATGGTAATGGAAATAGAGTTCCAATTCTTTTAGGAGCAAGACTTTCAGGAAATTTATCTAAAAAAACAAGAATTGGATTAATGAATGTACAAACAGGTAATACAGATACTTATGCAGCTGAAAATTATTCAGCAGTTAGTGTTAGTCAAAGGGTTTTAAAACGTTCATCAATTTCTGGTTATTTTTTAAATAGGCAAGCTTTTTTAAATGATCAACAAAAAAAAGCAGATCCAATTTTAGAGTTTGGCAGAAATAGTGGATTATCTTTTGAGTATACTAACTTAAAGGGCAATTGGAATGGCTGGGCTTCAATTCATCAATCTTATAAACCAAATATTAAAGGAGAAAATAATTTTTATGGCATAGGATATCAATATAGTGGCAGAACTTTTGGTAATTTAATTGACTTTGATAAAGTGGGTGAAAATTATTATACAGATATTGGATTTGTAAATAGAATATCTAATTATGATGCTATTAGAGATACTTCAATACGAGTTGGATTTAAGCAACTTTACACAGAAACTTATTTTAAAATATTTCCAACCAAAGGAAATATTAATGTTCACAATTTTGATTTGAATACTTTTTTTGTTTGGAACCCCGATAACAGTATCAATGAATTAGAATTTAATATGAGTTATTCATTAAATTTTAAAAATACCTCAAGTATAAGAATATTTGGCAATGCATATCAAGCCAATCTTTTATTTCCAATAAGTTTTACAGGGGGCAGACCCATTCCTGCACAACATTATGAGTATGTAAATTATGGCATGCAATACAGGTCAGACTTTAGAAAAGATTTTAGTTATAGTGGCCGATTTAGAATAGGTCAGTTCTACAATGCAGACTATAACCAATTTTCAGTTGATTTAACTTACAGAAAGCAACCACATTTTAATTTTTCGGTAAACATAGAATTTAATAAACTTAATTTTCCTGATGATTATGGTAGCCGTGAGCTTTTTTTAATTTCTCCAAGAATTGAATATAATTTCACAACTAATCTTTTCTGGACAACCTTTATGCAGTATAATACTCAAAGCAATAATTATAATATTAATAGTCGTTTACAATGGCGTTATAAACCTATGAGTGATTTATTTTTAGTATATACTGATAATTATTTTACAAACCCATTTTTGCAAAATAAAAATCGAGCTTTAGTCTTTAAAATGAATTATTGGCTCAATCTTTAACTTCTGAATCACACCTATTAATCTATAATTTTTGGCTATACAAATAACTTTATTCATCGTCTTTATAATTCTAATGTTGTTGTTGTCTTACAGAAGAGAAACAAAAAGAAAAATATTATTTTTTGGAGATTCAATAACTGAACAAGGAAAATTCATTGGTGGTTTTATAGAACAAATTAATCGTCAGATTGAAGCTGAGGATTTGGTTAAAAATTATCAAACCATTGCAAAAGGAGTAAGCGGTAATAAAGTGTATGATTTATATTTAAGAGTAGATGAAGATGTGGTATTGCAATCTCCAAACATCACTGTAGTTTTTATAGGTATTAATGATATTTGGTGCAAAAGCAGTAATGGAACAGGGTTAGATATTGTTAAGTTCGAAAACTTCTACAGAGCTTTACTTGTAAAGCTTTTAGCTATAAATACAAAAATTATATTGTGTACTCCAACGCTTATAGGCGAAAAAAGAAATCAAGAAAATTTTCATGATGCTGATTTAGATATGTATAGTAATGTTATACGAAAACTTGTAAATGAGTATCAACTAGAGCTCTGCGATTTAAGGGCTGCATTTACTGCTTACATAGAACAATCTAATTACGAAAATCTGAGTGAAGGATTATTAACCACAGACGGCGTTCACCTTAATCAATTAGGAAATACAATAGTTGCTGAAAAACTTTGGCCAATAATTAAATCTATAAAATAGATTATGACTCATATTAAAAATATTATTTTCGATTTAGGTGGAATATTTATAGATATTGATTATGCAGCCACACGAGAGGCATTCATAAATCTAGGTTTAACAGATATTGACAAACTTTATCAACAAGATTTTGTTTCAGATTTATTTGAAAATCTAGAAATAGGAGCTATTGGTGAGGATGATTTTTATGATGGATTAAGAAAAACTAGTCAACTTTCATTAACTAATCATCAAATTGAAACAGCTTGGAATAAAATGCTGGGCACTTTTTGGAGCAAGAGATTGCAACTTGCAAAACAATTAAAAGAAAATCATCAAGTTTTTTTGTTAAGTAATACCAATATCATTCACTATAAAGCATTTCAAAATGTGTTTAGCCTTCAGTTTCCTGAAAATAGTTTAGAAAGTCATTTTCATCAAGCTTATTATTCACACCAAATGGGCTTAAGAAAACCTAATGCAGAATGTTATTTAAAAATTATTCAAGATCATCAGTTAAACATTTCAGAAACCTTATTTATTGACGATACTTTAAAGAATATTGAAGGAGCAAAACTTATAGATTTAATAACTTTTCATTTTACTAATGATTTAGATTTCGAAGAAGAGCTACATAAACTATTAAATTTCCAACACTAGTAAAAAATATTTTCAAATTATTTTTCAAAATATTTGGGTAAGAAAAATATACACTTACTTTTGCACTCCCAAAAACGAAATGAGGGATGATCTCGTAGCTCAGTTGGTAGAGCACATCACTTTTAATGATGGGGCCCTGGGTTCGAGTCCCAGCGGGATCACAAAAGCTGCATTATTTGCAGCTTTTTAGTTTTATTAAGCCAATAATCTGCATTGTAGTATAAAATGTAGAAAAATAAAAAAATATTTTCAATAAGTTTTTTTGTTTGTATTTGTTTTCTATTACTTTTGCCGTCCGAAAAATTAGTTCTTTAACTTATGTATTTCGCCGAGGTAGCTCAGTTGGTAGAGCAGCTGATTTGTAATCAGCAGGTCGTGGGTTCGACTCCCTTCCTCGGCTCATTTATTTTTCACTGAATAATGATTAATCATTAATTAAATTAATCATGGTCAAACTGAAAAAAAACATAAATGAGATTGGGTAGTTGGCCGAGTGGTTAAAGGCGACAGACTGTAAATCTGTTCACGCAAGTGTACGGAGGTTCGAATCCTTCACTGCCCACAGTTCTTTATTTCTTAATAATGAATTTTAAATGATTATCTTCAACAATTATTTTAATTCAGAAATTAAAATTGTAAAAGCGGAAGTAGCTCATTTGGTAGAGCGATAGCCTTCCAAGCTATAGGTGGCCAGTTCGAGCCTGGTCTTCCGCTCAAAAGTTCTTAAAGTGATGAGAAAAGAGACTATGCTCTCTTAAGCTATACAAGCCGTTGTAGCTCAGGGGTAGAGCACTTCCTTGGTAAGGAAGAGGTCGTGAGTTCAATTCTCATCAACGGCTCAAAGAATATGAATTAGTGAAAACTAATTTTTATGAAACTATGGTCTATAGACGAGTTCTGTGGACTTTGATTATAAACAAATAAAATAAAACAAGATGTCTAAAGAGACCTTTAAGAGGGAAAAACCTCACGTAAACATTGGTACTATTGGTCACGTAGACCATGGTAAAACAACTTTAACAGCTGCAATTACTTCTATCCTTTCTAAAAAAGGTATGGGTAATGTTGCTAAAAAATATGATGAAATTGATGGTGCTCCTGAAGAAAGAGAGCGTGGTATTACCATTAATACTGCTCACGTGGAGTATCAAACAGATAATCGTCACTATGCACACGTTGATTGTCCAGGTCACGCTGACTATGTTAAAAACATGATTACAGGTGCTGCACAAATGGATGGTGCTATCTTAGTAGTTGCTGCAACTGATGGTCCTATGCCACAAACAAGAGAGCATATCTTGTTAGCACGTCAGGTAGGTGTACCTAGCATGGTAGTTTTCATGAACAAAGTAGATTTAGTAGAAGATGCTGAATTACTTGAGTTAGTAGAAATGGAAATCCGTGAATTATTAAGCAAAAATGGTTTTGATGGTGATAACACACCAATTATTCAAGGTTCTGCAACTGGTGCTTTGGCAGAAGATGCTAAATGGGTTGCTAAAGTTGAAGAATTGATGGCAGCTGTTGATAGCTTTATTCCATTGCCTCCACGTCCAGTAGATCAACCATTCTTGATGAGTGTTGAGGATGTATTCTCAATCACAGGTCGTGGTACTGTTGCTACAGGTAGAATTGAAAGAGGTGTTATTAAAGTTGGTGAAGCAGTTGAAATCGTAGGATTACAAGAAGCTAACCAAAGCTCTACAGTTACAGGTGTTGAAATGTTTAAAAAATTATTAGATAGAGGTGAAGCTGGTGATAATGCAGGTTTATTATTACGTGGTATTGAGAAATCTCAAATCCGTCGTGGTATGGTAATTTGTGCACCAAAATCAATCACTCCTCATACTGAGTTTAAAGGTGAAGTTTACGTTTTAAGCAAAGATGAAGGTGGTCGTCATACTCCTTTCTTTAATAAATATCGTCCTCAGTTCTATTTCAGAACTACAGACGTTACAGGTGAGTGTACTTTACCAGAAGGAACTGAAATGGTAATGCCTGGTGATAACATTAACCTTTCTGTAAAATTAATTCAGCCTATCGCAATGGATAAAGGATTAAAATTCGCTATTCGTGAAGGTGGTAGAACTGTAGGTGCTGGTCAAGTTACAGAAATCATTAAATAATATCTTTAATATCATCTTAACCGATGAGTTTTAAAGTGTAATGTATATTTGCAAAGTACTTAGGCGAAAGCTTGGGTACTTTGCTTTTAAAAAGAAGTTCTTTTAATATTAATAGATTATATTTACGGGTATGGTGCAACGGTAGCATACGGGTCTCCAAAACCTTTGATCTGGGTTCGAATCCTAGTACCCGTGCTATTTTAGTTTCAAAAGTTTAAAGTTTAAAACTTAAGTATCTTCAACCTTAATCATCTAACCTTAAACATTAAACAAAACAACATGAATAAGATTACTACATATTTTAAAGAAAGCTATCAAGAGTTGATAGAAAATGTAACTTGGCCTACTTGGACTCAGTTACAGCAAAGCACAGTAATTGTACTTGTTGCTACAATAATTATTACAGCTTTAATTTTTGTTATGGATTTTAGCAGTAACCAATTATTAAAACTTATTTATAAATTATTTTAAGTAATAAAAGATGTCTGAAGAAGTTACTGTAGAAAATCAAAAAGAAACTAAATGGTACGTTCTGCGTGTTGTTAGTGGAAAAGAACGTAGTGTAAAGGAGTATTTAGATAAAGATATTGCTCGAAATGGATGGACTGCAATTGTAAAGCAAGTTTTTTTACCAATGGAAAAAGTATTTAAAGTACAGAATGGTAAAAAAGTAATGCGTGAAAAAAATTATTTTCCGGGTTATGTAATGCTAGAAGTTGAAGATGGTAAATTATCTGATGATATCGTTCAACACATCAGCAATATTAGCAACATCATGCACTTTTTAACTGATGGCAAAGGAAGTAAAGGAAATATTATTTCTTTACGAAAGGCTGAAGTAAATAAAATGTTAGGTAAGGTTGATGAGATGAATGATATTGGCGTTTCAATTAGTGAACCATTCATTGTAGGAGAAACAATTAAAATTATTGAAGGTCCTTTCAACGACTTTAATGGTGTTATTGAAGAGGTTAATGATGAAAAGAAAAAATTAAAAGTTACCGTAAAGATTTTTGGAAGAAGTACACCTGTGGAATTAAGCTATGTTCAAGTAGAAAAAATAAATTAATTATTATTTTATATTAAAAGAGGCGTTCAAGTAATTGAACGCCTCTTTTTTATTTTAAATATTTTTATTTTATTGACTCGCCATTAATTTTTCAATCACAGAATCTAATCTGCGTTGTTTAGTTTCATCTTTTTTAGCACCTTCAATCCAAACCACATATTCATTTTGATGTGATTCTGGTAATGAACTAAAAATTTCTTTAGCTTGTTGGTGTTTAGTAAATGCTTTTTCTAAATAGCTAGGTATTACTGTTAATTTTCTATCAAATTCTACAGATTTAATTCCTGCTTTTTCTTCTTTTTGAACTTTTGTTTCTGATGGTATGATTGCAGAAGTAGTTCCATTCTTTTTGAAGCGAATAGCACTCCACATATGGTCTAAATCTATTAAACTAACACCTTCATATTCTTTTTGTGTAAAAAAATCCCAGCTGCTTTCTCTATTTAAATCACTAACAATTTTACTAGTTACTTTAGGATAAGCTATCCAAAGTTTACTTTCATCATGTAAAGCTGGTAAAACATCTTTCATGATGTTTACTAATTGATTTTGATTCACAGCAAATACTAAGGCAAAATCTACTTTTCTTTTTTTAACTAATGGAGTAACATTTTTTGCGTAAGATAATTTAGCAAATTGTTTTTCAATTGAAGAAGGAAGCCCTTGAATTAACATACTATTCTCATCAACTAATTGAAGTTTTTCAAACAAACTTAAATTCGACATATTCACATTTTATTATGGGGGTTACCAAATGGAGTGTGCAAAAATAACCATTATTTTATAAGTTAACAAGCATTTTAACATTTTATGAAAAATGTTGTTTTAATTTGGTAAACTCATTAAAATTCCGTATAGTTGAAACGCTGAAATACTTATCTGTACTAGCTTGAAGCAGTTACATATTAATCTGATGTTTATTTATGTAATTAAAAGGAACAGTAATATTTAAGCCAAATTTACTCACCTTAGTTGTACCCTTAACGTTCACTTCAACTTCTTTACTAAATAGTAGATTTAGAGCATTTTTATAAATGTTTTTCATGTTTACTTTTATGGTAGAAGGTAAAGCAAATTCAGATCTTTTTTCAATTAGCATAGTAGTATCTAATCTATAATGGCCTAAATATTTTTGATCAATATAAATTTCACAATCAACATTTTTAAGGGTTACTCCAAAATTGTTTGGATTAAAATAGACAAGTTCCATTTTTAATGTAGATGAATCAAAGCCTAATTTTTCAAGTGTAATATTTTTCACATCTCTATAATCAAAACCTTGTGGAGCTTTACACGAAATAGTAATTATTGAAATGATAAAAACTGCATAGAAAAACTTCATAAAATAATTTTTACAAAACTAATTGTTGGTTTAATGTAAAAGCAGTCGAAAATGTTAATTCATTTATTTCCTCATATTAATGCTTTCTTTCCCATCATCGTAAATATTTGAAGAATTGCAAAGTACATTTGCCACCTTAATTAAGTAAAATTAGTTTGAGTACAAAACACATCAATATAGTTTTAACAGGTAATCCTAATAGTGGAAAATCATCTTTGTTTAATGCATTAACTGGATTAAAACAACAAGTTGGAAATTTCCCTGGTGTAACAGTTGATAAAAAAACTGGTGAAATTGATATTGAAGAGTATGCTGCTCAGTTGATTGATTTGCCTGGTACCTATTCACTTTATCCTCGTCGTTCAGATGAGTGGGTAGCTTATAAAGTGTTGATGGGATTAGATAAAGAGATTAAACCCGATTTGATTTTAGTAGCTATTGATGCAAGTAATCTAAAAAGGAATTTATTATTCTGCTCTCAGATTATGGATTTAAAAATTCCTGTTGTTGCTGCATTAACAATGACAGATATTGCTACTGCAAAAAAAATTGGAGTAGATATAAATGGACTACAATTGCAACTTGGTATTCCTATTGTAGAGGTGAATCCAAGAAAAAACAGAGGGTTAGCTAAACTTAAAAAAATTATTGCTCAAACTATTCAATTAAACAACCAGCCTTCTAGGGCAGACTTTATTCCTATCAAAAACCTTGCTCCTAAAGCTATTGAACTTGTTCAAGAAAAGCATAATATTAATGATTATCATGCATTGCATTTTCTTATTAATCATAAAGAGTTAGATATTGACCCTATTTATAAAAAAGAATTAGAGCAAATTGAAGTAAGTGCTCATTTTAATTCTTCTAAAACACAAGCTGAGGAAGTTATACAACGCTATCATAAAATAAGGCAAATCGTTAAATTATTTGTTACTGAGCCAAGTCCATTAGAAAAGAAAATTTTTACTGACAGATTAGATAATATTTTACTCCATAAATTTTGGGGCTATCTTATATTAACTGCTGTTTTATTTTTTTTATTTCAAAGTGTGTTTTGGTTGGCTCAATTTCCAATGGATGGAATTGAATGGTTTTTTAAAGAGATGAGCACCAGCTTAAATAATTTTCTTCCCAATAATAAATTATCAAGTTTATTAGTAAATGGGTTGTTAGCTGGCTTAAGTGGAATTCTAGTTTTTGTACCTCAAATAGCAATTTTATTTGGGCTCATTACCATCTTAGAAGATACTGGATATATGGCTCGTATTGGTTTTTTGAGTGATAGATTTATGCGTAAAGCAGGTTTGAATGGAAAGAGCGTAATGCCTATGATTAGTGGCTTTGCATGTGCTGTGCCAGCAATAATGGCTGCACGAAATATTGAAAATAAAAAAGAAAGACTATTAACTATTCTCATTACTCCATTAATGAGTTGTAGTGCAAGGTTACCTGTCTTTACTATTTTAATTGCAATGGTAATTCCCAATGTTTATTATTTCGGTTTTTTAAGTTTACAAGGTTTGGTAATGATGGGCCTTTATTTGTTAGGTATAGTAATGGCTTTACTTATGAGTTATATTTTTAAAGCCTTCATAAAAATTAAAGAAAAGAGTTTTTTTATTTTAGAGTTACCAGTTTATAGAGCACCACGATGGCATAATATTTTAGTTACTATGTTCGAAAAAGCTAAAATATTTGTAGTTGATGCAGGTAAAGTAATCATGATTATTAGCTTGCTATTATGGTTTTTGAGTACATATGGCCCTAGCGATGGAATAAAAACAACTGAAGTAAAATATGCAGCTGCAATTCAACAAAACCCTGAACAAACATTAGAACTTAACAAAAAACTGTCAACTGAAAAATTAGAACATTCTTATGCAGGTTATTTGGGCAAGGCTATAGAGCCAATTATTCAACCATTGGGTTATGATTGGAAGATAGGTATTGCACTAATTACTTCATTTGCTGCTCGTGAAGTTTTTGTAGGAACAATGGCTACTTTATATAGTGTTGAAGACTCAAACGATTCTGGGCTTAGAGATAAACTTAAAGCTGCCAAACATAAAGATGGCTCTTTGGTATATACTTTACCAGCAGCATTATCTCTTATGGTATTTTATGTATTAGCCATGCAGTGTATGAGTACATTAGCTGTTGTAAAAAGAGAAACAAAAACCTGGAAATGGCCAATAATACAATTGATTTATATGACAGGTCTAGCCTATGTTTTAAGCTTTATTACTTACCAATTATTTAAGTAATTGTGCAGCATTTTTAGCACTCACTTTATTTATAATTGTTGCACCATGCATTAAAAAATAAGTTGGATTAACTCTTGCTGCTGTTTTTAAAACTGTGGCATCAAGCTTTAAAATTTCAACGCCTTTAATAAATAAGTTTCTTGCATTACTTACATCACTAGTAACAATATAAACAGGATATTTATTTTGTAATTTTTGCAATAATTCAAGTTGAATAAAATCTGAAATTGCTGTTGTTTGATTGGGAAACTTCTTAACAAAAATTATAATATAAGGGTTTGTTTGTTTAAATATTTCATGACTTATATTTTTATTTGAGTCTAATTTTGACAAAGTAAAATCAACAATTTTTGGGGTATTATTTCCTTTTCTAACAACAATTTTCTCTTCATCTCCAACTTGAACATATGTTGAATCAAAATCATCGGGAAAATTAGAAGCATCAATCTTAATGGTTTCTCCATTTCTTTTATAAGTATAATATATTACAACACTATCAGGATACGAATTAGGAGGAGGTTGCATTTGTTGTATAATATTATTACCCTTTTTATAAGGTAAACAATCTAAAAAAGGTAAATTATTAAGCACATACCATTGAATAAATCCAACTAATAATGTTGATATGATTAAAATATTTCTAGAGAATTTTTCTGTAAAAAAAGGTTGTATTTTTTGATGATGAAATGCAATAAAAACTATTAGTAATAAAAGAATAATATCTTTTGTAAAAGTTTGAATTGGTGTTAATGGAACACAATCGCCAAAGCAACCACAAGCAGCAATTTTTCCACTAAATAAAACATAGCTTGTTAAAAATGTAAAAAAGATAATCAGTAATAGAAGTAGTCTGCTAAATATTTTACTCTTCCATCCTATAATTATTGCAATACCAGCAACCACTTCTGTAATGTTCATTAAAATAGAACTGCTTAGTGCAAAACTATTAAGCCATAAAATATGCCAGGCTTCGAAAAATTCTTGCATTTTATAGCTTAAGCCTAAAGGGTCGTTGGCTTTAATGAGTCCAGAAAAGATAAATAATAAACCCACCAACCATCTTGCTACAGTAACTAATATTTTCATGAACAATTATTTATTTTATATCTATCAAAGTAAACCAATAAATTCTTTTTTCAAAAATAAATCAATACACAAAAATATTTTCGCAACTATATTTGTTCATCATTAACATTAATTGTCATGGCTAATTTTACTTCCACAAATTTTGCAAATCAGAAAGTTTTAATACGGGTAGATTTTAATGTTCCTTTAAATAAACAAACTTTAGAGATTAACGATGATACTAGAATTAAAGCTGCTATTCCAACCATAAAAAAAGTGCTTAGCGATGGGGGAAGTGTGATTTTAATGAGCCATTTAGGAAGACCAAAATCTGGACCAGAGGATAAATTTTCTTTAAAACATATTGTTCAACATTTACAACAACTATTAAATGAAGATGGTACATTAACAGAAGTATTTTTTGCTGATGATTGTATAGGTGATCAAGCTAAACTTGCAGCAAATAACTTAAAGCCTGGCCAAGTGTTGCTTTTAGAAAATTTGAGATTTTATAAAGAAGAAGAAGCAGGTGATAAATCATTCGCAGAAAAATTAGCAAGTTATGCTAATGTATGGGTCAATGATGCGTTTGGTACTGCACATAGAGCTCATGCCTCTACAGCAATTATTGCACAATTCTTTCCTAAAGACAAAAGATTTTTTGGATTTTTAATGGATGCAGAAGTGGCTGCAGCCGATAAAGTTTTATTAAAAGCAGAGAAGCCATTTACTGCTATTATTGGTGGAGCAAAAGTTTCTGATAAAATATTAATCATTGAAAATTTATTAGAACGTGCAACAGATATAATTATAGGTGGTGGCATGGCTTATACTTTTATGAAAGCCCAAGGTGGTAATATTGGTAAAAGTTTATGTGAAGATGATAGACTAGACATGGCAAACGATTTATTAGAAAAAGCAAAAGAGAAAGGTGTAAATATTCATTTGCCTTCAGATTCAATAATTGCAGATAATTTTAATAATGAAGCTAACATTTCATCTTCACCATCAAATCAAATACCTGATGGATGGATGGGTTTAGATATTGGAGAAAATGCTTGTAATCAGTTCGCTAATGTTATTTTAAACAGCAAAACTATTCTATGGAATGGTCCTATGGGTGTTTTTGAAATGTCATCTTTTCAAAATGGAACAAAGACTATTGCAATAGCAGTTGCAAATGCAACAGAAAAAGGAGCTTATAGTTTGGTAGGTGGGGGAGATAGCGTTTCTGCTGTGAACAAATTTGGATTTAATGAAAAAGTGAGTTATGTAAGTACAGGCGGCGGTGCTATGCTTGAGTTTTTTGAGGGGAAAATTTTACCAGGTATTGCAGCAGTGAATCAAGAATAATTATTTTGTTCAATAAATGCCTTCCAATCGGCCAGCATTTGTCCTTTTAAAACCCTTGGAAATTTATGTTGCCCACCAACTTTACCTTTACTTTCCATAAATTGTAAAAAACATTTTTCAGGTAAAATGGTAACAAAAATTTCTTTTAATGCAGATTTTCTTTCAACTGCATAATCATCATTTAATTTTTTAAGCTGAAGATCTAAATTGTTTTTCAAAACATTTTCATCAATCTGATCTTTGCAAGATACATACCAATGGTGTGCAAAAAAAGATTCAAATGGTATACCAGTTACCGTAAATTCAGAAATGGTAATATCTAGTACTGAACAGGTTTGTTGAATAGCCTGATTCATATTATCAACACTCAAATGTTCACCCACTAAACTTAAAAAATGTTTTGTTCTACCTGTAATAATAATTTCACTATGTTCTTTGTTTACAAGTTTTATGGTATCTCCAATTAAATACCTCCAAGCACCAGCATTTGTAGTAATTAATAGTGCATATTCTTTTTGTTCTTCAATCTCATGTAGCATTAATGCTTTGGCATTAGGAAATAAATTTCCATCAGCATCAAAATTTTGTTCATTAAAAGGAATGAATTCTAAAAATATATGTTGATTGGTAACCAGCTTCATGCCTTTATTGTTCTGTCTTTCTTGATAGGCAATAAATCCTTCACTAGCTAAATAAGTTTCTATATACTGAATGGGTTTGCCTAATAATTTTTCAAAACCTTTTTTGTAGGGTTCAAAATTTACTCCACCGTGTACAAAAAAGTCAAGATTAGGCCACATTTCATGTATGTTTTTTAATTGATATTTTTCAATTACCATTTCCATACACATTTGCACCCAAGCAGGCACTCCAACAATAAAACCAATATCCCATTGTGGGGCTTTTTCAACTATGTCTTTTAGCTTTTTATTCCAATCTTTTTCCTTTGCAATTTTCTTGCCCGGTTTATAAAAGGGTTGAAACCAAAAAGGCGATTTTTTTACTGTAATGCCACTTAAGTCTCCTGCATAATAACCAGAATTTTTTTCTAAGTCTGTACTTCCTCCTAAGGTTAGCCAGCCCCTGCCTGCTGATCTTAATGGAATATTATGGTAATTTCTTAAGCTCAATAATTGCTTCAGCATTACTATTTTATTTCCTCTTAATAAATCATTAGTAACCGGAATGTATTTGCTTGATGCCTCAGAAGTGCCAGACGATAAAGCGTAATATTTAATCTTGCCAGGCCAACATACATCACTGTTTCCATTTAGGGTTTTGTGCCACCATTTCTCATAAATGGAGTTGTAATTGTAAATACTTACAATTTCCTGAAATTTTTTACCTGGATGTTTCGATAAAAGTATATCATCAAAATTGTTAGCTTGTCCAAATTCAGTAAATCTAGCTTTTCTTAATAATTTTTTAAGTACCCTAATTTGTTGCCTTCTAATATCGTTAGTAGGCAATCTTAAAGCTCTTGCAATAGTTTTAGGTATTTTTAAATCAATTAAGGGCATGTATTATAATTCTAAGAACGAAAATAACGAAACCAATTTTAATTTGGAATATAATACACCTAAGCATTACATTTGCAACGGAAAAAAGAATTGATGAAGGGAACGGCAATCGTTCCCTTCACTTTTTTAAAAAAATGATTAGGTGACACATTTAGAATTATTACAGCAATTTATTGATGAATTATTAACTGATTATACCGACTTGTTTTGTGTAGAAATTAAAATTAAACCTACCAATAATATAAAAGTATTTTTAGATGGTGATCAAGGTATAACTATTGATAAATGTGTACGTATTAATCGTAAACTTTATAAGTTAATTGAAGAAGCTAATATTTTTCCTGAAGGTGATTTTAGTTTAGAAGTAAGTAGCCCAGGTGTTGATGAACCATTAAAATTAGTTCGACAATATAAAAAAAATATGGGCAGAGATTTAGAATTAATTTTAGTTGATGATGTTAAAAAAGAAGGAACTTTAATTGAAGTTTTAGAAAATGAAATTGTTATTGAATTCAAAGTGGGTAAAGGAAAAAAGGCAGTTATAACAAAAGAAAATATAGTGTTTAATAAAATAAAAAAAGCAACGGTATTAATAAATTTTAAAAGTAAATCTTAAATATAAATGGTATGGCAAGTATTAATTTAATTGACGCGTTTCAAGATTTTAAAGACGCTGAAAATATTGATAGACCCACTATGATGAAAGTGGTAGAAGATGTGTTTAAAACATTACTTCGAAAAAAGTATGGCACCGATGAAAATTTTGATGTAATTGTAAATGCTGAGCAAGGTGACCTTGAAATTATTCATAAAAGAGAGATAAGATCTGATGATGATGTAGATAATCCATTAGCAGAAATTGCATACAGTGAAGCAATAAAAATTGAACCCGATTTTGAAATTGGCGAAGAATTGTTACAAGAAGTTAACTTGGAAGATTTTGGTCGTAGAGCTATATTGGCTGCAAAACAAACTTTAGCAAGTAGAATAGGAGATTTAAAAAAGAATGTTTTAATTAAAAAATACGAGGATAGAATTGGTGAAATAGTATCTGCAGAAATTTATCAGGTTTGGAAAAAAGAAGTGTTATGTTTAGACGAAGAAGGAAACGAATTAATTCTTCCAAAATCAGAACAAATACCAACCGACTATTTTAAAAAGGGTGAAAATATTAGAGCCGTAGTGGCAAGAGTTGATGTAAAGAACAACAATCCAGTGGTTATTTTGTCAAGAACTAGTCCAATGTTTTTGGCTAAACTTTTAGAAATTGAAGTTCCTGAAATTTTTGATGGATTAATTGCCATTAAAAAAATTGTTCGTGAACCAGGCGAAAGAGCTAAAGTTGCAGTTGAAAGTTACGACGATAGAATTGACCCAGTTGGTGCTTGTGTAGGTATGAAAGGAAGTAGAATTCATGGCATTGTAAGAGAATTAAAAAATGAAAATATTGATATTATTAATTTTACTAATAATATTCAATTATTAATTCAACGTTCTTTAACACCTGCTAAGATTAGCTTCATGAATTTAGATAATGATAAAAAGCAAGCAGATGTTTATTTAAAAGCAGATCAAATTAGTTTAGCAATAGGACGTAGAGGTGTTAATATTAAATTAGCAAGTGAATTAACCGAGTATGAAATTGATGTGTATAGAGAAGATGAAGAGCAAACTGCAGAATTTGATTACGATTTAGATGAGTTTGCAGATGAGATTGAACAATGGATTATTGATGAGTTTAAACGTGTAGGATGCGATACAGCACAAAGCGTATTAAAATTAAGTGATTCAGAACTTGAAAGAAGAACAGATTTAGAAATAGAAACCATTGAAGAGGTTAGAAGAATTTTAACTGAAGAAATGGAAAGAGAAGAAGAATAAAAATTGTATATTGTTGGGGTAACCCACTAACTTAAAAGAGGAGGCAAACTACATGTAAAGTAGTAAGCTTTAAAAAAACACTGAATGTCAGAAATTAAATTACCAAGGTTATTAGCAGCTGCAAAAGAATTCAATGTTGGTAGAGATACCATAATTGATTTTTTAGAAGGTAAAGGCTTTAAAGAAGAGTTAAAAGATACTACCAAACTTTCATTGGATATGTATCAAGCACTTCAGTCAGAATTTAGTAGCGATAAAGCTATTAAGAATAAGGCCGATATGGTTGAAATTCCAAAAACCACCAATATTATTGATGGTAAAAGAAAACGTGATGAAGAAGATTTATCTATAGGTAAAAAAGAAACTCAAAAAACTAAAAGTGAAACTTTAGATATTGATCTTGATGCCTTACCAAAACTAGATGTTTCTACTGAATGGAAAGAAGTTTCAGTTGAGCCAGAAAAAGAAATAGAATCAATCCCAGAGTCTAAAAAAGAAGAGCCTGTTTCAGAGGTTGTTAAAATTGAAGCTCCAGAGCTTAATGGTCCTAAAGTAATTACCAAAATCGATTTAAGTACCATTGACTCATCAACCAAACCTAAAAAGTCTGCTAAAAAAGCAAAAGTAGAAAAAGAGACAGAGACAAAAATTGAAGCTAAAGTTGAAACAAAGGTTGAAGAGATAAAACCAGAAGTAATTGAACAAGTTGTAGAAAAAGTTAAAGAAGTTGAACAACCAAAACAAGTTGAAGAAAAAGTTGAATCACCAGATGATGCTATTAAAACTGTTCAAAATATTGAGGTTCAAAAATTAAGTGGACCAAAAATTTTAGGTAAAATAGAATTACCAAAAAATACAGAAACCAGGCCAAAACCTGCTGCTAAAGAAGAGAAGGGAAAGAGAAAAAGAATTCCTATTGATAAAAAAACATCTAATATTCAAAGAGTAGATTTTAGAAAAGATGATAGAGGAGCAGGAGGAGATAATAGAGGTGGATTTAACAGACCATCTGGGCCAGGAGGAAGAGCACAAGGAGGAAGAGGAAGACCAGGAATTAAAATAGAATCTAGAAGAGATGATAAAGAGATAGACAAAAAAGAAATTCAAGATAAGATTAAAGAAACTCAAGCTAAACTAGCAGGTTCAAGTGGAAGAGGTAAAAGCCTAAAAGCAAAAAATAGAAGAGATAAAAGAAAAGAAGCAGCAGAAGCACAAGGTAATGAAGTAGAAGATAACAAACTACATGTAACAGAGTTTGTAACTGTTAGTGAGCTTGCAAACCTCATGGATGTTGGTTTTGCAGATGTTATTGGAAAATGTATGAACCTTGGAATCATGGTTTCTATTAACCAACGTTTAGATGCAGAAGTAATTGAATTAGTGGCTAGCGAATTTGATTTTGAAGTTGAATTTACAAGCCTTGAAGATGTAGATGAAGATGAAGAAGATGATGAAGATGCTCCAGAAGATTTAGTTGCACGTCCACCAATTGTAACTATTATGGGTCACGTAGATCATGGTAAAACATCTTTATTAGATTATATAAGAAGTGCTAATGTAGTTGCTGGAGAAGCTGGTGGAATTACACAGCACATTGGTGCTTACGAAGTTACTTTACCTTCAAGTGGAAAAAATATTACATTTCTAGATACACCTGGTCACGAGGCATTTACTGCTATGAGAGCTAGAGGTGCAAAAGTTACAGATATAGCTATTATTGTAGTTGCTGCAGATGATGCTGTTATGCCTCAAACAAAAGAAGCTATTAGTCATGCTCAGGCAGCTAGTGTTCCAATGATTTTTGCTGTCAATAAAATAGATAAAGATGGTGCCAATCCTCAAAAAATTTACGAACAACTTTCTCAAATGAATGTGTTAGTTGAAGAATGGGGCGGTAAATTTCAGTCACAAGAACTATCTGCTAAAAAAGGCTTGAATGTAGATTTACTTTTAGATAAAGTTTTATTAGAAGCAGAGCTTTTAGAATTAAAAGCTAATCCAAAAAGAGAAGCTACAGGAACAATTATTGAAGCTTCATTAGATAAAGGAAGAGGATATGTAGCTACTATACTTGTTCAAAATGGGACATTAAAACAAGGTGATTTAATAGTTTCTGGTCAATATTATGGTCGTGTAAAAGCCATGTTTAATGAAAGAAATCAGCGAGTAGAAGAAGCACCACCATCAACTCCAGTTGTAATACTTGGATTAAATGGAGCACCTCAAGCTGGTGAGAAATTTAAAGTTTATGAAGATGAATCACAAGCAAAATCATTAGCCACTCAGCGTTCACAAATTTTAAGAGAACAAGGATTAAGAGCTAGAAAACATATCACATTAGATGAAATTGGAAGAAGATTAGCATTAGGTAACTTTAAGGAGTTAAACATTATTATTAAAGGTGATGTGGATGGTTCTGTAGAAGCATTAAGTGATAGTTTACAAAAACTTTCAACGGATGAAGTTGCAATTAAAGTTGTACATAAAGCTGTTGGTCAGATTTCAGAAAGTGATGTTTTATTAGCCACTGCTTCAGATGCAATTTTAATTGGATTTAATGTTCGTCCATCTTCACAAGCTAATAAACTTGCTGAAACTGAAGGAGTGCAGATTAAGCAATATTCAATCATCTATAAAGCAATCGAAGAAATTAGATCTGCAATGGAAGGTATGTTAGAACCTAAAGTTGAAGAGAAAGAGGTTGCAACAGTTGAAATACGAGAAGTATTTAAATTTGATAAAGCCACGGTTGCTGGTAGTTATGTTCTTGAAGGTAAAATTAAACGAGATCATAAAATCAAAATTTATAGAGATGGTATTTTAGTTTTCCCTCGTCAAGAAGGAGCATATGCAGAATTAGCCAGCTTAAAAAGATTTAAAGACGATGTTAAAGAAGTAGCTTATGGGTACGAGTGTGGTTTAACTATTAAAAACTTTGCAGACATTCAAGTTGGAGATAATGTTGTTGCTTATGAAGAAGAAGAAATAAAAAGAACTTTATAACGTTTATAACAAAACAAATTCAGATAAACTCTCATAAACCAAAGGGTTAAAAAATACTTTAATTAAAAATTAATGCTTATTTATTTGATTTTTCGGTGAAAAAGAGCCAACTTTGAACACTCACTAGGGAAATATTTTAAAATTAAAAAATAAACTATGTCAAACAAAAACTACTCTTTATTATTAGTTTCTGTTTTTACGTTAATATCAAGTTTGTCTATAGCACAAATGTCAGATGTAACTAAACAATGGAAAGATAGCTCAAAAGTTGCAACTAAAAACAGTGCACAATTTACAGAATTCTCAAAAAATGCATATATCTATCCTGCTAAACCAAGAGATATGTGGGAAATTGGCGTTGGATTAGGTATTGCTAGAATAGGGGGTGATATCAACAGTAATGTTGGGTTAACCGCTTCACTTTCTGCAAGAAAATCTTTAGGTCATGTATTTTCACTTAGACCTTATTTATCATATGCAAAAATATATGGTGACGAACCTGCAAACAACATTAATGGTGCAGGAAACCCAGCAGCAACTAATGTAGCTAGACCATATAAAACAACTACAATGGGCCTAGGTATTGATGGAATTGCTTCTTTAAACACCAGCAGAAATTATAAAGGAAATCCTAAAGTAAATATTTACGTTTTAGGTGGTATTGGTGTTATTGGTGCAAATGTTGAAAAGAAAGCAACAAATGGAACTTATGTTCAATTTGATCCTTCTGTTACTAACGCCCCTTTAACAACTATTAATGATGGAAAAACTGCTGTTATTCCTGTAATTAATTTAGGTATTGGTATTGCGTTTAGAGTAAGTGATCGTTTTAATATTGGATTAGAAAATAAAAATTCTATTACGAGCTACGATTACCTTGATGGTTTTCACAGTTCTGTAAGTAACACATTCGATGGACTTAATGCCTACACTCTTCGTTTAAACTTTAATGTTGGTAGTAGAGATAAAAGAGTTGAGCCATTAAATTGGATTAACCCTAATAACTATGTATATAGTGAATTAAACGAACCAGATCATTTAAAGAAAAATTTAAAAGTTAAATTAGATGATGCTGATGGTGATGGCATTACTGATCAATTTGATTTAGAACCTAACACTCCTGCTGGTGTAGCTGTTGATAGCAGAGGTAGAGCGTTAGATAGTGATGGTGATGGTGTTCCTGATTATAAAGATAAAGAGTTATTAACTCGTCAAGAATGTTTCCCTGTAAATACAGAAGGTGTTGGTAGTTGTCCTGAAAGTGCTTGTTGCAAAGAATCAAGAGAAAAAATTACAGAATTACAAAAAGTAGTTGAAGGATTAAAAGAATCAGGTATTGCTGGAAGTTGTTCTATGAATAATTTACCTAGTATTGTATTCAAATCTGGAGGTGCATCTTTAAGCAGAGACAATATGCGTTTATTAGATGCTGTTGCCACACAAATGAAAGATAATCCTTCTTGTAAAGTAAAAGTTTTAGGTCATCCAGAAGCTAATAAATCATCTCAACAAAAATCATACGACAGAGTAGATGCAATTATCAAATACTTAGTTGAAAAACAAGGTATCAGTGAAAATCGCTTCATCTTTGCTTATGATTCAGGAAGTGGAGATTCAAAAACAATAGATTTACAAGGAACTACAGAAGCAGGTCCAAATACAGTTCCTGCTCCAGCTCCACATTTAAAAGGAAAACAAAACTATTAGTAGAATTTTGTTTTTAAATAAATATAAAAGCCTCACAACGTGAGGCTTTTATATTTAAATTAACGATTTAAATAATCTTTATTAAATGGAGTTCGTTACTTTGCTATGAATCTGTTAACTTTGCAACCCTTTATGAGAGTATTTTGTTTATTATTCATTATAAGTATTAGCTTAAATTCTTGTTTCTTTAAGAAAAAATCTACTATTAAGGTAGAAAAAAGCAAAAGTTTTAGTAAAATATTTAAAAGCACCGATAATGAAATGCGTTATAAAGCTGCAGAACAGTTTTATGCTGATAAGAAATATAGTTTAGCTATTCAATTATACGAAGATCTATTTCCTTACATCAAAGGTTCTGATAGATATGAAGACATGTATTTTAAAAGTGCCAACTGTTACTATTTTTTAAAGGATTATTTAAATGCTGAAAATTTTTATAAGTCATTTGTAGAAACCTTTCCAAATAGTAAAAGAGCAGAAGATTGTAACTATTTAAGAGCTTATAGCTATTATAAACAATCACCAAAAACAGACTTAGATCAAACTGCAACTGTAAAAGCCATGTCTTTAATGCAAGCTTTTATTAATATGCATCCGACTTCTATAAGAGTTAAAGAAGCAAATGATATTATTGATTTATGTAGAGAAAAGTTAGAAGAAAAAGAATTTAAAGCAGCAGAATTGTATTACAATTTAGGGTTTTATAAATCTGCAGCAATTGCTTTTGAAAATATTTTAGAAAATTTTATCGATAGCAAAAAAGCAGATGAATATAAATACTTAATGATTAAATCATATGTAAAGTATGCTGATATGAGTTTTGCAGATAAACAAGAAGAGCGTTATAGCAAAGTTCAAAACGAATGCACTGATTTTATAGAAAGATTTGCTGATAGTAAACACTATAAAGAAGTTTTAATAATTAAATCTCAAATAAACAACTCAATTAAAAATATAAAAAATGAGCAAATTACGCAGACAAATTAATGCCAATACACCAAGTGTAGTGGAAACACAAAATTTGATTGATTTAAAAGCAGTAACTGGTAATTTATATGAATCTATTTCAATAGTAGGTAAAAGAGCCAATCAAATTAATGTTACTTTAAAAGAAGAATTACATAATAAATTAGAAGAGTTTGCTAGCCATACTGATAGTTTAGAAGAAATTCATGAAAATAAAGAGCAAATTGAAATATCTCGTGCTTATGAAAAAATGCCAAACCCGGCCATAATGGCAACTCATGAGTTTATAGAAGGAAAAATTTATTACAGAAAGAACAATGATAACGATTTGTTCCGTTAATATTAACAAAGATTATTAAGGAAACGGCAGTATTTTTACTGTCGTTTTTTATTGGTATATATGTTAACAGGAAAAAAAATATTAATTGGTATTAGTGGAAGCATAGCAGCTTATAAATCTATTTTAATTATTCGACTCTTAATTAAAGCTGGAGCAGAAGTTAAAGTAGTGATGACTCCTGCAGCAAAAGATTTTGTTTCTCCTTTAGTTTTATCTACTTTATCAAAAAATGATGTGCTTTGTGAGTTAACCAATAATGATTCATGGGCAAATCATGTAGCATTAGGCAGGTGGGCAGACGTAATGCTTTTAGCTCCTTTGAGCTGCAATTCTTTAGCTAAAATGGCAAATGGTATTTGCGATAATTTGTTAATGGCTGTTTATTTATCTGCTACTTGTCCAGTTATAGTTGCTCCTGCAATGGATGAAGACATGTGGCATCATCCATCAACTAAAAATAATTTAAATCGTATTCAATCTTTTGGAAACACTATCATTCCTGTTGAAAGTGGTGAGTTAGCAAGTGGACTTTTTGGTGAAGGAAGAATGGCAGAACCTGAATTTATTATTTCATTTCTAGAAAAAGATTTCAACACTCCAAAACTTCTAAGTAATAAAAAAGTGTTAGTTACGGCTGGACCAACTTATGAAGCTATAGATCCTGTTAGATATATTGGCAATTACTCTTCTGGTAAAATGGGTTATGCAATAGCAGAATCATTTTATAATTGTGGTGCCGATGTTACTTTAATTTCTGGTCCTACTAATTTAAGTATTCACCAAAACATAAAAAAAATTAATATTACCTCAAGTGAAGAAATGCTTCATCAAGTGATGTTACAACAACAGCAGGCTGATATTATTATAATGTGTGCTGCCGTTGCAGATTATAAGCCTTCTATAGTTGCTTCAAATAAAATAAAAAAGAACAATACAAATTGGAGTTTAGATTTAGAAAAAACAACAGATATATTATTTGAATTAGGTAAAATAAAAGCAACCCATCAAACTCTTATTGGTTTTGCACTTGAAACCAATAACGAATTAGATAATGCTAAAGAAAAATTAAAAAACAAAAATTTAGATGCAATAATTCTTAATAAATTTAATCAGAATAATCCTGTTTTTGGATCAGATGAAAATGAAATTACAATTATTGAAAGTTCAAATGCAACACATAGATTTGGACCAAAAACTAAAAAGGCCCTAGCTCAAGATATTGTACAATTTATTATTTCAAATAAACTACATGAAGAAGTTTAAAATTTTAATTATCTGTTTTTTTTTATTGCAAACTCTAAAAGCACAAGAGTTTCAAGCTAAGATTACTGTAAATGCAAGCAGAGTTAATACTACTATTGATAGAAGAATATTTACCACACTTCAGAACCAATTATCTAATTTTTTTAATAATAGAAAATGGACTAATGATGTTTATAAAGCCAATGAAAAAATAGATTGTAATATTGTTTTAAATATTGAAAATATATTAGAACCGAATGTATATAAAGCACAATTATTAATTCAATCTGCAAGGCCTGTTATGAGCTCAACTTACCAGGCTGCATTGTTTAATTTTCAAGATATTGATGTTGCTTTTAAATATATAGAATACCAACCTATAGAATTTAATGAAAATAGAGTTGCAGGTAGCGACGCAAGTATCTCGAACTTGCCAGCAATTTTTGCTTTTTATGCTAATATGATTTTAGGTTTGCATTACGATTCTTTTTCACCAAAAGGTGGTGAAAAATATTTTCTAAAAGCAATGAATATTGTAAACAATGCACCAGAAGGAAAAAATATAACTGGTTGGAGAGTTTTTGATGGACTAAGAAATAGATATTGGTTGGGTGAAAATTTATCTAATACTCGAAATAATATTTTACATAGTGTAGTTTATGATTTTTATAGAAATGGGTACGATTATATGGTTGCTGATGAAAAACAAGCCATCAATAGCTTTTTAAAGTCTTTACAACAATTAAAAACATTTAATCAAGAGTTCCCCAATAGTATGTTCGTGCAATTTTTTATGCAAAATAAAATGCAAGAAATGATTAATATTTTTAAAAGAGGAACATCCACTGAAAAATCGAGTGCAATAGAATTACTATCAAATCTAGATCCTGCAAATGCAGGAAAATATAATGAAGGATTACAATGAAATTAATTGTTCGTATTTTAGTGGTAATGAGTTTTTGTGCTTGTACAAATAAACCAAAGCAACTACCTTTTGATACTGTTAAAGTTGTTTTATGGGAGATGACTAATAGTGAAGAATTAATGAAACTTTATGTAAAAAAAGATAGTACTTATAGCATTAAAAGTAATCGTCCAATCTTTTACCAAAAGATATTTTCATTACATCAAATCACACAAAAAGATTTTGATTTTAGTTATAAATATTATCAAGAGCATCCTAATGAAATGAAAATTTTATTAGACTCAATTTCAAATTATGGCATCAAAAAAAGAGAGAAAGCCATTTCAAGTTTATAATTTATGAATAAAATATTTTTAAATGCCGATGAAGCCATTCATGATATGGCAGATGGTAATACAATTATGGTTGGCGGTTTTGGCCTTAATGGTATACCAGAAAATTTAATAGCAGCTTTGGTAAGAAAAGGAATAAAAAATCTCACTTGTATTTCTAATAATGCAGGAGTTGATGATTTTGGATTAGGATTATTATTGAAAACTCGCCAGATTAAAAAAATGATGAGTAGTTACGTAGGTGAGAATGCAGAGTTTGAACGTCAGTTGTTAAATGGCGAGTTAGAAGTAGACCTCATTCCTCAAGGAACATTAGCCACAAGAATACAAATGGCTGGCATGGGAATTCCTGCTTTTTATACACCAGCTGGTTATGGAACAGAAATTGCATTAGGAAAAGAAGTAAGAGAATTTAATGGTAAAATGCATTTAATGGAACATGCATTACATGCAGATTTTGCTCTAGTAAAAGCATGGAAGGGAGATACAATGGGCAATTTAGTTTTTAGAAAAACAACTCGAAATTTTTCCACTTCAATGGCTAAGGCTGGTACAATAACTATTGCAGAAGTTGAACATCTGGTTCATCCAGGTGAATTAGATCCAGATGAAATTCATGTTGCAGGAGTTTATATACACAGAATTTTCGAAGGAAAAAATTATGAAAAAAGAATAGAAAGAAGAACTACTCAACTTTAATCATTCACAAACAAATTATTATGGCTTTAGATAAATTTGGAATAGCACAACGAATTGCAAAAGAACTTAAAGATGGCATGTATGTTAATTTAGGGATTGGTATCCCAACATTAGTAGCCAACTATATTCCTAATGATATAACAGTGATTCTGCAAAGTGAGAATGGAATATTAGGAATGGGTCCTTATCCAACTCCAGAAAATATTGATGCCGATTTAATTAATGCAGGTAAAGAAACAGTAACCTTAATAAAAGGTGCTGCTATTTTTGATAGTGCAGAAAGTTTTGGAATGATACGTGCAGGAAAAATAGATTTAACAGTTTTAGGTGCAATGGAAGTGAGTGAAAATGGAGATATAGCCAATTGGAAAATTCCCGGAAAAATGGTTAAAGGAATGGGTGGTGCTATGGATTTAGTAGCAAGTGCTAAAAATATTATTGTAGCTATGATGCATACCAATCCAAAAGGAGAAAGTAAACTATTGCCCAAATGTAGTTTACCATTAACAGGTGTAAATTGTGTAAAAAAAGTTGTAACTGAACTCGCAGTTTTAGATATTACAGAAGATGGATTTCTATTAAGAGAAACAGCTCCAGGGGTAAGCATTGAAGAAATTCAATCAAAAACCCTCGGAAAACTAACAGTTGCACCTGACGTAATTATCAATTAATACTAGGTTTTGTTAAAATTTATTTCCTATTTAAACTTTATTGTACTTTTTTTGTTACTTATTCTATGTGTATGAATTTTATAACTCGAGTAAAACTCTTCAATAACAAATTATTTGTTACTTTATCTATTTGTTTATTTTACTCATCTATGCTGTATGCACAAAGTTATCATGCAATCAATGGTTCTCCATTTGCTGGAATCACAAGTATGTATGTTAACCCTGCTTCTCCTGTAAATAGTTTTTATAAGTGGGATGTTAGTCTAATTGGTTTACAATTTAAAACAGATCAAAACACAGGATTTGTTCGAAACTTACCCATAACTCAGATTAATGAAAATAACTTAAATGATACTACAGTATTTCCATACAGTGGTTTATTTAGTAGACATTATCAAGGAATTATTGATGGACAAGGACTAAGCTTTAGATATAGAATTAAAGATAAAACCTCTATTGGGTTTTCTTTTAGGGGAAGAACTTATAATGAATTTAAAACAAACGATATATTTATAAGTGAATATACTAAATCAACTGTAAATGGTTTTCTAAACCAAAATTTGCCAGGCCATACTCTTGATGGATTTGCAATGCATTCTGGTTCTATGGAAACCAATCTTAATATTTCTCAAGTTTTAATAGAAAACTCTACTGCAAAACTAAGCGTGGGTGCTAATATTGGTTTTTCAAAGGCTTTATCTGGTGGTTATTTTGGAGTAAGGAATCTTCAGTATCAAAAACTGGTTAATCCCTCGAATAATAGAGAATACTTTCAGGCACTCAATAATGGAGGTACTTTATCTTATTTATATTCTAACAACTTGTCATACTTCGATACTGTTCCTGTTAATTCTACTACAGTTAGAGAATTTTATAAAAATTCTTATAGTTCTTTAAACTTTAGTATTGGTGTTGAATATATGATTGTTGATGAAACTGTTGAAGCTAATATTAATAATTTAAATTACTCTTGGAAATTTGGAGCCTCAATAATGGATATTGGTACTTTAAAATACGATTATATTAGAGGTTCTGCAACTAACAGAATTCCTAATGCTAGTTTAGTAGATACTTCTTTAGTAACTAAGTTTAGTAATGTTAATTCATTAGTTCAATTTAGAGATTCAGTTAGTCCAATGTTTAATAATACAGATTCTTTAAAAGGTAGCTTTACCATTAGTGCCCCAACAAGAATTGTTGCTTCTGTAGATAGAAATTTTGGAGGAGGATTTTTTGCAAACTTTCAGGCCAGCATAAATATATTTTCAAGTAATTCTACTAGTAGTATCAATGCAAGAGAATTAAATTTATTTACCCTAACCCCACGTTGGGAAACTCAAGGCTTTGGCTTTTATTTACCCATGCAATATAATGTTCAAAGAAGTTTTTGGATGGGGGCAGCAGTTAAAATTGGACCATTACTCTTAGGCGTTCATGATTTAGGCGTTTTAGGTTGGTTTAAAGGTTATTATCGTCAGCCATTTAATAGTGGGGGATATGTTATGCTAAACATTTATCCTTACAAGAATAAATACAATGATAATAGTATAAAGTGTAATGTTCTGTAAATAAAAAATACACTTTACATTTGTTACATGTTATTGCCCTCATCGTTATTACAGAACGCTGTTGATTCGTTTACACAACTCCCTGGAATTGGAAAAAAGACAGCTCTTCGTTTAGTACTGCATCTTTTAAAACAAGATAAAGCAAACGTTGAACACTTTGCAGAAACCATTGCAAAAATGAGAACTGAAATAGTTTTTTGTAGTCGTTGTCATAATATAAGCGATGCCAATATTTGTAATACTTGCTCAAATAGTATGAGAAATCAACACTTAATTTGTGTTGTAGAAAATATAAGAGATGTTATTGCAATAGAAAATACTCAACAATTCAATGGGGTTTATCATGTTTTAGGTGGAATTATTTCTCCACTAGATGGAATTGGACCTAATGATTTGCAAATTGAATCTTTAATTAATAGAGTAAAAAAAGAGGAGGTGCACGAATTGATTTTTGCTCTTAACCCAAATATACAAGGCGATACAACAATTTACTATATACAGAAAAAGTTAACAGGCTTAGATTGTAAAGTAACTACTATTGCACGTGGTATTGCATTTGGGGGAGAGCTTGAATTTGCTGATGAAATGACCTTAGCAAAGAGCTTAACCAATCGACTTCCTGTTCAGCAATATGTAAAATAAATTTTAGTTAAATATTATTCATAGACTAAAATTTTGTATTTTCAATTTCAAAATTTACCATATGAATAAAATATTTACTTTATTGATACTCGCAAGTTGCGTATGCTTATTACAATCAGGTATACATGGACTTAATTTTTCTAGTCAACCTCCAACAGGTTATACTGGGGCTACTGGCAATTATTGTAACACTTGTCATTCAGGAAATCCATTGAATGCTGTTGGAGGTAGTGTAACAGTTTCTGGTTTACCATCTGGTGGTTATGTTCCATTTACTCAGTATCCAATTTCACTAACTATTAATCATGGGGCTAGTAATAGACAACGTTGGGGTTTTTCTATGAAAGCTGTAAATAGTTCTGGTACTTCTGTTGGTACTTTTTCTTCTACAAATTCAAATGCAGCTACAAATGGCACAGAATTAAGTCATAATAATGCTGTATCAACAAGTTCATCAAATTCTTTTACTTATAATAATTTAAGATGGACAGCACCTGCAGCATCGGGTAATGTTACATTTTTTTATGTAGGGAATGCAGCAGATGGTAGTGGTGATGGTGGAGATTTTATTTATGCAGGGTCTTCTGTAGTGGCATTACCTATAGAACTTGGAGAGTTTTATGCTATTAATGATAACAATAATATTTTATTAAAATGGCAAACTTTAACCGAGGTTAATAGTAATTACTTTGATATTGAAAGAAGTGACGATGGCCAATTCTTTTTTAGTATTGGGCGTGTTGATGCAATAGGAAATTCATCTAGAGAAACAGCATACTCATTTTTAGATACTAAATTAAGTTATAATAATGGCAGCCAGATTTTTTATCGTCTTAAATTAGTTGACAAAGATGGTAGTGCTAAATATTCAAATCATATTAGTATCAAACCAGTATTCAATGGAATTACCATTAAAAATATTTATCCAACCATTATCAAAAAATCTGACCCTATAAATGTAGATATTGCTAGTGATAAATCTCGTGTAATAAACATAATTGTGTTAGATGCTTCAGGAAGAAACTTACAAGTTATAAATTCAAACTTATCTGTGGGTAATAACAGAATTACCTTTTCTCCTAAAATAAATGATTTTAAAGGGATGTTATTTGTAAAATTTGTAACTGATAATTTTCAGCAAACAAAATCACTGATTTTGCAATAAAATTGCTTAATTCAAAAGAGATTAATTTTTTAATCTCTTTTTTTTGCAATATATAAAACATAGAAAATGAAAAAGCTCTTTAAATATGGCCTAATATTAATTCCAATTATTATCATTGGCATTTGGTTTATTGTATTTTATCTCCCTAAAACAGAAGTGTATAAAAATTTTACTGTAAAAAAAGCTCCTCCAGTTACAGCTGTTGAAATTGCAAAAGATTTTTTGAATGATGAGACAGCTGCTTTTGCTAAATACTCAGGAAAGCAAATTGAAGTAAGTGGCGAAGTGATCAATTCTCAAATTGAAAACGGAAAAACTGCTGTGTATTTAAAAACAGATGATGATGGTACTCAAATATATTTTTTATTGAAAGACAGTTTGCCTCTTTTTAATTTAGGTACCACAATAACTTTAAAAGGAATTTGTACTGGCTATTTAGGCGATGTTCAATTTAATGAAGGAGAAATTATAAAATTATGAAAAAATTTAGTTTAGTATTATTTAGTATCCTTTTTACAGGATTGTGTTTTAGTCAGAAAAATTACACCACAAAGTCAGGGCAAATAAAGTTTTTTTCCAACACAGCTATTGAAGATGTAGAAGCTATAAACAATCAAGTTTTTTGTAGTATTAACACAATCACAGGGAAAGTTCAGTTTGCAGTTTTAATAAAAGGCTTTTCATTCGAAAATGCCTTAATGCAAAAACACTTTAACGAAGAAGAGTATTTACATAGTGATAAATATCCAAAAGCGAATTTTGTAGGTCAAATAAAAAATTTTAATCCAGTAATATTTCAAAAAAATGGAACTTATAGTGTTACAGTTTTAGGCAATTTAACTTTACATGGAGTTACAAAACAAATTACTGTAACTGGTACAATTTCTTTTCAAGAAGGAAAAGTAACAATTAAAAGTAAATTCAATGTAAAGCTGGTTGACTATAAGATCACAGTTCCTGAGGGAATTAGTAATTCTATTGCTGTTGCTGTTGATTGCACCTTACAATAACACATGTTAATAATGGCACAGCATTCGATCATTTTTTCACAATGAAAGTATTTGTAGAATATTTAAATAAATTGCATCGTTCTTATTTTAGAATATCGTTACCCTAATGAAGATGACAAGAACAGTACCCGCTTGGCCGGTATTTTACCGGCCTTGAAGGGTTTTTTAATTTTTAGCACTTCTTCTTTTAAAATTTCTCTTTTAGATATATTGGTTTCTGCACTCACGTATATTTGCATGCTGGGTCGATTTGTTTATTGTTCAACCCATACATTTAACTACAATAGAACTAATAAACGAAAGTATACTTTACCCATTTCAGGTACACTTCGCTTATTATTCTTTTAATTTATTGAGGCATGAAAAACATTAAGAGTGATCTTGAAAAAAGAATATTAATTATTGATGGAGCTATGGGCACCATGATTCAGAGATATAAACTTTCTGAGGCAGATTATAGAGGTGAGCGATTTAAAGATTGGCATTTAGATGTTAAAGGCAATAACGATCTGTTATGTATTACACAACCACAAATTATAACTGCAATTCATAAAGAATATTTAAATGCAGGTGCTGATATTATTGAAACCAATACTTTTAGTAGTACAAGCATTGCAATGACAGATTATGAAATGCAAGAGTTAGCTTACGAACTTAATGTTGCTGCTGCAAAATGTGCATTAAATGCAATACAAGAATTTAAAAATGAAAATCTAGGTGATACAAATCAAAAGTATATAGCTGGTGCTATTGGACCTTTAAATAAAACTTTATCATTAAGTCCAGATGTTAATAATCCAGGGTTTAGAGCTTTAACTTTTGATGAAGCTGCAAATGCTTACTATGAGCAAGTAAAAGGGTTGGTTGATGGGGGGGTAGATATTATTTTAATTGAGACCATTTTCGATACACTCAATGCAAAAGCAGCGATTTATGCAGTGAAGAAATATTTTAGAGAGGAGAAAAAACCAGAACTTCCAATTATGATTAGTGGAACTATTACTGATGCCAGTGGAAGAACTTTAAGTGGTCAAACCCTTGAAGCTTTTTATATTTCTGTTGAACATGCAAGACCATTATCTGTTGGTTTAAATTGTGCTTTAGGTGCAAAAGATATGAGGGCACATATAGAAGAACTTTCACAAATAGCCTCATGTTATACCTCTGCTTATCCTAATGCTGGATTGCCAAATGCTATGGGAGAGTATGATGAAGAACCACATCAAACTGCTCATTTTTTAGAAGACTGGGCTAAAGAAGGTTTCGTAAATATTGTTGGTGGATGTTGTGGTACAACTCCTGCACATATTAAACATATAGCTCAAGAAGTGAAAAAGTACTCCCCTCGCAAACTTCCCTTAATTGAGGAAAGCTTGAGTAACTAGTCTTAATTTTTAGCTTTTTCTGATTTAATTATTTTATAGCCAATATAAATTAGTATCAGTCCAATTAACTCAGTCACAAATAAAACATTTACATAACCAGCTCTTGTAAAACTACCACCTATGCCAGGTAATAATGCTCCCATTGCTATTAAAATATTACCCTTGAATTTGATTTGCTGATCTACCAACTTCGAATATTTAATTGCAGAGTAAATTGCACCTCCTACCAAAAAAATAAAGGAGTATAAGTTTATAAATGGTGAAAAGTATCTTACCCACGACCATGAAAATACTTTGCCAGAAAGCTTACCTGAAAAATCTGAGGGTAGATTAATAGGGGTTATGAAAATAGTTATTGATGCAATGATGATTAATGTAATGAAAATAAAAGATGTATAATTTGCAAACTTTTTATTCATTAATAAGTAAACAGATCCTTGTGCTAAAGGAAAGCCGCCTAAAAGAGCTCCAACTATATACCAACATCTTAAATTGAGTTCACTCCATCCAAAAAGAATATTAATACTTTCTGTTAGTGTTCCTAGTCCAAAAGTTAAAACACCCACCGTCCACCATAGTAAATAAGATTTGTTTCTACTTTTATAATGTGGATATATTTCAAACAAAAAATAAATTGAAAATATTGTTGTAAGTATTGGTAAATATTCTGCTATTGAGTTATTCATAATTAGGTTTTAATTAAAAAGGTGCAGACTATTCATCTACACCTTTTCGAAATGTTCATCTAAAATTTAGAAAGTTGTTGAGCCTGAAGATTGATAAGTATATCTAAATGTAAAGTAACGTTGCTCAGAAGTTTTAGTTGCATCTGATGCACTAGCAGCAGGTGTTGCACCACCTCTATAATAATTTAGTATTTCTACTTTAGCATACTTTCCTGTAGCAGTTCTAATAATTAAAACTCTACCTGGAATAGGAGTAACTAAATTGTTGGCACCATTATAAACATACCATCCTTTGTTACTACCAGTTGTAATTGCATAATTTGGTGCATTATCAATTTTAATGGTAGAGTCTGATGAAACTTTTGTTACATCTGCAAAAGCACCAACTTGCACATAAGCACCACCTAAACCTGGTCCACTTGTACCATTGTTAGTTAAAATTGTAGTTCCTCTAAAAGCTAAATCCCATTTGTTTGTAGCACTATCAGAGTTTGCTATTATTTGACCAGTAGATAAACTAAAGAAAGTGAATTTTCCACTACCATATGGTTGACCTGTAGTTGGATTTAATCCAATAATAGTATCACCTTGTAAGTTCTGAACTGTTGTAATATTTCCTTGAGTAAAAACTTTAAAAGAGCCATTATTAGTGGTATCTAATACGGTGTCTTCTTTCTTGCAAGAAACCATTGCAACTGTTAATAATACAATGCTCATTAATTTTGTTACGCTGTTTTTCATTTTACTTTTTTTGTTTTTTTGTTAATTGATATTTAAAAGAGATATAATAAGTTCTTCCTGGTAAATTGGGTAAATTATTTACGTCTGTATAATTTAAAATATTATCGCAACCTGTTTGTACAGCAATTTGATTAAATTGTTTTCCTATTGAACAATTTAATTGTACAAATCCTTGTGCAAATTCATCGTTGTTGTTATATAATCCATTTCCATCTTTATCGCTAACTGCCCATTTACTTCTATAAATGGCTCTAGTGTTTATAAAGAAATCATTCTTTTCGTATAAAAATTTTAAATTAGCCATGTGCTTACTTCGGTTAGGCAATCCAAAATATTCGTTCAAATTCATTTTTCTAGCTGCACCATTAGCATCTTTAGTAAATACAGTTCCTTTTTTAATGGCATCAATTTGATCTTTATCGGCTGTTTCTAAATATTGATAGCCAGAGGTCATAGTTATAGAGGTATTTATTTTATGAGTAAGATTAAGCTCAATACCTTGAGTATAGGCATTCTTAACATTTAGGTAGCTGAAAATTTGAGCTCCATTTTTATAGTTAGCCACTAATCTGCTATCTATTAAATTTTCAATATCGTTCCTAAAAATGTTTACATCTAAAAAAGTTGTAGTGCTTATTAAATATTTTGATCCAATATTAATTCCTGTTGAAAATTCTGGTTGTAATGCAGCAAGTTTGTAATAATCATTTTCATAAGATTGAATTTGACCAAGTTTATCTAATTGAGCAATTTGTGTTTGAGCTTCTAAAGCCCCAAAAACACTATAACTTCCAGCTGCTGTATTTGTAAAGTTTAAATAAAGTTGGCGAAAATCTGGTGCTTTAAAACCTCTACCAATACTGGCATTCAGCGATATTTTTTTGCTTGATTTATAATGAATGGCAAGTTTTGGCGAAAAAGCCGAAGCATAAATACTATTCTTGTCATATCTTAATCCAGCAATTAAATTTAATTTTTCACTAGGTTTAAATTCATTCTGTACAAAGCCATATGCTACATTACTTTGTTTTGTATTGTCTTTATTATCATAACGAGAACTTCTAACATTTTCTACAATATATCCTGTGCCTATTGTTAAAGCATTTTTATCATTAATTTGGTAATCTGTTTGATTTTCGGCTCTATAAAAATCTTGTAAAAAGTAATCATTATAAGCATTAGGAGTATTAGTACTTAAATCTTGAGTTGATTTAAAACGTGAATGATAAAGTCTTAATGCACTTTTTGTTTTACTATTAAACTGATGTGTAATAATGGGGTTGATGTTATAATCATTATGTTTTTCAATACCATCAGAATAAGTTGTGCTGCCTGTATTAGTAACTGCAATCTTATTAGTTATGTTTTCATAATTATATCTTCCTAAAATACTCAACTTTGTTTTATTCGAGAATGGATAATTGAGTTGAATTTGATGGGTATATCTTTTAATTGGTGCAACAGTTCTTTCAACAGAATTTGGTCTAATGCTATATCCATCAGTGCTGTAGTAGTTTGAAAAAATTTGAACCAATAATTTATTAAATTTTGTTGCAGTTGTAACATTAGCATCTAAAGTATTATATGTACCATATCTTATACCTGCTGATAATTGATGATTAATAGGCTGTTTTGTAATAATATTAATTACACCAGCCATAGCCTCACTTCCATACAAACTAGAAGATGGTCCTTTTACAATCTCAATCTTTTGAATATTGCCAACAGTAATTCTATTTAAATCTAAAACACCTGCAGTTCTTCCTATTAATGGTTCACCATTGATTAATATTAGTGTATAATCGGGGTTTAAACCTTGCATTTGCACTCCAGAGCCAAAGCCACTTGTTATGTATAAGCCTGCTTGTTCATTTAAAATATCGTTTAGCCTTAATGAAGCTGCTTGTTGTATATTTTTTGATGTTACAATTGATACAGGTACTGCAATGTTTCCTAATTTTCTTTCAGTTCTAGTAGCAGTAATCACTACCTCGTCTAAATTGATAACTTTACTACTATCATTTTGACTATAAGCATTAGGAATGATGGAAAGTAAAACCGCTAATATTCCGAGTATTTTTTGCATATTGTTTTCTTAATGCAAAACTCGTTCTAGTATTTTTTTTAATTATCATGAGATTGTCATAGTTTTTTATGACATTTATTAGTTGAGAAAAAATACAATTATTCTTTCATTAAATCTGGGCGAATTTGAATGGTCCTTTCAACAGCTTTTTCAAAACGCCATTCTTCTATTAGTTTAGGATTGCCTGTAAGTAGTATTTCAGGAACTTTCCAACCTTTAAAATCAACTGGTCTTGTATAAACTGGTGGAGCTAATAATCCATCCTGAAAAGAATCTGTTAGTGCAGAAGTTTCATCATTCAAAACTCCAGGTAATAATCTACCAATTGCATCTACTAAAATGGCTGCAGCTAATTCTCCACCACTTAAAACATAATCACCAATAGATATTTCTTTGGTAATGTAATGATCTCTGATGCGTTGATCTATGCCTTTATAATGTCCACAAATAATTAAAATATTTTGCAACATTGATAGTTGATTTGCATGTGTTTGTTTGAATTGTTCAGCATCGGGAGTTACATATATAATTTCATCGAACTTAGTAGTTTGCTGCAATTCTTCAATAGCATTTACTAATGGTTCACACATGATTACCATGCCTGCACCACCACCATATTGGTAGTCATCAACTTGAGCATGTTTGTTAATTGCCCATTTACGAAGATTATGTACATAAACATTTAGTAGTCCCTTTTCTTTAGCACGTTTAAGAATACTATGATTAAAAGGACTTTCTAATAAATCAGGAACAACAGAAATTATATGAATATTCATGAACTAAAATTCACTGCAAAAGTAAACGATGAAAAAGTTGTAAGCTACATTTTATAAAACTCTTTTACAAAATCTTCAGGGTTATCGGGTGTTAGAATTATTTTTTTATTTGCTGAAGTTTTAATTAAAACATAATTACTTCTTCTGGTGGCATACAAAGTCATTACACCAATTTTATTATTATAGAATTTTCCGAAATATCCAAATAAACCACCAACACCAAAAGTTCTAATGGTTCCTTTTAGTTTTTCTTTTTCTAATTGACCAACAGATATTATTTCACTTTTTAATAATTTAATATCATTCATTGTTCGATGAATAATAACTTGATTAACTTCAATTGAATAAAATTTTGGTTTATATAAAATAGGAATTAAAAAAATGATTAAAGGGATTAATGCAGAAAAAAGAGGAAATAAAATGTTTAATGGTTTTGGAATCGAAATAAACGGTAATATCATTACAACAATTAAAATAAATATTACAAATGTTGTAATGAGCTTAGTTGTTTTATCCATTGATGCTTTAAATTCCATTATGCTAAAAATGAAGGTTTAAAATTAGGCATTGTTCTTTGTTTGGTTGCTTGTTCAAATGAAAAAGCAATTTCAAATAATTTTGGTTCTTGATATGCTGTACTAAAAAAAGAAACGCCAACAGGTAAATCATACACTTTTCCTGCAGGCACTGTAATATGAGGATATCCACTCATGGCAGCTGGTGCTGTTAAAAATACTTCACCCCAACGATCTCCATAAATTGTATCAATGCTGCAAGCAGGGCCCATAGTTAATCCACAAATGGCATCTAAATTATTTGATTTCATTACATCATCAATCATATTTTTAGAGCCTTCATGACTTTTATTTAATGCTTCCAAATAGTCTTTGCTATCTAATCCTTTCATTTTTACACTGGCTTCTAAGATTTCTTGCTTAAAAGTTGGCATGGCTTCATTTTCGTTTTGCTTATTGAAAGCAATTACATCATCAATTGTTTTTATTGATGTGTTGGCATTTGCAAAGTATTTATTCAAGCCATCCTTATATTCAAACTTCAACACTTCATATTCTGCATCTCCCAGTTTATTAATTTTTTCCAAGTATTCAACATCTACAATTTCTGCACCCGAATTTTTAAGTGCATTAATTATTTTTTCAAACAATGCTTCTAAGAATTGATTTTCATATTTCTTTTTTTCCATACCAATTCTTTTACCCTTTAATCCATCTAATTTTAAAAACTTTGTATAATCTTTTTCTATCTTCCCATTGCTTTCTTTTGTTTTATTGTCTAAAGCATCTATACCAGTAATTGCAGATAATAAAATTGCTGCATCAGTTACAGTTCTTGCAATTGGGCCTGCCGTATCTTGTGTTGATGAAATAGGAATAATGCCTGAACGACTTACCAAGCCAACAGTTGGCTTTAAACCAACAGCACCATTTACTGCAGCAGGACAAGTTATTGAACCATCAGTTTCTGTGCCAATAGCAACTGCACAAAGATTTGCAGCAACTGCAACACCTGAACCAGAACTAGAACCACAAGGATTATGATCTAAGATGTAAGGATTTTTTGTTTGTCCACCTCTGCTGCTCCAACCTGAACATGATTTTGTGGAACGGAAATTTGCCCATTCTGATAAATTAGTTTTACCTAACAACACTACACCAGCTTCTCTTAATTGTTTTACAATAAATGCATCTTCTTTTGCATGATGATTGAATAAGGCTAAAGAACCAGCAGTTGTCATCATTTTATCTGCTGTATCAATATTATCTTTTATTAAAACAGGAATTCCATGTAAAGCACTTCGAACTTTGCCAGTTTTTCTTTCTTTATCCATTTCTTTTGCAATTGCTAAAGCATCTGGATTAATTTCTATAACTGCATTTAATCGTGGCCCATTCTTATCAATAGCTTCAATTCTTTTTAAATATAGTTGTGTAATTTGCTCTGAAGTGTAAGAACCATTCTTCATTTTATCTTGCAATTGCTGAATGGTTATTTCATTCAATTCAAAATCGTCTTTAGTTTCTTTCATTGTTTCTTTTGTTACTTCTTTATCGTTTTTGCAAGAACTAGAAAGTATTGATGTAATACCAACTGCTGCTATAGTGCTGGTTGAAATAAAATCTCTTCTTTTCATTAAATTTTATTTTAGTTATAAAATGAAGGTATCGTTTATTTTACTGATATGAAACCCATTTTTTTTGATTAATTTTTCTTGTTCACTATTTGTTTGTAAAACAGGATTTGTATGATTAAAATGAATGAAATAGATTTTGCTTTTTTCTACTTTAGATAAGTTCTCAAAAAGCTTCATGCTTTCAATAATAAATGGATGTGGAATTTCTGCAATATTTCTATTATTAATTTCTACAGCATCAAAGAAAGTACCATCAATAAATGCATAATCAACTTTTCTAATTTCTTCAATAATATTTTTATTCCACTTTTCCCATTTATCAATATCTGGTATAAACAAAGCTTTTTTATTCGGACCAACAATAGTGTATCCAACTGTTTCAGAATATTCATCTCTATGTGGAACTAAAAATGGTATTACAGAAAGCTGAGGTGATAATGATACTGATATTTCATTTTTTAATTCTTGTAGGGCAATATTTTTATTTTTAACAAGCTGATTCCAAGGTCCATTATTCTCTAAAAACAATTTCATTTTTGGCATGGTATAAACATTAAGGTTTGTAGCATTCATACCTTCTTTTCCTAAATACATTAATCCAGTATAATGACCTATATGTGCATGAGTTAAAAAGATACCATCTAAAAAATTTTGACTACTAATTAGATTTTGCAATGTTTGAGATTGAGAAGTAATGTATGGTGTGGCTTCAATTAAATATTTCTTTTTATAATAGTGATCTAGTACTCCTATTGAAACAATTTTTCTAGTTCTATCAGGATTAATTAGTAATTCTTTACAACAATCTTTCTTACAATTAATCTGTGGAGAACCAGCATCTTGAATGGTGCCAAGAATTAGTAGTGATACCTGCTTAGTGGTAGTGTCAGAAATTTTATTAGCCAAACCATATGAAGCAATTGAAAAGCAAATCAGTAATAATAAAAAATTCTTCATTCCATTATTTTTAAAATATTTCTCTAAAGTAATTATTAATGGGCAACTATAATAAATGTATTAGTTTTAAAGATGCAAAAGCAAGAAACAGTTCAACTAAAAAGAGAAGTTGGTGTTTGGGGCTTATCTCTTAATGCAATAAACTTAACGATTGGAGCAGGAATATTTATCTTACCAGCAATTGTGGCAGAGAAGTTAGGCCCTGCTAGTTTTATTGCTTATTTATTTTGTGCTATACTAATTATTTTAATCATGTTATGTTTTGCTGAAGTAGGTAGCAAGGTTACTACTTCAGGAGGAGCATATGCTTATGTTGATGCAGCTTTTGGACCATTAATTGGCTTTATTATTAATACTCTTTTTTGGTTAGGCTATAGTATTTTGGCTGATGCTGCCATTGCCAATGCTTTATTTGATTTAATCAAAGATTTTCACCCCTTATTTCAATATTCGTTTAGTAAGGGTTTATTTATTCTATTTCTATATGGATTGTTTGCTTTTGTAAATATTGTGGGTGTTAAATCTGGAATACGATTTGTAATGGTAACCACTATAGTAAAAATGGTTCCATTAGTATTAATTATTGTTATTGGGTTATTTCACATCTCTAAACAAAATATTGTTGTTCATTCTATTCCTGAATTTAAAACTATTGGAGAAACTTCTTTGATTTTGTTATTTGCTTTTTTTGGTGCCGAAACTGCTTTAAGTATAAGTGGTGAAATTAAGAATCCCAACAAAACAATTCCTAAAGCTATATTTATTAGTATTTCAACTGTTGTGCTAATTTATTTATTGACACAATTTGTTGCTCAAGGAGTTCTAGGTAAAGATTTATTAAACCATCAAGCAGCACCGCTAATAGCTCTTGCAGTTAAAATTGTTGGACCCATTGGAAGTGTTATTATTTTGATAGCAAGTTTTGTATCAATGTTTAGTTTATTAAGTGGAGATGTTTTAGCAACATCTAGAGTTTTATTTGCTGCTTCAGAAAAAAAATTATTGCCTGTATACTTAAGTAAATTACACCCAAAGTTTGCTACACCTTATATATCTATACTATTCTTTAGTTTTTTAACTGTATTGGTTGCAGTTTCTGGAAGTTTTACATCATTAGCTATACTTTCTAGTTCATCTATTCTTATCATTTTTTTAGCAGTAGTGTTAGCTACAATTAAATTAAGGTTTACAAAATCCAGCACTCAACTTTCTACTTTTAAAATTCCTTTTGGGTTAACGATTCCTTTATTATCAATTGCAGTAATTATTTGGTTTTTATCGAATTTGAAATTTGATGAATTTAAAGCACTAATTATTTTTATTGTATTAACCATTATTTTTTATTTTTTCAATAAAATAATTCAAAAACGAGTAACAATTAAACAAAAAAATAGCCACTAATTAGTGGCTATTTTTTAATTCATTTATACTTGAAACTATTTTTTTTCAAGAAGTTGAAAAAACTGATCTAATTGAGGTAAGATAACAATTCTTGTTCTTCTGTTTGTAGCTCTACCTTCAGCAGTATTGTTAGAAGATACAGGAACATATTCTCCTCTACCACCAGCAGTCATTCTTTTAGGGTCTAAATTATACTTTGTTTGTAATAATCTTACTACTGAAGTAGCTCTAAGAACACTTAGATCCCAGTTGTCTTTAATATCACCTCTACTTATAGGCAAACTATCAGTATGCCCTTCAACTAAAAATTCAATATTTGGTTGATTGTTTAATACTGTTGCTACTTTTCCTAAAACAGTCATAGCTGCAGGAGTGATATCGTAACTTCCAGTTTTAAATAAAAGTTTATCAGAAATTGAAATATATACAACTCCTTTCTCAACTTTTACCTCAATGTCTTTATCATTAACATCGGCTAAAGCACCTTTTAAATTCATTACTAAAGCCAAGTTTAAAGAATCTTTTTGAGCAATACTCGATTGAAGTGTTCTGATGTAATTGTCTTTAGCACCAATGTTTTCTAAACTTTTTTTAATGCTTTCTGCTTGAGAAGAAGTTACAACACTTAAATCTTTCAACTGATTTAAAACAGTTGAGCTATTTTCTTTTAAATAATCAATTTGTTTATTTAAATCGGCTATTTTATTTTTTAAATAAGAGTTATCAGTTTCTGCTAATGCTTTACTTTTTCTCAATAATGCAACTGTGTCTTCACAATCTTTTAAATCGCCTTTCAATAAGGTATGAGAAGCATTTAATGTTAAATATTTAGCTTGGGCTTCATCTAATTTTTTTCTACTTACACATGAAGCAAAAAACATGGTTGCTGCAAGTGTTAAGAATAAAAGTTTGTTTTTCATGTAATGTGTGTTTTGTATTTCTGCAGCAAATTTAAGAAGTGTGATTTTTTTTAATAGGAATAACAACTTATTGATTTATACTTTAGCATTTTTTTAGCAAACATTATTCTACAAGATGTGCTAGACCTTGAGCAGGATTTTTGCCCTTTATATTTCCAAAAAAATGAATTATTTTTTTAAAATCTTCAGCTTCGTTTTCAGTTGTATAAAATGGCTCAGCATAAACTAAGGTTTTCTTTTCAAAATCCATACCTGCCATTACTATTGGCACTTGAGCAGTTTTAGCAATATGATAGAATCCGGTTTTTAGTTGAATCACTTTTTTTCTTGTTCCCTCTGGTGCAATGGCTAATAGTAATTCATCTTCCTGGTTAAAGAGTGTTGCTACTTGCTCAACTAAATTGTGTTTTTGCTTTCTATCTACAGGTATGCCACCAAGCCATCTAAATATAAAGCCATAGGGCCATTTAAATAATTGAGATTTACCTAAATATTTAGAATGTCTAATTTCACTTACACTTCTATAGGCCAATCCAAAAACAAAATCCCAATTACTAGTATGTGGACCAACAATTACAACAGCTTTCTTAATATGTTTGGGAAATAGCACATTTGTATTCCATCCAAAACACTTTAAAAACAGTTTCCAAAATAATTTACCCATGTATTCTAATTGTTAATTTATCAAAAGTATTGAATGTGATTTAAGTAAGCCAAAGCTTTTAGTTACTTTTGCAGTTATGCAACAACAATGGTCTTTACAAACAATTCTTCAGAATTTAAATATAGTTGAATTAAATGCTATGCAAGAAGCTTCAATTGAAGCACATCAATTGCAACAACAGATTTTACTTTTATCTGATACTGGTTCAGGTAAAACACTTGCTTTTCTAATACCCTTATTAGAAAAACTTCAAACTAAGAAAAATACAGAAGCTTTAATTATTGTGCCTTCGAGAGAATTAGCACAACAAATTGAAATGGTATTCAAGAAAATGGGAACAGGTTTTAAAATAACAAGTTGCTATGGTGGGCATAAAAGAGAAATTGAAGAGAATAATTTAATTGAAGCTCCAAGCTTAATAGTTGGTACTCCTGGAAGATTAGCAGATCATATTAGAAGAAAAAATATAAATGTTGAAACTATAACTCATTTAGTAATTGATGAATTTGATAAAACACTTGAATTAGGGTTTACAGAAGAGCTTGCATTTATAATTGAATCATTAAAATTTATAGCTACTAGAACTTTAACTTCTGCCACTTTAGGAGCTACAATTCCTGATTTTGTTCAGATGAGTGAACCACATGAACTCAATTTTTTAAGTGGAGTTTCTTTGCCTATTGAAAAACTCTCTACTAAGGTTGTTAAGAGTGATGCAATAGATAAAGTTGATTGTTTATTTAGATTGATTTGTTTTTTAAACGGACAGTCTACAATTGTATTTTGTAATCATCGAGAAAGCGTTGAAAGAGTTAGTGCAATGCTTAAGGAAAAAGGTGTGGCCAATGAGTTTTATCATGGTGCCATGGAACAACACGAAAGAGATAGTGCCCTTAGTAAATTTAGAAATGGAAGTAATAATATATTAATAACTACCGATCTTGCTGCAAGAGGTTTAGATATTCCAAATATTAGATATATTATTCATTATCATTTACCAGCAACTGAAGATATATATACCCATAGAAATGGTAGAACTGCTCGTATGGATGCAAGTGGAACTGTAATATTAATTTTGCATGCAGAAGAAACTTTACCCAATTTTGTTACAGAAATTACTGAAGAGTTAATTGTACCAAGTGAGGTTTCATTACCTGAAAAAACAAAATGGTCAACATTGTTTATTGCAGCTGGTAAGAAGGATAAGGTGAATAAAATTGATATCGTAGGATTTTTAACTAATAAAGGTCAACTTAAAAAAGAAGATGTAGGGTTAATTGAGGTAAAAGATTTTTTCTCATTTGTTGCCGTTAGAAAATCAAAAGTTGGAGGTGTATTACAGCTGATTAAGAATGAAAAAATTAAAAATAAAAAAGTAAAAATAGATTTAGCTAAATAAAAAAAATCGCCTTGAATTCAAGGCGATTTTTTTTGAACATTTTTTTAGGCAATTTGAATAAGGCGTGGTGGTTTTTGTTTAGCTTCTTCTTTTTTAGGAATTAAAAGATGAAGTACACCGTTCTCGTATTTAGCTTCAATTTTGTCAATATCCACTACATCTTTTTGAAGTGTAAAAGTTCTTTGGAAAGATTCGTAACTGAATTCTTGTAAAGAGTACTTTTCATTTTCTCCCTCTTTTCTTTCAGTACTTCTTTCTGAGGAAATGGTTAATACATTTCCATCCAACTCTACTTTAAAATCATTTTTATTCATTCCAGGAGCAGCCATTTCAACCAAATAATTCTCATTGGTTTCTTTAATGTTCACAGCTGGAATGGTAGTGTTGGTGTCGGAAAAATGATTTGTTTTCCAATTAAACAAATCCCGACTAATGAAATCATCAAAAACTAATGGTAATGGATTTAATAAGCTTCCATTTCTTTTTAGTAAAGTCATGATAAACCTCCTTTTTTTAATTTGTTTAACAATAGAAAATTATTTTTTCTTTTGCAATCCTTGTACCATTGCTTTTTTTAAGATTTGAATTTTGAAAAATTGGCAACTAGTTTAAAAAATTGTCAGAAAAAAAGTCAAATTTTCATTATTTAGTTTTCTTACTTTTTAAGATGTTTATAATATAATAACTAATAATACCCATAATTGCCAAAGGCCACAGGCGTATGAAAAATATTATTACATCAATAATAAAATACGAGCCTTTGCTGATAGAATTTTTAACTCTTTCAAAAAAACCATCTTGTGTTTCTGGTTTAAAAACATATTCTTTTGGTTGAAATAAATTAATTTCTAAAGTACTATAACCAACTTGATGGTTTAAAAATTTTAATCTTCCTTCTTTACTTTCAATTTCTTCTTGTAAGGTTCTTATATTTTCTTCAATAGCCATCATATCTTTAATGGTGTTGGCCTTTGTTAAAAGCTCTTGATATCTTTTGAGAAACTTTCTTTTGTTATTTAATCTTGTTTCAATATCAACATATTCTTCAGTTACATCTTCTGCTTGAATACTTTTAGCAATAATTTCATCTTTGCCATTTTCTATTCCTTTAATAAATTGTTCAAAATTTGCAGAAGGAATTCTGATTTTTAAATCATAAGAAACTTTATCAGATTCGTTAGATAATACTTCAGATTCGTAATAAGCTTGATACTTTTTTAGTTGTTCATTTACATACTTTTTACTCGAATCTATTTGAAAAGATTTTATAGAAATGCTTCCATTTTTTATAACTTTCTTTTCTTGATTAATGATTGGCTTTTCCTCTTCATTCACTTCTTCATCCTTAACAATTTTTGGAGAAGTGTATTTGAGTTGTTCTTCTAATTGAGGTGGAGGAGGTGCTTCAGGTGCATAAACAATTGCCTCATCTCTTTGTCCTGTTGATGCAATAAATTCTGATTTGTTTTTTTCACTATGGCAAGCAGAAATTATAATTGTAAGGATTACAATGAATGTTTTATAATTTTTCATATAGCTTTTTCTACAAAGACTCTTTAGCTATATAAAATCCATAAATAGAATCACTGAATTTTTACTTGCCACCATTTGCAGTTAAATCTGCTTTACAATTGGCATCAAGTGTTGGAACATTTCCTGTAATTAAAAATCCTAAAACATCAGTTGTTTCTGAAGCATAATACATTAAACAAGTAGAATTATTGCAATGATTTCCATGAGCTGCATCTTTATGATTGGTTTGCATCGGAGAACCAATATCTACTAATCCTAAAATATGTGCAAGCTCATGTTGCATAACGGTAGTCTCTAATTTAGTTTTACTAGTTTGTCCAACACCACCAGAATTGTCTTTTATAGTTTTACCCATTAAACACATTGAAGTGTTTCTGTATGCAATTCCTAAAACATTGGGTTGCGAATAATTTGCATCTGTAAATAAAAAGTAAACTGCCATTTGATTACCGGAAGTTACTGCTGTTCTGTTAGTTTGTTCAACACTTGCAATTTCATTGAGTGTTAAACTGGTTTTATTTGAAGCAGCAATTTGTGTTTGTGTAACTGTAATTCCTGCAGGTTTATTTAATAGTGAATTTGCAAAATTGGTTAGGTTAGTTACTGAAGCAGCATCAGGCTGAAAGCCTGGCATATATTGAATTTCAATTTTTAAATTAGTGTATTTGTTTGCACTTAATAAATCATTTGCAGAAGCACCAACTGGTTTGTTATTTTCTGCATTAATTTCTGGTAAACTTGTTGTGGTACTAGATTTTGTGCATCCTATTAATAAAACAAAACCAAAAAAAAGACATACCGATAAACTGTTCTTAATTATATTTTTCATAGCTACTAAGTTAAAAATTTAAAGTCTAATTCCAATTCCTGCTGTAAAATAGAATCTATTCTCACCCCTTTCTCCAGCATCTTTTATCAAGTTATATGGCATAACATAAGAAGGTGTTATGAATGCATTAAACTTTCCTGCAACATAAACAATAGGGAGTGTAAAATCCATTGCTAAAAAAGATAAAGTGGTTACACTTTTTGTTTCAGTTTGATAAATTGGAACAAAAGGTGAGCCAATATTTCTTTTATATGTATCAGTAAAATTTTGTGTTCCTGCATATAAGGTTATAGTTGGGTTAAATGCTAAAGCCCTTGGTAAACCTTCTTTAAGTTTTTGTACAAAAAGATGATCGAAACCTACACTTAAATTCAAATCTGTTTTATCACTAAATAATAAGTTAATACTTGGGTTAATGTTTACAATGTTGTTTTTAAAACTAGTATTTACACCAAGTTGATATTTTAAAGCCGATCTTACTAAAACTGATTTATCCTTGTAGTCAAAATAAGTCCCAAATACATTACCAGAAAATGTTGAGTCGTTTTGTAAGAAATGAAATCCAAGTTCAAAAGTAGTTCCAGTATATTGTAGAGGAGTAGCACTGTTTTGTACAAGTACACCTGCTATTTGAGAATAAAAACCACTTTTAAAACGATAAGCAATAATGGGTACAGTGGCGGTTGAATTTAAGCTATCTGTTCTGCCCATAAAATGAGCCAAAGATTGATATGCTAGAGTAGCTGAAAATTCATCTTTATTTTGCTGTGCTAGTAATGATAATGGTAAAATAAGCATAACCATTACAACTAACTTCTTAATTTGTCGATTCATGGCATTAAGTTTTAGTTATAAAAAGAGGAGCTTTAACTTTCGAAAAAGCTCCTCATTATACTGGGTTTCTCTATTGGATATTTAACTAGTTTTTACCAGTTTTAACGGAGCCACTGCTTTGAATTGAGCCTTCAGCTTCAATAGATGGTTTAGCTTTTTCAGCTGTGTTTTTTACTTTTTCTTTTGTAGCTTCTGCTTTTGATTTTACTTTTTCTTTAGTTGCTTTTACTTTTTCAGATGCACCTGTATTATTGTTTACAGTGGTTTCAGCATTTGCTTCTAAAGAAGCATTTGCTTTTGTTGATTTGCCATTTGAATTTGCAGAAATATTACTATTTATTTCATTATTACTTTCAACAGAAATTAAATCTTTCTTTGCAGGTTTAGTGGCTTTTTCTTCAGTGGCAGTAATCATGTCTTTGCTTTTTTCAGTTGCATTTTCAATAGCTTCTGATTTTCTTTTTTCAATAGATGCACTTTTTTCTACATCAGCTTTGATTTTACTGTTTACAACCCCCTTTGTTTCTGCCTGAGCAACAGCTGTAGCTTTTGTAGCAACTGATGAAGTTGTATTCACCATTGAACCTGTTTTGCTTACTACTTTTGTGGCTGACTGTGTTGCTTTAGTAGCTGCTTCAGCAACTTTAGAAGTGTTTACTGTAGCATTTGTTACAGCCTTAGTTGTTGAATTTAAATTAGCATTAATTTGTGCCATTGCAAAATTTGCAATAAAAAATGCACTTGTTAAGATGGCTAAATTTTTTGAATACTTTTTCATAGTTTAAAGTTTTTAGGTTAAAGAATTTCAGTGTTTCTGTCATTACACTTACGCATTAAAGACGATATAGGTTTTCTTAAGTTTAATACTTTACAAAAATTTAACAAGTGAAAATGTTTATCAAACTGAAAATGAGTTGATAAAAAATTCAAATAATTATTTGCCCTACTTGTGTGTAAAACAAGTTCGAACTTTTGAAATGATTTAATTGAAATCTAAATATTTTTTATCATCCAAATGTTACAGGAAGTATGACCAGAGTTTCCAAGTGGATTGTTTAATACTGTAAAGCCATGTTTAATATACATATTTACAGCAGTACTAAAATGAGGAAGACTTTCTAAATAAATTGTTGAGTAACCAAGTTTTTTAGCAGAAGCCAAACACTGATTCATTAATATTTTACCTATTCCTTTACCTCTTGCAGAAGCATGAATATAAAATTTTACTAATTCTGCGTGTCCTGTAGGTAAGTTTTCTGTTGGATAAATTCCGCAGCAACCAACAATTTGATTGTCAATTTCGGCAACCCAACAAATAGAATGAGTAGCTTGAAAGTATTGATATAATTGATCTGTAGTAGGGTCTGAATAAACAGTGCCTTGTTGAGGGGCATTAAATTCTTTAAAGCATGATCTGATTATTGATGCTAAAATTGAATTATCTTTTTCTTGAATTTCTCTAATGATTACAGACACTGTTAAAAATTTGTTTAGCAAATTTACTTTAACCAACCATTAGTTTTATACCATTCTAGGGTTTGAGGTAATCCGTTTTCTAAAAAATATTTTGGTTCATAGCCAAGAGATAAAAGTGCTGATGAGTCTACACTCCAATTAAATGCTTCAAATTCTTTTAATCTTTCTTTATTCAATATTGGGACCTGACCTTTTAATTTTCCTGCAAATTCAAAAGCATTGGTTACACTTTTTAAAACAAATTTTGGAATTGTAAACGATAATGTTTTTTTGTTCAACACACTTTTAACTATATTATTAAAATCTTGAGGGGTATAAATTTTATTATCTGAGACAAGTATATTTTGCTGAACAACATTAGATTCTAATGCAATAAAAATGGCGTTTACTAAATCGTATACATGCACCCAACTGAGCATTTGATTTTTTGGTCCAATATAAACTTCTAATCCTCTAGCAATAGTTTGCATAAGTAAAAAAGCATCTTTTTCTCTAGGTCCATACACTGCAGTAGGATTTATAATAACAAAAGGAAAATCTTTTATAGTGTATAAATATTCTTCTGCTTTTAATTTGCTTCTTCCATATGCAGTTAATGGTTGTTGTATTTGATCTGGCGAAATTGGCTTTAAATTTAAGCTAGGGCCATAAGATGCCAAACTACTGATGTATACAAATTTTTCGGGTACAATATTGTTTCTTAGTAATGCCTCAACAAATCGTTTTGTATTATCATAATTTACTGAGAAATAATCTTCATTTTTTTTAGCTTTAGTTAAGCCAGCATTGTGAATGATATAATCAAATTTGCCAACCTCATTTTGATATTTTTGAAGTAAAGTATCTAAAGCAATATTTGAGGTATAATCTAAGTCAATAAATTTAATGCTTGGTTGGTTTAAAAATTGTTTGCTACTTGAAGAACGAATACCAGCAAAGGTTTGATAGTTTCTGTTTAAAGCTTCTTCAACTAAAAAACTACCAATAAAACCACTGGCACCTGTAATTAATATTTTTTTTTGCATGAAATTGTAGACTTAAGAATTGAGGTGTTTAATAAAACATCTTCTTCTTTTATGTTGAGTAGCATCGTAATATTCCCAAAGAGCTTGAACACTTTTATTATGCTCCAATTCTGGATTAGATTCGGCGTACTTTAGTTTATATTTCAAATAGGTTTTAGTAAGCTCGTGCATTAAGATAGCATTTATACCTTTTCCTTGATAAGCTTTAGCTACACCTACTAAATATAAATCGCCCATGCTGTTTTTACGCATGGCTTGTAAAATGTACATAAATCCAAAAGGAAACAAACTTCCTTTAGCTTTTTGTAATGCTTTTGAAAGAGAAGGCATGCTTACAGCAAAGGCAATTAACTTACCACTACTATCTAAAACTAAAGGAACAAAATCTGGTTTAATGAAAGAGAAATATTGATTGGTATATGTTTTTATTTGTTTTTCTGTTAAAGGAACTACACCATATAATTCAGAATAAGTAGAATTAATTAAATCAAAAATATCACTAGCATATTTTTTAATCTCTTTTGCACTTTTAATTTGTGCTACTTGTACATTGTTTCTTCTTTGTACAATAGAGGCAATTTTTTCTAATTTTTCAGGTACTTCTGTTGGTAATGTAATTTTATATTCTACCCAATCTACATCCTTTGAATATCCAAGTTCTTCCATGAATTTAGGATAATAGGGGTAGTTGTAAATGGTTGCTAAAGTGCCAAGTTGATCAAAGCCTTCAATTAACATTCCTTCATGATCTAAGTCTGTAAATCCCATAGGTCCATGTACAGCCTTCAAACCTAAATCAGCAGCCCATTGTTCAACTTGTGCTAATAATGATTTTGGAATATTTATATCTTCTTCAAAGTCTATCCAGCCAAAACGAAGGTATTGATTACCCCATTTCTCAATATATGATTGGTTTAAAATGGCAGCAATTCTACCAACAACTTTATTGTTTTTATAAGCTAGCCAATATCTGGCTTTGCAATAATCAAAAGATGGATTTTTATCTTTTCTTAATGTTTGTTCCTCATCGAACCTTAGTGGTGGAACATAATAAGGATGATTTTTGTAAAGTTGATAAGGAAAATTAATGAACTTTTTTAAATCTTTAGCATCAATAACTTCTTTAACAACAATATCCATATTTAGTTAAGGTTTGTAAGCAAACACTATTAATTATGCTGAGTAAACTAAGTTAAGTAAGTTAAGTTCTTTTGCTATTTTTTCAATCTTATCAATTGCTTCATCTAACTGACTCTTTGTATGTGTTGCCATGATAGACATTCTAATTAAAGAAGAATCACTTCTAACAGCTGGTGAAACAACTGGGTTTACAAAAATGCCTTCCTCAAATAGTCGTTGTGTAAATTGAAAAGTGATGGCATTATCTCTAATATAAATTGGTAGAATAGGTGTTTCTGTATTGCCTAATTCAAAACCTAAATCTAGTAATGCACGTTTAATATAATTTGTATTAGCCCACAAAGCTTCCATTCTTTCTGGCTCTGCTTGAATAATTTCAAGAGCAGCAATGGCAGCAGCAGCTGCTGATGGTGGAATGCTTGCACTAAAAATCATTGGTCTAGAATGATGTTTTAGATAATTGATAATTTGATTGGTTGAAGCAATAAATCCTCCAATAGAAGCTAAAGATTTACTGAAAGTACTCATGATTAAATCAACCTGATTGGTTAATCCAAAATGGTCAGCAGTGCCTTTACCCATATTACCAATTACACCTAATGCATGGGCATCATCTACCATTAATAAAACGCCATATTCATTAGCAAGTCTGCTTATTTCAGGCAGATTACAAATATCGCCTTCCATGCTAAACACACCATCTACAACAATCATTTTTAATACATCTGCAGGAATAGATTTAAGTTTTGTTTCTAAATCTTTCATGTCATTATGAGCAAACTTCAATACTTTAGAAAATGATAGTCTACTACCTTCTATGATAGAAGCATGATCAAATTCATCTAATATAATTACACCATTTCTACCAGTTAAAGCAGATACGGTGCCTAAGTTTGTTTGAAAACCAGTAGTAAAAATTAAGGCAGCTTCTTTTCCAACAAAATCAGCAAGTCTTTCTTCTAACTCAATGTGTAAAGTTGATGTTCCATTTAGAAATCTAGAACCTGAACAGCTACTACCATATTTATCAACTGCAGCTTTTGCTGCTTCTTTAACTTTTGGGTGATTAGTTAAACCCATATAGCTATTAGAACCAAACATTAACCTACGTTTACCTTCAATAACCACTTCAGTATCATGGTTTTCTTCAATGGGTCTAAAGTAAGGATACATGCCGGCTTCTTTTAAATCATCCGCTACAGTAAAGTCTTTTAGTTTCTCAGTTAGTTTGCCTTGTATCATAAATAAAAGTTGATTTTTAATCTTTTTTTATCTCCAATTTTACACTTCAACTTAAATAATATATAGTAAAAGTTCAACGAATATAATTTAGTTTAGTCAAAATGAGCCTTTTTTTAATTATTGGTGCAATAATGGTTTATAATGAAAATTAGTTACAGTTAGAAATTAATTTCAATTTTTGTGCAAATATCAGATAAAGTCCTTTACAGTAAAGGGTTTTGATAAAAAATATTTTGATTTTAACTATTCATTAAAATAACTTTAAAATTTTCTGTGTTACTTTAGCCTGTTGCCAGCTTACGGTAACCTGATAATTTCCTCTTGGAAACTGACTCATATCTACTTGTTGAATCTGCTTTCCTTTTATTAAATCTTGTTTTTTAGATTGTAAAACTCTTCCAAAAATATCACTTATAGTAATAATTGAACTTTCGTTTTGGTTAGAAAAAATGTTTAATGACAGTTTATCTTTAACTGGATTAGGAAATACCGAAAATGCATTTACATTAATTTGATTGATATTGATGGAAATAACTGTAGAATAACTAAATCTACCATCATTATCTTGCTGCTTTAATCTATAATAATTAATTCCAGATAAAGGTTGAGGGTCTATTATAAAATAAGAATTAGAGTTTTGATTGAAGGCTTTTATTGAATCTATAGCTGTAAAATGAACCCCATCGAATGAACGTTCTACTATAAATTGATCAGCATTAATTTCATTTACGGTTTGCCATTGAAGATTTACAGTTGTATGGTTATTAATATGTGCTGTGAACTTAACAAATTGAACAGGAACCACTCCTGTTTTAGTGTACCAAATAGGTGCACTTATACTTCTATTACCTGCAATTGTTACATCAACATAGTAATATCCTGTACTTCCATTATTTAAACTAAAGTCTGTAAAGTTTAAAACATTTCCATTAGTAGATGCTATTTCTATAGCAATTACATTACTTCCTGGTACGCCATACATAAGTTTAATATTAGGAATGGTTAAATTACTTGGGTCTATAGCATACACACTTATAGAAGGTGCTTGGTCTCCGGTTAAAATTGAACCCATAATTTGATTATTCAGTGTAAAGTGAATTTTGGTATCACAATCTTCTGTGGCATAAAAACTCCTGCTTTTCATTGCAGTATAAAAGTCATTGCTGCTTATACTTGGTGCAACTACTGCTAATCTGCTATAAGTAGTTCTACCAAAAGTGGTGTTATGATTATCGTGGTCAATAGATGGAGCTATATGGTAACCCTTAGCCAATAATCTTTGGTAATAATCTATATAACTATACGATGATGCAGGATCAGAATAAGATGTGTTTGTAGATGTGGATGGACCATTAGCCAAAGCACAACCTAAAATTGCACTATCAGCAGAAGCATTGTAAGGAATATTTGCTAAATTTTCAAAATCACTCTGAGAAGGATGAGCTAAAGTGGCAAAAGCATTTCCACCAAGAGAGTTGAGAGTTCTAAATAATCCTATTGTTCCATTAGTTTCAGGTGTGCCTAAATAATTACTTTTTGGAACAAATACATTATAGTTATTGGTTTCCCAACCAATTAATTGATTTGTGCCATACACCAATACATGACCACCATTACTAATTACACCCCACTCCATACCATATAAAGCTAAGAAATTACTTGTTGTAGCTGCTGTTGCTTGGTTTATACCAAGTGGCCAATTAGAAATGGACATTCCTGCCGATGCATGATTATGTTCTGAAATACCTAGAAAGTCTAAACACAAAGAATTTTTTGCATAAGCATAATCATTGGCTGGTGTAAAACTTGGGTTGTCTTGATTTCCATCAGAATATCTAGAATGAGCATGTAAATTGCCATAATAAATATTAGTTGTTGCAATGGCCGTTGTTGCTATGTTTCCTGATAGTGGAGTAGTAGTTAGATATTTAATTCCACCGGTGCAATTTCCATTTCTTGCAAAAACAAAATAATAATAAGTTGTTGCAGCATTTAAGTTAACATCTACAAATGCTGTAGCCCCATTAGATGAAATTACAATTCCATTTCCAAGAGCACTTCCTGCAGCATATATTGTTCCATTTACTGGATTTGAAGTTAATGTTGATGTTGTGGTTCTAACCACTAAGTAACCATCAGCACTTGAAGCAGCAGTAAAATATCCATTTACATAATTGTTACTAGAACTTAAACTTAAGTTTGTGGGCTGTTGTGTTGGTGTTGTACAAACAGGCTGAGCTATGGTTGTTGCACTATCATTTAAAGGACTGCTTATTAAATAAGCTGGACCATTATTGCAATTGAATCTATTTAAGCCAAAAACAAAAAAGTAATATTTGGTGCCACTGTTTAAATTATTTGCAATAAAGCTTGTACCTGCAGTTCTTGTTACAACAGACCCATTACCTAAAACCTGACCACCAGAATATAGTGTTCCATTATTAATTGTTCCTGTAAAGTTTGAGCTAGTTGTTCTTATAATTAAATATTCATCTGTTCCAAAAGCTGCAGTATAATTACCAGTTATGCTAGTTAATGTAATATTTGAAAATTGCAATTGTGTAGCTTGTGCCGAAGGACTTGCACATGGTGTATTTCCAGATAAAGTTGTAATACTTCCTTGCAGTGCATTTGTGGTATAATAAAGTGGCCCACCTGTACAACTATTGTTCATTGCAAATATGAAAAAATAATATGTTGTTGCTGGTGTTAAATTACTTACAGAAATGGCATTGTTGTTGGTGATTTCAATAACATTTCCATCTCCTAAATTATCTCCTAAATTATAAGTTGTACCATTAATTGGTAAAGAACTTAATGCACTATTATTACTCATTACTACTAAATAATTATTAGGTAATGGAGATGCATGATTAAATGAAAATTGAACAGCAGTACTTAATATACTAGTAGGATTAAAATTTGTAGCTTGAGCCGAAGGGGTAGTACAAGGATTTGTAGGAACAGCAGTAACCTTAATATTATCTAAGCTCAATCTTGGTCTACTGCCAGAAGTTCCACCAGTACCATTATGGTAATAAAATCTTAAACGTGCAGAAGCACTATTATTTAATATACTTGGTAAACTAATATTAGTAATACTACCTGCAACTGTTGTTGGACTATTATTTGTGAAATTATTTACTCGTGCTGCAATAATTTCAGTGAAATTAATTCCATCTGTTGATGCAAAAACTTTTAAAGAACCATTTCTATTGCCTGTAGAATTGTTTAAAACGGCCCAATCGAAACTTAATGTATTGGCATTAATACCAGAAAAGTTTAAATAAAAATCCATAGCTACAGAGCTTGTATTATCTGCTGTTCCTGTAGAAAGCAATTGTATTTGTTCATTACCTTTATAAACACCACTACTGTATCCTCCAGAACCTGAAGGAGGAATTTGAAAAAATGTAGAATTGGTGGTTATTTTATTAGCATCTGGTATAGAGGTTGTTCCACCAGGTTCTAATCCTCTCCAAGCTGAAGCACCATTACCAGAAATGAAAGTACCATTTTGAGGTGTAGTACTAAATGTCCAATTGGCAATGTCAGAAAAAGATTCTGTGTAAGTAAAATTGGGTTGAGCAGATAAATTAATGGGGGTTTGACTGTTAACTTTTATTAGTATAAAAAATAAAAGAGCTACCGAATAAAATTTTTTCATTAAAAGAGTTATAAAATAGTTTGCAAATGTCCTACTTTTTAAATCTAATGAAAATTAAAATTATAATGTATTGAATATGTTTATCATCTGAAAAAATCTCGTAGAATATATTTGATATAAATGATTATAGGATTATTGAATAAAGATTGTAACTTCAATTTATTAAAACACTTATTATGCATAAAAAAATAATATCACTAATTTTTGTGGCAATTCTAGGATTTTCTCTTCCACAAAATTTATTAGCTAGTAAAATTGAATCTAATATTGAAACATCTTCATCGACCCTTAATGAAGAATATAAAAGTAATAGAGCTTTATCATTAATGAATAGAATTAATGAAATAAAAGCTATGGATAGAAGTGCTCTAACAAGTTCAGAAAAAAAGGAATTGAGAAAGGAGTTGAGAACAATTAAAAAAGAATTCAAGAAAGAATTTAAAGGAGTTTATTTATCTGTAAGTGCAATAATTATTGTTCTTTTATTATTGATATTATTATTATGATGAATAATTTCAGTTAAATGAAACATATGAAGTATCAATATAATAATAAACTCATATTTCAGTTGAACTTCAATAAAGTAGTTTTAACAGTTCTATTATTTAACATTATCAATTATTGTTCTGCACAAGAATGCCCTCCCAATATTGATTTTGAACAAGGCAATTTTAATCAATGGAAATGTTATATAGGAGATGTAGAAGTTGGGCCTAATTCAACCAACAACATTTCTCTAGTTTCTGCAAATGGCCCAGTTCAAGATAGGCATACAATGTATGGTGGAGCTAGTGCAATAAATTTAAAAGATTATTATGGTAATTTTCCTGTTTTGTGTCCAAATGGTAGTAATTACTCAATAAAACTTGGTAATAACTTAGGTGGGGCAGAAGCCGATGGATTATCTTATGATTTTATTATTCCATCAGGGAGAAACACATTTTCCTTGGTATATAATTATGCAGTTGTATTTCAAGATCCCAATCATTTAAAACATCAACAACCCAGATTAGAATTAGAGATAATTAATATTACTGACTCAGTTAAAATTCAATGCTCATCATTCGAGTTTATACCTAATGGTTCTGCATTGCCGGGTTTTTATCTTTCTGCTCGATCAGATTCAACACCAGTTTGGTGTAAAGATTGGTCGGCGGTAACTGTTAATTTAAATGGATTAGCTGGAAAGAAAATAAGAATGTTTTTTAAAACTGCCGATTGCACTTTCAATAGGCACTTTGGTTATGCATATCTTGATATAAACACAGAATGTAGCAGCGAATTTATAGGAGCAGCATTTTGCAAAGACGATACTGCTGTTAATTTAATAGCCCCTTATGGTTATAAAAATTATACATGGTATAATAGTTCATTTTCAAATATTTTAGGCATAGGCCAGCAAATTAAATTTGTTCCACCACCACAAAGTGGAATGTCGATTGCAGTAGAAATTACGCCCTTTAGTGGTTATGGATGTATAGATACTTTATATACCAGACTGTACGATACTTTAAAATTAATAGCTAATGCTGGTAAGGATATAGCTTCATGTAATGGAGAGGAAGTTCAAATTGGCGATATACCAAAATCTGGGGTTAACTATCATTGGGTTCCTGAGCTTGGTTTATCTAATGTAAATATTTCTAACCCCAGGGTAAATATTGATACAACAACAGAATTTATTTTAAGGATTTCAAATTCAGGTGGTGGTTGTATTAATTATGATACGGTAAAAGTAATAGCTTCAAATATTGATACCTCATTAATATTATTGGGTAAATCTCTGTTTTGTAAAGCTTCAACCGATAGTGCTTTATTATATGTAAACCTCACCGATAGTATACAATGGTTTAAAGATGATTTTCCAATTGTTAATAATTACTCACCGAATTATCTAGTAAAAGAAACAGGAAAATATTTTGCTACTCTTTATACAAAATATGGATGCCTAGCTCAAACCAGAGATCAGTTTGTTACAATTGAAACACCTGTTCAAGGAATTAGATATCCCTTGAAATATGCAGTAAAAAATCTTCCTATTACTCTTGATGCAAGAACTTTTGGAAAAGCTATTTTATGGAACCCATTAATGAATTTAACTGCTGGCAATAGTGTTACTCCAGTATTTAATGCATCTTTCGAGAATGATTATTTGTATAATGTTGAAATTACATCAGATGCTGATTGTTTAACAATAGATACACAAGTTATACGTGTTATAAAAGAAATAAAAGTTTTTGTACCCACAGCTTTTACGCCTAACAATGATGGGTTAAATGATTTTTTAAAACCAACTTTTATAGGTTTTAAAAAGTTTAGTTATTTTAAAATATTTAATCGATTGGGTCAGTTAGTTTTCGATTTGCAAAACCATCAACAAGGCTGGAATGGTAAATTAAATAATACAATACAACCCACAGGAACTTATGTATGGATGTTTCAAGCTTTAGGTGTAGATGATAAAATGTATAATGAAAAAGGTATCTCAATCTTGATAAGATAAATTTTCTTAATTAACCTCATTAATTTTTTTGTCTTTATTTAAAAACGGCTATTGAAGCTGAAATTATGCTCCATTCAATAATAAAAATAAGTTGATAACTAGGTTACTATTAAATATTTAATTCTTTTAGTTTTCATGTATTATTGAGAATAATATTAAAAATATTTAATACAATAGACACTTGATTAAGCTTTTATTTTAAAGTATTATAAATAAAGAACTTTAATACTGTATTTCTCCTCATTTCTTATCTTTTCAAAAATTATTAATTACTTTGCAGTTATTCTAAGTGTTGATTAATTATACATTTCAATTGTATATCACTTGAAAATTCAATCAAATAGCTTATTGGCTCAAGAAATAGAGCAACATTATCATTCTCTGTTTGAGCATAATCCCGATCCTGTTTTTGCTATTAATTTAAATGGTTATTTTATAAAAGCAAATAAAGCTGCTTTAAACATTTCAGGTTATCCATACGATGAAAGTTTAAAAATACATTTTACACAAATTTTAATACCAGAAGACATTAATCAGGTATTAGAATTATTTCAAAAAGCAAAAAAAGGAAAAACTTTTACATTCGATGTGGGCATGTACACTAAACAAGGAGAAAAGAAAAACTTTAGTGTAACAAATATGCCAATATTCGTTAATAATAATCTTATAGGAATCTTTTGTATTGCAAAAGATATTACAACAGCTAATCGATTACTAGCACTTAAAAAACTAGAAAAAGAAGTATTAAAACTTAATACCAATAAAAGTAAAAGTCTAGATGAAGTATTAACTTTTTATTTGAAAGGCATTGAAAAACTATACAATGGAATTTTTTGTTCAATACAAAAAATTGAAAATGAAAAATTAAAAAATTGGCTTGCTCCTAATTTGCCAGAAAGTTATTTAAAACAAATTGAAGATTTACTTATAGGCCCAGATGTAGGCTCATGTGGTACTGCAGCTTATTTTAATAGAACTATTATTGTTGATGATATCAGTACAAGTCCATTATGGACAAAGTTTAAAGATATTGCTCTCAAAGAAGGGTTAAAATCTTGTTGGTCGTTTCCTATTTCCGATTCAAGTAAAAACGTGATATGTACTTTAGCAATCTATTATAAAGAAATTAAAAAACCAGATGCAGAAACATTGGATGTTTTAGAACAAGCTACTTATATATTAAAATTAATTTTTGAAAATAGTGAATTTGAAAATTCATTATATATCAGTAATGAACGGTATAAATTAATTGGTAAAACTACAAATGATGCACTTTGGGATCTAGACTTAAATACTGATACTGTATTTTATGGTGAAGGTATTTATAAAATATTTGGATATAAAAATGAAAAAAACAAGTATACCAAAAATTTCATTTTTAGTAAAATTCATAATAAAGATAAAGAAAGAGTTAAAAGCTCATTAAATAAAGCTATTCAAAATAATAGTCAAACTTGGAAAAGTGAGTATTGTTATATAAAGGCTAATAACGAAATAGCTAATGTTATAGATAATGCGGTCATTTTGAAAAATCATGAAGGTAAACCTATAAGAGTAATTGGGGCAATGCAAGATGTTACACTTCAAAAAAAATATTTAATAGAATCGGAACTTTCACTTGCAATTTCTAAAATCTTTTCTTCAGAATCTAAGCTTAGTGATTGTTTGTCGATGTGTTTGTTTGAATTGTGCAAATACATGAATACCGGTGTTAGTGAATTTTGGATGACCAGTATTGATAATACAGAGCTGATATTAAATTCTCAATTTATAATTAATGGTTTATTAAATTCAAACAAAAAAACTCAGATATTTAAAGATTCTAAAGGATTTGTTGGCTCTGCTTGGTATACAAAACAAGAAATATATATTGAAGATATACAAAATAATAAAATATTTTTAAGACAAGAATTTGCTAAAAACAATAACTTACGAACTGCTCTTGCCATTCCTATTTTGTATAAAAAAAATGTATTAGCAGTAATCTGTTTTTATGCCACAAAGGTCATTCAAAAAGAAGAATTTCCAAAATTGAGCGATGATCTTTTACGCATACTTGCCTCTGAAATTAAAAGAAAAAAAACAGAAAACGAGTTTGAAAATTTTTTTACTACTTCACCCGATTTCCTTTGTGTTGCTGGACTAGATGGTTATTTTAAAAAAGTTAATTACACCATTTCGGAAGCTTTAGGATACAGCACTGAAGAATTAATTTCTAAGCCTATAATAGAATTTATTCACCCAGATGATAGACTTAAAACTTTACACGAACTCGATAATATTATTCAGGGAGTTCCAAGAAACTATATTGAAAACAGATATATTACAAAAACAGGATCTATAAAATGGATTTCTTGGAAATATAATGCTGTATATGATGAACGTTTAGTTTATGCAATTGGAAGAGACGTAACTGATAAAATTTCATTAGAAAAATCGGTATTGAATGAACAACTTCGATTTAGAAAAATGTTTACTGAAGCTCCGGTAAGCATGTGTATTTTAAAAGGGAAAGATCATGTATTTGTAGATGCCAATCAAGAGTATTATGCCTTAACAGAAAAGAAAAATATTATTGGTAAAACTGTTCGAGAAGTTTTTCCTGAAGTTGCCGGACAAGGATATTTCGAATGGTTAGATGCAGTTTATGAATCAGGTGAAACATTTTCTTCAAGTGAAACACCATTACACTTAGATAAAGGCGACGGTAAATTAACCGATCAGTATATTAGTTTTATGTATCAACCATATAAAAATGATGAAGGTGAGGTTGAAGGTATTTTTTATTTTGGTGTAGATGTTACAGAGCAAGTACTTGCACGTAAAAAAATTGAAGAAAGTGAAAAACAATACATTGAATTGATAGAGAATTTACCTGCAGCTATATATACTACTGATTTGCGTGGACGAATAAAACTTTATAATAAAGCAGCCATTGAACTTTGGGGTCGAATGCCAAACTTAAAAAAAGAATTTTGGTGTGGTTCTTTACAAATATTTGATTTGAATGGTGCTGTTATACCACATGAATTATGTCCAATGGCAATTGCTGTTAAAACCGGTAAACCACCAGCACAAAAAGAATTAAAAATTACTAGGCCCGATGGAAGTATTCGGTATATGGTGCCATATCCTTCACCCATTTTTAATACCAATCGTAAAGTAATAGGTGGTGTAAATGTATTGATAGATATTACTCAAAAGCTTGAAGCAGAAGTTGAGTTAAATAAACTATCATTAATTGCAAAAAATACAGTTAATTCTGTAATTATTACAAATACTCAAAGAGAAATTGAATGGGTTAATTAAGCTTTTACAAAAATTACAGGATATACTGAAAACGAAGCAATAGGAAAAAACATTGAACAATTATTACATGGTAAACTTACCAGTAATAGTGTAGTAAAATATATACACAATAAAATAAAGAATAATAAATCTTTTGAATGTGAAATTATTAAGTATACCAAAAGCAAACAACCTATTTGGTTAAAAGTTCAAGGTCAGCCATTATTTGCTGAAAATGGTAAGGTTAGCCATTATTTTGATATTGAAACCGATATTACTGAAAGAAAAAAAGCCTACGAAATTTTACAAAAAAAAGAAGCAGAAGTTCGCAAGTTTGCAAAGTCTCTAAATACAATATTAGAAGAAGAAAGAGCAAAAATAGCAAGAGAAATACACGATGAATTTGGACAACAATTGAGCGGTTTAAAAATGTCATTATTTGCACTTGGAAGATTAGATGGTATACAAGAAAAAGGCAATGAAACTTTAAAAGATATCTATTTCAACTTAGATAAAAGTATTCAATCCTTAAGAAATATTTCTACAGAACTGAGGCCTTTAATCTTAGATACTTTAGGGCTTTTCCCTTCTATTGAATGGTTGTTAAACGAATTTTATAAAAAAACTCATATAAAATATTCTATTTATAACCAAGTTGAAGAAAATATAAAAGGCAAAACTATCTCAACCGGCATCTTTAGAATTTTTCAAGAAGCTTTAACCAATATAACCAAACATGCAAAAGCAACTAAAGTTGAAGTAAAAATTTATAAACAAGACAATAAAATTTATTTTGAAATTACAGATGATGGTATAGGAATTGATAACTCAAAATCTAAGAGTCCTTTTTCTATGGGCATTTTAAGTATGAATGAAAGAGCCAAGTTAATTCGTGCTCAGCTAAGTATTGAACAAGTACAACCTCATGGAACAAAAATTATTATGGTTTTAAATTTAAAAAATAATCATGACTAAGATATTAATAGCCGACGATCATTCGGCAATACGAAATGGAGTTCGACATATTTTATCCGGTGAATTTTCATTCATTGAATTTGCTGAGGCAAGCGATGTGGCAGATTGTTTAAGATACTTAGTTACAAATGAGTTTGATATTTTAATATTAGATATCGATTTGCCCGGTAGAAATGGGTTTGAAGTTTTGAGTACTATTCAAAGTTTAAACTTAAAAACAAAAACATTAATTTTTAGTTTTCATAAAGAAGAACAAATAGCATTAAGGTCTTATAAAAATGGAGCTTTTGGGTATTTAAATAAAGATATTGCAGATAAAGAATTAATACAAGCTGTAAATCAAATTTTAGCTGGCAAAAAATATATAACTCCACAAATTTCAGAATTGCTATTACAAAATTTAAATCATCCCGAAAAGGTTGCTCCCCATGAAACTTTATCGAACAGAGAATTTCAAACATTACTGCTTATTGCTTCAGGAAAATCTGTTTCAGAAATTGCAACAGAGCTCTCTCTTAGCTTGCCCACAATAAGTACATACAGAGCCAGAATACTGGAGAAGATGCAAATGAAAAACAACGCAGAATTAACCAATTATGTTTACAAAAATAACTTACTCTAATTTTTTGTAATCACTGCAACTACAAAACAACAATAGATACTATTACAGCATTAAGAATAAATTATTCTTCTATTTGTATTGATATTGGGAATCCATAATGTTACTAGTTTTTATTAAAGGATTTTGATTATTTGGGTGAACACAGGTTAATTATTTTAAGCGAAACCAATTTATAGCATGAGCTGATTAAATATTTTCTCAGATCTTGTTTATTATCAGCTTATGCTTTCATTCTAAATATTAATAATTATGAAAACAGAAGCTATAAACAATTTTGAAAAATATTTTCATGGGTAAGGATTTGAAATATTATTTGGATACTCTCAAGATTTTAAAAAAAACAAAGTTAACATCACCACTTTTATTTGTGTAGATGATATAGAAAGAATCCTCAACAATCTTGAAAATACGTTCAAGAAACTTAACAATATTTAGAGTGTTAATTATCATATTTATAAGGCAAATGGTAAATATACCTTAGTTAAAAATTCAGCTATTATTTTCTATAATAAAAATGGTGAATCGGTAAAGATTTTTGGAAGAATTAAAAAGATTTCAGATTGATTAAATTGGTTTTCACACCTCTTATAGTTTTATTAATTGTAATGTAATATTTAAAACTGTGACAGAGGTGGCGGAGGGTTCATAAAAGTGATGATTATTGTTTGCTCTAACCTTACTCAACCTTTTGACGCAAATATTACTACAAAAATAGAATTAGAAATTATGACCAAATTTCCAATACCTGAAAATGAAGCAGTGCGTTTGAACGCTTTAAAAGAGTATAACATCCTTGATACAAATAATGAGGCAGAGTTTGACCGTCTTGTTAAGTTAGCATCATTAATATGTGAGGTGCCAATAGCCTTAGTAAGTTTAATTGATGAAGACCGACAGTGGTTTAAAGCCAGAGTTGGTTTAGATGCAGAACAAACGCCAAGAGATATTTCGTTTTGTCAATACGCAATAATGACTAACGATTTATTTGAAGTAGAAGACACTACTCAAGACGAACGATTTAAGGATAATCCACTGGTTACAGGTGCTCCGTATATTAAATTTTATGCCGGTTATCCTCTTAAAGACCCACAAGGTAATAATTTGGGTACTCTGTGTACAATAGATAGAGTACCCAACAAATTAGACAAGAATAAGTCTCTCGCATTAAAATTGCTTGCTGAGGAGGTCGTTTCACAAATTGTAGCAAGAAGAAATAATCTTGAAAATAAAAAACTTGAAAGGCTATTCACTTTGTCAATAGATATGATTTGTGTGGTAGGAATAGATGGATTTTTCAAGCGAGTAAATCCAGCTTTCACTAATATTCTAGGTTGGACAGAACAAGAACTTCTTAGTTCGCCCTTACTAAATTTTGTATACAATGAAGATGTTTCATTGACTCAAAAAGAAATTGGAAAGCTAGCAGAGGGTAAACAAACAGACTTTATAACCAGATTTATTAGAAAAGATGGAGGGGTGATTCATCTAAGATGGGTAGCTAACTCTTACCCTGCTACAGGTGAAATATTTGCAATTGCCAGAGATATTACATATAATCTGAAACAAATTGATAAAATAAAAGAAGCAAAAGAAATTGCCGAGAAAGCCCTTAAAGTGAAGGATGAATTTCTGGCAAACATGAGTCATGAAATACGAACACCTTTAAATGCCATTATAGGTTTTAATAATCTTTTGAGTGAAACACCACTTAATAAAACCCAAAAAGAATATGTAGAAACAGTAATTAATGCCTCTCAAAATTTGATGGTTATTATAAATGATGTGCTAGATACTTCTAGGTTAGAAAGTGGGAAATTAAAGCTAGAACAAAAACCAATTAACATTAAGCAAATTGCTGAAAAAGTCATAAAACTTCATAGCAATTCAGCTAAATCTAAAGGTCTGAAATTAATGTTAAGTGTTGATTTCGAAATTCCTAATAATGTTATTGGTGATGAGACCAGGTTAATACAAATACTAGTTAATTTAATAAGTAATGCCATTAAGTTTACAGAAAAAGGCAGAGTAGAACTACAAGTGCTTTTAGAAGCTACTTCTTTAGGTAAGGCTGAAATACTTTTTGTTGTAAAAGATACTGGGATTGGGATTGATAAAATGAAAATTGACACAATTTTTGAACGTTTTACTCAGGCCGAAAGCTCAACAACTCGACTTTATGGTGGAACGGGTCTGGGATTGAATATTGTAAAAATGCTAGTGGGTCTTTTCAAAGGAAAATTAGATGTGCAAAGTGAATTAAATAAAGGAACTGAATTCTCTTTTCTAATTCCTTTTACTACTTCTGAAGAAAAAGCAGAAACAACAGTAAAAAAAACAGAAAAAGGTGTTTATGGGATTGATAACATAAAGGTATTATTAGTGGAGGACAATGAACATAACCAGATTTTGGCTAGCACTTATTTAAAAAAGAATAATGCCACTGTCGAAATTGCAATAAACGGTAAAATAGCGGTTGACTTATTACAAACAAAACAATTTGATGTTATTATTATGGATTTGCATATACCTATAATGGATGGGTATAAAGCTACATCATTAATAAGAAATGAATTAAAACTAAACACTCCAATTATTGCTTGCAGTGCACGTTCTTTAGATGGTGAAAAAGAAAAATGTCTTGAAATTGGAATGAATGATTATATATCAAAACCCTTTACAGAAAAAGAATTGATTGGTACCATCAGCGAATATGTTACTGATCTAGATATTTCTGAAAAAAACCTGAATGAAAAAACTAACTCAACAATTACCAATGACCAATTAGATGACTTTCACGCTATCTTGGTTGATTTAGAAAACAAAGAAGGAAAAGAATTCCTTTTAGCAATGATGACAGTTTATTTAAAGCGTATACCAAATAATATTAAAGAATTAGAAAATGATTTAGAAGAAAGCAACCTAAGTAGTATCGAGCAAAAAGCACATTTACTAGCCGGATCGCTGAGTAGTGTATCCTTTAATTATGGTGAATCTTTGGCAAAAAAGCTAGAAAAAGCTGCTGCTTTTCAAAAAACTGATGAAGTTGAGATGTTAACCAAACAATTAATTGATTACTTGAAACAATCCATACCTACAATAAAAAAGTACTGTCAATTTTCAAAAATAGTAATTATTGAAGATGACGAAATGCTTCGGCTCTCACTAACATATTATTTAAAATCAACTGGCATTCAAATTATTGAATTTGACAATGGTGCTGATGGAATAGCTTATATTCAAAAAGAACACGAGGATATAGATCTCGTTATTACAGATTTAAATCTTCCCTTCGCAGATGGACAACAAGTGATTATGGCAATTAAGGCTATTGAAAATGTAAGAATTAAAATTATTGTTTTAACATCCTCGGGCGTTGAATCCTCTGAGTTAGAATCTTTTAAATTAGGCGCTGACGACTTTATAACTAAACCTTTTAGTCTAGCAGTGATGAAAACGCGAATAAATAAACTCTTAGAAATGAATGTTTAAATTATTAATTACTGGTATGTTCTTTTTATTTGTGAATTTGGCTGTTTCACAAGTCTCCAATCCAGACTCATTGTTCAAGGAAGCACAAATTAATGCCGAAAACAAAAATTATACATCAGCCATAAGTGTATTGAAAACATTGAATCAACAGTACCCTTCTAATAGTTATTATGCAATGTATTTATCACGTCTATATTTTTGGAATAATCAAATAAATGAGTCTTTAAAAATAATAGAAGATGAATGGATAAAAGGAAATAATACCGAAGAAAATTTACGCTTATATCATCAAGTAATCTTAGCTTCAAATAATTTCATCAAGGCTATTGAATTGTGTGAAGAGGGAATTAATCGTTTTCCAAGTGTACAAGATTATTATCTGCTGCAAAAGGCAATTGCTCTTGAGAAGCAAAATAAAAATAATGAAGCATTAATAGTACTTACACAAATTACAGACAATTCAAATTATTATAAAGATGCACAGTATTTAGAAACTCAAATTCTACAAAAACAGAAAAATGAAGTTGGTGTGGGTTATTTAAACTCTACATTTAGCAATCCTTTTACTCCACCATGGCATTTTCTTTACGCTCAATACAAGAGAAAATTTGATCGAATTGCAATAATTGGCAGGATAAATTATGGGCACTTATTTGGTATGGGAGCGACCCAAGCCGAAATTGATTTATATCCTAAAGTTGGGAGGAATAGTTATTTCTATTTTAATGGAGGATTTTCTGATGGAAAAAGCGTTTTTCCTTTGTTTCGTTTAGGAGCAGAGTTTTACAAAGAAAGCAATCAATGGAGTGGCTCTTTAGGAGCTCGATATTTACATTTCGATCAAGCGAAAGTCATAATGCTCACAGGTCATTTAGGGCGAAATTTTAGCGACTACTTTATCGCTTACAGACATTTTGCCGTTACATTGTCGAACAATTGGTTTTTATCACACTTAATAAATATTAAGAAAACATTTGAGTCAAAAGAATCATTTGTACAACTTGATATACAGTACGGAGCTGTTCCCTATTACTTTTTTGTCAGCAATGATTTCATGCGAACAAATGCCTTTAGAGTAGGTGTTAATTGGAAGTTTAGGATAAAGAACAACTTGTTTTTACAACCTGTTTTCATTTATGAATGGGAAGAATTTGTGCCAAATAATTTTCGAAATAGGTACAATGTACAACTTAATTTATTTAATCTTTTTTAAATGCAATTAAATGTAAAACCCTATCAATTTAACAACCTTATGTTGGTGCTATGGATAATAATCTTAGGTTTTTTCATTCTGTCTTTACTGTTTTTTGTTTTGACTTTAATTAAAAAAACAAAAAGGATTAGAAAAGACAAAATTAAGAAGCAATACAAAGAAAAGATTAACCACCTCCTCTTCCCTTTTATGTTTGAATCACAAGATATAAAAACTACTATTAAACAATTTGATAAACATTATTCTAGGAAAGGCAATTTATTTGCCAGACGAACTATTAAATCTTTAATTGAATTACACCGAATTTATAAAGGCGTTTATCAAAAAAAAATAGAGCATTTTTTTGTTGAATCTAGACTGTCAGAACACTCTAAAAAATTGCTTCAATCAAGAAACTGGATATACAAAGTTGAAAGTATTCGAAACCTATCTGAATTGGCTTATTCGGAAAGTTTTCAAGAAATTAAAGCTCAACTATTAAGCAAAAACGAAATGGTACAAGAAGAAGCGATATTAGGTATGATTCGTTTAAGGGGATTGGATGTTTTGTTAGAGATAAAAGACATTAATCTTTTACTAAGTGATTGGTTTCAAGCACACATTATTCATATCATTAAAATTAACAACTTTAAACAACCTAACAACTTTTCTACTTTGTTAGAAAGTAAAAATCCTACAATTCAATTGCTAGTAGCACGAATAGCTCAACATTTTCAAAAAACAGAAATAATAGAAGAACTAAATTGTATTGTTTCAAAGTCCGCTAATTTAAAAATCAAGTCTCAGATTAGCGTTATTGTCGAAAATTTAAAATCAATAAAAATATGACGGGAATTAACTGGATAGATATTGCTATTGAGATTTTAAATTACTGTATTTTATTGTTTGCATTATTAATAATGTCATCCTATTTAATATTGGCTTTTATATCTGCATTTTCGTTAAATAAATATCTTAAAAAAAACCGATTCGTAAATTATTCAATTTTACTATCACTACCAGATTGCCCAAAAATTTCGTTAATTGCTCCAGCCTATAATGAAGGTATGACAATCAAAGAAAATGTATTGTCATTATTGGCCATTGAATACAATAATTTTGATGTTATTGTTGTTAACGATGGCAGTAAAGATGACAGTATCACTATTTTAAAAGAATCCTTCGATTTAGTTGAAACAAATCAAGTATATAATGCTCTTATTCCTACCAAGGAAGTAAGGGGAATATATCAATCATCCAATCTGGCTTTTTCAAAACTTATAGTTATTGACAAAGTGAACGGTGGAAAAGCAGATGCTCTTAATGTAGGGATTAATATTTCTGAAAGTCCCTACATTGTTTGTGTTGATGTGGACTGCATAATGGATAAGGATGTTTTGTTAAAGTTGGCAAAATTTGTTATGGAAGAAACCAAAAAGAGATTAATTGCAACAGGTGGAGTTATTAGAATAGCCAATTCATGTGTAATTAAATCTGGTAAACTTATTGAAGTCAATGCACCCAGCAATTTATTAGCACGCATTCAAGTATTAGAATATTTACGTGCTTTTTTACTCGGTCGAATGGCCTGGGCAAAAATGGATGGGTTATTAATAATTAGTGGTGCTTTCGGTCTTTTTGATCGCGAAATTGTTCAGAAATGTGGAGGATATAACATCAAAACTGTTGGTGAAGATATGGAGTTAATTGTGAGGATGAGAAGGTATATGATTGACAATAAAGAGGAATACAGCGTGAAATATATACCAGACCCACTCTGTTGGACAGAAGCCCCAGAATCGTATTCTATTTTAAGAAAGCAACGAAGCAGATGGATTCGTGGAACAATGGAAACCTTGTGGATTCATAGAAGATTGTTTTTAAATCCTAAATATAAAATATTAGGTCTTTTGAGTTATCCCTATTGGCTTTTATGCGAATATCTCTCTCCTATAATCGAATTTCTTGGGTTACTAATTACTTTACTTTTCATTTATTTTGGCATCTTAAGTTGGCCCTATTTCTTTGTGTTAATTTTACTCGTGTACATGTTTGCTGTTTTTTTTTCAATACTTGCAATTTATACAGAAGAATCAACTTATAAAAAATATGTATCATTCAATGATTTTTTCAAACTAGTAGTAGCAGGAATTTGTGAACCAATTATTTTTCATCCTTTTACAGTATATGCAGTTCTAAGAGGTAACTGGGAAAAAATAAGAGGTAGTAAAGGCTGGGGAGATATGACTAGGAAAGGTTTTGTTAAAAAAGAAAACACGTAAAATAGAAATAGTATGCAAAATCAAAAATATTAATCAATACTCATTTTCAAAATGATGAGTTTATTGTAATCACTACAACTACAAAACAACAATAGATCCTATTACAGCATTAAGAATAAATTATTCTTCTATTTGTATTGGTTTTGGGAATCCATAATGTTGCTTGTTTCAATTTAAGGATTTTGATTATTTGGGTGAACACAGGTTAATAATTCTATGTGAAACCAATTTATAGCATGAGCTGATTTGTATTTTAAATCTAGTCGCCATCAGCTCATGCTTTTAACCATAAAAACTATTCTATGAGAAAGGTTCCAATAACAAATTTTGAACAATACTTTACACAAGAACTTGTAGCTACTTGGAGTTGGGATTTAGTTAATGATGAGTATTTTTATGGTTTAGGTTTTGAGATATTATTTGGCTATTCTCAAGACTTTTTAGCAAAAAATAAAGTAGCCATTACTACTTTAATTTGTGTAGATGATATTGAAAGAGTACTTCAAAATTTAGAGCATACATTTAAGCAATGTAGAAGCACATGGAAAATTAATTATCATTTTTATAAAGCTAATGGTGAATATGCATTGGTTAAAAATTCTGCATACATTCTATACAACCAACAAAAAGAAGTAATTAAACTTTTTGGAACCATCAAGGAAATTTCTGTATAAAGTAATGCCTTTTTCTTTTTTTTATAATTGAAAAATTTGCTGTAATATTTTGTTCTACACCAATTATATATTTCTGTTTAAATAATTGGCTTGATAATTATTTTTCTTTGTGAAAAATCATCATAAATGATACAAGTTACTACAACATATGAAGTAACAGAGTTTCCATCCTCAATTATTTGGTTTGATGAACATGGCATTCTTTATTCCATATCAAAGAAAGTTAATCAACAACAAATTGAAGAAACAAAACAAGTAATTGAATTTATTAAACAGCATTCAAAAAATGAAAAAATTTGTATGCTTATTGATGTTACTCATGCAGGTGAAACTACAAGAGAAGTAAGAGAATATGCTGCTGCTGAACTACCAAAGATAACTAAAGCAATAGCCATGATATCGGATTCAATTATGGGTAAAATGGTAGCTAATTTATTTTTTAATTTAAAATTTCAGCCCTACCCGGTAAAAATGTTTAATGATGAAAAAGCTGCAATAAAATGGTTAATGGAAAAATTATAAACTACATCTAGGTAATGCAAAATCAAATTGAAAATATTATTGAAAATATAGAAAATATTGAATCTCAATTTCAGAAAGAGACACTTAAATCTATTGTAAATAATACATCAGATCATCAAAATATTTATAAAAAGTTATCAGACATTAAAAAAAAACTCAATGAAATTCAACAATCTTTAAACTATAATCAAACTAGATTATTATATTATTTTGATGTGCTTATCAAGTACTCACAGCTTAGTTTTAGTGAAAAAGTAAAGGTTAATATCGGAGGAGATGAAATTGATGCTATTGGAGCAGGTTTAAATGTTTTAGGTGAAGAATTGGCTTATTTTAGTGAGGCACTTAAAGAAAAAGAACAAAAAATTCAAACCATTATATCCAATGCACCAGATGCAATTATTGTTATTAATAGTGAAAGTATAATTTTAAATTGGAATACAGCCGCTGAAAAATTATTTGGATGGAAACAAGATGAAGTAATTGATAAACCAATTTATGAAATTTTAATTCCAGAAGCATACAGAGAAAAACATAAACGTGGGTTAAACCATTTTTTAACAACTGGCGAGAGCAATATATTAAACAAAACTATTGAACTTGAAGCATTACGTAAAAATCAATCACTAGTATCAATAGAATTAACCATCTCACCTGCAAAGCAAAATGAACAAACTATTTTTATTGCTTTTTTACGTGATAATACCATACGGAAAAAAAATATAGAAAAAATTAACCAGCTTAATGCAACATTAGAACAAAAAGTTATTGAGAGAACAGAAGCCCTAAGAAGAAGCGAGTTAAAATATCGAAATATTTTTGATAATAATCCTTTACCCTGTTGGCTCCTGGATTTACCTACTTTAAAGTTTATTGATGTTAATGAAGCTGCAGTGAATCATTACGGATACAGTCGTGAGGAGTTTTTAAGGATGACTGCTATAGACATAAGGCCTGAGGAAGATAAACAACGATTTTCGAGTCTAAATAGAGAATTTAGAGAAGGCACACGTGATATTGGAATATGGAGGCACTTAAAAAAAGATGGCACTGTTATAAGTGTAGAAGTTAAAACCCATGATTTATTAATTGATCATCAATTAGTAAGAGCCGTAGTTGTTAATGATATTACTGCAAAGCTTCAAGCAGAACAACAACTTAAATATTCAGAAGCAAAATTTAGAAGAATTTTTGAATCTAAATTAATGGGCTTTATATTCTGGAATAAGTATGGAGATATTTTAGATGCAAATCAGGTTTTCTTAGATATTATAAAATATACTCCTGAGGATCTTTATGAAGGAAAAATAAAATGGGTAGAACTTACACCTAAAGAATATGAAAGTATTGATCAAAAAGCTTTAAAGCAAATAGAATATAAAGGTTATTGTGACCCTTTCGAAAAAGAATATATTAGAAAAGACGGATCACGAGTTTATATTTTACTAGCAGCTGCTGCTTTAAGTACTGACAATTTAGATGAAGGTGTGGCCTACGTTCTGGATATTTCAGAGAAAAAAGCAATGGAAAAAGAAATTCTAGAATTAAATGCAAATCTGGAAAAAAAAGTAGAGCAACGAACAGAACAATTAAATCAAATTAATAAAGAACTAGAATCTTTTTCATACTCTGTTTCTCATGATTTAAGAAGCCCTTTACGTGCTATAATTGGTTATTCAAAAATGGTGTTAGAAGATTATGATCAAATAATAGATACTGAAGGTAAAAGATTGTTAAACACTATCATTCAGAATTCTAATAAAATGGGGCATCTTATAGATGATTTATTAGAGTTTTCAAGAATGGGTAAAAAAGCTATTAATAAAGCAAGTATAAATCTCACTCAAATAGCAAAAGAAGCCTATCAAGAAATCATTAGAACCAACCATTATAATGCAAAAGTTACAATTAAGAACTTAGGCATTCATATTACTGATCCGGTTTTAATCAGTCATGTTTTTCAAAACTTAATTTCTAACGCTTTAAAGTATTCTTCAAAATCAGAAAAACCAAAAATTGAAATTGGGTTAATTAAAAAACCTGATAAAAATATTATATATGTTAAAGATAATGGATGTGGCTTTGATATGACTTACTATAATAAACTTTTTGGTGTGTTTCAAAGACTGCATTTAGAAAATGAATATGAAGGAACAGGGGTAGGCCTTGCTTTGGTTCAACGTATTATTAATCGTTTAGGAGGAACTGTATATGCAGAAGCAGAATTAAATAAAGGAGCTACATTTTATTTTACTATACCTATTCAATTACATTAAAAAATAATTTTATGAATCCTATAGAAATTATACTCGTAGAAGATAATATGAGTGATGCTGAGCTTACCATTAGAGCATTAAAGAAGCACAATTTAGCTAATAATTTGGTGCATTTAAAAGATGGTGCCGAAGCACTCGATTTCATATTTGGAAAGGGAGTATATCAAGGAAGGAATATAGACATTTTACCCAAAGTGATTTTACTTGATATTAAAATGCCCAAAGTAGATGGCATAACAGTTCTTGAAAAACTGAAAGAAAACGAAAAAACTAAATTAATACCAGTAGTTATTCTTACCTCATCTAAAGAACATCCCGATATTGAAAAATGTTATCAAATAGGTGCAAGCAGTTATATAGTAAAACCGGTTGAATTTGAGAGTTTTTATGATGCTATTAAAGACCTTGGATTTTATTGGCTCATATTAAATAATTCATGTGAAAATAGTTTAAAAAAAGTTAAATAATGGTTGATAGTGTATTTAAAATTTTAATTCTTGAAGATCAAATTTCTGATGTTGAACTTGTTAAACATTTAATAAGTAGATCTGAAATTTCAGCTGAATTTGTTGTAGTAGATAACAAAAAAGATTTCGAAAAAAAAATTAAAGAATTTAAGCCAGATATCATTTTGTCTGATCATAATTTGCCCAATTTTAATTCGGTTGAAGCATTAAAAATTTATAAAAATTACTACCCTCAAATTAATTATCCTACTGTATTTATATTGGTAACAGGAACTGTATCTGAAGAGTTTGCTGTTTCTGTTATTCAAGAAGGTGCAGATGATTATATTCTTAAAGATCGTATGCAAAGATTGCCTTTGGCAATTCTTCAAGCATTTGAAAAAAATAAAGAAAAGTTTAATAAAAAATTATTAGCTAAGGAGCAAGAAAGATTACTATATCATATTGAGTTATTATTAAAATCAACAAAAGAGGGAATATATGGTATAGATTTAAAAGGAAATTGTACATTCATCAACGATGCTGCCCTTCAAATGATTGGTTATTCACGTGAAGAATGTATTCAAAAAAACATGCATAAACTGATTCATTCAAAAAAGTCAGACCAAAGAAATTATCCCGAATCAGATTGTCCCATTAAGTTAACAGAAATTACTCAGACTTCATGTACCATTTCTAACGAAGTATTTTGGAAAAAAGATGGTTCGTTTTTTCATGTCGAATATCATGCTAGTCCAATTATTGAGAAAAGCAAAGTTGTAGGAGCCGTTGTTATTTTTTCAGATATATCCAAACGAATACAAGAATCTAAGCTTAAAGAAATAAACTATAATATCACAAATATTTTTCTAGAAGAAGAATCGATGGATCATTGTTTGGAAAATACTTTAAGAGAATTTTGTATATCCGTAGGCAAATATATCGGTGAAGCTTGGATAACTAATATAGATGAAAGTGCATTAAGATTAGCTGCAACATTTTCACTACATAATCATTTAAATATAGAAGCCAATCAAAACGAAATTCAATTAGGAGAAGGGGTAGTAGGTGAAGTTTTGAAAAATGGAAAGTTTATTTTTATACCAAACATTCAAGAGTATAATATTTATTTACGAAAAGAATATGCCATAAAGAATAACTTTTACTCCGCTTATTTTTTTCCAATTAAATTCAAACTAAATACAATAGCTGTTTTTGCTTTCTATGATACTCATATAGCACAAGCAGATACATCTTTTATTTCACTGTTTGAATCATGTATTTCTAATATTGCTGATAACATTCATAGAAAAAAAACAGAAGTTCAACTTAAAAATATATTTGATCATTCGCCCGACTTAATTTGTATAATTGGTAAAGATAATTTATATAAAAAAGTGAATCAAGCCTTTCAGACTATACTTGGTTACAGTGAACCAGATTTGTTAGGCCTACACTTTACCGATATTGTACATGAGGCAGATGTTGAACATTCTATTTTGAACTCTATTTCTTTAGAGAATAGCTTACAAAAAGTGCAGTCATTTACAAATAGATTGATTGGAAAAAATGGTCATGAACATTGGTTTAACTGGACTTATCAATTAATACAAGAAACAGACTTTTACTTGGCTATTGCTAAAGACATTACTAATAAAGTATTACTAGAAAAGGAGTTAGAAGAAGAGAAATTAAGAAAGCAATTAGCCATAACTGATGCAGTAATTGTTGCTCAAGAACGGGAGCGTAAAAAAATTGGTTTAGAACTTCATGATAATGTTTGTCAGCTTTTGGCAACGGCTAAAATTTATATTGCTTTAGCAAAAAAAGATATAAAATCTGGAAAAGTTAGTTTAGAACAAGTTGAAGCTTTAGTAGATAAAGCAAACTTTGAAATCAGAGGCCTTTCTCATGCATTAGTACCTAGATTAATTGATGAAAATTCATTAGAAGATGCTTTAGAAGAGTTGGCAATGCTAACTGAACATTCCTCTCAATTAAAAATTAGTTTAAAATTTTTAAATATTAATGAGAGAGAAATTTCTGATGATTTAAAATTAACCTTCTACAGAATTATACAAGAACAATTACAAAATATTATTAAGTATGCCCAAACAAACAGGGTAAAAATAGTTTTACAAAAAAAGAAAAATCATTATCATTTATTAATAGAAGATAAAGGTGTTGGATTTGATGTGAATGCCAAAAGAAATGGTATAGGAATACTCAATATACAAACTCGAGCAATGGTATATAATGGTTCCGTAAAAATAACTTCTGCATTAGGTAAAGGTTGTTTACTTGAAGTTTTAATTCCAACTGTTTAATTTTATTTACTAACTGCATAAGTATTTAAATAATTTGTTTTATTATTAAAGTATTTAGCAAATAAAATCATTTGAGGCTGATCTATATTGTTGATAGGCTCAATAGAAAGACTATAATCTTTCCACCATGGGCCTGCTGCCCAGTATGAAGCACTTAATCCATTAGCAGCGGTATAGTTTAAAAAATTTTCCATCACTTTTAACCACTTTTTATCATTTTTTGGAATTCCAAATTCTCCAACATAGCCCTTTTTGTTATTCTTTTTAAGCCATTGTACAAATGGTTGTAATCGTTCAACACCTATCCATTCATGAGCACCATCTTTATCATAAGGCAAATGATATCTTCCAGAGAAATTATAATCAAAATAGCAATGTGCGTTAAACATCATATTATTGGCAGGATCGGTAATGTATTTTAATTTGTCATTATATTGAAGCCAAGTTGCAGGGTTTGAGTAATTATCTCCATCAATAATAATAGTTGTTTTAAAATCTACTTCCCTTATTGCATTTACAACTTCTTGTGCACTTAATGGCCAATTATAGCCAGCCATTTCATAAGGTTCAGTCATAATGCTGAATGCAAATATGTTTTTCTTATAGCTTAATACTTTTGCCATTTTTTGCCAAAAATCTGCCAAGTGCCATCCCTTTAAATAAGGACCACCAACAATGAGCATTTTTCCGTTGTAGTTGTATCTACCAAAATTTTGTAATACTATATTAACCTTAATATTTTTTCTATTACATTCATCAACAAATTTTAATATATAACTCATTTCAATGGCATCTAAATTTCCACCTAATGTTCTTTGAATTCTTTCCCATTTTACCGGCAGCTGAATAAGATCTACACCCTTTGAAGCAAAATATTCAATCTCTTCAACTGTAGGATAGGTGTAGTGTTTACCAATTTGACCAGGTAAAGAATTTTCTCCAAATTCTGCTCCACAAAGTGTAATTCCATAAACCGGTGTTTGAGATTTGATTTCATTTAAGTTAGTGAAGTTGCTTAATAAAAACATATAAATTGCAACTTTAAAAAAATGTGTTTTCATGAGTATGAGTTTTTGTTAGGGCAAAACTCATTTCGCTGAAACACCTATAAAATGGGCAAAAAATGCTAATTTTGTGATAGCAATAAGGTAAAATACTCAGATTAAAAAAACGTATAGGTAAATCACCTCACAGATTATTTAAAATTGCTTAAAAGTCCTATGAGCACACGAAACATCTTTTCTATTAGTAGTTTATTAGCAAACAAACCATTAACTATTGCTATCGCTGAAAGCAATCAGAAACTTTTAAATAAGATTGAAAAAATTCTTGAACAATTTGATGATTGTATTGTTGTTTCAACTTTTTCTGATGGATATAAATTATTAAAGTATTGTCAGACAAATATTTTACCTGATATTTTTATAATAGCTTATGAATTGGAAGTGATTGATGGAATTCAAACTACAACTATTTTAAAAAGATTATACCCAGATGTTAAAATTATTATTCTAAGTGAGTATACAACTCTAACAGCATTAACCACTAGTATCAGTGCAGGTGCTTTAGGATTTGTTCCAAAAAAATCTGTAGAAGAATATTCTAATAATATTAATAGAGACATTCATAAATATAATTTTCATCTTTCCATTAAAAGAGTTTCCAATGGAGATTATTATTTTAGTAAGATGTCATTTCAAAATCAAACTATTACACCAGAGATTTTAAACTCAAGAACAATAGCAACAATTAGTTTAAAAGAATTACAAACAGTAACGCAGGAGTTGAAGCTTACTGAAAAAGAAGTAACAGTATTATTAATGTATTGTACCAATCTTACTAAACTTCAGATAACTGAATTAATCAGTATCTCATTAAAAACACTCGACAATCATATTACACATATTTCTAGAAAAATTAATACAAATTGTACAAAAGATATGCTGTTACAGCTGTATAGATTAGGAATTGTACAAACTGCAAAATATAATAAATATAACGAGTTGGAAACTGAGTATGAGCTGGTTGTATAAGGCTATTAATTCTTACTTATAAGCAAATAAACAAATAACTTGTTTTATGTAGTAGTCCCAGCAAGAATCGAACTTGCATCAAAAGTTTAGGAAACTTCTATTCCCCGTCCGAAAGGCTTTGGCCGGGCGGATATCCATTGAACTATGGGACCAATATTTGAATTAAAAAAATTAAAAATTAAAACAATTGTTCTAAACAAATCAACCAATTAAATACTCAGCATTACTTATCAACAACTGCAGACTTTATTAATGTAACAACACTATTTGTCCCTTAATGTGTATTGTATTTTACATTAAAATCAAATATTGTATTGGGGTTTATAGATTCTATTGTATAAAGCAAATAAACAAATAACTTGTTTTATGTAGTAGTCCCAGCAAGAATCGAACTTGCATCAAAAGTTTAGGAAACTTCTATTCTATCCATTGAACTATGGGACCAAAATTTTCTTTTGCAAATATCTTCTTCCTGCAGCAGTTTTCCAATATTTCTCAATTTTTACTGCCTCAATTAATGTGTTGAAGGTTTCAAAATATAGTATTATGAATGGCCGATAAGCTTTGTTTGATTTAGTTTTTCCTGAATTATGCTCTTGCAATCTTCTGTTTAAATCTTTGCAATGTCCTTTGTATAAATATTCTTTTTTGGTAAGGCTTTGCAATACATAACAGTAAAACATTTTCAAAAGTTTAGGAAACTTCTATTCC
>JAGXRG010000070.1 GCA_018335935.1 Chitinophagaceae bacterium | reverse complement strand
ACTCCTGTTATTAGTAATACCACATTTACCAATCCTACTCAATGTGCAGTAGCTGATGGCAGTATTGCTTTGTATGGATTAACCGCTTCAACCACTTACTTAATTTCTTATACCAGAAATGGATCACCACAATCTACTTCATTAACTGCTAATTCAAGTGGTGTAGTAACTTTAACCAATTTGTTGGCTGGCAATTACTCTAATATTCGTGTTACTTTAAATGGATGTAGTTCGAATGTAGTTGGACCCATTGTGCTGACTGATCCTAATCCTCCTAATACACCTTCTATTACTGCAGTTAATAATATCTGTAGTGGAAATACTTTGAGCTTAAATGCATCTACCACATCGATTGGAACTGCAACTTATAATTGGAGTGGACCAAATGGTTTTACTTCTACCCAACAAAATCCAAACATTACTAATATTTCTTTTGCTTATGGTGGAACATATTCTGTTACAGTTACCATTAATAATTGTACCTCTGCTGCAGGTACTAAAAATATTGTTGTAGATTCTACTCCTCAACAACCTACTATTACTTCTAATAGTCCTGTTTGTTTTGATAGTACTTTATTCTTAACAGCCACAACTGCATCACCAGGAACCATGACCTATAATTGGGCAGGACCAAACAGTTTTGTTTCATCAGTTCAAAATCCGTCTATCACAAATGTAACCAATGCTCATGCAGGGGTATACAGTGTTACAGCCACTTCTGCAGCTAATTGTGTTTCTGCTGCACAAACAACAAATGTTCAAGTCAATCCAACTCCAGTGATTAATTCAAGAAATGACACTACTTACAATGAAAATGTAAATAGTGGTACTATAAGTTTTACTGCTAACTTACCCGGAACTCAATTTAACTGGAACAATAACAACACAGCTATTGGTTTAGCTGCAAATGGCACTGGTGCTATTAATTTTACTTCAGCTAATCCTACAGCTAATCCAATTTCTGGTTTAATAACTGTTACTCCTCATTTAAATGGTTGTAATGGTTTACCTATAACTTTTACCATAACTGTAAATCCAAATCCTAAATTATCTAGTCCATTACAAGATAGTTTATGTACCGGAGTTCTTTTTAATTATCAAGCTACAAGTGCCACTAATAATGTAAAATATACATGGGTAAGAAATAATGTAACCGGCATATCTAATGCAGCAGCTAATAGTCCAGATAGTTTGGGTGTTATTAGTGAAACTTTAATCAATACAACTACGATACCAGTTGTAGTAACTTACCAATTTACTTTATATTATAATGGAGTAACCAATACTCAAAATGTTTTGGTTACAGTATATCCTAAAGCAAAAGCAGCATTTACATTTACTAAAGATACTTTGTGTGCACCGGGTATTCTCGATTCTTCGAATATTAAACCTACTGCATTTGTTAATGCCAATAATAGTTACGAATGGTATGCAAATAATAATTTAATTGGAACTACTAATTATTTTCCTGGATACAGCATTAACAATATTAATGATTCAGTTACAATAAAAATAAAAGCAATCAGTAAGTTTGGTTGTACAAATGATTCTTTTGAACATAAATTTTATACTTTCTTAAAACCTACCATTACTTTTACAAAAGATAAACAACAAGGTTGTGGACCTTTGAATGTTCAGTTTACCAATACTTCATCACCCATTAATTTCTCTAGTTATTTTTGGGATTTTGGAAATGGAACAAGTTCTAACTTACAAAATCCACCATCAGTAATTTTTAAAGAAGATACTAATACCAATAGAAAAGATACAGTATATTATATTAAATTATATGCCTTTACAGCTTGTGATACCTTGATGTATCTTGATTCTGTTACTGTTCATCCAAAACCTAAAGCCCTTTTTCAACCCAACGCTACAAGTGGTTGTTCTGTATTTGCATTTTCAGCTGTCAATAACTCTTGGGGTTCAGGCACTACCTATTGGTGGAGTTTTGGAGATAATACCTTTTTATACGACTCCAGTAAAATAACAGTAAATCATAACTACAGCACACCGGTATTAGATACTTTTACTGTTAAACTAGCAGCCAATAACGTTTGTGGAACTGATACCTTTGCTGTAGACATTGTGGTGTACCCAAACACTATTGTGCCTAATTTAATAGTTGATGGATATAACAATTATTCATGTGCACCTTCAACCATTAGATTTGTAAATAATACCACCGGTGCCAATAAATACACCATTAATTTTGGAGATGGAAGTCTGCCTGTAATTACGTTTAAAAGCCCCGATACATTATATCATACTTACACTGCAGCGGGCACTTTTACCGTTTCTTTATTAGCTCAAAATAATTGTACCGATTCAACTATAACACGTACAATAGTTTTATTTAGTAAGCCTGTAGCTTCGTTTACAACTACAGCTATTCAGTATTGTAAAAATGAACCTATTCAATTCAACAATACAAGCAATAGCAGTTTATCGTATGAATGGATTTTTGGCGATGGCAATACCTCTATCAACTATTCACCAACACATTCTTATACTACTGCTGGAACTTATACTGTATTGTTAATTGTAAAATCTATCAACCCATCAGGTGCAATATGTACTGATACTGCCAGAAAAACATTAATTATTAATGAACTTCCTAACAGTTTAATTATTGATAATGCTGTACCTAATAATTGCCAACCATTTAATTATTTGGCAACTACTTCTCAACCTTCTGGAAACATTACAAAATGGACATTCTACGATAATTTCAGTATCGATACTACTATGTTTGGGAATACAGCTAATCATTTATTTAGTATGCCTGGAAATTTCTCTGTAAAATTATTAGTTACTACTGCTGCAGGTTGTAAAGATTCCACAACAAAAACGATTAGAGTAGTTGAATCACCAAAAGCTGCATTCAAAATGAGCGATTCCATGAGTTGTGTTCCTGGAAAATCAGTAACATTCACTAACCAATATTCTTACAATAGCAATGATGCTATAAATTTTGAATGGTATGTTAATGGAACATTATTGGCTACTACCACAAACTTTACTTATTTATTTACCACATCTGTAAATATTACAAGTCCTGTAGTATTTACTATAAAATCTGTTGTAGTAAATTCATTTGGATGCAGAGATTCCATTTCAAAAGTATTTACTGTTATTCCAAAAGCCAAACCTGCATTCAATATCACTACTTCAGATATCTGTAATCCGGTTACTTTACAAATTACTAATAATAGTGAGTATGCTAATATATTCAAATGGTATTTAGACGGCCAATTAATTTCAAATAATAATAATCCTAATCCAATTGTTTTAAATCAACCTTCAACAACTTATTTTATAAAATTAGTGGCTGACCATACTTTAGGTTGTGGTGCAGATTCTATTGTTCAACAATATAACACACCATCAAGCCCTGTTGCTGATTATAATATCCCTATAAAAACATCTTGTACAGGAGTATTAAATATTCAAGGCAATAATGCTTCATCAGTTATTGGAGCTACAATTACTAAATGGTTTTGGAATTTTGGAGATGGAAATTTAAGTACTCAAACCAATGTAACTCATACTTATAATTTTCCTGGCAAGTATAATGTAAGCTTACAAGTGCAAGATAGTCGTGGTTGTTTTTCAAATATTAAAACGGTTGAAGTCACCAATTTTGGCAAACCTCGATCTAATTTTACTGCAAATAATGTTTGTGTAAATAATCCTTTAATACCTGTAAATCTTTCTACACCTGGTTTTGGAAGTACTAATATTACCAACTATTTATGGAATTTTGGAGATGGAAATTTCTTAACTGGTCCACAACCCATACATGTATATACCAGTGAAGGTACTTATACAATTAGTTTAATTACTACTTCTGATAGTAGTTGTGTTGCTGATACTTTTTCTCAAAAAATTGTGGTTTATGGAAAGCCAATAGCTGATTTTAAATACCAAAATAATTGTGTTAATCTAACCACATTCTTTTCTAATAATAGTCTTCCTGGATATGCTCAAACCAATATTGCTAATAGCAAATGGAGTTTTGGCGATGGTGGCTCAGGAACAAATTTTAATGCAACTCACATTTATAATGCTGTAAATAGCTATTCTGTTAAATTGGTTGTTTCTGGCAATCAATGTCCAAATTTAAAAGATAGTATAACCAAGCAAGTACCCATATTAAAAGGCAGAGATCCAGTAGTTTATCCAAGAGTTGATGGTGTTAGAGGAGTGCCTTTACAATTGAATGCTTTAAATGGTGGTGTTACTTATCAATGGATTCCCAACTTAGGATTGAATAGTGATATTATTCAAAATCCAATGGCTACCTATGGATTAAATGCTCCAAACATTATTAATTATAATATTGATATAACTGACTCTATAGGTTGCACAGTTACCGATAAACAAACAGTTTGGCTTTTTGCTGGTTCTGATGCATACTTACCAACTGCTTTCTCCCCTAATGGTGATGGTGCTAATGATTTATTTAAACCTTTGTTTGTTAATATTTATCGACTACAATATTTTAGAATTTTTGATAGATGGGGTAAACTTTTATTTGAAACTAGCGATATGAATAAAGCCTGGGATGGCACTTTAAATGGCCAGCCATTACCAGTAGACACTTATACTTGGGTAATTCTTGCAAACGGAGAAAATGGTAAAGAAGTCATTAGAAAAGGTAATGTTACTTTAATCAGAAATTAAATTATACATCTCCCCTAGCTTTGTATGATGTTGATGAAGAAAATTTGTAGTTGCTTGATGCTGATGTTAACCATAAATTATTTGGCTTTTACTCAATGTACATCTCCCATTTCAACATTTCCCTATGTTCAAGATTTTGAAGCAACAAATGGAGGTTGGACTAGTGGTGGAACTAATTCTGATTGGGCGTATGGAACCCCAAATAAAACAGTAATTGCAAATGCAGCAAGTGGAACAAAATGTTGGATTGTTGGTGGACTTACAGGTAACAATTATAACAATGCTGAAAATTCCTGGATTCAAAGTCCATGTTTTAATATCTCAAGTTTATCGAATCCATTACTCTCATTTATAGTTTTTTGGGAGACAGAGAAAAAATATGATGGAGCTAGTTTTAGATATTCCTTAGATGGAGGATTAACTTGGTTAACTCTAGGTTCTGCATCATCTAATAACAATTGTATAGGTAGTAATTGGTTCAATACAAATTTTGTTACAACGCTTGGCACAGATGGTTGGAGTGGAAATATACAACCTACTAGTCCTTGTCCTAATGGAGCAGGAAATGGAAGTGGTGCTTGGGTTACAGCAAAACATAATTTAATTTCTTTAGCTGGACAAACCTCTGTTATCTTTCGATTTACATTTGCTGCAGGAACACAATGTAATGCTTATGATGGATTTGCAATAGATGATTTTGGTATCTCAGAAGCAGTACAAAATCAAGTTAATTATAACTACTCATGTTTAGGCAATTATTCAGTTGCATTTACAAATAACTCTTCACTGTGTGCTACCAATTATTTATGGAATTTTAATGATCCCAATACCGGTATTGATAGCATTTCAACTCAAGAAAATCCTACTCATACTTTTTCAACTCCTGGTATTTATAATGTTAAATTAACAGTTACTTATCCAGGAAACGTTATGCTAAGTACAACTCAAACCGTCACTATTATTGGAGTTAATACAAACATCAACTCTTCTATTTTATGTAATGGCAATTCAACAGGATCCATTACTGCTAATGCTTTTGGAGGAAATGGCAATTATAATTATAGCTGGAACACAACTCCAACACAAAACACTGCTACCATTAATAATTTGAATGCTGGCTCATATACTGTTAATGTAACTAATACAAATGCTTGTAGTATTTCTAAAACAGTTGTGTTAAATGAACCAACAGCATTAAATGCCAATGCTCTTATTAAACCTAACATTTGTAATAATGGCAATGGAAGTATTCAACTAACTGTTGCTGGTGGAAAAACTCCCTATCAATTTGCTTGGTCAAATAATGCTTCTACAAATCCTGTGATGAATCTTGCTACAGGAAATTACACTGTAACATTAACAGACAGTAATGCTTGTACATTAAGTTTAACTAATTTAATAATTAAAGATTCTTCAAATAATATTCAAATTTATTTAGGAAAAGACACAGCTTTTTGTCCAGGTAATCAATTGATTTTAAATCCAGGAAATTTTGAGCATTATGAGTGGCAAGATCTTTCAAAACAACCAACATTTACAGTTTCTCAAACAGGAACATATTCTGTAACAGTAACCGATAAAGATGGTTGCAAAGCTTTTGATACAATTGAAATTACAGTAGATTGTAAAGATGTTTATTTTCCAACTGCCTTTACTCCAAATGGTGATGGGAAGAACGATTTTTTTGGAGCCATAGGAAATATTAATGCACTAACTTTTTATCAATTGTTTGTGTACAACAGAAACGGTGAACTAATTTTTTCTTCCAGTAATTCCTCCAAAAAGTGGGATGGTACTATTAAAGGAAAAAAACTCGATAATGGTTCTTATACTTGGTATGCGAGTTATTCCATCAACAATCAACCTTTGCAAATGCAAAAAGGTACTATCATTTTAATAAAATAATTAAATTATCAAATCAGGAAAAATAGAATTATTTATTTTGAAGTTTCATTTCCACTCCTATTTTTGTAAAAATGAAACAAATAATTTTAAATAACAATTGGTGGCATTCAACTTCTTCTCTGAGGATTCAGTTGGTATGTCTATAATTGTATAAAAATAAATTTAAAAGACCCGCTGCAATCCAGCGGGTCTTTTTTTATGTCAAATATTTTAAGATGAAATTTATATTTAAAACAGCAATACATCAAATGTTGAGTGATACCCTCACTCCTGTTCAGTTGTATTATCAAATTCGAGATCAGTATCCCAATGCATTATTGCTAGAAAGTTCAGATCATAAAAGCAAGCAAAATAGTTACTCCTACCTCTGCTTTAATGCTATTGCAAGTTTTCTAGTAAATAGTAATTTTACTGAAATTAACTATCCCAATCAGCAAAGTATACAACTCGCAACAGAGACTATTAATGTAATAAACGAATTGAATGTATTTATAGAACATTTTGAATCGGAGCCCTTAGAAGTAGAGTTTACCACTAATGGTTTATTTGGATATACTTCTTACAATGCAATTCCTCTTTTTGAAGATATCAAGTTTAAAAAGTCTGAGGATTTTCAAACCATTCCATTAATACATTATCAGCTTTTTAAAAATATTATTGTATTTGATCATTATTATCAACAAGTTTATTGTCTTGCCCATTTTTTAGAACCTGAACAAAACAATCTGCAAGAAATTATTGAGCTCATTTCAAACAGATCAATTGTTACGCATCATTTTAAAGCTACAACAACAGAAAAATCGAATTATACTGATGAAGCTTTTTTAGAAATTATTGATAAAGGCATTCATCATTGCAAGATTGGCGATGTGTTTCAAATTGTGTTATCAAGAAAATTTCAACAATCATTTTATGGCGATGAGTTTAATGTTTATAGAGCTTTACGTTCTATTAATCCTTCACCTTATCTTTTTTATTTCGATTATGGCAATTTCAAAGTATTTGGTTCTTCACCAGAAGCACAATTAACCATACAAAATAAAAAAGCTGTCATTAACCCAATTGCAGGAACTTTTAAAAGAACTGGTAATGCTAATGATGATGTTCTTTTAAGTGATGCCTTATTAAACGATCCTAAAGAAAATGCTGAACATGTAATGTTGGTTGATTTAGCAAGAAATGATCTCAGTAAGCATAGTGAAACTGTAGAAGTAGAAAGCTACAAACAAGTTGAATATTATTCTCATGTGATTCATTTGGTTTCAAAAGTAAGTGCTGAATTAAATGACAATTATAACCCCATTGAATTGTTAGCAGATACTTTTCCTGCAGGCACATTATCGGGTGCTCCAAAATATAAAGCCATGAATTTGATTGATGAATATGAAAAAGATAATAGAGGTTTCTATGGTGGAACCCTTGGTATTATTGGGTTAGATAAAACCGTAAATCATGCCATTTTCATAAGATCTTTTGTAAGTCATAACAACACTTTACATTATCAGGCAGGTTGTGGTATAGTTTCAAAATCTAATAAAAACAGTGAACTACTAGAAATAGACCACAAACTTTCAGCATTAAGAAAAGCCATTCAGTTAGCTCAACACATATAATATGAAAATTTTAGTTATTGATAATTACGATTCATTTGTTTACAATTTAGTTTACATGCTAAAATGCTTAAACAATGTTCAGGTAACTGTGAAAAAGAATAATCACATTGAGTTAAATGATGTTAAAGAGTTTGACAAAATTTTGTTATCTCCTGGCCCAGGTATTCCAAAAGATGCAGGTATTATGCCAGAATTAATTAATGAATTTGCTGCTACAAAAAGCATTTTAGGTGTTTGTTTAGGACATCAAGCTATTGGAGAAGCTTTTGGAGCAAACTTATATAATCTTCCAGAACCCTTGCATGGTATAGCTTCTAGCATTACACAACTACAAGATGATTATTTATTTCAAAATATAAATAAAGAATTTACTGTTGGTCATTATCATTCATGGGTAATAAAAAATCAAGAAGATTCTGTAATTGAATCTTTAGCCTTAGACGCTCACAATAACATTATGGCTATCAGACATACTGAATATGATGTACGAGGTGTACAATTTCACCCAGAGTCTATTCTTACTCCAAACGGTTTTCAAATCATCAAAAATTGGGTTAATCACTAAAGAAATACTTTATGAAAATTATTTTAGAAAAATTATATCAACACCATATTCTAACAAAAGAAGAAGCTAAGCAAATGCTTACTGATATTGTATTAGAGAAATATAATCCCTATCAAATTGCATCATTTTTAACTGTTCTTAATGTTAGAAAAATTACAGTTGAAGAGCTTAAAGGTTTTAGAGAAGCATTATTAGAGTTGATGATTGAAATTGATTTAAAAGCTTATCAGCCTATGGATTTGTGTGGAACTGGTGGTGATGGAAAAAATACTTTTAATATTTCTACACTTACAGCATTTATTGTTGCTGGTGCTGGAGTTCCAGTTGCTAAGCATGGTAATTATGGTGTTTCTTCTATCTCAGGCTCATCAAATGTTTTAGAGTATTTGGGCATCAAGTTTACTACAAATCAACAACTATTAGAGCAACAAATCGAAAAAGCAAATATTTGTTTTTTACATGCACCATTATTTCATCCCTCATTAAAATATGTTGCTCCTATTCGAAAGCAGCTTGGAGTAAAAACATTCTTCAATATGTTAGGACCATTAGTAAATCCTGCAAGACCAAGAGTGCAATCTACTGGAGTATTTAATTTAGAGTTAGCAAGAATGTATCAATATCTTTTACAAGAAGATGATAACACTAAATTTAGTATCATTCATAGCTTGGATGGATATGATGAAATTGTTTTGACCAACAGCTGTAAAATAATCTCAAATCAAAATGAACAAACTATTACAGCAGCCGATTTCGGATTTAAGACCATTCAACCTGAAGAAGTTTTTGGTGGAAATTCAATTGAAGAAGCTGCAAATATTTTTACCAACATTATAAATGGAAATGGAACAATTGCTCAAAACAATGTAGTGTTAGCAAATGCTGCCATTGCCATTCAAACCTACCATCAGCAATTATCTATTGACGCAGCATTAGAAATTGCAAAAGATTCATTATTCTCTCTTAAGGCAAAACAATCATTAAAAAAATTAAAACAAATAGCATGAGCATATTAGCAGAAATTAAAGCATTTAAAATTGAAGAAGTTAAACAAAAAAAGGAGTTGTATACCCTTAAACAACTTGAAAACAGTATTTATTTTAATAGTAAATGTGTTTCATTAAAAAAATATATAGCTGATCCTAATCGTTCAGGAATCATAGCTGAGTTTAAAAGAAAATCACCATCAAAAGGTTTTATAAATAAGTATGCAAATGCTGAAGAAATTACAATAGGTTATATGCAAGCAGGTGCATCTGCACTTTCAGTTTTAACAGATGAAAAATATTTTGGAGCAATTGCAAAAGATTTTTCTAGTGCAAGAAAATATAATTACTGTCCTGTTTTACGAAAAGATTTTATTGTAGATGAATTTCAAATTATAGAATCTAAATCGATAGGTGCCGATGCTATTTTATTGATTGCAGCAATGCTAACTCCTGCTCAAATTAAATCATTCACTGCATTTGCTCAAGCTTTGGGTTTAGAAGTTTTATTAGAAGTGCATACCAAAGAAGAGATTTTAGAAAATCAAAATGTTGAAGTTGATCTTATAGGAATCAACAACAGAAACCTGAACAATTTTGAAGTGAATATTGAACAAAGTATTCAAATAGCAGAATATATTAATCCACAAATAATTAAAGTAAGTGAGAGTGGTATAGATAATATCCATGCTATTAAAACACTTAAAGAGCATGGATTTCAGGGGTTCTTGATGGGAGAATATTTTATGAAGCAAACCAACCCTGGATTGGCATGCAGACAATTCATTCAAAAACTAAAATTATGAAAGTAAAAGTTTGTGGATTAAAGTTTGAAGAAAATATATTAGATATAGTTGCTCTTCAACCAGATTTTATTGGCTTTATCTTTTATGAAAAATCACCACGATATGTAAAAGAATTAGATGAAAATATGATGCTGCTAATTCCAAAACAAATTAAAAAAGTTGGCGTATTTGTAAATACCACACTTGAACAAATCATTACTAAATTTAAACAGTTTAAACTCGATATTGTTCAATTACACGGCAATGAAAGTGTCGATTTCTGCAAAATATTATCTCAACAAAACATCCCAATTATTAAAGCTTTTAGTATTGATAAACTTTTTGATTTATCAACTTTAGAAGCATATCAGAAATATTGTCAATACTTTCTATTTGATACACCAACAAAAAATTATGGTGGCTCTGGAAAAACTTTTAATTGGGAAGTTTTGAAAAATTATAAGCTCAACACAGCATTCTTTTTAAGTGGAGGAATTGGCGTTGATAATATTGAAGATGCATTAAACTTTAATCATCCTCAACTTTTAGTAATCGACTTAAATAGTAAACTTGAAGAAGCTCCAGGTTTCAAAAATCTTCAAACCACAAAATATATTATTCACAAAATCAGAAATTATGGAACAGTTTAAACCAGATGTAAATGGCTTCTATGGCGAGTTTGGTGGTGCTTTTGTACCTGAAATGTTGTATCCAAATGTACAGGAATTGCAACACAATTATCTTGAAATAATAAGTTCAAAAAGTTTTCAAGAAGAGTTTCATGCATTGTTGAATGATTATGTAGGACGACCAACACCTTTATACTTTTCAAAGAATTTATCAGCACAATTCAATGCTCAGATTTATTTAAAAAGAGAAGATTTATGCCACACTGGTGCTCATAAAATCAACAACACTATTGGTCAAATTTTATTAGCAAAACGATTAGGTAAACAAAAAATTATTGCAGAAACAGGTGCTGGTCAACATGGTGTTGCAACTGCTACTGCTTGTGCATTAATGAATATGGAATGTTGTATTTACATGGGTGATATTGATATTGCTCGACAACAACCCAATGTAGAACGTATGCAATTATTAGGTGCAACTGTTGTAGCTTCAACGAGTGGTAGCAAGACTTTAAAAGATGCCACTAATGATGCTATCAGAGCTTGGATCAATAATCCAACAGATACTCATTACATTATTGGTTCTGTGGTTGGTCCACACCCTTACCCTGATATGGTTTCTATTTTTCAATCTGTGATTAGTAAAGAAATACAATTTCAACTTCAAGAAAAAATTAATCGAAATTATCCCGATTATGTGATTGCTTGTGTAGGTGGTGGTAGTAATGCAATGGGTGCTTTTTATCATTTTATCGATAATAAAAAAACAACTCTAATTGCAGTCGAAGCTGCAGGTAATGGCATACAAACAAATAAAACTGCAGCCACCATTGCTTTAGGTAAAAAAGGAATTATACATGGCAGTAAAACATATTTAATTCAGACTGAAGATGGACAAATTATTGAGCCACATTCTATTTCTGCAGGATTAGATTATCCAGGCATTGGTCCTGCTCATGCTTATTTACATGATAGTACAAAGTCTAGTGTGGTAAGCATTACAGATGATGAAGCTATACAAGCTGCATTTGATTTATCAAAAAAAGAAGGTATTATTCCAGCTTTAGAAACTGCACATGCATTAGCTTATTTACATAAAATGCAATTTAAAAAAGATGATGTGGTAGTAGTGAATTTATCTGGCAGAGGAGATAAAGATATGCTGACTTACAAAAAATATTTATAGACTATGAACAGAGTACAACAACTTTTTCAACAAAAAGAAAAGAATATACTTTCCATTTATTTTACTGCAGGATATCCAAAATTAGAGAGCACTGTAACTCTTATAGAATATTTAGATCAGGCTAATGTTGATATGATAGAAATAGGAATGCCTTTTTCTGATCCATTGGCTGATGGTCCAACCATTCAACAGGCCAATAGCATTGCATTAGAAAATGGAATGAGTTTAAAAAAATTGTTAGAACAATTAAAAGACATTAGAACAAAAACTCAAATTCCTATTTTATTAATGGGTTATTTAAATCCAATTCTTCAATATGGTGAAGGAGAATTTTTACGAGATATTCATAACATAGGTATTGATGGCTTAATTATTCCAGACATGCCTCTATCCTATTATAAAAATCATCTACAAGAATTATATCAACAATATCATCTAGCTCATGTAATGCTAGTAACACCAACAACTACTGAAGAACGAATTAAAGAAATTGATCAAAACTCTTCTGGCTTTATTTATTTGGTTTCTTCTAATAGTATTACAGGCAATCAACTTCAAACCAATCATCAAAAACAATATTTCGAAAAAATTCAACGACTACAATTAAATAACAAAACCATTTTAGGCTTTGGCATTCATAATAAAGAAACAGTTACTCATGCATTTGAGCATTGTAATGGAGCCATTGTAGGTTCAGCTTTTGTAAGGTTTTTAGCTACAACTAGTATCACAGCAAATAACATTCAACAATTCATAAATAATTTAAGACCATGATTATTCAACTACAACAAAATATTTCAACAACTAATAAAGAATTACTTCATAAAAAATTACAAGAGCTAAAAGTAAAAGCAGCAGATATTGTAACACAAAACAACCAATATATCATTGGCATTTTAAGCAAAGAAATTGATGTTAGAGTGATTGGAGAAATTGAAGGTGTTCAAGATGTATTTAGAGTAAATGATAGTTATAAACTAGTTTCTTCTAAATGGAAAGTAGATTACACTACCATTGATTTAGGGGATGGTGTAACCATTGGGGGAAATAATTTTGCTTTAATGGCTGGCCCTTGTTCTATAGAAAATGAACAGCAAATTGAAAGTGTAGTGGCTTGTTTAAAAAAGAATCATGTAAAAATTATGCGTGGTGGTGTGTATAAGCCAAGAAGTTCACCTTATGCTTTTAGAGGATTAGGAATAGAGGGTTTGAAAATGTTTTACAACATTTGTAAAGCCAATGGAATAAAAATTATTACAGAAGTAATGCAAGTGTCGCAAATTGATGAAATGGTTGATTTTATTGATATTTTTCAAGTGGGTGCAAGAAATACACAGAATTTTAATTTATTAGATGCATTAGGAAAAGTTGATAAACCAGTAATGATTAAAAGAGGCATTTCTGGAAGTATTGATGAGCTATTACAATCGGCAGAATATGTTTTTGCTGCAGGAAATGAAAAAATTTTACTTTGTGAAAGAGGTATCAGAACTTTTGAAAATGCATATAGAAATACTTTCGATATTAATGCCATACCTATATTGAAAGAAAAAAGTCATTTACCTGTAATTGCAGATCCATCTCATGGCATTGGAATTAGAAAACACGTTTCTAAAATTGCATTAGCTTCAAGAATTGCTGGGGCTGATGGAGTAATTGTAGAAATTCATGATGAACCTGAAAAAGCTTTCTCTGATGGAGCACAAACTTTAAGCTTTAATGAGTTTGAATTGTTAGTGCAACAATTTAAATTACTTGAACAACCTATGAATATTTTAAATTAATTAAATAGCTTTAACACTTCATGCAAACTATAGAAATTTTTCCTTCTCAGCTTTCTGGTATAGTAACTATTGCTCCTTCAAAAAGCATGATGCAAAGAGTTTGTGCTGCTGCATTATTGCATCATGGCACAACAATTATTCATCATCCTGGAAAAAGTAATGATGATTTAGCAGCCCTAGAAATCATTCAACAGTTAGGTGCTACAGTTATAGAGCATAAACATCATCTTGAAATAAATAGTAAAGGCATAAAGCCAATTTCTTCAACCATTAATTGTGGAGAAAGTGGATTGAGTGCAAGAATGTTTGCATCTATTATTGCTTTGCATGATGAAAAAATTGATTTAGTCGGACAAGGAAGTTTATTAAAAAGACCATTAACATGGTTTCATGAAGTCTTTCCTCAACTCAATGTTTCTATCAAATCAAATAATAATTACTTGCCATTAACTATTCAAGGAAAATTACAACCTAACAATATTGAGGTTGATGGCAGTATAAGCTCTCAATACCTGACAGGATTATTAATGGCTTATTCATATTCTATTGAAAATAATAATTCACTAAAAGAAGGCGAAACATTTACTATCAAAGTCAATCAACTCAACAGCAAGCCATATATAGATTTAACACTTAATGTAATGAGAAATTTTGGAATGATTGTTCCAGAAAATTCGAATTATGAGAAATTTATTTTTCATAATTCTTCTCAACCAATCAACCAATCAACCAATCAACTAATCAACCAATCAACCAATCAACCAATCAACCAATCAACAAATCAACCAATCAACCAATCAACCAATCAACCAATCAACAAATCAACAAATCAACCACTCAACTATCAAATAGAGGGCGATTGGAGTGGTGCTGCATTTTTTTTAGTGGCTGCTGCAATTCATGGAAATATTACTGTGAAAGGATTACAACCTCATTCTTTGCAGGCCGATAATAAAATTATTGAAGTATTGCAAAATGCTGGATCAACATTTAAGTTTGAAAATGGTGATTACATTTTTTCAGAATCAAATGAATTAAATGCTTTTGAATTTGATGCTACCGATTGTCCAGATTTATTTCCACCCCTTGTTGCATTGGCCTGTTTTTGTAGTGGTACATCAAACATTAAAGGCATTCATCGTTTAACACATAAAGAAAGTAATAGGGCTTCAAGTTTACAGAGTGAATTCAGAAAAATGGGAGTTGAAATTATTTTAGAAGATGATATCATGCTAATTCATCCACCAAAAACAATAAAAACAGCAATGGTTCACTCACACCACGATCACAGAATTGCAATGGCCGCAGCAATTGTTGCTTCTAAAGCTGAAAATAAAATTAGTATTGAACAAGCAGATGCTGTAAATAAATCTTACCCTAGTTTTTATAAAGATTTAATGGATTTAAAAGCTGCATTTATAAAATGATGATTTCAAATAGAATAAAATAATCATATTTTTAATAATAATTCTACATTGATAAAATTCAACCTATGCGTTTTTTTAAAAAAGTAATTGCGGTTCTTTCCTTCATTATTCTTATTTATATACTTGGTCCAAGTCCATCTAATCCTAAGTACAATTCATACTTGCCCCAATTACCTAGCACATCAATAGAATTAGAAAACTTTATTGCTCAACAAGAAAAATTACATCAATTAAAACCAAATAATGAAGCAAGAATTGTTTGGAATAATGATACCACAAAAGCCATTACAGAATATGCCATTGTTTATATTCATGGCTTTAGTGCATCGCAAGAAGAGGGTAATCCTGTACACAGAAATATAGCTAAAAAGTTTGGCTGTAATTTGTATTTATCTAGATTAGCTCATCATGGAATTGATACTTCAGAAGCATTGGTAAACATGACTGCTGAAAACCTTTGGGAGTCTGCCAAACAAGCTTATGCTATTGGCAAAAAATTAGGGAAGAAAGTAATGTTAATGAGTACCTCAACCGGTGGTACACTCTCATTAAAACTAGCTGCTGAATATCCAGAAATTGCTGGTCTTATTTTATACTCCCCAAACATAAAAATTAACGATCCTAATGCATGGTTGCTCAATAATTCATGGGGACTTCAAATTGCTCGTTTGGTAAAAGGTTCAGCATACAATAAAATTAAAATAGATAATGAATTGTATAAAAATTATTGGAATGATTCATACAGATTAGAAGCTACTGTTCAACTAGAAGAATTGTTAGAAACCACAATGAAGAGAAATACTTTTACAAAAGTTAAGCAACCCGCTTTAGCATTATATTATTATAAAAATGAAATTGAACAAGATGATGTTGTTGATGTTGATGCTATAAAAGATATGATGGAAAGAATTACCACTCCAAATAATTTAAAAAGAAGTGTAGCATTGCCTAATGTTTCAAATCATGTATTAGCCTCTCCTATCCTCTCAAAAGATATTGTTAGTGTTGAAAAAGAAACTACTAAGTTTTTAGAAGAAGTTGTGGGTTTGAAGGTAAAAAACTAAAAAGCACTTTGTCTTTAGTAGAAAGTCTATAGTCTCTAGCAACATTCAACTTTTCAACAAATCAACTTTCCCCGTCTTTTCGAAGGAGGAACGAACGAGAAATCTTTTCTTCCTCCCCTCTTGAGAGGGGATTAAGGGGTGTGTTTCTTCCAACTCAAAATTCAAAAGTAAAAACCTACAACCAAAAAATTAAGTTTATTCATTTGTAGGAATGACTTTTTTTACCCACCCCCAACCCCTCCAAGGAGGGGAGGAAAAACACTCGTCTTTTCGAGTGAGGAACGAACGAGAAATCTTTTTTTAGTAGGAAGTAGTTAGTCTTTAGTAAATAGAAAGAACCATTCAACAAATCAACAAATCAACCAATCAACTAATAAACAGATTCCTCGTAAACTCGGAATGACGAAAAATTACCGTCTTTTCGAGTGAGGAACGAACGAGAAATCTTTTTTTAGTAGGAAGTAGTTAGTCTTTAGTAAATAGAAAGAACCATTCAACAAATCAACAAATCAACCAATCAACTAATAAACAGATTCCTCGTAAACTCGGAATGACGAAAAATTACCGTCTTTTCGAGTGAGGAACGAACGAGAAATCTTTTTTTCTCTCCCCTCTTGAGAGGGGATTAAGGGGTGTGTTTCTTCCAACTCAAAATTCAAAAGTAAAAACCTACAACCAAAAAATTAAGTTCATTCATTTGTAGGAATGACTTTTTTTACCCACCCCCAACCCCTCCAAGGAGGGGAGGAAAAACACTCGTCTTTTCGAGTGAGGTACGAACGAGAAATCTTTTTTTAAGTAGCAAGTAGTTTGACTTTAGTAAATAGAAAGAACCATTCAACAAATCAACCAATCAACCAATCAACTAATAAACAGATTCCTCGTAAACTCGGAATGACGAAAAATTACCGTCTTTTCGAGTGAGGAACGAACGAGAAATCTTTTTTTAAGTAGCAAGTAGTTTGACTTTAGTAAATAGAAAGAACCATTCAACAAATCAACAAATCAACCAATCAACCAATCAACAGATTCCTCGTAAACTCGGAATGACGAAAACCCCCATGAATTCATCAAAAATTAATGTAGAATAATTTTTATTTTTAAAGTTTTTAAGGTAATATTGTTACCTCAATTTCTAAAGTTATTCTTAATAAATACATCCCTTAACCACCGTTTTCACCCTTCTCAAATATTTTTATGAAGATTTCTACCCTTAAAAAAAACAGGTTTTCTTTTTTAACCACCTGCCTTACCCTTTTTGCTTTTTTGTTTGTGTCATTAACCACTTTTGCACAACCTTGGGTTTATGATTTTGGAACTGGAACAGGTACTTTCACATCGACAACAGCTTCAACTTCTTTTCTTCCAACACCAACTTCGGGGACAGCCAGAGTTAGAGTTGGAACAAATCCAGGTTCAATAGTAATGGCAAACCCTGGATTAGGAGCTCTAGGATCAAACACTGAGTTACAAATTACTTCTAATACTGGAAGTACATCAACAACAAAATTTTCTATTTATGACTATACAAGTGGCAAAACAGGTTATGTGAAATTCAAAATTTCCTTCTCTGGTGGAACAAACGGCGTTTATAAATTTTCTTTAGGAGATGGTGCAAATTTTAGTGATAATAATGCAATTGCTACAGCTCAGATTTTTGCTGGTATTGAATGGACATTGGGTTCTTCTAATACAATATCCTATAAGGTTTTAAACTCCTCAACTTATGGAACTACTGGTATAACTAATCCTACATCTCTTTTTGTACAGAGCACTTCAACTGTTTATCAAGTAGAAGTATATTCCAATAATACAGCTACTTCAACTAGTTATAGACGTTCAGGGAATAATTATTCATTGGCTAATTCAACTTGGGACTTATGGGTTGATGGCACATTAGTAGGACCTGGTTTGGCAAAAGGCGGATTAGGAAATGATGTAATTTTTGATTCATATAGTTTCAATCATCAAAGTAATGTATCGACACCTGGTACAATTTACATTGACGACATTCAATATTCAAATTCTTTGCCCCTTAGTTATTATTCAAAATCTACAGGTAATTTAGAAACTTTAGCTACTTGGGGAACTAGTACTGATGGTAACGGTACAAGCCCAACTAATTTTACAAGTCCTGAAATTGAATATAACATTCGTAACAATGCTACACCAACAATTGGTGCTAATTGGACAGTTTCAGGTACGGGTTCAAAAGTAATTGTTGGTGATGGTACTAATGCTTGCAATTTTACTATTCCAAGTAGTTATTCTGTTACCGGTACCATTGATGTTGCTACAAATGGTACATTATCGATAAGCAATACTTCCACATCTGGTACTTTAACTTTTGCCAATAATTCTACATTTAATTTTACTGGTGGTTCATCTGTTACTGTAAACGATCCAATAGTTTTAACCTCTGGAACAGTTACATTTAATTATCCATTTAGTGGGGGTTCTGACCCAACATTTAATGGAAATATTTCTGGAAGTGGAAGTATTAATTTAACTAGTGATGCAAATGGAAGAAATTTATTATTGAGTGGTGCCAAAACATTTAGTGGTGGCATTACAATAAATGGTTCAGGTTCAACTAAACCAAATTTAAGAATAAATAATACTGCCTCTTTAGGTACAGGAGTTTTAACTTCAACCGTAACTGTTTCAGATGGTGGTTATTTACATACACTTGCTAATTTATCTGCAGGAGTGTCTAATAATATTAGTATCAGTGATGGGGGTCATTATTTAAATGTATTGGCTGATGGTACAAATCATTTACAACTTTCAGGTATAATTTCAGGTTCGGGTAGAGTAACCAAAATTGGTTCTGCTACATTATCTCTAACAGGTGCTAATACTTATACAGGTGAAACTACTATAAGTGCAGGTACACTTCAACTCAACAAAACTGGAGGTGGTACACTTCCTGCAACCAATAATATAACAGTAAGTAGTAGCGGAAATTTAAAAATTAGTACAGATCAAACATTAAACAACTTAAGTGTTGCTAGTGGTACTTTAACAGTAGATAATGGAGCAACACTAACCATTGATGGAACTTTTACTGGTGGTGGCACTATTGTCAATAATGGAAAAATTGTTATTAAAGGCAATTCTACTTTCCCAGGAGCAACTACTACTATTACAGCTATGAAAGATTTAGAATTTAATTTAGCTGGTACCATTTCAATTGATAAAAACCTAGATATAACAGGTACATTAACAGTAACTGCAGGTACAATAACCACAAATGGTAATATTACACTCAAATCTTCTGCCTCTGCAACTGCAAGAGTAGCCCCAGTATTAGGAACTATTTCAGGCAATGTAACCATTGAACGATATATACCTGCCAATAGAAAATGGAGATCGGTTACTGTACCATTAACTGGAAGTTTAAACAACAGCATTTACTATAATTGGCAAAATAATGGCACAAATGATGGAGTAAGTGGTGTAGAATTATGGAAACCTGGAGGTATTAATGGTTTTACAGATAATGGAAACAGTACCAATATTCTTTCATATACAGGTGGCAGTAATGGTTCAGGTTCTGGGGGTTATACACAATTATCTGCTACCAATGATGCAGGTTCTCTTTTTGATGCCACAACACCGAAAGCTTATCTACTTTTTGCTACAGGCCCATTTGGTAGTACGAATTATACCATAGGTGCAACGCCTATTGCAACCACTTTAAAAGCAACAGGTAATTTATTTCAGGGAGTATTTTCTTTAATAAATTTAGCAGAAGGCTATCATTTAATTCCAAATCCATATCCATCTGCAATCACATTTACTACAGTTGGTAATATGACAACTACAAATATTGATGATAAATTTTGGGTTTTTGATCCACAACTGTCCGGCTTAAGTGGTTCGGGAAATTATCAAACCACCGATGCTGGAATAACAGCACCCGGAGGTGCAAGTTATTTAGGAGGTAGTACCCGTGTTATTCCAAATGGTTCAGCTTTTTTTATTAAAGTAAATACTGGTGGAAATGGTTCTATAAATATAACAGAAGCCAGTAAAGCTTCTAGTGGAGATTTTAATGTTTTTGGTCGTGGCAATGCTAATGGTCAGGAGGTTTTCAGAGCTAATGTTCTTGCTATCGGAACCTCTGATGTTTTAACAGATGGTGTAGCTACTGTTTTTGGTGCTTCTTATTCTTCAACTCCTTCAAATGAAGATGCTGAGAAATTTAACAGTCCTTCAAATGGCATAGCAATTCGTAGAGCTAATAATAATTATGCTATTGAATTAAGGCCTTATATTACCAGTAACGATACCATGTTCTTGCGTTTATTAAACATGAACCAAGCCAATTACAAATTAGAATTAAAAGCAGAATATTTTAGCACTACTTCAGGCTTAGAAGCTTTCTTAAAAGATGCTTACACCAACACCACTACTCCACTTAGTTTAACAACAGATACTTATTATAACTTTACTGTTGATGCTAATGCAACTAGTACAGGTGATAGATTTATGATAGTGTTTAGAAACACAAATCCTTTACCTGTAAATATTACCAGCATAAAAGCTACACAAAAAGCAACTACAGTTGTGGTTGATTGGACTGTTGAAAATGAAGTTAATATAAAAGAGTATGAAGTTCAAAAAAGTACAGATGGTAGAAACTTTGAAACATTAGCTACAGTAAAAGCCAATAATAGCAAAGCTTATAATAGTATTGACAATACACCTAGTGAAGCTGCAAATTATTACAGAGTGGTTAGTATAGGTAATGATGATAAAAAACAATACAGCAATATTGTTCTAGTGAAATTTGGAGTAAAGAATAGTGAGGTTGCTATTTATCCAAATCCAATAAAAGGTAATACCGTAAATCTACAATTACAAAATATTGATAAAGGCAATTACGAACTGCAAGTCATTAATACAATTGGTCAGGTTTTATTCAGTAAAGCAATTCAACATAATGGTGGTAATGCAACACAAACAGTACAATTGCCAAGCAATGTTGCAAAGGGTAATTACGTTATTAAACTGGCTAACCAAGTATCTATACTTTATTCTGAAAAAATTATCATAGAATAGATAACAAACTATTCATTTAAACCATCAAATTACTTTATAAAACTTCGACATGAAAATTCAATTTAAAAATATACAACCGTTTATAATTCTATTATTTGCATTAGTCTTACCAATATTAAGCATAGCACAGGGTCCTGGAGATCCAGGAGGAGATCCTGGAGTACCTTTTGATGGTGGCTTAAGTATACTTCTTGCTGCTGGTGCTGCATATGGTATTAAAAAAGTAAAAGACAATAATCAACAAAAGGAAAAGTAATTCTCAAAAAACTAAAACACAAAAAAGCTTCGAAAATTTTCGAAGCTTTTTTTATACAATTGAAAGTATTTGTTGTTTGAACTTAGAAATAATATTTCCTTTCTTTAAGGAATATCAATGATCCTTAATACGAATATAAATATCATGAGGTGCAGTTTCATCTCCTCCAAAATATGGATACAATTGATAACCGTTGGCTGTTGAATCAAGTGTTGTACGTGGAAGTTCAGCTAGAATATTATTCACTCTAAATAAATATTTATTTTTTGCTACTTCTATCTTGCAAGGAAGTTCTGTATTGAGAGGGAAAAAACCAATGGGTGCAAACTTGAGAATACTATCGTTATATACATAGCCTAAAAGCTCTAATTGGTTTGACACCCATCTCCAACCAATGCGTGCACTAAATACATGATGAAATTTGTTATTATCTGCAAATCCATAGAGTTTGTTAATATCAAATTGATTTTGTGGATTTATTGAAGTGTATTTAGCTGTACTGTCGAAAATTACAGTAAATGACATGGCTTTTAATCCAGTTATTTCTTTAAAGATTGTATGCTCAGAAAAATGTTGGCCTTTACTTATTTTATAAACCTTAAATGGATTAGTGATCAATTCTGTTTCGCTGTTTTCTTTGCTGCATGATAATAAACTCAGAACTAGAATAACAGTAGTACAAAATAAATATTTCTGGAGTTTAGGCATTAACATTTGAAAATTTAAAAGATTCACTCATTCAAATGTATGAATTTATGTAGGAGCTTGTTAAACCCTAGAATAATAATGGTTATATAAAAACTAAAAAAGCTTCGAAAATTTCGAAGCTTTTTTGTGCCCAGAACAGGAATCGAACCTGCACATCCTTGCGAACGGCAGATTTTGAGTCTGCTGCGTCTACCAATTCCGCCATCTGGGCCTAATTAAGTTAGAAGTGTGATGTTCGAAGTTCGAAGTTGAAAACTTTATGCTTTTAACTTTTTACTTTTAACTTGAATTGCAAGGGTTGCAAATATGCATTAGCTTTCTAAACTTTCCAAAATACGATTGAGATATTTCTTCTTAAAATAATACTCCTTTACTTTTAAAAAATCTTCTTCTTTTAATTCATCTATGGTTGCTGCAGTTATGAATACTTCAACTTCTTGATACACTTCATCTATAAAACGATCTATCTTCAATTTTATACCTTCTGTAAACTGAGGATCATCAGTCATTTTAGCTTCCATCACTTCTTCATTCAATTCCATCATTTCCATTAAAAAACTATTGGGTAATGAATACTTTTCTTCTTCTTCTATTAAACCTTTGAGCTCTAAAATGTATTTAATTGTTGCATCTGCATTTGAAAATGTTTTAAAAGCTTTATTTACCAAAGCCGACATTTCTAAAGCTTCTTGCTGTTCTTCTTGAGTACCACTTCCATAAAAGTCTGGATGGTATTTTCTGCTTAATTCAAAATACTTTTCTTTAACCAATAACTTATTAGGTTGAAAAGAAACGGGCAAATTATATAGCTCAAAATAATTCATCTACTTCTACCCTATTGATTTTGCAAGTTCAGTAAACAATAAAGTTAATTTTGGCTCAGCTTGTTTTGCAGCATGTAAAACTTCTTCGTGTGTAATTACATCGTTTCCTTCTCTTATACCCAAATCGGTAACCACACTTACAGCAAAAACTTTTAAGCCACAATGTACAGCAGCTATACATTCTTGTACAGTACTCATTCCCACAACATCGCTACCTATTATTTTAATCATTCTGTATTCAGCATGTGTTTCAAAGGTTGGTCCTGTTACAGCAGTATAAACTCCTTGATGTAATTCAATATTATTTGCTTTACCAATTTCAAGGGCTTTAGCAACTAATTCTAAATTGTAAGGCTCACTCATGTCAGGAAAACGAGTGCCTAGGCTTTCAATATTTTTTCCAATCAATGGATTTTCAGTAAAAAAGCTAATATGATCTTTAATTACCATTAAATCACCAACCTTATAATTAGGATTTACAGCTCCTGCTGCATTAGATAGTAATACAGTTTCAACTCCAAGCATTTTCATTACTCGAATGGGTAAAACTACTTGTTGAGCAGAATAGCCTTCATAATAATGAAATCTGCCACTCATGCACATCACTTTTGTTCCACCAAGTTTTCCAAAAATCAATTTACCACCATGACCTTTTACTGTGCTTACTGGAAAATGAGGAATGTCACCATAAGGTATAGATTCTTCTATTTCAATTACTTCAGACAAATTGCCTAATCCACTACCTAAAACTATGCCTACTTTTGCTGTGTTATTAACTCTAGTTTTTAAATAGTTAACCGTTTCGTTTAATTGTTGCATTACATCCATCATATAAAAAATTAGTCGGTAAAAATAGCTGATAGAAAGGGTTTTGAGCATAAAATGTGAATAAATAAACGATTTATTTATTCACGATTATAAATTTCGAGTTGAATTGTTTTTAGTTTATTTGTAACTGAACTGTAATACATGAAAGTTTTAAGTATTGTTTCTTATCAATTTCTACCTGCTAAAATGGGTGGACAAAAGCATATTGCATTGCATAACAGCTATTTAAGTAAACTTGTTTCGCTATCATGTATTACAACAAAATCAAATGTTTCAACTGAAGCCCCCTATTTAGTAAGAGCTATTTTAAGCAATTCTGTATTTAGATATATTAATTTATTTTATTTTTTTATTATAAGAAGAATCATTCAGCAAGAAAAAATTACCCATATTATTTTGGAACACCCATATTGGGGTTGGTTGGGCTTTTTATTGCAACGATTCTGTAATGTAAAACTCATAATTCATTCGCATAATATTGAAGCCAACAGATTTAAATCATTAAATAAATGGTGGTGGAAAATATTATGGCATTATGAAAAATGCATTCATCAACAAGCTGATTATAGTTTATTTATTACTGAAGAAGATAGGAATTACGCCATTGAGTATTATAAAATCTCAAAACTAAAATCTGCTGTAAGCACTTATGGTATTGAAATAGATAAGTTACCATCTGTTGAAGAAAAACTTCAAGCTAAGCAATACATCCAAACAAAATATTCCATTCAAGCAAATGAAAAAATATTGCTGTTTAATGGCAGTTTGAACTACACTCCTAATTTGAATGCACTAGATAATATTTTAAAACATATAAACCCATTCTTAATTAAAGATTTAAAAAATCAATATAAAATATTAGTTTGTGGTAAGGGTTTGCCTAAATCTTTCACTCAACAAGAGTATCCAAATATTGTTTTTTGTGGAATGGTTGATGATATTTCAGTTTATTTTAAAGCTGCAGATATTTTTATAAATCCTGTTATGGATGGTGGTGGTATTAAAACTAAAATTGTTGAAGCCTTAGCATACAATACCACTGTTATTTCTACACAATCTGGTGCTTTTGGAATACCTGAGACAATTGTTAATGGTAAATTATTAATTGTAAATGATAGTGATTGGGATAAATTTTCTCAATCAATTTTGGAAGTTGAAAAAGATCTGCAAACTCCTGAAGTATTTTATCGGCATTTTTATTGGGGAAATATAGCTGCAAAAACATATCAAATTCTACAAGAAATTTAATTTTTAGTACCTTAATTGACCTAAACTCCTTACTTTTGCAACCTTATTTTAAAATTGTACGGCAAAAACCGTACAGCCTAAATCAAAAATTATGCGAAAAGGTATCCATCCAGAAAGTTACAGATTTGTTGTGTTTCAAGACATGAGTAATGGCACATCATTCTTAAGCAAATCAACTGCACATTCTAAAGAAACTATTAAATGGGAAGACGGTAACGAATACCCTTTAATTAAATTAGAGATTTCTAATACATCTCACCCATTTTATACTGGTAAAAATGTATTGGTTGACACTGCAGGACGTATTGATAAATTCAAAAAACGTTACGCTAAAAAAGATTAATTCTTTTGTAAAAAATTATAATAAGTCCTGCCAAATTTTGGTGGGACTTTTTTATTGGCCATACATGATTACTTTTGCAATCAATACAAAATATGAAATTAGATATTTTAGCTTTTGGGGTTCATCCAGACGACGTTGAGTTAGGCTGTGCAGGCACTTTGCTTTCGGCAATAGCTCAAGGTAAAAAAGTGGGTATTATAGATTTAACTCAAGGTGAACTTGGCACAAGAGGCACTGCTGATACTAGAAAAACTGAAGCAGAAAATGCAGCCAAAGTATTAGGTATACACATTAGAGAAAATTTAAAAATGGCTGATGGTTTTTTTAAGAATGATGAAGCCCATCAAAAACAAATAATTCAGGCAATTAGAAAATATCAACCAGAAATTGTTTTATGCAATGCCCCTGAAGATAGGCATCCAGACCATGGTAGAAGTGCTGCACTAGTGGCTGATGCTGCTTTTTTAAGTGGTTTAAGAAAAATAGAAACCAAAGACGAACAGGGTAATATTCAAGTGGCACACAGGCCTACTTATGTATTTCATTACATTCAAGATAGATATTTAGAACCCGATTTTGTTATTGATATTTCTGATTTTCACTATAAAAAAATTGAGTCAATTTTATGTTATTCTACCCAATTTTATGATGAAAACTCAACTGAACCACAAACCTATATTTCATCGCCTTTGTTTTTAGAATCCATAAAAGCTAAGGCTCTACAATTAGGAAAACAAATTGGTGTTCATTATGCAGAAGGATTCATCACCAAAAAATTAATTGGATTTAAAAATTTTGATGGTTTTATAAAAAATGTAACTTAACCTTACTATGAAAAAAATATTTTGTCTTTTACTTGTTGGAATAGTATTGATTTCTTGCGAAAGAAACGCTATTACTGGTCGTAATCAATTGAGTTTAGTACCAGAGAGCGAAGTGCAATCCATGGCTCTTGCTCAATATTCAGAGTTTCTTTCTACCAATAAAGTAGTACAACCAACTGCAAGTAATAATGCAGCTATGGTAAAAAGAGTAGGCAATAACTTAATTAATGCCATCAACCAATATTATCAAAAAAATAATTTAAGCAGTGAACTCTCAGGATATAAATGGGAAATTAATTTGGTTGAAGATAAAAACATCAATGCTTGGTGTATGCCAGGCGGTAAAATTGTTGTTTATACAGGCTTACTACCAGTAACCCAAAATGAAAACGCTTTAGCAATAGTTATGGGTCATGAGATTGCACATGCTTTAGCAAAACATGGCAGTGAAAGAATGAGTCAAGGTTTAGTACAACAATTAGGTGGTATTGCTTTATCTGTAGCAATTCAAGATAAACCACAACAAACACAAAATTTGTTTATGAGTGCTTATGGTATTGGCAGTAATTTGGGGTATGTATTACCATTTAGTAGAAGCAATGAATTAGAAGCTGATAAATTCGGATTAATGTTTGCTGCTTTAGCCAATTACGACCCAAGAGAAGCCATTCCATTTTGGCAAAGAATGTCGCAACAAGGTGGAACAAAACCTCCAGAGTTCTTAAGCACACACCCAAGTGATGAAAAAAGAATTGCTGAGTTAAAAACTCTCGTACCAGAAATCATGAAGAATTATTACAACCCTGTACATTAATTTTAACCCTATTATTTCTACCATTAAATTTTTGTTTTGAAAGAAAGAATTTATTTCGACAATGCTGCTACAACTGCTTTAGATGCAGAAGTTTTAGAAGCCATGATGCCTTATTTAACCAATAACTTTGGTAATCCTTCCTCTATTTATAGCTATGGCAGAGAAAGTAGAATGGCTATTGAAAATTCAAGAAAATCTGTTGCAAAAATTTTAAATGCTCATCCTTCAGAAATATTTTTTACCAGTGGTGGAACAGAAAGCAGCAATACGGCTATCTGTGCTGCTATAAGAGATTTGGGTTGTACCCATATCATTAGCTCTCCTATTGAACATCATGCTACTTTACATACGGTTGAATATTTACATAAAAAAGATGGGGTTAAATTAACTTTTGTAAAGATTTTACCAAACGGACATATTGATATAGAACATTTAAAACAGATTTTACAAAACTGTAATGAAAAATGTTTAGTAACTCTCATGCATGCTAATAACGAAATTGGCAATATGATAGACATTCATACTGTTGGAAATCTTTGCAAAGAACATGGAGCTATTTTTCATAGTGATACTGTTCAAACTGTTGGTCATTTTCCATTCGATTTAAGAAATACACCAGTAGATTTTATAACAGGTGCTGGACACAAATTTCATGGACCAAAAGGTGTGGGTATTTTATACATTAATGAAAATGTAAAAATTAATCCTTTTATTAATGGTGGTGCTCAAGAAAGAAATATGAGGGCTGGGACAGAAAATTTATATGGAATTGTTGGTTTTGGAAAAGCCTTAGAATTGGCAACTTTAAATTATGAAAAAGATAGTACCTACATTAAAAGTTTAAAGTTGTACATGATGGAACAATTGCAACAACATTTTAAAGGTATAAGTTTTAATGGCGATCCTCAAGGTCAATCGTTATATACATTATTGAGTGTGAGTTTTCCAAAGACTGAAAAAAGTGAAATGCTGTTGTTTAATTTAGATATTCATCATATTTGTGCTAGTGGTGGTAGTGCTTGTACAAGTGGTGCAGATGCTGGAAGTCATGTTATCAGAAATATAAAACCTAACTCAAACGAAGTAACAGTAAGGTTTTCGTTCAGCAAGTATAATACAATACAAGAAATAGATACAGTAATTGAGCAGTTGAAAACAATTATTTAAAAGCCCTTTTCTTAGCAACAATAATCATTCTAGGCGATTCGTGAATATCATAATGACCTAATTGATAATCTCCAAATACTTCTTGTATTTGCATGTCTTGTAAGGAAAGCATTTCATTAAAATCTCCTAAATTAAATTTTGCTACTCGTTCAGTGGATAAATGACGAGGCAAAGCATGTTCGTTATCAGCAACCTGAACTTGTTTAAAAAAATGTGTATCGGTGTGCCATTTTGTTGAAATGAAAAGATAGTTTTCAATTTTTTTTTCAACTAATTTTTCAAAATGAGTTTCTTCGAAATGAACGTTCAAATAATCTATCACTAATAAACCTTCCTCTTTTAAGGCAGTAGTCATGGTTTTAATGGCTTCTTGATGTTCTTCTTGAGTTTTAAAATAACCAAAACTGGTAAAAAAATTAAAAGCCACATCAAAATAGTTGTGCTTATAATTCAATCGCATATCATGTTGTTCAAAATGCAAATTATCAGATTCAAATTGCTTTGCAGCTGCTATTGAGTCTGATGAAATATCTATGCCAGTTACATCAAAACCCATATCTGCTAAGGCTTTACTATGTCTTCCTTTGCCACAAGCAATGTCTAATAATTTACTATTCTGTAGTGGCTTAAGGTGCTGAATTAGTCGTTGAATAAATGCAATGGCTTCAACCTCATCTCTATTTTTATATAGCAGATGATAATAGGGCGAATTAAACCAATCTTTAAACCATTCTTGCTCTTGTATCATTATTCTGCAAAAATAAGTCACCTCAACTACAAATAATTTGTGTAATTTGATTTTAATTGCATCTTAAAGAAAAGAATAGTTGAGTGTTGCATAAAAATTTTGACCATATTACCGATGCTGAATTACTTGAAAATTATTATCAAGAAAAAGATACTGCTCTATTAGGTACTTTATTACAACGCTATACTTTACTTCTATTTGGTACCTGTTTAAAATATTTAAAGAATGAAACTGAAGCTCGTGATGCTGTTCAACAAGTATTTCTAAAATCATTGACAGAAATACCAAAATATAAAATCACTTATTTTAAAAGTTGGATTTATATGGTTACCAAAAACCATTGTTTAATGATGTTGAGAAATAAAAATTTGATCGTAGAACTAGAACAGCAGGCTATACCAGAAGATGATGAAGTAAAACTAGAATTACAATTTAAAGAAGAGCAATTAAATTTTTTAGAGCAAGCTGTTGATGAATTAAATGATGGACAAAAACAATGTATTCAATTATTTTATTTACAAAAGAAAACTTATCTTGAAGTTTGCGAAACAACAGGCTATTCACTTTTACAAGTAAAAAGTTTTATTCAAAATGGAAAACGAAACTTAAGAATTTTAATGGAGAAAAAAGGCATGAAAGAGCATGAATAATATTAATGAACATAAAAAATTATTACAATATCTAGAAGGCAAACTATCTAGTGAAGAAGCCCATGCTTTTGAACAAGAAATGGCTGATTCAGAATTGTTGAATGATGCTGTAGAAGGTTTACAGCAAGTTCAAGATACAACTCAAATTAATCAATATATTGTAGATTTAAATAAACAACTAAAAGAATACACCTCATCAAAAAAGAAAAGAAGGGTTAACTATAAAATGCAATTTAATTTTTGGGCTCTTATTTCTATTGCACTTATACTGATATTAATTGTTGTAGCTTATCTTGTAATAACTAAATTTCCCTTTTAATGGAAATTAAGCTAAGGCCATGGATAAAAACAGATGCTGAGCATCTTGCAATTATTGCCAACAACTATAATATAGCCAAATTCATGATGAATCAATTTCCTCATCCTTATACTATAGAAAATGCTTATACATTTATAGAAATGTCCACTAAAAGTTCACCTTCAAATATTTTAGCAATAGATTTAAATGGAATTGCTATTGGTGGAATTGGTGTGCATCTTCAATCAGATATTTATTGCAAAAATGCTGAATTGGGTTATTGGCTTGCAGAAGAATATTGGGGTAAAGGTTATATCACAACAGCTATACTATTAATGATAAATTATGCTTTTGATAATTTTGATATTGAAAGAATATATGCAAAACCTTTTGGCTCAAATAAAGGCTCAAAAAGGGTTTTAGAGAAAACAGGTTTTGTTCTCGAGGCTCATCTTTCAAAAACTATTTTTAAAAATAATGTTTATGAAGATGAATTAATTTATGCAGTTAGAAGAAAAGTATAAATTACTTGTAAAGATTATTAACTAATCCAGCAACAACTTCTCCACTAATTAAACTTGGAGGAATACCAGGACCTGGAACTGTTAATTGGCCTGTATAAAATAAATTCTCCACTTTTTTACTTCTACAACTTGGTTTTAAAATACTCGTTTGTAAAAGTGTATTGGCTAAACCATATGCATTTCCTTTAAAGGAATTATAATCTTCAATAAAATTACTTGTAGCATACGATTTATAATAAACAATAGCATCTTTTATTGACTCTCCTATTCTTTTTTCCAATCTTTCAACCACTACATCAAAATATTTTTTTCTGAGTTCTTCAGTATCATTTTCAAGACCACTGGCAATTGGAATTAAAAAGAATAAGTTTTCAAAACCTTTAGGGGCAACAGTTTCATCAGTTATTGATGGAGCACATAAATAAAACATAGGATCTGTTGGATATACTTTTGAATCGTAAATTTCCTTTCCATGTTGATCAAAATCTGTATCAAAAAATAAATTGTGGTGCAACAAATTGTTAAGCTTTTTATTGAGCCCAACATAATACAATAAACAACTTGGAGCCATAACTCTACTCTCCCAATACTTTGCTGTATAAGTTTGATATTTTGGCTCAAGCAATTTTGTTTCGGTATGATGATAATCTGATGAAGCAATGATTACATCAGCTTTATATAAAACTTCAGCATTCATTGTTCCTTGTTCATTATTCTTCTGATCTAAATTTTTTGCTTTTGACTTTTTACTTTTAACTTGATTTGCTCTTCCATTTTCAACAACTATCTCTATAACTTCTTCATCAAAATAAAACTCCACTCCTAACTCTACAGCCAACTGATACATTCCATCAACAATACTATACATGCCTTTTTTAGGATACCATGTACCTCCTACTAAATCTGCATAATTCATTAAGCTATATAATGCAGGAATATTTTTAGGCAAAGCACCTAAAAACAATACAGGAAATTCAAGAAGTTGTTTGAGCTTTGGGTTTGTAAAGTATTTTGCAACATGCTTACTCATGTTGGCAAACACATCTAACTTAAAAACACCTTTTATTAAATCAGTATCTGCAAATTCTAAAACAGATAGTCCAGGTTTATGAACGAGTTTATTAATTCCAACTCTGTATTTATACTCGGCTTCTTTTAAAAATTGTTCAAGTTTTTCAGCTCCGTTTTCTTCTAAAGAATTGAATAAGTTTTTTAACTCTTCAAAATCAGCAGGTATATTGATTTCATCATCTTGCCAAAATATTTTGTAGCTAGGATTTAATCTGTCTAGCTCATAATAATCAGAAACTTTTTTATTAAATTGGTTGAAGAATCTTTCAAAAACATCTGGCATCCAATACCAGCTTGGGCCCATATCAAAAGTAAATCCAGCTTCAGAAAATTGTCTAGCTCTACCACCAGGAGTTGAGTTTTTTTCTAGTATAGTAACTTTCCATCCAGCATTTGCTAAAAAACAAGCAGCTGATAATCCAGAAAACCCAGAACCTATTACTATTGCCTGCTTCATTGAAATACTTGTTTACCCGTTTATTGGTTTATTTGTTAATTAGTTTACTTGTTGAAAAGTAGATTTTATTTAATATTTTTCTTTTGAACTTCAGAGATAAATTTTATGTAACTATTCAATTTTAATAAAATCAAATTAGCTTCTTCTATCAAATTTGTACAAATCACTTTATAAATTAAATTTCTTCTTTCACATTTACCTAACCAAGACTTAGTTTCTTGAATTGAACCTCTTGCAAAAAAATAAAATTGTTTACTTTCTTTAAAATAATGTCTACCATAACCTTCAGCAATATTTGCAGATATCGAGTCTTCTGATCTTGCAACTTGCTTGCCTATAGTGTCTTTAGTAAAATAATCAAATGATTGAACCATGTTCCATATTTTATCAGAGAAGCTTTCAGCCTGTTTATATACATCTAAATTTTCCAATGTATAATCCATAAAAAAAAATAATTTACTAATAAACTTTTTAACCTTTAAACTAATTACCTACTTAAACTCCATTTTAGTTTTACACCTTTCAATGTCAGCCTTATACTCAGTTATTTTATCGTTATTGAAAGAATTAGTAATGGCTTTTTCATAAAACTTAATAGCCTCTTTATATTTATTGTAAGTCTCTGCCATCATACCAAATCTGTAATATATCCACCCTTTTTCGAGTATAGAAATGGTTAAACATTTTTCCAAATGTTTTTTTAATTCATCGAATCTGTCTAAATCAAAATAAATAGAAGCTAAATGATAATATGGATGAGGGTAAAAATGATCTGCCTGAATGGAAGCTTTAAAGTGATTTTCTGCTTTTACATAATTATCGAATTGTGTTTTATAAATCCAACCAATACTATTATGTGCAGGAGCAAATGAAGGTTCATCGTACAAAATAGTTTCGTACTTTTCAAATGCTTCATGATAATTATTATTTCTAATATCTAATTCAGCCTCTAAATATAATTGTTCAACTTTTGTTGTCATTTGTTCAGTTTGAAGATTTGAAAATTTAAAATCATGTTACTATTTATACTTGAAAAAATAAATCGTAAATCTAAAATCTTCAAATTGTAAATAGAATTACCAACCCAATATCCAAGCAAAAATTAGTGGGGCAACAATAGTAGCATCACTTTCAACAATAAACTTGGGTGTATTAATATCTAGTTTACCCCAAGTAATTTTTTCGTTGGGTACAGCACCAGAATAAGAACCATAGCTTGTTGTTGAATCAGAAATCTGACAGAAATAACTCCAAAAAGGTACATCATGCCATTCTAAATCTTGATACATCATAGGTACCACACAAATTGGAAAATCGCCTGCAATACCTCCTCCAATTTGGAAGAAACCAACCCCTTTTCCAGCACTATTGGCTCTATACCATTCTGTCAACCAAACCATATATTCAATACCACTTTTTACAGTACTAGCTTTTAACTCTCCTTTTATAACATAACTTGCAAAAATATTTCCAGTTGTACTGTCTTCCCAACCTGGACAAACAATAGGAATATTTTTTTCTGCAGCAGCAACAATCCAACTGTCTTTAGGGTCAATTTCATAATACTGTTTCAATTCTCCACTTAAAACAGTTTTATATAAAAATTCATGTGGAAAATATCTTTCACCTTTTGCTTCTGCATCTTTCCATTGTTGCACCAAATGCTTTTGTAAACGACGAAAAGCTTCTTCTTCAGGTATGCAAGTATCAGTAACACGATTGTAATGATTTTCTAACAAATCCCACTCATCTTGTGGCGTTAAATCTCTATAGTTTGGTACACGTTTATAATGAGAATGTGCTACTAAATTCATTACATCTTCTTCAAGATTTGCACCTGTGCAGCTTATAATATCTACCTTGCCTTGGCGAATCATTTCAGCAAATGAAATTCCTAATTCTGCAGTACTCATAGCACCTGCAAGTGTAACCATCATTTTACCACCTTCTAGTAAATGTGTTTCATAACCTTTAGCAGCATCCATTAAAGCTGCAGCATTGAAATGACGATAATGATGTTGTATAAAATTTGAAACCGGGCCTTTACTCATATCTAATATTTAAGGTTGCAAATGTAATTCTAAACCTTTAAAATAAATTTTTGTAATTGGGAACTTAAAACCATTAGTTTTAATTCATAAAAAATAATAAAATGAAAAAGTTATTCTTACTATTAGTTGTTATGTCAATCACTGCAACTATTTCAACATCTTTTGCTCAGCCTGGAGATAGAATGCAAATGACACCTGAACAAATGGCTGCACAAAAAGAAAAACAAAAAGCCAAGTTAATGGAAGATTTAAAATTAACTGATGCACAAGCTGATGCTGTTATAGGTGTTCAGACTGAAATGAGAAAACAAATGATGGAATTAAGAGGCCTTGAACCTGAAGAACGCATGGCAAAAATGAAAGAGATAAATGAAATGAGAATGAAAAAATATACTGAGGCTTTAAAAGACGAAGCTTTAGCAAAAAAAGTTATGGATTATGAAGCTGAGCAAAATAAATTAAGAATGGAAAGAAGAAAAGAACAAAGTGGTCAATAAAATTAAAACCCTCAACATTTTTGTTGAGGGTTTTTAATTTACGTCATTTCGAATTCCGATTATTTCGGAATGAGAAATCTGTTGATTAGAATTTATATTCATTTCGAACAGAGTAAAAATCTGCTAAGTTTTGATTTATGAGATTTCTCGTTCGTTATCTCACTCGAAATGACGTTGATTTGTGTTCGTCTTTTCGAAGGTTCTTGCCTGAGAAATCTTTTGGTTTTATTGAAGAGATTTATCGTTCATTCTTCACTCGAAATGACGATAAGTTGCGTAAGTCACTGCGAAGAATGAATCAGTTTCTTATGTTCAATTAGATTGCCACAGGCACGAACCTTCGCAATGACGTTTAAAGTGTTCCTAAAAATACGTTGATTTGGGTTCGTCTTTTCGAAGGTTCTTGCCTGAGAAATCTGTTGATTAAAATTTATATTCATTTCGAACAGAGTAAAAATCTGCTAAGTTTTGATTTATGAGATTTCTCGTTCGTTATCTCACTCGAAATGACGTTGAAATTAAAACAATCCAAATAGCTGACTATCTACTTTACTGATAATTTCACCAAAATGTTCATCACTTTCACCAAACTTGTTTTTATCTACATCTATTACTAATAAAGGACCCTCAGTATAATTATCAATCCATTTATTATAATATTCATTTAATTTTTTTAGATAATCTAAACGAATATTTTCTTCATATTCTCTACCTCGTTTTTGTATTTGAGAAACTAAAGTAGGCACAGATGCTTTTAAATAAATTAATAAATCAGGTGGCTGCACCATTGTTTTTAAAGTCTGAAAAAATTTATAGTAGTTTTCAAAATCTCGTTTTGCCATCAACCCCATATCGTGCAAATTAGGAGCAAAAATGTTGGCATCTTCATAAATGGTTCTATCTTGAATTACCGTTTCTGTTCCTTCTTGAATTTCTAATAATTGATTTAATCTACTATTTAAAAAGAAGATTTGTAAATTAAAGCTCCAACGTGGCATATCCTCGTAAAAGTCCATCAAATAAGGATTGTGGTCAACATCTTCAAACTGAGGAATCCATTTATAATGTTTACTCAACATTTCTGTAAGTGTTGTTTTACCAGCACCTATATTTCCAGCTACTGCAACATGTTTTGGTTTTTTTGTCTTTGCCATTTTTTTTGAACTGTTTACGAAAATAGGTTTCTCGTATGATTTATTTTGAAGATTATTGAATTGTTTTATAAATACTTTTTCACATAGAGAATAAAATTACCCTAGTACAGCTTTTCGAACCAATTGAATAGTTGCTGAAGCACTAGCTCTTGCTTTTTCTGCACCCTGCTGTATAATTTTATCTAAAACTTCTGTATTGTTTTGTAAATCTGTTGCTTGTTCTCTAATAGGTTGTAGAAACTTCACCATATCTTCTGCTAATTGCTTTTTAAAATCGCCATAACGAATTATACAATTACCTGCTGAACTATTATTAAAATCGTCTTCAAATTTTTGAACAACTTCAGTAGTACTTACTAACTTCAATAAAGTAAATAAGTTTTCAATATAATCTGGTTTAACTGAATTTGGTTTATCAGGACCTTGATCGGTTTTAGATTTCATGATTTTTTTTCTAATTAAATCATCATCATCCGCTAAATAAATTGTTGCCAATTGATTTTCGCTTTTACTCATTTTACCATTACCATCTAGCCCTAATATCTTTACAAGATTTTCACCATAATTAAATGCAACAGGTTCAGGAAATATTTCTCCATAACGATGATTAAAACGCTTTGCAAAATTTCGAGCCATTTCTAAATTCTGTTCTTGATCTTTTCCAACAGGAACTTTAACAGCTCTGTGAATTAAAATATCAGCAGCTTGTAATACAGGATAGGTAAGCAATCCAGCGTTTACATTATCTGGTTGTGTACGAACTTTATCTTTAAAAGTAGTTGTTTTTTCCAATTCTCCTTTGTAAGCCAACATATTTAAGTTCAAATACAACTCTGCAATTTCAGGCACATCGCTTTGAACATATAATGCCACTTTATTAGGGTCTAAACCACAAGCAATATTTTCTGCAACAACTCTTCGAACGGCAGCTTTTAATTCTTTTGTATCGGGATGAGTAGTTAAAGAATGCCAGTTAGCAACAAAAAAATAGCAATTATATTCATCTTGCATTCTAATATAATTACGCATGGCACCAAAATAATTACCTAAATGCAAAAAACCTGTTGGTCTTATACCACTTAAAACAACCTCTTTTTCCATAGCTGCGAATATAGGTTTTGACTGTGAGTTTGATTCATCAAATTGCATTAGATTTTATTCCGTATTTCAAAAAATAAAATTACATGTATTTACATCTAATTTTGTACTTTTACAAAAACAAACTATTAAATATTAAAATCATGAAAAAAATTATTGTTGCTGTTTTAGGATTAATAACAGTTCTAGGATCAGTTGCTTTCACATCAAGCCATAAAAATGCAGACCCTGTAAATTATAGTGTTGATTCTAAAAATTCTAAAATTGAATGGAGTGGTAGTAAAAAGAATGGTTACCACCCTGGATATTTTTTAATTAAAGAAGGAACTTTAAAAGTTAATGAAGGAAAAATTGTTGGTGGAAATTTTTCGATAGATATTGCTGGTTTAAAAGTAACCGATGGAGCTGGAGAAAAATTAGAAGGTCACTTAAAAACAGCTGATTTTTTTGATGTTGCTAATTACCCTGAAGCTAGTTTTGAAATTGGTACTGTTAATTATACAGACGAAAGTACTGCCCAAATTTCTGGTACTTTAAATTTAAGAGGTACAAAAGCAGAAGTAAAATTTGATGCTAAAGTGAGAAGCATTTCGGAGACAAAAGTTTTTGCTGAAGCTTTCTTTAGCTTAGATAGAACCATTTTTGGTGTTAACTATGGAAAAGGAAATGTTTCGAATGATGTAATGATTGCTGTAAGATTATACGCTAGCAAATAATTTATTAAATTAGAAATTACAAAAAAGGTTCTGCAATGCAGAACCTTTTTTTATTGAATAGTTACTTTGTATGTAATGGTAGCTCCTGCTCTTCTTAGGGTTTCTGCAACTGAGCAATATTTATCGATGGAAAGTTGAGCAGCACGTTTGGCTTTATCTTCATCAACAGTACCTGAAATAATTAATTCCATATCAATTTCCTTCCAAAGAGAAAATTCATTTACTTTCTCTTTATTACCAGAAACATTGACTTTAAACTCAGTTACATCTTGTTTTTGTTTTTCTAAAATTAATAAAACATCAATACTACTGCAACCAGCTAATGCCATTAATAAAGATTGCATTGGACTTACTCCAAAATTGGGAGTTTGTGTTCCAATATTATCTAACTTAACAGAATTTCCAGATTCATCAGTTACAATAAAACCATAAGGTTTTTGAGCTAGTTGTAATGAAATTGTAGCCATAATTTATTTCCAGTTTTGATTAGGTTTTTTCCAAAGTGCCGAAATGAAAATAAGTTGATAGAAAAACATCCATATATCTAAAAGCCAGAACCATGGAATTAAATCTTTTTCGTTTAATTTATGTAAAGATTTTACATACATAATAGATTGAATTATTAATCTTATTGCATACACAATTAATGCCATCCACCAATTAAAGAAAATAATACTTAAAGCCATTAAAGGATAAAATAAAAATGAACTTGCTTGATAAGTACCCAATAAAAATTTATGTTTTGGTTTATAAAAAGCTGCAGTAGTGTAATGACGATTTTTTTGTCGAATCCAATTTTTAAAAGTCTTTTTAGGATCACTTAAAGTATGTGCCTCTGGGTCTATTACAATAGCAGTATTTGTTTTTGTAGCCACTTTGTTAATAAACAGATCATCGTCGCCACTTTGCAAATGATTAATAGATGAAAAACCTTTATTTCGAATAAATACATCTTTTTTATAACTTAAATTTCTACCCACACCCATATAAGGCATTCCTGCTAATGCATAAGAAAGATATTGAATGGCCGTTAAAAAGGTTTCAAATCGAATAAGCTTATTTAATATTCCTGGTAATTTATTGTATGCTCCATAACCTAATACTATTTCAATTCCATCTCTATATCCATTTTGCATTAGAGTAATCCAGTTTTCTGATGCTGGTACACAATCAGCATCGGTAAGTAATAAGGTTTCATGTTTACTACTTTTAATACCCATACTTAAAGGAAATTTTTTACCAGCTATAAACTTAGCTTCTTGCACAAGTTCAACATTACTTAAATTTTTAAAGTCCTTTTTATACTCATCAATAATATATTTACTTTCATCATCACTATTATCGTTAACCACAATAACTTCATGTGTAGTTCTATAATTTTGAAACAATACTCCAGGTAGGTTTTTGGCCAAATTAGCTGCTTCGTTTTTAGCACAAATTACAACTGATACAGGATGTTGATGAATTATAGTTTTCTCTTCAGCTTGATAATAGGCCAATCTTCTAAAAAAATAGAGATAGTATATTATTTGAATTAACGCAACTAAACAGAATGTATAAAAAATAAAATGTGTTATTAATTCTTGAGCAATCATAAAAACAAAAATAAGTAGTAGATGTATTAAGCATAGAAATACTTATCAAGTGTGGGTATTTTTATTATAAGTTTATTTTATTCATGCTGTGTGCTTAGTCATTAATTTTGTAAAATGCGATTTTGGTTACTTTTTTTTAGTTGTTGCTTTCAGATTCAATCTTGGTCGAATGATAGTTTACTCATTCCAACATTGTTTCAAAAGCTGTTAAATAAACAACAATTAGAGAATGGCTTTTTTAAGGAAGGAAGTTTTGAGAGTTATAGACAATATGCAAACGAGCCATACTTTAAGGCAGACAACAACATTTTTTTTACTGCACTGATTACCTATAATCTTAATCAATTAAGACCATATTTAAGTGAAGACGAAAAAATTGTAACAGATACCATATTAAATAGAGCCAAAAAAGCTTTTGCATATTATAAAAATAAAGATGGTAGATGGAGTTATAATTTTTGGCCAGAAAAAGTCTTCTTCCCTAATAATTTTATATTAAATTCTTTGAGTGAAAAACTGGCTTTACCAGATGATCTAGACGATACAGGAATCATTCTTTCCAGCTTAAACCTCCCAGATTCTATTGCCATTTTAGCTCATAAACAAATGCAGGAATTTGTAAATGGAGAAAAAAATAAAATTAAGAACACTTTAAAAGCATATAAAAACCATGCAGCTTATTCAACTTGGTATGGTAAAAAGATGCCAATTGACTTCGACTTTGCTGTTCACTGCAATATTTTATCGTTTGTAAATCAATATAATTTAAAGTGGACTAAAGCAGATTCATCAACTTATCAACTGCTTTTGAGTATGATAGATGAAGGACATATTTTAAATCAGCCTAAATTCATTTCACCCTATTATGCTACCACACCTATTCTAATTTATCATTTAGCTAGGTTAATGAGTATTAAAAAAATGGCTGAATTAGAAGAAAGAAAGCCTCAGTTAATAAAAATAGCTTTAGAATTATTAAATCAAAGTGATGTTTTTTTAGAAAAAATAATATTACAAACCTCTTTATTGAAATTTGGAGCAGCCGAAAATTTATTTAATTTAAATGAAGAAGATATTCATAAGTACTTGTATTTAAATGATTTTTCTTTTTATCATGGTCATTTATTTGCTCATTTAAACCATACTATTAAAAGAATTGCGAGTAATATGAGTGGCACAGAGTTTAAATGGTTCAGCAGTGCGTTTAACGACGCTCTCTTATTAGAATATTTAATTTTGAAACATAGAAAAAAGTCAAAAAGTGATTCATAAGGAACAATACATTAGCATAAAGAAAGACTTATTGGCCACTAAAACAATACTTGTGGCTGTATCTAAGCTACAAACTATTGAAAAAATTAAAGCTTTATACGATTTAGGAGAAAGAAATTTTGGAGAAAATTATGTTCAAGAATTGTGTACTAAACAGGAGCAACTCAAAGAATTAAACATTAATTGGCATTTTATTGGCCACTTACAACGCAATAAAGTAAAGTATATAGCTCCTTTTGTGCACTTAATTCAAAGTGTTGATAGTTTAAAATTATTGAAAGAAATTAATAAAGAAGCTCAAAAAAATAAACGAATTATTAATTGTTTACTTCAGATTTATATTGCCAAAGAAGAATCAAAATTTGGTTTAGATGAAGTTGAACTCACTGAAATCATTAATGAAGTTAATCAAGGATACTTGAACAATATTAAAATTTCAGGTCTTATGGGTATGGCAAGTTTTAGTGATAATCTAGCAATCGTTGAGCAAGAGTTTAAGTATTTAAAATCAATTTTTGATCAATTTTCTAATTTTGAAATATTATCAATGGGCATGAGTGGTGATTATGAATTAGCAATTAGGTGTGGAAGTAATATGGTTAGACTAGGTAGCAGTATTTTTGGGGCTAGAAACTAACAAGCCATTATGGCGTTTATTAAAGCTCTTATGTTCAGTTAATTTTTTAATGATAATTTGATGCATAGAATTTAATATCAATTAGTATTATTGAATAAGTGGGACTAAGTACCCATTTTTTTAAGCAATTTTATGCTAAATAATTTATCATTCTAACAAAATTAACTTAATGCAATTTATTCTAAATTATTTAGTATCTATTTAATATTTAAATTATTGTCTTATAATGCGTTAATATTTTTAATTACTATTTATATCTATAATATATTTGTGTGTTTTTATTATTATTTTTTAACTATTTTTACTTTTGCAATTTATTTTTTAATTATTAATTTATATGATTGATATACATTACTTTGGAAATATTATATACTATTATACTTTATTAAAACCAAAAACTATTGAATTTGCAACTCTTCTACCCTATCAAAAAGGTTGGTTTAATAACAAATGTGTTATTGCAAGCTCTAATGGACCTTTGAATTTGTCTATCCCTTTACTGGGTGGAAGAAATCAGCATATTGCTTTAAAAGATGTCAGAATAGCATATCATCAAAACTGGAGGCGTCAACATTTAAGGGCTATTGAAACTTGTTACAGAAACGCTCCTTTTTTTGAATTTTACTTTTTTAAGTTTGAACAATTATTTGAAAATGAATTTGAGTATCTAATAGATTTCAATATTGCCTCTTTTAAATTAGTTAGTTCAATTTTAAAAATTGATCAACCAATAGTTTTTAATGATGCATGTACAGATCCAAAACAAGTACAGATGAGCAAAATATATAACAAAACAAGTGATGTTCTAGATATCTCTTTTTTGAAATATGAACAAGTATTCGAAAACTCAATAGGGTTTCTAATAAATATTTCTATTATCGACTTAATCTTTTGTACTGGAACTCGTTCAAATCAATTACTAAATAATACTTTTACCGCTTAAACTATTCACTTTTAAATAAGTCTAGAAAACTTAACTTGCAACCCAATTTTAACTGGTAATGAAACGACTCATCTGCTTAGTATTTTTTACAGCTCTATCTCAAGGAATTATAGCACAGGATTTTTCAAACAAGGGTAAAGATTTTTGGTTAGGATATGGATATCATTGTCAAATGGTAAATTCATCCACTGGTGTTCCACAAGCTTCAGGTGGTTCACAAGACATGATATTGTATTTTACATCCGATGTAAATTCTACAGTTACTGTTGAAATTCCAGCTGTTGGTTATACCAGAACTTACACTGTAACTGCTAATCAGGTTACTGAATCTGAACCTATACCAAAAACTGGAGCACAGGATGCTAAAATTATTGATACTGGAAAATATAATAGAGGTATACATATATTTAGCAATAATCCAATAGTGGCATATGCACATATATTTAATGCTTCAATATCAGGAGCAAGTTTACTATTTCCCACTAATACATTAGGACAAGAATATTACTCTGTAAATTTCACTCAAGTTTCAAATCAAGGATACTCGAATGGTTTTGTTTTTGTAGTGGCAACAGAAGATACAACAGTTGTTGAAATTACTCCATCTGCTACAAACAGAAATAATAGAACAGTTGGCACACCCTTTTATGTTACCCTAAATAAAGGAGAAATTTATAATGTTATGGGTTCTGGTAATGGGACAACAGGTTCTGATTTAACTGGTACAAGAATCAGAAGTGTTTCGTCCTCAGGCTCATGTAAAAAAATAGCAGTATTTTCTGGTGCTGGAAAAATTAGTATACCTTCTGGATCTGCTGACAATCTTTTTCAACAAGCACTTCCTTCAAATGCATGGGGAAATAAATATTTAACCACTCCTACGGGTACACAACCTAATAACTATTTTAGAGTTGTTGTTAGAGATCCCACAACTGTTGTAAGATTAAATGGCAATGTGATGACCGGTTTAGTGAATAATTTTTATTACCAATTTGGTCCAACTAATATTCCAAACGTAATTACTGCTGATAAACCTATAATGGTAGCACAGTATTGTACCACACAGGGCACATCTGGAAATCCTGGCTTTACAGGTGGTTCTGGAAATGGTATTGGTGGAGACCCTGAAATGATTTACTTAAGCTCGGTTGAACAAACTATAAATGACATTACACTAAACTCTACCTCCTATTATCAAATTCTAAGGCATTATATAAGTGTAGTTGTAAAAGCAGGTGGCCAAACATCTTTCAGATTAGATAATGTTAATCAAAGCTCAAGTTTTGTACCCCATCCTCAAGATCCTAATTTTTATTACGCAACATTCACTGTGAATGCAGGAACCCACAATATTAAATCTGATTCTGGATTTAATGCAATTGCTTATGGTTTTGGTAATGCAGAAAGCTATGGATACAATGCAGGTACTAATGTAATTGATTTAGATCAATATGTTACCTTACAAAATCAATATGCTGCTGTTAATTTTCCAGCAACTTGTAAAAACACTCCGTTTAAATTTTCAATAACCTTACCTTATGAACCTTTAAAGCTGAACTGGGATTTCAATAACTTATCAAGTTTAACTCCCAATGCCACAGTTACCAATAACAATCCTGTTTATGATAGCACTTTTGTAAGAAATGGGAAAAATCTATATGTATATAAACTTCCGGGTACATACACTTTTACACAAGCCGGTACTTTCCCAGTTAAAGTTTTGGTTAACAATCCATCTAGTGATGGCTGTAGTGGAGATCAGGAAATTAGCTACACTGTTCAAGTATACAATACTCCAACTGCTAATTTTGGTTGGATAACTGATGGCTGTTCAAATAGTCCAATTAACTTTATTGATAGTTCAAATGCTAATGGAAGAACAATAACTAAATGGCATTGGAATTTTGGTGATGGAACAACTGACAGTATTAAAAACCCGATTAAAACTTATACTTCTGGAGGAACATTCCCAATTAAGTATAGTATTATTACAGATATTGGATGTATATCTGATACTTTACCTAAATCTATCATATTATCACCTCCTCCCTCAGCTAAATTTGGAGTTCGTGATTCTATTTGCATAAATTCTGCAGTCACCTTTTACGATTCTTCAACTGTTGCTTCTCCCGGTTCAATAGCAAAGTGGTATTGGGATTTTGGAAATGGAATTAAGGATACTTCATTGAACAACAATCCTAAAACAACCACTTATTCTGATACTGGAACATTTACCATAACTCTTATGGTAGAAACTGCAACAGGCTGTAAAAGTTTATTATTTAGTAAACAAATTAAAGTTAGACCTTATCCCGTTGCTGATTTTTCTTTACCTGGCAATGTTTGTTTACCTGTAGGATTAGCCAATTTTGCTGATTTATCTACCATTTCGGATGGGACAGCTGCAAACTTTACTTATAAATGGTTGTTCGGAAATGGCGATTCTTCTACTTTAAAAAATGCTTCAACTAACTATAATAATGTGGGTCCTTTTACTGTAAAACTTACCGTTACAAGTATGTATGGTTGTATAAAAGATACCTCAAAAAATGTAACTACAGTATGGCAGCAACCTAAGGCCGATTTTAATGTTACACCTGAAGTGTGTTTGAGAGATACAACTGTATTCACTGATATAAGTGATGGAAAAGGACATGCAATTGTGAAATGGTATTGGAACTTTGGTGATGGAACTACAGATACCATACAACATCCTAAACATTTGTACACTAATGCAAAAACTGATTCAATCACACTTTATGTAAAAACTGATAAAGGTTGTATAAGTGATACTATGATGAAAACAACTGTTGTTCATCCACTGCCAACACCTGGTTTTACTGTTTCTAACCCTTTATGTGAAAAGAGAAATATTACTTTTACAGATACGTCTTTAGCCAATGTAGGAACAATAACTCAATGGGGCTGGAATATGGGCAATGGCAAGTATTACACATTTAATACTTTACCTAACCCATTTAATGAAGTATATGATACAACCGGTACATACAATGTTAAATTGATGGTTGTAAACAGTAAAGGTTGTAAAAGTGATACCAGTGCTCCAAAACAAGTTATCATAAACCCTTTACCACACGTAGGATTTTTATTACCTAAAGTCTGTTTAGATGATGCTTTTGCACAATTTAACGACACTAGTAAAATTGCCGATGGTTCGCAAAACTCATTCAGTTGGAGTTGGAGTTTTGGAGATCCTTTTGCAACACCTCCATTAAATCCTAATACTTCAACTATTAAGAACCCAATTCATAAATATTCAGATACAGGTGTTTATCAAGTAAAATTAGTAGTTACTTCAAATAAATTCTGTACAGACTCAGTAACTAGCAATTTTACAGTTAATGGTTCTACCCCAAAAGCCAATTTTGTTATTTTAAATAATAGTAATTTATGTAGCAATGATTCAGTTCGAATTCAAAATACTTCAACCGTAGATTTTGGAAGTGTTACAGATATTGAAATTTATTGGGATACGGTTAATGCTCCTTTAGTTAAGTACATAGATAATAATCCTTATCCAAATAAAATTTATAGCCATCTATACAACAACTTTCAACAGCCTGCAACTAAGAGTGTTTATGTTAAAATGATTGCTTATTCTGGTGCAACTTGTTTAAGTCCAAAAACTCAAGAAATTACTTTACACCAAAGTCCTAAAGTTCAATTCAACGATATTGTAAGTATTTGTAATGATGCCAATTCAAGAATCATTACAGAAGCTTCTGAGATTGGTGGTGTGCCAGGAACAGCAAATTTTAATGGAAATGGTATCATAAATAATGCTACTGGTTTGTATAATCCTCAAACTGTTAGTCCTGGTATTTATCCTATTAAATATACTTTCACTTCTACAACTTATGGATGTATAGATTCTGCAACTAAAAACATAAAAGTATTTCAATCTCCAAATGCAAAATTTGGTGTAAGTACTCCTTTATGTGAAAAAAATAATTTCAATTTTATTGATAGTTCAATTGCAAATGTTGGAAATATAACACAATGGAAATGGGTGTATGGCAATAATGACTCTACCATAAAAACTTCTGGTGCAACCTATAGTTATCAATACAACACTGCAAATACATATACTGTTACTTTAAAAGTTACTACAGATAGTGGTTGTAGCCATAGTATTCCTAAACCTGTTAAAATAAACTATTTACCAATTGTTCATTTTGGTTTACCCTCAATTTGTTTACCAGATGGAAGAGGAACTTTTTTAGATAGTAGCACAATTGGTGATAATTCAACTGCTCAGTTTAGTTGGAACTGGAATTTTGGAGATGCAAGTAATCCAACCCCATCAAATTTACAAAATCCAACACACAAGTATTCTGATACTGCTGCAAAAAATGTTCAACTCATTATAACGAGCAAAGATGGTTGTAAAGATTCTTTAACTAGAGTATTAAAAACAATTTATCCTCAACCTAAAGCAAACTTTGCTATAGCCCCAAATAAGTTTGCTTGCTATGGCGATGCTTTATATTATTCAGATTCTAGTAAAGGATTAACCAGTAATGTTAAATCCTGGAATTGGGATTTAGGTTTTGGCTATACATCAAATGCACAGCACCCTATTCAAGTTTATCAAGATACAGGGACAAAAATTGTTTCATTATTTATTTATAACGATAATAATTGTGTGAGTGATACTTTTTTTCAAACTATAGAAATTCACCCATACCCTATTATTGATTTACCAACTCAAGCAACTTTTTTACAAGGTGGATTATTAACCATAAAGCAGAATTATGTATTTGGTCATGGTCTTACTTATAAGTGGACTCCTAATATAGATATGATTAGTGATACCGTATTAAATGCACAAGTTTTTCCTTTAGAAGATAGAAGATATTTTTTAAAAGTTACTGGTAATGGTGGATGTTCCTCAACTGATGATATTTTAGTAGTAGTATTAAAAGCACCTGTTATACCTAATGCATTTTCACCAAATGGCGATGGAGTAAATGATTTCTGGGAAATTAAGTATTTAGAAAGTTATCCAGGCTGTACTGTTCAAGTATTTGACAGATATGGAAGACAGGTTTATTACTCTCTTGGTTATAACAGAAATTGGGATGGAAAATCGAATGGTCAGCCCTTACCAATGGGTACTTATTACTATATTGTTGATCCTAAAAATGGTAGAGAACGAATGGGAGGAAGTGTAACTATAATTAAATAATTAATTATTGAATTACCGAATAATTACCTTTCTCATCAATGGCTATAAATGGTAATTTTTTGTAATGATTAAAATAATCAAAAACATCTTGTATTGTAACTGCAAAAAGCTGATACGCCTCGTTGCCTTTGCTTTGTAATGCTAAGTATTCAAAACTCTTTTTAACATTATATCTAACTGGAAAAATGTGGACAGGAATAAAATCTTGTCCATTTTCTTTTGCATAAGCTGCTAATAAATAAAGCTCTTCAATCTGCTGATCTTTTATAGGAATACAGCCAACTGTAATACAACCACCATGAACATAAATTTCATTGCCTGGATTTAAAGAATCACTCAATAATAAATCAGATGCATTAGGATAATTAATTCCTAAGGATAAATGATACATACTTTTAGGATTAAATTCATTGATGTAATAAAACCCTTCTGGCACTTGAAAATCACCTTCTATTCTTTTAGGACCAAGACTTCCACTTAATGCACAAACTTTATATGTTTTAAAAAGCTTAAATGAATCAGATAAGAAGGGTTTAACCCAAACTTCTAACTCACTATCATATTTAAAGCTTCGTAAATAAATTTGTTCTGGAGGAAAACTTAAATTAGCCCTTTTAAATTGGGTACGTAGCGAATCATCTTTCAACTTAAATGCTTGCTCCACTCTTGGAAATGCTTTTTGCTTCTGAAGAAAGTTTTGTTGTGCTAAAACTGAGATATGTAAAGCAAGTAAAGAAACTACTAAAATTATTTTATTTAAAGGCATTGAAAATCTTTATCCAATTTTTTCTTTCCAATTTAACATACCGCCAGTTAAATTGTACACATTTGTAAAACCAAGTTGTTGTAATACCATTGCAGCCTGACTGCTTCTTACACCACTTCTACAATAAACAATCACTTCTTCTGATCTTAAATCTTCTATTTCATCTATTTGCATAGATTGAATTTTTCCAACAGGTAATAAAGTACCACCTATGTTAAATTCAGCATGCTCATGAGGCTCTCTAACATCAACTAAATGAATATTTTCATTATTCATTATTTTTTGTTGCAATTCTTCTGCTGTAATAGTTTGAAACATGTTAATTAAATTTAATTTTTAGGATATCCTGTTGAATCCATAATTGGAGGAGTTGAACTTAACCAAAGATCAATTACTTGTCCAGGACGTATTTTATTTAATATAAATTGACCAGGAACTGGTTCAAAAAAAACAGGTGGTTCTTGTTTAACAACAAATGTTTTAGAACTATCATTTGTATTAGCATCTAACATTATTGGAATTCCAACTAAAATATTCATACTGTTCAATAATGCTTTAGCTTCATAATAAGATAGACCAACTAGGTTTGGCATTTCCATTTCGTATTCACCAATTCCACTACCAATTACAAAATTTATTCTACTACCAATGGGTATTTTAGTGCCTTGCTTTATTTCTTTACCTTCAAATCTTTGACTCAATACAGCATTACGAGCAATATCGGGTTTATAAGAAGTATCTCCTAATTGTAACCCTAAACTTTCTAAATATAATTGTGCACTTTTAAAAGATAAACCAACTAAATTGGGCATTTCAACTGTTGGAGCTTCTAATCGATTAATAGTTAAATAAATGGTTCTACCATTCTTAACAATGGCATCTGGTTCAGGAGATTGTTTTACAACACTTAACCTTTGAGCATTCATATCATAAACACTATCCACTACTTCAACCTGAAAACCTCTAGCTTTTAAATCATCAATAGCTGCATTCACATTCTTTCCTATAACTTCTGGAACTTTTTCATATTTATCATGTCCTGTTATCCAACCTAATGAATAAAAAAATAATACAATAAATAATAGTACTAGAAATATTCCAAAGAGAATATTAATAAATAAATTTTTTGATGTAATGGCTTTAAACAACTGAATATTTTTTTATTTTATTGAATTGCATTTTGAATAATATCGGTATAAAACTCCTTCAAAGTTAATCCTTTGGCCAATACTTGCTGAGGTACAATACTAGCTTGACTTTGACCAGGCACAGTATTAACTTCTAACATATAAGGTTGAAGTTCTTTTTCATTGTAAATAAAATCAATCCTAACAATTCCTCTGCAATTAAGTAATTGGTATATTTTCTTTGCAGCTTCTTCAATTTGATTTTTTATAGAATCTGTGATAGATGCAGGAGTAATTTCTTCACTCTTTCCTAAATATTTAGCTTCATAATCAAAAAATTCATTTTGAGTTATTATCTCTGTTATTGGTAAAGCAATAAGTTCATTTTTTGATTTATAAACTCCAATTGTAAATTCTCTGCCTTGAATCATTTCCTCAACCAAAACTTGATCATCTACCTCAAAAGCCTTATTAATGGCAGTTTGCAATTGTTTTGAATCAACAACCTTACTCATGCCTAAACTACTACCTCCATTATTTGGTTTTACAAAAACAGGAGTTTGTATTTGCTGTAAAATTTTTTCAATTGTATATTGACTATCTTTAAATAAATGAACGCTTTTTGCAACTTTTATACCACCAAAAGCTGCTACAGCCAAAGTATATCTTTTATTAAAAGTTAATGCAGAAGTTGCAGTATCGCAACTTGTATAAGGTATTTGTAACAAGTCAAAATATCCTTGAAGCTTACCATCTTCTCCAGGTGTACCATGAATGCACATTAAAACAACATCGAATACTATTTTTTGTTGATTAAATATGATAGTGAAGTCTGTTTTATTGACTTCACAGCTTTCGTTGTTTTCATTATTATAAAACCAGCCAGAAGGATTGATATCGATTGTATAGTAATCAAATAAATTTAAATCAATATTATTGGCAACAGTTATAGCACTTTTATAACTAATTTCTGCCTCGCCGCTAAAACCTCCAGTAACTAAAGCAATCTTTTTTTTCATACTTAAATAGAATAATCAAATATAAAGTGCTAATGTATTGTAGAAAAAATAGTGAATAAATAAATAGTAGAACTCTTGTTAAAAATTAAATTAAGTTTTGATTCAATAAATTGAGTTCTTGTACTTTTTGATGAAACTTTTTATTGGTTGCAAACTTTTTTATAATATTTAAATGGCCTTGATGATGCATATCAGTACCAATAAAAGAAATTAATTTCTTTTTCATTAAATATTCTGCAGCCATCATTACTGGCTTTCCATATATACCTGTGAGAGAAAGTAAATTCATTTGCAGCAAACACCCTTTTTGAACAAAACTTTCAAATACATTTTTTTGTCCTAATAAATAATTATATCGTTCGGGATGTGCTAAAATGGGTTGATATCCCTTGATCATTAAATCAAATATTACCTGTTCAATATTTTGTGAGGGATAAGCATAAGACATTTCTATAAGCACAAACTTTTCTTTACCAAAACATAAAATTTCTTCGTTATTATTAATGGTTTGCTGAAATTCTGGACCAACCATATATTCTGCAGCTGCCTCGATTGTAATATCAATCTTTTGGTTACTAATAACCTCCTGAACCTCTTTTAATTTTGCTAATATTATTGTAGGGTTATTATCGTGTACATCTGGTAAAATATGTGGAGTACAAATTAGCTTCTTGTATCCTAGTACCTTCATTTCCTTAATGAAATGTATGGTTTGATCCATACTTTCTGATCCATCATCTATCTGAGGAAGCAAATGAGAGTGCATATCTGCTTGCAAAAATGATAAGTCTAAACTTTCATCATGCTTTTTACTAAAAATTGAAAACATTAAATTTTTTTATACTGAAACTGGTATTAAATACTCAGCTTTAAATTCTACAATCATTACCTGACCAAGACTTTCTATTTGAACATAAACTTTCTTCTTTCCATCTCGTAACACAGTTCCCTCTTTGTCTATGAATACACCATGACTTACTTTAACTTTTGTATTTTGTTTAAATCCTTCAGATGAAACTACTTCAAATTTTGCATCTTTCTCTAGAAGAAATTTTTTCATTAAATCAATTTCCTCTTGTCTTACAATGGCTGGCTTTCCTAAATAATGAATAAAATTTAAAACTCCTGGTGTAATTAATACCTGATATTTTTCATCCTCAGTGATGTGCACAAAAACATAAGATCTAAAAACTGGAATTTCAATGGTTTTAACTCTATCGGTCCACTTTCTTTGCGTTTTTGTTAGAGGACACCAACTAGTAATGCCTTTTCGGGTTAAGGCATCGTCTATTCGCCTTTCACACTTTGGCTTCGAATAAACCACATACCATTTCTTTTCACTCATACCAATATTGAATTTACATCAAAAATAAGTTTATTTCTTTCAATTTCAAATCTTATTAAATAGTTATTTATTCAATTAAAATTCATATTACGAATTATTATATATTTATTATTTTATTGTTTTCATGCTATTTTTTACTTTTTTTGCTAAAATTTAATCATTATGGCACTAAGATTTAAAGTAATTGAAGAGGTATTGACTAATCCTACTATTACTTTTACCAAATACGACACAAAAATTACTGATATTTTTGGTCAGAATGTATTTACGCTAAATATAGCTAGAGAATACTTAAATGAAGATGCTTTTAAGAGTCTTTCGGGCAGTATAAAACAAAGTAAAAAAATTGATAGATCAGTTGCCAATCAGATTGCTAATGGTTTAAAAGCATGGGCATTATCTAAAGGTGTAACGCATTTTACACACTGGTTTCAACCATTAACAGGTGCTACGGCAGAAAAACATGATAGTTTTTTTACTTTAAAAAGTGATGGTACTGCAATTGAAGAATTTGATGGTGCAGCTTTAATTCAACAAGAACCGGATGCTTCATCTTTCCCTAGTGGAGGGTTAAGAGCAACGTTTGAAGCTCGTGGATATACAGCCTGGGATCCTTCTTCTCCAGCATTCATCATGGAAATTGGTCATGGTAAAACCCTTTGTATTCCAACCATATTTATTTCTTATACAGGTGAATCTTTAGATTATAAAGCTCCATTATTAAAGGCTTTAGAATCTTTAAACACTGCAGCAGTAGATGTTTGCAACTATTTTGATAAAAATGTAAGTAAAGTAAACGCAACGCTTGGTTGGGAACAAGAATACTTTTTAATAGATGAGTCTTTGGCAAATGCACGTCCTGATTTAGTTCAATGTGGAAGAACTGTTTTTGGTGCTTCTCCAGCAAAAGGACAGCAATTAGAAGATCATTATTTTGGTTCAATTCCAGAACGTTGTTATGCATTTATGCGTGATTTTGAATATGAATGTTATAAACTTGGCATTCCTTTAAGAACAAGGCATAATGAAGTTGCTCCTGCACAATTTGAATGTGCACCCATTTTTGAAGATGTGAGTATAGCTGTAGATCATAATGCTTTGTTAATGGATATTATGGAAAGAGTTTCTCGTCGTCATAAACTAAAAGTTTTATTACACGAAAAGCCTTTTGCTAACATTAATGGATCAGGAAAACACAATAATTGGAGTTTAGCAACTGATACTGGAGTTAATTTATTAAGTCCTGGTAAAACGCCTAAAACCAATTTAATGTTCTTAACATTTTTTGTAAATGCCATTAAATCGGTTCATGATTATGCAGAACTTTTAAGAGCATCAATAGCAAGTGCAGGTAATGATCATAGACTTGGTGCAAACGAAGCACCACCAGCTATTATTTCTGTTTTTGTAGGAAAATATCTAGCCAAAGTTTTAACTGATATTGAAAATAGAGTGGGCGATAAATTCGATGAACAAGATGAGGCTATTTTAAAATTAGATATCCATAGATCAATACCTGAATTGATGTTGGATAATACCGACAGAAATAGAACTTCACCATTTGCTTTTACAGGTAATAAGTTCGAGTTTAGAGCTGTTGGCTCATCAGCCAATTGTTCTACCCCAATGACAGTTTTAAATGCTGCCATGGCAGAAACTTTAAGAACTTTTAAAACAGATGTTGATTCATTAATTGCTAAAGGCGAGAAAAAAGAAATTGCAATTATTCAAGTTCTTCAAAAGTACATTGTAGATTGTAAGAAAGTTTTGTTTGAAGGAGATGGTTATAGCGAAGACTGGCATAAAGAAGCAGAAGCAAGAGGCTTACCTAATATTCCTACAACTCCTTTAGCACTTGATGCTATGGTTTCTGATAAAGCTAAAAAATTATTTGGAAGCAATAATGTTTATACACATTTAGAATTAGAAGCCAGACATGAAATTGAACTAGAAAAATATATTAAAAAAGTTCAGATTGAAGCTAGAGTTATGGGAGACTTAGCACTAAATCATATCCTCCCTTCAGCAGTATTATACCAAAATAAACTAATCGACAATATTAATGGTTTAAAAGGATTGGGCTTAAAAGAAGAATCTTATAAAAGTCAAGTAGAGATTGTAGAAAAAATTAGTAACCATGTACAAATAGTATATGCTAAATGTACTTCAATGGTTGATGCAAGAAAAAAAGCGAATAATATTGAAGATACCAGAGAAAAAGCCATTATGTATTGTAACGAAGTTAAGAATGCATACTTCGATGAAATAAGATACCATATTGACAAACTTGAACGTTTGGTAGGTGATGAATACTGGACTTTACCAAAATATAGAGAATTATTGTTTTTAAGATAATAAATCTACTCTAGCTTTTCCCCAACATAAGCAACAAATATAAATAGCATTATATTTGTTGCTTATTTAGTTTAATTACATGGATTACAATACAGCAAGAAATTATTTAAGCATGAGAGAATATGGTCGCCATATTCAAAGAATGGTCGAGTATACTTTAACCATTGAGGATCGAGAGAAAAGAAATCAACAAGCTAAAATAATAATTGAATTTATGGGTTTATTAAATCCTCATTTAAAAAATGTTGAGGATTTTAGACATATGCTTTGGGATCATTTATTTTTTATTAGTGATTTTAAATTAGATGTTGACAGCCCCTATCCTATTCCAGAAAAAGAAACCTATAAAGCAAAAACCCAACCCATGGGTTACCCTAAACGTAAACCTAAATACTCTCACCTAGGTAAAAATTTAGAGCTAGTTATAGATAAAGCCATGAAGGAATCTGATCCTGAAAAGAAAGCTGGCTTTGCTAATGCTATAGCTTACTACATGAAATTAAGTTACAGTAATTGGCATAAAGAACTTGTTCATGACGATGCTATTAGAAGTGAATTAGATAGTATTACTGGAGGTGAGTTAGAGTTCAGTGCTACACCTTTTATTAAACACAACCCTACCCCTGAAAGAAGTGATTATGGTAGAAGGAATAACACTCGAGGAGGTAGACAACAAAATTTTGGAGGTAGAAGCAATGATAATCGTGGAGGAAGAAATAACGATAGAAACAGTAATGCTGGACCTAGAAATAATAGAAATTTTAAAAAGAGGTACTAAGAATTTTTTGATATAATATCAGCAACAAGTTTTGCCCAAACCAAATGTTCTTTTGCTGAATAATGCAACCCATCTGCTGCAAGTAAACTTTCATCTTGCTTAGCCTTTCGAGTGCTATCAGTAATGTTTATAAAATGGGTTTGATATTTTTGAGCCAATAACTCACAAACACCATTATAAGCATTTATTTCGTTAAATATTTGTTGCTCATTTCTCTCTTTAGCAAAAGGTGTTACACCCCAATCTGGTATAGAAAGTACAATTACTTTTTTTGTATTTTTTCCTACAACATCAATGGCCTTTTTAAGTAATAATTCAAAATCTTTAGCAAAATCCTCAATGCTTAACCCTCTATATTGATTATTAACACCCACTAATAATGTGGCAAAGTCGTAATGCTGTTCTAAAATAATCTGATTAAGATGTGCCATCAGCTCAAAACTTGTCCACCCAGTTTTTGCCACTATTTCAGGTGCATGAAAAGACATATTTAATTGTCTGAGTAACTGAATAGTCTGATAGGGAAAACTTTCATGTAAAGGAACATTTTCTCCAATTGTATATGAATCGCCTAAACACAATAAAGATTTTGTCATAATAGAAATTTACATCACTAAGCTTTTGTTTGAGCACAATGTCTGCAACGAGGTTCATAAATATCTTTTTCACCTAAGACTACTTGACCTTCTTGGGCAGTTTTTCTATAACTAATATTGGCAATATTGCCACACTTCACACATATTGCATGAAGCTTAGTAATGTAATCAGCTTTAGCCAACAAGTTTGGCATTTGTCCAAATGGATTTCCCAAATAATCCATATCTAAGCCTGCAACAATCACACGAATGCCTTGCGTAGCAAGCTTTTCACAAACATTTGCAATTTCATTATCAAAAAACTGAGCTTCATCAATTCCAACTACATCAACATTGTTGGCCATTAGCAAAATATTTTGAGAATTTCCCACAGGTGTACTAACAATAAAATTTGCATCATGACTCACAACATTCACTTCATCATATCTTGTATCAATAGATGGTTTAAAAATTTCAACTTTCAGATTAGCAATTTTAGCTCTTTTTAATCTTCTAATTAGCTCTTCTGTTTTACCACTAAACATACTGCCACAAATTACTTCAATCCATCCTCGCTTTTCTCCACTAATATTAGGTTCAATAAACATATAAAAAGTTAGTTTAAGTTTTTTAAAATCTAGATTAAATTCAAAACCTTAAAGAATAAATTGATTAATTATTCGTTTAAATATTGATTATAACGGATTGTTAAAACAATTCATCTTAACAATATTTTCTATTTAATGCTTTTACATTTAATCATTTAAAGGCTTCAAAAATATATTTAAAAATGGAAAGAGTTCATACACTTATTAACAAATTGCAAGAACAAGTAAATAAATCTTCAGATTATAAAATTTTATTGGCTACAGCAGAACTTTTGGTAGCAGAATTACAAACACCTTCTGAAATTATAGAGGTAGGAAAAGTTTCTGTTGTAATTCCTCCAATAAAAGAAGCTCCAACAACAGATTTTAAAACAATAGTTGAAACACCTAGTCAATCTAAACTGGTAAAAAAAGAAACTTTTGAATTGGTTTTAGAAGCGGAAGAAGAGGAAGAAGAATTATTTTTAGAAGATGTTAGTCCTTTAAAAGCAGAAAATAAAGTGGCTAAAAGCATTGAAATAAACGACCTTGTAAATGACAATACCAAAAGCTTTAATGACCTATTAAAAGAAAATAAAGTTGAAGTAGTTACCAAGCTTGTTGATACCCCAATTAAAGACCTTAGAAAAGCTATTGGTATAAATGATAAATATGTTTTTATTAATGAACTTTTCAAAAGTGATGAAGTTGCTTATGAATCTAGCATTAGAACCATCAATAACTTTAGTGTTTATCCAGAAGCTGAACAATGGATTAAGAGAGAATTAATGATTACCTATTCGTGGAACAATCAAAGCGATATTGTTCAGCATTTTATTCAATTAGTAAGAAGACGATTTGCTTCAACATAATCTATTATAGTATCGGTTGCTCCGGCATTTTTTCTAACATAATTACCTGCAATAGCTCCTACTGCAGCTGCATAATCTTTCTTCAATAAAAGTTCACCGATAAGTTGTTCCAATTCTAAAGCATTTTCTACAACTAAAACTCCGCCTTGTTCAACAAGTTCAACGGCCTCTCTAAATTTATCATAAACTGGACCAATAACAACTGGTTTATTAAATACTGCCGGCTCTAAAACATTATGCACACCATCTCCTCCAAAACCACCACCAACAAGGGTTACAGTAGCATATCTATACAAGTTGTTCAACATGCCTACATTATCAATGATTAGAATATTTGACTTTTTTGTATTATGTTCAAGCTGAGAATATAATACTGCATTTTTGTAATATCTTAAACACTCTTCAATTCGCTCTTCATGTATTTCATGTGGTGCTATAATAAATTTTATTTCGGCACGTGTATTAGCAAAATGATCTAGTATTAAATCATCGTCTCTCCAAGTGCTTCCTGCAACAATTACGTCATCATTGCCAATAAAATTTTCAATCAATGCATTGTGATATGTTGTTTGAGCTATCTCTAAAACTCTATCAAATCTTGTATCTCCACAAATTGTAATATTATTTTTACTATATATAATACTTAAGCAATTGTAAGATAATTGACCTTGAATAAAAAAATGTTTAAAACAACTCAACATTTCTCTATGCAAACTTCCATACCATTTAAAAAATGGTTGATTCATTCTAAAAATTCCAGAAACTAAAATTAATGGAATGTTTCGTCTTTTAGCTTCAATAATATAATGATACCAAAATTCGTATTTGATAAAAAATATCAACTCTGGTTGAACTATCTCATAAAATTGTTTCACATTGTTTACTGTATCTAAAGGCAGATAGAAAATCCAATCTGCTCCTTGATATTCTTTCTGAATCTCATAGCCTGATGGCGAAAAAAAAGTAATTAGTATTTTATGCTTAGGATATTGAATTTTCAGCTTTTCAATTAAAGGTCTGCCTTGTTCAAACTCTCCTAAACTAGCACAGTGAAACCAAATGACAGGATGGGTATTATTGGTAAAAGCTACCTGCAGTTTTTGTATAATCTGCTTTCTTCCTTCAACCCATAACTTAGCTTTGGCATTAAAAAAACTAAGCAAGAAAGCTGCAAATGCATAAAACTTAATAAAAAGATTATAGAAAAAAAGCATAAAGCAAATGTAACTTACTCAAGTTATACTAACTGCAACAGTATGATACAAAAAAATACCGTTTCATTGTTGAAACGGTATTTGTAAATTTTTAAACCAAATTATTTTACTTGATCAATCAAAGCTTTAAAGCTTTCTGGGTTGTTCATTGCTAAATCAGCTAATACTTTTCTATTCAAATCAATACCTTTCACAGAAAGTTTATTGATGAATTGGCTATAAGTCATTCCTTCTTCTCTTACAGCAGCATTAATACGAGCAATCCATAATGCACGGTATTCTCTTTTCTTTAATTTACGACCTACATAACTGTAAGTCATACCTTTCTCTACAATGTTTTTAGCAACTGTATAAACGTTTTTACGTTTACCATAAAAGCCCTTAGCTTGTTTTAATATTCTTTTGCGTCTTGCTCTACTGGCAACTGCATTTTTTGAACGTGGCATATTTAATTTTTTTTTATTCCAACTGCTCTACAAAAAGCTAGGTGGAAAGTTTGATAATAACCTTTCGGTTTTGTTTACTTTAAACCTAATAAACGCATAACAAAATCTTTGTTAGCACTGTGTACAACACCTTTTACACGCATTGCACGTTTACGTTTTGTAGATTTTTTGGTTAAAATGTGGCGTTTAAAAGCCTTTTGGAATGTAATTTCTCCAGAACCGGTTACTTTAAACCTTTTTTTGGCACTAGAGTTTGTTTTTACTTTTGGCATTATATAATCTTAAAAGATTACTCCCTACTGGCGTTTCCAAACTGATGGAACTCTTGTTGAGCCTTGTGGGAAATGTCGTTTTTATCAAACGGGCTGCAAATGTAAGAGCATTTTTTTATTAAATCAAATGAAAATTCTTATGTAATATATAATTTATCAACATAAAAATACCTTTAATTTACGTTTTAAAAATTAATTAAATGTCAAAATCAATTGCTGCTAAACTTAGCATATTCAAATGTTTTACAATAATTTATATCTTATTAGTGCATTCTTCATTTGCTCAACAAGTTGATATAAATACAAATTTTAAAAACTTAAAACCAAGAAATATTGGTCCAGCAGCTATGAGTGGTAGAATAACGGCTATTGATGCAGTTGTTGCCAATCCTAATATTATATGGCTTGGTGCAGCAAGTGGCGGAGTTTGGAAGACAGAAAACAGTGGGGTGAGTTGGAAACCCGTTTTTGATGAACAACCCATTCAAAATATTGGCAGTATTGCTATTCAACAAAATAATTCACAAATAGTTTGGGTTGGAACGGGTGAGGGTAATCCAAGAAATTCAATCAATATTGGTGAAGGAATTTTTAAAACCATGGATGGTGGTAGAACTTTTAAGTGTATGGGTTTAGAAAAAACAAGAAATATTCATCGAATTGCAATTGATCCTTCGAATCCAAATACAGTTTATGTTGGAGCCATTGGTAATCCATATGCTCAATATGCTGAAAAGGGTTTATTTAAAACAACAGATGGCGGAGAAACCTGGAATCATATTTTAAAAACTAATGATACAAGTGGAGTTGGAGATATGGTGATGGATCCTACCAACCCTAATAAATTATTTGTTGCCATGTGGCATCATTACAGAACACCTTACAGTTTGCAAAGTGGTGGAAAAGGAAGTGGTTTTTATATGACCATTGATGGTGGTAAAAATTTTATTAAACTAGGAAAAGAACATGGTTTGCCTGAGGGGGATTATGGAAGAATTGGAGTAACGATTTGTAAGGCTAATCCAAACAGAGTGTATGCATTAATTGAAGCAAAAAAGAATGGATTGTATAGAAGTGACGATGGAGGATATAATTGGGAATTAGTGAATAGTGATAAAGAAGTAGTTACCAATCGACCTTTTTATTTTCAAGATATTATAGCTGATCCAAAAAATGAAAATCGCTTATGGATGATTCATCAAATGGTTACCATGAGTGAGGATGGTGGTAAAACATTTACTACAGTTATTCCATATAGAGGTATTCATCCAGATCATCATGCTTTTTGGATTCATCCTGAAAATCCTGATTTTATTATTGATGGAAACGATGGTGGTATAGGCATTACAAGAGATAGAGGTAAAAACTGGATGTTTGATGAAAAGTTACCTGTTGGTCAGTTTTATCACATTAATGTTGATAACGAAATGCCTTATAATGTAATGGGTGGTATGCAAGATAATGGAAGTTGGTTAGGACCAGCCTATACTTGGATTGATGGTGGAATTAAAAATTATTATTGGGAAAGTTTATCTGGTGGAGATGGTTTTGATGTAATGCCAGATCCTGAAGAAAAAAATTGGGTCTATTCAATGAGTCAAGGTGGAAATGTTTTACGAACCAATTATCAAACAGGCGAAACCTGGAGCATAAAACCACCAGATTTAACTGATAAAACCAGATTACGTTTCAATTGGAATGCAGCTATAGCTCAAGACCCTTTCGATAAAAAGACAATTTATTTTGGAAATCAGTTTGTAAACAAAAGCACTAATAAAGGTGTTAGCTGGCAAACCATTTCGCCCGATTTAACAACCAATGATTCTGCAAAAATAGATCAAAGTAAAAATGGTGGATTAAGTATAGATATAACAGGTGCAGAAAACTTTTGTACCATAATTTGCATTGAACCCTCTCCTCTTCAAAAAGATGTAATTTGGGTAGGTACAGATGATGGTAATGTACAATTAACAACAGATGGTGGAAAGAATTGGACTAATTTCAGCAATATTATTTCCGGATTTCCAAAGGGTGCATGGGTACATCAAATTAGAGCTAGCAAACACAATGCAGGTGAAGCTTTTGTAGTTGTTAATGATTATAGAAGAGGTAATTTTAAGCCTTTTATTTTTAGAACAAAAGATTTTGGTAAAACTTGGTCTCAAATATTAGACGAAAAGAAAATTAAAGGATATGCTTTATCCGTTATACAAGATCCAGTTGAACCTAACTTGATTTTTGCTGGTACTGAGCAAGGGCTTTGGATTAGCTTAGACAATGCAATTTCATTTCAACAATTTAAAAATGGTTACCCTTCAGTATCTACATATGATTTAGCTATTCAAGAAAGAGAAGCTGATTTATGTATAGCTACATTTGGAAGAAGTCTATGGGTTTTAGATGATATAAGACCACTTAGAAAACTAGCATCAAACAAAGGAATTGCCACAAAAAACCTAACAACATTTGATGCCCCACAAGGAGTTTTAGCATCATATAAAAATACGCCTGGATATCAATGGAGCACATGGGGTATATGGGATGCATCTAATAGAAACAGTGGCTTGCCAATCTCTTACTTCATAAAAGATTTTCCTAAAAAAAATAAAAAAACATCAACCGATAAAAAAGATGATGAAGCTAAAAAAGAAGCCAAAAACGATACTGTTTGGGTAACAATTTATAACCAACAAAACGACATCATCAGAAATTTAAAGTGGAAATCTGATACAGGTTTTAATAGAAACTTCTGGGGCATGGAAGAGAAAGGTGTTCGACAAATTGGCTCTCCAAAACCAAAAGAAAATGCCAATGAACCAGGTGGATTAAAAGTTTTAGCGGGTACCTATAAAGTAGTTATGCAATTAGGCGATGAAAAGGATAGTACAATGGTAGTAGTAAATGATGATCCAAGATTTGAAAACAGAAATGCAATTAAAATAGCTCAAAAAAATGCATTAACCCAGTTACAGAAATATGCCAATAAAATTAATGAAGCCTTAGATAAATTAACTGAAGCTGAAGAAACCATTGTTAAAATAAATGCACAACTTAAGGGTGAGTCTGGAAAAGAGGTTGACAGTATTAACAAACAAACCAAAAAAGTTGAAGCCGAAATTAAAAAAATAAAAGAACTAGTACGTGGTAAAACTCAGGATAAACAAGGCTATGGTCAAGTACCTCAACAAACCATCATGTCTGCTTATAGAACTGCTCAACAATATATCATGGGTAAAAATGTAATACCGGGTGAACAAGAAGACATTTTAATGAATAAAGCAGAATCAATGATTAAAAATGCAGTGCAAAAAATTAATCAGTTTTTTATAACAACATGGTCAGATTATAGAAAGCTTGTAGAATCAAGACCTGCACAATTATTTAAAGAATTTAAGACCATAGAATAAAAAATAAACACCGCTTTTAAAAATTTTGATAATTATTTTGCATGAATGTTACAGTTGCAACAATTACAGTTAACTCATTTTCGTAATTATCAACAACATAATTTTCAGTTTGATAGAAACATTGTTGGAATTTGTGGTGCAAATGGAGTTGGTAAAACCAACTTAATAGATGCAATCTACTATTTATCTTTTTCGAAAAGTTATTTTTCAAGAACAGATGCCAGTAACGTACAGCATAATTTACAAGGTTTCAGAATTAGTGGTGATTATTTACTAAACCAAAAAAATCTAAACACCACTTGCATTGTAAGAGAAAATAATAAAAAAGAATTTTCATTTAATAAAGAAGAATACACAAAATTCTCTGAACACATTGGCAAATTGCCTTGTGTAATGATAGCTCCAGATGATGTAGAATTAATATCTGGAGCAGCAGAATTGAGAAGAAAATTTATTGATGTTATTATATCACAGATTAATAAAGATTACCTCAATGCTATTATTAAATATAATCAGTTGCTATTACAACGAAATAGTATTTTAAAAAAATATCCACATCAGTATGATGATGCTTTATTTTCAATAATAACTGATCAATTCATAAAAAGTGGCGACTACATTTTTAAAATCAGACAACAATTTCTTACATCATTTCTTCCAAAAGTTATTGCAAATTATTTGCTCATAGCAGAATCTGAAGAGTCTATCCAAGCACAATACAGTTCTCAATTACAACAACAACCATTTAAAGATTTACTCAAAGCCAATCAGAGCAACGACTTTCAACTTCAAAGAACAACTGTTGGAACACATAAAGATGATATTGAGTTTTTGCTAAACAATGTAAAATTTAAAACAATAGCATCCCAGGGTCAAAGAAAAAGTTTATTGTTTGCATTAAAATTATCTGAGTGGCAAACCATTCAAGAGCACAAAGGCTTTTATCCTATTTTATTGTTAGATGATGTTTTTGAAAAACTAGATGAACATAGAATGCAAAACTTATTACACATGGTTACACAAAATAAAGCTTCTCAAATTTTCATCACAGATACGCATTTAGAAAGGTTAGAACATCATTTAAAAAATATTGAACAACCCTATCAAATTGTACAATTATCATCAAATTAACAAGTATAAATAGATTGATTAGTATTTTTGAAACATTATAATCATCTCATGCAAGAAATTAAGAATATCATTACTACATCTATTCAAACCAAAGAACTCATTTTACAAAATGAACCTCTTTTAAGTAGTATTAATAAAGCTATTGATATTATTGAAGCGGCATTTAAAAATGGCAACAAAGTTTTGTTCTGTGGCAATGGAGGCAGTGCTGCAGATGCTCAACATCTGGCAGCAGAATTTACAGGTAGATTCTATAAAAACAGAAAAGCATTACCAGCCGAAGCTTTACATTGCAACTTATCCTACCTTACTGCAGTTGCAAATGATTACAGCTTTGATGTTGTTTATTCAAGATTGATTGAAGGAATTGGAAAAAAAGGTGATGTATTAATTGCCATAAGTACAAGCGGTAATTCAACAAATATTATTAATGCTATAAATGCTGCAAAACAAGCACAAATGCACAGCATAGCCTTTACAGGATCAACAGGTGGCAAAATGAAAGACATGGCCGATTTATTAATCAATGTTCCTAGTGATGTTACACCCAGAATTCAAGAATCACACATTTTAATTGGGCACATTATTTGCGAAATGGTAGAATCAAGATTATTTTAAATGAAAATATTATTTCTATCGTTATTTATTTGTATTACAAGTTTATTATTTGCACAACCCAAAATAGAATTCAATGCACAGAAATCTAATAATGGAATAACCCTATTTGCAACTAATCAAGAATATTGTCCTGTTTCTGTTAAAATGAAACTTAACATTAATAATTTAGTTTCTGACAAAGGAAACGAATTCATAATAGTAGTTCCAGCAAAAACCTCAAACTATTTTTTGGTAGATTTAAAAAAAGATAATCCTCTCAACAGCTATAGTTATGCATATGACGTTGCATCTACTTTTGGAGATGTTACCTTAACAAATTATGACACAAACCTTGCCTACAATTTACCTTACCAGAAAAATGAAGAGTACAAAGTTCAACAAGGTTATTTTGGAAAATACACCCATCAAAATGACAGAGCATTAGATTTTGAAATGCCAATTGGAACAATGGTTTCAGCAGCAAGAAGCGGAATTATTATTACTCAAATTGAACATAATACCAAGCATTGTGCAAATTCATCTTGCCTTGGCTATAACAACTATATTGAAATTTTACATTCAGATGGAACTATTGCAAATTACTCTCATTTAAAATACAAATCTTGCAAGTTTAAATTAGGCGATTTTGTTAAGGCTGGAGATGTGATAGCAGAAAGTGGAGAAACTGGATATACATCAGGGCCGCATTTACATTTTTTAGTTTATCTACCCTCATTTGACCATAAGAAAACAATTGCTACCTTATTTAAAATAAATGATGGCAAAGAGTTTTCTTTGTTAGAAGAAAAGCAATTTTATCTGAGAAATTATTAAACATTTTTATGCATTTAAATATAGATTTTAGTTGGACTCTTTTTTTAGATAGAGATGGAGTGCTTAACAAAGAAAAAAATAACGACTATATCTATAATTGGAATGAATTTGTTTTTTACAATGGTGTAATAGAAGCTATGCAAATATTCAATACATTATTTCACAAAATAGTTATTGTTACTAATCAAAGAGGCGTTGGTAAAGGATGGATGACACAAGAAAATTTAGATGACATTCATTTTAACTTAAAAAAAGAAGTTGAATTAAATGAAGGTAGAATTGATGCTATTTTCAGTTGTACCGATATGAATAATGATTCAATAAATAGAAAACCAAATCCTGGTATGGCTTTTCAAGCACAAGCATCTTTTCCTACAATTGATTTTTCAAAATCAATAATGGTAGGTAACAAATTATCAGATATGAAATTTGGCAAAAATGCAGGAATGACAACTATTTTCGTTGCAACTACTCATCCTGAAACTCCATTTCCACATGAAGACATAGATTACAGATTTGCTGATTTATTTGATTTTGCTAAAGCATTAAAGAATTCCTAAAATCTCTACTTCATTTTTATCTTAATTTATAGCAGTGTAATTTTATCTAAATTTATTCCATGCGTTCATTATTGTTGTTATTGTTTACATGTTTTGTTTTTTGTTCTAGTTTTTCTCAACGAATTACTGCAGAAAACTATAAGCAATTAAAACTCATGGAGCCTGTTTTAAAAAATCATTCAGATAGTATTATTAATGCTACAACTTGGTTTCAACGATTTAATAGTGATGCAGATTTAACAAAGTCGTTGGTCATGGCTTTAAAAACGCCTTATTCATTTTACTATCCTTTCGATTCTGTGTATATGTCTACCTTGTATTCACCTGATTCAAGTTTTAGAATTTTTACTTGGCAAGTCATGAAAGACTATTCTTATTACAGACAAAGAGGAGCCATTCAAATGAATACAAAAGATGGCAGTTTGAAATTATTTCCTTTGTTTGATGTTTCTGATTTTACTGATAATCCAAATGACTCTATAAGAGATGCCAGCAGATGGATAGGTGCAGTTTATTATAAAATTGTGCTTAAAACTTTCATGAATAAAAATTACTATACGCTTTTAGGTAGTGATGAGAACAATGAAAAAACTAATATTAAATGGATTGATATTTTAACTTTTGATAATAGTGGTAAACCACAATTTGGAAGAAACTGCTTTACCTATCCGAATGATATTACAAAACCCAAACAGCCCTGTTACAGATTTAGTTTAGAATTTAGAAAAAATGGTGGTGTAAGAATTCGTTACGATGAAAAATTAGACGTCATTATTTTTGATAGATTATACAGCGAAGGCAATGATCCCAGAACAAAATCAACTTTGATACCTTATGGAGAATTTGAAGGATTTAGATGGGTAAATGGAAAATGGCAATACACTTCTACCCCATTTGATGCACTTGATTTTGAAGAAAAAACAGAAGTTTTTCCTAAACCTTTTTTCGAAAAACCTCCAAAAAATAAAGATTAGTTACTTCTTGTAAGCTTAATCTTCATAGCTTTTGCACTATCACATTATATTTGCTTCCTTTACAAAATATAGTTAATACAGTTTTATGTTTCGTACACACACTTGCGGAGAATTAAGAATCAATCACATCAACCAAGAAGTTACATTAGCAGGTTGGGTACAAACTATTCGAAAATTTGGTAGCATTACTTTTGTTGATTTAAGAGATCGTTATGGTATTACTCAATTACTTTTTGGTGAAGATTTAAATACACAATTGGAGAATAATCCTTTGGGTAGAGAGTTTGTTTTACAAGTAAAAGGAATAGTTGCTGAAAGAAGTAATAAGAATAAAAATATTGCTACCGGCGAAATTGAAATCAACATTCAATCTTTTCAAATACTGAATAAATCTGCAGTTCCACCTTTTACCATTCAAGATGATACAGATGGTGGAGATGATTTAAGAATGAAATATCGTTTCTTAGATTTAAGAAGAAATGCCGTAAAAAAGAATTTAGAATTACGTTATGCAGTAAATAGAAGTGTAAGAAATTACTTACACGAAAAAGGTTTCATGGATATTGAAACCCCTTTTTTAATAAAATCTACACCCGAAGGAGCCAGAGATTTTGTTGTACCAAGCAGAATGAACCCTGGTCAGTTTTATGCTTTACCACAAAGTCCACAAACCTTTAAGCAGTTATTAATGGTTAGTGGTTACGATAGATATTTTCAAATTGTAAAATGTTTTAGAGATGAAGATTTAAGAGCCGACCGTCAACCAGAATTCACTCAAATAGATTGTGAAATGTGTTTTGTAGAACAAGAAGATATTTTACAAATGTTTGAAAGCATGATCAAACAGGTTTTTAAGGATGTTAAAAATATTGATTACACAGACTCTGTTGAAAGAATGACTTGGCAAGAAGCCATGTGGAATTTTGGTAACGATAAACCAGACATTCGTTTTGGAATGAAACTTACCAATTTAAAATTCCCTGCTCATACCTTCCCAACAAAAAAAGATATTTCAAGTTTAATTGCAAGCGATTTTGCAGTTTTTAATGATGCTGAAACCGTTGTTGCTATTGCTGTTCCTGGCTGTAGTGAATATTCAAGAAAGCAAACAAATGAATTGGTTGAATGGGCTAAACGACCTCAAATTGGCATGAAAGGTTTGGCATTTATAAAATGCAATACTGATGGAACTTATAAAAGCACTATTGATAAATTCTTTACAGAAGAGCAATTAAAAGCTATTGCACAAACTTGTAATGCACAAACCGGAGACTTAATTATTCTTGTTGCTGGTCCTGAAGAAAGAACCAGAAAAGCAACTAGTGAATTACGTTTAGAAATGGGTAAGCGATTAGGGTTTAGAAAAGATGATGAGTTTAAACTATTGTGGGTATTGGATTTTCCATTGTTTGAATATGCAGAAGAAGATAATCGTTGGGTGGCTCGTCATCATCCATTTACTGCTCCAAAACCTTCAGATATAGATATCATGATTAATAATAATCCTGTAATTGAAAATCCTGCAGAATATTTAAAACATCCATATGCTAATATTAAAGCCAACGCTTACGACATGGTATTAAATGGTAACGAAATAGGTGGTGGTTCAATAAGAATATATCAAAAAGAATTGCAACAAAAAATGTTTGCTGCTTTGGGTATGGATGCTGAAGAACAACAACACAAATTTGGTTTTTTATTAGGAGCATTTGAATATGGAGCTCCTCCACATGGTGGTATTGCTTTTGGTTTTGATAGATTATGCTCTATTCTTGGAGGAAGTGAAAGTATTAGAGATTTTATTGCATTTCCAAAAAACAATAGTGGTAGAGATGTAATGATTGATGCTCCAAGTGAAATTGATGCCAAACAGTTCGATGAATTACAAATAAAACTCAATCTAAAATAGTTTTTTCTAACAATCAATTGCGAGTTATTCACTTATCGTAAACAGATGTTAAGCTTATAGATTTCAAAACTATATTTGGCACAATAAACTAACGCCATAATTAGTGTTCGATTTTACAGCATTTTTGAATCAATTTATATACGACGAAAAGAATCCATTACTTTTTAACAGTGGTTTTTTTGTATATTTTTTTACGCTGTTTATTTTTAGTTATTACATTACCAGGCATAACTACAAGCTCAGAACTTGGTTGTTTTGCTGCTTCTCTCTTTTCTTTTTTTATAAAGCCAGTGGAGCTTATGTTTTACTTGTAATTGCCTCAGCAATAGTTGACTTTTTTATAGGTAATTTAATTTATGAAGTACCTAGTAAAAGAAGTAAGAAGATATTACTTGTTGTAGGCTTATGTTTTAATGTTGGCTTGTTGATGTATTTTAAATATTTCAATTTCATCATCAATACATATAACGACCTTACTAACCACAAAGCAGATGCATTAAAGATTACAAGTCTTGTTGGCATTTCATTTTATACTTTTGAGAGTATTAGTTATATGGTAGATGTTTATCATAAAAAAATTCTTCCTGCAAGAAGGTTTGCAGACTATTTATTGTTTCTCTCTTTCTTTCCAAAACTTGTTATGGGGCCTATTGTTAGAGCTGCAGACTTTCTACCCCAAATCAGTAAAAAATATTTAGTAAGTGATGAAGAGTTTAGTAAAGGATTTTACCTCATTGTAACTGGATTGTTTTACAAACTTATTATTTCAGATTATATCTCAGCCAATTTTGTAAATTATGTGTTTGATGAGCCCTCACGTTATACAGGTTTAGAATGTTTAGTAGCTACTTATGGTTTTGCCATTGTAATTTATTGCGATTTTAGTGGCTATACAAATATTGCCATAGGCATTGCAAAATGGCTGGGCTTTTCTATTCCAGATAATTTTAATTTACCATATAGAAGTACCGATATTACTGATTTCTGGAAGAGATGGCATATTTCTTTATCAAGTTGGTTAAAAGATTATATCTACATTCCTTTAGGAGGAAATAGAAAGGGAAGATTAAGAAAATACCTAAACTTAATCATCACCATGTTTATTGGAGGATTGTGGCATGGTGCCAGTTATACCTTTATCATTTGGGGATTAATGCATGGTTTTGCATTAGCTATTCATAAATTGTGGCAAGAAAAATCGCAAACTGTATTATTCAATTTCAGAAAAACAAAAATTTATACTGCAATAGCAGCATTCATTACTTTTCAATTTGTATGTATAAGCTGGATATTTTTTAGATCCGAAAATTTGAACTCAGCCAAAGCCATGTTTGTTCAAATGAAAAGACAATTTGGACTAGACCAGATTTCAGTTTTTTGGAATAATTATCACAATGTAGTGTATATGATGATTATTGGTTTTTTAGTTCATTTTCTTCCTACAAAACTGAGCAACTATGCTTCAAACAAACTTAAACAAGAAGGTGTATTGGGGTACTTATTTGTTTTCTTAATATTCATTTTTATTTATGGATATTTTAAAGCTGCTGACCCCATATTCCCTATATACTTACAATTTTAGTTAAAGCATCAACCAGTTTCGCAACATTTGTTCTCCGAATTTAGTCATAATACTTTCAGGGTGAAATTGAACAGCTTGCACATCAAATACTTTATGTTCAATAGCCATTATTGCTCCATTACAATCTCTTGCTGTAACAATAAAGTCATTAGGTAATGAATGCTCATCAATTACCCAACTATGATATCTGCCCACTTCAATTTTATTTGGTAAGTTTTTGAACAAATAATTTACTTTTTCATCTTGTAAATCTTCAATAAAAATTGGATGAGCAACTCCATGATACACTTCATTAAGATTTCTCAATTCTGCTCCAAATGCAACAGCAATAGCTTGCTGACCTAAACATACACCTAAAACACTTTTTGTAGAAGAAAATAATTTGATTACATCTAATGTTTTACCAGCTTGCTTAGGCAATCCTGGGCCTGGAGAAATAATAACTTTATCGAACTGTTCAATATCACTTAATTCAAAAGCATCATTTAAATAAACTATAACATCGTCATTAATAATTTTCTCTACTAAATGCACTAAATTGTAAGTGAATGAATCGTAATTATCAATTATGAGTATTTTATGACGAAGTGAATTATTTTTCAATACTTAAAATTTAAATCTTTCGCAAAATAGCAAATACATCATCTTAAATGATTGTTCTTTTGCAATGCAAACTTAAGTTATGCCATCATCAGAAATTATTAAAGTAGAAAATCTAAGTAAACAATTTTCAAAAATCAATGCGGTGAACAATATTTCTTTTACAGTAAATAAGGGAGATATTTATGGATTTCTTGGTCAGAATGGAGCAGGAAAAAGCACTACCATTAGAATGTTGCTAACACTCATTCAGCCAACATCGGGAAGTATTAAAATTTTTGGAAAAGATTTACAACATAACAAAAAAGTAATTTTAAAAAACATTGGAGCTATAATTGAAAAACCAGATGTTTACAAATTTTTAACTGCATATCAAAATTTAAAAATATTTGCAGAACTCAGTGGTTGCAAGGTTTCTAGAGAATTATTGATGAGTCAACTAGAAATGGTTGGATTAGGAAAAAGAGCTCATGATGTTGTAAAAACTTTCTCCCAGGGTATGAAACAAAGGCTGGGTATTGCTATTGCTTTAGTGCACAATCCAGAATTGGTAATTTTAGATGAGCCTACTAATGGTTTAGACCCTCAAGGTATTGCAGACATTAGAAATTTGATTAAAAGTTTAAGTCAGGACTACCATAAAACTGTATTGATCTCTTCTCATTTATTGAATGAAATTGAACAAGTAGCTACAAGAATATTAATAATAGACAAAGGCAAAAAAATAATTGAAGGCACCAAACAAGAACTTTTAGACCCCAATCAAACCATTGTGGAGTTTGAAACAACAGATGCAGAAAAAGCAAGAGAAATAATTATTTATTCTAAATGGAATAGTGATTCGCTTTCTCAATTTTATAATAATATTTCACTTTCAATTCCATATCAACAAATACCGAGTTTTCATAAGTATTTGGTAGAAAATGGCATACCTATATTCTCATTCCACCAAAGAAATAGTTTAGAAGATTATTTTATAAAAGTAACTAAAGAACAATATGCACCGACTATTTAAAATTGAGCTCTATAAAATATTTAAAAGACCAAGAACATATATTGCATTTATTGCAATAACAGCCTTAATTACTATTATTCAATTAGGTTTAAAAGTTGATGGAAAAGAATACATCGGTTTTGTGCTTGGCGATCTTTCAAACACTCTTCAAATTAATGGAAACCTTTGCAATGGCTATTTTGTATGTTATTGCATTCTACAGTTATTACTGGTTCATATACCACTATTGATTGCATTAATTGCTGCAGATATGATAAGTGGAGAAGCTAATATGGGTACTTTAAGATTATTACTTACAAAACCTGTATCGAGATCAGAAGTTGTTCTTGCAAAATTTTTAGCAGCTTCTGTTTACACCATTTTATTATTAATTTGGTTAGCATTTTTAGCCTTATTTGTAAGCATTTTTATTTTTGGAACTGATGACATTTTTCTAGTTAAAAATAATTATGCCGTTCAAATTGCTGCTAATGATATTATGTGGAGATATGCTGGTGCATTTTTCTTTGCAACATTAGCCATGTTAACTGTAACTGCTTTGGCATTTTTTCTTTCTGTTTTTGCCGAAAACTCAATTGGGCCAATTGTTACAACCATTAGTATTATTATTTTCTTTACTATATTTAGTACAATGAGCATACCCTTGTTTAATAATATAAAACCTTTTTTATTCACTACTCATATGGTAGCTTGGAAAGAGTTTTTTGACGTAAAAGTTGATGCCAATAATGTTTTAATTCCTGGATCAATCTATAGACCAGATAAAATTTTAAACTCTATAATGATATTAAGCATTCATATTATCACTTTAGTTTCACTCAGTATTTATGCTCTAAAAAAGAAAGATATTTTAAGTTAATTTTTAAGTTATGACAAAGAAGATTATTGTTTTCGTTTTACTATGTTCAGTTGTAAATTATTTACAAGCTCAAGATATAAATGTGCTGGTTGAAAAAGTAAGACAAAAAATGAATCAAGTAAATGATTATAGTGTAGAGGCAAAAATGAAAACTAATGTAGCATTTATAAAAGCTCCTATTGGTAAGGTTAAAATATATTTTAAAAAACCAGATCAACTTAAATTATTTAGAGAAAAAGGAATATCAATTTTACCAAAAGGTGGAGTAAGTGTAAATTTCTTTTCTATTCTTAATACAAATAACCTTTCAATAATTGACGCAGGAAATACAATAGTAAATGGCTCAAACACAAGAATAGTAAAGCTTTTACCTCTAAATGAAAATAGTGAAATTATTATAGCAACACTTTATATTGATGAGAAAGAATTACTCATTAAAAAATCATCAACCACAACAAGAGAAAATGGAAGTTTTGAAATGGAAATGTTTTATGGTTCTTTTAATAATTATGGTTTACCCGACAAAATGATTTTTACTTTTAATGTAAAAGATTATAAAATGCCAAAGGGTATTACTCTAGATATTGATGATGATTTGAGCAAAGAGGAAAAAAAGAAATATCAAAACAAAAAAGGCAAACTAGAATTTACTTATTCAAATTACATTATAAACAAAGGAATACCGAATAATATTTTTTAGATTTGATTACTGAAAATATGGAGTATGACAGAGAAATTACTTCAATTTATATGGCAGTTTCAATATTTTTCTAAAGTAGGATTATTTACTACTAAAGGAGAGTCTATTCAAATTAAATCTGTTGGTACTTTAAATCAAAATCAAGGTCCAGATTTTTTAAATGCCCAATTAATCATAGGAGAAATAATATGGCATGGAAATATTGAATTACATACTCATTCCTCATTATGGAAAAAACATACACACCATACAGATACTAATTATAATAATGTAATTCTACATGTTGTTTGGGTTGATGATGAAAAATTAATTACAACTCTTCCAGTACTTGAATTGCAGCATAAAGTATCTAAAGTATTATTGAATCATTATGAAGAGTTAATGAATCAAAAAGAGAAAATTGCCTGCAATCAATTTTTACCAGCACTAAGTGGAATTGGTTGGATGGCTTGGAAAGAAAGGTTAGCCACAGAAAGGCTTATTTATAAATCAGAAGAGATATTACAACTTTTAACTTTAAACAATAACAACTGGGAAGAAACATTTTGGCAACAACTAGCTTATAATTTTGGATTAAAAACCAACGCAAGTTTTTTTATGCAAATTGCTCAAAGCTTACCCATAACCATTTTAAGTAAAAATAAAAATAATATTCTTTTATTAGAAGCTTTATTACTTGGTCAAGCTAATTTATTGAACGGAAACTTTGTAACTTCTTACCCAATTCAATTACAAAAAGAATTTCGTTATTTAAAAAAGAAATATAAATTAAAAGATATTGAAGGCTCAACTTATTTTTTAAGAATGAGGCCTCATAATTTTCCAACAATTCGTTTGGTGCAATTGGCAGCTTTAATTCAACAATCAAAACATTTATTTTCTCAAATTAAATCTATGGAGAAGATTGAAGATGTTAAAAAGCTTTTTGCAGTGAGTTGTTCTGAATACTGGAATAAACATTATACCTTATTGGATAAAGAAAAGCCTGATTCAGTGAAGATGATAGGAAATAAAATGATTGATTTAATCCTCATCAACACCATTATTCCAACAGTTTTTGCCATTGGTTATTACAATAGAGATGATTATTTTAAAAAGAAAGCTATCAATTGGCTTCAACAAATAAAATCTGAATCGAATAGTATCATAAACAAATGGAATGAGTATAAAATAGCAAATAAAACTGCATTTGACTCTCAAGCATTAATTCAATTAACTAATCACTATTGCAAAGAAAAAAAATGTTTAAACTGTGCTGTTGCTGTTAAAATTCTGCAACCAAAATCTATAATTGCCAATCAATAATTTTATTAGCCCACTCAGCTCTGTAAGGTGTTGTAATTCTAATATAATTATCTGTATATCCTTCCATCATTTCTTTTTTATTGGCATCTTCGAACAATACTTTTCTATTTTGACCCACAAACTGCTGATTAAAGTATTGTTGTTTCATGTAACTTAAATTACGTAATATTTTATTACGCTCGTTTCTTACTTCAATGGGAACAACAGCATCCATTTCTACAGCTAAAGTATTTTCTCGTTCTGAGTACGTAAATACATGCAAATAGGTAATATCTAAAGCATGTAAAAAATTATAGGTTTCAGTAAAAAATTCATCTGTCTCGCCAGGAAATCCAACAATTACATCTACACCAATAGCACAATGTGGCATAAATGTTTTAATAAGATTTACTTTTTCAACATATAAATCTCGTTTATATCTTCTACGCATTAACCCTAAAACTGTATCACTCCCACTTTGTAAAGGAATGTGAAAATGGGGCATAAATTTATTACTATTAGCAACAAATTCAATGATTTCATTGGTCAGCAAATTAGGCTCAATTGATGAAATTCTGTATCTAGAAATTCCTTCAACTTTATCAAGTTCTTGAATTAATTCAAAGAAAGTTTCGTTATATATTTTACTACCATCAGCCCCTCTACCAAAGTCTCCTAAATTAACACCAGTTAATACAATTTCTTGAACACCTTTATTTGCAAGATCTTTAGCATTAGCAATAACATTTTCTATGGTATCACTTCTACTTTTGCCCCTTGCTAAAGGAATAGTGCAAAAACTACAATTATAATTACATCCATCTTGAACTTTTAAAAAAGTTCTGGTTCTATCACTTACAGAATATGAAGAAGTAAAACCTGTTATAGTTTCAATATCGCAACTACAAATTTTACCACTATCGTTTTTAGTAAGCTCTTTCAAATGAGCAGCAATGTTAAATTTTTCTGCAGCACCCAACACCAAATTAACACCAGGAATATTAGCTATTTCTTGTGGTTTTAATTGAGCATAGCAGCCTGTTATCACTACCAAACTTTCTGGAGCTTTTCTGTTAATTCTACGAACTAATTGACGGCATTCTTTATCTGCATTATCAGTAACTGAACAAGTATTAATTACATACACATCAGCAATATCAGTAAAAGCTTTTTTTTCAAACCCTTCTAATTCAAGCATTCTACTGATTGAAGAGGTTTCTGAATAATTAAGTTTACAACCTAAAGTATGAAATGCAACTGTTTTTTGCTTATGCATGAGGCTGCAAAAGTAATTGATATCATTAAACATAAAGCATTACAACTAATTTTAACAATTACCTTATTTAAGGGATTGTTTGATTAGATTGATTTACAGGTAAAATTCTATTGACTAATTTTAGTATTATAGTTTAAAAATGTTTAATTTCACAGCTGGTAATAATAGATTCAACATGAATTACTTTTCATGAATTGTTCAATATACTTACCTACTCCTTAAGAATAATTACAAAACAACATTTGTAACAGATCAATTTTGTATTTTTATAAGATGAGGAGATATATACTTCTAACAGCAATTACCATTATTCATTCAATAACTCTTTTAGCTTATGATAAAAAAGGGACTGAAGGATTATGTACTCCAACTATTACAACTAATGCTTTAACAGCTAACAGCTTTTGTGCAGGCAGTTTAATTACAGTAAATTTTTCATTTACAGATTGTGTTTTCCCTGGAAATATTTTTTCTGTAGAACTGAGCGATTCATTAGGCAGTTTTGCCTCTCCTATAAATATTGGAAATATTGCTAGTACAATTGCAGTTCCAATTGATGCAGTAATTCCAGGTAATATATTATTTGGAACAAAATATAGAATACGCGTTGTAAGTAGCAATCCTGTTTCTTTTGGAACAGATAATGGTGTAAACCTTACCATTTTACCTAGACCTACTGCTAATTTTAGTGTTAATAATAGTTTGCAATGTTTAAATACTAATAGTTTTACATTCACCAATAATTCATCAGGTGCTATTACAGGTTATCAATGGAGTTTTGGTAATGGTATTAATTCTTTACAAATTAGTCCAAATTATTCTTATAACACTTCAGGTAATTTTAATGTTACACTTAAAACTATAGGAACCAATGGTTGTATAGATAGTTTAGCACAGGTAGTAACTGTACATCCAAAACCCAATGTGAATTTTTCTATCATAAAAGATTCACTTTGTCTAGGATCTATATTTGAAATGACTAACAATAGCAGTATCAGTGCTGGCACTATGAGTCATTTATGGTCGTTTGATGATGGTACAAGCATTAACACTTTTAATGTGAACAAAACTTTTACTACAACAGGGCCTCATCAAATTAAATTGTTAAGCACATCAGATAAAGGATGCAAGGATAGTTTAACAAAAACTGTATTTGTTTTTAGCAAACCGACTACAAATTTTACAATTACCAACAATATACAGTGCTTAAAAAACAATATTTTTAATTTTCAAAACACTTCAACTGGTTATAGTATAAGTAATTGGAATTTTGGTGATGGTACAACAAGTATTTTAACCAACCCATCTAAAGTATACTCTAATCCAGGCACTTATAGTGTTCAATTAAAAGTATTAAATGGAAATGGGTGTATTGACAGTATTGAAAAAGCTATCACTGTTTTAGCAAGCCCTATTGCTGCTTTTACGCACTCAGCAACTGGCATTTGCTATTCAAACCTTAATATAAACTTCATTAATAATTCTACAGGTAGTGATTTTACAAACTTTTGGCAGTTTGGCGATGGAACTACTTCAACTTCGTTAAATCCTTCTAAATTATATGCTTCTACTGGTACTTATTTGGTTAAGCTAATTGTTACAAATATCAATGGATGTAAGGATAGTATTGAACAAACCATTACCATTTCACCAAAGCCAATTGTAAATTTTAGTGTAAATAATACAACACAATGTTCGGTTGATAATGTTTTTTCTTTTACAAATCAAACCACAGGAGCTGCAAGTTATTTCTGGGATTTTGGTGATGGAATTACTTCAATTCTAAGCAACCCAAGTAAAACATATTTAAATGCTGGAACTTATCAGGTTAATCTTATTGCTACATCTGTGAATGGTTGTAAAGACAGCATTGTAAAAACCATAACTGTATTAGAAAAACCAAAAGCTACATTTAATATACCAAGTAATACTATCTGTAATAACAATCTTTTAATTCAGCCAACTAATACTTCTACAGGAGTTAATAATAGCTATACCTGGCATTTTGGAGATGGCTCAATTTCTAATCAAATAAATCCCACAAAAACTTATTCAATTTCAGGAACATATAGTATTAAATTAATTGCAATCAACTCTAATGGATGTAAGGATAGTATTGAACAAACCATTAGCATTTCTACATCACCTATTGCAAATTTTAATTTTACTAGCAATAATCCATGTGCTGTAAACAATGTATTTACTTTCACTAATACTTCCTCGAGTGCAATTAGTTATTTCTGGAATTTTGATGATGGTATTACTTCAATTTTAAGTAATCCTAGTAAAGCTTTTCTCAATGCAGGCACTTATAATGTTAAACTTATTGCAACCAATTCAAATGGATGTAAGGATAGTATAATTAAACCAGTTACAGTTTTTGAAAAACCAACTGCAGAATTCACTTTACCTAGTAACAATTTATGTACAAGTAGTTTAATTGTTTCTCCAATAAACAATTCTACAGGTAATAATAACAGCTATGTTTGGTATTTTGGAGATGGTAGTACTTCGAACCTTATTAACCCTACAAAAACTTATACTAATATTGGAACTTACACTATAAAACTTGTTGTTATTAATGTTCATGGATGCAAGGATAGTACAGAAAAAAATATAACTTTTTCTACTAAACCTGTTGCAAACTTCTCCATCAATGCAAGTGTACAATGTGGACCAAATAATTTATTTGCCTTTTCCAATCTTTCAACTGGAGCTTCTACATATTTCTGGGATTTTGGTGATGGAATTACATCAACTGTAAGTAATCCAAGTAAGAGTTATTCTAATAATGGCACCTATACTGTTAAGCTTGTTGCAAAAAATACCAATGGCTGTTCTGATAGCCTTAGTAAAACAGTTACTATTGATGTAGGCCCAAAAGCTCATTTTACATACCCTGGTTATCCTGCTGTAAATAGTTGTTTAGATAATTTAAATATTCCTTTCACAAATGCTTCAACAAATGCTAATAGTTATGTCTGGAGTTTTGGAGATGGCACTACTTCTATCTTGCCTAACCCAACAAAAAGCTTTGCAGCTTATGGAACATACACAGTAAAATTGATTGCCTTACATAATAATGGTTGTAAAGACAGCATTATACAAACATTAACTTTAGCAGCAAAACCTGTTGCTTCTTTTACTGTTAATAATAGTACGGCTTGTTTAAATAATAATTTCTTCGATTTTACCAATACATCAACTGGAGGTGATTTTTATTTATGGAGTTTTGGAGATGGCAGTTTTTCGGCCGATAAACACCCAACAAAAAGTTATTCAGTTAGTGGTACCTATACTATTAATTTAACAGTAACTAATAGCACCGGATGTAGTGCAACTTCATCAACAACCATTCAAGTAAAAAATGCTTTAATTGCAAATTTTTCTATTGCAGCCTTCAACAATTGTGCTTTAGGCGTTCCATTAAAATTTGTCAATAATTCAATTGGATACGACTCAAGTTCAGTACATATTTGGAATTTTGGAGATGGTACAAGTTCTAATTCTTCTAATCCTACAAAAACATTTAATACAACCGGAACATTTATCATAAAATACTACCTCAATAATGGTGTTTGTGAAGATAGTATTTCAAAAACCATCAGTATTCAACCCAAACCCACTGCTTTATTTACAGTAAATAATAATTCACAATGTTTGAATAATAATAGTTTTGTTTTTACCAATCAATCCAGTGGAAATATTGTTCAATATTCTTGGGATTTTGGAGATGGCACAAGTTTTAATCAACAAAATCCAACTAAAACTTATAATTCTGCCGGTAATTATAATGTTATCTTAACTGTAACCAATAACGCTGGTTGTACTGATCAATTTACACTTGCTGTTATAGTGAAAGGTACTCCTTCTATATCGTTTACTATCAACAATACCACACAATGTTTAATAGGTAACTCTTTTACTTTTACCAATACCTCTCCAAATCAAACTGGTGTAACTTATTATTGGAGCTTTGGTGATGGATTAAATTCTACTCAAAATCCTATTAGTAAATCATATGCATTTGTTGGAACCTATCAAGTGAGTTTGGTTGCAAATAATGGAAGTAACTGCAAGGATAGTTTAGTAAAAACGATTCACGTATTGAACAAACCTGTTCCAGATTTCACAGCTACTACCCTTTCAGATTGTAATCAATCTAGTATACAGTTTTCAAATACAACTGTTGGAAATAATATTTTGTTCAGTTGGAATTTTGGAGATGGTAATACTTCCACTGAAAAAAATCCTATACATGTTTACACAACACCAGGAACATATATTGTAAAATTAATAAGTTCTGTAAGTTCAGGCTGTATAGATAGTATCAGTAAAACCGTTATAGTAGAATCACTTCCTAAATCATCCTTTACACATAATGCCAATGGAAACCCATGTTCTAATTTACATATTGTAAACTTTAATAACACTTCAACTGGAAGTATTGTAAGTTATGCTTGGAACTTTGGAGATGGCACAAGTTCTAACAGTATACATCCTCAAAAAATATATAATAATTCTGGTAGCTATGTTGTTAGTTTAACTGTAACAAACAACAAAGGATGCAGTAGCACTTCAACACAAACCATAGTTATACAACCAAAGATTAATGCTACTTTTTCTTTGAGCAGTTTAACACAATGCATTACCAATAATAGTTTTACGTTTACAAGTTTATCAGCTATTGGTAATTCAACTGTAAGTTATTTGTGGAATTTAGGAGATGGCACTACATCTACTAATGCAAGTGTTACAAAATCTTACAATAATCCAGGAACTTATTTGGTTAGTTTAACGGTAAATAATATTACATCTGGCTGTTCAGATGTTGTTAGTAGAATAATAACGGTTTATCCAAAACCAACTGCAAGTTTAACCAGTTCTGGAACTATTTGTCAGGGCAATAGTTTTGTAATCAATACTACCTTATCCGGAACTCCACCATTTCAGTTAGCTTATTCAAATGGTAGTCAAACATTCAATATCTCAAATATAAATACTCATGTATATGGCATAAGTGTATCTCCAATTATTAATACAACTTACCAAATAACGTCTTTAACAGATGCTCAATGTGCTGCAAATACAGCAGATTTATTGAATTCAAAAAGTACTGTAACTGTTACAGCAATAAGTATTACACAACAACCAGATTCAGTAAAACTTGCATGTATTGGCAATGCTCTTACTTTACAAGCTACTATTAATACAAATGCTACATACACCTTACAATGGCAAAAAGATGCTATAAACATTACAGGTGCAACATCTAATATATTAACTATTAATAATGCAAAGCTTGCCGATAATGGTGTATACAGATTAGCAGTAATTATGCCTTGTGGAATTGTTTACAGCAATGAAACAAAAGTTATTGTTGAACCACAGCCTGCACCTCCTGCTTTTCTTGCAACTGTTGGTTTATGTCAAAATGAAATTACTGGTCCATTACAAGCTAGTGGAAATTATTTAAGATGGTATACTGCAGCAACTGGTGGAATTGGTTCAACTGTTGCACCAGTTCCTAACACCTCTATTATAGGTACAAAACAATATTGGGTAAGTAATAGTAATAGTTCAAATAGTTGTGAAAGTCCAAGATATTTAATAACTGTAAATGTTTCTACGCCTCCTACAATTAATGTAATTGTAAATGGAAATTTGGCCATACAACCATCACAAACAGTGCAGTTAACCGCTACTACTAATGTAAATACCAATATTATTAAATGGTATAAAAATGGAATATATGTAGGGCCATCACCTAATAACAGTATTACATTACATATTCAAGATACTGGTGTTTATGTTGCTGAAGCAACCAATTTAGAAGGTTGCTCAATAAAATCAAAAGAGTTTATTGTTGGAAGAAGAATTTCTGGAGGAAATATACCTACAACCAATCCATTAGTGCTTTATCCAAACCCTGCTAGTACAATTGTTTCAGGATATTTTGAAAATCCACTAAATGAAGATGCAGAAATAAGATTAGTAAATATGTGGGGACAAATTTTGCAAACCAAAACTGTTAAATTTACAAGCATAAGACAAAGATTCGATTTTATAGTCTCAAATCTCAAAGCAGATATTTATGCTATTGAAGTCATAAATAGTAAAGGATTTTCTACAGCTAGAAACTTATTTATTAAAGCAAACTAATGGTTAATGGTTAATGGTTAATGGTTAATGGTTAATGGTTAATGGTTAATGGTTAATGGTTAATGGTTAATGG
>JAGXRG010000069.1 GCA_018335935.1 Chitinophagaceae bacterium | reverse complement strand
TTTTTTCATACAATTTGTTTTGTGTAAACAGCATTTAAGTTTAATACTGTTTACGGATTATTAATAAAATTCCATTTTGCATAACTTTAAATTTTACAAGCGTTTTATTTTACTTTTTTTGGTTGTTGCCATTGCAATACATAACCACAGTGTAACGCTGTATTATTTTTTAGCTTCTGCAAGTTGCCATTCATAAAAAGGAGAGGCAACCTTAATAATCCTTACCTTATTTTTGTACGGTGCAGGTAAAGATTAATTTTTTACACCTGTTTCAAACATGAGCCTGTCCAAATTTTTAACAGAGTATGGATAGGCTTTTTATTTTATTTTTTGCTTGTTTTATATGCATCTAAAACAAGTAAAATTTTTACAGTAACAAAATTTAAATTTTATTTTCAAATAAAAAAGTACCTTTTTTGGTACAAAAAATTGAAAATATTTTTTTTATTTACCCCCCCCCTCCTTATATTTGATACTGAAATTGAATATGTTATGTTGCAAATAGCAATAGTAGATCAGCATTTATTAGTTGCAAAAGGTATCGCCAAAATTATTGAAGCTGCTAACCCAAATTATAAAGTAGTTAATATTTCAAAAAGTGCTCATGAGTTTTTAAGTGGTTTAAAAAGCAAAAAAGCTGAAAAAATTGATTTGGTAATTGTTAATTACGAAATGATGGGTTTAAATGGAGTTGATTTATGTTATTTGTTGCAAAGAGATTTTCCTACAATTAAAAAAATTGGAATGGGAAATATTGGCAAACAAGAAAAAGTTATTGGATTTCTATATCATGGTTGTAAGTCATATGTAACCAAGGCTTGTAATGATAACGATTTAATTACTGCAATTGAGACCTCGGTTAAAAATGAGTTTTTCTTTAATCAGTATGTAATGCCAAAAATGATAAAGCAAATTGAACAGAGGAAAATAGAATTTAATTTTCCTTTAGATCTGCGTGACAATCATTATTTTTTTATTAAGCTAAGCAGCACCAATATAACTTATAAAACTATTGCAGAAATTCTAAATATTTCAGAAAATACATTACATAAAATTCAACAACGAATGTTTGATAAATTTAAAATTACAAACAGAACCGAGTTGGCAAACGTTGCAGTTGCTAATGAATTATTTGCTAATTATATGTCGTTTTGAAGTAATTAAGACGAAAGTTGAGTAAAACGTGTTGCCTAATTTTAACAAGCTTTTTATAAATCCTTAGAGTTTTTAACCCAAACCGCAAAATTCTTTTTTTATATGTTATCCACAACCCCTAATTTTGCCAACTCTAAATTGGGAAGTAGTATCTTTTTTTAATGGGTTAAATTTTTTTTGTTACATGAATAGCTTTAAAAACAAGGTTATAGTAACAAAACAAGTGCCTTTACGTCTTAGAGGCAATATAAAACTAAGTCATTCAAACCCCAAGCCACAAAGAACTACAGCCACAATAAAAGTGCATCTGCAACTATTTATTAGTGTGTGGGTCATTATAAAAATTATAAAATCATAAGTATTTTTTATGGCATTAAGAAAAGAAGTCAATCGCACCAAACCAACCTTCTCTAAAATTACCATTAGCCTTGCTTCTCCAGATTCTATATTGGAAAGAAGTTTTGGCGAAGTGTTAAAGCCCGAAACCATTAATTACAGAACTTACAAACCCGAAAGAGATGGTTTATTCTGTGAAAGAATTTTTGGACCGGTAAAAGATTTTGAATGTGCTTGTGGAAAGTATAAACGTATTCGTTATAAAGGAATCGTTTGTGACCGTTGTGGTGTAGAAGTAACTGAAAAAAAAGTACGTAGAGAAAGAATGGGCCATGTTAAATTAGTAGTGCCTGTTGTACATATATGGTATTTTAAAAGCTTACCTAATAAAATTGGTTATTTATTAGGCATGAGTTCTAAAAAAATTGAAAGTATTGTTTATTACGAACGTTATGTTGTAATACAAGCTGGAGTTAAAGAAAGCTTAGGTGTAGGTGACTTGTTGAGTGAAGAAGAATATTTAGATATTATTGATAATTTGCCAAAAGATAATCAGTATTTACCTGATGAAGATCCACAAAAATTCATTGCTAAAATGGGTGCTGAATCTATTTCAGATTTATTGGCTCGTTTAGATTTAGATGAATTAAGTTATCAATTACGTAATGCTGCTGCTACTGAAACTTCTCAACAACGTAAAGCCGATGCTTTAAAAAGATTAAGTGTAGTAGAAGCATTTAGAGATAGTGCCGAAAGAATTACCAATCGCCCAGAGTGGATGGTAATGCAATATATTCCTGTAATTCCACCAGAATTAAGACCCTTAGTGCCTTTAGATGGTGGACGTTTTGCATCTTCAGATTTAAATGATTTATATCGTAGAGTTATTATTAGAAATAATCGTTTAAAAAGATTGATGGAGATTAAAGCTCCTGAGGTTATTTTAAGAAACGAAAAAAGAATGTTGCAAGAAGCAATCGATTCTTTATTCGATAATAGTCGTAAATCAAATGCTGTAAAAGCAGATGGCGGTCGTCCGTTAAAATCTTTATCAGATGTATTAAAAGGTAAACAAGGTCGTTTCCGTCAGAATTTATTAGGTAAACGTGTAGATTATTCTGGTCGTTCTGTAATTGTGGTGGGTCCTGAGTTAAAAATGCACGAATGTGGTTTACCAAAAGATATGGCAGCAGAATTATTTAAGCCATTTATCATTCGTAAATTAATAGAAAGAGGCATTGTTAAAACAGTAAAATCTGCTAAGAAATTAGTAGATAAAAAGGAAGTAGTAATTTGGGATATTTTAGAAAATATTTTAAAAGGTCATCCGATTTTATTAAATCGTGCCCCAACACTTCACAGATTGTCAATTCAATCTTTTCAACCTAAATTAATTGAAGGAAAAGCCATTCAATTACACCCATTAGTTACTGCAGCATTTAATGCTGACTTTGATGGTGACCAAATGGCTGTTCACGTTCCTTTAAGTAATGCAGCTGTATTAGAAGCTCAGTTGTTAATGTTATCTTCTCACAATATTCTTAACCCACAAAATGGTACTCCAATTACACTTCCTTCTCAGGACATGGTTCTTGGTTTATACTATATTACTAAGGGTAAAAAGACTATAGGAAAAGATGTAATTAAAGGCGAAGGAAAAGCATTCTATAGTTTAGAAGAAGTTATTATAGCCTATAACGAAGAAAAAGTTGACTTACACGCTAATATTAAATTAAGAACTAATGTTAGAGAAAAAGGCAAATTAGTTCGTAAAATTATAGACACTACTGTTGGTAGAGTGTTGTTTAATCAATATGTACCCGCTGAAGTAGGGTTTGTAAATCAATTATTAACTAAGAAAAGTTTAAGAGAAATTATTGGTGATATTATTAAAATTACCAACGTACCTGTTACTGCTAAATTCTTAGATGATATTAAAACTTTAGGTTTTAGAATGGCATTTAAAGGTGGATTAAGCTTTAGTATTAACGACCTTATTGTTCCAGATTTAAAACAAGAGTTATTAGATAGTGCAAAAAATGAAGTAGAAGAAGCTTGGGAAAACTATAACATGGGTTTAATTACCAATAATGAGCGTTATAACCAAGTTATTGATATTTGGGGTAGAGTAGATACTAGAATTACCGATACTTTAATTAGAGAAATGGCTGCAGATAAACAAGGGTTTAACTCTGTTTATATGATGCTTGACTCTGGAGCAAGAGGTAGTAAAACTCAGGTAAAACAGTTGGTGGGTATTAGAGGTTTAATGGCTAAACCACGTAAATCTGGTTCTAGTGGAAGTGAGGTTATTGAAAACCCAATTCTTTCTAACTTTAAAGGTGGTCTAAATGTATTAGATTACTTTATTTCTACTCACGGTGCACGTAAAGGTCTTGCAGATACTGCTCTTAAAACTGCAGATGCTGGTTACTTAACCAGAAGATTGGTTGACGTTGCACAAGACGTGGTAATCTCTGAAGATGATTGTGGTACTTTACGTGGTATTAATACTTCTGCATTAAAAGATAACGAAGATATTATTGAACCATTATCTGATAGAATTGAAGGTAGAACTTCTTTACACGATGTATTCAACCCGGTTACAGATGAGTTAATTATTAAAGCTGGTGAGGAAATTTCTGCGGATGTTGCTAGAGAAATTGAAGAAGCAGGAATTGAATCTGTTGAAATTCGTTCTGTTTTAACTTGCGAAATGAAGCGTGGTGTGTGTGTAAAATGTTATGGTAAAAACCTTGCTTCAGGTTACTTAGCTCAAAGAGGAGATGCAGTGGGTATTATTGCTGCTCAATCTATTGGTGAACCAGGTACACAGCTTACATTACGTACCTTCCACGTGGGTGGTGTTGCCGGTAGTGCAAATATTGAAAATGGATTAGTAGCTCGTTTCGATGGTACTGTTCAATTCGATGGTTTACGTTCTGTAGCAACTACAAATGCTGCTGGAGATAAAGCACAGATTGTAATTGGTCGTACCGGTGAGGTTAGAATTATGGATGTGAAAAACGATCGTTTATTAATCACCAACAATATTCCTTATGGATCTACTTTATTGGTTAAAGATGGCCAAAAAGTGAACAAAGGAGATATGATTTGTACTTGGGATCCATTTAACAACGTAATTGTTGCTGAGCAAAATGGTACCATTAGCTTCGAAGGTATTGTTGATGGTATTACTTACCGTGATGAATCAGATGATCAAACTGGTCACAGAGAAAAAGTAGTAATAGAATCAAAAGACAAAACAAAAATCCCTACCATTATTGTTGATGGTAAAGAGCATAAAGAATATAACTTACCAGTAGGTAGTCATATTGTAGTTGATCAAGGAGATGAAGTAAGATCAGGTCAAGTACTTGTAAAAATTCCTCGTATTCTTGGTAAACTAAGAGATATTACAGGGGGTCTTCCACGTGTAACTGAGTTATTCGAGGCAAGAAATCCAGGTAACCCAGCAATCGTTTGTGAAATTGATGGTGTAGTTACTTTTGGTAATGTTAAACGTGGTAATAGAGAAATCATTATTACCAGTAAAGATGAAACAGTTAAAAAATACTTAGTTCCATTGTCTCGTCAAATTCTTGTACAAGATGGAGATTATTGCAAAGCAGGTAACCCATTATCTGATGGTCAAATTGCACCTTACGATATTTTAAATATTAAAGGCCCATTTGCTGTACAAGAGTACATTGTAAATGAAATTCAAGAAGTATATCGTTTACAAGGGGTAAGAATCAACGATAAGCATATTGAAGTTATCGTTCGTCAAATGATGAAAAAAGTAGAAATTAAAAGTGCTGGAGATACTAAATTCTTAGAAGAAGATTTAGAAGACAGATTTGATTTCATCAATGAAAATGACAGAATCTACGATAAGAAAGTAGTTACAGACGCTGGCGAAAGCACAAAAATGAGAGCAGGTCAAATTGTTACTGTACGTGAATTGAGAGAAGAAAATTCAATCTTACGTCGTGCAGATAAAAAACCTGTTGAAGTTCGTGATGCACGCCCAGCAACTGCAACACCAGTATTATTAGGTATCACTAAAGCATCTTTAGGTGTACCAAGTTGGATTTCTGCTGCTTCATTCCAAGAAACTACTAAAGTTTTAAGTCAGGCTGCTATTAATGGTAAAACAGATAGTATGTTAGGCTTAAAAGAAAATGTAATTACAGGTCACTTAATTCCTGCAGGTACAGGTTTAAGAGAATTTGAAAACATGATTGTAGGTAGTAAAGAAGAATATGAAGTGTTAACTACAACTCGTGAAGCCATGAATTTTGATGACGAAGAATAATTTTTAATAATTCAAAATATAAACCTCATAGCCCAAAACTATGAGGTTTTTTATTTGGCATTTTTTTAACTCATTATCTAATGGCTTTTCGTTTATTTTGCTTCAATAGTTTTAAAACTAATTACTTATTAAATGAAAAAGATTTTTATTCTAATCTTAGCCTTAACTACTGTTCAAATATCATTTGCACAAAAAGCAACTACTAAAAAAGTTACAAAAGAAAATTCTTCTTCAACCGATTTTCCAAAAAAAATTAGGAGAGCACAACCTGCAGATCATTTTTTAATTCAATTGGGTAGCGATAGTTGGATGAATAAAAGTGATAGTGCAAGAACAAGTGGTGGAAAGCATTTCAATTTTTATTTAATGACCGATAAGCCATTTAAAACTAACCCTAAATTTAGTGTAGCTTATGGTGTAGGGCTGGGAACAAGTAATATCTATTTCGATAAAACTTATGTAGATATTAAATCTAATTCCAATAGATTACCTTTTACAAATGTTGAAGGAACAAATCATTTTGCTAAATTTAAGGTGACCGAAATATTTTTTGAATTACCCGTTGAACTAAGGTATACTTTAAACCCAAACAACTTTGGCAAATCTTGGAAATTTGCTGTTGGTGCTAAAGTAGGAACACTATTAAAAGCATATACTAAAGGAAAAGATTTACAAGATAAAACAGGAGCTTCTATTTATGGACCTAGTTATATTGAAAAAGAGTATAGTAAAAAATTCTTTAATGGTACAAGATTATCTGTTACAGGAAGAATTGGTTATGGAATGGTTTCTTTAAGTGGAGCTTATACTTTAACACCTGTATTAAAATCTGGATTTGGTCCAGAAATGAATACAATGTCTTTAGGTATTACTATTAGCGGACTATAAATAATAAAGCTAAAAATCATTAAACCCAATTTGGAAATTCTGAATTGGGTTTTTTATTGCCATTAACTAGATCATTTTTGAATTACTTTAGCAAGATATTTTTATCATGAAAATTCCACCATACCTAAAAAAAGGAGATTGCATAGGGCTTATTTGTCCTTCTGGTTTCATGGCATTCGATAAAGTTCAAAACTGTATTCAAACTCTTGAACAATGGGGTTATAAAGTTGTTGTAGGAAAAACAATTGGTCATCAATATCACTATTTTTCAGGAACAGACGAGGAAAGATTAGCTGATTTGCAAAATATGCTCAATGATAAAAGTATTAAAGCTATTTTATGTGCAAGAGGAGGTTATGGTTTAAGTAGAATTATAGATAAAATTAATTTCACTTCCTTCAAAAAAAATCCCAAATGGATTATTGGTTATAGCGATATTACATTGTTACAAAGTCATATTCATACACACTTAAAAATTGCTAGTTTGCATTCTCCTATGGCAGCTGCTTTTAATGATAAAGGTAAAACTACGGTCTATGTGCAATCTATAGCTAAAACACTTAAAGGAGTAAAACAAAAATATACTTGTGAGCCTCATGAATTCAATCAATCAGGAAAAATTGAAGCAGAACTTATTGGCGGAAATCTGAGTTTAATTGTACACAGTTTAGGAACAAATTCTGCATACCTAACAAAAAATAAAATACTGTTTATTGAAGATATTGGAGAGTATTTGTATCATATTGACAGAATGTTAATTCAATTAAAAAGAAGTGGTTTTTTTAAAGGAATAAAAGGATTGCTAATTGGTGGGTTTACAGAAATGAAAGATACCATTACTCCTTATGGAAAAACTATCAATGAAATTATTTTAGATCAAGTAAAAGACCTCAAAATTCCAATTTGTTTTAATTTTCCTGTTGGTCATCAAACTGAAAACTTTCCTTTAAAAATTGGAGGAAAATATGAGCTAAATATTACTAAAAAATTGGTTAGACTTAAAGAAATTTAAATTGAAAAAACCCTTTTCATTCAACAAAACAGAAAGGCTTAAAAGCCGAAAAGTGTTAGAACAGCTTTTTAGTAAAGGCAATACATTTTTAGTACATCCATTTAAAGTGATGTATATGATTAATAGTGCTAACGAAGCAGCAATACACTGTGGTGTTGGGGTAAGTAAAAAAAACTTTAGTAAAGCCGTACAGCGTAATAGAGTAAAGCGTTTAATGAGAGAAGTGTACAGATTAAACAAACAACCCATTTACGATGTGGTGAAGCAGCATCAAGTGAATTTGTTTATTCTTTACATCGATAAAAACATGCCAATTGATTTTAATTATTTAAACAGTAAAATGAAAGCAGTAGTTGAGAAAATGCAAATAAATTATTTACATGAAGTGGCTCAATAAAATAGCAATGTTTCCCTTTTTACTATTGATAAAAGTTTATCAGTATGGTATATCTCCTTTAATTGGACCCAAGTGCAGGTTTGTGCCCACATGCTCTCAATATGCACAAGAAGCTTTACAGAAGCATGGTATTATAAAAGGAATTGGTTTAACCATTAAAAGAATGAGTCAATGCCACCCTGGTGGAAAAACAGGTTACGATCCTGTTCCTTAAGTTATTGAAATACGCTTATTTTTACATTATGAGTTTTGCACAATTAGATTTATTTGGTTTACCCGTAGAACCCAAGCCTGCAAAGAAGCCTATTGCAAAACCTGAAAAAGTATATGCAGAACCTATTGAGGCACTAAAAAGCAAAAGAGGTAGAAAGCCAAAGCCTGCTTCTGTTAATGATGTAAAGAAAGTAAAAAGTAAAAGAGGTAGAAAACCCTTTAACGAAGTTTATGCAGATGTTGATTTAATTAATGTTCCAGACGAAGCTCAACTCAATCAAAAATTATATTACTCAATAAGTGAAGTTGCAGGTTGGTTTAATATTACCATTTCTCAATTGCGTTTTTGGACTAACGAGTTTACTATTCTTCAGCCCAGAAAAAATAGGAAAGGAGATAGGCTATACCGACCAGAAGACATTAAAAATCTGAAAACAATTTATTATTTATTAAGAGTAAGAAAGTTGAGTATTGAAGGCAGCAAGGATTATCTTAAAGCCAATCAGCATAAAATTGAAACACAATTTCAATTGCAAGAATCTCTGCAAAAACTTAAAGCATTTTTATTAGAATTAAAAGCCAATTTATAAATGAAAAATTTTATTATTGTATTCATTGTACTCTTTTTTTCGAGTTGTATTAGCACTCAAAAAATTAATTACAGCACCACACAAAATGGAAATGAAAAAATTTTAACAGGTGTAATTAATAGAGATATTATTGAATCAGATACCAGTTTTCCATGGTTTGCTAACAATTATAAATATGCTCAACCTTCTGCAACTGCTGTGGCATCTATTAAAAGCCATTCAAGTAAAATTAAAATAATAGCTTTTGGTGGCACTTGGTGCGAAGACACACAAAACTTATTACCTATGTTTTATAAACTCATAGATAAAAGCGAGTTTCCTTTAAAACAATTGACTTTAGTAGGCGTTGATAGAGCAAAAAAAAGTGGTGCAGATGGATTAACTACAAAATATAATATTTTAAACGTACCCACTTTTATTGTGTTAAATAAAAAAGGAGAAGAAATTGGTAGAGTAGTGGAGTATGGTAAGTACAATGAAATAGATAGAGAGTTGGGTGAAATTGTGGAGAAAGCAAAATAAAAAATTCCCCGTTTATATAATCTTCTTACCACCTACAATTTCCTAAAAAAACTATAAATGAACTGCTTTACATTTGTTGGTAAGTAAAATATTGAATTATGAATAAGAAGCTACTTTGGATTATTATAGGAATTGTTGTTTTATTAGTAGCCATGATTGGTTTAAAAGCAGCTGGTGTTTTTGGAAAAGATGTAGGTACTAAGGCAATTATTGAAGCTGCAGCAAAAAGAACCATTATTGAAACAGTAAATGCTAGTGGAAAAATTTATCCAGAGATAGAAGTTAAAGTGAGCCCAGATATTAGTGGTGAGATTGTTGAATTGAAGGTGAACGAAGGCGACAGTGTTTTCAGAGGTCAGGTAGTGGCAAAAATTTATGCAGATATTTATCTTTCACAAAGAGATCAAGTAGCTGCTGGTGTTGCACAAGCACAAGCACAATTCGAAAATGTAAATTTAAGTTTAGGAGCTTTAAAAGCAACTTTAGATCAAGCAGAAACTAATTATAATCGTCAGAAAAAATTATTGGATGAAAAAGTAATTTCAAAAGCCGAATTTGAACAAGCTCAACAAAGTTATATATCTGCTAAAGCAAATTATAATGCAGCTAAAGAGGGTTTAAAAACGAACAAAGCTGGAATTCAAAGTGCACAAGCACAATTACAAAGAGCCGACAAAGATTTATCTAGGACAACCATTATTTCTCCAATGAATGGAGTGGTGAGTTTGTTAAGTGTAAAAAAAGGAGAACGTGTTGCTGGAAATAGTTTTAATGTGGGTACAGAAATGATGCGAATTGCTGATATGAACAGCATAGTTGCTCAAGTTGATGTTGGCGAAAACGATATTCCAAAAGTAAAAATTGGAGATACTGCTTTAATTACTGTTGATGCTTACAATAACAGAAAATTTAAAGGGTTAGTATACAAAATTGCAAATCCTAGTACAGGTCTTGGAGTAACTGGTACAACAGATGTGACCAATTACAAAGTTCATATTCGTTTATTGAAAGAAACTTATAGCGATTTAATTACAAAAGGTCGTTTTCCTTTCAGACCAGGCATGAGTGCTAGTACAGAAATTCAAACTCGTAGAGAAATAGATGTGCTGAGTGTTCCATTAAATGCTGTAACAACCAGAGATGTAAAAGAAGGAAAGCCATCTAAAGCAAATACTGACGATATTGAAAAAGAAAAATCTAATAATAATGATAAACAAACTGTAGTAAATGAAGAGTTAGAAGAAGTGGTATTTGTGTATGATAAAGCAACTACAAAAGTTAAAAAAGTTAAAGTAAAAACAGCCATTCAAGATTTAAACTATATTCAAATTGTAAATGGTTTAAAAGAAGGAGATGAAGTAGTAACTGGTCCATACAACTTGGTGAGTAAGTTATTAAAAGAAGGCGATAAAGTTTTGAAGACAGATAAGGATAAATTATTTGAAGATAAAAAGAACTAGTTATACATGAAACAACCATTAGTTTTTCCTGCTTCAGAGCAACATGATAATGCTTTGCAAGAACTAGTAAACTTTTATAATGAAACACTGGGCTTTTGTCCTAATAGTGTTAAAACAATGTACCATCGTCCATCTATTGCTTATGCTTTTATAGAATTAAATAAAGCAGTAATGGAAAACAAAGGCAGAGTAACCAGCTCATTAAAAAGACTTATTGGATATATAAGTAGCCATGCAGCAGGTTGTAATTACTGTCAAGCTCATACTATTAGAGCTGCTGAGCGTTATGGTACTTCAGAAAATCAACTTTCAAATATTTGGGAATACCAAACACACCCTTCTTTTACAGATGCAGAAAGAGCTGCATTAGACTTTGCATTGGCAAGTTCAGTAATTCCTAATGCTGTTAATGACCAAATTGCAAGTAAACTAAGAGAATTTTGGACTGAAGGTGAAATTGTTGAAATGCTTGGAGTTATTGCATTATTTGGTTATTTAAATCGCTGGAATGATTCTATGGGTACCGAAATGGAAACTGGTGCAATAGAAAGTGGTGAGAAGCTATTATCGAGAAATGGTTGGAGTGTGGGTAAACATCGGTATCAATAGATTTAATTTGTTGATCAAATTCTACAAAATTTAAAACAATAAAAAAATCATTTCGCATCTCATTGTATTCAAATACAATTATCATTACCTTTATTCTGATTTAGTGTAGATATAGGCAGAAAATAAATACATTAAACATAAATTGAACCATAAATCTTAATGAGATAGACTGCTTGATTTTTTTCTAGATGATTTAAAGTAAGTTTTAAAAAGTTCTTTTTTAAAAAAATAAATATCTAAATGTCATTCATAATGAAATTTAGAATTAACCTCTTTAAATAAAATTAAAATTTTTACTTGTGGGTTAGAATCAACTATAATTGAATTCTTGATAGTTCTTAATTACTACAATGCAAATACTTTATTAATAAAACAAAACCTAAAAACCTAAATGATTAAATATTTTAAAGAAATAAAAAACGATTTGCCGGCTAGTATTGTAGTCTTTTTTGTAGCTGTGCCTTTATGTCTTGGTATTGCATTAGCTTCTGGAGCCCCCTTGTTTTCTGGTATTATTGCTGGATTTATAGGTGGTATTGTTGTAGGTATAGCAAGTGGTTCACCCTTGGGAGTAAGTGGACCAGCTGCGGGTCTTGCTGTTATTGTACTAACTGCTATTAATTCACTTAATTCATGGGAAACTTTTTTATTAGCAGTTGTTATTGGTGGAATTTTACAGTTAATAATGGGTTTTGCTAAAGCAGGATTTATAGCATATTTCTTTCCATCATCGGTAATTAAAGGAATGCTAACTGGTATTGGGTTGTTGATTATTTTAAAACAAATTCCTCATGCTTTAGGTTATGATAAAATTGCAGAAGGCGATGATCAATTTATTGAAGCAGGAGGAGAAAATACTTTATCTACAATAAGCAACGCTTTTGATTGGGTTACACCTGGGGCAGTTTTAATTGCAGTAATTTCTTTGATTATTTTAATTATATGGGATGTATATCTAACAAAAAAAGGTAAAATATTTCAACTCATTCAAGGGCCAATTGTTGTGGTAGTTTTGGGTATTTTATTTAATTATTTCTACCAGAAAAATATTTTACCATACAGCTTATTACCCAATCAAGTAGTTCAATTGCCAGTTGCTCATAATTTGTCTGACTTTTTTAGTCAATTCACTTTCCCAGATTTTTCTCAGCTAAGCAATTTGGAAGTTTATAAAACCGGTTTTGTAATTGCTATTGTAGCAAGTTTAGAAACTTTGTTGTGTGTAGAAGCTACAGATAAATTAGACCCAGATAAGCGTATTACTCCAACTAATAGAGAATTAAAAGCACAGGGTTTAGGTAATGTAGTTTCAGGATTAATAGGTGGTTTACCAATAACACAAGTTATTGTTCGTAGTTCTGCCAATATCAACTTTGGAGGTAAAACAAAAATGAGTGCCATATTACATGGTGTGTTTTTATTAATAAGTGCTATAACAATTGCTGGTTTATTGAATATGATTCCACTTGCTAGTTTAGCAGCTATTCTTATAATGGTTGGTTATAAATTAGCTAAACCTTCATTATTCAAACAAATGTATAAATTGGGCTGGGAACAATTTATGCCATTTGTAGCAACAGTTGTTGCCATTTTAATGACAGATTTGCTAAAGGGTATCACTATTGGTTTGTTGTTTGGAATATTTTATACACTTCGCCATAGTTTCAGAAATGCTTATCATATGAAAGAAGTAAAAACAACTGAAGATGGGGTTGAAGTGCATCATTTTGTTTTAGCAGAAGAAGTTTCTTTCTTTAATAAAGCTAGTGTTATAAAAGCATTAAGTTCAATACCAAATAATTCTAAAGTTATCATTGATTGTAGTAACTCTAAGTCTATTGCTTATGATGTTGTTGAAATTATTCAAGATTTTAAAACGCAGGCAAAAACAAAAAATATTGCTGTAGAAACAAAAAATTTTATTGAAATTAACTGAATACAAAAAACAAATAAAATGAGAACTTTAACTAAAGAATTACAATCTGAAATAACACCAAAACGTGCCATAGAAATCTTGCGTGAGGGCAATGTTAGATTCATGAATAATCTTAAGGCCAATAGAAATCTTTTACAACAAGTAAATGAAACTTCAGATGGCCAACATCCTTTTGCAGTTATTTTAAGTTGTATTGATTCTAGAACTTCCGCAGAATTAATTTTCGATCAAGGTCTTGGAGATGTATTTAGTGTTAGAATTGCCGGCAATATTCTTAATGATGATATTTTAGGAAGTATGGAATTTGCTTGTAAAGTAGCAGGTTCTAAAATTGTTGTGGTTCTTGGTCATACTAAATGTGGTGCCATAAAAGGTGCTTGCGATGATGTTGAGTTAGGAAACTTAACAACATTATTATCTAAAATAAAACCTGCTGTACTAGCAGAAACATCAACACCTAATAATCGAAACTCTACAAATGAAACTTTTGTTCAAAATGTTGCCGAAATTAATGTTAAGCAAACTATTGAACTTATTAAACAAAAAAGTCCTATTCTAAATGAAATGATTCAAAAAAATCAAATAGGTATTGTTGGTGGTATGCATAATATTAGTACAGGAGAAGTTGTTTTTTATGAGGATACATTGATTGTTTAAAATTTATTTCATCTTATTTATATCTCTTGAAAGGCCAGTATTTACTGGCTTTTTTGTATTTGTAAGCTTATTAATTTGGAATTGCAAGAAAAAATGCTTATATTATTATCATTGAATGTAAAAGTTCATATAACAATATTTTTTAACACTTTAAAACAAATCAGTAATGGGAAAATTTATAATTAGTGCAAGAACAAATGGAGAATATCAATTTAATTTAAAAGCAGGAAATGGACAGGTTATTTTAAGTAGCCAAGGGTATAGTTTAAAATCAAGTTGTTTAAATGGAATTGAATCAGTTAAAACAAATGCTGCCGATCTCTCAAAATTCGAATCAAAAAACTCATCTAACGAAAAATATTATTTTAATCTTAAAGCTGCAAATGGTCAAATCATAGGCTCTAGCCAAATGTATACAACTGAAGCAGCTAAAGATAATGGAATTCAATCTGTACATACCAATGCTCCTATGGCAACAGTTGAAGACGAAACTGTAACGGTTGAAAACGAAAAATCTGTTCTTGCATAAACGATTCCATTATCTTTTATGTAAATCCCTAAGAAATGTAGTAATTTCATAGGGATTTTTTTGTAGCCAATATTGAACAAATCATCTTAATCCTTAAAGTTTAAACCATTAACTTAATAGAACTGCACTTATTTTTGCAACAATGCAAGCAACTATACAACCTTATCTGAGATTAAGTGGATTAGAGCCATTGGTGGTACGACCAGAAACCAATTTTGTAAATGTTGGTGAAAGAACCAATGTTACAGGATCAAAAAAATTTGCAAAACTAATTAGAGCTAATCAATACGAAGAAGCCCTCAGCGTTGCTCGTCAGCAAGTAGAAAATGGTGCACAGGTCATTGATGTAAATATGGATGATGCTTTGTTAGATGGAAAAGAAGCCATGACAACTTTTTTAAATCTTTTACAAAGTGAACCAGATATTGCTAAGATTCCTGTAATGATTGATAGTAGCAAATTCGAAATTATTGAAGCTGGGTTAAAATGTGTTCAAGGCAAATGCATTGTGAATTCTATTTCAATGAAAGAAGGTGAAGAGAAGTTTATAGAACAAGCACATACTTGTTTAACATTTGGTGCTGCTGTTATAGTTATGGCTTTTGATGAAAAAGGACAAGCAGATACTTTAAAGAGAAAAGTAGAAATTGCAGAACGTGCTTATAAAATTTTGGTTGAAGAAGTTGGCTTTGCTCCACAAGATATAATATTCGACCTAAACATTTTTGCTATTGCTACAGGTTTAGAAGAGCATAATAACTATGGGGTAGATTTTATTGAAGCTACAAGAATCATCAAACAAAAATATCCACTTGTAAAAATTAGTGGTGGTGTAAGTAATTTATCATTTTCTTTTCGTGGTAATGAACCTGTTCGTGAAGCCATGCATTCGGTTTTTTTATATCATGCCATAAAAGCTGGTATGGATATGGGCATTGTAAATGCTGGTCAGTTAGTAGTATACGATCAAATTGAACTAAGTTTAAAAGAACTTTGTGAAGATGTTATTTTAAATAGAAACAATGAAAATAACGAAGCCACAGAAAAATTAATAGAATTTGCAACTACTGTAAAAGCTAAAGATAAAACTGAGAAAAAAGACGAAGCTTGGAGAAGTGAACCTGTTGAAAAAAGATTATCATATGCTTTAGTTAATGGAATTACAGAATATATTGATGCAGATACTTTAGAAGCGTATGAAAAATATCCAAAACCATTGGATGTAATTGAAGGCCCTTTAATGGATGGGATGAATATTGTTGGTGATTTATTTGGAGCTGGAAAAATGTTTTTGCCTCAGGTTGTAAAATCGGCAAGGGTTATGAAAAAATCTGTTGCCATTCTTACCCCATTTATTGAACAAGAAAAAGAAGATAGAAAAAATGCACACATCAAAGCAGGTACTGTAAACGAAGAAACTGCAGGTGCTGCAACAATTCTTTTAGCTACGGTTAAAGGAGATGTACATGATATTGGTAAAAATATTGTAGGTGTTGTGTTAGGTTGTAATGGTTACAATATTGTTGATTTAGGTGTTATGGTAGCTGCAGACAAAATTTTAGAAGAAGCCGTAAAATGTAGTGCTGCAATTATTGGTTTAAGTGGATTAATTACACCCTCACTTGATGAAATGGTTCACATTGCTCGAGAGATGAAACGTAGAAATATGAACGTTCCCTTACTCATTGGTGGTGCTACAACAAGCAGAATGCATACTGCTGTTAAAATTGCTCAAGAATACGAACATGGGGTTGTACATGTATTAGATGCAAGTAGAAGTGTAACAGTTGCTGGAACATTATTGAATAAAGAAACTAAAGAACATTTTTTAGTTGATATTAAAGAAGAATACAAAAAACTCAAAGAGAGTTTCGATAATAAAAAAGTACAAAAAAAATACTTAGCCTACACAGATGCTGTAACAAACAAAGCAAAGATTGACTGGGTAAATTATCAGCCAATACAACCAAATGTAACGGGTGTTCAAAAAATTGAAAATATTAGCGTATCTGATTTACGTGAGTATATTGATTGGAAACCATTTTTTATTGCATGGGAAATGCATGGCAATTTTCCAGAAATATTAACTGATGAAATTATTGGAAAAGAAGCTACCAAATTATATAATGATGCAAATGCTTTGTTAGATAAAATAGTTGCTGAAAATTGGCTTACACCTAAAGGCGTTGTAGGTTTTTTTTCTGCTCATTCAAATGATGATACAATTATAGTTTCAAAAGAAAATAAAACTTTTCATTTAGAGTGTTTACGTCAGCAAATTGAAAAAGCACCGGGTCAGCCGAATTTAAGTTTAGCAGATTTTATTTATCCATCAACAGTCAACGGTCAGCAGTCAACGGTTAACGATTTTTTAGGTGCATTTGCTGTAACCATTCATGGCATTGAACCGCATATTAAAGCATTTGAAACAGCATTAGACGATTATAATAAAATTATGTTACAAGCCTTAGCAGATAGATTGGCAGAAGCATTTGCAGAGTACTTACATAAAAAAACCAGATTAGATTTTTGGGGTTTTGTACAAGAAGAAAATTTAAGTAACGAAGATTTAATCAAAGAAAAATATCAAGGCATTCGCCCAGCACCAGGTTATCCTGCTTGTCCAGATCATACAGAAAAATATAAGCTTTTTGAAATGTTGAATGCAACTGAAAATACGGGTATTATTCTTACAGAAAGTTTAGCCATGTTTCCTGCAAGTAGTGTTTGTGGTTGGTATTTTAGTCATCCTCAAAGCCAATATTTTGGAGTTGGAAAAATTCAGCAAGATCAATTTGAACATTATACCAAACGAAAAGGTATGAGTCCAGATGTAATGCAACGTTGGTTAAGTCCAAATATGGAATAATTGTTTCTTTTTCTAATCATTATTTTTGTGTTCACTTATTGTAATAAAACATGTCCGATTTAATTCATCAAATCAACAAAGAAAAATTGCCTAAACATATTGCCATTATAATGGATGGTAATGGCCGTTGGGCCGAAGAGCAAGGTCAAGACAGATTATTTGGACATTATCATGGTGTTGAAAGTGTAAGAAATATTGTTGAAGGCTGTGCTGAATTAGGAGTTGAATATTTAACGCTCTATGCTTTTAGTACAGAAAATTGGGATAGACCCAAAAATGAAGTGGATGGATTAATGACCTTGTTAGTTGAAACTATTCGTAAAGAAGTGCCAATCCTTAACAAGAATAAAATTAAACTTCATGTTATTGGTGATGTAAGTATGTTGCCTGCTTTTGCTTTAAAAGAATTGGAAGAAGCCATCGAAATGACTTCAACTAATACTGGTTTAAATTTAGTAATGGCTTTGAGTTATAGTAGTAGATGGGAAATTATACATGCTGTTAAACAATTAGCAAAAAAAGTTGAACAAGGTGATATTAAAGCAGAAAATATTTCTCAAGAAATATTCAATCAATTTTTATGTACACATTCCATTCCCGATCCTGAACTTTTAATTAGAACAAGTGGTGAATTTAGAATCAGCAATTTTTTATTATATCAAATTGCCTATACAGAATTACATTTTACACCAACTTATTGGCCTGCTTTTCGAAAACAAAATTTATACGAAGCCATTTTAGATTTTCAGAATAGAGAAAGAAGATTTGGAAAAACAAGTCATCAATTAAATACAACATAAAAAGTAAGCTTCCGTATTCTTTAAATTGAATCACTAAACCTTTATCTTTCATAAATTATTTTACCAAAACACTTACAATACAACTGTTATGTCATTAAAAAATGGGGTTGAATTAGTAAACAGTTATCCAAAAATGCCCATCACGGTTGACTGTGTAATTTTTGGTTTTGATGATAAAGAGCTTAAGGTTTTACTCATTAGAAGCGATTTAAAAAAATATCAAGGTCTTTGGAGTTTATTAGGTGATGTGGTGAATGAATCAGAAGAAATAGATGCTGCAGCATACAGAGTTTTAGAACAAAGAACTGGTATGAGTGATGTGTATTTAGATCAAGTAAAAACTTTTAGTCATCCTAAACGACATCCAGGGGGCAGAGTCATTACTGTTGCTTATTGCTCTTTGCTAAATGTACAACACCATAGTTTACAAATAACCGATAATGAATTGCACTGGCATAGTGTTTCTTCTATTTCAGAAATGGCTTTTGACCACTTAGAAATTTTGCAAACCTGTCATAAATGGTTACAGAAAATGGTTCAAGAAAATCCAGTGGGTTTTAATCTTTTGCCAGATAAATTCTCATTAAGAGAACTGCAGAATTTATACGAAGCCATACTAGGTGTTGAGTTAGATAGAAGAAATTTTAGAAAAAAATTTGCCAATATGGACCTCTTAATTGACCTCAATGAAATGGAGGAAGATGTACCTCATCGACCAGGTAAACTTTATCGATTCAACTTCGAAAAATACAATAAAAGCCGTAGAAAGTTTATTGGTATTGACTTCTAGCAAAACTTAACTGTCATTTTCTTCCTTTTTCAAATTTTAAAAATCCCCTAAAAAAAGTTTTTTTTGTTTGTATTAATTAATGATATTTGTAGACACAATGTGTGTAAAGTACACAATTAAGGTATTTTCCATTTTAACGTGATGTATTTTTTGATTTAATTCATATGAGATTTTTTACACTTTTAACTTTCAGTTGCTTACTAACGTTTGTTTCTAATGCACAACTTTTAAGCTGGGCACCAGACTTTATTAAAGAAACTTCAACACCTGTAGAAATTACATGTGATGCTACTTTAGGCAATATGGGAATTAAAGATTTTACGCCAACTACAGGTATATATGTGCATATTGGTGTAATTACAACTTCTAGTACTTCTAGTTCAGATTGGCGTGGTGCTCCTTTTACTTGGGGTACTACTAATGCTGCTGCAAATGCAACTTATCTTGGAAATAATAAATGGAAGTTCACTATTACAGGAGGATTAAGAACATTCTTTAATATTACTAATCCTACTGAAAAAATATTGCGAATTGCCATTTTGTTTAGAAATGGAACAGGCTCACAAGTTTTAAGAAATTCAGATGGTGGAGACATGTATGTGCCTGTTTATGAAAATGATTTATATACTAGAATTGACAATCCTTTTAGAAAACCAACTTATATTTTAGGAACAGAAACTATAACAAAAAATGTAAATGATAATGTAGCCATAACTGCTAAAGCTAGTGCAGCCTCTACAATGAAATTATATTTTAATGGAAACATAGTTGCAAATAGTGCAGCAGTTACTACTATTTCTGCAAATCCACAAATTACTGTTGCTGGCTCTCAAACTATAATTGCAGAAGCTAACAATGGCGTTTCAACAGTTTACGATACTGTAAAGTTTTATGTGGCTAGTCCTGTTACAATTGCTCCTTTACCTCCTGGAGTGGTAGAAGGAATTAATTATGAAACTGACCCAACTGTTGCAACATTAGTATTATATGCACCTAACAAAACAAATATTACAGTTATTGGAGATTTTAATAATTGGACAGAATTATCAAACTATCAAATGAACAGAACTGCTGATGGTAAATATTTCTGGTTAAAGTTAACAGGCCTTACTGCTGGTGTAGAATATGCTTATCAATATGTAATTGATGGAAGCTTAAAAGTTGCAGATTATAATTGCGAAAAAGTTTTAGATCCTTGGAACGATCAATATATTCTTCCAACAACCTATCCTAATTTAAAACCCTATCCAGTTAATAAAACAACAGGTATTGTAAGTGTTTTACAAACCAATCAAACCCCATTCAATTGGCAATATACTTTAAACCGACCTAATAAAAAGAATCTGGTTATTTATGAAATGTTATTAAGAGATTTCTTAGTGAATCATGATTTTAATACATTAAAAGATTCGTTAAACTATTTGAAAAAACTGGGTGTTAATACAATTGAATTAATGCCAGTAACAGAATTCGAAGGCAATAAAAGTTGGGGCTATAACCCTGCTTACTTTTTTGCACCAGATAAATATTATGGCACAGAGAATTCTTTAAAACAGTTTATTGATGAATGTCATAAAAATGGAATTGCAGTGGTTTTAGATATGGTATTGAATCATGCTTTCGGAAGTTCACCAATGGTACAAATGTATTGGGATGCTGCTGCAGGAAAGCCAGCAACCAATAGCCCTTGGTTTAATCCAGATGCAAAACATCCTTTTAATGTAGGTTACGATTTTAATCACGAAAGTCAAGCAACAAAAGATTTTGTAGATCGGGTTGTTACACATTGGTTAACCAAGTATAAAATTGATGGATTTAGATGGGACTTGTCTAAAGGATTTACTCAAACCAATAGTGGTTCTGATGTAGGTTTATGGAGCAATTATGATGGAAGTAGAGTTGCTATTTGGAAAAGAATTTACGACAAAATGCAAGCCATCTCTCCAAACTCTTATTGTATATTAGAACATTTTGCAACCAATTCAGAAGAAACAGAACTTTCAAATTATGGTATGTTGCTTTGGGGTAATGCCAATCATAGTTTCAACCAAGCTAGCATGGGCTATAGTACAGACAGTGATTTCGGAAACTCATTAAGTACTTCAAGAAGTTGGAATAATGCTCATTTAATAGGATATGCCGAAAGTCATGATGAAGAAAGATTAAATTATAAAAATATTTCCTTTGGTAATGTTAATGGAGGCTATAATATTAAAGATACCAATACTGCACTTAGACGTCAAGAAATGGTAGCTGCATTTGTAAGTGGAATGCCAGGGCCAAAAATGATTTGGCAATTCGGTGAATTAGGTTATGATTATTCAATAAATTATTGTACCAATGGAACAATTAATAATAACTGTAGACTAGATGATAAACCAATTAAATGGGATTATTATCAAAATGTAAATAGAAAAAAAATATTTGATGTATATTCAAAACTAAATGCTTTAAGAAATTTTCCAACATACTCATCTGCATTTACAGTAAACTCAGTTACGGCTTCATTATCTCCATCAATTAAACAATTACATTTTGGTGATGCTAATTTGAAAGTAGTGATTGTTGGAAATTTTGGAGTTTCTGCAACTGGAACTTCTGTAACTTTTCCAAATACAGGTACATGGTACGATTATTTAAATAATACTACCATCAATGTTACCAATACAGCTCATGGTATGTTTTTAGCTCCTGGAGATTATTTTGTATACACAGATAAAAATGCAAATGCTGTTATTTTAAATGCTGGTCCAGTTCCAACACCAATAACGCCTATACGTGTTACAGACTTACAATTAACTGTTGGACCAAATCCAATTAGAGCTTCAGCAACTATTAATTATGATTTACCTGTAAGTGGAATGGTTAAGTTAAGTATGGTAGATATTAATGGAAAAGTAATGGCCAATCTTTTTTCAGGATTTAAATCAAGAGGTAAACAACAATTTCAATTCAATACATCCAATATTAATGCAAGAATTCCGTTAAATGGGCTGTATTTAATTCAAGTAGAAGTAAATGGGTTTAAACAAACTGCTAAAGTGATTATTGCAAATTAGTGCAACTATCATTACAAGTTGTTTGTCTTTATAAATAGAGAATTTAAACTAATGAACGTTAATTTTTTTTAATCAACTGTGGAGATATTAACTAACAATAAATAAACAAAACTATGAATCTTAAACGACTGCTAATCGTCATTTTGATGCCTTTGTTTGTGCTACAAGCAAATGCACAAGACAAAATGGTTACCGGTAAGGTAACTAATGCTGCTGGTGCACCAATTGCTGGAGCAACAATAAAAGTTGTGGGAGGAAAATCAATTGGTTCAACCAATAGCGATGGAACTTTCTCAGTAAAAGTTCCTGCAAATGCTACAATCGAAGTTATTTCTGTAGGATTTAATTCTGGACAAATGAAAGTTCCTGCAAATGGACAAATGAATTTTTCTTTACAACCTTCTACTGAAAGTTTAGATGAGGTGGTTGTAATTGGATATGGTACTGCAAAAAAGAAAGATTTAACCGGATCTGTTGCTACAGTTTCAGCAAAAGATTTTGTTAAAGGCCAGTTAACTACACCAGAACAACTAATTTCTGGTAAAGTAGCAGGGGTTTCTATTACACCAAATGGTGGGGCTCCTGGTAGTGGTTCAGTAATCAGAATTAGAGGTGGTGCTTCTTTAAATGCAAGTAACGATCCTTTAATTGTAATTGATGGAGTACCTGTTGACCCAAATGGTATTTCAGGCTCTGCAAATGCATTAAGTTTAATCAATCCTGCAGATATTGAAAGTTTCAACGTGTTAAAAGATGCTTCTGCAGCTGCAATTTATGGTTCAAGAGCTTCTAATGGTGTAATTATTATTACAACAAAAAGAGGTGTAGGTGGAAAAGCTAAATTTAGTTTTTCTTCAATGACCAGTGTTTACACACCTTCAGGAAAAATTGATGTATTATCTGCAGATCAATTTAAAGCTTTTGTAAATGCAAATGGCAAACCAAGTGATAAAGCATTATTAGGTACAGCAAATACAGATTGGCAAGATGAAATTTACAGAACAGCTATTGGTTCTGATAATAACATAAGTATGAGTGGTTCAATTTTTGGTAAAACACCATTCAGAGCTAGTTTAGGCTACTTAAATCAACAAGGAATTTTAAGAGGTGGTAGTTTAAAAAGAACTTCTGCAGCAATTGTAATTAGTCCTAAATTTTTCAATAATCATTTAAAAGTTGATTTTAATATTAAAGGAGCAGTTACTGAAAATCAATTTGCCAATGAAGGTGCAATAGGTGCTGCTGTAGGTTTTGATCCAACAAAACCTGTATTAAGTGGTAATAATCGTTTTGGTGGATATTGGGAGTGGTTAGATCCTCAATCAACTACTGGTTTAAAATCTTTAGCTCCAATTAATCCTGTGGGTTTATTAAATCAAAGAGATGATAGAAGTCATGTTGAAAGAAGTATTGGTAATGTACAGTTCGATTATAAATTTCATTTCTTACCTCAATTAAGAGCCGTATTAAACTTGGGTTATGATATTTCTAAAGGAGCAGGTACTGTAGTAATTAATGATAGTGCAGCATCTAGTTATAAAAGATTTCAAGATGCCAATAGTAAATTTCATGGTGGGGTAAACAATCAATATCGTCAGACTAAGCAAAATACTTTAATGGACTTTTACTTAAATTATGCTAGAAGTACATCATTCGGAGATTTTGATTTAACTGCTGGTTATTCATATCAAGCATTTAAAACAACCAACTTCAGTTTTTCTGATAACACGTTTAATGGAACAAAAGTAAATACACCAGTATTCCCATTTGATATTCCAGAAAATAGATTGATTGGTTTCTATAGCCGTTTACAATATTCATATAAAGGAAAATATTTATTAACTGCTACTATGAGAAGAGATGGCTCTTCTCGTTTTTCAAAAGATAATCGTTGGGGTACCTTCCCATCAGTGGCTGTAGGTTGGAGAATTAAAGACGAATTCTTTAAAAACACTAAAGCTATTAACGATTTAAAACTTCGTTTTGGATATGGTATTACTGGTCAACAAGATGGTATTCCTCTTTATTTATACCAATCAACTTATAACTTAGGTTCAAATCAAAGTCAATATCAATTTGGAAATACATTTTACAACATTTATGCACCTGCAGGATATAATAGTGCTTTACGTTGGGAGCAAACTGAAATGTTAAATGCGGGTATTGATTTTGCCTTATTTAATAACAGAGTGACTGGTACTATTGAGTATTATGAAAGAAAAACTAAAGATTTATTGAATGCAGCAAATCAACCAGCTGGTTCTAATTTTACCAATATCATTATTGCTAACGTGGGTAATATGAAAAATAGAGGGGTAGAGTTAACTTTAAACCTTGCAATGGTTGCTAAAAAAGACTTTACTTGGGATTTAGGATTCAACATTAACTACAATAAAAATGAAATTACTAACCTAACTCTTTCTGAAGATCCTTCATATGTAGGTAATACTTTTGGTGGTTTCTCTGGAGGTACTGGACAAACTATTTTAATTAATTCTGTTGGTCATCCTCGTGGAGCGTTTTATACATACAAACAAATCTATGACGACAAAACTGGCAAGCCAATTGATGGTTTATTCGAAGATTTAAATAGAGATGGTACAATTAATTCTAGTGACCTATATCAATACAAGCAAGTAGATCCTGTTGTATTCATGGGGATCAATTCAAATTTCACTTACAAAAAATGGAGTGGCGGTTTTGTAATGAGAGCTAATGTTGGTAATTATTTATACAATAATGTTAGAAGTGGTTCTGGTACTTTAAGAAACATTATCAACCCAATTGGTATTTTAAGAAATGGGTCAACTGAGGTTTTAGAATCTAATCTATCAGGTAATGGTGAAAAATATTACTTAAGTGATTATTGGGTACAAAATGCTTCTTTCTTAAGAATGGATAATATTAACATTGGATATAATGTAGGAAAAGTATTTAATAACAAAGCTAACTTACGTTTAACTGCAAATGTTCAAAACGTATTTGTAATTACTAAATACAAAGGGTTAGATCCAGAAATTAGTGGCGGTATAGATAATAATTTATATGTACGTCCAAGAGTATTTGTATTCGGTATTGGTTTAGATTTTTAATGTAAACATTAAATAAAAATAATAATATGAAAAAATATATTTTAAAAACCGCAGTTTTAGCATTCGTTTTAGCTAGCAGTTTTAATTCTTGTACCAAGAAATTAGACTTGCAACCTACTAACGATGTTACTGCAGACATTGCTTACTCTACACCTTTAGGGTATAAGCAAAACTTAGGTAAAGTCTATGGTGCTTTTGCCTTAACAGGTAATTATGGACCAGGTTCTGGCGATATTGCTGGAATTGATGCAGGTACTTCAGACTTTTTTCGTTTGTTCTGGAAAGCCCAAGAATTAAGCACAGATGAAGCAGTTGTAGCTTGGGGCGATCCAGGTATACAAGATTTCCATTTAATGAATTGGGGTCCAACCAACCCAATGTTACAAGGCTTGTATTATAGAAGCTTATATCAAATAAGTGTTGCTAATGAATTTTTACGCCAATCAACCGATGCAAAAGTTGCTGAGCGTGGAATTACAGGACAAGATGCAGCAAACATTAAACAATATGCTTTAGAAGCTCGTTTTATTAGAGCTTATCAATATTGGGTGTTAATGGATTTGTTTGGTAATCCTCCGTTCATTACAGAAACAGATGTTGTTGGTGTTACAATTCCAAAACAAATTAACAGAGCCGATTTGTTTAATTACATTGAGAATGAATTAAAAGCCATTGAAACACCAATGGTGGCTGCTAAAAGCAATGAATATGGTAGAGCAGATAAAGCAGCTTGTCAGGCTTTATTAGCCAGATTGTATTTAAATGCAAAAGTGTATACAGGTACTGCAAAAAATAATGAAGCTATTACATACGCTAAAAAAGTAATAGATGCTGGTTATACACCTATTAGCAATTACACACAATTAATGATGGCTGATAATCATACCAACACTAGTGAAAATATTTTAACCATTAATTATGATGGTTTAAAAACACAAAACTGGGGTGGTACAACATTTTTAACCCATGCTTCAATTGGTGGTTCAATGAATGCTGCTGATTATGGAGTAGATGGCGGTTGGTATGGCATTAGAACAACAAAAGCTATTGTTGATTTATATGGCGACTTAGGTACCAATCAAGATAAAAGAGCCATGTTCTACACTAATGGACAAAACAAAGAAATTAACGACTTAACCAGTTTTAATGATGGTTTTGCTGTAACTAAATACAGAAATAAAACTAAAGCTGGAGCCAATGGAAGCAGCTTAACATGGGTAGATATTGATATGCCAATTTTTAGAATTGCAGAAATGTATTTAATTTATGCCGAAGGAGTTGCTCGTGGTGGAACTACAGGTGATATTGCAACTGCAACTAGCTATATTAACTTATTACGTACTCGAGCATATGGTAATGCTTCTGGCAATATCACTCCAGTTCAATTAACAGTTGACTTTATTTTACAAGAGAGAGCAAAAGAATTAATGTGGGAAGGATTTAGAAGAACAGATTTAATTCGTTACGATAGATTTGTTGAGTCAGCTTACTTATGGCCTTGGAAAGGTGGTGCTAAAGATGGTACAGGTGTTGCTGCCTTTAGAAAAATTTATCCAATTCCATCTTCTGATTTGGCTAGTAATACCAATTTAAAACAAAACACTGGATATTAATCAGTAACAAAAAATTTTAAGATATGAAACAATTAACTAAATTACTTTTTCTTGCAGCAATTGTAAGTATTGGCTTTGGAGCTTGTAAGAAAGAAGAAAATCAAATCTTTTCTCAATCATCAACACCACCTGTTTTAACCGCTACTAAAACAACCATGGTTTTGAATATAAATGAAAAAGATAATCCTGCATTTACTTTAAACTGGACCAATCCTAACTATACTTTTACAACAGGGTTGAGTTCACAAGACGTAAACTATACCATTCAAATTGACAAATCTGGTAGCAATTTTTCAAGTGCAGCATTGCAAGAAATTGCAATTACAAAAGATCTAAGTAAAACATTTACAGTAAAGGAGTTTAATACTCTTGTTGCAAAAATGAATATTCCAGAAAATGTGGCTACTCCATTAAACGTTAGAGTAAAAGCTTTTTTAGGAAATAATAGCTTAGTAGTTTATTCAAATATTTTGAATATAACTGTTACTGGTTATTTAGATGTAGTTTATCCGGTACCTGCTAATTTATTTATTGTAGGAAGTGCAACACCTGGAGGTTGGAATAATCCGGTGCCTGTACCTTCTCAGCAATTAACTAAAGTAGGTTCAACTACCTTCACTATAACACTTCCGCTTAATGGTGGGCAATCTTATTTATTATTGCCTGTTAATGGAGATTGGGGTGCTAAATATGGTTGTATGGGTGGTAACAATTCCAATAACCCAAATGGTGATGATTTTAGACCAGGTGGTGGCGATATATTGGCACCTGCTGTTTCTAAAACCTACACCCTAACGCTTGAATTTAAAACAGGGAAATTCACTGTACAATAAATAACTATTAACAATAATAAATAGCATTATGAAATATTTATCAAAAATTGCATTACTCTTTGCTATTGTCAGCACAACCATGTTGGCATGTACAAAAGAAAATGCATTACCAAACTATACTACTGGTAGCACACCTACTTTGAGTAGCTCTAAATCAGTAATTGCAGTTGCACCAGCAGATTCTAATTTAGTTGCAGTAACTTTCTCTTGGACTAATCCAGGTTATGCCACCAACGAAGCCAATAATAAATATGTTTTAGAAATTGATTCTACCGGAAGAAACTTTGCTAAATCTGTAAAAATGACCATCATTGGAGCATTAAAAAAAGATTTAACAGGTAAAGAGTTAAACACTATTTTATTAGGATTTGGTTTCGACTTTAACGTGGCTTATGATATAGATGTTCGTTTAACATCATCATACAATAATAACAACGATCTTAAAGTATCTAATACAATTAAAGTTAAAGCAACTCCTTATTTAATTCCTCCAAAAATAACTCCACCTGCAAGTGGTAAATTATTTATTGTTGGTGGAGCAACAAATGGTGGCTGGAACAATCCAGTACCAGTACCTACACAAGAATTTGCAAAACTAGATGCAACAACTTTTGTTGGAGTATTTGATTTAGCTTCTGGAAACGAGTATTTAATTTTACCAGTAAATGGAGATTGGAGCCAGAAATACGCTATTCCAAATAACACCTTACCTGGTATTGCCGACGCTGGAGATTTTCAATATTATACTTCTGGAGGAGATAATTTTAAATCACCAGGTACAACAGGTAAATATTTAATTACTATGGATTTTCAAAGAGGTAGATATACAGTAGTACCATTTACTGGTCCTAATTTACCATCTAATTTATTTATAGTAGGTGATGCTACACCAGGTGGTTGGAATAATCCAGTACCTGTTCCATCTCAACAATTTACAAGATTAAACTCTTGTCAGTTCGAGATAGCTTCATTAGCTATTACCGCTTCTAAAGAATATTTACTATTACCAGTAAATGGAGATTGGAGCAATAAATATTCAGTTGCTAACAAAAACTTAGCAGGATTAGCAGCAGGAGGAACTTTTGGCTACAACTTGCCAGATAATTTCCCTGGTCCAACAACTGCTGGTAATTATAAAATTGAAGTAAATTTTGCCACTGCAAAGTTCAAAACAACTAAACTATAATTACAGATTTTCAAATATTTAAATGCCTCACATTTGTGAGGCATTTTTGTTTTTAGTAGAACCAAATACAATTCATTTATTTTTACAACAATTATTGAATTATGATATATTCCATGACAGGTTATGGCAGGGCAGAACAAACCATAAACGACAAAACGTTTATAATAGAAGTAAAGTCGTTAAATGGCAAACAATTCGACCTCAGAATGATGACTCCATCTATTTTAAAACAGTTTGAGATAGATATTAGAAATCTTATTAATACCGAATTAGAACGTGGAAGTGTTGAATGTTTTATCAACATAAAATCGAATGGTTCAGCAAAACCCATTGTATTAAATACAGAATTGTTAAAAGCATATTTTAATAGTGTTAGTGAAGTAGCCACTGAATTAAAAACATCAACAGATAACTTATTAGCTGCTATTTTAAAATTGCCAGATGTAGTAACTAATAATACAGAAAGTTTAACAGAAGATGAATGGCAACAATTACAAGAATTATTTAAAGTAGCCCTTGAAAACCTCAACAAACATCGTTTAAACGAAGGTGCATCTATAGAAAAAGACTTATTATTTAGGGTTGATGAAATTGAAAAATTAGAAGATCAAATTAAGCTAATAGAACCTCAACGTAGAGAAAAAATTAGAGAAGGATTTATTAAAGTATTAGAAGATAATGTTGGCAAGGATAATTATGATACTAACCGCTTAGAACAAGAACTGATTTATTATATTGAAAAAATTGATATAAGTGAAGAGCAAGTTCGATTAAAAAATCATATTGCCTACTTTAAAGAAATATTACAAGGAAAAGAGAAAAGCAAAGGCAAAAAATTATCGTTTATACTTCAAGAATTTGGTAGAGAAATCAACACTACAGGTTCAAAAGCCAATAATGCAACTATTCAAAAGTTAGTAGTTCTTATGAAAGATGAACTAGAAAAAATGAAAGAACAAATTTTGAATGTATTGTAATTATTCTCTTCACTGTACTGCAAAAAGTATCCATTTCGTTTTTTGGTAAAGCAACTTTATAACGATTAAAACAATAAGCTTTAAAGAGCAATATGTTTTAATCTTAACGGTTTCGCCTTACTTTTGTTTTTCAAATTAAAGCTTATGTCTAATAATTTATTGAAAGGAAAAAAAGGAATCATTTTTGGTGCGTTGAACGACCAATCAATTGCTTGGAAAGCTGCTGAAAAATGTGTTGAACAAGGTGCACAAATTGTTTTAACTAATGCTCCTATTGCATTAAGAATGGGAGAAATTAATAAATTAGCAGAAGCTTGTAATGCTCCAATTATTGGTGCAGATGTAACCAATATGGAAGATTTAAATAATCTTTTCACAAAATCAATGGAACATTTTGGAGGCAAAATAGATTTTGTTTTGCATAGTGTTGGCATGAGCATGAATATTAGAAAAGGTAATCATTATACAAAACTCAACCACGAATTTGAATATAAAACTTTAGATATTTCTGCATTAAGCTTACACCGTGTTTGCCAAACTGCATATGAATTAGATGCTATTAGTGAATGGGGAAGTATTGTTGGCTTAACCTATATTGCTGCACAAAGAGTTTTTCCAGATTATAACGAAATGGCCGATGCTAAAGCGTTATTAGAAAGTATTGCCAGAAGTTTTGGCTATCACTATGGCGTTAAGAATAAAGTTCGTATCAATACCATTTCTCAATCGCCAACTAGAACTACTGCAGGTAGTGGCGTTAAAGGTTTTGATGGCTTTATTAATTATGCAGAAAAAATGAGCCCACTCGGAAATGCTTCGGCTGAAGATTGTGCTAATTATTGTGTTACCTTGTTTAGTGATTTAACCAGAATGGTTACGATGCAAAACTTGTTTCACGATGGAGGATTTAGCTTTACTGGAGTTACACAAGCAGTTATTGAACAAATGGAAAAATAAATCAGTTGAGCAACTGATTTATGTCATTATCCTTAAAAAAGAATTGTTGTAAATTTGGTAATAACCATTTTCCATGAAATCAATTCTAATACCCACCGATTTTTCTTCTACTGCATCAAATGCAGCTAACTATGCTATAGGTTTTGCCAAACAAATGAGAATAGATCATATCATTCTTTATAATACTTGGCAACCTATTAGCATTACTGATCCAATGAGTACATTGGTCATTGCAGAAATAGATGCAATTCGAGAAACCAGTAAAGCTCAGCTTGAAAAAGAAGCAGTCCGATTACAACAAATTGCTCCATTACATATAACGATTGAGCCATTATCTGAAATGGTACTACTAGAAGCTGGTGTTGCTGAGCTTTGTAAGAAAAACGATATTGCTTATATAGTAATGGGAATTACAGGTGGAGGAGCTTTAGACGAAACTTTAATAGGAAGTAATACCATATCCATTTCACAGAGTACTACCATTCCTGTGGTTATAGTTCCTAAAGATTGTACTTATGAATATATTGCAAAAGCCATGTTTTTAAGCGATTTTAAAGACATCAATACTTCTGTACCACAACAACAAATAAAAGATTTTTTAGATGTTGCCATGCCTGAATTAGAAGTGGTAAATTTTGATCCAGATTTTACACGAGAACAAGTTGAACCAGCATTAGAAAAATTTGCACTACATAATATATTAAAAGCGTACCATCCACAATATAAATATTCATTGAGAAATGATTTTGAAGATGCTGTAAATGAGTTTGCAGAAAATGATAATGTTCAACTCATTATTAATGTTGCTAAAAAAAGAAGCTGGCTTTCAAAAATTTTAAATCCAAGCTATACTAATAAATTAGCTTTTCATACTAAAGTGCCTTTAATGGTGATTCATACTTAATCTAACTCAAAAGTTTGATGCATTTTAGGAATGGCAACGTCTTTAAAACCTTTTTTCAACAAGCTGTTTTGAAAGTCGAATTGTACATCTTCTTCCCCATGTACTAAGAATAATTGTTTTACTAAATCTTTGTCTTGGCAACTGAGGTATTGACATAAATCGTCATAATCTCCATGAGCACTCATGCTTCTCATTCTACCCACTTCGGCAACAACATCATAAAACTCACCAAAAATTCTTACTTCTTTAGCACCATTTAATAATTTTCCACCCAAAGAGTTTGGTTCACAATATCCAGAAAATAGAATTGTATTTTTTGCATGGCCAATATTATTTAGAATATGATGTTTTATTCTTCCTGCATCTGCCATACCGCTGGCTGAAATAATAATACAAGGTTGATTGAGCTGATTAATGGCTTTACTCTCATCGGCATTTTGGGTGAAAACTAATCCTGGAAACCCAAATGGATCATTATCAATTTCTAATATTTTTTGAACTCGATTATTAAAATATTGAGGATAGCTTTTAATAACTTGTGTGGCTTCTGAGCTTAGTGGACTATCAACAAATACTCTAACTTCTGGCAAACGATTTTCTAGACTTAATTGATTGAGTGAATACAAAATTTCTTGTGTTCTACCCACACTAAATGCAGGAATAATGAGCTTGCCTTTTTTTTCTACTATAGCTTTCTGAATCCAGTTATAAATAGTTTCAGTAGAGTTAATAATATCATCGTGCAATGAATTGCCATATGTACTTTCTAAAATAATATAATCGGCCTGAGGAAAAGTTTGTGGCGATTTTAAAATGATATCTCTATATCTGCCCACATCGCCACTAAAGGTAATTGTTGTTGTTTTTCCTTCTTCATGAATGCGAAGATGAACACATGCACTGCCAATAATATGTCCAGCATCTGTAAACAAAGCTTCAACTCCTTCCATTACTGTAAACCATTGATTATACTCTTGTGCATTAAAAAAACTACTTGCCTTTGCAGCATCTTCTACATCATATAAAGGTTCATAAAGTGGTAATCCTTGTCGTTCTCTTTTTTTGTTAATGTAACGAGTATCATCTCTTTGTATTACAGCAGAATCTTCTAATAAAATATTGGCTAATTCTTGTGTTGCAGGTGTACAAAATATTTGTCCAATAAACCCTTCTTTAACTAGTTTAGGAATTAATCCACTATGATCAATATGAGCATGTGAAAGAATCATCACATCAACTTCAGTAGCATCAAAACCTAAATTATTATTAAGCTCAAAGGTTTCTTTACCCATGCCTTGAAACAATCCACAATCTAATAAAATCTTTTTTCCATTTTTTAAAGTAATAAGATGCTTAGATCCTGTTACAGTTCTTGCAGCACCATGAAATGTTATTTTCATAATTATTTCGATTTAAAACTCCAAGTAAAAATAAATTTAGCTACTTCGTCGCCCTTTTCATCTATTCCAACCGATGTACAAGCAACAGTTACTCCTTGTTTGGTTGCAATAGTATCTTCAATTGCAGCAATAACTTCATCTCCATTTTTACAAGTAAATACAATTTTTCCTACAGCTTTTTTATAAAATTCTGCTTCTAGTTTTACTACAAGCATGCTTACTGTTGGTTGTCTTTTATAAATCTGAGCAAAAGCTAAAACTCCTGTGCTTAATTCAGCAGCCATACTTAATACAGCAAAATAAATTGACTTAAAAGGGTTTTGATTGATCCACTTAAACCTTACAGAAACTGCTGCAGTATTGGGTTCTAGTGCTTCAACTTTCAATCCACTAAAAAATGCCATAGGTAATTTTGTGAGAGTGAAAAGTTTAAACTTTATAGGGCTAGTAATTTGATTTTTGAATAAATTAAAATTAGAATTCATAGTTAAAGATGAAACTTAAAGGTAAAGCTTGTATTTATAAAATGGTTGAATTATTTCTTCATTCAACATTCATAGTTCTGCATTCATAATTCTTTACAATTATCTTCGTTTCATGCAAATACTATCTAAACTTCCAAATGTTGGTACTACCATTTTTACTACTATGAGTGTATTAGCACAAGAACATGGTGCAATTAATTTAGGACAAGGATTTCCTGATTTTATGATGAGTGAAGAATTGATAGATTTAGTAAATGATTCAATGAAAGCTGGCAATAATCAGTATGTACACATGAATGGTTTGCCTGCTTTGAGAGAAGAGCTATCAAAAAAATGTTTGAAATTATATAATAATAATATTGATGTCAATAATGAAATTACTATAACTCCAGGAGGAACTTATGCTATTTATACAGCACTAACTACAGTTTTAAATAAAGGAGATGAAGTGATTGTTTTTGAACCTGCATATGATAGTTATATTCCTAATATAGAAATTAATGGAGCTATCCCTGTGTTGATTTCTTTACAATATCCCAGTTACAGAATTCCTTGGGATGAAGTCAGAGCAAAGATTACAGCCAATACAAAAATGATAATGATTAATAGTCCACACAACCCAACAGGAATGGTGTTGGATGAAGAAGACATTAATCAACTCAAACAAATTGTTGCTGAGCATGATCTATTTATTTTGAGTGATGAAGTGTATGAACATTTAATTTTTGATGATAAAAAGCATTTAAGTATGTTGAATTATCCTGAGTTATTTGAAAGAAGTTTTGTTTGTTTTTCGTTTGGCAAAACTTATCACTGCACTGGTTGGAAATTGGGTTATTGTATTGCTCCAAAACCGTTGATGCAAGAGTTTAGAAAAGTGCATCAGTTTAATTGTTTTAGTTGTAATAGTCCTGTACAATTTGCTTTAGCAACTTATTTAAAAAATGAAAATGCCTATTTAAGTTTAGGAAAACAACTTCAGCAAAAGAGAGATTATTTTAGAACTTTAATGCAACAAACTCCATTCAAACTCATTCCATCACATGGCAGCTATTTTGAATGTTATAGTTATGAAGGATTTAGTGAACAGAATGATTTTGATTTGGCAGTTGAACTTACAAAAAACTATGGCATTGCTACAATTCCTGTATCATCATTCTATAAAAACAAAGAGGATAATAAAGTGTTGCGTTTTTGCTTTGCTAAAAAAGAAGAAACGTTATACAAAGCTTTCGAGAGATTAAAAAAAATAAAATTTTAGTACTCGTCTATTTTTTTTGCTTTATTATTCATATTTTGTAAAACCTGCTCAAATTCTGTTGTTTTTGCTTTCATTTCTTTGGCAAGCTTTATTGCTTCCAACTCATAAGTAATTGCCTCATCTATCTTGTTATTCCTATACAACAATCTAGCATAAGTATCTAATACTGCATAATTTTTTTCGAATTCAATACTCTTCTTAGACCATTTAAGTGCTAAGTTGTTTTTAAAATTATCTTTTGTATAAACATAAATTGTCCATGCTGCTTCATTTAAAATATTAGAATAGAAGCTGCTGTTTTTTGCAATTTGAGCAGTTTCTTCTTTATCCCAATTTAGAACATTAGATGAAGATACATCTTGTTGATTTAAATGTGTACTAGCTTTTATTCTTAAAGTATTCAATGAGTCTATACGCAAAATGCTATCTACATTGAGTTTGACGATGTAGCTTTCAACAAATTTCATAGACCAGTTAATGATCATGTTGGTGTCTTTTATTGCCTTATAAAAACGAAGTAATTCAAAATCATAAGTTCTCTGAAATGCCTCAAAACTTCTAGTATTAGAAGAAGAAGCTTTAAAATTAGCAACTGCTTCCGCATATGCTTTGTCCTTCTTTTCAATAGCAACCATCATAGATTTATAAAAAACCAAATTGTTAATTGCAACTCTTTCTTTTAAATCCATCCTAAACCAACTAGTATTAAACACTTCACCATCTTGAGCAATGTACTGAAACGCTTTTGAGTTTACTTGTGGTCCATGTTTTAATAAATATTGTATAAATGTTCTTGATTTTGCAGAATCTTCAGGGGCTGTTTCACAAATTAGATCAAGTAAATATTGTGAAGGATAAAGTCCAATTTCATCATATATGTTCAGCAAATTTTTAATTTGGTTAAACTCCTTCTTGGTTGTTGCCGTAAATTCATTTAAATAAAATGAAAGATTAATTTCTTTTGTTTTATTTACATTGGCTCTATGTAAAAATTCTAAAAATAATTTACGATTTATTTTAACTGGTGCAATTGCAGATAAAATGTTACCAGAGTTATCTAAACATAAAAACCCCTTGTTCTTTTCTACAGAAAAAATAAGACTAGAATCATAAGTAATTTCAAGTGGCACCTCATTCTTATTTGTAATAATAAAGTTACTTTTCAGAATCATTAAAATTGAATCGTTACTTAATTCGTTCAGAACATGCTCATTACATTTTTCACAGTTTGAACTTGAAATTCCTAAAATAATTAATTTATTTTCTTTTCTAGCTTTTTCGAATATTTTGTTTGTAGAACTGTAATCGAATTTAATTTGTGCATTTAATTGGATTATATTAAGAATAAAAAACAGTAGTAAAATATTAATTCTCATAATTTTTTGATGTTTAATCTTCATCGTAAAATCTAAACTATAGAATTAATTTCAAAAACTAAATAGATTAATGAGTTTTATATTTGCAGCCATTAAAAAAGTTTAATGTTAAAAGTCTAATGTTTCAAGTTATCACCACCTTAAACATAAAACCTTAAACCTTAAACCCTAAACTAAAAAAAATGTTTCAGAATTTACAAGAAAGATTAGAATCGGCATTTAAGAATATTAAAGGTCAGGCTAGAATTACAGACCTCAATATTGCTAACACAATTAAAGACATTAGAAGAGCTTTAATAGAAGCCGATGTAAATTTTAAAATTGCAAAAGAGTTTACAGATAAGGTTAAAGAAAAAGCTGTTGGTGAGAAAGTAATTAATGCCATTAGCCCAGGACAATTAATGACTAAAATTGTTCAGGATGAATTAACTGAATTGATGGGTGGCGAACCAGCAGAATTTAAAATCACCGGAAGCCCTGCTATTATTTTAGTTGCAGGTTTACAAGGTTCTGGTAAAACAACTTTTACTGGAAAGTTAGCCAACTATTTAAAAACCCAAAAAGGTAAAAGTCCTTTATTGGTTGCAGCAGATATTTATAGGCCCGCAGCGATTGATCAGTTAACAGTTTTATCTGAACAAATTGGAGTAGCAATTTACAAAGAACTAGATACTAAAGATGCAGTATTAATTGCTCAAAATGCAATTAAAGAAGCTAAGCTGAATAACCATAATGTTGTTATTATAGATACTGCAGGTCGTTTAGCTGTGGATGAAGTAATGATGCAAGAAGTTGCAGCCATAAAAAATGCTATTAACCCAACAGAAATTTTATTTGTTGTAGATAGCATGACAGGGCAAGATGCAGTTAACACTGCAAAAGCCTTTAACGATAGATTAGATTTTACAGGAGTTGTTTTAACCAAACTTGATGGTGATACAAGAGGTGGTGCTGCTATTTCAATTAAGTACACAGTCAACAAGCCTATTAAATTCATGAGCAGTGGCGAAAAGATGGACACATTAGATGTGTTTTATCCTGATCGTATGGCTCAAAGAATTTTAGGCATGGGCGATATTACCAGCTTGGTAGAAAAAGCCCAAATGCAATTTGATGAAGAGGAAGCTAAAAAACTCGAAAAGAAAATTAAACAAAACAAGTTCGATTTTCAAGATTTTTTAACTCAGCTACAAACCATTAAAAAAATGGGTAACATAAAAGATTTAATGGGCATGATTCCAGGTGTTGGAAAAGCTATTAAAGATATTGATGTAGATAACGATAGTTTCAAAGGCATTGAAGCCATGATTAATAGTATGACAGTTGCTGAACGTCTGAATCCAGATTTATTAAACCCTTCACGTAAAGCTAGAATTGCAAAAGGAAGTGGGAAAAATATTACTGAAGTAAATGCTTTTTTAAAACAATTCGAACAGATGAAGCAAATGATGAAAAGCATGAACAATATGCCAATGGGTGGTTTCCCTGGCATGAGAGGTATGAGAAGATAGTTTTTTAATTAAGAGTTATGAGTTAAGAATTAAAAGTTCTGAGTTGAACGTTAATGATTAAATTTTTCCTTTTAACAAGTTTGTTGCTACTTTAATACTCTGCTCATCACTCACTACTTTATGCATTAATTTTTGTAATCCATCGGGTATGGCTTCTTGTTCTTTGGTGCTTAGAGTATGTATAATTTCATGAAATTCGTCTTCATCATCATAATACCCAAGAATCAATTTGAATTCGTGATTGGCATGTAATCGAAGTGAAATTTCTTTATCTTCTTCGTAATGGTGGGTCGTTATAAACGACCATTGATCTTGACCTAAATAATCGAACAACACTTCTAAATGAGTTTCTGTTAAGGCTTCTGTTATTAATTGTTCAATAATTGCAGCACTGTTATTTTTTACTTCTTCTTCAGATAACATAATCTCTAATTAAGTTGGTGAAGGTAATAGAAAGTAGTTTAAAGGTTGAAAAGTTGATTGGGTTATTTGGTTTTAGGTTTTAATTCAAAATATTACTAAGATCTATTTATTTAAGAATTCCTTAGGCAAAAAATAAATAATTCTTGGTTTGTACAAAATATTGTACATTTGAAAGTACAATTATAATTTATGCAAGCTGTTTCAATATCACAACTCAGAGGAAATATTAAAAAATATTTGGACTATATAAGTTCATCTCTCGATATAATTATAGTTCCTAGAAATTCTGAAGATGATGCAATTGTTATGATGTCGATTAAAGAATATAATTCTCTCAACGAAACAGGACATCTGCTATCAACTGAAGCCAATAGAAAAAGATTATCTGAATCTATTCAACAAATGAAAACAAATAAAAAAATTTCTTTTACTGATATAGACTAAAATGATTTTTGAATTTACACCAAATGCCTGGCAAGATTTTGAATTTTGGATTGAAAATAATTCAGAAATTGTTTTAAAAATAAAAGACTTTTTAAAAGATATTAGAATAAACCCTTTTACAGGCATTGGCAAACCCGAACCTTTAAAATATGATTTAAAAGGATTTTGGTCCCGAAGAATTACTGGTGAACACAGATTAGTTTACAAAGTTGAAGGCAAAAAAGGGCTTGATCAAAAGTGTATTATTCTACAATGCAGATTTCATTATGATTAATCTATTGCAACAATCCTGCACTATTATCAATAGCATATCTGGCTTTAAACAGTTTCACTCTTAATTCAACTGTTTTCTGATAAAATTCTAATGCTTTATTTTCTCTACTATTTAAAATAAACAAACTGCTTTCTCCATTATTAAATCTAAGCAATTCGTTTTGATATAATTTATTATAATTTTCATAAGCTTGTAAAGCAGTTTGCAATTGTTGTTGCACTAAAACAAACTCATTATAATAACTTCTAATTTTATTTTCTAATTCCCATTTCTTTAAGCTTAAGTCTAAGTTGGTTTCTTCAATTTTTAGTTTTGTTCTTTTCAGTTCTCCTCTGCCTTCTCTTAAAAATAAAGGCATTTTAAAATCAATACCCCATTTGTTGTTGTTTTGAAAAAAGGCTTGGTCAAACCCTTTAAATACGGCATAATCCTGATTTAATAAATTGACTTTTGTATTTAATGTGGGCAATAAATTTTGAACTTTTAATTTTCGTTCAACATCTAAAGCATCTAATTTAAAATTATATGTTCTTAATAAGGGATGATTAGCTAAAGCCTGCTCTATATATGTGGTTAAGTCTGTTGTAAATTTTAGATCTGAAAAAATAGCTGTATAGGGAACTATATTTTCTGCCAAAGCATAAGCAGAATCGTTTTGCATCCATAAATAATTAGAAACATCTAAAACCGAATTCAATAAATTGAGCTGTGCATTATTTTGCAATATTTGCAAATTTTGCAATTGGGTAAAAGCTTCTAAAGTATCCATTACACTCTTATCACCATTACGTTCTGCAATTTTTAATAAATGTAATCTTTGATTGCTAATTGATACATACTTGCTAAACAATTGATACAACTGATAGTCTGCAGCCCATTTTGCATAAGCAACATAAGCATCAAACAATAAATTATTAATGGTTTGTTTTTGTTCTTGTAATGATTGTTGAACAAAGATTTTATTTTGCTTTAATACCGCCCTTCTTTTATCTATCAACAAGCCTTTGGCTAAGGGTAATTCAATACCAAAATAACTAGAACGACCAGGAGTAAATTCAGAATTTAAATTACCTCCACCATTATCTTCAACTCCTGTTTTAATATCACCTACAGGCAATGGAACTTTTAGTTCTGGATTGAAATAATTGTAATAATTTTTTCCATCAAAAGTTTTTTTAGAGGCATCTATACTAATGCTTGGATCAAAATTTCCTTTTGCTGCTAATAGGCCAGCTTCAGTTTGCTGCACCTGTAGATTAGTTTGCTTGGCAATAGGATGATTGGTTTTAATAATAGTTATAAACTCATCTAAAGAAAATAGTTTTTCATTAGATTGTTGTGCTATTATAGGTTGAATAACTAAAAATAAAAAAACAAGACTAATTAGCTTTTTCAAATTCATCATTTCTTTTTTTCATTAACTTCATTGAGCTTATAATATTCTGGAGGGAATCCATTGATATTTCTCCATAACTCATATCCAATTGGTACATTTTTTAATAAAGCAATGCCTTGTGCACCTGTGCCTAATTGCAAATATTTTGGCCATTTCTTTTCTTCAGGATCAGGATCTTCTATCACTAATATTCTAAACTTTCCATTAACACTAATATTGGTTTCAATAGCAGCAACAACACCACTAAAAGTGCCATAACTATAATTGGGCCATCCACTAAAAACAATTACAGGAAAACCATCGAAAATAAATCTAACTTTTTGTCCTTTACTAATTAAAGGAATGTCCATTGGATTTACAAATAACTCAACAGCTAATTGAACTTTAGTAGGAACAATTTCGGCAATCATTTCTCCTTCCTTTATAAACTCGTTGATGCCTGCTTTTTTAGCTTTAGTAATTTGGCCATCTTGAGGAGCAATTACATAATAGAGTTGATTTCTAATATCGTAGTTAGCATACAAGTTTTTAAGTTTTGCAATCTCTCCTTCGGCATTTGCAGCATCAGATATAGAGCTGAATTTATCTCCTTCAGCCTTTGCAATTTTATCGGCAAAATCTTGATTAACACTATTTTTTTCTATATGTAAGATGGTTAATTCTTGTTTGCTTTGAACAAAATCGTTTTCTGCACTTATTTTTTTGGCATAAGCAGTTTGAAAATTTGCTTTTCTTTTTTCAAAATCTATTAACGAAATAGCACCACTATCGAGCATTATTTTACCAGCATCTAATTGACGTTTATAAATATTAAAATCATTAGTAACAGCTATTATATCCATACTATCACTAATAATTTTTAAACGTTGCTGTTGAATTTTATTATCTAAAGATTGAAGTTTTAAATTTCTATTTTGTAATAAAGCTTCAATTTGCAATAATGCAGTATTGGCTTTGCCTTTATATCCTTCTGAAGATTGTTGTTTGGCAACTATTTGATCTTTTGTTCTATTTAATAAATTAGGATCAAAATATTCAACCTTAACCTCAGCTAATTTTAAAATAGTATCTCCTTGCTTTACTAAATCTCCTTCTTTTACATACCATTGAGCCACTCTACCTGAAATTACTGTATTAATTTCTTGAGGTCTATTCTCTTGTCGTAAAGTTGTAACAGACCCTTTCGATCTAATATTTTGGGTCCAAGGTAATAGTAATACAATAAGTGTTAGTCCTACAATAAAATATACCCATCTTTTCACTTTACTATGCTTATTAATGCGATAGATTTTTTTGTAAGATGTGAGGGTAGAATCAATTACAACTTCATCAATATTTTCATGTAAAAAGTCTGGCATCTTAAGTTAGTTTATTATTCTTCCATCTTTTAAATTTACAATTACATCACATGCTGCTTGAGCTACTTTGTCGCTTGATATTATAATTGTAGTGGCTACAGTATTATTTTTTAAGTAATGTAATACTGTTGATTTTTCTTTATCATCTAAATGGTCAAAAGGATCTTCTAGTAACAATAATCTGTGCTTACCAAGTAATGCTCTAACTAAAAGAATTTCTTGTTTAATATTAGAAGACAATCTTTTTCCAAAAGGATCTAAAATAGCATCATAGCCTTTATGGTGACTTTGAATAAAATCGGTTAATCCTAATTGATGACTAATTAAACTTACATCTTCAACTTTATGATCTGGATTACCCATGGTTAAATTCTCGTATAAAGTTCCATTAAAAATATCTTGCTGATTTAATAAAATACCAGTCAGTGATCTTAAACTAGTTAAGTTGTAATTTGAAATAGGTACATCATCTATTAAAATAGAACCTTCATAATTATGGTATTCGCCAGTAAGTAATCTTAATAAAGATGATTTACCAGAACCAGAAGCACCATCAATACAAACCAGTTGACCTGGCTTTATATCTAAAGAAATGTGGTTTAATGTAAAATCGCCGTTAGGGTATTGAAAACTTACATCATTAAGTTTAATGGAAACACCTTTGTCTATTGGGTTTAAGTTTAATGAACCATTTATTTCAGATTCACTATCTACTAATTTGCTGATTTTTTGAATAGAAGTTAAAGCATCATATATTTTATCAAGGTTAGAAATCAATTTTTCTACACTTGATATAATGGCAAGAATTACAATATCAACAGCTATAAACTGACCCACATTTATTTGTTGATTAACCAATAAAATTGCACCCACCGTTAGCATAGCAGCTGTAATAATAATTTTGAAAGTAATTAAGCTCCAAAACTGTGTGAGTAACACTTTAAAATGTGAGGTTCTTGACTCTAAATAATTACCAATAAGTTCATCTGTTTTTTGAATATGCAGGTCTGTTTTTTTGCCGAATTTAAACGATTTAATAACCCTCGACATTTCCTCGAGCCAAGCAGCTATAGCATATTTATAATTACTAGCTGCAATACTTGTAGCTAAGCCTTTTCTTGAAGTTAGCGTTAATAAAACAACAACAATAGTGATTAGAAAAGCACCAAAACCAATAAATATAGGATGGTAGAACATTAATAATACCAATCCAAATAGAATCTGAATTATTGCTGATGGTAGGTCTAGTAAAAGTTTATCAATTCGCTTAGCTAATGATGGTACATCAAAAAATCTGTTCACCAATTCAGGAAGGTAAATTCCGTCTAATTTTTCAATATCAAGTTTTGGAAGTTTATCTGCAATTTCTAAAGTATACCGTGTAAAAATTTTTTGCTCAACTTTTTCTATGATTTGCATTTGCCTAACCTGCACTAATCCATTACAAAAAACACCCAAAACCACAATAAAAATTAACACAACAATAGAGGCAGATATTGAACCTGCCATTACAAAACTTATAATGGTTTGAATGCCTAATGGAAGAATTAAAGCAATTAACCCATTTAAAATGGCAAAAAAGTAAATGCTAGAAATATCTTTCTTATCGAGCTTTAAAACTTTGAGAAGTTGTAAAAATGCTTTAAGAAAATTGCTTTGGTAATCTTGTGCCATTAATATCTATCGTTATTATTCGACAAAAGTAATTTTAAGGTATTTTTAATCTTGTTAATTCTTGTTAATAATTTGCTAAGAGATTGGCCTTAAACTTTCATCTGTAAAGTGTTCTATATGTTTTTCTTGTGCAAACTTTTGAGTATTATAGTCTACAGATTTTCCTTTTGGAATAGAAAGTGATTGCCAGCTTTGGTTACAAATCATTTTTCCAATACAAACAATTTGCCCTACATGATAACTATAATGGCAAAGCTGCCTATTAATTGCTTCAACTACTGTTTGACCTTGATTTCTGATAAAGACAACTTTATTTAGGTCTTCATCTTTTAAGTTTTTTAAAGCAAGATATAAACATTGCCAACCTGCATGCCAAAGCTTCAGCATTTCTTCTCTTGTAGTAATATCATTTTCAAATTCGGCGTCTCTATTCCTCCATTCTTTTTCGCCATCGGAATGCAAGAAATTTGTCCAGCGAGAAAGCATATTACCATGTAAATGTTTTACTATTGTTGCTATACTATTGCTTTCTGCATTGTATTGCCAAAACAATTTGTCGTCTGGTAGTTGATGAAATGTTTTTTCGCCTAATTGTTGATAATACTCAAATTGCTTAATAGCACTAGTTAAAAAATTACTTTCCATAACTAATTATTTATGAAAATCTCATTAGAGATAATTTGACAAGTTGGATGCTGTTGTTGATAAATTTCTAGCAATTTTAATACCGATTTTTTACCAGCACTTCCTAAAGCTAAGGAAAAATTATTGACATATAAATCTATATGCTTTCTCATCACTTCTTCTTCCATTTCTTGAGCATGTTGTTTTACATAATCTGAAACAAAAGGATAATGTTTAAATGCATAATCTATACTTTCTCTGATTAACTCATCAACGAGTAGACTCATTTCTTTTTGAATTCTATTATGTGCAACTATTGCTCCTAAAGGAATGGGGAGATTAAAAGTTTCTTCCCAATATGTGCCTAAATCTTTTACTAAATACAACCCTTTTTCTTGATAGGTAAATCGGTTTTCGTGAATAATGACACCTAAAGCATTTTCATTGTTCAACACAAAATCCTCAATCTCATGAAAGGGCATAAAGACTTTATTTTTTGCATTAGGATAAGCTAAAGAAAATAATAAATGTGCAGTTGTGTTTTCTCCAGGAATAGCGACTATTTTATTTTGTTCGTTTGTTGTTTGTGGCTTGTTGTTTGGAGTTTGTTGTTTAGAGTTTCTTGTTTCTTGTTGTTCGTTTGGGGTTTGGAGTTTGTTATTTGCACCATTATCGTACTTTGTGCCTCTTACTTCGTACTTCGTACTTTGTACCTCGTACTTCTTATTTTGTACTTCGTAATTCGTACTTCCTAATTCTGAATTCGTAATTAAAAGTGGTCCTACTCCTTTTCCTAAAGCACCACCACTTTCTAATACTTTATAATTGTTCAATACTAAGGGTAGAACACCATAACTAATTTTTGTAAAATCGTGTTGCTCTTGTAATGCCCATTGGTTAAGGGTTTGAACATCTTCTAAGTGTACTTCAAAATCTAAGCCTTTAGTATCAATTTTTTTATTGATCAATGCATCAAAAATGAAAGTGTCGTTCGGACAAGGAGAAAATGCTAGACTAAACATTTACGATTTGTTGAGTTTATATTGATGATTGATTACTGCAATTGCAGTTTTACTCAAATTATTTAAAGCCAATTTAATTTTCCATTTTGTTTTATCTCTTTCTCCAATGTAATTTGATATGGAACGAATTTGTAAAAATGGAATGTTATTCAAAATGCAAACATAATGTAATGCAGCCCCCTCCATTGTTTCGATAATAGGATTATATTTTTTGATGAGTTGTTGTATGTGATTGTTATCTGTTGAAATTTGATTAACAGTTACCCCTTTTACTATTGGCAACTCAAGATGATTATATTTATTTATGTTAGAATTAAGTAGACCTTTTTTCTTAAATGGTTTTGAGTTTGCTTTTGCTAATTGTAAATCAAAAGCATCCTTCCATTTTCCATTTTCTACAACACCAACATCTCCTAAAAATTCTTCTTCTACCAAATAAACTTTACCTAATTTTTCTTTTACATTAAAACCACCTGCGATTCCTATTTGAATAATAAAATCTGGTTTATGATCATAAATTAATTGCATTAAACTAACAGAAGTTGCAAGCATTCCAATGCCTGTTGCAATAAAAATTACATCTCTTTCTTTTGTTGACTTAAATTTATGCTTAAGTAAGCTTAACTCAAATTCTGTTGCTGCTGTGATAATAATTCTCATTGAAATAATTTGAGTTAAAAAATAAATTTACCTCAACACCATTTGTCTATCTGCATCCAATCTTAATAAAATAAAAATAAGAATAGTAAATGTTACTAATGATGAACCCCCATAACTTACTAATGGTAATGTAATACCTGGTGATGGAAACAAGCCAATTGTCATTAAAATATTTAAGGCAATATGAAAAAATAAAATGCTGGCTACACAGTATGCATACACTCTACTAAATGTACTTCTTTGTCGTTCTGCCATTCTAATAATTCTAAATAAGAAAAATAAATAAATTCCTAAAAAAACAACAGAGCCAATAAAACCAAAGGCTTCTCCTAATGATGTAAAAATAAAATCAGTATTTTGTGCTGGTACATAACGTCCACGAGTTTGAGTGCCTTTTAAAAATCCTCTTCCAAAAAATCCGCCAGATCCAATGGCTATTTTACTTTGCCTAACATTATAATCATCAGGTTTACGAATAGGTTTGTTTCCTTCTGCAGCTTGGTGTTTGTTTTGTGTACAATCATAATCTCCTCCAAAAGCACTATAAATTCTTGCACTTTGGTGACACTCAAAAACATTATTAAAAACAAAAGGAACTGCAAATTTTTGAAAGCCAACACAAATAATCCAAACACCAATAATCCAACGTAATAATGTTTTATTACGTTTCATTTGCTTACGTAAAAAATAAATTAATAATACAGCAAGTGTGGTTAATGCAATAGCTAATGTGTCTGGCTCAACAATAATGGATGCTACCAATAACACACCAATTGCTGCACCAATTATCATGAGTGTTGGTGGCAAGCCTTCTCGGTACATTACAATAAAAAAAGAAAAATATACTAAGCCAAGTCCTAACTCGTGTTGTAATGTAGAAATCAAAAAAGGAAACAATACTAAAGCAATAGCAATGGCTTGAGATTTTAATTTATCGAAACTGGTTTCTTGTCGTGATAAATATTTTGCTAATGCCAATGCAGTAAAAATTTTACACAATTCTACTGGCTGTAAATTAAATCCTCCTCCCATGGGAATCCAACTTTTTGAGCCATTCACCACTTTTCCTATTACAAAAGTTGATAACATTAGCACTACACCAAAAGCATAAGAAAGGTTTGCAAATGCTGTAAATAATTTACTATCTGATAATAAAATGAAGAGTGCAATTACTAAGGAGAATAATGCAAACAAGAGTTGCTTACTATAATTTGTTTTTCCACCAATGAAAGATTGTAATAAATCTGTTTGAGGTTTATATTCTACCATAAAAATGCAAAGAATACCAATGGCAACAAGTAGAAGATATATCCATGCCGATAACCAATCTACGCCTTCACTAACTTTTGCTTTTTTATATGTGTTCATGCAATAAAATCTCTAAACTAAGTTTAAATTAATTAGCCAATTTATCTTCAATGTTTTCTTTCAAGACTTTCTCTCTTAACTCAACTGGGTTCGAATTTTTTCTGGCTTTCATATTCAGCATTTCTACTAAAAATGAAAAAGCCATAGCAAAGTATACATAATTTTTTAAATGTAAATCATGAGCTTTTTCACTATCGAAACCTTCTACCAATAACACCAATCCAATCATTACTAAAAAAGAAAGAGCTAACATTTTTATGGTTGGATGTTTATGAACAAATGAAGCTATAGCAGCACTAAATAAAAACATTACAATCATAGCAATAACAACAGCTGCAATCATAATTTCAATATGTTTAGCTGTTCCGCCTGCTGTAATAATGCTATCGAAGCTGAATACCATATCAATTAAAATAATTTGAAATATGGCTTTAGAGAAACTTAATGATTTATTATTTCCTGACATGTTAGTTGCCTCTTCACCTTCAAGTTTATGATGAATTTCCATTACAGTTTTATAAATCAAAAACAAACCCCCAGCTATCATAACTAAACTAGCCAAATCAAATCCTCTGCCAAATAACTCAAATAATGATTTGCCTTTTTGTTTCAATAGCCATCCTAATCCTAAAAGCAAAATAGATCTCATGATGATGCCAGAGAACATCCAAGTCCATCTCGATTTTGTTCTTAAGCTTTCAGGCAAACGATTCATGATAATGGAAACAAAAATTACATTATCGATTCCCAAAACAATTTCTAGAATGACTAAAACTATAAAGCTAATAATGCTTTCTGAGGTTAATAAATGTTCCATATAAAAATTTATTGTACGATATTATGAATCTTTTAAAAGTTCTTTACAAATATTTTTGGCGATGGAAGGACCCTCGTAAATAAATCCAGTCCAAACTTGCACCAAACTTGCACCAAGTTCAAATTTATCTTTTGCATCTTGTCCATTAAAAATTCCACCACTTGCAATCAAAGGCATTTCAGAGTTTTTTTCATGAACATATTTAATTACTGTATCACTTTTAGTTTTGAGAGGTTTGCCACTTAAACCACCATTACCAATTGTTGCAATTGTTTTTGCCGAAGTGCAAAGATTTTCTCTAGAAATGGTAGTATTCGATGAAACGATTCCACTTATATTAAGCTCTTTGGTTAATGCTATAATATCATCTAGTTCATCATTACTCAAATCTGGAGCAATCTTTAATAAGATGGGTTTTGATTTTGGTTTGCCAGCATTTTCATGTATCAACTCTCCTAAAATTCTTGTTAGGGCTTCTTTGCTTTGTAAAGCCCTCAATCCTGGGGTGTTTGGACTACTTACATTTACCACAAAATAATCACTTGCATCATAAAGTTCATTAAAACATGTTTTATAATCTTCGTGAGCATGCTCGTGTTCAGTAGTTTTATTAATACCAATATTGGAACCAATAATTAATTTACTGTTTGTATGATTAGTTCTCCAAACTTCTAATCTTTTTTTGGCAGCCATTACACCCTCATTATTAAATCCCATTCTGTTAATCAGAGCAAGGTCTTTGGGTAATCTAAACAAACTTGGTCTAGGGTTACCAGGCTGAGCTTTTGGGGTTACTGTGCCAATTTCTATGAATCCAAAACCTAAGGCTTCCAATTCATGTAAATATTCAGCATTCTTATCAAAACCTGCAGCTAAACCAACCGGGTTTTTAAAAGTCAAGCCAAAAACATTTTTTTCTAATGCTTTATTATCAATAGAAAATTGTTGAGCAAGCAAGGTTTTAATCAATGAAACACTACAGCCTACTTTAAGCAGTTGCATGGATATTTCATGTGCTTGATGTGCAGAAAGTGTAAAAAGTAATTGCCTTAATAAAGCATACATACCGCAAAAGTAAAATAAGTTTTATGCCAACCTAATTTGTTATTTAATCTATCGGAATTCAACAATTCTTTTATTAAAAAATTTAAGTTATGAACAATTATACTTTTTATGAACTGAATTTTTATTTTTACGATATGAAAATGTGGGCTCAAATTTTATTCAATAAATATTTTCTCTCTTTTGCCTTTATGTTAGTTTGGGTCTTGTTTTTTGATGAGACTGATTTTTTTATACAACAATCTCGACTAAAGGATTTAGACAATCTTAAAACAAAAGCAGCTTATTATAAAAAAGAAATTGAAATTGCTCAGCAAGAGCTTTCAGATATACAACATAACCCCGAAGCTTTAGAAAAATTTGCCAGAGAAAAATATTTCTTAAAGAAGGATAATGAGGATATCTATATCATAGAATATCCACAACCATAATTTTTAAGGTAAACACAATAATAGTTATCCACAATCGTTTTGATAGAACATTCCGCATCTACCCTTCGAAAGCTGTAATTTTATAACAGCTAATTCAAACAGAGTATGCGAAAATTTTCTCAGCAACAACTCATGCAGTTCTTGTACGATGAAGCATCGCCAATTTTAAAAATGGCGATTGATAAGGCTTTGCTAAACGACAAAGAATTATTAAAAGAAATCAATTCATTAAAAAGAACAAAAAAACAACTGGATCAACTGAAGCAAAAACCTTTAAGTCCGAGTAAAAAAACTATGGACACAATTTTGGCTTATGCTAAACAAACAGCAGCTAAAAAATAATTTTTATTTTTTACATTCTATTAAGTTGATATTGTAAAAATTCTACTACACCCACAAATAATAATGATTGCTTTAATATTGCAGATATAAATCATCTACAATGCAATCATCTTATGTACAATATTCGGTAACAGATACAATTGGTGTAATAGAATTTTTTACTGCTCAACACAACTCTTTACCAGCAAGCATTTTAGAGCAATTGGCTCAAGCATTTTATACTGCTGCTCAAGATTCAAACTGTAAAGTTGTACTCTTAAAAAGTGCAGGCGAAAGAACTTTTTGTGCTGGTGCTAGCTTCGACGAGTTAATCAATATTGAAACTGAAGAACAAGGCTTACAATTCTTTAGTGGATTTGCCAATGTAATTAATGCCATGCGTAAATGTCCAAAATTTATCATAGGTTGTGTTCAAGGTAAAGCTGTTGGTGGAGGGGTTGGTTTAGCTAGTGCTTGCGACTATACTTTGGCTACAAAATATGCTCAAATTAAATTGAGTGAATTGGCAGTTGGAATAGGACCCTTTGTAGTTGGACCAGCAGTTGAACGTAAGATTGGTACTTCTGCAGCTTATGAATTAGCTATTGATGCTTCAAATTTTAGATCAGCAGAATGGGCTAAAGAAAAGGGGCTATTTGTAGAAATTGTGGAAAACATTGATGAATTACAAGCAAAATCAATGGAATTGGCCAAGAATTTATCCACACAAAATCCTGAAGCAATGGCCGAAATTAAAAAAGCATTTTGGAGTGGAACAGAGCATTGGGATACTCTTTTAATGCAAAGAGCAGCCATTAGTGGTAAGTTGGTATTAAGTGATTTTACTAAAGAGTTTATTAAAAAATTCAAAGCATAAAAACAGGTTTTCAAGATTTAAAAGTAGTCGAATGGCTACTTTTTTTATGTCTTTTATTTCAATAGCACCACTAATCAATATCATATAAAAAACAAATTACAATTCCTTAGGTTTGCTACTCACAAAATTTGAATTATGAAAAAGATATTGGTTTCATTATCGCTTGTTTTAATCATGTTCCGAACCTATGCAGACGAAGGAATGTGGTTGCCTATGTTATTGGGTCAACAAGTGTATAACGACATGGTAAAAAAAGGTTTGAAACTTAAACCTGAACAATTGTACAGCATCAATAATGCTTCTTTAAAAGATGCTATTGTAATTTTTGGTGGAGGATGTACGGGAGAAATTGTAAGTAATCAAGGATTAATATTCACCAATCACCACTGTGGTTATGGTGCAATTGCTAAAGCATCTTCAGTTGAAAACAATTATTTAAGAGATGGCTTTTGGGCTGCCGATAAAAGCAAAGAAATTCAAACCAGTCTATCTGTTCAATTTTTAAATAGAATTGAAGATGTAACCCAAAAAATTGAAGCTGGTTTAGGCAGTTTAACTGGTGCCGAACGTAATGCTAAAATGCAACAAATTCAATCAGATCTTATTAAAGAAGCTACTGGTGGTAACGAATTTAAACGTGCAGTAGTTGCTAGTATGTTTAAAGGCAATCAATACTTTTTATATGTTTATGATGTACATAAAGACATACGTTTTGTAGGAACTCCTCCAGAAAGTATTGGTAAATATGGTGGTGATACTGATAATTGGGAGTGGCCAAGACATACTGGTGATTTCTCAGTTTTTAGAGTGTATACCACTAAAGATGGTCAACCTGCCAATTACGATGTGGCTAATGTTCCTATGACTCCAAAATACTTTTTACCCGTTAGTATTAAACCTTTAAAAGATGGTGATTATAGTATGATTTATGGTTATCCTGGTAGCACTAATCGCTATGAAATTAGTGATGGTGTTAAACTAAGTACTGATATCAACAACCCATCATTAGTGAAGTTGAGAGATATGCGTTTGAAATATATGTATGCAGAAATGATTAAAGATCCTGCAGTAAAACTTCAATTAGCATCATCTTATGCCGGTATTGCCAACTATTGGAAATTTTTTGACGGCGAAACCAAACAACTTTTAAAGTATGATGTGTATGGCAACAAGAAAAAATTTGAAAATGAGTTTAATAATTGGGCAAAAGGAAAAGCTGAATATGAAAATATAGTGGCTGATTATGCCAAAAATTACGAAGCTTGGAGGCCATATGCTAAACACCGTCAATATTTGAATGAAGGTATTATGGGCTCACCATTATTAGCATTTGCTGGTTCTTGGATGAGTTTAGAAAATGCTTTGAACAAGAAAGATGCAAAAGCAGAAGATATTGAAAAAGCTGTTAAAGCTGCCGAAAGAGCTAGAGCCAATTTTTTGGAAAATGAAAACAAAAAAAGTGATCAAAAAATATTAGCTCATGCTTTATCGCTATTCATGACAGATGTTGACCCTGCTCAACAACCCAAAGAATTTTATACAGATTTATTTAAGAGTAGCAGTATAGAAGAAAATCCATTCAAAAAATATGCTGCAGATGTTTTTGAAAACACAATGGCATTTGATGATGCTAAGTGGAAAGCCTTTACAGCAAAACCAACGGTTGAAGCTTTACAAAACGATCCTGCCTATAAAACAGCAACAGCTTTCATTAACAACTATAATAAAAACTATGCTTCAAAATTTGCAGCTTTTAATTCAAAAAATAATGAATTAGGAAAAGCATATTTAAAAGGTATTATGGAAATGGATCCTGTTAAAGCTAAGATGATGTATCCTGATGCTAATTTTACTATGAGAGTAAGTTATGGTAATGTAAAAAGCTATTATCCAAAAGATGCAGTAAAGTATGATATTGTTTGTACCATGAAAGGCGTAATGGATAAATATGTGAAAGATGATTACGAGTTCGATCTTCCACAAAAATTTATTGATTTATATAATGCAAAAGACTTTGGCAGATATGCAGATCCAAACTATAAAGATCTTGTGGTAAATTTTATTACAACTAATGATATTACAGGAGGCAATAGTGGAAGCCCTGTTATCAATGGCAAAGGCGAATTAATTGGTTTAGCTTTCGATGGTAACTACGAAGCTTTAAGTCATAAATTAGCTTTCGATAAAGATTTAAACAGAACCATTTGTGTGGATGTAAGATATGTATTGTGGTGCATAGAAAAATTGGGTGGTGCAAAACACATTGTTGATGAATTAAATGTTGTAAGTAAATAACAAAAAGTTATTTCATTGAATAAATTAAAAAAGAGCAGAATTTATTCTGCTCTTTTTTTGTTTTAATGATATTGTCATTGCGAAGGTTCGTGCCTGAAGCAATCTTTACGTCATTTCGAGTGAGGAACGAACGAGAAATCTTATCAAAATTTAACAGATTTCTCAATCCAAATGAACCGGAATTCGAAATGACGACTTCAAAGACACTAGGCTTTAGCTTCCTTGCTTAATAACAATAACTCATTTACCTGAACTTCTGTTATATATTTCTTGTTGCCCTCTTTATCGTTATAACTACGATTAATGAGTTTTCCTTCTAAAGCCACTTCACTTCCTTTTTGTAAAAATTTTTCAGCAATTTCAGCAACCTTACCCCAAGCAATTAAATTATGCCATTGGGTTTCTACTACTTTTTCGCCTTTTGCATTTCTGTAAGTTTCGTTGGTGGCTACACTAAACTTTGCCATTTTTTTACCACTTTCTAATGTTTTAACTTCTGGATTGTTACCTAAGTTTCCAATCAATTGAACTTTGTTTTTTAATGCGTACATGATGTTTTGTTTTGTGTTCCTACATTTTCGGAACGGTTATTAATTTATTTCAATCAAACTTTAGTGGCGACGTCTGACCAGTTTTTGTTTGACAAGGCAAAGATGATATTGCCAAAAACCTTTAGTCGGAGATTAACCGTTTACTCTCGATGATATCCGTGTATATCCGATTAAATACGGATAATTTTTTATAATTTTAGTCTTGATTTAACGGAATGTCATTGAGTTATGTGTTTCTTGATTTATATTTTTCACTTTAAATAATGCACATGGAAACAGCTTTAAAAAAGTGTTTAGCTTGTAATAAAACACTTAGAGGAAGGGTTGATAAAAAATTTTGTGATGATTATTGTCGAAGCAATTACAACAACTTACAAAAAGCAACAAACAAACCCGATGCTTATGTTAAGCAAGTGAATAATACTTTATTGAAGAATAGAAAAATTTTGGCTGAGGTTTTAACCGATAAAGAAGAAATGACAAAAATTACTTTAGACAAACTCACACAAAAAGGTTTTGTTTTTAAATATCATACCCATACTTACAAAAACAAAAAAGACCAAACCTATTTTTTTTGTTACGATTATGGTTATTTGCCATTAAGTGAAAATTGGTTTTTGGTGGTGAGGAGAAAAGAAGAATAATCCATGTTGGTAAAGAACTGCAACAAAGGCGAAAAGTGATCTCGTCATTTCGACGAATGGAGAAATCTATAATAACTATTTGGGAGATTTCTCAGGCGAGAACCTTCGAAATGACGAAGACTTCATAAGCAATTATGCCTTGGTTTATTTTCTCTGCTCTTCAAAGCTTGTAGCTTTGATAGTATTATTAAGTTGCTTATAGCAACAAAATAAAAATTGCGAAACAAAATGTTTCGCAGAGCTGTACATCAAAATTGGCAATACTTTTTATTTCACTATTTTTATTGCCATATTAAATAATCATGAAAAAAACAGTATTGAGTTTTCTAGCTTTTGCATTTTCAATAAGCATTTTAATTGGTCAGGATGTCGATTATAAAAACGGATTGCTTAAAGTAGATGGAAATGATTATGCTAAAATTGAAGTAAAGAAAACAAACTTTGGCTTAACCAAAACTTTTGAAGTATATAATTTAACAGGCACTAAAATAATTATTGCAGCAGTTGCTACAGAGTTTGAACAAGATAAATTCGACAACTCTTATTTGTTTTACAGACTTACTTTTTTAACTAGTAACCAAGTGGGCATTTTTAAAATTAGTGCCTTAAGTCAAGAAAAATCTTTTGCAAAACTTATAGGGAAAAGTGGAATAATAATAAATGATAATACAGATGATAGTAAAGTAAAAGAATTTATTGCAAGAGATGGTGCTAGTCCTAGAATTGCAGTAGATTACACTACTGTACCCCGTAATAGGGCTTGGCCAGTATCTGTTGTTGTAGGTAAAAATGTTGAGCAGGATGGTAAAATAATTGGAAATTTTGTAAACAAGGGCGAATACAACCAAATGGATCATTATGAATTTACATTACCAAGTGGTGTTGTAGTTGCAAGGGTTTCTTTCACTGGTGGCAATAATGCACAAAATATGGAGCTATTTACCGCTAAAGATAATATTAAAAGAGTGGTATCTATACCGCAAAAAGAAAACATCATAGTTGCTGATGCAAGCATAGATAAAAATCAATTCACTTTAAAAAGAATTGCTAAGTGGCTTGTAGATAATAGCTATTTATAATTTTCACCAAAGTCTGCTCTTAAAAGCTTGTAGCTTTGAAAGCGTTACTTGGTTCTCAGCAATGTCTCCTATAAGGGACATTGCCTTTATCAATAACGCAGCGTCCTCAAAGAGAGACGCTGCTGAGAAATAAATGATATTGTCATTGCGAAGGTTCTTGCCTGAAGCAATCTCAAATTCAATTAAAGATTGCTTCGTTCCTCTCAATGACTTTAAAAAACTAAATCTTCCCAACCATATTTTCTGGTTTTACCCAAGCATCAAATTCCTCTGCAGTTAAATAACCTAATGCAATAGCAGTATCTTTTAAAGTGCTGCCATTTTTATGTGCTGTTTGTGCTATTTCTGCAGCTTTATAATAACCAATTTTTGTGTTGAGTGCAGTCACCAACATTAAACTATTATCAACATGCTTTTTAATGTTATCATATAAAGGTTCAACACCAATGGCACATTTATCATTAAAGCTTACACAACCATCAGCAATTAAACGAGCACTGTGTAAGAAATTATAAATCATCATTGGCTTAAATACATTCAATTCAAAATGACCATTAGAGCCTCCAATATTAATGGCAACATCATTGCCCAATACTTGTGCAGCAATCATTGTTAAAGCCTCGCATTGTGTAGGATTTACTTTTCCTGGCATAATTGAAGAGCCTGGTTCATTGTCTGGAATAAATAATTCTCCAATACCACTTCTTGGACCAGAAGATAATATTCTAAAATCGTTGGCAATTTTCATTAAACTTACAGCAACTGTTTTTAAAGCACCATGAGCTTCAACTATAGCATCATGAGCAGCTAATGCTTCAAATTTATTTTCTGCTGTTACAAATGGCAACCCTGATAAACTAGCAATATGTTTAGCTACAACTACATCATAGTTATCTGGTGTATTTATTCCTGTACCCACTGCAGTGCCACCCAATGCTAATTCACTTAAATGAGCTAATGTATTTTTTATGGCTTTTAATCCATGATTGAGTTGAGAAACATAACCACTAAATTCTTGTCCAACTGTTAAAGGGGTAGCATCCATAAAATGGGTACGACCAATTTTCACCACATGCATAAAAGCTTTACTTTTTACAGCAAGTGTATCTCTAAGTTTTTCAATTCCAGGAATGGTTTGTTCTATTAAAATTTTATATGCAGCAATATGCATTGCTGTTGGAAAAGTATCATTACTGCTTTGAGATTTATTGACATCATCATTAGGATGCAAGAATTTTTCTTTATCAGTTAATGTACCTCCATTAATGACATGTGCTCTATAAGCCACCACTTCATTTACATTCATGTTACTTTGAGTTCCACTTCCTGTTTGCCAAACTACTAAAGGAAATTGATCGTCTAAATCTCCATTTAAAATTTCATTACATACAGTACCTATTGCATTTTTCTTTTCTTCGCTTAATACACCTAATTCACAATTAGTAATTGCTGCAGCATGTTTTAAAATTGCAAATGCCTTAATAATTTCTTTTGGCATTTTATTAATATCCTGTGCAATTTTAAAGTTATCAATACTACGTTGTGTTTGTGCTCCCCAATACACATGAGCAGGAACTTGAACTTCGCCCATAGTATCTTTTTCTATTCTGTATTCCATAAAATTTGTATAAGATGATTTAATAGGATGCAAAATTACTTGCTATCGATTAGAGTTCATAAAATTTAGTGTTTAAAAAGAATGATGTTAGTCAGATTACTAAAATTTCATTCCACAGTAGAGCTATAACAATGGCATGGGTAAATGTAATATGAAGTATTTGTAATAATCAACATAAAAACTGCGAAACAAAATATTTCGCAGTTTTTTTAAATTTATAAATACTTATCTCCTTTGCTTCGTTTTACTTCAGCAACATAATCTTTAATGGCTTGTTCTTTATCTTTTTTGCAAATAAGTAATGCGTCTTTAGTATCTACAACAATAAAATCATCTAGACCTTGTAAAACTAAAAGTTTATCGTGTGGGGCACTTACCATACATTTAGTAGCATCTATTACAATTACATTATTGCTAGCTACAGCATTGCCTAAATAATCTTTATCTAAATTTTCATAAGCACTGTTCCAAGTGCCTAAATCGCTCCAACCAAAAGAAGATGGAATTACACAAACCGATTTTGCATTTTCCATAATGGCAAAGTCTATAGAGATGTTGGTGCATAAAGGATATATTCTGCCAATGGCTTCTTTTTCAGCATCGGTATTGAAATGATTTTTTTCATTTTCAAACAACTCAAACATTTCAGTTTGTTGAGAAGCAAATTCATCAATCACATCTTTGGCTTTCCAAATAAAAATACCTGCATTCCATAAAAAATCGCCACTCAATAAAAAAGTTTTAGCCAATTCTAAATCTGGCTTTTCGGTAAAAGTTTTTACTTTAAAAATATCATCTTCTATAACTTCTGTATCGTACTGAATATAACCATAACCAGTATTTGGATAAGTAGGTTTAATACCTAATGTAACTAAACTGCTTGATTTTTCTACAAAGTCTAGTGCTTTTAATGCAATGGTCTTAAAAGTTTCTCCATCTAAAATCATATGGTCACTTGGTGCCACAATCATAGATGCTTTTGGATTTTTTTGTAAGAGTTTAAAAGCAATATAAGCTACACAAGGGGCTGTGTTTTTTTTGCTGGGTTCAGCTAAAATATTTTCAAGAGGTAAATCTTTTAATTGCTCTGCAACTATTTCAGTATACTCTTCAGAAGTAATAATGAAAATATTTTCTTTAGGAATAAAAGCAGCATAACGCTCAAAGGTCCATTGAATTAAAGTTTTACCACTATTTAATATGTCTAAAAATTGTTTTGGATAAGAAGTTCTGCTCATTGGCCAAAAACGAGAGCCAATTCCGCCAGCCATAATTGCAACGTAATGATTAGGATTCACTTGAGTAAGTTTATTTTACCAAATGTACAAGGGTAAGGTTAAGAAAAAAGGAATAGTGGATTAAATCACTATTCCTTTTAAGAATTATTATAAAATCTGAATAACTTATTAGTCGTACTTGCCCATTTGTCGAAGAAATCTTACATGAGCAGCAATAGCTTTTCTTGTAGTTGGATATTCAATATATTGTAATTGATATTCTTTACAAACAGAACGAATAATATCACTAATGGCAGGGTAATGAATATGAGAAATTTTTGGAAATAAATGGTGTTCAATTTGAAAATTTAATCCGCCTACTAACCAACTTACTAATTTATTTTTTGTAGCAAAATTTGCTGTGGTTTTAATTTGATGAGCAGCAAACTCATCAGGCAATTTATTTTCTTCAATGCTTGCAACAGGAAATTCAGTATGCTCAACAGTATGTGCTAATTGAAAAACAATGCTTAACACAAATCCAGCAAAAAAAGTAATGGTAATAAATCCAATTAACCAATTTAACCAGCCTACCATTATAATTGGAATAACAATAAATAATGCAGCATGATATACTTTTACTACCCAAAAACCTATGTGATCTTTTAGTTCCATTTTCTTTAAAGGCACACTACCAATTTTTTGTTTAAAATATTTTGAATAATCGGTATAGAAGATCCAGAAAATATATAACAGCATATACAGAAACCAGAAATAAAAATGTTGAAACTTGTGTGCTTTTAATCTTTTTTGAGTAGGTGCCATTCTCATGAAAATGCCCACTTCAATATCATCATCAACTCCATCAATATTGGTAAATGTGTGGTGAATCATATTATGTTTCATATTCCACATAAAATGATTGGCACCTAACATACTGATGCTATGAGCAGCAATTTTATTTAATATTCTGTTCTTGCTAAAGCTACCATGACTGCCATCGTGCATTACATTAAAGCCAATAGCTGCAATTACTCCACCTAAAGCAAAGCATTCAATTAAGCTTACATACCAAACGGGTTGAACAAAGATTAAATGTGTATATAAAGCACCAAAAATGGTAACAAGTAATATGGCTTTAAAAAATAAACGACCATCGCCTGTTGGGTCTATATTGTTATCGGTAAAATACTGGTTGACTCTTCTTCTTAATTCTGCATGCAGTGAGTCTTTTACTACAGGAAATTTTGGAACAATGTTATTAATATTCATGAAAACTCTTTAATTGCGGTAAAAATAAGCTTTAAGGCTAAAACTAAATCAACTTTAACAATTTTTGCTTAGGCTTTAAGAGCTAACCAAGACATAATACCCATGCCAATTTCAATGGCATTTTCATCTATATTGAATTGAGGAGTATGCACATTATGCATAATTCCAAGGCTTTCATTTCTTACGCCTAAGCGAAAAAAACAACCAGGAATTTTTTGAGTATAATAGCCAAAATCTTCGGCTCCCATTCTTAATTCTGTTTCTTCAATATTATTTTCACCCATAAATTCTGAGGCAAGAATTGAACAATGTTCTGTAAGCATGGGTTCACTATCTACTGTTGGATAGCCAACATCAATAGTAATATCTAATTCTGCACCCATGCCCTCAACTATAGATTTAGCTTGTGTTTTAATTAATTCATGAGCTTTAAAACGCCATCCTTCATCCATAGCTCTAAAGGTGCCCATGAGTTTTACTTCACTTGGAATTACATTTGTTGCATTACCACCATGAATAGAACAAATTGATAAAACTGAAGGAGAAATTGGATTGTTATTTCTCGAAATAATTTGTTGTAATGAAACAATGAGTTGAGATGCAATAAGAACTGTATCTTGAGTAAGATGTGGAGCAGCAGCATGACCACCCTTTCCTTTTATCGTGATATAAATTTCATCAGCACTAGCCATCACTCTTCCTTTTCTAAAACTTAATTTACCTACTTGCAAACCAGGGTGCACATGTAAAGCAATAATTTTTGTAGGTGCAGGATTTTCTAAAACCCCTTCTGCAATCATCAAGCTTGCACCACCTGGATTTTTTTCTTCTCCTAATTGAAAAATTAATTTTACAGTTCCTTCAAATTCATTTTTTAATTCAGATAAAATTTTAGCAGCACCTAATAAGCAAGTGGTGTGAACATCATGACCACAAGCATGCATCACTCCATCTATTTTTGATTTGTATGAAACATTATTTTCTTCTTGAATAGGTAATGCATCCATATCTGCACGAAGTGCTATAATTCTAGAGGAAGGATTTTTTCCTTCAATGATTCCGACTACTCCAGTTTTAGCAAGAACAGTAAAAGGAATATTGAATTCTGATAATTTATTTTGGATGAAAAGAGAGGTATTAAATTCTTGATAACTCAATTCAGGATGAGCATGCAAATGATGTCTGATGGCTTTGAACTCATCGGCATATTGTGTTGCAAGTGATTTAATTTTTTCTAGCATGCATTCATTTTATTCTTCCATTGGAAGTGTGGTGTTTGTTGGTCTATATTCAATAGCATCTTCAACCAAATATACACCGGAGCTATATGATTTTAATAATAGTTTTCTTGCTTTTTCAGCATCTTCCCTTTTTAAAAAATTGCCTATTCTTACTTTAAAATATGGTGCCTGATACACAACATAAGCTTTATGCTCAGGATATTTAGTCATTAACTCATACTTTAATTTAAAAGCTTGATTACGATTATTAGAACTTAATAATTGTAATCTAAAGCCTTTATATAATCCTGTACTAAGTTGTGACTGAGCACGTTTATTTATGATAGCTTGTTTTTGAGCAAGAATATCTAAACGAGGGTCTTTGTTTACCTGAATAGAATCTTTTCTGAAACTTATAGTATCTACTTGACCATTTACTTGATTAAGTAATAAGTAGCAAGTAGCAAGAAAAAAGTAAAAAGATTTCTTCATTAATAATTTACAATTTAAAATTATCCTAATATCCTGCTTTTGCTCCACCAATATTTTCAATAGGATGCCAAGTTGTTTTTATTTCTTGTGTATCCATAATCATGTATGGATTTTCAGCTTCATCGCTATTCCATTTTATTTTATTGTAAAGAACAACTCTTTTCACATTTAATGCTGCTGTTTCTTGAATCATTTTAATAGTATTCATGTCGTTTTCACAATAAATCATAGCATTTACATCCATATGATCGGCAAAATATTTTATCAATTCACTAGGTTTACCAGTTAGTATATTAACCACACCTCCAGAAACATCAGACGAATTAATTACTTCTGCTAAAGTTACTGCACATAAAGGTTTTGTTTCACTAGCTAAAACTACACAAGTATTGCCACCTGCAATTACTGGTGCAATTACTGAAACTAAACCCAATAAAGAACTTTCTTGTGGAGCTATTATGGCAACAACACCAGTGGGTTCAGGAACAGAAAAGTTGAAGTGAGAAGAAGCAACAGGATTCACACTGCTATAAACTTGTTGAAATTTATCGCACCAACCGGCATAATAGATTAATCTATCAATTGAAGTGTTCACTTCTTTTTCTGCTTGGGCAGCTGTTGCATCTTGTTTCATGAGCTCATCTATAAACTGAGCTTTTCTACCTTCAAGCATTTCAGCCATACGATACAAGATTTGACCTCTGTTAAAAGCAGCTTTGGCACTCCAGCCCCCAAATGCATTTCTTGCAGCCACAACAGCATCTCTAAAATCTTTTCTACTGCTTAAACATACATTGGCTAATTGTTGGCCGTTTTTATTTTTAGCAACATAATATCTACCACTTTCAGTTCTTGGAAACTGGCCTCCAATGTAAATTTTGTATGTTTTTAAAACTTCCAATCTTGTCATTTTGTTTTTAATTTAACCACAAAGGACTCAAAGTAGTCACTAAGGGAATTTATAAAATAATTCTTTTTATACCATCAGTTAATCTAGCAACATTAAAATTAATTAATAACCCTAATTTAATTTTTGATAATTTTAAATAAGTTAAAACTTGTGCTAAATGAACATCTGTGAATGTTTCAACAGCTTTAAGTTCAACTATCAATTTGTTTTCAACTAATAAATCAATTCTATATCCGACATCCATTTTAACATCTTCATAAATTAATGGCAATGTTTTTTGCTTTTCTACAAACATTCCTTCCTTACTAATTTTATAAAACAAACACTCTTCATAAGCACTTTCTAATAAACCCGGTCCCAAAGCTTTGTGGACATCAATTGCACAACCAATAACTTTTCTAGATAAATTATTTACTTCTTCCATAATAAATCTTTGAGTCTTCTTTGTGTCCTTTGTGGTTTATTATAAATTTAAATATGCCCCTAAACCATGTAAACCACCTTCTCTTCCAAATCCACTTTCTTTATATCCACCAAAAGGAGAAGTTGGGTCGAATTTATTAAATGTATTAGCCCAAATTACACCCGCTCTTAGCTTGGTAGTTAAATTAAAAATCTTAGAACCTTTGTCTGTCCAAACACCAGCACTTAAACCAAATGGCGTGTTATTTGCTTTTTCTATTACTTCATCATCTGTTCTAAAAGTTTGAATAGTTAACACTGGTCCAAAAATTTCTTCTTGAGCCAAACGACTCGACTGTGCCACTTTTGTAAATAAAGTTGGGCGAATGAAATATCCTTTTTTAGGTAAGTCGCATTGATGTTGATACATTTCTAAACCCTCTTTCTCCCCAATTTTTAAATACTTCTGAATGGTATCAAATTGTTGTTTAGAATTAATAGCACCAATATCTGTGTTTTTATCCATTGGATCGCCAACAATTAATGAAGCTAATCTATCTTTTAGTTTTCTTAGTACTTGTGGATATACACTTTCCTGAACATATAACCTAGAACCTGCACAACAAACATGACCTTGATTAAAGAAAATACCATTAATAATTCCTTCAACAGCTTGATCAAGTGGGGCATCATCGAAAATGATATTTGCTGCTTTTCCACCTAATTCAAGTGTTACTTTTTTATGGGTTCCTGCTGTTGCTCTTTGAATGAGTTTACCAACATCTGTAGAACCTGTAAAAGCAATTTTATTAATGTCTGGATGATTTACAATAGCTGCACCAGTTGCTCCTGCACCTGTAATAATATTTACAACACCTGGTGGCAAGTCGGCCTCTTGAATAATTTCAGCAAGTTTTAATGCTGTTAAAGGAGTGTTTTCTGCTGGTTTTAATACAACAGTATTACCAGTTGCTAATGCTGGAGCTATTTTCCATGCTGCCATAAGCAAAGGAAAATTCCATGGAATAATTTGTCCTGCTACTCCAAGTGGTGATACTTTTTTATTGGGAAAAGCATATTCTAATTTATCTGCCCAGCCTGCATAATAAAAGAAATGATTTGCTGCTAGTGGAATATCAATATCTCTACTTTCTCTAATAGATTTTCCTCCATCTAAAGTTTCAATTACAGCAAATTCTCTGGCTCTTTCTTGCACCATTCTGGCAATACGATAAATATACTTGGCTCTTTCCTTTGCAGGCATTTTGCTCCAGGTTTTATCGTAAGCAGTTCTTGCAGCTTTAACTGCTTTATCTACATCTGCAGCATTTGCTTCAGCAACTTCACTTAATTTTTCTTCAGTCGCTGGATTTGTTGTTGCAAAATATTTTTTGCTTAATGGCTTTTCGAATTTTCCATTAATGAACAAATCGTACTTAGGATTAATTTTTGCACTGCTTTTACTTTCTGGAGCAGGGGCATACTTTGTATCGAAGTTTAATTTAATTGTATTGTTTTTTGCTTTAGCCATTCTATGAGGTTTAAAGTTTAAGGTTTAAGGTTTAAAGTTTTTACTTTAAATAAGCCTATAACCTTTTATTTTATGTCACTAATTTTCTATAACTCTTGTTTAATAATCTCAATTTTAGTAATAAGGTTTAAGTAGTTTCATATTAATCAACCATAGACTTTAAACCTTAAACTTTCAACTATTCCTAATCTATAGAAAAATAATTTGCACTTTGATAAACACCAGTTCTTTGTTTTTCTAATTGCATGAGTACATCATTTGCTAAACTACTTGCACCAAAACGAAACCATTCATTGTTCATCCAGCCTGTTCCTAAAACTTCTTGTAACATGACTAAATAATGTAAAGCCAATTTTGATTTACTGATTCCGCCTGCTGGCTTCATTGCAATTTTTTTACCCGTCTTATAATAAAAATCTCTTATCGCTTCTAACATTACTAAAGTTACAGGCATGGTTGCAGCAGGTGAAATTTTTCCTGTTGAAGTTTTAATAAAATCTGCACCAGCATACATAGCAATATCACTTGCTCTTCTTACTTTATCATAAGTCACTAGTTCACCCGTTTCTAAAATTACTTTTAATCGAGCAGTACCACAAGCTTCTTTAATAGCAGCAATTTCATCGAACACGAAATTATATTCGCCTTCTAAAAACTTTCCTCTGCTAATCACCATATCAATTTCATCGGCACCTTCATTGACTGCAAATTTGGTATCGCGAATTTTTACATCTTTTGGTGCTTGACCACTAGGAAATGCTGTTGCAACAGCAGCTACTTTAACCCCAGAATTACCCAATGCTTGCTTAGCAATTTTTACCATAGATGGATACACACAAATTGCAGCAACTGTTGGTAAGCCAGGATAAGTATCATGTAAATGTTGTGCTTTATAACAAAGTTGTTGTACTTTGCCTTTTGTATCTTTACCTTCTAAAGTGGTAAGGTCAATCATATTTAAAGTAAGCTTTAAACCATTGACTTTAGTTTCATTTTTTATGCTTCTTTTGGTAAATCTTGATGCACGTTCCTCTATTCCTACTTGGTCAATTCGTGGAGAGACTGAAAAATCTGGAATATTTACAACCATTCTGTTTGATTAAATTTAGAAACGGCAAAGGTAATAAATAATTAATGCCTAAATACTATTAAGATGAAGGATTGTTATGCTGAAATTGTTGAATTTGATTGTGCATGATATAAAACCAAAGTGGAGGAATTAAACTGAGCAGCATCATACCCGGATAGCCTGTAGGCATTTGTGGTACATTGCTGTGGTGGCGAAGGATTTGATACTTTCTGCTAGCCATATAATGATGATCACTATGTCTGCTGAGTTCAAATAACATTAACCTACCCATTACATGATTACTATTCCAACTATGTTGAGGCATGGCTCTTTCAAACTTTCCTTCTGTAGTTGGTTTTCTACTTAAGCCATAATGTTCAATATAGTTTACTGTTTCTAACATTAATATTCCTATGAATGCAGCTATTAAAAAATAGAGGGTAATCCATCCCCCAAATAAAAAATAAATCATACCAACAAACGCAATTTGAATTATATGTGCCTGTATCATTTCATTATTAAAAGATAATTTCAATCGATGTTTTTTCAAACATTCGCTGTTTGCAATTTTCCAAGCACTGATATAACTATAAATGATGGTTCTACAATAAAATGCATATACCATTTCTCCTCTTCTGGCACTACTTGGGTCTTCTGGAGTTGCAACATTTTTATGATGACCTTTATTATGCTCAATAAAAAAGTGCATGTACAATGAAGTCATTAATAAAAGCTTGGCTAAGGTTTGTTCAAATTTATTGACTCTGTGGCCTAGTTCATGACCCACATTTATGCCAAATGATCCACATAGTAAACCCATTGTAAAAACCCTTGCAACTGTATCTAAAGAATTTAAATTGTTTGGATTAATGCTTTGTAAAAAATAAAATAAAGAAGCAAACTGAACAATTACAATAGAATAGAGTACATAATCGTAAGCTCTATTATGTTTGGCTAATTCCTCTTCTGCTTGTTGCATATTAGTTTCATCTTGTTTGCTGAACAATTCTACAAGAGGAATAAAAATCCAAGTATATATTAAAGCATACCAACAAGCTAAACCTGTAGATGAAAAGGATATAAAAGCTAAAACATAAACTAATAAAGGAGTAAGATATTTGGCGACTTTTATATTCATGTTGTTGTATTAGCTAAACAAGTATTCAACATCTTCTTTAGTGAGTGTTTTTACAAAACCTTCATCGTCGGTAATTAAATCTTTAGCTAAAATTCGTTTCTTTTCCTGAAGTTTTAAAATTTTATCTTCAACAGTATCTGTACATATCATTCTATATGCAAAAATATTTTTCGTTTGCCCTATTCTATGTGTTCTATCAATAGCTTGTTGTTCAACAGCAGGGTTCCACCAAGGGTCAACAATATAAACATAATCGGCAGCAGTTAAGTTTAAACCCACACCACCTGCTTTTAATGAAATTAAAAATACCCTACAATTTTCATCGTTTTGAAAACGTGTAATAGCACGTTCTCTTTCTGCAGCAGAAGAACTCCCATCAAAATATTCAAAATCAATCTCAAGTTCTATTAAGCGTTCTTTAATTAAAGCTAACATACCTAAGAATTGAGAAAATACTAATGCTTTATGATCACTAATATTCTCAGAAATTTCTCTTCCAATTTCTTCTAGCTTCACAGAAACGTTTGGATATTTTTCTCCATCAGTTTCTTTAATAATAGCTGGGCTATCGCAAATTTGACGAAGCTTCATTAAACCTTGTAGAATGGTGAGCTGACTTTTATTCACTCCTTTTTCCTGTACAACACCTAAAATTTTATCTCTGAAATCGTTTCTATAGGCTTCATAAATTTTGCGTTGTTCATCTTCCATTTCACAGTACAAAATCATTTCTACTTTTTCAGGCAAATCTTTGGCTACTTGTTCTTTGGTTCTACGAAGTATAAATGGATATAATAATTTTTTAAGATGTTCTTTCTGATCTTTTTCTCCAAAACGATCAATCGGTACTGCAAATTCTGATTTAAAAAATTCCTGACTACCTAGCATTCCAGGATTTAAGAAATTCATTTGAGCAAAAATATCGAAGGTATTATTTTGTAAAGGTGTACCACTTAAACATAGTCTGCTTTTAGCTTTCAGCAAACAAGCAGCTTTAGTAACTTTACTAGCAGGATTTTTGATGGCCTGACTTTCATCTAAAATCACATAATCGAATTCAATTTGAATAAACTCTTTGATATCGCTTCTTAAAGTACCATAAGTGGTGATAATTACATCGGCTTCTCTTTCTTGCAAATCGTCTTTCATTCTTCCGCCACCATGATGCACATAATATTTAAGAATAGGCGTGAATTTATTAATCTCATTCTGCCAGTTAAACATTAGTGTTGTTGGGCAAACCACCAATGCTTTTAATTTTCCTTCAGAGGCTTTAATATGATTTAAATAACTCAGGGCTTGAACAGTTTTGCCTAAACCCATATCATCAGCTAAAATTCCTCCCCATTGTACTTCTCTTAAATAATTCAACCATTGAAATCCACTTTCCTGATAAGGCCTTAGTACTGCATTTAAATGTTCTGGAGTAGGAATTTTTTTAATTTCGTAATTAAAACGAAGCTTATCATATTTTTCTTCGAGTTGCACAAAAAGTTCTTCCTCGTCTCTTTGATTATACAAATCTTCAATAACACTATATTGAAATTTGCTCAGCTTCATATTCTCTTGCTTGCCATCACCTACTTTAAATAGCAAGCTATATTTTCTAATCCAGTCCTCTGGTAAAATACCTAGTGTGCCATCACTCAAAGGAACAAATTGTTGTTTATTGGCTAAAGCTTTTTTTACATCGGCAACAGTAACTTTTTGTCCACCAAAATCTATTTCAACTTTAGCATCGAACCAATCGGTGTTGCTGCTAATATATATTTTAGTTGAGGGTTTTGAAGTATTGAATCTAAAGCGTTTCAAGGTTTCAAATCCAAATACAGCAATATTCATTTCTTTAGCTGCATCTATAAATAAAAAGAACCAATTATTTTTTAATACTTCAGCTCCTTTTAAGGCAAGGGTATTATTAGCAGTAGTTTTTACAAAAAGAGAATGCAGTTGTTGAATTTTATTGATGCACTCTTCCTCAGCTTCAAGGTTTCGGTGAATGATGAGCAATTTATCTTCAAAAGGAAGAATAATTTTCTCTTTATCGTTTTGTTTAACTGTGTATTCGTTGTAAGTAAACACTACTTCAAAAATTAAGTATTCTCCTTTTTCTTTTAGCAGAATACTCATTTGAGGTTTAATATTTTTTACTTCTTCTTTTCTAATATTATCGAAGTGAAGGGTGTAGTCTTTAGAAAGTGGAACAATAAAATCTTGTAGTTGTTGGCTCCAATTTTCTTCGCTAATAGTTAAGAAGCCTGATGGTAAAAACTTCTCTATAATATTTATATCTTCTGGTTTTTCCCATAAATAAACTGTGTCATTATATTCAAATACTAGTGGAGAAATATGCTCACTTTCATTAATGTTTACATCGGTCATAGGAAGCTTCACCCTGCACTCTACTTGGTATTCATTATTTTTTTTGTGGATTAGAAAATGAGGGATGATATTAGCATCAGAAAGAAATATATTTTTTAGAGCGTCGGTGGTGAAAGGTTTACCTTCTGGCAATTGAAAAATAAAATGACTTTTGCTTTGCTCATTAAAAAGCTTGTTGAGTTTGGGATGAAGGTATTCTGCAATAAGCTGTCTGGTTTCTTCAGGTAAATCTTCATCTTGTTGCTGAATGATGTGTTCCCAAACCCCTCCAAAAGGCGAATTTCTATTAATAAATTTGCTGACTTCAGTGGGTAAAAGCTTTCTGAGTAATTGTATACTCTCTTTATCTTCTTCACTAAACACATCAAGGTTCACGTATTTGTTTAAATCTATTTTTTCAACTTTAGAAACAAAACTTGTTTGTGTTAGATTGGGTACGCCTTGAACGGCTTCTACTTGAATAAAAGGATATTGATGCGATGGTGTGGTAAAAACAATAGCTAATTTTAGTTCAGGTTCACGAGTTTGATCTTCTTCAAAATTGTCTAAAATAACAGGAGCAGTTGCCATAGCTTCATGTTCAAAATACTTAGGTTTTATAAGGCTTTCAGCAGTTGAAGCAACTCTTTTAATCGAGCTGTCTAAAACACGCAAAAATGGTCGACCATCTTGATAGGTAAATTCAAACTTATTGGTTAAATCATCTTCAAGTGAATAACCATAAATTGACAAGAGTTTATTTTTAACATGATCCCAATTTCTGATACTGTCAAAATAATTGGCCCCATGCTTTGTAAGCAAGTGTAAAAAAACTATGCTTTTATGAAAGCATAATGGATGTTGCACTTCTGCGTTGCAGGTACAACTGGTATCAAAAACACGCTCTTCATTTTTACGAATAAGTATTTGTTGCACTTCATTGTCATCATAAATTTCGGCCCAAACTGTTTCATCTTTTGCATCAATAATTTTGGGCTTATTAGTTCTTAAAAATTCTTCGGCCAACATAAAATTTCTAGAGCCGGTAAGCATTTTAAGCAACTTTAACTCAATATCTTTCATCTTAACAACGGTATGTTTTTGATGATAAACAATTTCGTTGCTGCCCAACATGTCTCTATCTAAAAGTTCTTGTAAATGAAATAGGGCAGCAGCTTTATGTCGGCATATTTCTGTTAAATTATAAGGGCAAGTACAACGCAGGGTTAAGGTTTTCTCGTTTCTAAATTGATTCAGGTTTACTTTATAGAAAGTATGATAACCATCATCTTTAACCCTGAAAATAATGTTCCCCATGAGTTCATCATATTCTACCAGTTCAATATGATTACCAAGGTTAAAGATTTTTTTTCCTCTTTTTACTACTTCTTCTGAGCTGTTGTTGTAAATCCGTTTAATTAAATAAGGTAAAGCCATATGGGGTACAAAATGATGACGCTTAGTTGCGTTTTAAAGTCAAAAAAATATTATTACAGCGTCGCTTTTGAATTTGGCAACTTGCAAAGGTAAAAGAAAGCAAGTGGTAATAAAAAGTAAAAAAACAATTTGTGGATGAATTGTTTGTATTTATTGCTTAAGGGTAAGCTTTTTATCTTTCAAATAAAAATAAATCATCACAAGTACAAAAATGTAGGCAATAGTATTAAATACTTCATGATGGTATTCGAATCCTTTGGGGTTTTTATAGGTATTGAATAAGATGAGCAGGATGGCAACTCTTAAAACATTAATTATCCAAATAACAGCTAGTCCAGAAAAAAGCCAAATAAGTTTTCTCTTAATGGGTGTAGTATAAGCCAATGCAACTGCTGTCCAGCTGCTTAAAACACTAATACCAATACAGCTATAAATCATAGTTACACCATAGCCATTTTCCACTCTAATAATAGTAGTGTCTATGATTTGTGTAGAAAAACCAAACATTTTACAAACAAACGAAGCACCAATTAATATGGAATGTCTTAACCATTTAATATAATTCAAATGTTGATCGCAAAACTCTGAATAAAAATTTCCCTTAGCTGTAATGCCAATCCAGAATTTAGAGCCATAATTAAATAAGCAGTACAGTAATATAGTTTTTAGAATAAAACTTGCTTCAGGATATTTTTTAATCAATTTCGAAATCATCTTATACTTTAATATAAATTTTCTTTTTATCTAAAACATAGCCAATCAGCCAATAAAAAAATATCAATATTATGGCATACATAAGAGAGCCTACCCTTAAATCTGTTGATACATTTTTGCAAATATGATGATAAAACCATGAAAGCGGATTTAAGAAAATTGCATTTCCTTTTTCATCCATTTCAGCTATTCTAATTAAGGATAATACTCTTGGTATAAAGCCACTCAAGACAAAAATGAACAGTGGGTTTTTACCAAATACATCAAAAAAACTGGTCAATCCATTTTTCATTTGTTTAATTTCTAGAGCATATATCATTATGGATAGCACAATCAATGCCCAACCAGATGTATAAATGGTATAACTGCTGGTCCACATTTTTTTGCTTATGGGATAAACAAAATCCCAGCAATTACCTATTAATAAAAAAGAAAGTCCTAAAAGAAAAATATTTTTTATGGTAAGTATCGTAGTTCCTTTATTGATGATGAATAAGCCCACTAAATAACCAATGAGCACCTGAACAATTGCAGTTGTTGTGCTAGCAATGCCTTCGTAATCGAAATGGAAAATCTTCCCATCAACTTTATCCAAATGTAACATATGGTGTTTTGATAGCAACCATTCATCTAGGCGTGTACCAAAAAAACCTGCTAATGAATAAGGGTCTGTATTTCCCCAATACCAACAGATCCACCAATACAGTAATAAAACAGCGATAGAAAAGTAAATAAGGTATTTAGGTTTGAAATAAAAAGCCATTAGAGAAGCTATAAAGTAACAAATGGCAATTCTTTGTAAAACACCCATAATTCTAATACCATCTTCAAATACATTTCCTTGAGCATCTGTATTCATAAAAGCCCAAGGCTTTAAAACAAGTTCATTTTGTTGCCAGTAAAAAAATGGAAGCCAGTTGAGTAGTAAACCAATGATAAAAATGATTATGCTTCTTTTGGCAATTTTTTTAAAAAAGTTTGCTGAAGACTGTTCTTGAAGCTTGGGAATGACAAAAGCCATGGCATTACCCACTGCAAATAAGAAAAAAGGAAATACTAAATCTGTAGGAGTACAACCTTGCCAATTTGCATGTTCAAGGGGTGAAAAAATGTGCGACCAAGATCCTGGGTTATTCACCAAAATCATCAATGCAACGGTTGCCCCTCTAAAAATGTCTAATGAGTAAAATCTGTTCTTCATGTTTGCTAGCTTCAAACATACAGATTTAATTAAGTTTTAATATAAAGAAATACCAAAAGAATAACTGAAACATACTATATTCGCAGCTATTAATTGATGGAAAGCATTCAGTTATTCATTCATTAATAGCTATAATTAAAAATAGTTTAGAAAAAAATTCAAGGTCCTTAGTAATGAGCTTTATGTTGATTGTATAATAGATTTAAGATGCACTCCTTTGATTTACTCTTGGAGTGCATTTTTTTATTATTTTTATATTCGATACATACATTATGGGACTTACCTGGCGGAGCTCTGTTCAACCCAAAAAAATCAGATATGCATAATAATACCAAACTAATATCATTAGTTTTATTTGTAGGTATAATAAGCCTGTTGTCTTCTTGTGACCCTCAAAAAAGAATTAATAAAGATTATAATTATTTTCAGAAAGGATTAGATAGTATTAACCAATATAATGGAGCATTAACCGATTTGAAATTATTGCCAAACGATTTAATCTCTATTCAAGTAATTGCTGGTTCATTAAGACAAGAAGATGCTTCTTTATTTAATTTATCAAGTGCTGGTAGCACATCTTCAAGTATGGGTGCAAGCACTACTTCTGCATCTGGCGGTGTAGGCTACCAAATTGATCAAGAAGGATATATTGAAATGCCTAAAATTGGAAAGATTAAAGCAGCAGGATTAACTAAAGTTGAATTAGCTGAGCTGTTAAAAAATAAATTATCAGATGAGGTAAAGAATCCATTGGTAATTGTTAAACTAACCAATCTTAAAGCTAATGTTTTAGGAGAAGTGAAACGACCAGGAGTGGTGAATTTTAAAACCGATAAAGCCAATTTGTTTGATGCCATTGCCGAAGCAGGAGATTTAACAGATGCCGGTAAAAGAGAAGATATTGTTTTATTACGTCAGATTAATGGAAAATTTGAAACCTATAAAATCGACTTGAGGAATACTGCTTTTATTAAAACTGAAGCCTTTCAAATCCATCAAAATGATGTGATTTATGTAGCTGCAAATGATAATAAACTAAAAACATTAAATGTAAACCCTAATTTTCAAAGAGATATTTCTTTAGGATTAGCTGCACTTTCAACCCTTGCAATTATCTTCAATACCATTTCTATATTTAGAAGATAAAGTACACTAAAAAAGCCTATCATGTCATCAAATAATAATCTAGTAATATTAGATTCTGAGAATAAAACCTCTCCAGCCGAGGTATTCTTTGCCTATCTATCTTATTTGCCTTTATACATCGTAAGTTTAACTTTGTGTATTGCTGGTTCACTCATTATTTTAAGGTATGTACCCAATAAATATAAAAATACAGCTACACTTTTAGTAAAAGGAGATGAAAAAGCAGGAGCTTCAAGAGGGGGTGGTAGTACCGATATTATTGATGTGGCCATGTTTGGCGGTAAAAAAGTAAACCTCGAAAATGAAGTAGAGCTCATTAAGTCGAAACTATTGTTAGAGCGTGTGGTTACCAAAAATCAGTTCAATGTTCAATTCTACTCCGAAGGAAAGGTAAATACCAGAGAAGTATACTATAAAAGCTTGCCTTTCTCCATAGTTTTTGATAGTGTTAAAGACTCTTCGAGAACTTATGATATCAGTTTTGTAAGTTTTGATGCCAATGGTGGAATTGTAGAAAATAATAGTAAATGGGGGAATAACAAAAAAATAAACTTTAATTGGAATCAGCCATTTAATTGCTTTGGAATGAACATTAAAGTAATCAGCAATGATTCAACTTATAAAAATATTAATGCCAATTATAAGTTTGTTTGGCAACCCGTAAAATATGCTACAGGAGGCATTTTAAATGGATTATCCATTACACCTTTGGGTTCCAGAACCACCATCATTAGTTTATCTTTAGTCTCTGAAAATGCACAAAGAGGTACCGATGTTTTACAGGCTTTGATTCGTGAATATATGAATCAGAATATCGAAGAGAAAAGTATAGCATCTACTAATACTGTAAACTTTATCACAGGAAGATTAGCCGAAGTAAGTGCAGATTTAGAAGGGGTTGAAAGAAAATCCTTATCTATAAAAACTGCCAATCCTTACTTCTATCAAAAAGAATTATTAACGGGTAAAACCAAAGAGTTTGATGATAATACTAAGTTATTCATTGAAGTATCGGGTAAGTTAGATGTAGTTTCTCAACTTCAAAGAAGAATACAAATAAAAAACGAAGCCGATTTAGTGCCTTCTTATTTAGGGGTTGATGATCCAACAGTAGTCTTTTTAATTTCTACGTTTAACCAAAATAAAATGCTCTTGGCTAATGAAGAAAAATCATTGAGCAAGAATAGTGAAGTAGTTCAAAGAGCCCGAAACATGCTCGAAGAATCTAAAAGCAATTTATTGACTCGTTTAAACGATTATAAAAACGACCTTGAAAAAAAGAGAAATCAATTATTAGATAATGATAGTAATTTAAAGAAAATGTTTGGTGGTGCTGCTGTATATGAAAAAACTACCAGGGAAATTACCAGAGATCAAAGTATTAAAGAGGCCATTTATATTTATCTAATGCAAAGACGAGAAGAAACTTTGGTAGCTTCGGCTGCAACGGTTTCTAACTATCAGCAATATGATATAGTTGCTACACCCAACAATCCTATAGAACCCGATCGTTCTAAATATAGATTATATGGTATTCTATTAGGATTAGCTCTACCTACTTTATTCATCTATCTACGTTCTTTATTGAACGATAAAATTAGTAATAGGGAAGAAATCTCTAAAAAAACCAATGCTCCTTTTGTTGGTGAAATTAGTCATAGTAACGATGAGAACGCTTTTGTGGTAGCCAATAAGAGCAGAAGTATTATCTCAGAACAATTTAGAATCATTAGAACCAATTTGCAGTTTTTAATTGCAGATAAAAAAACACTATTAGTTACTTCTTCTATTAGTGGTGAGGGTAAATCTTTCATTGCCTTAAACCTTGGCGCTGTATTAGCTATTTCAGGCAAAAAAGTAGCAGTCCTAGAATTTGATTTACGCAAACCCAAAATTATTAAGAGTATTGGCATGGAGAAAAAGGGTGTTGGACTGAGCAATTATTTAATTGGACAAACAGACAATCTTGAGGATATTTATTATACCATAGATCAATACCCAACCTTGCACGTTTATGGTTGTGGACCCATTCCTCCTAACCCAGCAGAATTAATGTTGGGAGCTAATATGAAAAAGCTTTTCGATAATTTAAAAGCAAACTACGATTATGTGATTATTGATTCTGCACCTGTAGGTTTAGTAGGTGATACTTTTACCATTGCAGAATATGCCGATGCTTCTATTTATGTTATTCGTCAGCGTTACACATTTAAAAAGCAAGTAGATTTTATTAATGATATTTATGTAGCTAAGAAATTACCTAATATGGGCCTAATTATTAACGACGTTAAAGTAGGTGCTCGTTATGGTTACTATGGTTATGGAAATAGTTATGGTTATGGTTATGGCTATGGTTATGGCTATAGTTATGGTTATGCATATGGTGGTAAATCAAAATCTTCTAATCAGTATTTTGATGATGTGAAACCAAGACCAAAAACTTTGGGTCAATTTTTATCAAGCATTAAAGAAAGAATTTTTGGATAATCAACTTTCACAGTTGATGAAATAACATGTGTAGAATAGCAGCTATTATTGGAGAGGAAGATCATTTAGAATCACAAATTCAAAGCATGACTCATGCCATGCATCGTGGTGGACCAGATGATGGAGGACATATAGTGAATGATGCATTACAATATGCTTTAGGACATAGACGATTGGCCATTATTGATCTTTCTCCTTTAGGTCATCAACCCATGATGAGTGTGGATAGTTCAATTGAAATAGTTTATAATGGCGAGATATATAATTTTTTAGAAATTAAAGAAGAACTTAAATTATTAGGACACTCATTCAAATCAAATTCAGATACAGAAGTCATCATTCAAGGCTATCAAGCCTGGGGCATTCATATAGTAGAAAAACTCAGAGGCATGTTTGCCTTTGTATTGATTGATAAAAATACCAATACCCTTTTTGCAGCTCGTGATCATGCAGGTATTAAGCCTTTGTATATTGGAAGAAAAAATGAAGCCGTTTATTTTTCTTCTGAGGTTAGAGGACTAAAAGCCATTGATGAAGATTGGGAGGAAAATGAACATTGGAAAATCTGGTTTTTGGCTTATGGCTTTTTACCAGAACCTATAACCACTTTAAAGAATGTAGAGCCTTTACCAAGAGGGCATTACATGACCATAGACTTAAAAACTAAGGAAGAAAAAATAGTTTGTTATTATCAATATCAATATCAAAATAAGCAAGTAAATTATGCCGATGCTGTGGCTACAACAAAAGCATTAGTAAGTCAATCGGTAAAAAGACATTTAATTGCCGATGTGCCAGTGGGTGTTTTTTTAAGTGGAGGAATAGATAGTAGTCTGTTAAGCATTTTGGCTCAACAGCAACAATCATCACCCATAGAAACTTTGAGTATTTATTTTGATGATGAAAAATATTCTGAAAAAGAATATCAAGATATTATTGTTAAACAAACTGGAGTCAAACATCATTTTTATAAAGTTAGCAAACAAGAGTTTTTAGATTCCTGGAATGAAATTTATGAGAGTTTAGATCAACCTTCTACCGATGCCATTAATACACATTTTATTTGTAAATATGCTCATCAATTAGGATTGAAAGTCGTGCTGAGTGGATTAGGTGCAGACGAATTATTTGGAGGCTATCCTTCAGTAAAACATGCTCATCACCTCAATAAATATCATGCATTAGCCATGATTAATAAACTAGTACCGGCTTCATTATTTTCAACTTATCCTAAAAGAAAAATTCAGTACTTAAATACTTCAATCGCATCAAAAGAGTATTTATTTTATAGAGGTTTATTTACGCCAAAAGATATCGCTACCATCTTAGAGATGGATGAAGATAAAGTGGTGGAAGAACTTTCTACTTATACTTTTCAAGAAAATATTTCTAGTATAACAAAAAAAAACAGGGCTGCTTATTACGATACAGCTATCTACATGCAAAGTCAATTATTGAAAGATAGTGATACCCAAAGTATGTGGCATAGTTTAGAATTGAGAGTGCCTTTTTTAGACAGAGATTTAATGGCCTATGTGAACAATTTAGAGGAGTCTGTAAAATTTCAACATCAGTCATCAAAGCCCAAAGCCTTATTGGTAGATGCTTTTATAAATGAGTTACCTGAAGCCATTTGGAACCGACCTAAAAAAGGATTTACTTTTCCTTTTGAGAATTGGTTTGGAGGTATGAAGGTTTTTGAAAACAATAAACTCATGCCAACTTGGGTGAATCAAAAATTTAAAAATAAAGATTATAATTTCTCGAGATTATGGTCGGTGTTTTTAACTGCTCCTAAAAAAGAATTAGATCAGGTTGCCGTGTTGAATTAATCTATGATTCAAGTAGTACATTTTCAGAGACGACAAAGAGCAACAGGGAATTTTAGTATTGAAAGTTATTTCGAAGCCATTAGAAATTTACAACCTCAAGATATTGCTGTCACCAAAAAAGAAGTTAGTTTTTTTAGTAATGGTTTTTTTAAAAGATTACTGATTGCCCTGGAAGCTTTTTTCAACCAAAAAGACGTGAATCATATTACTGGAGATATTCATTTTGCAAATCTCTTCTTCAAAAAAAAAAGAAGCATTTTAACCATTCACGATTGTGGTGCTTTAAAAAATAAAACAGGATGGAAGAAGCAAATCATCAAAAGTTTTTGGTTTACACTTCCTGCAAAAAAAGCTAATTATATTACTGTGAATTCGAACTTTACCAAACAAGATTTGTTACAATACATATCATTTCCTGAAGAAAAAATAAAAGTCATTTATATTTTCGTTCCACAGATTCATCAAGCTGTTCCAAAAATTTTCAATAAGGCAAAACCTACTATTCTACAACTAGGAACGGCACAGAATAAAAATATTGCCAGAACTGCACAAGCCTTACAAGGTATCAATTGCAGGTATGTGATTGTAGGAACATTAGACCAAGCTACTCGAAATATATTGATTGATAATAATATAGAGTTTGAAAATATTACTCAAGCTTTAACTGATTCAGCCATTGCAAGATTGTATCAGGAATCTGATATGGTTGCTTTGGTATCAACACTTGAAGGTTTTGGAATGCCGATAGTTGAAGCCAATACAACAGGCAGAGTGGTGATTACAAGCAACACTTCTTCCATGCCAGAAATTGCAGGTAATGCAGCCTGCTTGGTCAATCCATTTGATGTGGAAGATATACGAAGAGGATTTTTAAAACTGATTGAAGATGATGCATACAGAGCACAACTGATAACAAATGGTTTCGAAAATGCCAAACGCTTCCATCAACAAACCATCGCCCACCAATATTTTGATTTGTACAGAACAGTGGCAACAGCATAATCAATGAGTGAAGTTTTGACATTTGCATTAGTGGGTTGCGGAACCATTGGAACCAAACATGCAGCCCTCATTCATCAGCTTGGCACTTTACAAGCAGTTTGTGATATTGAACAAGATAAAGCAACTCATTTTGCACAACAATATTCTTGCAAGGCTTATGTTGAATTAGAGGATTTGTTAGCTCAAGAAAAAAATATAGATGTAGTGGTAGTATGCACACCTAATGGATTACATGCTCAACACAGTATAAAAAGTTTAGAAGCCGGTTGTCATGTATTGTGCGAAAAACCAATGGCCATCAAAATTGAAGATGCCAAACAAATGATTGCTGTGGCAGAAAAAACAAGTAAGAAATTATTTGTGGTAAAACAAAACCGATTTAATCCACCGGTGGCTGCTGTGAAAAAACTGATTGACGAAGGAAGATTGGGAAAAATATTCAATGTACAACTCAATTGTTTTTGGAATAGGAACAATGCTTATTACAACAATAATTGGCGAGGTACAAAAGCACTGGATGGAGGCATTTTATACACACAGTTTAGTCATTTTATTGATTTATTATATTGGATGATTGGGGAGGTGGAAGCAGTACAATCTTTTAAAAAGAATTTCTTGCATCAAACATCTATTGAATTAGAAGATACTGGTGTGGTGATTTTAAAATTTCAAAATGGAGCAATCGGAACCATCAATTATACGGTAAACAGTTTTGAGAAAAATATGGAGGGATCATTTACCCTTTTTGGAGAAAAAGGAACCGTTAAAATTGGGGGGGCTTATTTAAATACCTTAGAATATCAGTGTATAGAAAATTATACTATTGAAGATTTGCCTCAAGGAAATGCTTCCAACCAATACTCAACCTATCAAGGTTCTATGAGTAATCATGATCAGGTATATGAAAATTTAATTGATGTATTGAATAACAATTCAAGCATGACAGCCAATGCTTATGATGGATTGAAAACGGTAGAGATGATTAGTAAAATAATGTTGAATTGATTAAGGCATTATTAAATAAATACAAATCTTCTGATGGACTTAAGAATATAACTAAACTTACTTCAGCAAATATTATTGCACAACTTATTTCAATAAGTACTGCACCAATTTTATATCGAATTTATAATAAAGAATTTTATGGGACTTTAGGAATTTATATGGCTATTGTTGGCGTAATTGGAGTTTTCTCTACACTTCAATATTTGCAAACAATAATGCTTGAAAAAGAAGATGAAAATGCAATCAATGCCATGTGGCTGAATCGATTTATTAATATTGCTTTTACTTTAATAGTTTTATTTTTAATTATTGTATTATTACCATTTATTGTTAAATGGTTAAAGAACCCTCTACTAAATAAATGGATTTGGTTTATACCATTCAGTATTTTTTTTAATGGTCAAAATGCAATTTTTTCAGTTTGGGCAAATAGAAAGAAAGAGTATAATATTCTAACTTTTAATAATACACTTTTAGCAATTACTACACCAATAGTTTCAATTGCGTTAGGCTTATTAGTAAATAATGAAACGGGATTGTTTTTAGGGTTGTTTGTTGGGCAAATGTTTCCATCTTTAATTTTATATTTTGCTTTGAAAAGAAAATATAATTTAGGTTTCTCACAAACAAATAAATCTAATATTTTTAAATTGGCTAAAGATTACAAATCATTTCCTATTTATTCTTTACCATCTGAACTTATTAATAATTTAACTAATCAGTTGCCAGTTTTTATGCTTAACTCATTTGTTGGAGTTGCTGCAGTTGGAGTCTATAATTTAGCAGTTAGGATGTTGGGTATGCCAATTAGTCTAATTGGAGGATCTATAAGCTCTATTTTTCAGCAAAAAGCAACTGAACAATATAATATGTATGGAAATTGTAGGCCAATTTTTGTAAAAACACTTAAGTCTTTGTTAGCAATTTCTATTTTACCAACTTTAATTATCATCTTTTTTGGCCCTCAACTTTTTTCTTTTGTATTTGGAAGCAAATGGCATGAAGCTGGTATTTATGCTCAAATTCTAATTGCACTATTTATGGGCAAATTGATTGTTAGCCCTTTATCTTATACTTTCTTGATTGCGAAAAAACAAAAAGAAGATTTTTTATGGCATGTATGGATGCTGGTTTCAAATATCTTTATTTTTTATTTTATGTTTAAACTCAATTTCGGAGTAAAATATGTTTTGCTTGTTTATAGTTTAAATTATTTGATGATATATTTAATTTACGTTGTAAAATCATACAAGTTCTCTTTAAATTATGGATTTAACAAAACTTGAAATATTAATTTTTAAAATAATACCAAACTTCATACTAAGAAGAGTATTGCACAGATTGAAAAAATATAAATTTTTAAAAGAGACAACTAAAACTCAAACTCCAATAAGTTTTTCGATGTTTTATAATCAAAAAGTTTTAGGCTTTCAATCAGAAGTATATTGGCCAGTTCATTCAACAAGTTTAGTTCAGAATTATAAAAATATTTATTGTGGTATAGAAACATGTCCAGGGTTTAGCCCAGGAAATTATATTCAAGCAATGGGAAAAATTTATATTGGGGATTATACACAAATAGCTCCTAATGTTGGAATAATAACAGGTAATCATGATTTAGTAGATAATAGAAAACACATAATTAAAGATGTAAAAATTGGGAAATATTGTTGGTTGGGTATGGGAGCAATTGTTTTACCAGGTGTTGAATTAGGTGATTATACAATTGTTGCAGCAGGCTCAATTGTTACAAAATCATTTGTAAGTGGATACTGTGTAATTGCTGGAAATCCAGCGAAATTAATTAAGCAAATAGACTCTGAGCAATGTGTTTTTCATAAAAGTGAACATGAGTATAATGGTTATATTCGGTCTGATCAATTTGAAGCATACAGAAAAAAACATCTTAATGTATAAATGCTAACAATAATAGATTACAAAACTGGCAATTTAGGCAGCATAAAAAATATGCTGAAACGTTTGGGCATTGCTTCAGAAATAACTAATGATAAAGAAGTTATTGAAAATGCTGAAAAACTTATTTTACCTGGAGTTGGTCATTTCGATTATGGTATGCAACAGCTCTATAATTATGGTTTAATTCCTTTATTAAATAAAAAAGTATTAGAAGACAAAATTCCGATTTTAGGCATTTGTTTGGGTGTACAATTATTAACTGATGGAAGTGAAGAAGGAAATGAAAAAGGTTTAGGTTGGATAAAAGGTAAAACAATTGCTTTTGATAAAACCAAATTAGCAACCAACCAAAAAATACCCAATATGGGTTGGGCAGAGGTTGAGAATTACAGCCAATCTAAATTATTTGAAAATATGCACGATGAACCCAGATTTTATTTTGTGCATGCTTATCATTTAAAATTAGAAAACCCTGTCGATTGTTTGGTAACTGCAAAGTATGGATACGATTTTGCAGCCGGCATTGAACAGGATAATATTTTAGGCGTTCAGTTTCATCCCGAAAAAAGTCATAAATACGGGATGAAGATTTTGGAAAATTTTTATAAAAATTATTAGTGCAAATTAGAGTTATACCAACTTTGCTAATACATAAAGGTGGACTCATCAAGTCTGTTCAATTTAAAAATTATAAATACGTTGGTGATCCTATTAATGCTGTAAAAATTTTCAATGAAAAGGAAGTAGATGAAATGGTAGTAATAGATATTGATGCAACCAGAGATAACCGCCCACCAAATTTTGAAACAATTGCAGAAATTGCAAGTGAGGCATTTATGCCCATGGCTTATGGAGGCGGTATTACCACATTAGATCAAATTAAAAGAATTTTGTTTAGTGGTTTCGAAAAAGTAATCATTAATAAAGCATTGCATACCAATTTAAACTTAATTACCCAGGCTGCAAATTCGGTAGGTAGCCAAAGTGTTGTTGCATCAATCGATGTAAAAAAAAACTGGTTGGGAAAGTATAAAGTGTATACCGATAATGGAAAAAATAATAGCAACAAATCACCACATGAATTTGCTAAAGAAGTTGAAACTGCCGGTGCGGGAGAAATTATTATAAACAATATTGATGCAGATGGAACCTATAAAGGATATGATACTGAATTAATCCAATTAATGAGTTCATCTGTACAGATTCCAATTATTGCCTTAGGTGGTGCAGCTTCTATTGAAGATTTTAAAAAAGCAAAACAGGCAGGTGCATGTGCAGTTGCAGCTGGTAGTATGTTTGTTTTTCAAAGGCCACATCAAGCCGTTTTAATAAGTTATCCATCAAAAAAGGAGTTAAATAAAACATTCAAAAATTAAAATATGGATTTTCTAAATATTAGAGTTAGATTATTAAACAAATTAAAATTACTTCCTTTTTTAAATATTGAAACAACAATAAAAGTAAATAATAAGGTTATTAAAATACCAATTGATAGTTCTATTGGTTTAACTAATCTACGATTATCTGAAACATGGATGACATTATTGCTAATAAAAATGAAACCATTATTCAATAAAAACTTTATTGATATTGGTGTTAATTTAGGACAAACTTTAGTAAAAGTTTATTCAGTATTTGATAATATTAATTATGTAGGATTTGAACCAAACCCCATTTGTTTTCATTATTCTAAAAAACTGATAAGCGTTAACAGTTTTAAAAATTGTGATGTAGTTCCAGTTGGTATTGGCTCTAAAAATGAAATTTTGCCATTAATGTTTTTTAGTAGTGATAACTCTGATCAAAGTGCAACTATTATTGAAAATTTTAGACCAGAGAGTGCTATTCTAAAAAAAGAATTTGTACCAATATATAATGGTGATTCTGTTATTCAATTTTTGCCAAGTGAAAAAGGAGCCTTTTTAAAAATTGATGTTGAAGGTGCTGAATTAGAAGTAGTTGAAGGCATGCTTGAATGGATAAATGAATTTAGGCCCATTATTATTATTGAAGTTTTGCCAGTTTACACAATTGAAAATATATTCAGATTGGAAAGACAAAAAAAACTATCGAAAATATTAAAAAATTCAAATTTTGTTATTGCCCGAATAATAAAAGATTCAAATCAAATTACTATAGAGATTTTGAAAGATTTTGATATAAATACAAAAATTGAAAATTCAGATTATTTATTTTTTCCTAAAGAAAAGAAAGATGAAATTAATTTAATATTTAATAATTAATTATGCTTTATTACTCTCATCCCTCTGCAATTATTGATGAGGGATGTACTATTGGTAGGGGCTCCAAAATTTGGCATTTTTCTCATATTATGCCTCTTTGTGTTATAGGTGAAAATTGTAATATTGGCCAAAATGTTGTGGTATCTCCAAAAGTTGTTTTAGGTAATAATGTCAAAGTACAAAATAATGTTTCCATATATACAGGAGTAATTTGTGAAGACGATGTTTTTTTAGGTCCAAGTATGGTGTTTACAAATGTTATCAATCCACGAAGTGCTATTATTCGTAAAGATGAATATAAAACAACTTTGGTAAGAAAAGGAGCAAGTATTGGAGCAAATGCTACGATTATTTGTGGAAACGAATTAGGACAATATTGCTTAATTGGTGCTGGTGCTGTAATTACAAAACCAGTTAAACCTTATGCATTAATGGTAGGCAATCCTGCAAAACAAATTGGCTGGGTAAGTGAATATGGTCATAGGCTACATTTTGATGAAAATGCTTTTGCCGAATGCCCTGAAAGCAAACAACAATATCATTTAAAAAATAATGGTGTAACACAAATAAAATGAAGGATAAAATAAAATTTGCAGTTCTAGGCTGTGGTCATATTGGAAAACGACACGCTACAATGATAGTAAATAATCAGGAGTGTGAACTGATTGCACTTTGTGATGTTAAAGAAAAAAACTTACTAGGTCTAAATGAATTCAATGTTCCATATTATAAATCATTGAACGAACTATTAGAAAGCAAGATTGATTTCGATGTTTTGAGTATTGCCACTCCAAATGGATTTCATGAATCTAATGCTTTAGATGGATTAAAATCAGGCCATCATGTTGTAATTGAGAAGCCAATGGCACTTACAAAAACAGGCTGCGAAAAAATTATTTATGAAGCATTACATCAACATAAAAATGTTTTTTGTGTAATGCAAAACAGGTATTCACCTCCATCTGTTTGGTTAAAAGAAATCATCAGAGAAAATATACTTGGTGAAATCTTTTTAGTTCAAATCAATTGTTATTGGAATAGAGATGAAAAATATTATACCAAACAAAACTGGCATGGCAACAAAGAATTAGACGGTGGAACTTTATTTACACAATTTTCTCATTTTATTGATATCATGTTCTGGCTATTTGGAGATATTACAAACATCAAAGCCAGGTTTGGTGATTTTAATCATAAAGACTTAACCGATTTTGAGGATTCTGGATTTGTGAATTTTGATTTTGTGAATGGTGGCATTGGCTCACTTAATTACTCTACTTCAGTTTGGAATAAAAATTTAGAAAGCAGTATTACCATTATTGCTGAAAATGGTACAGTAAAAGTGGGTGGACAATATATGAACGAAGTGGAATTTTGCAATATTAAAGATTATACCATGCCTGAACTCCCTCCTTCAAATCCTCCCAACGACTATGGTTTATACAAAGGTTCGGCAGCAAACCATCATTTTATATTTGAAAATGTGATTGATGTTTTAAAAGGGAGAGCACCCATTACAACAAATGCTTTGGAAGGATTAAAAGTAGTAGAAATAATTGAAAAAATATATAACTGTAAGTAAATGAAATTAGATATACCGATTTACGATGAAGAAAAATTAAAAAATGATCCGGATATTAACTTTAATAGACCTTATCAGCAATGTAGTATTAGTGTTATGGATACAATTGCAGATCCAGATATTACATTCGATGAAAAAGGAATATGTAATTATTATTATGAATATTTAGAGAAGGAAAAAGAGTTTGTCTTTAAAGGGAAAGAAGGGGAAGAAAAATTAGCTTATATAATAAGTGAAATTAAAAAGTCTGGAGAGGGGGAAAAATATGACTGCTTAACAGGAATTAGTGGAGGAGTTGATAGTACATATTTGTGCTTACAAGCAAAGAAATTAGGCTTAAGGCCTTTGATTGTTCATTTTGATAATGGATGGAATAGTGAATTAGCGGTAAAAAATATTGAAAATATAATTGAAAAACTCGGATTTGATTTATATACTTTGGTTGTTGATTGGAATGAGTTTAAAGATTTACAACTTGCGTATTTAAAAGCATCGGTAGTGGATATAGAGGCTATATCTGACCATGCAATTAGTGGTACTTTATTCAGATTAGCTGCTGAAAATAAAATAAAATACATCTTAAGTGGTTACAATATTGTAACAGAAGCTACATTACCATCATTTTGGGTTTTTAATAAAAGTGATGATGCGAATATTAAGGATATTCATAAAAAGTTTGGCACTCAACCTTTAAAAACTTATCCATTTTTTGGTTTAAAACAAAGAAAAATATATGGAGGTTTAAAAGGAATTAGTTCTATAAATTTGTTAAACTATTTGCCATATAATAAACAATTAGTAAAAAAAATAATAACCGAAGAATTAGGTTGGAGAGATTATGGAGGAAAACATTACGAAAGTATTTTTACCAGATTCTATCAAGGTTATATCTTGCCTTTGAAATTTGGTATAGATAAAAGAAAAGCACACTTATCAAATTTAATTTTTAGCGGTCAGATAACAAAACAAGAAGCGTTAATAGAATTGCAAAAACCTGTAATAGAAGAACAGCAATTACATAATGATTATGAATTTGTATTAAAAAAATTTGGTTTATCTCAACTTGAGTTTGAAAAAATTTTACTGCAACCGAGAAGAGAGCACAAAGAATTTGCTATAACACAAACGATTTATTATAATTATCCTATTTTGAATTTATTGAAACCACTAATTTATTTTATAAGAAAAATTGGGATTAAAATTTAGCATATCAAAAATTATTTAATTATTTCTCCAAATGCTTGGGGGAACTTGCATATTTCAAAACATAATTATGCTATAGAAATAGCTAACCAAAATAATATTGTTTATTTTCTAAATCCTCCTAATGAAAATAATCAAGTTAAAGATTATTTAATAACAGAAATCGACGGGTATAAAAATTTATACTTGATTAATTACAAATTAATTACTCATCGAGTAATTGATTTTTTGCGGTTTCGAGTAAGATTAACTCAGTTTTATGACTTTTTATTATTACGTCTCATAAAAAAAATTTCAAAACATAATTCAATAAAGTTTGAACAAATTTGGAATTTTGATCCAAATCTGCATGGGTACTTTCATATGTACCCAGCTTCAAAAAAAATATTTTTTATCGCTGATCAAATTTTTAACAATTCTCAAACTAGGGCTGCTAAGAGAGCTGATATAGTCGTTTCTGTTGCTGAAGAAATTCTATCTAAATTTCGTATAATAAATAAAAATTGTTTATTGATAAATCATGGATTGAACAGAAGTTACGAGGCCTTTGCTTTAAAAAATTTAGAAAAATTAAGTCTAATCAAATTTGGTAGTAATGAAAAAATAAAAAAAAGAATTCAAGTTGGATATATAGGCAATTTGGTAATGCCTTTCTTAGATGAAAATATTCTAGAAAAAATTGTTACTAAAAATCAAAATATGGATTTTCATTTTTGGGGAGCTAATGATTCAAAGAATAACAACTTACTTTCAGATTTTGATTCTAAAATTTATAATATAGTTCAAAGTATAAAAAACAATTGTCACAATGCATTTTTTTATGGTGTAAAAAAGGCCGATGAAATAGTCGACGAATTGAGTAAAATTGATATGTTTATTTATATAAATAATCCATATAAAGATATTAATGGAGGGGCAAATTCTCATAAAATACTAGAATATTTAAGTACTGGTAAGGTAATTGTTTCAACTTATTTATCTTTTTATGAAAAACAAAAATTGCTAGTCATGTGTATGAAAGGAAAAGAAGAGGAATATTCAACCTTATTTAAACAGACTATTAACAGCATAAACAACGAAAACGATATAGAGAAACAAAGACACAGAATTGCTTTTGCACTAGAAAATACTTATGCAAAAAATATCAAAAAAATAACAGCCAAGATAAGTAATTAATAAAAATTTAATTTGTCAATTAAAAAAATAAATATAATCTGAAAAAAGCAGTTTTCCTTACTAATAAATCTTCTCTTTATTCAGCTGTTACAGGTGGAGTACAATTATGCTCTCAAGAATTTTTAGAAATATTAAATAAAGTTGATTCAATTGAATTAAAACATTATTATGTTTCTTTTACCAAACATATAATTCAAAGAATTCTTATTAAAATAGGCTTTGAAAACTACAGCATGTATGATGTAGAAAAAGATAAAAAATCATTTATCGAATTTTTACGAGTAAACAAAATCGAAATTGTTTTTATCAATATGGCATCATTGGTTCGATATGCAAAACCAATTAAAGAAGTTTTTGGTAATGAAATTAGAATAATATTAATGAGCCATGGCAATCATTCTGGCGACTTTTTACATTTAATTTCAAAACCAATTAAAAAAGTCTCTTTTTTTAAAAAAGTATTAAATAAAATTCGACTTGGTTTTTTATTAGCAACTGAATCTGAGTTTAGAGTAAAATATGTAGATACGGTTGTGGCATTATCAGAAACTGAAACTCAAATTGAAAACTGGTTTGGTGCAAAGCAAACTTTATTTCTGCCACGAAAACTACATTCCGATTTTTTGAAGTCTAATCCTATTATTGGAAGAGTAGGTTTTGTAGGCAGATTGGATCACCCACCCAACTTACAAGGAATCGAAATTTTATTGGACGAATTTAATTTAGAGCAAAATAAATCTATAGAAATTAGAATAGTAGGAGCTCCCGAAAAAATTGGGAAACAGCTTGCAAAGAAATATTCACAGATTACTTATTTGGGTGAATTGTCAAACGATAATTTAGAAACGGAGGTCGCAACTTGGTCTATTTTTTTAAATCCAGTTTGGTGGTATTCAACTGGTGCTTCAACAAAATTGGCAAAAGCAATAAGTTGGGGAGTGCCAATAGTTACTACTACTGCAGGTATGAGAGGATATAAGTGGCAAACAGGTAATTTGTTGGTTGCTGATACACCAAAACAAATGTGTTCTATTATAAATAAAAATGTTTTTGATATTCAAATTATTAATTCAAATGCTATCCAAACTCAAATGGTAGCAAACAGTGGGTTTAACGATTATGAATTAGTAGAAATGATAAAAGGGTTGCTTTATTGAAAAATTTTAACACACTTATCAAATAAATTGAAGTATAGATATTGTTAAAAGCTAAAGTAACTATTATTAATGTTTAATTACTATGATTAAATTGGAACCACAAATAATTAAGCTCCCAAAATTTCTTGATCCCAGAGGAAACTTATCTTTTATTGAGGATAACCAGCAAATACCATTTAAAATTGCTAGAACTTATTGGATTTATGATGTACCCGGTGGTGAAACTAGAGGTGGGCATGCTTACTACGAATTGCAAGAATTTATTGTGGCATTAAGCGGTAGTTTTGATGTGGTATTGCATGATGGAAAAAAAGAACATAGATTTCTTTTAAACCGCTCTTACTATGGATTGTACGTGCCAAAATTATATTGGAGAAGTATGGAAAATTTTTCAACCAATTCATTGGCATTGGTTTTGGCAGATAAGGAATATAATGAAAAGGATTATATTAGAGATTTTGATGAATTAAAAGCATTAAGAAATGCATAGAAATACCGTTTTCGATTGTAACTTAATTTACCTCCCAAGAATTGAAAACAGGGCAGGAAATATTACGCCAATTCATAATAATATTGAAGTTCCTTTCGATATCAAAAGAATTTTTTATTTATATGATATTCCTGGTGGTGAATCACGTGGGGCACATGCACACAAAGAATGTCATCAATTTTTAGTTGCCGCAAGTGGTTCATTTGATATATTATTGGATGATGCAAAATCTAAACGTTTGGTTCAAATAAACAGACCTTATATTGGCTTACATATACCCCCGGGTATTTGGGCATCAGAAATTAACTTCTCGTCCGGCTCTATCTGCCTAGTTTTGGCTTCTCATCATTATGATGAGGGTGATTACTTAAGGGATTATGACGATTATTTAAACTTTAAAATAGTGCAAAAATATGATTCATGAAAAAGCAGAAGTTCAAACAAAGTATATAGGCATAAATACTTATGTTTGGCAATATGCTATAATATTAGCAGGAGCAAAAATTGGAAATAATTGTAATATCAACTGTCATACCTTTATAGAAAACGATGTTACAATAGGAAATAATGTAACAATAAAATCTGGTGTTTATTTATGGGATGGAATTCATATAGGAGATAATGTTTTTGTTGGCCCTAATGTGACTTTTACAAATGATAAATACCCGAAATCTAAATTATATCCTGATCATTTTCAGAAAATTGTTATTAATGAATTTGCTTCTATTGGTGCAGGAGCAATAATATTAGGTGGAGTTGATATTGGTCAATATTCGTTAATTGGTGCAGGTTCATTGGTAACTAAAAACATACCAGCATTTTCAATAGTAAAAGGATCTCCAGCTCAAATAGTTGGTTATATAAATAAGAATGGTTCAAAAATGAAAAAAGTGGATAATTATTTTCTATCAGACACAGGAGAAAAATTCTTTGTAAAATAATTTTATGAAAATACCTTTTTTAAATTTTTCTCCTATGCATGAGCCTATTAAACAAGAAATCTTGCAAACTTTTGAAGCTTTTTATGATAGCAATTGGTACGTATTAGGTGATAAAGTAAAACAATTTGAAACCGAATATGCACAATTTAACCAAACACAGCTTGCTGTTGGTGTAAGTAATGGTTTGGATGCATTACATATTGCATTAAAAACTTTGAATATTGGAATTGGTGACGAAGTAATTGTGCCTTCTAATACCTACATAGCAACAGCGTTGGCTGTATCTTATGTTGGGGCAAAACCTGTTTTTGTTGAGCCAAATATAAACACTTATAATATAGATCCCTCGTTAATTGAAGCTGCTATTACACCCAAAGCCAAAGCAATTATGCCTGTGCATTTGTATGGCCAAGCCTGTGAAATGGATGCAATTAAAGCTATTGCCGATAAGCATAATTTATTTATTATAGAAGATAATGCCCAAAGTCAGGATGCTAGTTTTAATGGAATACCAACAGGTGCTTGGGGTGATATAAATGGAACAAGTTTTTATCCCGGAAAAAATTTAGGTGCTTTAGGCGATGCAGGTGCTATTACCACCAATAATGAGGAGTTGGCTCAAAAAGCCATGGTTTTAAGAAACTATGGCTCACAAAAAAAATATTACAATGAAGTAATTGGCCATAATATGCGTTTAGACGAATGTCAAGCCGCATTTTTAAGTGTCAAATTAAAACATTTAAACAATTGGACCAAACAAAGACAAGAAATTGCCTACTGGTACAATGAGGCATTAAAAGGAATTGATGGTTTAATATTGCCCCAAACAGCAAATATGGCTACCCATGTGTATCATTTATACATAATTAGGACTAACCATCGTGATGCTTTGCAAAATTATTTAAACGAAAATGGTATTGGTACATTAATTCACTACCCAATTCCGCCTCATTTGCAGAAAGCTTATGCCTATTTAGGTTTTAAAAAAGGAGATTTTCCTATTGCTGAAGAAATTGCAAATACCTGTTTAAGTTTACCCTTGTGGCCAGGTTTAACTGAAACTGAGATAAAATTTATTTCAGAAAAAATAACCTCTTTTAGTAGAATTCATAATTGAGTATAAACAATTATTGTGCATAGTAGAATTAAAATATAATTTACAAATACATTTTTTATGTTAAGTGTCATATTGCTTTCTTATTATAGTAATAATAAAATTGAGTTGGTATACAATAAAATATCAAAAGCATTAAATGATGAAAAAATATCTTTTGAATTCATAATTATTGATGATGGCTCAAATGATAACTCTTATGAAATTGGAAATAAATTAGCAACTAATTTTGAAAATGTTAAATCTTATAAATTAAGCAAAAATTTCACAAGTCATTATGCAGCTTTTGCTGGTCTATCAGTTTCAAAGGGAGATTGTGCCACTATAATTCCAGATGATGAACAGCAACCCTATGAATCAATAATAAGAATGTATCGTATTTGGCAACAAGGGAATAAAATAATCATTCCATATCGTGAAAATAGGGATGATAAATTATTTTCAAAATACACCTCGATTTTATTTTATAAGTTGATGAATACTTTCTCTGAAATAAAATTTCCACCAGGAGGATCTGATTCATTTTTGATTGATAGAGAAATTATTGATCTTATCAATTATAAAATTCATCCAATAAATACAACAACAATTACTGAAATTTTACGACTTGGTTTTGATCCACATTTTATGGCATATCAAAGACCAAAAGGGGATAATAAAAAATCAAGATGGACACTAAAAAAGAAAATAAATTTAGCAAAAGACTTTTTCTTTTCTAGTTCCACTTTTCCTATAAAATTGATTACTTTTTTAGGATTATTTTTTTCTATTTTTTCATTTGTGATAATTATAATTTATGCATATGCAAGATTAATAGGTAATGATAATTTTTGGAAATTAAGTGAAGTACCTGGATGGACATCTACAGTTATTATAATTTCATTTTTTAGTGGTTTGATTCTCTTTAGCTTGGGTATTACTGCTGAATATATTTGGAGAATTTTTGAAGAGGTAAAAAATAGGCCGGGTTACATAATAAAGAAAAAGTAATGATAGCTCATATTCTTATAATAATTTCAAGTATAATATTATTTCATATTATTGGTTTAATACTATTTAATTATTTTTCTTCTACAGAAAATGATGATTTAGAGCGTTTTACTAAATCAACTATTTTAGGCCTAATAATAACTATAGTCATTTATTCATTTATTAAAACTGAATTTGTTACTATTAATTTTTTATTTTTAGTAATATCTTTAATTTACCTAACGCATACAAAAAATAAGTGGAAAAAAGAGTTTAAATTATCAATAAATATTAAATATTTAACATTATGTGTATCATTTGTTTTATTGTTCCTTATGATACAGTATTTTAATAAAAGTTACTTTTCTATTGATTATTTTGATTATGGTGTTGATGATTATTATTATTATAACAAAACGGCTGAATTTATCAGATTAACAGGGGTAGAAGGCAGAAATTTTCCATCAATATTAGATTATCAATTTTTAAATCAGTATCGAACACCTTATCATTACTTTGATATTTGGATAATTTCACTTTTTCAAGAATTCAATTTAATGAGTAATTTCGATATTTATCAATTTGTTTTTTCCCCATTAGTTTTTACACTTTCATTTATGTGTTTTTACACATTTATAAGCAAATTAAATTTTGAAAATAAAATACTAGTTGTGGCATTAACCTTTTTAAGTATTTTTTTTACTGGTTATATACCAATTAAAAATTTAATTGATATTAATTTATTTACACAACCAAGAATATATTGTGCGGTTATTTTTACAATTTTATTTTTAAATGAGTATATAAAGAAACACTACTTTCTAGCCTTTATTTGGTTAGCATTTATGCCTATTTGCAACATATTGGCTGCACCACCTATACTTACATTTATTTTCATTTATGGGGCTTATCAGTACTTTAAAGGAGAGAAGAAAAATTCATTTTTTTATTTTTTTTTAAGCCTCATTTTATTAGTAGGCTTTACATTGTTTTATTTAGTTTTTGGTAATCTAAATGGAAATGTAAACAGTGGTAATCAAATTTCATTTTCTTTGATATTTAAAAATTTCATTTTTATTTTTTTTCGAGAAAACTTGTTCAGACTTCCTTTCTATTATTGCTTATTTATAATACCTATTATATTACTAATTTCATTTAAAAAAATCTATATATTACTTAGAAAAAATTTGATAGTAATTTTTCCAATTTTTTTATTAATTATGCTTCCAATTTTTTATGGTTCATTATTTAATTTTAATATTGACTCTGGGGGGATTATGTACTTTCCCAAAGCGATTGCAATTACTTGTTTTATTTTATATTTTGTAAGTAAAGTAGAAAAAAATAAAATGGGGTTTCTTATTGGAACTTTTATATTACAAGCATCTTTTATTTTTTTTGATAATATTAATCCAAACTCCTTAAAAATGGATCACCCGAAAATATCAAAAGAATTCATTAGTCAAATAGATAAAAAAATAAATAGTGGTGATTGGGGTGTTGTTATTAAAAATATGGACAATGCAGTAGTGTGGGATTATAATCCTTATACATTAAGAAAATTTCATTTTATTCAACTTTTAAATAAGCAAATTGGAATTATTAATATTTCAGATATGAATATGAAAGAAGGTTTAGGATTATCAAAAAGTCTCATTAGTCAGGGCGAGTTTGAATCATACAAACCTGTGGAAAAAGTAAATGGTGATTTTTACAAAAAACAACTTGATTTTATAAAACAAAAAAATATTAACTTTATTATCACCGATGAACTACAAATGAAAAATCCATATATTAAACCAATAATTATTGACTCATTAATTGATAAATTAACAAAGTATAAAATCTATTTTCTAAAGTAATATTAACTATATAATAATTGTTTGAAAACCCTTTTTCTAGTTACCCCACATTTTCCTCCTTCTTCTTCTCCGCCATCTCAACGAGCAAGATTATTGGTTAAACATGCAAGTTCATTTGGATTTTATCCTATTTGTTTTACAGTTCAACCAAAATACAGAGAAGAAGTAGAAGATGTTTGGATGAAGGAATTGCTTGGCACTGAATACACAGAAAAAACTGTACACTGTTTAAACCAAAAAACTACCAGAAAATTTGGTATTGGAGATTTAGGTTTAAGAATGTTACCTTTTTTATTTTTTAAATTAATAAATGAAGTCAGAATTTCAAAACCATCATTTATTTTATATTTAGTACCACCTTGGTATATTTTAGTTATTGCACCCATTGTTAAGTGGTTAACAAAAGTGCCTTATGGCATTGACTTTATTGATCCTTGGGTTCATGATCAAGAAAAAAAATATGCAACTTTTAAACATAAAATTTCTCAAGGTATAGCTGTTGCCTTAGAAAAATGGGTTTGTTCAAACGCCTCTATAATTTTTTCTGTTTCTGAAGGTATTAATTCTAATTTGATAAAAAGACACCCAAGTTTAAATTCAAAACCCATGTTTGCTATACCTTATGGAGCAGAGCAAAGTGATTTTGATAAGATAAGATTTGGTGACAAAACTGAAAATAAAATTATCCTTAGATATATTGGTGCAATATGGAACGATTGTTACCCAGTTTTAAATGGTTTAATGCCTAGCTTAAAAGAGTTAGAAAAAATCCTAAAAATAGAAGTTCAGTTTATTGGAACAAGTTATGCAGGTGAAGGACTCTCAAAACCACAATTAGGTAAATGGATAGAACAAAATAATATGCAGCATTTTGTTAAAGAAAATCCATTAAGAGTTACTTATAAAAAAGCTGTTGAGTTAACTATGAGTGCCGATATATTATTTTTAATTGGTGGTATGCAGCCTTATTATGCTGCATCAAAACTTATGGGTTTAGTTGCTTCTCAAAAACCTTTTGTTGCATTTGTTCATAAAGATTCTTTTCCAGCTTTGTTTTTAAAAGAAATAAATTATCCTTATGTTGTAACTTACTCATCAAAAAATGAAGAATTGCCAATAAACCAAACACAGAAATTAACTGAAATGTTCGAAACATTAATTAAAAATAAAAACAATTTTATTCCAATATCATTAAATAATCCATTGGTTTTGCAACATACAGCAAATGGAATGACTTCGGCATTTTTACAAAATATTTCTTTAGTTATTAAATAATAATTATGATCAATCATTTAGATAAAATTTCAGGTAAGAAAATTTTAGTAACTGGAGGCTTGGGTTTCATTGGTCATAATCTTGTAAAAACCCTAGTAAACCAATATAATTGTTCTGTTATTGTTGTTGATAATTGTGTAAATAGCGACCCTTCTATTCTTGGAGATGATTTGAATAAAATTAATTTTCAAAAAATATCCGTTTTAGAAACTGAGAAGCTTTTTCCATTATTTGTTGATGTTAATTTTATATTCCATTTAGCTTGTAAACAAATATCGGCATCAGGTAAAGATCCTTTAGATGATATGAGGGTGAATGCAGAAAGTACATTGTTGATCCTTGAGTTTATAAAAAATAACAAATTGGCGAATTTAGAAAGATTTGTTTATACATCATCTTGTTCGGTTTATGGTAGTGCAGCCAGTTTGCCAGTAACTGAAAATGATGCAACAATTGTTTTGAGCAATTATGCTGCTACAAAATTGTTGGGCGAAAATTATACTTTAATATATAATCGAAGTTATGGATTACCAACAAGTAGTGTTCGTTATTCGAATGTTTATGGTTATGGTCAATCTCCAAGAAATCCATATTGTGGTGTTTTAGGAAAGTTTATTCATAATGCATTAATTAATGAAACTTTAAACATTTTTGGTGATGGAGAACAAACAAGAGATTATACTTTTATTACAGATGCTGTTGATGCTACAATTTTAGCTGCCACACACCCTAAAGCCCTAGGAGATGTTTTTAATGTGGGTACTGGAGTAGAAACTTCTGTAAATAAATTAGCTGAGATCATTAATAACTATACTAAAAATATTAAAATCGAAAATGTACCTGAAAGAGATATTGATAATATTAGAAGAAGATCTATTGGCGTAGAAAAAATTCACCAAATTTTGGGTTGGTCACCAAAAGTAAATGTTAGAAAAGGAATTGAAGAAACCTTAAATTGGTATAAAACCACTTTGTAAATCTTTATTATTTTTAAAAATTATAAGTATGAATAAGTATGTTCAATACGGATGTGGGTTATCCGCTCCTAAAGAGTGGATTAACTATGATGCTTCCCCAACTTTGGTGTTGCAAAAAATTCCATTAGTATCAAGTTTTTTACAATTGAATACCAAATTTCCAAGTAATGTAAAGTATGGTGATATTGTTAAAGGGTTACCAATAGATGAAAACTCTTGTGATGGTTTGTATTGCTCACATACATTAGAACATCTGTCACTTTATGATTTTAGAATTGCCTTAAAAAACTCTTTTAAAATTCTCAAAAAGGGAGGAATATTTAGATGTGTAGTTCCTGATTTAGAATATGCTGCTAAACTATATTTGGAAGAGTTAAAAGCAGGTAAAACAAGTGCTAGTATAAAGTTTATATCAATTACAACAATGCTTGGGGTTGAAAAAAGAAGTCGGGGGCTTAAAGGCTTAATAGTATCATTTTTAGGGAATTCAAAACATTTATGGATGTGGGATTATAAATCATTGGAAGTTGAATTAAAAAATGTTGGATTTAATTCAATCAGAAAATGTGAATTTAGCGATTGCAATGATAAGATGTTCAAGTATGTTGAAGAGGCAAGTAGGTTCAAAAATTCAGTAGCTTTTGAATGTATTAAATAAGGATAAAAATTAATAATGAGGCTTGCAATTATTACTACTCACCCTATTCAATACTATGCACCAATTTTTAAACTATTAACCGATAAAGGAATGGATTGTAAGGTTTTTTATACTTGGGGTGTAGGAGGAATAAAAGAAAAGTTTGATCCTGATTTCAATAAAATTGTTGAATGGGATATTCCATTATTAGAGGGATATCAATATGAGTTTTGTAACAATAGTTCTAAGAATCCAGGTACTCATCACTTCAATGGAATCATAAATCCTTATTTAATTCAATCTATTGTTGAATTTGGGTCAACCCATGTTTTAGTTTTTGGTTGGAATTTTAATTCTCACTTAAAAGTAATTCGATACTGTAAAGGAAAAATTCCCTTATGGTTTCGTGGTGATTCAACATTAATAGACGAACATCAAGCTTTTTCATTTAAATCATTAGTCAGAAAATACTTTTTAACTTGGGTATACCAGTATATTGATATTGCATTATATGTGGGTCAAGCAAATAAAGCTTATTACAAAAAATTTGGTTTAAAAGAGGAACAATTAGTTTTTGTACCACATGCAATTGATAATGATAGATTTGCTACAATTAATTTAGAACAAGAACATTGGATTGAAAAAATAAAGCAAGAATTTTCAATTCAAGAAACTGACATTACTATTCTTTTTTGTGGAAAATTTCAAGAAAAAAAAAATCCAATATTATTGTTAAAAGCTTTTAAAAATTTAAGAGAAAATAATCTTCACCTAATTTTTGTTGGGAATGGGCAACTAGAATCTAATTTAAAAGTAAGAGCTAAGGAAATAAATAATATTCATTTTTTGCCTTTCCAAAATCAATCATTAATGCCTGCTGTATATAGATTAGGTGATATTTATTGTTTGCCATCACAAGGTCCAGGTGAAACTTGGGGCTTAGCTGTGAATGAAGCTATGGCTTGCAGTAGAGCTGTTTTGGTTAGTGATAAATGTGGCTGTGCTATTGATTTGGTAGAAAATGGAAAAAACGGGTTTGTCTTTGAAAGTAATAATATTAATGACTTGATTAGCAAAATTAACTTAATGACAGTTGATAAGAGAGAAACTATAAAGATGGGGAAACAATCACAAGAAAGAATAAAAGATTGGAGGTTTGATAAAATTTCTGTTGCAATTAATAAAATATTAGCTTAAGTCATATTTAAAGTGTAAATGAAAATTAATTCTTTACTAATTTTAACATCTTTTTTGCTTGTAATTATTATTGGTAATTCTGCTGGTTGGGATAATGCTTTACTTGCACCAATTTTTTTTGCTGTATGGTTTTTTAAGTTTATTGTTGAGGCTAATAATGGTTTTAGAATTAGAAATATTTTTATTGTTTTTCTTTCTCTTCAATATTTATTAGGTCCATATTTATCATATATGTACGATAACGAATCTATTTATAGTATGGTTATCCCCTCTCAAGAATATTTCTCATTTGCTTTTACTGGGGTTTTATTAATTGGTATTGGATTATTCTATAATTCAATTAAAAGTGATGAAGATGATATTTTGAAAAACGTAAAAATAAATTTTATAAAATTCGATAGTGCTTTATTTGAAAAATTATTTTTCATTTCTATATTTTTTCATTTTTTCCCTTTCAAATCAAATACTTCTTTCGATTTTGTTATTTATTTTATAATTTCTCTCAAGTATGTATATGTGTGTTATATTATTCTTTCTGGAAAAAAAATAAATTATTTATTATTGGCTATTCCAGTAACTCTTTTAGTCCTTCAATCATTAAATAGAGGAATGTTTCATGATTTACTTACATGGATGATTTTTTGGGGAATTAGTTTAGCTATAAAATTAAAACCTTCTTTCATACAGAAAATTATTGCTATAGGAGTATTTGTTTTTTTGGTTGTAATAATTCAATTAGCGAAACAAAATTTTAGGTCTGCATCATCTGTAATAACAAAAGAGAACTCAAGCTTTAAAGTATTCAGAAAAACTGCTGAATCTGAAATTGAAGAGGCTAGTAAATTTTCGTTGATTCAGAATATAGTAAGAATTAATCAAGGCTGGATTACTGCAAGAACAATGAATAATATTCCTAAAAGAGTTGATTATGCTAATTTTGACCTGATCAATAAATATTTTGAAGCAGCATTTATGCCACGTATTTTGGCTCCAGACAAAATACGAGCAGGTGATAGGGAACTATTAAATAAATATTCTGGAATTATTATTAGTTTCGGAACATCAATGGGTATTGGAATTGTAGGAGATGCTTGGGCGTCTTTTGGATATTTTGGTGGCTTAGTGATGCTTTTTTGTTTTGGTTTGTTGTTAAATTATTCTTTAAAATATTTTCAATATTTAATTAAATATTATCCTTTAGTTTACTTCCTACTCCCAATAATCTACATCTATCCAATTAGACCAGACTGTGAAACTCAAACATCAATGGGTCATTTAGTGAAAACTACCTTCCTTGTTTCATTTATTGTTTTTTATTTTATGAAAAGAGTTAAAAGTAAAAGCAATAAATTGATAATAAATGCGAGTTAACAAGGAATGATGAAAAATGAAATATTGATTTTTTATGATTGGTATACTCCTGCATTTAAAGCAGGTGGACCAATTCAGTCTTTAAATAACCTTGTTGCATATTTAGAAAAAGATTACCAAGTGAAAATACTTTGTTCAAATAAGGATAATGATAATTCTATACTAAATGTTGAAAGCAATAGTTGGACTCAAATATCAGCTTCTATCTCAATTTGGTATAATGATGAAACATCAATTTTTAAGTGGATTAAATTTATAAAGCAACAAAATTCTAAAGTTTGGTATTTAAATGGTATTTACTCATTACGTTACAATATTATTCCAATAATATTCAAACCAAAGTCAAAGGTGATTATTGCCCCAAGAGGCATGCTTCAAGCAGGTGCTTTATCAAATAAGAAATTTAAAAAATATATTTATTTATTTCTTTTAAACATTTTTGGTGGATTTAAAAATGTTTTTTGGCATGCAACTGATGAACAAGAAGCCTTGGATATTAAAAAATGGTTTCCAAAAAGTAACGAAATATTTGTAGTTTCTAATATACCAAAGACTCCGGTGACAAGTATTACAATCCCTGAGAAAAAACAAGGTGTATTAAATTTGATTTATTTGTCTTTAATCTCAGAAAAAAAAAACTTACATCTATTGTTAAAATCAATTCAAGATTTAAAAGGGGTTACTCTTGATATATATGGACCTATAAAAGACAGAAATTATTGGGAAAGAAAATGTAAACCACTTTTAAATGAAATGCAAAATATTGCAAAATATAAAGGAGAGGTTGAACCAATAAATGTTCAAAATACCATAGCTCGTTACGATGCATTTATATTATTAACTAGTGGCGAAAATTTTGGACATGCAATTTATGAAAGTTTAAGTGTTGGACGACCAATTTTAATAAGTAATTTTACACCTTGGAGCAACTTAAAAGAAAAAAAATGCGGGATTAATTTAGACATTAATAATTCAACTGAAATCAAGAAAGGTATTGAATATTTTAGAGATTTGGATTATGAAAATTTTAAAAAATATTGTTTAAATACTTATGAATTTTCTAAAGATTTTTATTATAAAAAAGACATATTAAATAAGTATAAAGAGCTTTTTAAATTTGAAAAATAATGCAAATAAAATAGTAAGTCAAGATCTGAGATCATTTAAGCCCAATTTAAATATTGGTGCTACAAAACTAACACATACTGTTTGGTATTTTATTAACATTATTTTCTTTAAATCATCAATTCCTTTTCCTTCATCTCTTAAAACATATTTATTAAAATTGTTTGGGGCAAAAATTGGACTATTTGTTAGATTTAAACCATGCATCAATATTAAATTTCCTTGGAAATTGAAAATTGGAAATTTCTGTTGGATTGGTGAGGGCGTTTGGATTGATAATTTAGATTTTGTTACTATTGAAGATCATGTGTGTATTTCTCAAGGAGCTTATTTATTAACCGGCAATCATGATTATAAAAAATCTACATTCGACTTAATTACCAAACCAATTGTTATTGAATCAGGCACATGGATAGGAGCTAAATCAATAGTTTGTCCAGGTGTTATTTGTTATACAAATTCAATTCTAACAGTAGGTTCTATTGCCACTCGAAATTTAGAAGCTAATTTTATTTATGCAGGTAATCCGGCAGTTAAATGTCGTGAAAGAAAATTTGAATGTTAACAATCTCCATCATCACAGCCACATATAATAGTAGTTCAACTTTACAGCAAACGTTGGAAAGTGTTGCAATGCAATCACATCAAAATATTGAACACATTATTGTTGATGGTTTGAGTAAAGATTCAACACTTGAAGTAGTTAATCAATTTCCTCATGTATCAAAAATAATTTCAGAAAAGGATCATGGAATTTATGATGCCATGAATAAAGGGATTCAAACTGCTACTGGTGATATTATTGGTATTTTAAACAGTGATGATTTTTATGTTTCAAATGATATTTTGCAACAAATTGCTGAAGTATTTAAAACAACAAATTGTGATGTATTATACGGTGATTTGAATTTTGTTGATAGTAATGATATCAGTAAAATAAAAAGAAAATGGATTGCAGGTTCTTATACATTAAATGATTTTTTATTCGGGTGGATGCCCCCACATCCAACTTTCTTTGTAAGAAAAAAAGTGTATGAACAGTATGGTTTATTTAATTTGAGTTTGGGAAGTGCAGCTGATTATGAACTCATGCTGCGTTTTATGTATAAGCACCAACTTAAAGGGGCTTATCTTAATAAAATAATTGTTCATTTCAGATTGGGAGGTGCTAGTACAAAAAATTTGAACAATAGAGTAAAAGCCAATATTAACGATAGAAAAGCTTGGCTAGTCAATAATTTAAAACCTAAATGGTTTACCTTACATCTAAAGCCTTTAAGAAAAATAAAGCAATTCTTTTAAAGTCCTTTCCTTTAAAGAGGATTTAAGAGAATCCAAAAATAAATTTCTTCCCCGCTTTTCCATATCATTTCAACGTTTATCTTTACCTTCACCAAACACAATAGCCAAACTATAGACCAATTCTACTTTTAGATTTTTAATTGTGTTTCTCATTTTTTAAGTATGATCAAAAGAATTAACTACAAGTTCCTTGTGCTTGTTCTGGTGGGATATTTGTCATTCAACCCTATCCTTGCACAAGATTTATTGAAAGGAAAAGATATATCTACTATTAAAGTAGATATGCTGACTGATGAAGACATTCTTCAGTACAAAATGCAATTGCAACAATCAGGCCTGTCAGAAGCTCAAGCAGAACAATTGGCTATTCAACGTGGATTTCCTGTATCAGAAATTGTAAAACTGAGGGCTCGTATGGCACGATTGGATGCCTCTTCCATTACACCATCCATGAAATTGAAGAATGAACAACGCCTTAAAAAAGAACAGTCAGAAGGTAGTAGAGGAGTAGATTCTACTGGCTTCGATAAAGACGTTAAAAAACTTAAAGAAAAAACATTTTCTACTTTTGTGTTTGGTGGAGATTTGTTTAATAACGACAATATCACATTTGAACCCAACCTCAGAATCCCAACTCCAAAAAATTATACCATTGGTGCCGATGATGAACTCAATATTGATGTTTTTGGCTATCAGGAAGTGAATCATAAAATTGTAGTTAGTCCCGAAGGTAATATCAGTATTCCGAATGTGGGCTTAATTAGTGTAAATGGAATGTCGGTTGAAGCTGCAACCAAAAAAATCAGAGATAAAATGGCTGCATCGGGTTATGCCAGCATCAGCAGTGGTCAATCTCAAATTCAAGTCAGCATCAGCAAAATTAGAAGTATTAAAGTAACTGTAATTGGAGATGCCAGAAGAGTAGGAACCTATACCTTATCTTCTCTTTCAACTTTGTTCAATGCATTATATGCTTGTGGTGGTCCAAACGAAAAAGGATCTTTACGACATATAGAATTGGTGCGTAACAATAAAGTGGTAACAAAGTTTGATGCCTATCAATTTTTATTACATGCAGATCAGAGCAGTGATGTAAGATTAATGGATAGAGATGTGATTCGAATTCCAACAGCAAAAAAAATCATTACCCTTTCTGGTGAAATTAATAAACCTGCAGTTTTTGAAGCCATAGCTAATGAACCCATCAGTAAAATATTTGAATATGCCGGTGGATTTACACCTCAAGCTTATTCAGAATCTATCCATATCATTCAAAATAATGGAAAAGAAAAACGAATTAAAGATGTAGCCAAAAGTGATTTCAATAATTACATTCCCAATAATGGAGATATTATAGATATTGGTAAAGTATTAGATCGTTTTGCTAACAGAATTACTTTGCGTGGAGCAGTATACAGACCGGGTCAATACGAACTATCAGAAGGATTAACTTTAGCACAGCTCATTAAAAAAGCTGATGGATTAACCGATGAAGCTTTTCTTCAACGTGGAATTATCATGAGAACAAATGATGATTACAGTAAAGAAATGTTATCCTTCAACCCTATTGAAATTATTCAAGGCAAACAGCACGATATTGCATTAAAAAAGAACGATGAAATATTAATAGGTAATGCAAAAGATTATAAAGAAGATTATTTGGTAACCATTCAAGGTCAGGTGAAAAAACCTAATCAATATCCTTATTATAAAAATCAAAGTTTAAAAGATTTAATTTTTGCAGCAGGTGGCTTTACTGAAGGGGCTACTGTTGAGAAAATTGAAATTGCCAGCAGATTAGATTTGGCCAAATTCGATGCAAGTTCTAACGAATTGGCTCAAGTGATTACTATTAACAGTGAAAAAGAATTAGATTTAAAAGGCAATGATATTAAATTAAAACCCTGGGATATTGTAACTATTAGAGTAAAGCCAGGATATAAATCTCAAGTAAAGGTTCAAATAGAAGGCGAGGTATTATACCCCGGAACTTATATTCTTTCTTCTTCCGATGAAAAAGTAAATCATGTTTTACAACGTGCTGGGGGTTTAACACATTCTGCTTTTACAAAAGGGGTTAGCATTACCAGAATCAATAAAGCCAATATTTTAAAAGATACCAGTGATATTTATTTTAAGAAGTTAAAACAAGAAATTAAAGATACTTCTTCATCTACCTCTGAGGAATATTTAAATCCAACCGTTAAAATTGGGATTGATGTTGAGAAAATTTTAAGAGATACCAACAGTATTGAGAATATTTATTTGCAAGAAGGCGATGTGATTAATGTACCCAAAATCAAAAGAGAAATTAAAGTAAGTGGTGAGGTTTTATTTCCTACAGAAGTGGTGTATGTTGAAGGCGAAGATTTAAATTATTATATTGATAGAGCAGGTGGCTTTACAGATAATGCACAAAAAAATAAAGTGTATGTGTTGAAAGCTAATGGCATTGCTGCTAAAACCAAAAAGTTTTTATTCTTTAAAACCTACCCTAAAGTTGAAGCAGGTTCAGAAATATTAGTACCTAAATTAATAGATAAGGGTGGTAGAAAAATGAGTACTGCTGAAACTGTAGGTTTGGCAAGTGCTGTAGCGAGTTTAGCAGGTGTGGTAGTGGCTATAATAAATCTAGTTAGATAAATTAAAACATGAACAGAGCATCAGAAAACATTTCTTTTATTGAATTAGTACACTCAATAAAGAAAAAAGTCGATTTTTTAAAAACAAAGTCACTTCTTATCATTGCAATAGTATTAGCATTTGGTATTAGTGGGTTTTTTTATAAGAAATATGTTGGTCCTACTTATAAAGCATCATTAACTTTTGTTTCTGAAAATGCTTCAGGCGATAAAATTGGAGCTTATGCTGGTATAGCTGCACAATTTGGTATTGATTTAGGTCAAAGTGGGGGTGGTATTTTTGAAGGAGATAATTTGTTAGAATTATTTAAAAGTAAGAAACTGATTATTAAAACACTTTTATCTCCTGTAGATCAAACTTCTAATAAAAGATTATTAATTGATGATTACTTAGACAATACTGGATTAAGCAAAAAATTGCAGCATATTATTTCTAGTCCTAATTATTTTTTGGTAAAAGAACACAACCGTACCCGAGATTCAATTTTAAATAGTGTTTACTATAACATACATAAATTTCAATTAATTGTTGAAAAGAAAGATAAAAAAACAGGAATTGTAAATTTAGAATTTGTAGATAAAAATGAAACATTTGCTAAACAGTTTATAGAACAACTGAGCAATAATGTAATTCAATTTTATTCTGATTATAAAACAAAAAAATCAACTGAAAGTTTATCTTTTCTTCAAAATCAAGCCGACTCATTAAAAAATTTGTTAAACCAAAGTATCAGTAATGAAGCTGAAACCAATGATTTAAACATCAATCCGAATAAACAAATTTTAAGAGTAAGTAGTGTTAAAAGAAGAATTGATGTTACAGCAAACACTCAATTATACAGCGAAGTTTTAAAGCAATTAGCTATTGCAAAAATTACTTTATTAAGAGAAACTCCATTAATTCAAGTGATTGATGTACCTATTTTACCACTAGATAAAGTAGGTATGGGTAAAGGAATAACAGCTATTTTATTTGCTATGATTGGTTTTATACTTACCGTTAGTTTTTTGTTGATTAAACAACAAATCAGAGCATATAAATGATAGATTATCTATACTAATTATTTTGAAAGCAAATATTAATATTTATAGTTCAATTGCCATTACGCTATTGAATTCACTTACATTTTTTATTTTATACAAAATAATTCTCTTAAATCTAGGAATAGAACAATTGGGTTTATGGGCTATTATTATTGGTTTTACATCTATTCTCAGTCAATCAACAGCAGCTGTAAATACCAATATCATTCGTGAGGTTGCTGAGGCCGATGAATTCAGTTTTCAATCAAAAGCTGCAAGATTAATGATGAATGGACTGGTAATTTATGTAGCTTTTTTTATATTACTAAGTATCATAGTTTATGTGGCTCTTGCTATACTTTTTAAAGAAAATTTTCTGAATTATCTCACTTTAATCTCACTGAATCTTTTTGCAATATTCATCAATCTCTTGTCTACAGTCTTTTCATCTGTTCTCGATGCTAGAAAATTAAATTACATTAAGAATTTATTTATTGGTTTAGCCAATATATTATTTTTAACTGTTTGTTTTTTTACTATAAAAAACTATGCCTTAATTGGAGTTGCTATTGCTCAAATATTTCAGGCAGTATTTTTATTAGTTTGTATTTTATTTTTTGTTTTGCGAAAAATTAAAATCAGTTTTAATAGTAAGGAGATTGACAAGAAAAATATTCTACTATTTTTTAGAGATAGTTGGAAGCTTCAAGGCATTTCTTTACTTGTTCTTTGTTATGAACCCATTACTAAATTCTTTCTTGCTAAGTATGGATTGACTTATGTTGCTAAGTATGAAATTGCCAATAAAATTATAGCTCAATTGAGAAATATTTTTGCTGTCACTAATCAAACGCTACTGGCTTACTTTGTAAATAAATTTACCGAAGGAAAGATTGCTTTTTTGAATTATTATGAAAAAATAAGTTCTCGAAATATTGAATGGTCGGTAATCTCAAGTGGTATTTTAATTATTTTATCACCTATAATAAGCTTATTTTTTTTGAAGGAGCTCGATTGGTATTTTATCATTATTTTTCTAATACTCCTGTTCTCAAACTTAATTAATATTATTTCCATTACCCCTTATTTTAACTTTTTTGCACAAAAGCAATATCAAATTCCTTTTATTTCTCACATCATTATAGCTTTATTAAACATTGTTTTTTCAATTACCTTAGGATTGCTTTTCAGTGGCACAGGAGTTGTTGTGGCATGGTCAGTATCGTTATTAATAGGTTCTTTGTATATTATTTATCAATTCAATAAAAAAGAACAACTCGATTATGTTTTTATCAATTTTTCAAAACATATCAATTTAAATTTTTTATTGTTACTAGGTTCATTAGCTGTTTTATTATTACTTCATCAGTTTGCATTTTCAATTATTTACATGATGTGTGTTATTTTAATTATAACTACCATTTATTTATTTAGAGCGTATAAACTTTTTCAACTGAATGACTAAGCAATCTATATTAGAATTTGTAAATTATTTTTTTAATTTATTTCATCTTAGTGTTAAACGATATCCTTCAAGAGAACAAAGAAGGTTAATCAGATATTTGAAAAATAATCATGTTGATTATGTTTTAGATGTTGGAGCCAATGTGGGTCAGTTTGCTACCCATCTTTTTCGGCATGGTTATCAAGGCAAAATATTTTCATTTGAGCCACAATCACTAGCATTTAAAAAATTAAGTAAAAAGGCAAATCAACAAAATTGGATTGCTATTAATAAAGGATTAGGAGAAGTTGAAACCAAACTTACCATAAATAATGCTGCTAACTCTGTAAGTAGTTCTATACTTCCTATTTTAAGTGAACACACTGCTGTTGCAAAAGAATCTGTTTATGTGAACTCTGAAGAAATTGTAATTTCTACGGTTGATATTTTTCTGAGAGAAAACAATATTGCACCTGAACAAGTGTTTTTAAAAATTGACACACAGGGGTATGAAAATATGGTACTGAATGGGGCTTCAAACTCTTTACATGCTATAAAAGTGTTGCAAGTTGAAATGTCTTTAACACCTTTATATGAAGGAGAGATTTTATTTGATGAATTAAAAAAGAAAATAGAATCGTTTGGTTTTGCTTTAGCTGCAGTGGAGAGCGGATTAGCCAATGAACAAACTGGTAAGTTATTACAATTAGATGCCATTTTTATAAAATGATGACTTCTATAAATTCACTAAAATTTTCAATCATCACTGTTGTGTATAATGGTGAGGCTTTTATTGAAGAAACTATAAAAAGTGTGCTCAATCAAACATATGCTAATGTAGAGTTTATTATTATTGATGGAGCATCAAGTGATCAAACAGTTAATATTATCAATCAATATTCAGATCAGTTGCATTATTTTATTTCTGAAAAAGATGCTGGCATGTATGATGCTATCAACAAAGGAATTGCAAAAGCTACTGGCGATTATATTCTAATTTTAAATTCTGATGATTATTTATTTTCTTCAAACACATTAGAAAATATTTCTACCAAAATTAAATTTAATAATCTTGATTTTTTCTATTGTGATATTGCTAGAAAAATTGAAGGTAGATTTAGACATATTAAATTAAGAAAATATTCATTTGACGAAGTGCTATGTTCTGAGCATTGCACATTTGTTCCTCATCCAAGTTTTTTTATTTCCAGAGCATTTATCGAAAAAAATAATTTAACTTACAATCTACAATATAAGTATGCTTCTGATTTCGATTACATTTTGAAAGCATTAAAACATTCTACTAACAATTACAAACATCTTAATATTATTAGTACAGTTTTTAGAGATCATCCCAATAGTATTACTAGTAGTGGTAAAATTGATGCAGAGCGAATTTTAATCTTAAACGAATGGGGTTTAAATCAAATCTCTTTCATTAAAAGAAAGTATTATTATTACAAAAATTGGATACTTTATAAATTAAAATCTAGTGCATACCTTAGGTAATAGACTTTTTTTTGTTTATATATTAGCAATGCCTTTTACTTCTGCTTTTGCATTAAGTGGTACAATCAACTTGCCCATTATTGCAGCATTATTTTTATTGGGCTTTAATGTTATTCAAAATGTAAAGAATAAATCATTGCCCATAAATTTTATTAATAATGAAGTTGTATTAATTTCTCTTTTTTTATTTTTTGTTTTAATATCGTTTTTAGTGAATGGCTTAGCCTATTCTTTTTCTTTGAATCATACACTTGCATATTTTAGCTCTTTTCTTTTATTTTTTATTTCTCCCTATCTTTTTTTTATAAGTCATACCTCTCCAAAGCAATTATTAGCAAGCACATTAAAGGTTGTTTTTATTGCAGTTTTAATCAGTTCCCTTTTTTCTTTATTTGAATTTACATTAACTAATTTTTTATCAATTAATGTAACTGATTTTATACCTAGAGCCAATGTGAAAGAGTACGACCCATTAATTACTGGGTTTTTAATTCGATCACGAGGCTTTGCTGAAGAATCGGGCCATTATGGTTTTATGATGGAGTTATTTGCTCCTCTGAGTATTTACTATCTATACTTTAGCAATTTTTGTACTTTAAAACCAATGATTAAAAACATTGCTACTTTTTGTATTGTAATTTCTATTATTACTTCCTTTAGTGTTTCATCATTTATCTTAATTCCTTTTAGTATTTTATTGGCGATTGTATTAAAATTTAATTTAATTCGAAATGACCTTTTTAGGAATTACAAAAAAATATTATTAACCATATTTGTTGTATTAATCGTTTGGCAAATCATCAATGCTTTTATTCCTTTAAACGAAATTTTACAAATAACACTTGATGAAAAATTCGATTCATTTTCATTAAATGATAGACAAGAACGTTCTGATTATTTCTGGCAAAAGTTTCCAAAACTTCCTATAGAGAATATCTTATTTGGATCTGGGCCAAGTTGGTATAAAATTTTTGAACATGATGATAGTTATACTTTCTTGTCGGTATACCAAACTATTGCTTTTGAAAATGGCTTAATAAGTCTGGCTATTTTCTTAATGGTGATTTTTTTTGTGTTAATAAAGCTTTATCAAATCAAACACATCATTAGTATTTTCTTGTTGACTTCTTTTATAGCTGGTTTGTTGCACTATAATAATATTTCAAATTATTGGTATCCTTGGTTTTGGTTTTTATTGGCATTCATTATGTTTTATTATTATTCATTTCAACAAAAATATGCAAAGAATTAAAGTCATTCATTTAATATCATCGATGCAGCTTGGAGGTGTTGAAAAGGGAATTAATTTATCAGTAGAAGAACTCAATTATCATTTTGACTATAAAGTTGTAACACTATCAAATCACAATAGTTTTATTAATGACAAAGTTGCCAATCATTTCATTTTTGCCAAAAACAAGTTCATCATTTTTTCAATCATTCCTATATTAATTCAATTAAGAAAAGAAAAGCCAGACATTCTAATACTTTCACTATGGAAGAGTTATTTAGTAGGATGGTTAGCAAAAAAAATACTGAACGAAAACACAAAAATTATTGCCTTTATTCACAATGAAAAATATTTTCATTGGTTAGATAAATTCTTTACTCAATTAATTTTGAAGAAAACTACTGCTATTGCTTTTGATTCTAAACATTCTCAAAAAGCTTTTCAGCATTTACTGTCAAATACTACACCCCAATTTGTAATTCCTTATATATTTAATAATGATAAAACTGATAGGCAAACTCTTCAAAATGTAAAATTACCAATTCGATTTTTATATGCCGGTAGATTACATGAATCCAAAAATTTAGAAAAAGTACTCGACTTCTTTTTTGAATTCAAAAAAATTGAGCCCCAATTTTTATTTGATATATATGGCACAGGTTCTGCTAAATATCAGGAAATTTTAAACAAAAAAATTGACACTCTACAACTTAACAATCAGGTAAGGTTTAAAGGTGTTTTTGATGCTTCTCAAACCAGTAATATTTATCCTTTGTATCATTTTTATATACAGATGAGTAACAACGAAGGAATGGCAATGAGTGTTGTAGATGCCATGATACATGGAGTGATTCCTATTGTTACTCCTGTTGGTGAAATAAAGAACTATGTAACTGATCATATGAATGGATTTATTGTTCAGGATAACTCTAATAATCATGAATTATATGAGATGGGAAAAAAAATTCATGATTTATTTTTGAACGAAGATTCATATTTGCTAATGAAACAGAATTGTGCTAATCATTTTAAAAATGAATCAAATTATATTGATGCATTTAAGAATATGATTAATTCTTCAAAATCTAATTCCAAGTGAAGCATAAGTTTTTATTTTTAATTACTAAAGGAGATAATATTGGGGGTGCTCAAATTTATGTTAAAGAGCTTGCCATTCAATTGAGTAATGATGGGCATGAAGTAATTGTTGCAATGGGAACAAATGGCGAATTAAACCATCAACTTCTTCATCATAATATTACTACTAAAATTGTAAAAAACTTAGAAACATCTATTCATCCTTGGAAAGATGTAAAAGTAATTTTTGAATTAAAAAGATTGATTGCAGAAGTAAAGCCAGATCTAGTTTGTATTAATTCATCTAAGTCTGGCATTGTAGGAAGAATAGCTTGTTATTTAGCAAAAACCAAAAACGTATTTGTTGTTCATGGATGGTCTTATACAAATGGACTTCCTTTTTTGAAAATTGTAGCTTTTAAATTAATTGAAAAAATACTGAGAAAATATAGTGGCTATTGGATTTGTGTAAGTGAATTCGATTTTGAATTAGGCAAAAAATCTAAAACGATTTATCCTGAAAAAACTAAAGTAATAAAAAACGGAATTTCTGATAAGAAAATTAAAACACAAAGTTTTAATGAATCTGATCTAACTAAAATTATTTTTATTGCTCGTCACGATCATCAAAAAGATCATCGAACACTATTTGAAGCCATAAAAGACATTGAAGGAATTGAATTGCTTTTATTAGGCGATGGCCCACTGCTAGAAAAAAATCAACATTTTGCAAAGCAATTAAATATTGAAAGTAAAGTTCAATTTTTAGGTTTTCAAAGTAGTGTAGATGCATATTTGTCGGAATCTCAAATATTCGTACTGGTTTCAAATTGGGAAGGCTTCCCAATCTCAACTTTAGAAGCAATGAGTGCTGGTTTACCCATTATTGTTACTGATGTTGGTGGTGCTGGAGAAGCCATCACTAATGGAGTAGAAGGATTTGTGATAAAAAAAGGCGATAGCCAATCACTTAAAGAAAAAATTGAATATTTGCAAAAGAATAAAGAAGTGAGGCAGAATATGGGAAAAGCAGCAAGAGCAACTTATGAAGCTCATTACACCTTTAATCATATGTATCAAAAAACATTACATTATTTTCAAACCATCATCAATAATTAAAATCATTACATGAAAATTGCTCTCATAACAGGTATTACAGGACAAGATGGAGCTTATTTAGCCGAGTTTCTTTTAAAAAAAGGATATGTAGTTCATGGAATAAAAAGAAGAAGTTCTTTATTTAATACTCAAAGAATAGACCATTTATACGAGGATCCTCATATTCCAAATAGGCATTTGCATTTGCATTATGGCGATTTAACAGATAGCACCAATTTAATAAGAATTATTCAAGAAGTACAGCCCGATGAAATTTATAATTTGGCTGCTATGAGTCATGTTCATGTAAGTTTCGAAGAGCCTGAATATACTGCCAATGCAGATGGTATTGGAACATTAAGAATTTTAGAAGCTGTTCGTTTATTAGGCTTAACTCAAAAAACTAAAATCTATCAAGCTTCAACATCAGAGTTATATGGGTTAGTGCAGGCTGTACCACAAAGTGAAACAACACCTTTCTATCCTCGTTCTCCATATGCTGTTGCAAAACTCTATGCATATTGGATAACCGTAAACTATCGTGAAGCGTATAATATGTTTGCTTGTAATGGTATTTTGTTTAATCACGAATCACCCAATAGAGGTGAAACTTTTGTAACCAGAAAAATTACCAGAGCTACAGCAAAAATTGCCTTAGGCATGCAAGATTGTACTTATTTAGGAAACCTGAATGCCAAAAGAGATTGGGGTCATGCAAAAGATTTTATTGAAGGGATGTATTTAATTCTTCAACAAGAGCAACCAGAAGATTTTGTATTAGCAACAGGTATCACTACTACGATCAGAGATTTTTGTAAAATGAGTTTTGCAGAAGTGGGCATTGAATTAGCATTTAGAGGTGAAGGAGATCATGAAGAAGGGTATGTAGTTAAATGTTCACATCCAGAGTTTCAATTGCCAGAAGGTAAGGTAGTTGTTAAAGTAGATCCAAGATATTTTAGACCAACTGAAGTTGATTTATTAATAGGAGATGCTTCTAAAGCCAAAGAAAAATTAGGATGGCAACCGAAATACACATTGCCTGAAATGATTAAAGAAATGGTGGCCAGTGACGTTGTAATTTTTAAAAAGGAAAAACATATTAAGGAAAGTGGATTGTAGATTGGTCTTTGGGTTAAAGGTAAAAGTCTTTAGCTAGAATACTAAAGACTTTCAGCCAAAGACTAACGACTTAATTATGAGAAACTACAGAGAACTTGAAGTCTGGAAAATTGCTATTGATTTTGTAACGAAAATTTATAATGTATCAGAATCATTTCCTAGTTCTGAAAAATATGGTATTATTTCACAAATAACAAGAGCTTCAATTTCTATTTCAACCAATATTGCAGAGGGTTGCAGCAGAAAAACGGCAAATGACTTTGCTAGGTTTTTAGAAATATCCATAGGCTCTTGTTTTGAAGTGGAAACTTTATTAATTATTTCAACAAACCTTAATTTTATTTCAATTGAAAATAGTAAAGGGTTAATTGATGAAATTCAATCACTACAAAAAAGAATTAGTGCTTTAAGATCTAGTATATTAAAATAATTTTTGGGTAAACCCAAAAGACTTTTACCCAAAGACCAAAGACTTAAATAAATGAATACTACAGATAAAATATACATTGCAGGGCATAGAGGAATGGTAGGTAGTGCAATTGTTAGAAAGTTGCATTCTGAAGGCTTTCAAAATATTGTTACCAGAACCTCACAAGAATTAGATTTAAGAAACCAGCAAGCGGTACAAGATTTTTTTGCTGAAGAAAAACCACAATATGTTTTTTTGGCTGCTGCAAAAGTTGGTGGCATTGTTGCTAATAATACTTATAGAGCAGAATTTGTTTATGATAATTTGATGATGGAAGCTAACATCATTCATGCAGCTTATTTGCATCAAGTAACCAAATTAATGTTCTTAGGTTCATCTTGCATTTACCCTAAAATGGCTCCACAGCCTTTACAAGAAGAATCTTTATTATCGGGATATTTAGAAAAAACCAATCAGCCTTATGCCATTGCAAAAATTGCAGGTATTGAGTTGTGCGATGCTTATCGTGCTCAATATGGTTGTAATTTTATTTCGGTAATGCCCACAAATTTGTATGGGCCAAATGATAATTACGATTTAGAAAAATCACATGTATTGCCGGCATTGCTCAGAAAATTCATTGCAGCAAAAAGAAATCAAGAAGCATCAGTAACACTTTGGGGTACCGGTAGTCCTTATAGAGAATTTTTACATGTAGATGATTTGGCAGATGCTTGCTACTATCTCATGCAACATTACAATGAAAGCGGATTAATTAATATTGGTTTTGGAGAAGATATTAGCATTAAAGATCTGGCTCAATTAGTTAAAAAAATTACAGCATTTGAAGGTGAGATAGTTTGGGATACAACCAAGCCAGATGGTACTCCAAGAAAATTAATGGATGTAAGCAAACTGGCTTCTAAAGGTTGGAAAGCTTCAATATCTTTAGAAGAAGGCATCAAAAAAGTTTATGAAGAAATCAAAAACACTGTTTGGGAATAATGTATTAGGATAATTACAAGAAATCAATTCATATAAATTAATCTCAATCATTTTTCTTTGCATTCAAATTTTAAGCAGCACATAACACAATGAAGAATATTTTAATCACAGGTGGAGCAGGTTTTATTGGTAGTCATGTTGTACGATTATTCGTCAACAAATATCCTAATTATAATATCATCAATCTCGATGCTCTTACTTATGCAGGAAATTTGGAGAATTTAAAAGATGTAGACCAATCGTCTAATTACAAATTCGAGAAAGTAAATATTCTAGATGCTGATCATTTAAAAACTGTTTTCCAAGAACATCAAATTACAGATGTCATTCATTTGGCTGCAGAATCACATGTTGATCGTTCAATACTTTCTCCTTTAGATTTTGTTTATACAAATGTTATAGGAACCGTAAACTTATTAAACACTGCAAAAGAATTTTGGAAAGATGATTTGAGCAAACATTTATTTTATCATGTTTCAACAGATGAAGTGTATGGTGCATTAGGAGAGACTGGTTTCTTTACTGAAACTACAGCTTACAGTCCAAACTCACCTTATAGTGCAAGCAAAGCATCCTCAGATCATTTTGTGAGGGCTTATGCTGAAACCTATCATTTGCAAACGGTAATTTCTAATTGCAGTAATAATTATGGTCCTTTTCATTTTCCTGAAAAATTAATTCCACTTTTCATCAATAATATCATCAACAAAAAACCTTTACCGGTTTATGGTGATGGTTTATATACGCGTGATTGGCTTTATGTTAAAGATCATGCTATTGCCATCGATTTAGTGTTTCATCAAGGAAAAGTAAATGACACTTACAATATTGGTGGATTTAATGAATGGAAGAATATTGATTTGGTAAAACTGCTTTGTAAGCTCATGGATGAAAAGTTAGGAAGAAATGTTGGTGAAAGTGAACAGTTAATTACTTACATCAAAGATCGTCCAGGACATGATAGAAGATATGCGATTGATGCCACAAAAATCAATACAGAACTTGGCTGGAAACCTTCTGTTACTTTTGAACAAGGATTAGAAGAAACCATTATTTGGTATTTAGAAAATAAAGATTGGTTAGAGCATGTAACTAGTGGAGCTTATAAGGGTTATTATGATAACATGTATTCAAATAGATAAGGAATGAAAGTAGAACAAACCATACTGAACGATTGTTTCATCATACACGATAATGTTATTACCGATCAACGAGGTTATTTCTTTGAAAGCTTTAATCAACAAAAGTTTCATCAGCAAACAGGGTTAAACATTTCATTTGTTCAAGATAATCAATCAAAATCTACCAAAGGTGTTTTACGAGGAATGCACTATCAATTAGGAGAATATTCGCAAGCAAAATTAGTTCGGGTTATTGAAGGTGCTGTGTTAGATATTGTGGTAGATATTCGTCCAAACTCATCCACTTTTGGAAAAAGTTTCAGTTTAGAGTTAACAGCAAATAATAATAAACAACTTTTTGTGCCACGAGGGTTTGCTCATGGCTTTGTAGTGTTAAGTGATACAGCAACATTTTTTTATAAATGCGATAATTTTTATCATAAAGCTGCTGAAGGAGGATTTATTTATAACGATGCAACACTAAATTTAAACTGGCAATTACCAACATCAGCTATCATCTTATCAGAAAAGGATAGTGTATTGCCAAGTTTTGAAGAGATAAAACATACTTTTAAATTTTAATTATAGCCACTAAGGCATAATATAATTAACTTAACAATGTGTTTGACTATTAAAAAAGATTCAATAACAAGTTGTGATAGTTGGTAATATCATATACCTAAAACAAAGAAGCCATCAACACAAAAATCTATAGTGCTTTAGCGTCTTTGTGGCAATAAAATAATAAACTATGAAAGGAATAATTTTAGCAGGAGGTAGTGGAACTCGTTTATATCCTATCACTAAAGGAATCAGTAAACAATTGATGCCTATTTATGATAAGCCCATGATTTATTATCCACTTTCTGTTTTAATGTTAGCAGGGATAAACGAAATTCTCATCATTACAACTCCTGAAGATTCTGCACAGTTTCAAAAATTATTAGGAACAGGAAACGATATTGGCTGTAAGTTTTCTTATGCCATTCAAGAAAAACCAAATGGACTAGCACAAGCATTTGTAATTGGAGAAGAGTTTGTAGGAAAAGATAAAGTGGCTTTGGTATTAGGAGATAATATTTTTTATGGTGCCGGCTTTGCCAATTTAGTACAATCTTTTAATGATGTGAATGGTGCAGCCATTTTTGCTTATGAAGTACATGATCCTGAAAGATATGGTGTAGTTGAGTTTGATGAAAACAATATTGCCATTTCTATAGAAGAAAAACCTGCAGCACCAAAATCTAATTTTGCAGTACCGGGCTTATATTTTTACGATAATAGTGTGATTGAAATAGCTAAAAATATTCAACCCTCTAAACGTGGTGAATATGAAATTACCGATGTAAATAAAGAATATTTAAATCGTGGTAATTTAAATGTAGGTGTAATGAACAGAGGAACAGCTTGGTTAGATACCGGAACTTTTGAAAGCTTAAGTGATGCCAGTGAGTTTGTAAGAGTAATAGAAAAAAGACAAAACAGAAAAATAGGTTGTATTGAAGAAGTAGCTTATAGAATGGGCTTCATTACAAAAGAACAATTATTAGTATTAGCTGAACAATATGCCAAAAGTGGTTATGGTCAGTATTTGAAAACAGTTAAATAGATTTAATCTCCACCAAGATATTTATAATTCTCCATAATGATTTTGATGTCATGCATCCAATCGTATTCCTTCGCATAAATCGTATCTGATTTTCTGAGTAAAGTTTTATTCAATTTTTCTACTTCACTCATAGGGTAGCCACTTGGCAATAAAATACCAGTTGCAATTAAGGGCAAAGTATTTTGATATGACGAATACCCCACCCAAGTTTTCTTTCCAACAAAAACCTTCCAAGCATTTTTTAAAGCGGTATTTCCATTTTTAATTAAGATGAATTGAAAAGGAAAAGTGATTAATATTATTGCAGCAAGCCATACATCTAACATTCGTTTCATTCTTTGTTGATAGGGCTTTGATAAAGCATAATCTCCATCAACAGAAAATGTTTCACCAGAACTGGTTTTTGAATCACTGCCTACAATTGAATGACTTTTTTTAGCATGAAACTTAAAACTGATGCTTTTGTTTTTTAAACTAATAATCTGCTGAATAATTTGTTCAAATTTTAAAACACCTTCACAAAAAATAATTTCATTAATTCCAATTTGCTTGGTAATTTTTTTTAATTCTTGAATATTTCCTAAGGATTGTTCAAGATCATCTTCTTTAACACCAACTCTACCAACAATCCTTTCTTTAACTGCAGTCTTGCTTAACAGTTGTAACACTTGTACATGCTCAATACTAGATCCAACAACAATGGTTTGTTTATTTACCAGTACTTCATCGGGCTTAATAAAACCTAATTGCACAAACAACCATCTTATTAATGTAACCATTAACCCTGCAAGAATGCCACCTGTTAATATTACACCTCTAGAAAATCGATAAGTTTCAGGTAATAAAGAATAAAAAGCTAACAAAATAACCACAGCAGTTGCCGAAGCAATTAATGCTTTTAATGGCTTATATAAATTATCGTAAATACCACTGAGTTGAGCACTGATGATAAAAATTATAGTGTAAACCGGAATGGCATAAGGTTCAAAATCTCCATCAAAAGGAAATCCATCTCTAATAATGTTTACCCAAAACATTTTTGTATAAAATAGTACAGAGTAAACCACTAAAGCATCTATAATCAACATTCCTGATTTATTCAATACATTCTGAATAACACTAATAAAAGCTCTTATCCAAATAGCAAAATTGATGGAGGTAGAAAATAAAGTGGCTTTACTACCTCTGTAATGTTTTTTAATGAAGATGGTCATGGCATTATAAAACATTTTTACAAAATTCAAGCTCCCTCTCTTTGTGCTTTCTCCTTTAAAATGAATGATGGTTTGCTTGCCAAAATAATAGTTCTTAAAACCAGATTTTTGAATTCTATAGCTTAAATCAATATCCTCTCCATACATAAAGAAAGTTTCATCAAAGCCCTTGGTTTGTTCAATGGCAGCTTTACTAATCATCATAAAAGCACCAGCTAATACGTCTACTTGGTAATTGTCATTTTTATCTAAATGTCCTAAAGCGTATTGATTAAATAATTTAGATTTAGGAAAAAGCATCGATAAGCCAGTAAGTTTAAAAAATGCTGCAGTTAAAGAGGGAAAAGCTCTTTTGCTTTCAGGTAAAAAATTTCCACTTCCATCAATCATTTGAACACCAAGTGCACCACAATCAGAATGTTCATAAAAAAAGTTTAAACAGTTTGCAATACTATCTTCGGGTATAATGGTATCTGGGTTTAAAAATAAAATATAACTACCCGATGCTTGTTGTAAAGCTAAATTATTGGCTTTGGCAAATCCTAAATTTGTTTTTGATGCTATAAATTTCACCCTTGGGAACAAAGGCTGTAAGTAAGCAATACTGCCATCATTACTATCATTATCTACTACAAGAACTTCTGCATCTATACTTTCAATAGATTTTTGAACACTGTATAAACATTGCTCTAGAAAGTATTTTACATTATAGTTTACTATAATTATAGATAGTTGCATCTTATATTAAAATGATATGGCATTGCAAAATAACCAAACCTCTACAGAAAAATGAGATTTAATGCTTACTTATTGTTATTTCATCAATAAACTTTAGGCTCACAGCTTTAAAATTTTATCTTTGCTTCATGTTAAAAAATACTTTATTAAAGGCTACTGAAGCAGCTGCAAAAATTATAAAAGAAAATTTCGATAGTGCATTTACAGTTTTTAATAAAGAAGGTATTAATAATTTAGTTACAGAGATTGATCATAAAAGTGAAGCTGCAATAATTGATGTTATTAAAGCCGATTATCCCGATCATTATATTTTGAGTGAGGAAGTTGGAGCAATAGTTCAAGATAGTGAATACAAATGGATTATTGACCCTATTGATGGCACTGTAAATTTTGCCAATGGAATACCACTTTGTTGTGTAAGTATTGGTGTTGAACAAGCAGGTAAAATGATATTGGGTGCAGTATATAACCCTTTTATCAACGAATTATTTGTTGCTGAAAGAGGATTAGGAGCGACGCTTAATGATAAAACTATTCGAGTATCTAACAAATCTGAACTTATTAAAAGTTGCATGGTTACTGGATTTCCTTACACCTATTTAGACGAGCCTAATGGTCCTTTACAAGTGTTTGAGAAATTTATTAGAAAAGGTATACCTGTTCGTAGATTAGGCAGTGCTGCTATTGATTTATGTTGGGTGGCTGCAGGAAGGTTTGATGGATTTTATGAACATCAACTCAGTGCCTGGGATAGTGCAGCAGGTTTTATTATTGTTGAAGAAGCAGGAGGAAAAGTAACCAACTTAAAAGGCGATCCTTACAATCCTTATAAGCCTGGTCTTATTGCAACTAATGGAAAAATTCATGATGATTTGGTTCGAGTGGTAAATGGAGGAGAAATATAGAATTTACGATTTTGTGATTTTAGATTTACGAATTATTTTAATATAATATGTGATTCATGACAAAAGAGGAACTTAAAAATAGAACAAAATTGTATGCTTTATCAGTTGCTCGGCTTGTTTTAAAATTGCCTTATAATATTGTAAATAAGAATTATTCAGATCAATGTAATCGTTCAGCATCTTCAACTGCAGCAAATTATAGAGCAGCATTAAGAGCTAAGTCAACTGCTGATTTTATAAATAAATTTAAAATAGTTGAAGAAGAGTTGGATGAATCAATATTCTTTTTAGAAATGATAGAAGAAATAAATCCATCATTGAAAAATGAAATAGAAGTTTTATACAAAGAAGGGAATGAAATACTCTCAATTATTGTAGCAAGCCTAAATACATTGAGAAGAAATCAAACTCAAACAAAAAAGTAATATCAAAATAAAAAAATATAACATAACAAAATTAAAATGTTATTCTAAAATTGAACATTATAATTAGAGTAAATCATAAATCTAAAATCGTATATCGTAATTAGAATAAAATGGAAAGAACAGAAATAGAAACCCTAGGTGAATTTGGTCTAATTGATCATCTAACCAAAAACTTTGAAATAAAAAATGCTTCAACTATAGTTGCTGTTGGTGATGATGCTGCAGTCATTGATAACTTTGGTAAACAAACTTTGATAAGTACAGATTTGTTAGTTGAAGGTATTCACTTCGATTTAATGTATACGCCACTAAAACATTTAGGCTATAAAAGCGTAGTTGTGAATTTGAGTGATATCTATGCCATGAATGGAACACCAACTCAAATAACCATGAGTGTTGCATTAAGCAATAAAATCAGTTTAGAAGCTATTGATGAATTTTATGAAGGTGTTTATGCAGCTTGCGAAAAGTATAATGTTGATTTAGTTGGAGGCGATACTACTTCATCTCAAAAAGGATTCATCATCTCTGTTACTGCAATAGGAGAAGTTGCACCAGATCAATACATCAAAAGAAGCACAGCCAATAAAGGAGATTTAATTTGTGTGAGCGGATTTTTAGGAGGAGCTTTTTTGGGTCTTACTTTAATGGAGCGTGAAAAAAAAATCTATTTAGAAAATCCACAAATTCAGCCCGACCTTGAAGGTGAAGATTATATTGTTGGTAGATTATTAAAACCCGAAGCCAGAGTAGATATTATTGAGTTTTTAAATACAAACAAGATTGTGCCTACAAGCATGATGGATATTAGCGATGGGCTAAGTAGTGAAATCAAACATATTTGTAAACAAAGTAATTTAGGCTGTAGAATTTACGAAGAAAAATTACCTATTCATCAAGCTGCAAGACAAGCTGCTTTTAAATTTGGATTAGACCCCACTGTTTGTGCTTTAAATGGTGGTGAAGACTATGAATTAATTTTTACAATGAAGCAAGAAGATTACGATAAGATAACAACAAGTGAAGAAATAAGTGTGGTGGGATATATGACAGAAATAGAAGAAGGCTCTAAATTAATTTCTCGTGGTGGTGGACTGCACGATTTTTTTGCTCAAGGTTGGAAAGCATTTTAATTTCACAATATGCAAAAGCCATTTTCTATTGGTGTTTTTGATAGTGGTTATGGAGGATTAACAGTATTGAAAGAAATTGTTAAGGCTCTTCCACAATATGATTATATGTATTTAGGCGATAATGCAAGAGCACCTTATGGCAATAGAAGTTTCGAAACAGTTAATGAGTATACTAAAGAATGTGTTGACTGGTTTTTTGAACAAGGTTGTCATTTGGTAATTTTAGCATGTAATACTGCATCGGCAAAAGCATTAAGAAATATTCAACAAACACATTTACCAACCATTGAAGGGCATAAAAGAGTATTAGGTGTAATTCGACCAACAGCAGAAGTAATAGGCAATTTTACTCAATCAAAAAATATTGGAGTTTTAGCAACCAGTGGAACTGTACAATCACAATCATACAGCTTAGAAATTAAAAAGTTTTTTCCTGATGTGAATGTATATCAACAAGCTTGTCCTATGTGGGTGCCATTGATTGAAAATAATGCACACCATTCACAAGGTGCAGATTATTTTGTGAAGGAATACATTCATGCATTAGAAAAACAAAATAGTAATATTGATTGTATTCTTTTAGCTTGTACCCATTTTCCTTTGCTGATGGAGAAAATTATAGAGCATTCTCCAGTTGATACAAAAATTATTGCACAAGGAGAAATTGTTGCTGCAAGTTTAAAAGATTATTTAGAACGACATCCAGAAATTGAAATGCTCTGCAGCAAAGATTCTACAAGAACATTTTATACATCAGACTCTGCAGAAGATTTCGATAAACACTCTTCAATTTTTTATGGTGAGTCTATCCAATCAACTCACATTAAAATTTAATAATATTTAATTCTATGCGTCAAAAGCCTTTTTTGCATACCATACTTTCTCCTAAATTATTAGATGTTTATGATGTTACAGATAGTCTTGTAGTAATTATAGATGTTTTTAGAGCTACAAGTACAATTGCCACTGCATTACATAATGGTGCTAAAGAAATTATACCAGTCGATAATGTAGATGAATGTATTGCTATTGGTAAAGCAACCCCCAACAGTATTACAGCAGGCGAACGAGATGGAAAGGTAATTGAAGGATTGCAATATGGAAATTCGCCAACAGATTATCCAAGAAGTTTTATAGAAAATAAAACTTTGGTTTTAACTACAACTAATGGCACCAAGTTTTTGCATATGTCGTTAAAAAAAGGTGCTTCAGAAATCATCACAGGTTCTTTTCCTAATTTAAGTGCTGTTTGCGATTATTTATTAAACACCAATAAAAATGTTTTTTTAGGATGCTCTGCTTGGAAGGATAAATTTAATTTAGAAGATACTTTGTTTGCCGGTGTTGTTATTCAAAAAGTAAAACAAAACTTTACGGTACATTGTGATAGTAGTTTAATGGCAGAAGAAATGTATCAACTACATCAGCATGAAATGAAATCTTTTATTCGTAATACCACACATTGGCATAGACTAGCACAATATGGATTAGAAGAAGATATGGAATATTGTGTAAGTATTGATACAGCTAATGTTTTACCAAAATATAATGGCAGGGCTTTAGTAATCAATTAAGCCAAACTCCAACTCATTTCTCCATCTTTTTCATCTTTAAGTAATACTCCAAGAGCTGCTAATTCGTTTCTAATCTTATCGCTGGTAACAAAGTCTTTTTTGGCTTTAGCTTCTTTTCTAATATTGATTAAAAGCTGAATAACACCTTCAAATGAAGTATTAGTATTTTCTGCAATACTTTGTAATCCTAATACATCTTCTAAATAAACTTTAAACTGAGTTTTCATCAAGTGTAAAGTGTTTGAACTAATTGTAGATAAGGGTAGTTGTTTATGTTTAATGGCATTAATTGTTGAGGTTAATTCAAACATATTTGCCAAAACCTTAGCAGTAGAAAAATCATCATTTAAAAATTCTTCAAACTCACTCACCAACTTCTTGCATTTATCATCAAGCTCTTTATCATTGGCCTCCCAATTACTATTTCCTAATTCCAAATTCCTCAAGTTATCATGGGCTTCCCATAAACGTTTTAATCCTTTTTCAGAAGCCAATAAGGCATCGTTGCTAAAATCTAAAGTGCTGCTATAATGTGTTTGTAAAATAAAAAAGCGAATAACCATTGGATGAAAACCCTGACTTAATAAATGATGATCACCACTAAACATTTCTGTTAGTTTAATTACATTATTATAACTTTTACCCATCTTTTTTCCATTGATGGTAATCATATTATTATGCATCCAATACTTTGCAGGAATTTTATTATGGCAAACTACACTTTGTGCAATCTCACATTCATGATGTGGAAATTGTAAATCCATGCCGCCACCATGTATATCAAATTGTTCGCCTAAATATTTTCTGCTCATGGCAGAACATTCAATATGCCATCCAGGGAAACCCACACCCCAAGGGCTTTTCCAACGCATAATGTGTTCGGGTGCTGCATTTTTCCATAAAGCAAAATCGGCTTTGTTTCTTTTCTCATCTTGATTATCTAATTCACGTGTTGTTTCCAACATGTCTTCTAAAATTCTCCCACTTAAAATACCATAAGGCATTTCTTGTTGAGAAAAATGTGCATGATATTTATCCACATCAAAATAAACAGAACCATTAGCAACATAAGCAAAACCATCTGCTATAATTTTTTCTATCATGTCTATTTGTTCAACAATATGTCCTGTTGCAGTTGGTTCAATAGACGGGTCTAAAGTATTAAATTGCTTCATAGCCCAATGAAATAAGTTGGTGTATTTATGCACCAATTCCATGGGTTCTAATTTTTCTAAAATGGCTTTTTTAGAAATCTTATCTTCTGCTTCTCTACCTTCTTCTTCAAAATGGCCGGCATCAGTAATGTTTCTTACATATCGAACTTTATAACCCAAATGTTGTAAATATCTATTTACTACATCGAAAGTGATGTAGGGTCTTGCATGACCTAAATGACTTTCACCACTTACTGTTGGTCCACATACATACAATCCAACATGACCTTTAGTGATGGGTGTAAAAACTTCTTTTTTACGTGTTATTGTGTTGTAAATTGATAAAGCCATTGTTATGAAATTCCTTTAATTGTATATGCAGCGAAAGTAAGAAGGTAACCTTATTTATTGAATTTGTTTTTAAAAGATTAATTTTTTAGGAGTAAATCTGTCACTAACATTTTATGATCACTCAAACCTTCATCTACTAATTTAAATTGAGTAACGGTGAAATTGTTATCAGGAAAAATAAAGTCAATTCTTAAATTATTTTTTAAAGAATTATAAGTAGTACCAAAGCCATTACCTTTTTGTAGAAAAGCATCTTGTTTTTTACCTCTAAGTTTCCAGTAAGTATTATTTGTAGAAACCTCATTTAAATCACCTGTAAGTATGGTTGGGTGATGGGTGGTTAGTAAAAACTTATTGATAATATCAGCTTCAAGGCTATGTGTAATGAGTTTACGCTTAAGTTTAGATAAAATTCCTCTTGTGTTTTTTTTATTTAAATTCTGTTGAGCATTTGCCAGGTCAATTTTCTTAAACTCGTCTCTCGAAAATTTGAATGACTCTAAATGTGTAGTAAATACTGAAATAGTATCTGATAGCACTTTAATATCTACTCTAATTACAGTTTCGCCATTTGTAAAACTTCTAAATTCTTTTTTTATGATAGGAAATTTTGAAAAAACGACTCCTATACTTCCTACTTCATCAATATTTTTATCCCATTTACTTAAATAATAGAATGGATATTTTTTCTTCAATAACTCCAAACCTTTGCAACCATTATTACATTCTTGAAATTCTTGCAGACAAATAATATCTGCATTTTGTTTTATAATAGAAGCAACAACTTCAGTTTCTGAATGAGCTTTTGCCGAAGTGTATAAAGTTTTGCCACTTAAATAAGCAATATTCCAACTGATGAGCCTTATGTTGTTTGCAGCTTTAGCCTCTTCAAATTGAATTGATTTATTAAAGGCAATTATTGTACTGAGTTGTTGATGCCCAAGGCATAATACAATGAGTAGGAAAAAAGCAATTTTCTTTTTAATAAAAATCCATATAATAATTGTAATAATTAGTGTTAATGCTAAATAAGGAAAACTTAGTCCTATTAAGCCACCTATCCAAAAATCTTTAGCAGAAATCCAGGGTAATAAACAGCCTATTACATACAATATAGTAATGCAAATAGTAGCAGTGCTAAACAATAATTTTATTAAACGAAAAAACCAAGATTTCTTCATTTCGCAAATGTAAGAACAGACTTATCATAGGATTAGTTTTATCTTTTTTAGTACTAGATATATATTTGCTACATGTTAAGTATTAGTCAGCGTGGACAACAAATGCCATCATCACCCATTAGAAAATTGGTTCCCTATGCAGAAGCAGCAAAAAAAAGAGGAACAACGGTTTACCATCTTAATATTGGGCAACCAGATATTGAAACTCCAAAAGCAATTTTAGATGCTGTAAGAAATAGCGATTTCAAGGTTTTAGAATATAGTCATAGTGCAGGCAATGAAAGCTACAGAAAAAAATTAGTACAATATTATAAGTCTGTAAATATTGATGTAGATTTCAATCAAATTATTATTACAACTGGTGGTAGTGAGGCAATTTTATTTGCCTTTATGGCTTGTATGGATGCAGGAGATGAAGTAATCATTCCTGAACCATTTTATGCTAACTATAATGGATTTGCTGTAGCTGCAGGTGTTAAGGTTGTACCTATTACATCGCACATTGAAAATGGATTTGCATTACCATCAATTGCCGAGTTTGAGCAAAAAGTAACTTCAAAAACAAAAGCAATTGTAATTTGTAATCCTAATAATCCAACAGGTTATTTATATACTAACGATGAGATGCAAGCATTGAAGCAACTCATCTTAAAACATAATTTGTATTTATTTAGCGACGAAGCTTATAGAGAGTTTTGTTATGAAGGAAATCAAATCAGTGCCATGCACTTAACTGAGGTAGATGATCATGTTGTAATGATGGATACCATTAGTAAAAGATATAGTGCTTGTGGAGGAAGAATTGGAGCTTTGGTTACTAAAAATAAAGCATTATTAGATGCAGCAATGAAATTTGCACAAGCCAGATTAAGTCCACCTAGCTTTGCACAAATTGCTGGTGAAGCAGCAATTGATTTACCTGCTAATTATTTTGATACAACTAAAGCAGAATATCAATCACGCAGAGATTTAATTGTTAAAAGATTAAATCAAATAGAAGGAGTTTTTTGTCCAAATCCTGGAGGTGCATTTTATGCCATTGCAAAATTACCAATTGACGATAGTGATGCTTTTTGTCAGTGGTTATTAGAAAGTTTCAGTTATAACAATGCTACTGTAATGCTAGCACCAGCGACAGGTTTCTATGGAACAGCAGGGTTAGGTAAACAAGAAGTAAGACTAGCTTATGTTTTAAATCTTGAAGCTATTAATGCTGCAATGGATTGTCTAGAACAAGCCCTTCAACAATATCCAAATAAAACAAATTAATTAATATTTTCATTATTTTCATTGCATGAACTTCATTTTTAAAAAATCTTTTTTAATAGCACTATGCAGTGCTATTATTTTATCATCGTGTAATACATTTCAAGATAACAATGCTTATGACAATGAAGAGCATGAAAAATATGATGGCCCTGCAGAAAGGGCTCAACAAGAGTTTGAGCAAACCAAAGATCCAGCATTGGGTATTATTCCTGTTGAAAGATTATGGGATGCATTAGATTTTACAATGGCTCAAAAACAACAATTAACAACAGAAAGTGTAACTGGAATTTGGCAAGAAAGAGGCCCTGTTTATGATAGTGTTGGCCCAAGTAATGGAAATGGTAGGGGTGGTGGTGCTGGTTACACAGGTGCCTATACTGCAGGAAGAATTAGAGGAGTGCTTGTTGATATTTCAGATCCAACAGGAAATACTGTTTTTTGTGGTGGAGTAAATGGTGGAATTTGGAAGTGCACCAATTTTACTACTAATGCTGAGCCTAATTGGGTACAGATAAACGACTATTTAAGTAATATGTCAATTTCTTCAATTTGTCAAAGTCCTGTAAATCCCGATATCATATATGTTTCCACTGGAGAGCCTTATAGTAGTTCTGCTGCTGTAAGAGGCAATGGTATTTTTAAATCAATTGATCATGGTGTAACTTGGACTAGATTAAATTCAACAACAGGGGTATTAAAGAGTTTCAAGATTCTTTGTGATGAATATGGAAATTTATATTATGCAACTGCAGGTTATGGTTTACAAAGGTCAACTGATGGGGGTAATACATTTACAACAATTACTCCATCAAGTCAATCGAGTAGTTTTTGTACCGATATTGAATACAGTTCAACTGGTGTTTTACATGCAAGCTTTGGCTACGGTGCATCAACAGTTTCATATTACAAAACATCCACTCCATCAATTGTAACTTCTAGCACTTGGGGTGCAGGTAATAGCATAAGAAAATCATCAACAACAGCAAGAAGATTTGAAATGGCAGTGCAGGGAGATACTGTTTATGGAGTAACCACTAATTCATCTAACAATATTGATAGTTGTTATAGATCTGTTGATGGTGGAAATAATTGGACCAAAATGAACTCCTCTGTTTATACTACTTCTTTAACCAACACTCAGGGTTGGTTTAATATATCTTTAGCTATTAATCCAAGAAATGCAAATGAGATTATTGTTGCAGGTCTTGATGCTTATTTGTCAACTGACGGAGGATTTTCAATTTCTAGATTAACACATTGGGTTGGAAGTGGAAATTATGTACATGCAGATCATCATTTTATCAAATGGTGGGTGAATGCAGCAGATGAATCAAAATTAATTATGGCCACAGATGGAGGTATGTTTTATTCAAGTAACAATGGAATAACTTTTAAAGATAAAAATAGAAATTTAGGTATAAAACAATTTTATTCTTGTGCTATTCATCCTACATTAACTGATTATTTTTTAGGTGGTACACAAGATAATGGTACACATCAGCTGAAAAACCCCGGATTGAGCTACAGCAAAGAAGTTACTGGTGGCGATGGTGCATTTGTTGATATTGATCAAAATGAGCCACAATATCAATTTGGTGCTTATGTTTATAATCAATACAGGCGTTCTACTAATGGTGGAAATTCATGGTCTTCATTCAACATTTCAAGTTCAATTGGTTCGTTCATTAATCATTGGGATTATGATGATGTTCAAAATCTAATGTTTTGCAATTATGGATCTAATGTTTTTTTAAGATGGAATAATCCACAAACAGCCACTTCAACTACTATAAACTCAGATATCATTACTTTAACAGAGTTAAATAATGGACGAGCAAGTGCTATAACTGTATCACCTTACACAACAGGTCGAGTGTTCATGGGCTCATCAACAGGTAGTATTGTAGTAGTTAATAACTCGTCTAATACAACAGGTACAGGCTCAGGCGATATAGAATACAAAAATGCTCCAACTACAGGTAATGTAAGTTGCATTGCTGTTGGTACTACTGATAATTATTTGTTGGCAGTTTATTCTAATTATGGTGTAAATAATTTATGGTATTCAACTAATATGGGAACCACATGGACAGCAATTGATGGTAATTTACCAGACATGCCAGTTCGTTGGGCAGTTTTTCATCCAACAGATAACTCAAAAATTGTAATAGGTACAGAAGCTGGTGTATTTACTACTCTTAATGTAAATGGTTCAAGTACACAATGGAATGTTAGTCCAGGTTTTCCTTTGGTTAGAGTAGACATGTTAAAACTTAGAAAGACTGATAACTTAATTGTTGCTGCTACACATGGAAGAGGTATTTGGAGCTCTAACATTTTAGATGTATTGCCTCTGAAAAAAATTAATCTATTTGGAAGTATTCAAGAAGGAAATATTGCTTCATTAAATTGGGAGATGATTGATGCTACTGATAAAGCGAATTACTTTGTTGAATATAGTGAGGATGGTGTGCATTATAAACAACTCATTAAAACCAATAATAGTATAAATAAGTATCAACATAAAATCCAATCAGATATAGCTTATTTCAGAATAATGGGCCACGAGCCAAATACTGCTCCCATTTATTCCAATGTATTAGTTTTAAAAAACAACCAATTGATTAAAGGCTTGCAAATTACTATTGCTCCAAATCCTATGGTGAATGAAGGTAAAATAGTAGTACAATCTAATCTCTCAGGTCCTTATACATGGAGATTAACCAATATTCAAGGTAGTATTTTGCAATCTGGTAAAGGATTACTAACTCAACAAACCAACGAATTTGTTCCTGCAAATTATACTCAACTTTCAAAAGGAATGTATTTGCTGCAAATTATACAGGGAAGTAATATAAAATCTAAATCATTCATCAAGCAGTAAATATTTTTTTTTGATCTCATTTTAATTTTGTAGTTTAACATTTGATTAACAAAAACAATTAATCAAAAAAACTACTAAAAACTAAAAAATATGAGAACAAAAAAAGCTTTATTTAAACAAATGAGCATGATTGTTTTGATGCTCATTTTTACACAAGCAGTAATTGCACAAAAAGGAGTAATTTCTGGTATTGTTAAAGATAAAAATGGTCAAACCCTTGCTGGTGCTACAATACAAGCAGGTTCAGCTACTACAACTTCAGATAAAAATGGGGTTTATTCTTTAACAGTAAATGTAGGTAAACAAAAAGTTAGTATAACTTATGTTGGTAGGCTAAAGCAAGAGTATAATGTTGTTGTTACAGAAAATACAACTGTTAGACAAGATCTAATTTTAGAAGAATACATTGAAACAATGGAGGTTACTGTTGTAGGCTCTCGAAGTTTATCTCGAACCAAAACTGAAACAGCAGTGCCTGTTGATATTATTCCCATTGCAGAAGTGGTGAATGCTGTTGGTCAGGTTGATATTAATCAGATATTAACTTACATTGCCCCTTCATTCCAATCCTCTAAACAAACCATTGCAGATGGTACAGACCACGTAGATCCAGCACAATTAAGAGGTTTAGGAACCGATCAAGTGCTGGTTTTATTAAACGGCAAACGCAGGCATCAATCAGCATTAGTAAACGTAAATGGAACTGTGAATAGAGGTTCTGTTGGGACAGACATGAGTGCCATTCCTGCAACTGCAGTAGAAAGAATTGAAATTTTAAGAGATGGAGCTGCGGCACAATATGGTTCTGATGCTATTGCTGGTGTAATTAATATTGTCTTAAAAAAGAAGACAGGCGTTTTAGAAGCAACTTCATCTTTTGGACAATATAATACTGAATATGAAAAACATTATGCCTACAATAGGCAGTTTGGAAATAAAAGTTTTTCACCAGTTAAAGTAAGCGATGGCAGTAACTTTCAAGCTGCAATTGGCTATGGATTTAAAATGAATAAAGGAAGTTTAATGGTAACTGGAGAGTTGATACAAAGAGACCCAACCAATAGAACTGGTACTTATACTGGAACCATTTTCCCAAATGTTAGTGGTCAAAATAGAGACGATTCTATTATGATGGCTAGAAGCCTAAATAGAAACTCTTTTGATATGATGATAGGCAACTCAAAAATGAGATCAACTGCTTTATTCTACAACTTTAACTATGCCATAAATGCAAATACTGAGTTTTATATGTTTGGTGGTTACAGTAATAAAAAAGGAACGAGTGCTGGGTTTTATCGTTATCCAACATCAATTGTAAGTAATGCAAAAAATTATGCTAATAATGTATTTTCAATTTTTCCAAATGGATTTTTACCACAAATCAATTCCGAAATATTAGACTTTTCTACAGCAATTGGCATTAAAACAAAATTTAAAGGTTGGAATGTAGATTTTAGTAATACTTATGGCATGAACCGTTTTAATTTTATTATTGATAATTCACTCAACTACACTCAGTTTGCAAATGCTGGAAACAAACAAACTAGTTTTGATGCTGGTGGACTAAAATTTTATCAAAATACCATCAATGCTGATTTAACTCGAAAATTTGATGTATTATCTGGTTTAAACGTTGCTGCAGGAGCTGAATATAGATTGGAAGGTTTTGCTGTTAAAAGCGGAGAAGAAGCCTCTTATAAAAACTATGATGTGCCTTCAACAGCAGCAGCAGGAGCTCAGGTATTTGCAGGGTTTGTTAGTCCTAATGGAGGTGCCACCAATACCAGAAATTCAACTGCTCTATATGTTGATCTTGAACAAGATTTTAGCAAAATGTTTTTATTAACGGGAGCATTACGCTACGAAAATTATAGTGATTTTGGATCAACCTTTAATTACAAGTTTGCCGGTAGAATTAGATTTAGTGAAGATTTTAATATCAGAGGTTCTATTAGTACTGGCTTTAGAGCACCATCTATGCAACAAAAGTTTTATGCTAAAACCAATACTTTATTTGTGTCTAATGGCTCTACATTAGTTCCTGTTGAAGCAGGTACATTTACTAATGATAGTAAAGTAGCTGAAATTTTAGGAATTCCAAGGTTAAAACAAGAAACCAGTAAAAACTATTCTATTGGTTTTACTGCAAAACCATTTAAAGGTTTTGTTGTTACAGTAGATGCTTATCAAATAGATATAGATAATCGAATTGTTTTAACTAACAATTTCACCGGTGGAAATAATACACAACTTCAACAACAGTTAAGTGCTGCAGGAGCCAATACAGCAAATGTGTTCACAAACGCAATTGACACCAGAGCCACAGGTATTGAAGCCGTATTTTCTTATAAAAAAGTATTGAAAGAAGGACAAACTTTAACTACCACTTTAGCACTTACACATATAAAAAATACAGTTAAGAAAGATGCTGATGGTAAAACCATTATTCATGCTTCTAACGTATTAGTCAATAGTGGTCAGCTAGGTAATTATTTTAATAGAGAAGATCAAAGTAGAATAGAAGTAGCAAATCCTCAAAACAAATCTAGCTTAACCATAGAGTATAAAGTAAATAAGTTTACTACTATGTTAAGGTTTACTAATTTTGGTTGGGTGAGTTATTTAGACCCTAGTATTAACCCTTTAAATCCAAGTGCTTTTCCTGTAAATTCTTTTACTGGGGTTAGAGAAACACTAGATCAAGACTTTGCACCAAAAACAGTAACTGATTTATCGCTATCATATCAGATGAGTAAAAATCTCACTGCAACAATTGGAGCAAATAATCTTTTTGATATTTATCAGGATAAACATTCGCATAGTGGTAATATGAGTTCAGGAAGATTTATTTTTAGCAGAAGAGTTCAACAAATGGGTTTTAACGGAGCTTATTATTTTGCTCGATTAAGATTTAGTTTAAATACTAACTAACTTATTTATTTATTTTAATTTGTAAAACCTCAATAGCAATATTGAGGTTTTTTTTTGAATCTTTTTTATTTAGAACTCCAGCATTTACAAGTGTTTCAGAGCTCCCCCCTAGTTTAAGGGATTTCTCAGGTGTAGAATTAATTCCACTTTTACATTCTCTTTAAACAACTAAACAACACAAACATGAAACACATTCAAAAAATCGTAGCGTCTATTATAGTAATAGCAGCTACCATCTCAACTGCAAATGCTCAATCAACTGCTTCTGCATCTGCCTCAGCCACAATTGTAACTCCAATCAGCATTGTAAAAAATGTAGATATGAACTTTGGTAACATTGCTGTTACTAGTTCTGGTGGTACTGTAGTATTAGCTCCTGCTGG
>JAGXRG010000068.1 GCA_018335935.1 Chitinophagaceae bacterium | reverse complement strand
TGGTAAATGATGCTGGTAAAGCATTGATTCAAGTAATTGATAATGGGAAGGGAATGAGTGCCGAAGATGCAAAAATGGCATTTGAAAGACATGCTACCAGTAAAATAAGCCATATAGATGATTTGTTTAAAATTAAAACTATGGGCTTTAGGGGTGAAGCTTTGGCTTCTATTGCTGCTGTTGCTCAAGTGGAATTAAAAACAAAAAGAGCAGAAGACGAATTAGGCACATTGGTTGAAGTAGAGCATAGTAAAATTATTAAACAAGAACCTTGCGTTGCACCAGAAGGCACCAGCATTAGCATGAAGAATCTTTTCTTTAATGTTCCTGCAAGAAGAAATTTTTTAAAAAGCAATGCTGCGGAAATGCGGCATATTATGGATGAATTTATTAGGGTAGCCATGGCTTATCCAGAAATATTTTTCTCTTTAAATAGTAATGGACAAGAAGTATATCATTTAGAAGCAGGTAGTCATAAACAAAGAATTGTTCAAATATTAGGAAATAGCTACAATGCTAAATTGGTAAATGTTTTAGAAGAAACAGACTATATGAATATTTCTGGATTTATTGGCAAGCCAGAAACTGCCAGAAAAACCAGAGGCGATCAATACTTTTTTGTAAACAATCGATTTATCAAAAGTGCATACTTAAATCATGCGGTAAATGCAGCATTTGAGGGTATGATTGCCAAAGATAGTTTTCCGAGTTATGTATTATATATTGACTTAGACCCTACTCAAATAGATATTAATGTTCATCCAACCAAACAAGAGATCAAGTTTGAAGATGAAAAAATAATTTATGCTTTTGTTCAGGCTGCCGTAAAACATGCATTGGCTCAATTCAGTATTGCACCTTCGTTAGATTTTTCATTAAACGCAGATATTCAAGGCTTAGATGCAGTGAGTAAACCTTTTACAAGAAACGATCAGGAAGCTGCCGTTTCATCTAGCTTATACAAAACTTTTTCTCAAAAACACCAAGCACATTTTATTGAGCCAAGCCAAAAGTCTGAGTTGAAAAGTTGGAAAGATTTTTTTAAACCAAGCGAACAAACTGATTCTACTGGAACTATTGGAGGCTATTCAAGTGAACCAGTTTTAGAAGAAGCGTATACAGGTGGAAAACTGTTGAATATTCAAACAATTCAACACTATTTACAACTACAACTAACTTATATTATTGCCACTACACAAACAGGCTTTTTATTGGTTCACCAACAATTAGCCCACGAAAGAGTATTATATGAACAGTATAGTCAAGCAGTTCATTCTAAACAAGCCCCTACACAAAAAAGTTTGTTTCCTATTCCTTTAGATTTAGCCGCTTCAGATAGTGTTTTGTTACAAGAACTATTGCCCGATTTGCAACTAATTGGATACCAAATTGAAAAAGATGAGCAGCATCAATTTGTAATTCAAGGAACTCCTGCTGATATTGTTGTGGGAAACGAAAAACACGCCATTGAAATGTTGATTGAACAGTTCAAACATTTTAACAGCGATATCAACTTTAGTAAAAAAGAGAAATTGGTTCGTTGTATGGCCAAACAACAATCCATCAAAACAGGTGTAACACTAGATCAAAAGGAAATGAGTGGATTAGTAAACGCTTTGTTTGAATGCAATACACCCAATATAACTCCAACAGGCAAGCCAACCTATATTGAATACAAGGGTAATTATTTAGAGCAATTGTTTGAGCGCTAATTAATATTCGTTAATTACTGATGTTAAAAATTGCTCCAAATGTTTTCTAATAGTACCTGCTGCAGATTGATGTGCATTTACCATGATAGAAAAAATCAATTCCCTACCCTGATTAGTAATAATAAAACCACTTAATGCTACATGTCCTGTAAGGGTTCCAGTTTTAGCAAATATTTTATTTTCGTACCCCTTATATAAACCACCTAAAGTGCCAGTATTACCAGTAGGAAAAATAGTTTTAATTCTTTCCCAAGGTTGTTCTTTTTTCATTTTATTCAATATCCATATAAAATCTTGAGGGGTCATCATATTATACCTGCTTAAGCCACTTCCATCAACCCATCTTGGCTTATGCGGCATACCTAACATATCCGACTTTAATAGGGTATCAATAATTTTAGGGTCATCCATAACCCCAATTTTTTCATTACCTACCATCAATAAAGCTTGTTCAGCAAAAAAGTTATCACTTCTATGCATCATGATCTTTAATAGGCTATCGGTTGGCTGAGAGTAGAATTTTTTCCAATTGGGTTGATCAATAGCCACTGCATTTGCATAATTCAATACTCTGTTTAAAGTGTCTTCTAACAAAGGAATCATTAACTGATCCATCTCTTTTTTAACAACAAAAGGTATAGCCGTTGCATTGAATACCCGATTGCTTTTTACTACAGTAAAACTATTTTGGTCTTTATCTCTGTCAATGGCAAAGCGACCATCTTCTGTGCTTGAAAAAATTACCAAAGAGTCTTTGAAAGCCTTAGGAGTTACTGTAATTCGATTTCCAATTTTCCCAAAATAAACCAAATTGCCATAAATAGGCATGGGAGATCGTTCAGGAGAGTAGTCTGCATCATAATCATTCCATGCCCACCCATTCCCAAATGCAGTAGCATTATATCTTGGTGCAACTATCGTTATTTTAGGTGCATTTAATTTCAAAAAATCAAAGGCTCGTTGCTCTTCAAAATCTGGATGCAAAAAACTTGGATCACCCGTAAATCTAAGTGCAATATTTTCTTCGTCTGGTAAATATTCAAATGCTACAATACTATCGCCCAGATTTTTCATTGCAGCATAACAAGTAAATATTTTGGTATTGCTGGCTGGAATAAAATATTTATCAGACTGATAATTATACAGAAATTTTCCTGTTTTTGAATCAAATAAACTAATACCCACATGAGCTGGAATAAGCTCCGGTTTTTCTAAAATAGTTTGTTTGGCTTGTTGTTCAATTGTAATAGGTTGTTGAACAGTTGATCCCTGCTTTAGTTTTGAATCTTGCTGTAAAGACTTCTGTACTTTACAAGCAGTGGCAAAAATGAGTAAGCAAACGAAATAGAAAACTTTTTGCATAAGGCATTTATTAACTTCTTTCGACTGCTCTTAACCACCGTTCAGGAATATCATTGTTACAAGCAATCATATAATCTTTATAGCTGCAAGCTACAAATTTGCCATCATGTAATTGCATCCACCATCTTCCAGTTCTTTTGCTTTGTAAAAAAGATGTTTCTACTTCGGCAAATGCCATAGTAAATTCATTAAATTCTGTCTTGTTTTCAAGCGCAGCCTCTTGTTTTCCTCTATGAATTCCATCAATAATATACCAAATCATATGTGCCTGTTGAATGGCTGTCATATCATGGGAGTCGTTGGCAACATTATATCCATATAAACCTATTGAATTACAAATACTACTCAT
>JAGXRG010000067.1 GCA_018335935.1 Chitinophagaceae bacterium | reverse complement strand
AAGTCTGAAATAGGGTAAAATGCTAAATCTGATTTGTTGGCTGGAAGTGATATGTTTTTATTGAACTTCCATTTAATAGCGTGTTGCTTTTTTTCAATTTGCAATCCAGGCACAACAGGGCTTTGCCACAAACTCATTGGCAAGCCATTGTTGAGATTAGATTGATGCATGTCTTTATACACTTTTAGGTTGTCTTTAATACCCGCATACATGGTATCGACCTCTTTAGTATTGTATTGCAAGTCGAATAGCTTTGCTGCTGACAGAATATCTTGTTTTGCAATAGTATCTTGTGCATAGGACTGCAAACCCGCTAATTGGGCAATTAGAATCAAGTATTTTTTCATAGATAAATATTCAAATTTTATTCTTCCGATTGGGCAAATGTATTTCCTTTTAAAGGGTCTCCTGTTTCAAATCCTTTTTTAAACCAGTACATTCTTTGTTTTGAAGTTCCATGGGTAAATGCATCAGGAACAATATACCCTTGACTCTGCTGCTGCAGTCGATCATCTCCTATAGCATTTGCCGCATTTAATGCCGCTTCTATATCTCCTGGTTCTAAGATCTTCTTTAATTGATTAGCATGATGCGCCCAAACTCCGGCCAAAAAATCTGCTTGTAATTCTAATTTAACCGAAAGTTGATTATACTCTTTTTCAGATAAACGAGCCCTCATTTGCTGAACGGAAGCCGCTGTTCCATTCAATTGTTGAATATGATGTCCTACTTCGTGGGCAATAACATAAGCCATAGCAAATTCACCCGGGGCATTAAAACGATTGGCCAGTTCTTGAAAAAAAGAAAGGTCAATATAGATTTTTTGGTCTGGTGGACAGTAAAATGGACCTGAAGCATCACTTGCAAAACCACAACCAGATTGCGTTTGTTGAGTAAATAACACCAATTTAGGTGCATCATAGGTTTCTCCACGAGTTTGGTAAATTGAGTCCCAAACATCTTCTGTATATGCTAATACTACTTTAGTAAATGAAGTCAATTTTTCATCGGCTTCTGAAACCGGTTTGGAGGAACTGGTTGGAGCTTGTTGAATTACTTGATTTACAACAACCGAAGGGTCACCTCCTAGAAATAGGTATAATAGGCCAATGATAATTGTACCAATACCACCACCTGCAATAAGACCGTTTCCTCCTCCTCTTCGGTCTTCTACATTATTACTTTCTCTATTACCCATCCAACGCATGGCTACAAATTACCAATAAAGCATAGGTTGAGCAATTATTTATATGGGTTTTTACAAAGAACAATAGTTCTTGCAGAAAGTATAAATAATAGTAGAATTAAATAAGCAATATAACCAACGAACCAATAGAGAAAAATTGAAACGAGGAGGAGATAAATAGGATATACAATAAACAAGCACCCAAACAATACTGAATCATAAAAAACAGTTCCCTTTGTTTTCGTATACACCTGCTTTTGGATGATATTATATATAGGTTGGTGCAAAATGATTCCAAGGGTAGATAGTAATTGTAGCGTCTTATGCTTTATTGTGTGAGCGGTGGTTGTCTCTATGATTAATTCTTGAAGCTGTTGCCTAACTTCTTCATTAAAATGATTCATATTTTTTGCCCTATCCTCAAAAGGCAAGAGCTGATTTGCTAAAATTGGATTGCCCAAAGCTATACGTACGGTTTTTCCCCATGCATTAAAACCATCGTATGCTATTCCTACAGGAAGAATTTGCAGAGGATTTTTTCCTTGATAATCTAAAGCAATTCTGGCTGCACCTTTTTTAAATGGTTGTAACCGATTGGTCAACAAACAAATTCCTTCAATAAAAATCAAAACAATACCATTGTTTTCAAGTATTGTTTTTGATGCTGCAAACGCATAATTATTCAACACTAAGTTTTCCTTTCCTTCGCTTAGTCTATAAATTGGAATCATATTTAAAAGACTTAATAAAAACCGATGGTATGGTTTATTAAACGCATCTCCTCTTGCCAAAAAATGAACAGGGTGTTTAAAAAAAGCTCCAATAAGAATGGCATCTAAAAAGGAGTTAGGATGATTGGCGGTAAGAAGTAATGGGCCTCTAAAATTGAACGCAGATCTATTTTGTATATATATTTTTCTACAGAAAAAAAATAACGCAATACGAATAAGCGGCTTAAGTATTGAGTAAATCAATGCCTTTTATTTTATGGTAATCTTACAGTTACAAAAATATTTGCACCCATTCCTAACCCAGCATTTTTGCCCAATAAAGTGTAATAAGCTTGAATCGTAGGGGTAATCATACGATTGATTTTTCTACCCACACTTAAGTTTAATGTTGCTGCATTAAAGTTTTTATTCAATTGTAAATTTGGGTTAAACGCCGTGTTTACACTTTGAGATACTTGATGAGACAAAGATGCTGTTACAGAAGTATGCTTATTATACATTTTACCCATTGTAATTACAGCCCTATATTGATTGGGACCGTCTTGAGCGTCTAAAAATCTAGCGTAAATAAATTCAATAATTGCGAATCCATTTTTATACGGCGTAAATGAATAGTTAGCACCCAACATAACCGACTTAGAAGCATATCCTAAATAGGGAGTTTGGTTGTTTTGATATCCGGGTATTCCAACACTTCCTCTAATGGTAAAATATCTTTTATAATCAATAGAAGGAAAGTGAACAGATAATCCAAGATTTATATCGGTTACACCAGATTTTGTTTCTGAATTATTTCCGTTGACCAATGTTTGTGAAGCAAATGGGATGGTGACAGACATATCAACCCTTCTGCCTAGTCCGTGTGAAATATTCAAACTATATGAACTAGCCTGAAAATAATCACCTGGCGCATTACTAATCAATTTTCCTTGGTCATTAAAATATTTGGATGAATAAAAATAATTAAAGGTTCCTGTTATAGCGGTACGTTTTTTACCAATAGGATAATCCGCAAAAGCCGAATTGACGCTGCACAGCATGCAGGCAATTAGTATAAAAATATAGTTATTCGTCTTTTGCATCTATTTATCTTTTCTTTTTGCTTACTGCTTTTTCATTAAACCAAATACCTATAAATGAATTGTGGT
>JAGXRG010000066.1 GCA_018335935.1 Chitinophagaceae bacterium | reverse complement strand
ACTCTGTTAAAAATTTGGACAGGCTCATGTTTGAAACAGGTGTAAAAAATTAATCTTTACCTGCACCGTACAAAAATAAGGTAAGGATTATTAAGGTTGCCTCTCCTTTTTATGAATGGCAACTTGCAGAAGCTAAAAAATAATACAGCGTTACACTGTGGTTATGTATTGCAATGGCAACAACCAAAAAAAGTAAAATAAAACGCTTGTAAAATTTAAAGTTATGCAAAATGGAATTTTATTAATAATCCGTAAACAGTATTAAACTTAAATGCTGTTTACACAAAACAAATTGTATGAAAAAATTAATTGTAGGCTTATTTGCCTTAGTATTTTGTTTGATTAGTTTTAAAGGGATTGGGCAAAACAGTATTCAAGATTATTTTAATGATATGCTTAGTGCTGATTTAAACATTTCAAAGAGACTTTTTCTTAAAGTAAAGGATATGAGTGAATCGAATAGGGATATATATATGAACAAATTAAGAGAAATGTATTCCCGTCTCGAGGAAGATAATAATTTATTTAATGATGAAAATTTTATGAATTCATTATCAAATAAAATAGGCTTTACTAATTTTATAGAATATCAAAACGCAATTGAAAGCTCAATTCAAAAAACAAATCTTTTTTTATCAGAATCGAATTACTTAAATCTGTCTGATGCCGAAAAGAAAGCAATAATAGATGAAAATACTAATAATAATGGAGGCTTTGATGTTCTTGTAAATTTTACAGGAGATGAAGGTGGTGGTGGTAATGGAATATGTAAAGATTTATCAGGATTTTTAAAGTGTTCTGGACTTTGCTATGTTGGTCTGTTCGCTTGTAAATTAAGATGCATTCAAACAGTCTCTGCATCCAATGTTCCAGCACTTTTGGCATGTGCCGGTCTTTGTGAAATTGGTGCTGTAACTTGTTATGCTATATGTTTTAGCCGTAATTGTTAATAAAGGAAATCTTATGAATAAAATATTAAATGCTATTTTACATCTAGTATTATCTATAATAATTTTCTATAGTTTTTTTCATGTTTATTTAGACGATTTATTCCCACAAAATGAATACTTAAAAGTTATAATGGTAATTATAGCAATTTTAATTTTTATATCGTTTGCTTTAACAGCGAAGACAAAATTTATGAAAAAAGTATTTGTTATTGGAGCAATAATTTATGCTCTCTTGAATATGTTAATTTGGATATTATAATTTCAAAAAAGGTTTAATTACTTGTTAATGAAGAACAAACCACTAATGAGCAATTAAACCTTTCACCAACTACATTACAAAATATTCATTATAAAAAGAAAGCTGATTTTTTATATTGCAATTAATATTCATTTTTTATTTAAATCAATTTTATGAATAATTTCTTTTTTTTACAACTTGCAACTACTTTGTTGATTTCAAATACTGCTATTTCCCAAGAAATTAATCCAAATAATAGAGTTAGAACAGAATTGTATTTTGTTAAAAAGAGTATTATAACAAATAATTCAAAAATACAATCATCCCAATTTAACTATACAAATGGTTTTGAACAAACTACTAGTATTTCATACTACATTTCTGCAACTAAAATGAAAAAAGCAACTGCCGAAACAAAAGTATTAAAATTAAAAGCCCATACATATGGCTCAATGAATAAAGAACAATTTTACGATTCTCAAAATCCTCAATCTGGAGATAATAATTTAGCAGCAGTATTTAGTAAAACTGTTGGCAGTATAACGAAATATGAATTAGATGAAAATGCAATAGTAGTTAATGTAATGAATAATACCAACGTTATTACTCCTAACACTAACGTATATGATTCTATAATTAAAGATCGTGTATTTGACATTTTCTTAAATGTAAAACAACCACAAAATATTGGAGATAGTTGGACAGATTCAATAACTACAAAAGATATTATTTTCCATGAAAAATTTACTTACAAAAGTTTTGATAATAGTATTGCAACAATTGAGGTAAATTCTGTTATGACAACAAAACAGAAGATAGAAAAAGAAGATGATGCGATGCCTAAAGAAATTATTGTAAAATTCATTACTAATGCTACTTTAAAAGTGGATGTTATTACATTATTAATAAAACAAAAAAAATCAGTTTCAAACTCAATTTATACAATAGGTTCAGGCGAAAAAGAAATAGTTGCAACAAATGAAATAAGAACTCTAGAAACTATTGAATAATTTCCTTTAGTGGTGGGGTGTCCTTACCAACCACTTTTTTAATTCATTATAAAACTAATGCTAAAACACATTACCATATTATGCTTTATAGTAACTCTTACGTTCAGGGGTTTTACGCAATACTTTGATAGTACACAAAAATTAATTATTCAATACAAAGCAGCAATTGAGTTTTCAGATGCTGCTATTAATAGCATTGCTGCACTAAACAGTTTAATTAAAAAAGAAAATTATAGAAATAAAATTTTAAGTTTCAACAACCCTACTAGCAGCGATATGGGCTTTAATTTGCAACTCGAAATTAATACTGCTTTAAAGCCTTTATTAGAAAAAGCAAAACATGTAAATACTAATAAATTTATGGATGTTGTTGGTTGTTTAGTAGGTAATCAAAGTAAAACTGGATTAACTAAAAGCTTTATTCCAACAACTGGTATATTTTCTACACTTACTAGTCTTGTTGGTAATTTAACCATAAGCGAAAAACGTATTACTAAAAACGACCTAGATAGTTTTATACTTAGTATTAGTAAGTACTTTGGTCAATACGAAAAACTGAATCGTATTAATCAACAATTCGATATAAGTATAGATAAAACAGATGTACGCTTACAAGAACTACAAACCGATTTAAAAGACTATTTATTAGACCTTATTCTTGCTTATAACAACTCTTTACAACGTAGTACTTTAAAACAAAAAACAACCGAAGAGTTACTGCTGAAATTTCTCGAGAAATCCGAAATTGAAAAACAACTAAACAATCAACAAGAAACAAATAACCTCAAACCACAAACTCCAAACAATGTTTACTTCCCAACCGATGCTATAAAAGCAGCTAAAGATATTACAAGCACCATACAAAAAATATTTACAGAATACCAAAAAATTTATACTGCTAATTATAACGACATTAGAAATATTTTAAATGAAACCAAGCAATTAGGCAGCAATATAAATAAGCAAACCATTAATAATAGTTTGGCTGAATTACAAACCCTTTACACCGAAAGTAAAAATGCAGATGTTCTTATTTTAAGAATATCAACCCTAACCGAAAGATTAAAAACTTTGGTAGCCACAGAAAAAATCAAATAAAAATTTGTACCTAAAAGGTACTTTTTTGTTTGAAAATAAAATTTAAATTTTGTTATTGTAACAATTTTGCTTGTTTTAGATGCATATAAAACAAGAAAAAATTAAAATAAAAAAGCCTATCCACACTCTGTTAAAAATTTGGACAGGCTCATGTTTGAAACAGGTGTAAAAAATTAATCTTTACCTGCACCGTACAAAAATAAGGTAAGGATTATTAAGGTTGCCACTCCTTTTTATGAATGGCAACTTGCAGAAGCTAAAAAATAATACAGCGTTACACTGTGGTTATGTATTGCAATGGCAACAACCAAAAAAAGTAAAATAAAACGCTTGTAAAATTTAAAGTTATGCAAAATGGAATTTTATTAATAATCCGTAAACAGTATTAAACTTAAATGCTGTTTACACAAAACAAATTGTATGAAAAAA
>JAGXRG010000065.1 GCA_018335935.1 Chitinophagaceae bacterium | reverse complement strand
GAGCACCAACTACAATAGAATGGATGCAAGTGTAATTGGATTGGTCATCCCTGGTGTTTACATGTTGAGCAATGGAGTAGGTACACCCGAAGTTGTGAATATTGCTCGTAATAAAAAAGTAAACTCTTTATACGGTACCGCTTCATTCGCTTATAAAAATAAATGGTTTGTAGATGTTACGGGAAGAAATGATTGGTCTAGTACTTTACCTGTTCAAAACAATTCTTTCTTTTATCCCTCTATTAATACCAGTGTTATCTTAAGTGATATTTTAAGACTACCAGCTGCAGTATCATTTGCTAAATTACGTTTGTCTGCTGCACAAGTAGGTAACGATACCGATCCTTACAAAACCAGTAAATATTATGGCACGAGTCCTTTCCCTGGTTCTGGATCTGTACCTACTTTATTACACAACGTAAACTTTAAACCAGAAATTTCTACCAACTACGAAGCTGGTTTAGATATTCGCTTATTTAAGAGCAGATTAAATTTAGACTTAACAGTTTATAGCAATACAACTCGCAACCAAATTTTAGAAGTACCCATGGATCCAACAACAGGATATGCCAGAGCGGTATTGAATGCGGGTGCAGTAAGAAACCAAGGTATTGAAGTGGTTCTATCTGGAAGTATAATTAAAAAGAAAAACTTTACTTGGAATACTATTTTAACCTGGGCTAAAAACCAGAACCGTGTGATGGAATTAGCGGAAGGCATGGAAGGAAAGCAAGATATTGGTTATGGTGGTAATGCCACTATTCAAGCAAGAGTGGGTGGTACAACTGGTGATATTTATGGATTTGGATTTCTACGTTCACCAGACGGACAAATTGTTTACAATACTACGGGCTTACCAGCAAGACCTCAAGAAATTCAATACATTGGTTCAGCATATGCAGACTGGAAGGGTGGTTTAAGAAATGAATTCACTTACAATAATTTCAGATTTAGTTTTTTAGTTGATGGTCAATTAGGTGGGATGATTTATTCTCAGAGTCATCACAAAATGATGGAGCAGGGTAAATTGAAATCTACTTTAGCTGGTCGTGAGGAAAATTTTATTATTGGTGCAGGTGTTGTACAAAATCCTGATAAATCTTATTCACCAAATACAAGGAAGGTATTGCCTGTTGAATATTATGGTGATTACTACAGAAGAGCAAATGTAGAGTCTAATTCATTTGATGCATCTTATTTAAAATTGCGTGAAGCAAGATTGGAATATAATTTTCCTAAATCTATTCTTGGTAAGTCGTTCTTTAAGCAATTAAGTGTTGCCTTATATGGAAGAGATTTATTGATGATTACCAGCTTCCCCATATTTGATCCAGAAACTGCAGCATTAAATGGTTCTACCATTTTGCCAGGAGTAGAAATGGGCCAATTGCCTTCTAGCAGAACCATTGGAGCAAATATTACTGTGAAATTTTAATTCAATCACAATTGTAATCAGCCCTTCAAATACCTAAAAAAAAATTCATGAAAAATAAATTATCTATAGTCTTTTCCTTATTGATGCTATTATTTATGGCGTCATGCACAAAGAATTTTGAGGAAGTTAATACCGATCCTAATCGAGTTAATAAAATTAGTCCCGGTACATTATTGAATCCAATTTTATATGAAGTATCGTCATTTAATATGCGAAAAGCAGATGACTTTACTTTTAACCTCATGCAAGATATGTTGCCGTTTCCAAGTGTATCGGGCGGTGTTCATCGTTATGATATTACGGAAACAGCAGGTAATTCTACTTGGACTACCTATTACAGATGGTTAACCAATGTAAAAGAAATGTACACTGCTTCGATAGAGCAAAAAGACCCCAATTATCAAGCGATTGCAATGACTTTGAATGCAATGATTTATTCTAACCTAACTGATTGCTTTGGTGATATTCCTATGGAAGAAGCAACAAGAGGAGATGAAGGAATTTTTAGACCAAAGTTTACGACTCAACAAAAAGTATATGAAAAAATTATTGCCGATTTAGATTCAGCCAATAATTTATATGTAACCACAAGACCAATGATTTATGGCACAGAAATGTTGTTTGCAAATAGTGTAATCAGTTGGAAAAGATTTACCAACTCTTTACAAATGCGTTTGTTGTTGCGTTTATCTAAGCGTACAGAAATGGGTACATTGGCCAAACTCAGAACCCTTGTAGATAATCCAACAAAGTATCCAGTATTTACTTCAAATGATCAGGCAGCTATTGTAAAACTTTCAGGTGTTACGCCATTTGTTTCTCCTTGGGGAAGAGCCATAGACTTTACTACTTTTAGAGCAGCGGGTTTATTTTTTACAGATAATTTAAATGAGTTCAATGATCCTAGAAGAGCCAGATTGTTAACACAAGCAAGAAATAAAATTGGCAATGCCAATATTGGATACAAAGGTATTCCTAGTGGGTATGCGGGAAGCGATAACCAGTTTGATTATATTCCTTCTAATATGAATATTGCTTTAGTTACTGCTCCTATGAATGTGGTATTAATGCCTTATGCAGAGGTAGAAATGATTAAAGCAGAGTTAGAGTTCAGGAACAATAATACTGCAGCTGCAAAAGCCGCATACGAAAAAGGCGTAAAAGCATCTATTGAACAAATGGGTGCAGTAATGCCTACAGATTATTTCAGCAATGCAAAAGCAGCATATAATGGAACACTAGAGCGAATTATGTTACAGAAATATTATGCTTTATTCTTTACCGACTTTCAACAATGGTTTGAATACCGCAGAACAGGATTTCCTGTAATGCCCAAGGCTGCAGGCATGTTGAATAATCAAATCATGCCAGTTCGTTACAGATATCCACCTGCTGTACAAAGCACCAATACAACCAATTATGATTTAGCAGTTCAGGCAATGGGTGGTGACAATATCAATATTAAAGTTTGGTGGGAGAAATAAAAAATACGCAAATGAAAAGAAGAAACTTTTTAAGAAACCTGGGTTTTACTGGTGGCATATTTGCATTGCCTTCTGTTATATCTGAAACAAATGCTGCAGCATTTGAAAAAGAAAACGAGCTAGTAGTTAAGGGCAAAGTAATAAGTGAAGGAAAGGGAATTGCTGGCGTTGCAGTTACCGATGGTACACAAGTTTTTAAAACGAATAATAAAGGAGAATATCAATTCACTGTTAAAGAAAATGCTGATTTTGTTTACATCAGTTCACCTGCAGGATATGCATTTGACCATACCAATTTTATAGCTCGCTTTTTTGTTCCAGTTAAAGGAAAGCGTGGAACACTCAACCATGATTTCGTTTTAACCAAACTCAACACCAATGATCAGCAGCATAATTTTGTGGTATGGGCAGATACCCAAATGATTTCTGCATCAGATTGTGAACAGTTAAAAGCGACCACGGTACCAGACTTTAAAAAATTAGTGCAACAATACCCCGCCAATGCTTTATTCCATGGTATTGGATGCGGAGACTTGGTATGGGATAAGTTTGAGTTCTTTAAAGATTATAAAGAAGCGATTGCCATGACAGGCGTTCCCTTTTATAATGTGATTGGAAATCATGATATGGATTTGAATTCAAGAACCGATGATTATTCTGCAGAAACTTTTAAAGAACAATTTGGACCTACTTATTATTCTTTCAATAGAGGCGCTATTCATTATGTTGTATTAGATGATGTGTTTTTTATTGGAACAGCTAAAAAGTATATTGGTTATTTAACAGAGAATCAATTGGCTTGGTTAGAAAAAGATTTACAAATGGTTTCGCCAGGAAC
>JAGXRG010000064.1 GCA_018335935.1 Chitinophagaceae bacterium | reverse complement strand
CATGCCCCAGACAATAAGCTATCCACTGCAGCATCAGCTTTGTCGCCTACTTTATTGCCAATTTTATCGCCTGTATTTTCGACCCTTTGCTCAGAAGTAGCCTTCGTTTTCTCTTTTATTCGTTGAAAAATAGACTTCTTCTCTTCTTGAGAATAGGCAAATAATTGAATCCCAAGAAAAAATAAGGTTGTTAAAAGTTTTAAATGGCTCATTTTGAATGACTTTAATATTTGAATACAATGATTAGTACTCAATAGAAAAAAAAGTAAACAAGAAAGTCAATTTTTATTTTTGGATTTACTTTTAAAGGATATTTACACTAATGATGAGTGATGATTTAATTCAAGCGGAATTATCCTTAGAGAATTATAAGGTTCTTGAGCAGGTTTATAGGGATAATAAAGGTGTTTTTGTAGCTTTTGCCAAAAAATACAATCTGCCAGATGAAGATATAATTGATATTTATCAGGATGCAATTGTTGCTTTGGTTGAACATGCAAAAAAAGGGAAATTATCAGAGCTAAATTGCGCTATATCCACCTATTTAATTGGGATAGGAAAGTTTATGCTATTAAAGCATTTAAAAAAGAAAAAGATAATGTTCGTACCGTTTGATATTGAGATTAGTGTAGAATGGGATGATTTGGAACATGTTCAAAAAGAACAACAAGTTCATTTATTACAAATTTATTTTTTAAAACTAGGGAGCCATTGTCAAAAAATTCTTGAACTGTTTTATTATCAAGAAAAAAAACTAGGTGACATTGTGAATGCACTTGGTTATGACAATAAAGATGTAGTAAAAAGTCAAAAATCAAGGTGTATTAAACAATTGAGAGAATTAATTGAAACCAATCATGGATAAAGAAAGATTGCTAAATGGTTATTTTGACAATACACTAACGGCAAGTGAATTAATGGCATTCAATGAATTATTGAATAATGATGAACATTTTGCTGAAGAGCTTGCATTTAGGAAAAATTTAAAGAATAGCATACATATTAACGAAAGAGCCCGAATAAAAGCCACTGTCAAACAATTTGAAAAAGCTACTATAAAACCATCCCTACAGAGAAAGTATTTTACTTGGATAGCTGCTGCCATTACCATCACATTTACGCTTATTGCAGTTTATCAGTATACTCAAAATCCGAAGCCTTCAGTATTATTTCAGGAATTTTATACTGAATATCCGAATATTATTTCCCCTTCAGAAAGAAGCAAGAACGATAAAGATTCTTTAATACAAATTGCTTTTGCAGCTTACGACCGGCAGGAATTTAAAGAAGCCATAAAACATTTAATAATTCTTCAAGAACAACAAAAAACAAACTATTCTTCTTTATATATAGGCATTTGTAATATAGAATTGAAAAATAGTGTTGCCGCCATAGAAACATTACAAAAAGCCGTTGCACTCAATAATACTTATTCCTTAACTGCTAAATGGTACTTAGCATTAGCTTATTTACAAAATAACCAACCTGATTTAGCGGTTGAAATAGTTAAAGATTTCAATAAATTAGAAGAACCCTTTAAACAAGAAGCCGAAAGACTGTACAAGAAATTAAAATAAATATTAGTTATTCTTTTTTCTATTAAAAAAGACAACGATACTAACTAACAAAATGCCTATTGTAAAAATCGAATACATCATCCATGGGGTTGCCTCTACAATATGATTATTATTACCAATTAAAATAAATCCACTCCAAAAATAAGGATGTCGTTTTAGGGGATTAGCTTTGATAAAATGCTGCTTTGCATTAGCTAAAGCAACATGTTTACTTAGCCCTTTTTTTAATTCTTCATAAAATAAGAGCATGATTTCTGAAGTTTCTTTATCGGGCACTTGCCACAAACTAACTACAGTACTTTTTACACCAGCATAAGTAAATGCCCTAGATAAACTCATTATTCCCTCGCCTTCAACAAGTTTCCCTGCGCCAGTATTACATGCACTTAATACTACCATCTCTGCAGGAATTGCCTTGGTATATAATTCATTAAAATACATTGGCTGTGCATTGGCAAATAACAAATATGATTGATTAAAATCATTATCGTATAACACAGAATGCATAGAGCAATGTAGAACACTGTAAGATTTATTTTGGATCAGAAAATTATTTTTGGTGGCATGCTGGCCTATAAATGCTCTTCCATCAAATAAATTAACAATTGAAGTAGCTTCAGTTTTAGCATAGGGCAGACTCGGAAATTGTGTATTATTATAAATAGTATTTTCATAAACAGGCGCAAACGTTGCAAGTTTAACAGAAGAATTAGTTTGCGTTTGTTTATTGTGCAAGTACCAAAGTGCAATAGATGCGTTATAGGTAATATTGGTTTGCGCTACAAAGTAGTCATTTGAGTAAGGATTTTGTAAACTTTCAAATGGCAAATAATTTAAAAAATTATCGGGGATAATGGTTAAATTTTTTGAGGATACGTTTTTAAGTAATAATTGATATAATTCTTTTGAAGACGAACCAATTTGCTTGTTTGGCTTCTTGAGTGTATTTACGAATTGACTAACTTGTTGCTCAATTGGTAATTTTTCTCCTAAAAATGCTATTTTAATATTGTCATGAGTAATATAAGCTTTATATACATGATTATACGTAACATAATACTTAAGTATAGCCTCGTCTTTAGGTAATAATTGCATCACATTGGCAATAGAATAATCGTTTAAAGTTAATTCAACAAACCCCTTTTTTAAAGTTTGGATTTTTTTGTTTAATGCATTCAACTGAGTTTCAATTGATTTCAATTTGTCTGCATAATTTTTTTGCTTACCGTTTTTAACTTGTTCAGAAACCCAGAATTCTTTTTGTTGTTGTAAAACGTCTAAATCAATTTTTAGCATACCAATAGGAGTATTAGACTGCAACAATTTCTGCTCAAACTCCTTTGCAAGATGAATAGAAGAATTAGCTTCTATGGTAGAAATCATTTTAATGATATAAGCAGGATCATTTTTGTACTTTTCAAGTGCAATAAAAAAATATGATTCAACTATTTTTTTATGCAAATTATTCAGCGTGGGCGTAAAGGCACCCTTTCTATAGAATTCATTAAATAAAACAGATGCTAATTTTGTTAGTTTCTCAGATTTTTGAATAAAAGATTGTTGGCGAGTTTTCTTGAACGCGTCATTATAAATGAGTGCAGAACTAATAAAAATATTGACATATCTATTATTATTCAGATCAAGCAATTTTTGTTCATCTACCTCTAGCAATGGTATTTTTTTCCCGAGTTGAATCTCAATTAAAGTATTGATATTCATTTCCATAATTGCAATTGCTGAGTCGTGCATTGCAAGACTAGATAGATTCATGGCTTTCATAGTCTCCAATCCAAATTTACTCATGCTAGTAGGTGGGAATTCAAATGCTTGCAAGGATGCATTTACATGATAGATAGCTTGTTTATACTCTTTCATTTCTCTATACTGATTGGCTAATTTAGAATGAGCCAAAACCATACTAAAAGGATCTTCATATTTGATGGCTTCAGCTAAATACATTTTACCTAGCCGAACACCTTCATTATGATTATCGGAATAATAATTATAGTAATCACATAAAAGAGTAATGCAAGACAAGTAATAGTTTATATCTGCAAGTTTTTCATTTGGGGGAGAAAGTTGAATTTCGTTTTTGATTTGTTGAACAATTTTATTAGCCAAAACAAGATCTTCATTTACTATAGCTACATTCACCTGCATTTTACGATACACCCTTTTTGCGTAATAATATTCTGGTGTATTAGATGGCTTAATAAATTGTGCTTTATAAAATGTATTAAACTTTTGAAAAGTCGTTTTAATACCTAAATTATCTTCATATTCACCATAGTAATAAAAGAGATTATTATAAGCAGCTATATAATCCATCAGTTTAATTTTATCAAAATTTGATTCCATTAAATCAATGGCTTTTTCAACGCTAGTAATGTCTTTTTTTTGATTACCCATACTAGAATGATTAAATGAAATTTCAGTGTATAGGCGTGCTTGCAATGGGATATCTCTTTTTAAAACAGATCCATATTTTTGGTTAATTTCTTCATATACATCTAATGATTCATTGTATTGTTGATTAGCTGCTAATACAATGCCATAAGTCATCATAGTAACTGCTTGAAGTGAATCACTAATATTTTTATAAAAGGGTAACTGACGTATCTTTAGAAAGCTTGAGATTACTTTTTCATACTCTTCTTTCACTTTGAGTGTTTGAAGCTGTTCTATATATTTTGGGAATAATTGATTGAGTGATTTTAGGTCGTTCTTTTGACTATAGAATGAGAGCTGAGAAATAATTGAATTTTCTGCAATTGGTGAATCCACTTTTCTCTGTGCACTAGCACTTAGAACAAATAGTATGAATAAACAAACAGCTAGACTTCGCATCTTTTATAAATAAATTGTTGGCTATACAATTTACAATAAAGATTAATATGAAATTGTTTGTAAATAAATCAATTTAGTTTTCGTTGATATGAACGAACAGCATAACTATTTACTTTTTTAACCTTCAATTGTTCATTTTTTACGCTTACTTGTATATACTCTTTAAATAAACCTTTGGCATCGTTAAATCCAATCATGCAATCCAATCCAGTCTTTCCAGGCTTTATAGAGACTTCTGGCATTGTATTAAAATTAGGAATCTGTATTATCTCAGTGGATCTAATTTCCTTATATTGAACAATAACTTTGTAATTAAACGTTTTAGTCGTTTCATAAATATTGACAGCAAACTTCCAATTATTAAGATTGCCCATACCATCATCAACCGGTACAGCAAATGTGGCAATTGGTTTTTTTTCAGGATTAACTCTATCTGCTGAAATGCTTATTTGTTTTTCGCTAATTGTATCAGTAGTAGACTTTATTTGATTGGATGCTGGATTATTACAACAGATTAATATTAAGGATACACATTGAAATAAAATTCCTTTCATAGAATAGTAATTGAACTCAATTTACTATTTAATTTCATACCTAAAAACATCTCCAATTGACTCATCGGTTATCAAGTTTCTAATCACTGGGTTTTCCATTA
>JAGXRG010000063.1 GCA_018335935.1 Chitinophagaceae bacterium | reverse complement strand
GTCACAAATTCCTTGTTCACTCAATATAAGTCCAGGCTCTTTGTCAAACAATTTTTTTGTAAAGAAATATATTCCAAAAAGTCCCATTATTGTCGAACCATAAAAAGCTATTGTCTTTAAAACTGGATTGTTAAAAACAGGATTACTTGTCTGGGGATTTGAAATAATCATCCAAAGTCCACCCAGTAAAAACAAAACACTAAAAATTAAGAGTTTTGTCAACTTGGCTTTGCTTAATGAAATTTCAATTCTATTATTATCTGTCATATTAGTGTTGGTCTTTTAAAATTGCTTGCAACGCATATATTTATGTTATTATACGTTTCTTGTTATAAAAATTATTATTAAAAACCAATTGATTAGCATTATACATTTTGTATTGTTGTAACGCCAATACAAATTCAGTTATACATTCTGTATTGTTCATTAAAGCTTGAGTTTTCCTTTCAAATATAAATCGTCTAAAGGACTTATTATATTCACTAACTGTTTTTTACTTACATGTAAATATCGTTCTGTTGTTTTAATATTAAAATGTCCTAACAAATCTTTTATATATCTAATATCGGTTCCTTTCTCTAATAAATGTGTGGCAAAACTGTGTCTTAAACTATGTACTCCTAGTTCTTTTGTTATACCTGCCTTTCTTTTAGCATTGCTAAAAATTTGTTGAATTGTTCTGGTAGGATAGGCTTCTCCTGTTTGATCACTTTCAAATAAAAACTTCTTTGGTTTGGGTTTGTTTGTCTTTATGTAATCTCTTAAAATATCGAGCAAGATAGGACTCAATGCCACATATCTATCTTTCTTTCCCTTGGCATTTGCAATCAACATCTGCATTCTTCCACTATCAATATGTTGTAATTGTAAAGCTGCTATTTCACTTACTCTCAACCCTGCACTATAAGCTGTAAATAACATGGCTTTGTGTTTTTTATTTTCTAGTGCCTGAAACAATTTGCTGAGTTCATCTTCACTTAAAATTTTAGGAAGTATTAATCTTTTTTTTGGTCTTGGAATATCGAAGAAAAATTTATTTCTTTTTAATACTTGTTCATAATAAAACTTTAATGCATTCATTCTACTATGTATCGTATTCTCACTTAATTGTAGTTCATCATGACAATAAAATAAATAATTTTTTACTCTATCTGTTGTTAGTTCATCTGCCTTTACTGTTTTTAAGCTTTGTAAAAAAATTGCAAATTCATTTTTATATGTATTCAATGTTGATTTGCTGTAACCCTTTAGAATTAAGGTTTTGAGATAGATGGATAATTGTTTTTTATTATAATCATTAATCTTTGTGTAATGATTAATTTTAATTTCTTGTTCTTGTTGATTGGTTGATAACTTTAGTTTAGATGTATCAATATTTGCTTTACCTTTTAATGCTTCTACTACAGATTGAAATTGTTTAATATTTTTTGGAAGTATCCATGCTTTTCGTGAGGCACTAAATTTTACAAATGAAAATTCACGAATTATTTGATTGATGGTATTGTTATAATCGAACTTAAGTTCTATGTAATCTTTATTCTTGTGTATAATATGTGAGCAGCTAATGTTCATAGGGCTTTTAATGCTCCGCCACATAAGTCACAGCTTAAACTGTTATAACTTAGGCATTTGTCTAAAAAATAAATTTAAGTAAAATTTTAATTCCTGAATCTTTTCGAGGAATATTTTTTTATCGAAATAAAGTTTAGCAATTTGTTGATTTATACAAATTGTAAATTGATTATATTTTCTGCTAGAATTTTTATGTTCAAAGATTTTTTTGGTAAACCTAAAGCTACTATAGATTTTGAATGTATAATGCTTATAGGAATTATTAAAATATTCAATAAAAAACACAAAAGATTTTGGGCTTTATCTACTGTAAACTGTAAAGATGAAATTGTAATTTGACTTATTACTTGTTCCTTCTTTTAATTCATTATTACTTCAATTTTCTTGTTCTGTTTTTACTTTATTAGTCATTAAACCAATCATCATAATTAATGCGGTTAAAATAATGACTTGAATTATGAGTGGTCTGTTTACAAGTGATATGGTTTGTGCTGGTACAATAGATATAAAAAGTAAAATAGTTATTAAACCCCTTGGAGCAACAAATAATAAAGGATTTAAGGGTAACTTAGATAACTTAAGTTGAATAACTCTAAAAATGAAAATTAAAACAACAATTAGTAAAGCCCAAAGTAAAGTATCTGTATTTAATACCTCAGTTGTTTCTATGAGGTAACCAAAAAGTAGAAAGAATAAAGCTCTTACTAAGAATGCTCCTTCTATGGTAAGTTCTTTAAACTTATTTACTTCTTTATTCAACTCTTCTGGTTTTAGTTTCTTTATCCATTTAAACTGCTTTAATTCGTTAATATTTCCTATAGATAAACCAAAAAGTAAAATAAAAATAAGACCAGGTAAATGATAAATTTTCGACACTTCATAAATGAGCACAACTAGAAGAATTATAGGAACAAACTTTATGTGATGTTCAATTTTATTGAGTAAAAATGAAAGCCCTATAGTAGCAATAAAAGATACAATGGTTATAATTAAAAGTTGTAAGCTAAATATCCAAAACGAATGAGCATTTATAATTTCATTTAGAGTAAGAAAGTTGAAAATTAATACACCTAAAATATCTGATAGACTGCTTTCATAAATTACAAACTCCTTATACTTTTTTGAAAGGTTTCTTACACTGGGTATTGCAATAGCACTACTAATAACACAGAATGGTATTGCGTTTGTTAAACTGTCTTTTAGTCCAAAATTTCCGAAATACCTAAAAGCAAAAGCAAGTATAAATGCTAGTGCAAGCATAGAAAGAAGGGCTCCTAAAAAAGATTTTTTAATTAATCCAAGTTTCGATTTATTAAATTCAAGTTCTAATGAACCTTCTAGCACAATTAGAATTAGTCCAATAGTTCCTAAAACTGGTAGCACAGCAGAAAAATTAGGAAGTTTAATATGTAGAAATACTGTTAATTGTTTAACAGCCCAGCCTAACAACAATAACAAAATAACTGAAGGCACTTTTGTTTTTGAAGATGTTAAATCAAAAATATATGCAATAAGTAAAAGTATGCAAAATGTTATGGTTATGGCTATTGTCATTACTCTTAAAGTATATTTAAATTATGTATAAACTCTTTTACTTTTTATAGAAATACAATTTTTGTATTTCTGTTTGTGAATAGAAGATAACCTTCTATTTTTTAAGCCTAATATAAAATTTATAATTGAAAATAAGAAGTTAAGCTGATAATAAAATAAAGAACAACAATTAATGTATTTTTTTACTTTTATGAGAATGAATATTTCTTGTAATCTTTTCAAATAATAAGATTAGCTTTTTTTCTATTATCATCTATTTATGTAGTTAAAGTAGTATTGCTGAAGAGGAATTTTAATTTCATTTACTTTATTCTGCTCTTAAAATTTTTTCCATTTTTCTTCCTTTGGCCAATTCATCTACTAACTTATCTAAATATCTAACTTGTTGGGTTAAAGTATTATCAATTTCTTCAATTCTATAACCACAAATTACACCTTTAATAAGGTGTGCATTGGGATGTATTGTTGCTTTTTTAAAAAAGGTTTCAAACGTGGCTTTCTCTTCAATCAACTTCTGTAATTTATTTTCATCAAAACCAGTTAGCCATTCAATTACTTGGTGTAATTCTGCTTTTGTTCTGCCCTTGCTTTCAACTTTAGTTATGTAGTGTGGGTAAACTGATGCAAAGGTTAATTTGGCTATACGTTCATTATGTTCTTTAGTTACTTTCATATTAAAATATTTTATTTAATTATTGTGTAGCTTCTTTAATCAGTTGGTTGAGTATTTGTAAATCAACATCTGATAATTTATTTATATAAAGACAACCTACGCCTGTTTTATGTTTTCCAAGCTTACTAAGTATTTCTGCTTGTTTCTTAATATCCATCATTAGATATAATGAAAGATTTGCTTTACGAGGAGAAAATCCTATTTTAAGCCATTCTACTTCTCTGCCAGTAGCAGGACTTTTATAAATTTTATTTCCAAAACCTATGAGCGATTTGCCCCACATTTTAGGTTCTTCTCCACTGGCTTTTTTCATCATTTCTAAAAGAGTGAAAGAGTCTTTTCTTTTTTGCTCATCTTCTACAGCTAGAATAAAATTCTCGACACTTGCAGTTGTTTGTTTGGTTTTTATTTCAACTCTCCTCGATTTTATTTCTTTCATTAATTAATAGTTTAGAAAGTAATATTTACAAATGGAATTATGGGTCCAGTGTATATACTTTGACTCTCTTTGTATAATACATTGTATTTAGCACCTAATGCAATTGTATTTGTAATATTTATGCCAGCTCCAAAAAATAATGCAGTATCCCAAAAATTATTTATTGCATTTGTTATTTTATCTTTTGTTGAAACCCTGAGCTGTACAAACTCTAAAGTAGTCATTATTTTGTTACTAAGATTATATTGCAGCAATGCATTAGCACCAATAGTGGTTGTAGTTTGAAAATTCTTTATAGATAAATAATTGAATTGAAGACCTGCTCCCAAACTCATTTTATTTGTAATAGGAAAAATGATGTTGGGCGATACATTCAAATTTGTTCCTCCTACAAAATTGAGCCCAAAACCACAACCAAACTTTGCCTTTTTAGCTGATGAAATATTTGAGGTGTCTTGTTTAGTGTTTTCTATACTTTTATTTTGTTCTTGCGATTGTAACTCTTGATTGACTATTAATGTGGATACTATTAATAATAAAATAACTTTTATTTTTTTCATGTTCAGTGTGGTTTTGGTTTATTCCTTTATTGGAGTATTAAAATTAAATGTTTTATTATGATCTTAAAATATAAACCCAATCTAATTTAGATTGGGTTTATATTTTGTATTGATAAAGATTTTAAGCTAAATCTAAATTCATTACTTTATTCCACGCTGCAATAAAGTCTTTCACGAATTTTTCTTTTGAATCGCTCGATGCATAAATTTCTGCAATAGCTCTAAGTTCTGAATTAGAACCAAAGATTAAATCGGCACGAGTGGCTGTCCATTTTGGCTCAGCAGTTGTTCTGTTTGAACCTACAAAGATTTCGCCTTTATCATTTGTTGCCTTCCAAGTTATGTTAAGGTCTAATAAATTAACAAAAAAATCATTAGTAAGTGTTTCAGGTTGCTGTGTTAACACGCCATATTTTGAACCATCATAATTGGCATTCAAAGCTCTCATACCACCTACTAAAACAGTCATTTCAGGTGCAGTTAAAGAAAGTAATTGTGCTTTATCTATCAACATTTCTTCAGTGACTAAAGTACAGTTTGCATTTTTATAGTTTCTAAATCCATCGGCTTTTGGTTCTAATACTTTGAAAGATTCAACATCTGTTTGTTCTGCTGTTGCATCTCCTCTTCCTGGGGTAAAAGGAACTGAAACATTATGCCCAGCTGCATTTGCTGCTTTTTCAATGGCAACACATCCACCTAAAATAATTAAGTCGGCTATTGAAACTTGTTGTGTTGCATTATTAAATTCTTTTTGTATGCCTTCTAAAACTGATAGCACATTTTTTAATTGTGTTGGGTTATTAGCTTCCCAATTAATTTGCGGTTCAAGACGAATACGAGCACCATTTGCTCCTCCACGTTTATCTGAATTTCTAAATGTAGAAGCAGAAGCCCAAGCAGTTGAAACTAGTTGAGCCACTGTTAAACCACTTGAAAGAATTTTGGTTTTCAATAATTCAATATCAGCTTTAGTTAAATTATATGCTGGTGCTGTTACTGGATCTTGCCATATTAAAACTTCTTTTGGAACTTCTTCTCCTAAGTAGCGATTAATTGGCCCCATATCTCTGTGGGTTAACTTGTACCAAGCTCTTGCAAAAGCATCGGCAAATTCATCGAAGTTTTCATAAAATCTTCGAGATATTTTTTCATAAACTGGATCCATTTTTAAAGCCAAATCTGCTGTAGTCATAATGGGTGCATGACGTTTATTTTTATCGTGTGCATCTTCAACTAAAGTTGCAGCACTTTCATCTGTAGGTATCCATTGATGAGCACCTGCAGGACTTTTAGTGAGTTTCCAATCGTATTTAAATAAGGTTTCAAAATAGCCATTATCCCATGTTGTAGGGTTTGGTTTCCAAGCTCCTTCAATACCACTAGTTATGGCATCACCTGCTTTACCAGATCCAAAACTATTTTTCCAGCCCATGCCCATTTCTTCAATTGCTGCTCCTTCGGGCTCAGCACCTACATGCGTTTCACTTGCTGCTCCATGTGCTTTACCAAAGGTGTGACCACCAGCAACTAATGCAACAGTTTCTTCATCATTCATGGCCATACGTGCAAATGTTTCTCTAATATCTTTTGCTGAAGCTAAGGGGTCTGGATTGCCATTAGGACCTTGTGGATTTACATAAATTAAACCCATTTGTACAGCAGCTAATGGATTGTCTAATTCTCTTTCGCCCTTATATCTTTTATCGCCTAACCATTCCATTTCAATACCCCAATTAATATCTTGTTCTGGTTCGTATATATCTACTCTACCACCACCAAAACCAAAGGTTTTAAAACCCATAGATTCTAATGCACAGTTACCTGCAAGAATCATTAAATCTGCCCAAGATATTTTATTGCCATATTTCTGTTTTATAGGCCAAAGTAAAAAACGAGCTTTATCTAAGTTTCCATTATCTGGCCAAGAGTTTACAGGTGCAAAACGTTGATTACCTGTGCTAGCACCACCACGACCATCTGAAATTCTATAAGTTCCTGCACTATGCCATGCCATACGAATAAATAAAGGTCCATAATGTCCATAATCTGCAGGCCACCAATCTTGCGATGTAGTCATTAGTTCAACAATATCTTTTTTAATGGCTTTTAAATCGAGCTTTTTAAATTCTTCTGCGTAGTTAAAATCTTTATCTAATGGATTAGATAAGTTAGAGTGTTGACGCAGTATACCTAAGTTTAAACGATTGGGCCACCAGTCTTTATTGGATGTGCCTGTACCTGCAGTTTGTTTCATTTGTCCGTTGTGGAAAGGACATTTACTAATGTCTGAATTACTCATTTGATGTATTATTTATTTTTTAAATTTTCCGGTGATTTGAAGTTTAATATCTTGGATGTTGAAATTTTTTATTTTATGAGTTTGAAAATAATTTGTAATCATCTCTGTTAACTTATCGTCTTCAAAATCTTCTATACGATCTGTTTCTGCACAATATAAATGATGATGGTTTTTGGTGAAAGCATCGTAACGCATGATATCTTTTTCAGTTTTCACTTTTTTTAGTAAGCCGTTTTCAACAAAAGTGTCTAACACTTTGTATACAGTGCCTACAGAAATATTGGGATAGTTGGCTTTTACATAGTCAATTATATTTTCAGCAGTTGGATGATTATTGAGTTTTACAATAGCTTCATAAATAGCTGAACGTTGGGGCGTTACTTTAAGTCCTTTTTCTTTTAATTGATGGATGAATGTTTGAATCATGAATAGATTGTAGATGATAATTGTTCTGCAAAGATAATGATTCTCGTTTAGAAATTTATTTATATTTCAATCATATAAAAACAAAAGATGATAAATTTACTCTTCCTCCTCAGTGTTTTTCATTTTCATGAGTAAGGTATAAGCACCTTTGATTACAAAATTATCTCTTACATATTTTTCATCTATTTCTATGGCAGTATATCCATGTTCACTATCTAATGTTTCAATTGGTACCATTTCAAATTGGTTATTGGGTTGGCTAATGAATACATATTGTTGATTCTGGTATCTTACAATAGCATCACTTGGTAATACATTATGTTTATTTGATTGTATTTCAATTTCAGCATTCATAAACATTCCGGGTAACAAGCTTTTATCATATTGGTCAAAATGACAATGCACTTCTGCACTTCTTTCTTTATTCAAATTTTTACTAATTAAAATAATATCGCATTGATATTTTTTGTTGGGCTTATTGTTGTTGTAAGCAATGAGCTTTTGTCCAATAAATAGTTTATCTACATCTTTTTCAAAAATATTTAATGCTAAATGAATATCTGTTGGATTCACTAATTCGAACAACACATCTGCCGGATTTACATACTTGCCAATATTTACATTTACTGCAGAAACAAACCCATTAATAGGAGAGTAAATGTTTATGCTTCTGGAAATATGATTGACATCAATTTTATTAGGGTTCAGTCCAATTAATCTAAGTTTCTCTTCTAAAGATTTTATTAAAATTAATTGTGTTTGATAGTTCGATTTTGTTTGTTCAAAAATTTTGTCGCTAGTGGCTTTGCCAATATTTAATTCTTTTTGTCGGTTATATTCACTTTCAATAAAGTTAAATTGAGCTTTGGCTGTTAAATAATCTTGTTGTAGTTGAATGTATTGCTGGTCTTCCATTACACCCAAAATCTCTCCTTTATTAACGTGCATGCCTTGTAATAGTTTACTTGATTTTAAGTATCCACCTAAAGGCACACTAATAGAAACAATGTTCTGAGGTGGTACATCTATTTTTCCATTAACTTTTAAAATAGATGAAATTGATTTGGATGTTATTTTACCCAATTCAATTCCTGCATTTTTTAACTGTGCATCTGTAAGTGTTACAATGTTTTCGATTGAATTGGTATCAACATTATTATTTTCTGTTTTTGTGTCTTTGCAAGACAATAAGAAGAAACAACTACAGATGATTAAAATATTTTTCATATAATCAAAATTATTTATTGATGAATGTATTGATTTGTATAATGGTTGTGTTCAAGTTTTTTATTGCCTCTAAATAGTCATTTTGAATCGTTACTGATTGATTCATTAATTGTATCCATTCTAAGTAATTAATATCTCCACTTGTAAATTGTTTAGTAGCTGTTTTAGTTATTGTATTTGCAATGTTGAGTGAATGAGTCTCCATATAAGAAACAATTTTTAGTTGTTTTTGGTAGGTAGCCAGATTGCTTTTAAATTGTATGTCTATTTGTTTTTGCTGAGCTTCATATTCATTATTTACAATGGTTTCATTTAATTTAAACGCATTAATTTTTGCTTTTTGTGCAGTATTAAAAATTGGAATGCCTAAGCCGATTTGTATAGATTGAAATTTTGGTGTGCTATTATATACTTTATCATCAGCACCTGTACCTCTCATAGACATAATATTGTAGCCCAAAGTAATTTCTGGTAAAAGTTTTAGTTGTTCCATTTGTGTTTGAGCTAATGCAACTTGTTGTTGTTGTTTTAAATATTGAAGTAAAGGATGATTTGCAATTAATTTTTCTTCAGAATATTCAATGTTTAGTTTTAGACTTGGCTCTACTGGAACAAATTCTGATGTGCTATTTAATAAAAGGTGAAACTGTAATTGTAAGAGTTCATAGTCTTGCTGTAGTTGTAGTAGTTGTAAAGCAATCTGACTTTTTTGATTTTCTGCTGTTGCTTTTTCTAAAATGTTGGTTTCTCCTTTATCGAATCGTAAACTTGCTACTCGTAAAAATTCAAGATATAAACTATCTTGTTGTAATAGCACTTTCTTTTTTTCTTTTAGAAATAAAAGCTCATAAAAAATTTGAGTGAGCTGCTGTTTTAGTTGTTGTTCTTTTAATCCAACTTCAAGCACACTGCTTTTAAACTCTTCTGTTAATAAAGATTTTTGACCATTGTAAACTTTAGGCAAACTGAGTGTTTGAGCAATGCCAATTTTACTATCAATAAAGAAACTATTAAACTGGCCCAATTCAGTTGAAACATTAGTTGAAGGAATGTTTTTAGCAGTAGCAATTAATTTTTCGTGATAAATGGATTTTAGTCGTTCATTTTTTAGATGCAAATTGTTTTTAAGGGCAGTGTCCAAAGCTGCTTTAAGTGTAATTGGTTGTTGTGCAATTGAAAGATTGTTATTACCCAATATTACAATACATATTAACAAACTTTTTACAGGGTTTGTAATTTTAGTTGATAAGCTTTTTTGAAACATAATATATAAAATTGGTAATACAAATAAGGTTAATAAAGTGGCTACTAATAAACCTCCAATAACTACAGTTGCTAATGGTCGTTGTACTTCTGCACCTTCTCCATTACTTAATGCCATTGGTAAAAAACCAAGAGAGGCAACTAAAGCAGTCATGAGAACAGGTCTTAGTCTGTTTGCAGTACCCTTAATTACTACTTCTTTTAATGAAAAAATATTTTCTTTTTTTAATGCATTAAATTCTGCTAATAATACAATTCCATTTAAAACAGCAACACCAAATAATGCAATAAATCCTATTCCTGCCGAAATGCTAAAAGGCATTCCTCTTAAGGCCAATGCAATTATGCCACCTATTGCAGACAGTGGGATAGCTGTAAAAATTAATAAACTCTGTTGAATTGAATTGAAAGCAAAATATAGCATGATGAATATGAGCATTAGAGAAACCGGAACAGCAATGCTTAATCTTTTCTTTGCAGTTTCAAGGTTTTCGAAAGCACCACCATAAGTAATATAATAACCTGGCGGAAGTTTTATTTGATGATTCACTTTTTCTTCTAGCTCATTTACTATACTTTGAACATCTCTTCCACGAGCATTAAAACCTACAATAATTCTTCGTTGTGCTTGTTCTCTTTGAATTTGACTTGGTCCTTCTATTAATTCTACAGTAGCCACATTAGAAAGAGGTATTTGTGTGCCTTGTGCAGTTGATATTAATAAATTTTGAACATCTTCTAAATTACTTCTTTTGTCTTTTAATAATCTTACAACTACGTCAAATCTTTTTTCGTCTTCATAAATGGTTCCACATACATTTCCTGCAAATGCAGTATTAATAGTTTTATTTATTGCAGCAATGTTTAAGCCATATTGAGATAGGTTAGATCTATTATAACTTATAACAATTTGAGGCATTCCGGTTACTGATTCAACATATAATGCACTACTGCCTTTTACGGTATTGCAAATATTTCCTAAACGTTGAGCATACTTTGAGAGTGTGTCAAGGTTTTCACCAAAAATTTTGCACACTACATCTTGCCTTGCTCCAGAAATTAATTCATTAAAACGCATGGCAACAGGATATTGAAACCCAAAAGTAACACCTGGTACTGCTTCTAATTCGTTCATCATTTTTTCTTCGAGTTCTTCATAGGTTGATGCTGATGTCCATTCACTTCTATCTTTCAAAATAATCATCATATCAGTAGCTTCTAAAGGCATAGGGTCTGTAGGTACTTCACTACTTCCAGTTTTGCCAATTACTTTTTCTACCTCAGGAAATTTTGATAAAATAATTTTCGATGCTTTAGAAACTGCATCAATAGAAGTATTTAGATTACTTCCTGGCAATACTCTTGTTTCCACTGCATAATCACCTTCTGGAAGCGAGGGCAAGAATTCTCCTCCTAATTGAAATAAAATAAATATTGATGTTGTAAAAAGTAATAGTGCAGCACCAATAATTGTTTTAGGAATTTGTAGTGCCTTATTTAAGTTACGTGAATAGAAAGATTGAATTTTAGGAATGAATTTGTCTGATAATGATTCTTTATATGTTTTTTGTTTACTTAAAAACAAAGCACTCATCATAGGTATATAAGTTAACGATAAAATAAATGCACCAATTAATGCAAATGCTACTGTTTGTGCCATGGGTTTAAACATCTTGCCTTCTATTCCTTGAAGTGTTAATATGGGTAGATAAACAATTAATATAATTATTTGACCAAATACAGCACTGCTCATCATTTTGCTGGATGCCTGTTTTACTTCAGTGTCCATTTCATGTTGAGTGAAATGTAATTTATTATTATTTTTTCTTTGATGTGTTAGTTTATGCATTACAGCTTCAACAATAATTACAGCACCATCTACAATTAGTCCAAAATCTAATGCACCTAAACTCATTAAATTACCACTTACCCCAAATAGATTCATTAGTGTAATAGCAAAAAGCATGGAAAGTGGAATTACAGAAGCCACTATAAAACCAGCTCTATAGTTTCCTAAAAAAAGTACTAAAACAAATACAACAATTAAAGCACCTTCGAATAAATTTTTTGTAACAGTAGTAATAGAGTTGTTAACCATTTTAGTTCTATCTAAAAATGGATCTATCATTACACCTTCTGGTAAGGTTTTTTCTATTTTTTTAATTCGTTCTTTTATATTCTTAATAACAATATTACTGTTAGCACCTTTAAGCATTAAAACTACTGCACCAGAAACCTGCGAGGTTCCGTTATATGTTAAAGCTCCATATCTGGTTGCACTGCCAAAACCTATATTAGCAATGTCTTTAATGAGTAATGGTGTGCCGTTGCTTAAGTTTTTTACAACAATATTTTCAATGTCTTCTTGGTGTTTTACCAAACCTTCACTACGAATAAATAAAACAGTTGGTCCTTTTTCTATATAAGCTCCACCTGTATTTTGATTGTTATTTTCTAAAGCTGTAAAAACATCATTAATAGTTATATTGTTTGCTAAAAGCTTTGCTGGATCTACTGCTATTTCATATTGTTTTACCAAGCCACCAAAACTGCTGACTTCTGCAACACCTTCTACACCTAATAATTGACGCCTAATGTACCAATCTTGTATGGTTCTTAAATCCATTGCAGAATACTTCTGTTCATATCCTTTTTTTGGTCTTACAGTGTATTGATAAATTTCACCTAGACCTGTACTTACAGGAGCTAACTCAGGAGCACCAACGTCTTTAGGAATTTGTTCTTTGGCTTTTTGTAATCTTTCATTTACTTGTTGTCGGGCCCAATAAATATCAATGGCATCATCAAAAACAATAGTTACAACAGATAATCCAAACCTTGAGAAACTTCTGATCTCTTTAAGTCCAGGAATATTTGTATTGACTTGTTCAATAGGAAAAGTAATCAATCGTTCCACATCAGGGGCTCCTAAAGAGGGTGTAATGGTAATTACTTGTACTTGATTATTGGTAATATCTGGAACAGCATCAATAGGTAGTTTAGTTACTTGGTAAATTCCAACACCTATTAAACCTATTACCAACAAACCAATAATGAGTTTCTGTTTTATAGAGAACGCTATAATATTATTAAGCATATTACTTGCTTGAATTAGATGAAACAATGGGTAATGATTCTAAGAAAAAATCATTACATAAGCCAAAAGGCACTATTAAATTGAGGTATCAAGAATATTTTGGCGGCTGCCAAATTCTTGAAAGATGAGGAGAGTTATGGAAATCTGAAGTTGCTATTATTTCTAATTTGGTTTCAACTTCAATCTTTTGTTGAAAATTAAAACTGGCAAAAATTTGATCTACAAAAATGGTTTGTGAGCATCCTGCTTCATGCGATTTAAATGGAAGTTTTTGGTGCTCTTTGTTTGTAGAAGCATGATTATTGGCTTCATTGTAATGTTTCTCTATAAACTCAGCAAAAGAAATCTTTGCATCTTCATTTCTATGTTCAAAATAATGCTGAACGAGGAGTGGCAATCTAAACAATTCACCAAACTCGGTATTTGCAGAAAGAAAAATAAAAAGCAATAATATGGTTGCCAATTTTTTCACTTGCCAAATATAAGCAAATGAAATGTTGTAGAATTTAATTTGTGTTTTCTACATTTAAACAAATAACCACACAATATTGATGATGCAAAATTTAGGATCAAAGCCCCATATAGCTTGTAAAATTATTAATGCTGAAGTAATGATAATCGGTTTCTTGTATTGAATTAATTTTGTTTTCATTTTTTTAATCATTAGAAAGGTAAAAATATTAAACTAAATTATTTTAAATATTAATTTATTCAAACTTAAATTCTAATAAATCACCTGGTTGGCATTCTAAAGCTTTACAAATGGCTTCTAAAGTGCTAAAGCGTATGGCTTTTGCTTTACCAGTTTTTAAGATTGATAAATTTGAAAGTGTTATGTCAACTTTTTCAGAAAGTTCATTTAGAGACATCTTTCTTTTTGCCATCATTACATCTAGGTTAACAATTATTGACATATTATACAGTTAATTCGTTTTCAGATTGTATTTCTATTCCTCTTTTAAATATGCTTGCAATAACATATATTATTGCTGCCATTAAAATAAATGCTTGACTATCGGGCCAAAATTGGTTTAAAGAATTTACTTCTAGTCCATGTTGTTCCATGTTTTTAGCAATTTGTCGAGCTACATGACCAAATAGCCCAATTGTTAAAGTATAATAACTTATTAAAGTAATTTGTTGAGAAACATAGTTATTGAAGGGTTGAGTTAAATCTAACTTATTGATTAGCCTAATTACAATATAAAATAGAATGGCTTTTAAAATTGCAATACTTAAAATAAAGCTATACATACCAAAAAAAGCCCATTTGCTTTGAAGATACATTTGGCTTAAGTCGAGCTTTTGATACAAATGCCCAACAAATGCTGGGTTGTAAATACTAAAAATAAAATTGACGATTAAGCCTCCTGCTTCTATGCATAAGCCTATAAAAATGATCCAAGCTATTATGTATAATCCTTTAAAAACTATGTTGTTTGATTGTGACATGGTTACAATATTTTAATTATTTAACAAATATCAGTAATTAATTATTAATAAACAATAAATAAATATTAAAAAACAATTAAAAAATTAAAGTAGTCAATATGTGAAAAAGGGATAGTTCTTTAGTTTTTACGAATGTTTACTAATACTTGTATTGAGTGTTTCACCTTCACTAGAAGCAATTAAAGAAGCTCCTGAAGTATCACTCCAAACATTTGTGGCTGTTCTAAACATATCTAAAATTCTATCCACTGCTATAATAAGTCCAACACCTTCTAGTGGTAAACCTACTGCAGAAAGTACCACACTAATCATTACTAAACCTGCCATAGGAATTCCAGCAGCACCAATTGAAGCTAATAATGCAGTAAGTACAACAATTACTTGTTGCATAGCAGATAAATCAATGCCATAAGCTTGAGCTATAAAAATTGCTGCAACACATTCGTATAAAGCAGTTCCATCCATGTTGATAGTAGCCCCAAGTGGTAAAACAAAACTGGTTACTTTATTAGAAACACCAGCTTCTTTTTCTAATGCAGTCATAGAAAGAGGTAAAGTAGCCGAAGAAGATGAAGTTGAAAATGCTGTAAGTAAAGGTGTAGTCATGGCTTTAAAATGTTTTATTGGATTTACTTTTCCAATAAATCTTAATGCCAATGGTAAAGTAATAAAAGCATGTATTGATAGAGCTATTATCACAGTAAGCATGTATTTACCTAATCTTAAAAAAACAGAACCTAAAGCACCCTCTTCGCCCATATTATCTGCAACAACTACTGCAATAATGCCCATTACACCATAAGGTGTAAACTTAATGATGAATTGAGTTATTTTCATGATCAAATCAAATCCAGCATTCACTCCTTTTGTAATCATATTTTTATAATCGTTCTGTAATTGAGTTATAAAAATTCCGGATAAGACTGAAAAGAAAATAACCGACAACATGCTGCCACTTGCTAAGGCTTTGAAAATATTTTCTGGAATAATATTTAATAAAGTTTGGCCAAAATTATCTCCTGCAGCAGCTAGCCCCTCAACAGGTTGATTAAAGCCTAAATCGGCTCCTACGCCAGGTTGCATCAGGTTTACGATTAATAAACCAGTACAAATAGCTGCTAAGCTTGAGCCCACATAATAACTAATAGTTTTTAAACCGAGTCTGCCTAAACCAGCAGGATTGCCTACGTTTATAATACCAGCCATTACTGAGAATAACAGTAAAGGCATAATAATCATTTTTAGCAGTTTTAAAAAAACGGTTCCCATCCATGAAATGAGAAAAACATAATCGGTAAAAAAATATCCAAATAATATACCAATAAATAGTCCAATAAAAATTTGCCAATGCAAAGGAATTTTTCTCATAAAATGTTTTTAAAAATTGGCCAAAAGATAACAAGTATTAATTTATTGAAATTTAGACTTCAAAATACAAATGATAATGATTGTTACATTTTGGATTGAATTTGGCCTTACAATTTGGACATTGATGGTTGGATAGTAAATATTCTTTAATAGAAATTTCTTGCTTACAGTTTCCACAAAGAATAGCTAAAGTATTAAATTCATTTTTATTCCAAACTTGTGTTTGATGAGCTGTGGTTTCTTGATGACATTCAAAACAAGGGTAATAAGTATCACAACATTTAAACTTTATGGCTATAATATCTTGGTGTGAATGATAGTGTTCACAACGGGTTTGATCATCAATTAATTTTCCTTTCAGTGTCATATTTCAAAATTATCCATCATTTATTAAATAAGAAAAAATCTATTGTTTTACTATTTAATATTTGTTTATGAAATTGAAGCCTGCTTATTTTGCACAAAATGAAACAAATCGTTAACATACATCATCATCATGTTTTACCACTAGGTAAGCTGTGCTGATATGTATTTAACTAAATATAATTTCAAAAGAGAAGCTTACCATTTGGTAAGCTTTTTTTATGTCTAAAATTTAAAATAACATGTTAAGAATTGCAGTTCAAAAGTCTGGAAGATTGTACGAAGATTCCGTGAAACTACTTAAAGAATGTGGTATTCAATTGAATAATGGGTACGGGCAATTAAAGACTAAAGCTGAAAATTTTCCTTTAGAAGTTTTCTTTTTACGAGATGATGATATTCCTCAATATGTATTTGATGGAGTTGCAGACATTGGTATTGTTGGTGAAAATGTGTTGCTTGAAAAAGCAAAAGAAATAGACATCATCTTTCGATTAGGCTTTGGCAAATGTAGATTGAGTATTGCTGTTCCGAAATCTTTTGTGTATGAAGATCTGCAAAGTTTAAACCACTTAAAAATTGCTACTACGTATCCTAATATTCTTCAACAATATTTAAATAAAAACAATGCTACTGCTGAAATTCATGAAATCAGCGGTTCTGTAGAAATTGCACCTAGCATTGGTTTGGCAGAAGCTGTTTGTGATTTAGTGAGTAGTGGAAGTACACTTTTTACTAATGGCTTAAAAGAAGTTGAAGTGGTATTGGCTTCAGAAGCTGTACTAGCTGTCAATAAAAATCTTGCCTCAGAAAAAACTGACTTACTCAATAAATTATTGTTACGAATTAATGCTGTTAAAACTGCTAAAAACAATAAATACATAATGATGAATGCTCCCACTCATCAGCTTGAAAATATTTCAAAACTATTGCCAGGTATGAAGAGTCCTACAGTGGTGCCTTTAGCAGAAAATGGTTGGAGCAGTGTTCAAACAGTTGTTAACGAAAATGAATTTTGGGATGTTATTGAAAAATTAAAACAATATGAAGCTGAGGGAATATTAGTACTACCTATTGAAAAAATGATTGTTTAAATTAAAATTAATAATGAAACTTTTTATAGAACCTCAACAACAAGAATGGGACAATATTTTGAAAAGACCCACCATTGATTTATCATCTATTCAAAATGTTGTTACTACAATAGTAGAAGATGTAAAAACAAATGGAGATTTGGCTATCAAAAAATACACCCAACAATTTGATGGAGTGTTAATTGATGAGCTAGCTGTAACTCAACAAGAGATGGATATTGCATGTGCTCAAATTGATGAAGAGCTTAAAACAGCTATTGCAGTTGCTAAAGAAAATATTTGGAAATTTCATTCAACCCAAAAAGAGTCTATAATTAAAATTGAAACTTCAACTGGTGTTCTTTGTTGGAGAGAATCTATAGCTATAGAAAAGGTTGGACTATATATTCCTGGAGGTATAGCTCCTTTATTTTCAACCTTATTAATGTTAGGCATTCCTGCGTTAATTGCAGGATGTAAAGAAATTATTGTTTGTACACCGCCAGACAAATTAGGAAATATTCATCCTGCAATTTTATATGTTGCTAATATTTTAGGCATTAAAAAAATATTTAAACTGGGAGGAGTGCAAGCTATAGCAGCGATGGCCTTTGGTACAAAATCGATTCCTAAAGTGCATAAAATATTTGGTCCAGGAAATCAATATGTAACTGTTGCTAAACAACTCATCAATTCAAAAGGAGTTGCTATTGATATGCCTGCTGGTCCTAGTGAAGTGGCTATTTATGCTGATGATACTTGTGTTCCAAAATTTGTTGCTGCTGATTTATTAAGTCAAGCAGAACACGGTGTAGATAGTCAAGTTGTTTTAGTAGCAAGAACAAATCAAATAGTAGAAGAAATTAAAGATTGTTTGCAAGAACAAATTAAACTGTTGCCAAGAAAAGATATTGCTCAACAAGCTTTACAAAATAGCCTTGCAATAGTTATTATTGATGCAAATAAAGCTTTTGATTTGTTGAATGAGTATGCACCTGAACATTTAATTATTTCAAGTGATGCTGCTGAACAATTAGCAGAAAAAATAGTTAATGCAGGTAGTGTTTTTTTGGGTAACTATTCTCCTGAAAGTGCTGGTGATTATGCTTCGGGAACTAATCATACTTTGCCTACAAATGGATTTGCAAATGCTTATAGTGGTGTTTCATTAGATAGTTTTTATAAGAAAATTACTTTTCAAAAAATCAATAAAACAGGGTTAAAAAATATTGGTAAAACTGTTGAGGTAATGGCTGAACATGAAGGACTTCAAGCACATAAAAATGCCATCAGTATTCGATTACAAGAAATAGACAATAATGAAATTTAGTTTAGAAAACATCTTACGAAAAAATATACAAGAGCTGAAGCCTTACACTTCTGCTCGACATGAGTTTACTGGTAGTGCTTCAGTATTTTTAGATGCCAATGAAAATGCATTTGGTTCTCCATTTGATGAAAATTATAATCGTTACCCAGATCCCTTGCAATGGCAATTAAAATTTCAATTGGCAAAAATAAAAGGGGTTCCTGCAGAAAATATAGCTATTGGAAATGGTAGTGATGAGTTGATTGATTTATTGTTTAGAATCTGTTGTAATCCATCAATTGATAATGTTATTATTTGTCCGCCTACTTATGGAATGTATTCAGTAAATGCAGCAATTAACGACGTGGCTGTTCAGCAAGTGCCTTTAACTGACACATTTCAATTAAATGTTGAAGGTATTTTAAAAGTCATTGATGAAAACACAAAACTCATTTTTATTTGTTCACCTAATAATCCTACAGGTAATAGTATTAACAAATCTGATGTTGAAATATTATTGCAACAGTTTAATGGATTAGTTGTGGTTGATGAAGCTTATATCAATTATTCAAAACAAACTTCATTTATACAACTGCTTACTGAATTTCCGAATTTGGTGGTTTTGCAAACACTATCTAAAGCCTGGGGACTGGCAGCATTAAGATTGGGATTGTGTTATGCATCCATGCAAATTATTGATATTATTAATAAAGTAAAACCTCCTTATAATATTAATGAAGCCTCACAAAAAATTGCTCTGACTGCTTTAAATCAATTGGATTTGGTGAATGAATGGATTAGAATCACCATCCAAGAAAGAGAACTACTCATAAAAAGTTTAAAGAAATTTTCATTTGTTAAAAAAATATATCCATCCGATGCGAATTTTATTTTGATAAAAGTTGCAAATGCCAATCACTTATATGAATTTCTTATCTCAAGAGGAATAGTGATAAGAAATAGAACCAAAGAAATTGGTTGCACTAATTGTTTAAGAATAACAATTGGAACACCAGATGAGAATGAAAATTTATTACAATCACTCAACACTTATAACACATGAAAAAAGTTTTATTTGTAGATAGAGATGGAACTATTATTAAAGAAGTGCCACCCACTTATCAGATTGACAGTTTTGATAAATTGGAGTTTTATCCAAGTGTTTTTTATTATTTAAGAATGATTGCCGAGGAGTTAGATTATGAATTAGTAATGGTAACTAATCAAGATGGGTTAGGCACTGCCTCATTTCCTGAAAAAACATTTTGGCCTGTTCAAGATTTTATCATGCACAGCTTAGCCAATGAAAATATACATTTTTCTGAAGTTATTATAGATAAAACCTTGCCTGAAGAAAAAGCTAATACCAGAAAGCCTGCAACAGGCTTACTCACTAAATATTTTAATGAACATAATTATGATTTAAAAAATTCTTTCGTCATTGGCGATAGAATTACCGATATGCAATTGGCTAAAAACCTTAACTGTAAAGGAATTTGGTTAAAAGAAGATGAACAACTTGGGGTTGAAGAATCTAATGATATATCAATTTGGAAAAATGAAATTGTTGTATTGGAAACAAAAAGTTGGACTAATGTTTATGAGTATTTAAAACTTCCTCCAAGAAAAATAGTACATGAAAGAAATACTAACGAAGCAAAAATTACCATTGAAATTAATTTAGATGGAGTTGGAAATGCTAACAACAAAACTGGGTTAGAGTTCTTTAATCATATGCTCGATCAAATTGCTAAACATGCTCAAATTGATCTTGCTATTGAATGTAATGGCGATTTGCAAGTTGACGAACACCACACTATTGAAGATATTGGTATTGCACTAGGTGAGATTTTTTTACAAGCTTTAGGAAACAAAAAAGGAATAGAACGTTATGGATTTTTATTGCCCATGGATGATTGTCTAGCACAAGTAGCTATTGATTTTGGGGGTAGACCATGGATGGTTTGGGAGGCAGATTTTAAACGAGAAAAAATTGGAGATATGCCCACTGAAATGTTTTTCCATTTTTTTAAATCTTTTAGTGATGCAGCAAAGTGCAATTTAAATATCAAAGCAGAAGGAATAAATGAACATCATAAAATAGAATCCATTTTTAAAGCATTTGCTAAAGCAATAAAAATGGCTATTCGAAGAGATATCAATAACTCAACATTACCATCAACAAAAGGAGTATTATAAATGAATGTTGTAATAATAAAATATAATGCTGGCAATACACAAAGTGTGCTATTTGCTTTACAGAGAATAGGAATAGATGCAATTGTATCTGATGATATTGAAACTATCAACAGTGCCGATAAGATTATTTTTCCTGGAGTGGGTCATGCACAAGCTGCCATGCAATATTTAAAAGAAAAAAAATTAGATCAGCTCATTCCTACATTAACACAACCATTTTTTGGTATTTGTTTGGGAATGCAATTAATGTGTAAATCAACAGAAGAAGGCAATACTAATTGTCTAAATATTTTTGATGTTGAAGTCAAAAAATTTCAATCCACACATATAAAAGTGCCACATGTTGGGTGGAATACAATTTACAATTTCAACTCAATTTTATTTGATACTTTACTTGAACCTGCTTTTGTTTATAGTGTTCATAGTTATTATGCAACAATCTGTGAAAATACTATTGCACAAACCAATTATATATTACCTTATAGTGCAGCATTGCAAAAAAATAATTTTTATGGAGTACAATTTCATCCTGAAAAGTCAAGTGAAGTAGGAACTATTATTTTAAAAAATTTTATTGAAAAATCATGATTATTATTCCGGCAATTGATATTATCAATGGCAAATGTGTAAGACTCACCAAAGGTGATTACAAACAACAAAAAATTTACAACAACAATCCTGTTGATGTAGCTAAACAATTTGCTGATGCTGGTTTACAACGATTGCATATTGTTGATTTAGATGGTGCCAAAGCTGGTGCTATTCAAAATATTAAAGTTTTGGAAAATATTGCTAATGAAACAAATTTGATAATTGATTTTGGTGGTGGAGTTAAAACTTTAACTGATGTAGAAGCTGTTTTAAATGCTGGTTCAACATATGTAACTGTTGGTAGTTTAGCTGTTAAAAATATTGAGCTTCTAAAAGAATGGGTTAAAGAGATTGGAGCTGATAAATTTCTAATTGCAGCAGATGTGCTGGATGAACAAATTAAAATTAATGGTTGGTTGAAAGATGGTGGACTCAACATTTTTGATTTTGTTCAACAAATGAAACAACTCGGAATTAATAATATATTTTGTACTGATATTTCTAAAGATGGGATGATGCAAGGTCCTTCAATTGAATTGTACAAAAAAATAATCTATCATCATCCTCAACTCAATTTTATTGCAAGTGGTGGAGTAAGTTCTATAGATGATGTACATCAACTTAAAAAAATTGGATGCTCTGGAGTTATTATAGGCAAAGCGATTTATGAAAATTTAATCAGCTTAGAAGAGTTACAATCTATTAATCAACAATTATAAAAAGTGCTTACAAAAAGAATTATAGCTTGTTTAGATATTAAAGATGGGAGAACAGTAAAAGGCATCAATTTCGAAGGAATTAAAGATGCTGGTAATCCTGTTGAATTGGCTATGTTGTATGCCCAACAAGGCATTGACGAGTTGGTGTTTTTAGATATTACTGCAACAATTGAAAAAAGACAAACATTAATTGCCTTAGTAAAACAAATTGCTGCTCATATTAATATTCCATTTACAGTAGGCGGTGGAATCAAAAGTGTACAAGATGTTGAGGCTTTATTACAACATGGTGCCGATAAAATTTCTATCAATACAGCAGCATTTCAGCAACCACAATTAATTAAAAACATAAGTGATGTATTTGGAAGTCAGTGTGTAGTTCTTGCCATTGATACAAAACAAGAGAATGATGGAAATTGGTATGTGTATTTAAATGGAGGGAGAACCAAAACAAATACTCAAACTTTAGAGTGGGCAAAAAAAGTTGTTGATTTAGGTGCTGGAGAAATTTTGTTAACGAGTATGAATCATGATGGTACAAAAAATGGATTTGCTTTAGATATAACTGCTCAACTTTCAGAACAATTACATGTACCCATTATTGCAAGTGGTGGTGCTGGAACTGTTGAACATTTTAAAGAAGTATTTGAAATAGGTAAAGCAGATGCAGCACTTGCTGCAAGCATATTTCATTACAAGGAAATAGAAATTTTTAAGCTAAAAAATTATTTAAAAAAGCAAAATATTTATGTAAGATGATGAACATTAATTATAAGAAATATGCAGATGGTTTAGTGCCTGCAATTATTCAAGATGGTATTACCAACAAAGTGTTGATGTTGGGTTTTATGAATGAAGAGGCTTTTAATCAAACTACAAAAACTCAGCAAGTAACTTTTTTTAGCAGAACAAAAAACAGGTTATGGACAAAAGGAGAAGAGAGTGGTAATTATTTATATGTACAAGATATTAAACTTGATTGTGATGATGATACCTTGTTGATTAAAGTAAAGCCAGTTCGTGCAGTTTGTCATACTGGTGCTGATACATGTTGGAATGAAAAAAATCAATCAGATGATTTTTTATTTGTATTAGAAAATGTAATTGCTACAAGAAAAAATGAACCTGCTCAACAATCATATACCAGTCAACTCTTTGCAAAAGGCATTAACAAAATTGCACAAAAATTAGGAGAAGAAGCTGTTGAGTTAGTCATTGAAGCCAAAGATGATGATGAAGAATTATTTAAAAATGAAGCAGCCGATATGTTATTTCATTATTTAATTTTATTACAAGCCAAAGGGTTTAAGTTGAGTGATATTGTTTCAATTTTAGAAGAAAGACATCAATCTAAAAAATAGAAATTACTTTTTTATACTTAAAGCTCCAGATGGGCATTGGCTTACAGCTTTAGCAATAGCTTCAGAACTGGCATTGTCCATTTTTATCCAAGGTTGAGATTTGGGTTGAAAAACTAATGATAATTTTTTTACACACATACCAGAATGAATACATTTGGTATTTTGCCAAACGATTGTGATCTCACCATTTGTATACTCTTTAATAAGATTGTTTTTATCCACAAAAAATTATTTATTCAAATCAACTTTTATTTCAGAGCCTTGAACTAATTGGAATGTTGCAGAAGCAAATTTAATTTCACCATTAGTGGCTTCAACTTGCTCAAGTATTTTAGTAAATAATTCTGTTTTTGTAGCCCTACGTTTTTTATAGCTTACAACATAGCGTAATGTATATTCTACCCAATTATCATTAGCTATAATTGATACCATTGGATCGGTTTGAGCATCTTCTAATCGATATTTACTTTGTAGTGTTATCCAAATATCTCTAGATTGATTGGTTAAATCTCCAGCAATTTCCTGACCAATATTTTCTAATAATTGTTTCGTTTTTGAATAATTACTACCAAATTGAATTGGTATTTTTATTTCATCCCATAAAAAAGGAAAATCGCCACTATAATTAAAAACGGGTTCTTTAAAAACAAAACTATTGGCAATTAAAACAATTCTTCCATTGTATAAATCACCATCCACCCATTGACCAGTTTCCATAATGGTAGTTCTTAAAACACCTATATCCATTACATCGCCTTTAATTCCTCCAAGTTGCACTCTATCTCCAGTTTTATAAAATCCACCAAACATAATGGCCAACCATCCTGCAAAAGATGCAATTACTTCTTGCAAAGCAAAAGCAATACCTGCACCTGCTACACCTAATGCAACTGTTAATCCACCTAGTTTATCACTATAAACAATGGTAACTAATACTAAGGTTAAAAAATAACCAATAAATGAACCAAATTTTTTTGCTCTGTATCTATTGTCGGTATCCTTAATTTTTGAAAAAAGATTTTTTTGTAATGCTTTTATGATGATCCATATTATGGCAATGCCAATAAAAATGGATACAATTTTTCCAACTGTTGGATTGTACAAAAATTTATAAAGTTGTTCTTCCATTATTTGTTTTCATTTTTTACAGATACATTAAAACTAGGTGCAATATAATCTTTATCTAAATAATTGGCAGGAATAGTAATCATATTGCCATCTCTAGCAGCACGATAATGAGGTGAAAGAATTTCAATGCCCATTTCGTTACAACAATCTTGAATATGTTGATGCAAATCAGAATAAATAGTAGCTTGCTTATTGGCTTCTTTGGTATAAGCATTAATTTGATAAGAAACATAGAAATCATCTAAACTGGTTTGCAGTACAAATGGTTTGGGATCTTTCAATAATAAATGAGTTCTATCAGCAGCTGTTAATAATGCCTCATGCATTTTTTTCCAAGGCACATCATAACCAATGGTAACTGTGGTATGCATAATTAAACCCTTATCGTTTGTTTCACTACTATAATTAATGGTATGACTGCTCATAACAGTAGAGTTAGGAATTGAAATAATTTCATTTTTAATGGTTCTAATTCTGGTAACTAATAAATTTTTCTCAATTACATCACCCACTACATCACCAATTTTAACTCTATCACCAAGTTTAAATAATCTCATATAAGTGAGTACTAAACCAGCAATAACATTTGATAAAGAACCTGCAGATCCAAAGGTGAATAGGAATCCTAGAAAAACAGAAACGCCTTGAAAGATGGGTGAATCACTTCCTGGCAAATAAGGAAAAATCAAAATAAACATAAAAGCATAGAGTAATACTCTTAGTATTTGATAAGTAGGATTTGCCCAATCTGGATAAAAGCCTGGTAACTTTAATTGATCTCTTTCAATTTCAATTTTTAAAAATTTTATTCCTCTTAAAATGTATTTGAAAACTATTGTAATTACAATGATGGTAAATAAATTGGGTAAATAATTCCAAACACCCAACATCATTTTCTTTAGAGGATTTAAAATATAACTGAACAGGGTTTCAGCAAAATTTTTGGTCCATGGAAAAATGCCAAATAAAATTGGAAGTGCAATGTAAATGATAAAAGCAATTACAAGCCACTTAATTAAAGTATTAAGAGATGTAAATAATTGAACTTGACTTTTAGCATCAAATAGTGTGTAATTTCTAATTTTTATTCCAGTAATCCAATTGCCTTCTTGTTCAATAATTTTTTCTGAACTCCATTTGAATAATTTATTTAGATATTTTAAAGCAATAATTAAAAGAATAATAACAAGAATAGCTAATCCAATTTCTTTTGCAAGGGTTGAAAAGCTGGTTTCATCTTTATAAACTTTTATAGCATTTTCAATAATAATTTTATACTCCTGAGCTAAAGCATCTGTTGTTGAATTATTCCAAATAGCATCATTCTCAGTAACACTCATTATAATGTTTTCTCCCATTACAATGTCTGAACTTGATTCTGTTTTAATAATGCTTAAACTATCTTTTGAAGTAATAATTTGATCTGCAATATCATGAATTCTTGTAGATATAGCATTGGCCCTTTCGTTTGCAGAAAAACTACCTAGTCTATTATAAATAAGAAAAAGTGTATCGTTAAAGAAGCCCTTTACTGCAAAGGGTTTTGCTGTAAGTTTTAAAGAATCTATTCGTTTCTTTTTTTCTTGTAATCTTATAACTTCTTTATTATTTAAATCATCAAGTTCTTTTTGTAATGCAATTTTTTTAAGATTATCGGCAGTGGATAAATTTTTTAATTGTTCATCAATAGATGCTTTTTTAATTGAATCATCAATTCTTTGTTGTTCTAACTCTGCAATTTTTTTGTTATAAGTATTGAGGAGTTGATTGTTAATAGAATCGTTGAGTTTTATAGAATCTGTTTGAGCATAAGATAGATTCAGTAACAATAAAAAACTCCACAATACAATATGTTTTGTTTTCATAAACTTATTTTTTTCTTTTTGGTAGTAGTCTCCAAGAAATGCCTGTGCTTACAAAATAATCCTTTACACCTTGATTATTTCCAAAGCCTGCTGAAGCATCTAACTGAACATTATTATTAATTAAATAGGCAACACCTCCATCGAATCTTGTTTGAAAAATAGATTGTTGTAATTGGCCATAGTTTTCAATAAAGCCACTCCATTTATTATGAATAGGAAACGAAAAGTTAATTACATATTTACCAGTTGCAGGGGTATTATTTCCAGATGTTGCATAAATCCAATTTGTACTAAGTCCACAGTCTTTCGGTAAACTCCAGTTCGCCACAAAAATCATTACAGACCCAATATTTTGAGTAGGATAGTCATTTGAAGTGTTTGGTATTTTTAATCTCCACTGAAAACCTGTAGTAGGTAAAATTCCTTTTTGGTTATTGATGTGAACACGAAACCCAAGATGTAAATTGCTAATTCCACTTTTATTGATAATTACATTGTTTTCGTTTTTATGATCATTTTGATAATCTACTAATGCACTAATTTCAACAGTCTCGGCAATGCCATATCGAACAACATGATTACTAATAAAAGTATTTGGTGCAGTATTATTATTGGTAATTCCTCCATATTCTAAACCTTGTTGAAATTGTAATACATTTTTGCCCACTGTAAAAGCACCTATAGCTTGTCCTGGTCTGCCAGTTCTAATTACAGTATTAAATTGAGCAAAAGAAATTTGTGTAACAGAAATACAAAAAATTAGAAGAAAAAGATTTTTGACCATGCAATTAGTTTTATCAAATTTAGTGAATTGAATAAAAGGTAATTTATTTTAAGCAAAAGTTAATGAATGATAATAAAATGCTATAATGAAATTTTATATGCTATTTATAAACATCTAGAACTGGTAAAGCATAATTACTAAAGTCCCAGAAAGCCTGATTCTCCCAAGTTGAGCCATTAGTTGCTTGATTGCCTTTGTAGCTTACCCATTCGGCTCCCCAATAGCAAAATCCAATTCCTTTGGGCACTTCAGTTAGTATTTCTTTTATTTTATTAAGAAATCCTCTTTGTCCGAATGGTGTAGCTGCAAATTCTGGTAAAATTTGTGCATCAGAACCAATTATATTATTAGTCCAGTCGTTCCAAGAATGGGTAAAAGGATAAGATGTTTCTGCAATAAATATCTTTTTGTTATAAGTATCTGAGAGGTTAATCATGGTTTGTTTTAAAGCATTTACATCTTTTCCATGCCAAAGTGGATAGTAACTTAAGCCTATAACATCATAATCTAAAGTAGAGATAGAATTGTAAAAATTTGAAGCATTGCTAAATCCTGCATAATGAATAATGATTTTGGTAGACGTATTTATTTCTCTAACAGCAGTAATGCCTTTTTGCAATAATAATTTCATTTGACTATTGTTAGAAGCTGAACCTTCTGGCCATAATAATCCTCCATTAATTTCATTACCAATTTGTATATAGTCGGGATTCATTTCTTGCATAATCTTTTTGGTATAGATATATACACTATCTTGTAATTGTGTAAAATTTAGACTTTGCCATTGAGCTGGCTTAGTTTGCTTTCCAGGATCTGCCCATGAGTCGGAATAATGAACTGTAATTAAAGTTTTCATTCCAAGAGCTTTAATTTCTGTACTTAGGTTTTTTACAGTTTGAAAGCTAGATGTTGCATCTGTTGGGTTTTTCCAAAGCCTAAGTCTTATTACATTAACACCAGCATTTTTTAAAGTGGTGAGCATATCTTCTGCTTGTCCAATAGCATTGTAAAATTGAATAGAGCTTTGTCTAATTTCTGGCAAATAAGAAATATCAGCTCCTTTAATTTCTAAAGTTTTTGTGGTTGGAATAACTGGCGTAGTATTTGTTGAATCGTTACTTTTAGAACAAGACGTCATTAAAAATAAAATGACTATTAAATTGTAATATTTTAGATTTGATTTCATGTTATGTGAATGTAATTTAAAAGTTTACATTTTAAGGTAAGAATTGAAATTATTTTGAAATTTTACAAATTGAACTTTAATCATGGTTAAAAGAATATTTATACTCCTTGTTTTCTTTGGATGTATTGTTGTTGCAAACAGTCAGAAAATTACAACCTTTAAAATTAACGATGTTGTTAAATATTATTCTGCAAAAAACGATACAGTTTATATAATCAATTTTTGGGCTACTTTTTGTAAACCTTGTATTGAAGAAATTCCAGACTTTATTAAACTAGTTGAACAATATAAAAGTAAAAAAGTAAAGTTGCTTTTGGTGAGTGTTGATTTACCTTCTTATTTACCCAAAAAATTACCTGAATTTATAAAAGCTAATAAATTCAATACCAATCATGCATGGCTGAACGAAACCAATGCAGATTATTTTTGTCCGAAGATAGATGAAAAATGGAGTGGGGCTATCCCTTCAACTTTAATAGTTAATAATAAAAAAAAGTATAGAAAATTTTTTGAATCAGAACTTACAGCTGTTGAATTTGAAAAAGCTTTGTTAGAAGCTATACAATAAAAAAGCCTATTTAAAATAGGCTTGTAAATTTTATATGAAAAGATTGTTTATTTAATTCTTTTAATACTACAACCCACACTTCTGCTTTCTTTTATTGTAACTTCTTTGCCTTGTATTAATTCGTTAATGGCTTCTTTTAAATGAACTCTTTTAACTATTGATTCATCTGCAGGACTATCGTCTATTGCACCATGATACACCAGGGTCATTTGATTATTAAATAAAAAACACTCAGGTGTTCTGTTTGCACCAAACGCATCAGCAATTTCATGATTTTTATCTATTACATAATTCCAATTAAATTTTTGAGTTTTGGCATATGCTTGCATAGCTTCAAAACTATCATCTTTAGTTCTATATGCTTCGTTGCTATTTAAAATAATAACTCCAACATTATGTTCTAGTGCGTATTGGTTGATGGCTTTTATTCTAGCTTCGTTTTTAATTACATAAGGACAAGTATTGCAACTAAACATTACCAATATGCCATTTTCTTGCATCATATCTTTAATTGCAACTTCTTTACCAGACACATCTAGCATTTTTACATCTGCTTTTGGCATGGTTCCACCAATTTCTAAAGTATCTACACTTTTGAATGATAAGGCGATCAATGAACCCATTACTAGAAAACCTAGAAATATTTTTTTCATATTTTAATTTTTTAAAAGTGAACAATAATTATACCGAGAACTTATTTTTTTTGATAAACTTTTGTTCCATTGATAAAAGTTGATAGCACATTAGTTTGTAACAACTCATTCTCATTGGCGTTCATCAAATCTTTATCTAAAATAATAAAATCTGCTAATTTGCCTTTTTCTAAACTGCCTTTTTCTTTTTCTTCAAAATTTGCTTTAGCTGCCCAAATGGTCATACCTTGTAAAGTTTGTTTTCTGGTTAAAGCATTTTCAATTTGATATCCTTTTTCTGGCCAACCTTTAGCATCTTTTCTTATGGTTGCAGCATAGAAGGTTTTAAAGGTTGAAATATCTTCAACAGGAAAATCTGTGCCTAAAGGCAACCATCCATTTTGTTGTAATAAAGTTTTATAGGCATAAGCACCTTTTTCTCTTTGTTCTCCTAAACGATCTTTAGCCCAATACATATCGCTGGTAGCATGAGTTGGCTGAACAGAAGGGATGATGCTGTTCTCAGCAAATTTTTTAAAATCATTTTCATTTACTACTTGAGCATGTTCAATTCTCCAACGCAAATCATTTTTACCTTTTAAATATTTGGCATAAATATCTAAAATAGTTCTATTACCACTATCTCCAATAGCATGAGTACACATTTGGAAACCCTTGCTGTATAATCGTTGTGCAACAGAATCAAAATGTTCTGGATTACTCAATAAAAATCCTTTATGTCCATGCTGATCGGCATAATCTTGCAATAAACAAGCACCTCTTGAACCGAGAGCTCCATCACCATATACTTTAAAACTTCTTACATTAAGTTGATTGGTTTTTATAATTCCCTTTTTATCGGCATAATCGTAATTATCTTTTTCGTCACTCAACATAATATAAAATCGCATTTTAAGTTGTTGAGCTTCTTGTAATGCTTTTATTTTTTCTACATTTTTATAATGCATGCCACAATCATCAATAGTTGTTAAACCCACTGCAAAGCAATTTTCTTGTGCTTGAAGTAAATTCTTAGCAAATTGCTCATCGGTTGTTTCTGGTATTTTAGCAGATACTAAATCCACGGCATTGTCAATTAATAATCCTGTAAGTTTTCCATTTTTTACTACCACATCTCCACCAATCATTTTATCTCCAGCTTTAATGTTTGCTAATTCTAAAGCTTTATTATTAACTATTGCAGCATGACCATCAACACGCATTAACATTACTGGTCGGTTTGGGAAAAGTTCATTTAATTTTTCATTTGTAGGAAAAGATTTAATTGGCCAATTGTTTTGATCCCAACCTCTACCTAATATCCAACCTTCTTGATGTGTAGCACTAAATGTTTTTAATATTTCTAAAATTTCATCCCAACTTTTAGTGCCATATAAACCGGCTCTTTGTAAAGCTTCAGCATAACCAATAAAATGTGCATGTGCATCAATAAAACCAGGATAAATAAATTTTCCTTGAGCATCTATATTTTCTTTTGCTTGGTATTTTTCTTGAAGATCTTTATTAGTACCTGTTTCAACAATTTTACCATCTTTAATTGCCATAGCTTCAGTACTTGAAAAACTAGAATCAACAGTATAAATTGTGGCATTAAATACTAAAGTATCTACTTGTTGTTTAGATGAACAAGAAACTAAACAAAAGCAAAGTATCGAGAGATAGAATAAAGACTTCAAAACTTTCATGCTGAGAATATTTTTTTAGTGATGCAAAGTAAAGTTTAATTGGGTAATTCACTGTATAGAATTGGATGAATGATTTGTTCTATGTTTCTGTCATTTCTGGAATTGTTTGCATCCCTGCTTATGGTATAAGCAGTCATTTCACTTTCATCAAAAGGTTTGATGAGTTGTTGCACTTCTATAGTTGATAAATTTTCATCAATCCATTTGGCTTCATCTTCAGCTTTTATAATTAATGGCATTCTTTTTTTGAGATTATGAATTTTCTCCATTAATGGATTTGCTGGTGTGGTAATAATACTGAATGTTTTAATGACTTCTCCTGTTGACTGATCTACCCACACATCATAAATACAACCCAAAGAGAAAATTGATTTGTCTTTTACTTGAATGAGATAAGGATATTTTGTTTTTTTATAATCTCTCCATTCGTAAAAACCATTAACAGGCAGTAAACATCTTTGTTTAAGTATGGCTTTTTTAAAAGAAGGTTTTTCTGAAATCGTTTCCCCAACTGCATTTAAGGTTTTTGTTTTGATGTTGTTTGCCGATTGTTCGTCTTTAATCCAATGTGGAATTAATCCCCATTCTGCAAGTTCAATTCCATTTTTTGTGATAATGGGAAGTGAAGGATGAGAAAAACCACTTACAAAATAATACGTTGGAAACTCAATTCTTAGTTCCTTTTTTTCTGAACTCAATGCTGGCAAAACATTGTTATACCTTATTGCTAAAGTATCTGAATGTTGAATAATATGTTCTATGTTGAAACACACTTTTTTAAAAAACTAAAAAATTAAAACTAAAAAAACTGAAAAGTTAATTGTAAGGAAAACTAATGACATATTACTAAAGACTAATTACTAACTTCTAATCCAAACTCTGATTAGCTGCTGCTGCAAGTTTTCTAATTCTATCGAACTGAACAGGAGATAAGTCTCTATAAAAATAATAAATGGGGTCAACAGGATTTCCTTTTCTGTGTACTTCATAATGGCAATGTGGACCACTGCTTAAACCTGTATTACCTACATATCCTATTATTTCGCCACGTTTTACAGTTTCACCATTTCTCACTTTTATTCTACTCATGTGGCCATAAAGAGTTTCTATACCATAACCATGATTAATAATAACATGATTACCAAAACCCCCATTAAATTCTGTTTTACTAACTCTTCCATCAGCAGTTGCATAAATTGGTGTACCAATAGGAGCAGTAAAATCAAGTCCAGCATGCATACGACCAATTTTTAAAATTGGGTGTAAGCGATAACCAAAGCCACTGGCTATTCTATTCAAATCCTTATTACTAATGGGTTGTATGGCAGGTATGGCTAATAATAATTTTTCTTTATTCTTCACCATATTATCAATCTGGTTATAGCTTTTAGCTTGAAAAGCTACTCTTAAGGTTAAATTGTTGATTTGTTTAGTAACAGAATTTAATAGTTGAGATTCGCTTAAACTTTGAATTAGTTGAACTTCTTTTTGTACTTCTTGGTCTTTTAAACGAGCACTATCATGTATAGGTAAGGCTTCAAATACCGAACGATACACTTTATTATCTCTGGTCTCTAATTCTTGCATTCTTAAATTCAATTGCTTAATTCTTTCATTTACTAATGCATAATTATCTCTTAAGTCTTCATTCTGTTTTCTGAGTAATTTAGTTTCGGGATTTTCAACATATCTAAATACAATTAACATAATGATAATGCCAGTAACTATAGATGCAGCTATGAAACCAAATGTTTGAGCCAACCGAACACGAAGAGGTACTTCGTGTTTCTCGAATTTTAGTGTATGAGTATTATAATAGTATTTTACTTTTCTCATGATTGCAAAGCAATGCAAGATACTTAAAAACTTTCTTTAAAATTTATTGTAGCGAAACTCTTACCTGAACTCCAGCCCTTGTATTTGTGGTTGGTGCAGAGGTTGATATATAAGGAATGATTTTACGCTGATCAAAGAATATTTTTAAATTGATGCGGTTATTGATAACATAATCTAATGCAGGTTGAATAGTAATTACTTTTTGCCCACCTGTTCCATAAGCATTGGGTTGATCGAGCCTACTATTGCTTGTAGCTTCATCTCTCATACTTAAGTCTAGCTTAAAGCTTAAGTCGTTTTCGAGTTTATCTTTTTTACTAAGCAGTTGCATTAAAAACTTTGGTAATCTTACACCTTTCTTTCTAAAACTTCCTCCAATAGTCCATTCTGTTGCATTGGTTTCACTGAGCTGATAATCTACTAAACTTAAACTGAGTATTCTGCTTTTCTTATACTCGAACTTTAAATTTAATTGGTCTGTGGTGGTAACGTCTATACCAATCAATGGTTGAAACTGTTCTTGAATAGTAATATTAGGTACTAAGAAAAATGGCACATAATTACCCGTGTCTCCAATTCTAAATTGTGGTGCTCCATATCGAAAAGGGTCAGCAAATTGTAAAGCACTTGTATAGCTGTTCATACTTAATGTACCACTATACTGATGAGTAATGTTAATGGAAGTGAATTTTTTAGCCAATGATGGAATTTTGCTTAAACCTGTATAACTCAATCTCCAATTAGGTTTTGGAAGAATACCAGCAAATGGATTATTTTTTACACTACTATTATTTTGTTTAATTAATGCTACTTCATTAGGATCTTTTTTAGTGTAAGCTGCAATGAAGGATGGAATTAAAACATCTTGACTGTATTTGCCATAACCACTTGCATAACCATTAGCATCAATAGTTCCTCCTTGTGCAGACCAATATGGATTTTCATTTGCCAATCTTTGAGAAATAATTGGTCTATAGCTTTGAAATGTTTTAAATATTTCTGTTACTTCATTTGGGTCTACTTTTCCAAATAAAGTGCTGAACGAAATAAATGAAACACTAAATCCTCCAGTAGCATAAGGATTTAAATGTTGTTTGTTATTTGAGTTGTTATTGAACAAAGTATCTTTAAATAATTCAGTGTATTCTTTACTGAAGGATTTTTCTAAACTAATATCAATAGTAAATTCTCTTATTGGTTCTAACTGTGCATTAATACTGAGTTTTTGTTCAAAATTTTGTCGGAATAATAAATTGAAATTACTGTCTACACTAAACAATCCTGCTGCTGCTTTTCGTTCTAACCACCTAGAATCAGGTTGTTTGCCAAATACATAATCAAGACCAGGTTGCATGCTATTAAAATTCTGACCAAATGCTTGTGTGCTATCCATAAATCCAGGAATACGACTCTTATAATTTTCAGTATAATTGAGTTGAATGGTTTTAAGCATGGTTAAAATTTTACCTGCTGCTCTTACAATAGGGCTCATTGCCATTTGTTGATTTTGGCGTTGAATTCTATTGCCATTTCTAGCATCTCTTCTTTGCTTTTTCCATTTTGCTAAAGCCTCATCTTTCTTCTTTCCTTCTAAACCTTTTAAAGCATCTTCTTTGGTTGGAAGATTTTTTAATAAATCTGTAATTGGAGGAGGTTCTGTTCCTGGAGGTAAAGGGTTATCTAAGTTTCTTAAGAACCTGCTTTTGCTATAAAGTCTAGTTAAATCAAATTGTGCTGTCATGGTATTATCCTGACTGTTTTCTATAATATTTCCTAGCTCAACAGCAACTCTACTTGCACCTATCCAATTATAAGTTGTGGTATATCCGTAACGAGCAGTGATCCATTCTGTTAAAGGAAACTTGCTTAATGGTAATGTATAACTAGCAATTGATTTTTGATTATAAAGTGTATTTCTTCCTCCTTTAAAAAAGTTATCTCTAACACTATCTCTTTTTGCTTTTGTATCTAATATACCATAGGGCTCATCTACACGTGCATTGTTAACGGCATTAAAGTCTAAGTTTAGTGATTTGCTAATATCCCATCGAACATTATAAAATCTATCGAAAGTAAAATACTTGTCATATGTAGTATCTACTCTTTGAATTTTTGTACTGGTTAAATCTGTATTTACAATACGTGGAATAAATCTACCCATTTGTCGGTTCACATCTGCTCTAAAACCAATAGTTGATGGCATTAGATTAAAGTTGAAATCTTTAATTAAACCTAACCATTTACTTTTCGATTTGATTATTTTTTTAAATGGTTCAATATACTTGGCTTGTTTCTGATAACTATAGCCTAAAGCCCCACGATATTTGTCTACTTTGTTTTCTTCTACTGTAGGAGAAGAGTTGATGGTTTGAGTGTATGAAAAACTTAAATCGAAATTACTTAAACTCCAAAGCTTATTAGTTAAGCCAGGAGCTACTTTCATATTAGTTACATTAATGGTTTTAATGGTGGTTTGATCTAGAGACATGTTTTTTATAGAGTCTCTAGTTTTACTATTTCCAGCAGCATTTATTTTGTCTTTATACAACACATCTTTATCATAAGGATCAAATTGTGGGGTACGAATAGTTTTTGAAATACTTGCAAAAACAGGCAAAGTTATTTTTGCAGATTTTGGAAGAAGTTTGCCAGCGTCAATATTTAATGCAGCATCAAATTGAGTTAAATTTTCTCGAGAACGTTCTTGAATTTTAGATTCAATACTTCCAAAACCTTGTGTATGCATATTTGCCGAAACACTTAATTTACCCAAATCTGCCAAGGTAATATCAACCCTACCCAATGCAGCATAGGCACCAGTTTCATTAATGTTGCTAAGTCTTAACTCGTTTACCCAAAGTTCTGCATCAATAGTAGAAGATTTTTTTCCTGCATGTTCCATAGCAACTAAAATGCCTCTTACTTCTCCTAAGTTTGGATTACCAAATACGCTAATAGTTTTTAAACCACGAACTTTTCTATAAATATTTTGAACATTAAAACCTGGTGTATTGTTTCGCTCTAATTTAATTGAAATCAACTCTTGTAAATCAATATCTAAATTGTTAGAATCTGGCCAAACAATATTGGCTTGTGCAGGTGTATAACGACCTTCAGGGGTAATGTTTAATGGAAGTTTGATTTCGTAATAGTTATTCAAGAAATCCTGACCTATTCTAACTACTAAATTAACATCTCCGTTTTCTACTTTAGTTAATGCTTTTGGAGGATAATCTAAGTGAGCAAACATGTTAATTTTTCCATATTGTCTAATATCTAAGTTCAAAGTTTTAAACACACCACGAGATTTGTTTGGCTCTAATCCTGATACACGTATTGCTAAAGCTTGTTCGTTTTGTAAAAGATTAACACCATTATTACTGAGTTGTTGAACCCTTTCAATTCCTGGAGGAATTACATAATTTACAGGAGAACGTGCACTATTTTCTTCTAGGTTAACTGCAAGTGTATTTAATGAACTATTACTTGCAACAGGAGCATATTTACCAGTGGTGTCAATATCGTAAGTAAACTGTCGCCAAATATTTCTAACTAAATCTAAACGAGCAAAACGCATGGTAATAGAATCTTCCCAACCCGTCATATACATTCTCATAAATCGAATAGATTTAAAATCGGGAATGTCATTTATTCTTGTACCTTCTTTCAATGGAATTCTGAATAAATACCAATTTTCTTTTCCTTGCTGACCATTGGCATATCTTACATTAACTTGTCTTTTGTCTGTAATATATTTTGTATTACCAACATCCATTCCAGGAGCAATATCTATTTCGTATTCGTAGTATTGTTCAGTTTCATTTAAGGTATTGTCTCTGTTTAAATCTTCATTATCTGGGTACAAAGTTGTTGCAGGAGAAAACTCGCTGCCACCTGTTACAATTGGAGAATTACCTTGTGGGTTATTAAACTTTTTATAACGTTGTAAAATACCAGTGTTAGATGCATTGAAATTTGCATCTCTATACCATAAATAATTATCATTACTTGGGTCTTTTATGGCATTTTGATAAATGATAGAATTTGGTCCAAATTGTGTAAAAAGTTTATTTAAATAATCTGATCTTTTTCTTCTTTCTTCTTCATCAGATAATCCATCAAAACCAACATCCTGATAAGGTCTGTCATCTGGATTATTACTAAATGCAGTGGTTATTTGAATAGGGTTTACAGGTGTTTTGCCCCAGGTGTTTGAGCTATCAACTAATGCAGGAGAAGTTGGGGTATTCATTCCATTTTCGTAAAATCGTTTGCCATCTTTTAAAATGTCCTCACTCAGATTCCCCAGATTAATTACAAGCTTTCCACCTGTTCTTAAAGAATCATTGATGAAAGGATTTTGTACCCAAAATTCTAAAAATTCAAAGTTGTTAGTTTCAAAATCTGTTTGATCTATAGCTCTCATAATTCCACCCCATTTTTTTCTTTTTTCTGATGGGTTAGTGAATTTGCCAAATGAATTAATTTTTGAAGGGTCTGATATGAAATTATATGGACCAGGTTCTTGAGGATAATAACTTAGATCGAAAGTTTGAGTTTGTGTATTAACAATATTTGTGGTTTGTTGTGGGAATAACTCGTTGGTGAATACCTGACGAACTCTCGGATTACTTAACTCGTTTAAATCACTCTTTAATGGATTTGAATTTGAATTCTTATCTTGTAAATTAGGTTCAATATTATACCAAGCTAATCTAGATCTATTAAAATTATAATCTATACTATCTGTTAATTCGGCTTCAGGAAATTGAGCTTTACCTTGAGGTGTAGATGCAAGTGCCCAAGATATTAATGGAAATCTAAGATCTAAGCTGCTTCTGGTTCCTTCAAAATCGTCAATATAAATTAAGCCATTACCACCTGAGCCAATTTGCGGAGGATGGCCAGGTTTAAAATAAGCTGCTTCGCCATAAGCTGTAATGGTACTCATGGTTTTGCTATTATAAAAAGGAAGTTTATTTAACCATTTTGTTAGTTGTGGCCAATTAGACTTATAGCTAAAGTCTACACCATAAATTGTGTTACGTACTGGGTCGTCACCAAAGTTCATTTTAGTGAAAAAAGGACGTTCGTTTAATCTTTCCATTGTTGCACCAAAAGAAAGTTTTTTATTGGCTTTGTAATCTAAGCGTAAACCTAAAAATCCTTTTTGTTGAATACCAAAATTGGCGTTGTTTTCGTAAGAAACATTTACTGGAACTCCAGAATTTAGTATGGCTTGATTGAGTATTTTTACAGAACCTAAATTATAATCAATAGTATAATCTGAACCTTCAACTAAAAGCTGACCACCTGCGTTAATTCGAACAGAACCTTGTGGAATATTAAATGCACCCAAATAAATTTCACTTCCACCTGATCCCTTTGCCTGACCTTGCATATAAAATCTATCAAGATTAGCATAAGTTTGAGCAATAGCTTTGATGGTATCGTAAAGAAAATTAAATACATATTTTGCCTTAGTAGAATCGGGCATACCACCAAAAGCCAAAGTATCTAAATCAGCTCCAAAAGGTTCAAGTTTTGGTAAAATAATTCTTCCATATTGAGGTAAGATGGTGAAGTTTTCTACAAAGTCGAACTGGCCATCGGGTTGTGGATCGTTTCTATTGTTTAAATTATCTAAACCAATGATGGAAATTAATGGCCTTCCTTCAACACTAGGTGAACTTTCAGGTAAATATCTGTTCATGCCACCACTTGGTTGTTCATACAAAATATTTAATCTAAAATCTTCTCTACTAATACCCACCATGTCTAATGAATACACATTTTTCATCATCAATCTCCAAATGGGTAGGTTTACTCTTGCCGAAGTGGCTTTCAATAATTTTAAGAACAACATTTTTTGAACACCAGCTTGTTGAGAGGATGTGTCTAAAGCAACTTCCTGACTAAATTCTCCTACTTTATAAACCCTTCCATTTAAAGAGTATTCATAAGCAACACCTAAAACCTCATCGGGTAATAATTGCGAGTTTAATGAAAGCATTCCTAATTGTGGGTTGAAAATATACTCGTTAGGTGTTAACTTTCTAGCAAAAGTTTTTTCATAATCATTCACTGGTCTTAAACCCAAAGCCAACATATTGCTGTTAACTTGAGAAGGTACTCTGTTATTAGGATTTGCAATTAAACTATTGTATAAACTATTATTTCCATTATCGGGTTGTGAGTTATTGTTTCTTGGAGCAATATTTGTGTTCGAAACTTCACTTTCGCCCAAATCTGCAAACCCAATTACATCTCTTGCATCTGTTGTAGCACCATTTCTGTTGGTAACCCACACTTCAATTCTTTGAACTTGAATCTGACTTACTACAATTGGTAATTTACTCATTGCAGTATTAAAGTTTTTACGAAAATGTTGAGCTACTAAAAAGTGTCTATTTTCATCGTAATCGCTTAGTTTTTTCTGAAAAGTTGTTACAGCAGCACCACCTTGTAAAGTTTGGTTTTGGCGTTGATTTCTTTGATTTGCCAATGCAGCTGTGAAATAAAGTTTACCAAATTGTAATTGTGTTTTTATACCAAATAAGTTGGTGGCACTTGGTATTAATGTTCCTTTAGATTCAAAACCAATATTTCCGGCTTCAATGCTTTTTAATATTTCATCTTCGCTGCCTTTATAGTCTAATTTTATTTGATTAAGATAATCGAAATTGGCTAGTGTATTATAGTTGATAGGAAGTTTAAGTTTATCGCCAATATTAGCATTAACACCCACATTAGCATTCATATCAAAATCAAAACCACCAGTTCTTCTAGCACGTTCTGGAATGGTTGGATTATTGGTGTACTGACCTTGATAACCCATTAAAATATCAATATTACCGGTTGGTTTTATATCAATTAAAGAACCCAAAGGGTTTTTAGCAGCTTTTGTAGCATCGGCTACAGATTTTTTTGTTTGGTCTATTGCAGATTTTGCATTATCAATAGCACTAGAAGCATTGGGAGCTATATTACCTAAACCAAAAGTTCTATCGAAAAACTTAGGATAAACGATATGATTGGGTCTTTGTGTTTTTTTATTAAGATTGAATAAAGCGTCTGTTCTTAATTTAAAATTAATGGCTTCTTGTTGTTTAGATTTAATAGCATAAAACTCTTGAAAAGTGAGGTAGGTAGGTTTTCTGTAGGTTCTATTACCAATTTTCTCAGTAATGTAATATCGTTTTGTTTTAAAATCGTATTCAATATCTTGCTTTAATATGGAGGTATCACCAATATTAAAAGAGTTCAAATTTCTCCATGTAAATTTATCACCCCTTCTATCTTGTAGAGGGTATTTCAGTGAATCGTTGGTGGTTTGAGCAAACACCAAACCCTGTTGGAACATAGATACAGCACCAAACACAGCACAGCCTAAAGCTTTAAAAATAATCTGTTTCAAAAAAAAGGAAACTTAGTTAGGTAGAGTTACGCCAATAGTTATATATTTTTTAAAGCTTGTTTAATAATTTCTTGAATAGAACTATCTGAATTTGATACAATTACTTTTTTTACTGCCTTTTCTGCAATAGGTTTACCTATACCTAATGCCATTAAAGCATTGATTGCATCTAACTCTAACGGATTTAAGCTGTAAGTTATTGCATTTAATTCAGTTACAAACCCAGTTAGTTTATCTCTTAACCCCACTACTAAAAGTTCAGCAGTTTTTTTGCCAATACCTTTAATTTTTACTAACTCGTTCACATTGCCTGAAACAATACAGTTAGCTAATTCAGTTGGTTTCATACCAGAAAGCATCATTCTTGCGGTAGAAGCACCAACCCCTGAAATACTAATGAGGTGAATGAAAATCTCTTTTTCTTTTGGTTCAGCAAAACCATAAAGTGTTTGAGCATTTTCTGTTATGTGTAAATAAGTATACAGTAAGCCATTTTCTTTGGCATGAATGGCTTCATAGGTATGTAAACTAATTTGTACATCGTAACCCACTCCATTCACATCAACAAAAACCCTAGCTGGTGATTTATTCACAAAATTTCCTCTTACAAAAGCAATCATAGACAAGTTCAAAAATAGTAGAGAATACCTAAAACTGCAGAATTAATTTTAAACGGAATTGTTAAAAACTAGTGGTAAATAAAACTAATGAACACTTGTTTTAATTGACATCCCCCTATATTTGCAAAAAATTTGAACAGAGTGATGTCTTCAAGATTAGTGAAATCCCTTAGATTATTGACATTTGGACTTGTTGTATTATTTATTTCTAATACATCTTTGGCTAATGAAACAAAGCACGAAGAAGAGAAAATTAATCCTGCTAAAATCATTATTGAACACGTTTCAGATGCTCATGATTTTCACTTTTTCAATATCAACGAAAAACCAGTAACAATTCCTCTTCCTGTAATTCTGTACAATCCAGAAAAAGGGTTAAGTTGTTTTATGTCGTCTGCATTTCATCATGGTCATGAAGCTCATGATGGATATATGCTTTACACAGAGCATTTTGCTAAAGAGCACCATTTAGAAGATGTAAAAGATGCAAAGGGTCAATTATTATACAAAGAAGGTCAGATTTATACAGTAGGAGCAGATGGATTGCCAGATTTAAATTCTAAAGTTTACGATCTTTCATTAACTAAAAATGTTGTTCAAAACATTTTATCAATGATATTATTGGTTTGGTTAATGATAGGTGTTGCAAAACATTATAAAAATGGGCAAGGGGTAAAAACTGCTCCAAAAGGATTTCAAAATGCAATTGAACCAGTAATTACTTTTGTAAGAGATGAGGTTGCAAAACCAAACTTGGGTCATAAATATCAAAGGTTTATGCCTTTATTATTAACAATTTTCTTTGTTATTTTAATAAACAATATTATTGGCTTAATCCCAGGCTCGGCAAATGTTAGTGGAAACATAGCATTTACTGCTATGTTAGGTTTAATTTCATTTATTGTTATTTTAATTAATACAAATAAACATTTCTGGGCACATATTTTTAATCCACCTGTACCAATGGGTGTTAAATTTATTATGGTGCCAGTAGAAATTCTTGGAATTTTCACCAAACCTTTCGCTTTAATTATCAGGTTATTTGCTAATATGATTTCTGGTCATATTATCATTCTAAGTTTTATTTGTTTAATTTTCGTGTTCGGAGCCATGAATACTGCTTTAGGTTGGGGAACTTCACCATTCTTCATCTTATTATCAGTTTTTATATATCTTATTGAAGTGTTGGTTGCTTTTATTCAGGCATTCATTTTCGCTAATTTAACTGCTGTGTTTATTGGACAAGCATTTGAAGGCGAACATCACCATGAAGAAGCAGCACATCATTAATTTTTTTCTTTCATTTTAAAACAAGAACAACCATGAGTTTATTAACAGTTCTATTAGAAATTCAACCAGGTTACGGTGCTATTGGTGCTGGCTTGGCTGCAATTGGAGCAGGTATTGGTATTGGTCAAATCGGTAAAGGTGCAGTAGAAGGTATTGCACGCCAACCAGAAGCTTCTAATGATATTCGTGCTAATATGATTCTTGCTGCAGCGTTAGTAGAGGGTGTTGCCCTTTTAGGTGCTGTTGCTGGATTACTTGCTGTATTTAAATAGTAAGATTAGTTCGTCATCAAATTATTACTGCACTCAACGCACAGGGCCGAGAGTGCAGTTTAATTAAAACTTTCAACCTTTTATATTTGATTTTATGGATTTAATAACCCCACAGTTTGGATTGTTTTTTTGGAATTTAGTAGCATTTTTAGTAGTATTCTTAATACTTAAAAAATTTGCATGGAAACCTATTTTAAATAGTTTAAATGAAAGAGAATCTGGAATTGCAGATTCAATTGCTACTGCCGAAAGAGTTAAAGCTGAAATGGCTCAGTTGAAAAGTGAGAATGAAGCTTTATTGCAAAGTGCTCGTGAAGAAAGAGCTACAATGATAAAAGATGCTAAAGCAACTGCAGATAAAATGGTTGCAGAAGCAAAAGATAAAGCTAAATCTGAGTATGATAGAATAGTTTCTGATGCTCAGCTTGCTATTACTCAACAAAAAAATGCAGCATTGATTGATGTTAAAAATCAAGTTGGTGCTTTAGTAATTGAAGTGAGTGAAAAAATTATCAGAAGAGAATTAAGTAATAAAGGCGAACAAGAAAAATATATTTCTGATTTAGCTGCTTCTGTAAAACTGAATTAAAAATTACGAATTAAGAATTTTGAATTGAAAAACATTAATTCATCATTCATGATTCAGCATTCATAATAAATAAAAATGCCTAACCCTCGTTTAGCAAATAGATACGCAAAAAGTTTGGTTGATTTGGCTCAAGAAAGAAATCAACTAGAAACGGTTTATGCAGATATGTTGTTTTTACAAAAACTTTGTAAAACAAGTAAAGAATTTGTAGCTGTAATGAAAAGTCCTATCATTACTTCAGACAAAAAAAATAATGTGTTAACAGCCATTACTACTGGAAAAGTTAGTGAAATAACACAATTGTTCAACAAACTTTTAGTAAATAAAGGTAGAGAGTTTGAATTACCAGAAATTGTAAATGCTTTTATAGATCAATACAACCAAATTAACGACATACATAAGGTTCAAATTACTACTGCGGTTGAAATAACAGAAACTTTAAAGCAAGAGATTGTAAATAAAGTAATCAAAGAAACCGGTTTTAGTAAAGTTGAATTAGAAACTAAAACAGATGATAAATTAATTGGTGGTTTTGTTATGGAATATAATAATATGCTTGTAGATGCAAGTGTATTAAGAGATTTAAAAGACATTAAAAAACAGTTTGATAAAAACTTATTTATACAAGCTCTTAGATAAAGTAAATTTTAATAATTAATAATTGATATATGGTAGACATTAAACCTGATGAAATATCAGCAATTTTAAAACAGCAATTAAGCAATTTTAATGCAAGTGCCGACCTTGAAGAAATAGGTACAGTTTTGCAAGTAGGTGATGGTATTGCACGTGTTTATGGTTTAAATAATGTAGGTAGTGGTGAACTTGTAGAGTTTGAAAATGGTGTTAGAGCTATTGCATTAAACCTTGAAGAAGATAATGTAGGTGTAGTATTATTAGGTGAAAGTGGCGAAATTAAAGAAGGTGCAAAAGTTAAACGTACTGGTCAAATTGCTTCTATCAAAGTTGGTGAAGGATTAACTGGTCGTGTAATTAACACTTTAGGAGAACCTATTGATGGTAAAGGACCAATTCAAGGTGAATTATATGAAATGCCTTTAGAGCGTAAAGCACCAGGGGTAATTTACAGAGAGCCTGTTAAAGAACCTTTACAAACTGGTATCAAAGCTATTGATGCTATGATTCCTATTGGTAGAGGGCAAAGAGAATTGGTAATTGGAGATAGACAAACAGGTAAAACTGCAATTTGTATTGATACTATTATCAATCAAAAAGAATTTTATGATGCTGGTGAACCAGTGTATTGTATATATGTAGGTATTGGACAAAAAGCTAGTACCATAGCTGGTGTTATGAAAACATTAGAAGATAATGGTGCTATGGCTTACACTACTATAGTTGCAGCTTCTGCTTCTGATCCTGCTCCTCAACAATTCTATGCCCCATTTGCTGGTGCTGCTATTGGTGAGTTTTTTAGAGATACAGGTAGACCGGCTTTAATTATTTTTGATGATTTAAGTAAACAAGCTGTTGCATACCGTGAGGTTTCATTGTTATTACGTCGTCCTCCAGGTCGTGAAGCTTATCCTGGTGACGTATTCTATTTACACAGTCGTTTATTAGAAAGAGCTGCAAAAATTATTGCAAATGATGATGTAGCTAAAAACATGAACGATTTACCAGAAAGTATTAAACATTTAGTAAAGGGTGGTGGTAGTTTAACTGCTTTACCAATTATTGAAACACAAGCTGGTGACGTTTCTGCTTATATTCCTACCAATGTAATTTCAATTACAGATGGACAGATTTTCTTAGAAGGTAACTTATTTAATGCTGGTATTCGTCCTGCAATTAACGTAGGTATTTCTGTTAGTCGTGTGGGTGGTAATGCACAAATTAAATCTATGAAAAAAGTAGCTGGTACATTAAAATTAGACCAGGCTTTATTTAGAGAGTTAGAAGCTTTCTCTAAATTTGGTGGAGATTTAGATGCTGCTACAAAAAATGTAATTGATAAGGGAGCTCGTAACGTAGAAATATTAAAGCAAGCTCAATACACTCCTTTTACAGTAGAAAAGCAAGTTGCTATTATTTATTTAGGAACCCAAGGTTTATTAAAAGAAGTGGCAGTAAAAAATGTAAAAGCATTTGAAGAGCATTTCTTAGTTGAAATGACCAATAAATTACCTGAAGTATTAGCAGAGTTTAAGAAAGGAATTTTAAATGACGATAGTATTAAGAAAATGGTTGATTTAGCTAAAAGCTTAACACCTCAATACAAATAACTCATAAATATGTAATAAAAAACCGCAGATTTTTTCTGCGGTTTTTTTATGTTCAAAATAATTTGGGTGTTGTATTTAACAAATTAAACTAAAACAGTTTTTGATGATTTCAAATTTCAAGTTTTCTTGAGTATCAACAGGTTCTCCATCTATATGTAAAGGTGCATGTTTTAAATTTTTAATGGTAATAGATGGTGCTTGATAATAGAGAATATTTTTCTTACTGATATCTTCTACCAAATTTTGTAATTTATTATTGCCCCTTAGTTGTTGTAAAATAGCAAAAGGCAGTTTAGCTTTATTCATTTTTTGCACTATTACTACATCTAATAAACCATCATTTAAACTGGCTTTTGGAGCAATAGTAAAATTATTGCCAAACTGATTGCTATTGGCAATACTGATAAAAAATGCATCAGTAAAAAAATTAAATCCATTAATGATTACTTCAAATTGATAGGGTTGTGCTTTAAAAAAATTAATAATACTTTGTTGGGTATAGGTAAATAATCCTCTTGAAGCTTTGGTTGAAAAATCATGTGCTATTTTAGCATCAAAACCCACCCCACTAAGCATACAAGCAAATTGGCCATTAACCAGAAATCCATCTACTAGTTTAGCAGAGCCTTTAAAAATGAGTTCTAATGAAGATTTTATTTTCATGGGGATATTAGCCGCTCTAGCTAAACCATTTCCAGAACCAATAGGAATAATACCAAAATTTACTTTCGAAAATCTTAAATCACTGATCACTTTATTTGCTGTACCATCTCCACCTATGATTACAACATCTGTAATAGATTCTGTTTCAATTTTTTCTTTTATAAAATTATAATTGCCTTCTGAGTTAGTATGTATAAATTCATAAGCAACACCTTTTTCTTGTGTAAGCTTTTCAATTTGCTTTATTATTAGTTCTTTCTTCTTGGTCCCAGATTTTGGGTTAATTAAATAAATAAATTTTCTTTCCATTCTTTACTTCTTCAATAAATATGCAATAATATTTTACCATCTCAACAATGCACTACCCCATGTAAAACCACTACCAAAAGCAGCTAGACAAATGAGATCGCCTTCATTCACTTTGCCTAATTCAAATGCTTCACATAAGGCAATTGGAATACTGGCTGCAGTAGTATTTCCATATTTCTGAATATTGTTAAAAACTTGGTCGTCACTAAGCTTTAGTTTTTGTTGCACAAATTGTGCAATTCTTAAATTAGCTTGATGGGGTACTAATAAATTAATATCAGTGGTTGATAAATTGTTTTTTGATAAAGCTTCCATAATGACTTCAGGAAATTTAACCACTGCTTTTTTAAATACAGTTTGTCCATCCATATTCGGAAAAATTTGAGCGTTATTAATCATATCATGACTAATAAACATTTGTCCTATTTCAGCTTCATCAAAACTGTTTAAATTTTCTTTCCAATAGTTAGCATGTGTTCCGGGGTTATACATTGCTAAAACTTCTGCATCTGCACCATCGCTATGTAAATGTGTACTTAAAATACCTTGGTTCTCATTTGTTGTAGGTTGTAATACCACAGCACCAGCACCATCTCCAAAAATTACGGTAACATTTCTTCCACGAGTTGTAAAGTCTAAACCAAATGAATGTTTTTCACTTCCTACTAAAAGAATATTTTTATACATTCCTGTTTTAATGAATTGGTCGGCAATACTTAAACCATATACAAAACCACTACATTGATTTCTGATATCAAGAGCACCAATTTCTCCCATCTTCATTTCTCGTTGCAACAACACGCCACAACCAGGAAAATAGTAGTCGGGTGAAAGTGTAGCAAAAATAATGAAGTCAATATCTTGAGGGGTTATGCCAGCTCTTTCAATGGCAACTTTTGCAGCTTCAATACCCATTGTAGTTGTAGTCTCTTTAGTTCTATGAGCATATCTTCTTTCTTTTATTCCAGTTCTTTCTTGAATCCATTCATCAGAAGTGTCCATGTATTTTAATAAATCATTATTGGTTACAATATTTTCTGGAACATATTTTCCAATACCAGCAATTTTTGTACGAAGCATTTTAAAAGGTTTAATCTTTCAAAGATAATGGTTGTTAGTTTTAATGATTTTTTTATACTTGTTAAACAATTTCAAATACTAGTAATTATTGTAATGCATTGTATGTTACGAATTATATTTGTGCAAATTTTATAATTCAAATGAAAGTAGCTATTGTAGGTGCAACAGGATTAGTAGGTAGTAAAATGTTGCAAGTTTTAGAAGAAAGAAATTTTCCAGTAACTGAAATTATTCCTGTAGCCAGTGAAAGAAGTGTTGGCAAAGAAATTTTTTTTAAAGCGAAGAGTTATAAGGTAGTTAGTATGCAAGATGGGATTAATGCTAAACCTGCTTTAGCTATATTTTCTGCTGGTGGCTCTACTTCTTTAGAATGGGCACCCAAATATGCAGAAGCAGGAATTCGTGTTATTGATAATTCATCTGCTTGGAGAATGGATGCAACAAAGAAATTAGTCGTTCCAGAAGTAAATGCTCATGTGTTAACAGCAGATGATTATATTATTGCAAACCCAAATTGTTCTACCATTCAAATGGTTGTGGCATTACAGCCTTTGCATAAAAAATATTCAATCAAAAGAGTTGTGGTAAGCACTTATCAAAGTGTTACAGGTACTGGTAAAAAAGCTGTTGATCAATTAATGAATGAAAGAAATGGTGTTGATGGTGAAATGGCTTACAAGTATAAAATTGATCTAAATGCAATTCCACAGATTGATGTTTTTTTACCCAATGGATATACCAAAGAGGAAATGAAAATGGTATTAGAAACCTGTAAAATTATGGGGGATGATCAAATTAAAGTTACTGCAACAACTGTTCGTATTCCAGTAATGGGTGGCCATAGTGAAAGTGTTAATGTTGAGTTTGAAAATGATTTTGAATTGAGTGAAGTAAGAGATATTTTAGTTGCTGCACCAGGCATTATTTTAGAAGACGATATCAATAATGCTATTTATCCAATGCCGATGAATGCTCATGAAAAAGATGGTGTTTTTGTGGGTAGATTGAGAAGAGATGAAACACAGCCTAATACTTTAAACATGTGGATTGTAAGCGATAATCTCCGTAAAGGTGCTGCGACCAATGCAGTTCAAATTGCAGAGTATATGTTAGAGCAGGGTTTACTTTAAACTTTTAAGTTTATTCTTGGTAAGATTCTAGTTTTAATGCTCTTGGGCTCCAGTGATCAAAAAATTCTAAAATATTTCTTTTGCTATAACCTTTTGCTTCTTCAAGGTAAGCTGAGTTTTGTGTGTGTATTCTTTTTCCTTCTGCATTAAGTATAACAAACACAGGAAATCCAAAGCGTTGAGGAAATTCGTATTTAGTTAATAATTCTTTATTTTCATTTTCTTTGCTATGATTCAAATGATACAGAATATAGTTTGCATGTAAAGCAGAATCTAGTTGTGCATCTTTCAAAACAAACTTGTTGAATTTAATGCACCAACTACACCAATTTCCTCCAATCATTAGCAATACATGTTTATTTTGTTGCTTTGCTTGTTGTAATGCTTGTTCAATATCTGCTTTAGCATTTGCATTTGGATTGTAGGGCTTTAAAGTATCAGAAATATGAGCACTTGCAAAAAAATGAAGAGCAATAAAAATTGTGGTAAGAGTTAATTTCATAATTATAAAAATAATAGTTCTTTTAGATAAGATTAATAAACTTTTTTGAATCTAAGTTTAATACTGTTAATTGCTAAAACCACATCACTCAAACCCATAATTAAAGCACCATAGGTTGGTCCATAATGACCCAATAAACCCACAGCAGCAACTGGTATGGCAACTACATTATAGATCAATGCCCAAAATAAATTTTCTTGAATGGTAATGTATGTATGTTTTCCTATACCCATGGCAAAAGGTAGTTTATCTAATCCATTTCTCATTAATACTACTTGAGCTGATTGTATAGCTAACTGACTCGCTTGAGCCAGAGAAATACCTAAACTTGCTTTTGCCAAAGCTGGTGCATCATTAATACCATCACCCACCATAGCAGTAGGAACTGATGCATTTAATTTTGCAATGAATGCAATTTTATCGGCAGGAGTTTGTTCAGCATATACTTCATCAATTCCTAAAGTTTTAGCCACACGCTCACATTTTTCTTTTTTATCTCCACTTAATAAAATGGTTTTAATATTTTTTGAATGCAGCCAGAGAATTACTGGTTTGGCTTCTGGTCTTATTTCATCTTTTACATCAATCCAACCAATTAAATTTTTATTTTTTGTGATATAAATATTATGGGTATGATCTTGAGTTAATGTAATTACTCCTTTAAATGATGTTGCTGTGTAATGGTTGCCATCTTTATCAGTTGCTTGCATACCTAACCCTTTAATTTCATCAATTTTATTCCATTTAATTTCTTCCTTTTGTTTCCATTCATTACTAATGGCTGATGCAATGGGGTGGTTTGAAAATTTTTCTAATGAGTACACAATTTTCTTAAACTCATTTTCATCTATAGTGGCTGAAAATTGTTGAATATTGAATGCACCTGTTGTTAATGTGCCTGTTTTATCAAAAACAATTTGTTTAATATGTTTAAATTTTTCAAGACTTGTTGAATCTTTAAATAATACACCATTTTTACTGGCTCTACCTAACCCAACTGCAATAGCAGCAGGAGTTGCAAGTCCCATAGCACAAGGACAAGAAATTACTAATACGGCAACTGCTCTTATTAAACTTTCTGAAAATGATACATGAAATACAAACTGATTAATGATTAATGTAAGAATGGCTATTGCTATTACTGCTGGAACAAAAACAGCACTAATTTTGTCTGCCAACAATTGCATGGGTGGTTTTTCACTTTGAGCATTTTGAATCATTGTAATAATCTGAGCTAAAACTGTATCATTACCAGCAGCAGAAACTTGAGCTTTAAAAGCCCCATCATTTACAATACTTCCACCAATTAATGTTTCTTTTTCTTTCTTTTCAATAGGTATGCTTTCTCCTGTAATTATACTTTCATCTATAGTTCCATTTCCCCAAAGTATTTTGCAATCTGCAGGAACTTTTTCACCAGATTTTATTAATACCAAGTCTCCTACTTTTAAATCTTTACTATCTACCTCAAATAATTGCTCTTGATATTGATCATCAAAAGCTATCATTGTAGCTTTTGTAATTTGAGACTTTAATAGTTTTTGTAATTCTGTTTGTGTTTGAGCACTGGTTCTTTCTTCTAAATAATTTCCTAGAAAAACAAGAGTTATTGTTGTTGCTGTAGTTTCAAAAAACATAAACTCATGAGCTTTGCCAATGAGTAAACCATATAAACTATAACCATATGCTGCAGTTGTACCAAGAGTAATAAGCACATTCATGTTTGGATATTTATTCAGCAAACTTTTTACAGCACTTTTGCCAAAATATCCTATACCAATTAAGTAAACAACAGTTGCCAAACTCAATTGTAATAATGGTTGCATGAGCCATTGTATATGAACAATATGTCCTATAAAAAGTGGAAGAGAAAATATTAAACAAACAATAAATCTTTGCCAATGATTTTTAAAAAATCTTTTTGTTTTATTTATATTTTTTTGAGCAGCTTGACTCACAACTCTATAACCTAAGTTTTCTATATTTTTTTCAATTTCTGCTAAAGGCAACGCTTCTTTATTCAGAAAACTTACATCTCCATTTACATAATTCACCCTAACATTTTGCAGCCCTTTTTTTTCTAAAGTTTTTGTAATGGAAATAGCACAGCTATTGCAATCCATGCCTTCGATTTTTAATAATGTATTTTCCATGGTTCTAACAAAAGTAGTTTAGACTTTTAAATTAACTTATCGAGAAAAGAATAATCTTTACATGATAGAAATCAGATTATGCAAATTGAGTATCAGTTAAACGAAATAGAACGAGTTGTTCAACAAGTATGGGATGCTAAAAAACAATATAAAATATGGACTTTTAATGCATCAATGGGTGTAGGAAAAACAACATTTATTAATACACTTTGTAAATATTTAGCTATAGAAGAGTTGAGTAATAGTCCAACTTTCTCTATCATTAATGAATATTTTAGTACAAAAGCTGGAACTGTTTTTCATTTAGATTTATATAGATTAAAAGATGAGCAAGAGGTGTTAGATGTTGGAATTGAAGATATCATCAATAGTAACAATTATTGCTTTATTGAATGGCCAGATAAAACTACTTTTTTATTACCGGATGAATATTGCAATATTGAGATAGAATTACTTGAAAATGGAAATAGAAAAATTACTTTTTAGTAAACCATAATAAACTTCCATCACCATAGCTTAAGAATCTAAAATCATTTTCAAGAGCATAGGCATACACTTTTTTCCAGTTGTCTTTTAAAATTGCTGCTACTAATAAAAGTAAAGTTGATTTTGGTTGATGAAAATTGGTAACTAATGCATTGGCCACTTTTAGTTGATAAGGTGGTGCAATAATGATTTGTGTTTTAGCAATCAACTTTTTTATTTTATTATTTCTCATAAACTCAAGAAGTGCACATAGAGCATCTTTATAAAAAATATTTTGTGTTAATTCATATGCATCCCATTGATGAATTTGTAAATCTTCAATGGTAGTGGCAGAAGAATTAGTAATAGCTCTAACGCCCATCCAGTAAAGGGTTTCAAGTGTTCGCAAAGAAGTAGTGCCCACTGCAATAATGTTGTTTTTATCTTGTTGAATGAGTAACTCAATAAATGAATCTTCAACTTCGAAAAACTCCTGATGCATTTCATGATCTTTCATAATCTCAGACTTCACCGGTTTAAAAGTTCCTGCTCCAACATGTAAAGTCACATAGCCAGATAGAATATTTTTTTCTTGAAAAGATTCAAAAATAGCTTCTGTAAAATGTAAACCAGCTGTAGGAGCAGCAACAGAACCATCATGTTTTGCATAAACCGTTTGATAAGTTTCTTTATCTTGCTCTTCAACAGCTCTGTTTAAATAAGGGGGCAATGGAATTTCACCTAAAATATGCAGAACTTCAGCAAAACTTAAATCTGTATTGGCCCAAGAAAATTCTATTAAAAAATAATCACTTTTTTGCTCAATTTTTTTTGCTTCAAATTGTTGTAATACTTCGTGATGTTTTATTAGTGTTTCTTGTTTCCATTTTTTTGCTCCACCTACTAAACACTTCCAAACAACTTTATTTTTTTGCAACATGGCAGTGGTGATATCTGAATATAATTCGGAAGGCTCTAAACAAAATATTTCTATAATACTACCAGTGTCTTTTGTAAATAGTAATCGGGCTTCAACAACTTTGGTGTTATTAAATACCATCAAACTGTTGTGTGGTATAGCTTCAGCAATTTTTGAATAAGTCGATTCCTGAATTCGTCCATTTTCATACATCAGTAGTTTACTAGCATCTCTATTTGATAAAGGGTATTTTGCTATTCTATCATCCGGCAATTCGTATGTAAAATCATTAATTGTTAGCTTTTGAGGCTCCATTTGTTCGCTTTTTTTACTTAAATAATTAATTCTCCCACTATTTCCCACCAATTTCAATTCAACTTATTCACAATGCTTAGTGTTGCCAAGCTTGTGTATAAGTCAATAAATACAAGCACTTCTAACTCTTTTCCACATCAATTTCTCTATAAATCCACAGTTAATTCACAACTTATCCTCATAGATCAAAAAAAACTATTTGGGAAATTGTGTTTTTCTAGGTTATTTTGTGTGAATAAGTGGTAATTTTATACTTATTTCTTAACAATGAGCAAATTTCAAGGCGAATATCAAGCAACTGTTGACTCTAAAGGTCGTTTCCTTCTGCCCGCAGCAGTAAAGAAACAATTGCCAGAAGATGAAATCACTTTTACCATTAGCCGCGGCTCTGGTAATTGCTTAATACTTTACCCAAAATCTGCTTGGGATAATATTCTGAACAAAATTAGTGGTTTGAATGACCTAGACCCAAGAGTGGTAATTTTTAAAAGAAATTTATTACGTGGGGCTACTGAAGTAAGCTTAGATAGTGCAGGAAGATTAAACATTCAGCCCACATTAAAAGAATATGCTTCAATAGAAAAAGATATTGTGCTTTTCGGGGTTTTATCTCGTTTTGAAATTTGGGATAAATCTAAATACAATGCCATGTTCGAAGACATGTCTCAAGATAGCTTGAGTGAAAACTCTAAATCTATTTTAGACGAGTATAAGATAAATTTTAATGATTAGTTTTTGTAATGGCAAACAACAACTATCATATACCAGTTCTTTTACAGGAAACTATTACAGCACTCAATATCAATCCTGCTGGAACTTATGTGGATTGCACTTTTGGTGGTGGAGGGCATAGCAAACATATTCTAGAACAATTGAATGAGAAAGGAAAACTCGTTGCATTTGATCAAGATGAAGATGCTAAAAAGAATTTGTTGAATGATGAACGATTTCTTTTTGTACCTCACAACTTTAGGCATTTACAAAGGTTTTTAAGGTTATACAAGATTGATAAAATTGATGGAATACTAGCAGACTTAGGCGTTAGTAGTCATCAGTTCGATGAGGGCTCTAGAGGATTTTCCACCAGGTTTGATGGTCCTTTTGATATGCGAATGAATGTGCAACAAGAACTGACAGCCAAGCAAATTGTAAGTACTTATACTGCACAACAACTACAATGGATTTTTCAAGAGTATGGTCAGGTTACTAATGCTAAAACATTAGCAACTCATATTGTACAGCACAGAAATACTGTACAGTTCGAAACTATAGCTCAATTTAAAACTTTCATCAGTGCATATGTAAAAGGAAATCCCAACAAGTATTTAGCACAAGTGTTTCAGGCTTTAAGAATTGAAGTGAACGATGAGGTGGGTGCTTTAAAAGAAATGTTGTTGCAATTGCCAAACGTGTTGAATAAAGGAGCAAGAGTAGCTATTATCACTTTTCATTCTTTAGAAGATAGACTAGTAAAAAATTATTTTAGAAATGAAGGATTTGAAGTTGAAGTGGATATCAATCCTTTTTCAACAACAGTAAAAGAAAAAAGGTTTGGTTCAGTAAGTAAGAAGCCAATTGAAGCAAGTGAAAAAGAATTAAAACTGAACAATAGAAGTAGAAGTGCCAAACTAAGAGTGGCCGATTTTTTAGGTTAAAATATTGAACTGTAAAGTTCATTTTATATAGGCTGATAAAATATATTAATCCGTGACTGAAACAACTGTACCTGTTATAGAAGAGCAAGAAAACAAGAAAACATCTATTAAAAATGTTTCCAATCTATTTACAGCAAAATGGATTAATGCTAATCTCTACTTCTTTCTTTATTGGGCTTTGTTATTAATTGGATACATCGCATATGGTCATTGGACTGATAAAACACTTCGCAATATCAGCAATGTTCAAAACCAACTAAAAGATTTACAGTATGAATATAAAACTGTAAAAAGTGAAGTAATGAATATTAGTAGTGAAGTTCAAGTAGTAAAAGCTGCTGAACCACTAGGATTGAAAATAAGTCATATTGTTCCTAAACGTTTACAAATAAAACCATCAACACAAAAAAACTAGGGTTTTTAAAGTATGGATATTAAAAACGACATATTATCAAGAGCCTACATCAGCTTAATTGCTATAGTAATACTTGCTGTAGTTATTATTGGTAAAGCTTTTAATATCCAACAAAAACAAGGAAAGTATTGGAGAAATTTAAATGAAACATTGCATGTAAAAACTGAAGAAGTATTAGCAGAAAGAGGCACCATATATAGTGAGGATGATAAAATGCTGAGTACAAGTATTCCTCAGTTTGATATTTATGTAGATTTTGCAGCAGAGGGATTAAGAGCAAAACAAGGAGCATTATTTTTCGACAATTTAGATTCGTTAAGCATACGCCTGAGTAATTTATTTGGAGATAGATCTTATGGCGATTATAAGAAAATTTTAAGGAAGGGATATGCATCAAAAGACAGATATTTTCCTCTCGAAAAAAATGTGAGCTATGAGCAATATCTACAACTTAAAAAATTTCCATTAGTTAGATTAGGCAAAAACAAAAGTGGTTTTATTGTAGAAGTAAAAAACAAAAGATTAAATCCATATGGCATTCTAGCTTTTAGAACTATTGGTTTAGCAAGAGATAGTTTTAAAGTTGGTTTAGAATTAAGTTATGATAGTTTACTCAGAGGGGTGAGTGGTACAAGAACTGTAAGATATATAGCGGGTGGTGTGCCTGTTCCATTAGATGAAGCTTTGAAAACAGAAACCCAAAATGGAAAAGATATTGTTACCACTATTGATGTTTTAACTCAAGAAATTACTGAGAATGCTTTAATGAAAATGATGGTGAAAAACCAAGCTCAGTATGGTTGTGCCATTGTTATGGAAACAAAAACGGGTAAAATAAAAGCCATTGCTAATTTAGGAGTAGATGTTAAAACTGGCAACTATTATGAGAACAAAAATTATGCATTATATGCTACAGAGCCTGGCAGTACATTTAAGTTAGCCACATTATTGGCTTTGCTTGATGACGGTAAAATTAAATTAAATACAACCGTAGATCTTCAAGGTGGTTCATGGGCTTTTGCAAAAAATGCTACAGTTTTTGATGCAGAATTTCATGGAAAAAGTTTTGTAACCGCACAGCAAGCTTTTGAATTAAGCAGCAATGTTGGTATGGCCAAACTTATTTGGAATAATTATGCTACTAATCCACATCCTTACATTAATAAACTACATCAATTAAAATTAGACACATTAACTGGCATTGATTTAGTGGGTGAAAGAAGTCCAATTTTTCATAAACCCGGAACAAGAGGTTGGGAAAAAACAACACTGCCTTGGATGGCTCATGGATACAATGTAAGTGTTACACCATTACAAACTTTAATGCTTTATAATGCTGTTGCCAATAATGGTGCTATGATGAAACCTTATTTAGTAAGTGCCATTAGAAATCAAGGAATCACTGAATACGAGTTTAATCCAACTGTTCTAAATCCATCAATATGTTCTTCTTCTACATTAGATGCATTAAAAAAATGTTTAATAGGTGTTTGTCATAGTAATGAAGGCACAGCAAGAAAATTATTTAAAGACAATACTTTTTTCGTTGCTGGTAAAACAGGTACCTCATATGTTGTTGATGATAAAACAAAATATGCCGACAGAATTTATCAGTCATCTTTTGCAGGTTTCTTTCCTGCAGATAACCCTCAATTCACTTGTGTAGTGGTTATTGTAAATAAACCTAATCCAATGTTGCACTATGGAGCAGAAGTTGCTGGTCCGGTGTTTAAAGAAATTGCCGATCGTTTGTATACTCTTTATGTAAAAACAAATACAACAGAGCAATACGTATCTAATAGAACAGACTCTGAAAACTTACATTTTGTCGGTTATAATGAAGATGTAAAATATTTAATGAAAAATGTTGGTTTAAATATTAATGTAAAGTCAGATAATAATAGCGATTGGATAGAGACAAAAGTGAATAATAAAAATGTTACCCTTCTGAGCAAAGAAATTAAGCCAAAACAAATTCCATCCTTTAAAGGTTTAAATGCAAAAGATGCCATTTATATAGCCGAGGAATTGGGCTTGAAAGTAAATCTTGTGGGAAAAGGAAAAGTAGTTAATCAATCAATAGTAGAAGGTACAATCATTAATTATGGCAAAACAATAAACCTAGAATTAAATTAATGCAATCATTACAAAATATATTATACACAGTTTCCTTACAATCAGTTGTAGGTACTACTGCTATTGATGTTGCAGGTTTAACCATTGATTCTCGATTGGTACAAAAAGATTTTGTATTTATTGCCATTAAGGGAGAAAAATCTGATGGTCATCAATTTATTTCAAAAGCAATTGAACTAGGTGCAACTGTTATTGTTTGTGAAAAATTACCAACAGAAAAAAATGAACAGCTAACTTATATAGAGGTTGAAAATACTGCAGCTACAGCTCCTATTATGGCTCATAATTTTTATCAACAACCATCTGCTAAAATTAAATTAGTTGGGGTTACTGGTACAAATGGTAAAACAACTATTGCAACAGTTTTATTTAAGTTATATTCTCAACTAGGCTATAAATGTGGATTAATTAGTACGGTGCAAAATCAAATTGCTCAACAAATTATTCCTGCAACACATACTACACCAGATGCTATTAGTTTAAATGCTTTATTAGCTAGAATGGTTGCAGAAAATTGTACTCACGTTTTCATGGAGTGTAGTAGTCATGCCATTCATCAACACAGAATAGGTGCTTTACAATTTGCAGCAGGAATTTTTAGCAACATCACACACGATCATTTAGATTATCACAAAACTTTTGATGAATACATTAGAGTAAAAAAATCATTTTTCGATCATCTTCCTAGCAATGCATTTGCAATTACAAATCTTGATGATAAAAGAGGAACAGTGATGTTACAAAACACATCAGCACAAAAAATCACCTATAGTTTAAAATCACCTGCAGACTATAAAGGAAAAATTCTTGATAATAGTTTGAATGGTTTGCATATGATGATAAATGATACTGAAGTGCATTTAAGAATGATTGGTGAGTTTAATGCATACAATATGATGGCTGTTTTTGCAACTGCTATTTGTTTAGGAGAAGAGAAAGAAAATGTGCTTACTGCACTTAGCATTATGACTGGTGCAGAAGGAAGATTTGATTATGTTGTTAATCATTCAGGTGTTGTTGGAATAGTTGATTATGCTCATACTCCAGATGCTTTAGAGAATGTTTTATCAACCATAAAAAAATTACGAAAAGGCCATGAACAAATAATTACAGTGGTTGGATGTGGTGGTGATAGAGACAAAACTAAAAGACCCATTATGGCTAAAGTGGCGAGTGAATTGAGTGATAAAATTATTCTTACTAGTGATAATCCAAGAACAGAAGATGCTGCTCAAATATTAAAAGATATGGAAGAAGGTTTAAATAGTGCATCCAAAAGAAAATCACTTTCAATACTCGATAGAAAAGAAGCTATTAAAACTGCAGTAATGATGGCTAATAAAGAAGATATCATTTTGGTTGCAGGTAAAGGACATGAAAAGTATCAAGATATTAATTGTGTAAAACACCCATTTGACGATAAAAAAATTTTAGAAGAATTATTACAATCTAATCATTAAAAAAAATGCTATACCATTTATTTGATTGGCTAAATCAACATTATAAAATACCAGGTGCTGGATTATTTCAGTATCAAACTTTTCGTATTGCTATGGCTATTTTGTTATCATTAGTCATTGCAACGGTTTATGGTAAAAGAATCATTTTGTATTTGCAAAAAAAGCAAATAGGTGAAAGTGTTCGTGATTTAGGTTTAGAAGGCCAAATGCAAAAGAAAGGTACTCCAACTATGGGTGGTATTATTATTCTTTTAAGTATCATCATTCCAACAATATTATTTGCTAATCTCGATAAGGTGTATATCAGATTAATGTTGTTATGTACTGTATGGCTTGGTGTAATTGGTTTTTTAGATGACTATTTTAAAATACGCTCAAGAAAATTAGCCTTATCAAAAGGAGAAGCTTATAAGAAAAAAGACAGCGATGGTTTGGCTGGTATTTCAAAAATTATTGGTCAAATAGGTTTAGGTATCATAATTGGTACAACCTTATACTTCAGTAATGCTGTAACAGTTGAAAGGCAATTGCAAACTTCTTCAACAAATATTGTATTACAGAAAGGAGAAAAACTTGCAAAAGATTCAAAAGTTATTGTAAGAAATATTGATGGAAAAGAAAGATACTATGTAAAAGTTAAAACACCTATCACTACCATTCCATTTGTAAAAAGTCATGAGTTTAATTATAGTAAGCTGATTAGTTGGATTGGTGAAGGTGCAGAAAAATATACTTGGATTGTTTATATCATTATTGTTACCCTCATTATTACTGCAGTAAGTAATGGAGCCAATCTTACTGATGGTTTAGATGGGTTAGCTGCAGGTGTTAGTGCCATTGTTGGTGCTGGTCTTGGCGTTTTTGTATATGTAAGTGGCAATTATGTTTTTGCAGATTACTTAAACATTATGTATATACCAAATCTTGGTGAGCTTTCTGTTTTTGTTGGAGCTTTTGTTGGAGCATGTATTGGATTTTTATGGTACAATGCTTACCCAGCACAGGTTTTCATGGGCGATACAGGAAGTTTAGCATTAGGTGGAATTATTGCATCACTTGCCATTATTGTTCGTAAAGAATGGTTAATACCCATTTTCTGTGGCATTTTCTTAGTAGAAAATTTAAGCGTAATTATTCAAGTAGGTTACTTCAAATACACTAAGAAAAAATATGGAGAAGGAAGAAGGGTTTTCTTAATGAGCCCATTGCATCATCATTATCAAAAGAAAGGATTTCATGAAAATAAAATCGCATTACGTTTTTGGATTATTACAATTCTGTTAGTTGTAGCAAGCATTATGACTTTAAAAATTAGATAAGGCCTCTTTTATTCCCCAAAGGGGAAAATGAAAAAATAAAAAGTGAAATGATTGAAAGTCTTAAAAATATTGAAGCCATTAAAACCCCTCCATTTGAGGGGAAGGGGAGGCTTTGTATTCTAGGTTCAGGCGAAAGTGGTGTGGGTACTGCTTTATTGGCTAAACAATTAGGCTATCAAGTTCTTGTTAGTGACGGTGCTGCAATAAAACCAACTTACAAAGCTGAACTGGAACAGCATGGAATTGATTTTGAAGAAGGAGGCCATACTGAAGAAAAAATTTTATCTGCCAATGAAGTTATGAAGAGCCCAGGCATTTCAGATAAAAATGAAATGCTGCAAAAAATAAGAGCAAATCATATACCTATTATTAGTGAATTTGAATTTGCATATCGACATAAAGGGTCAAGTAAAATCATTGGTATTACAGGTACTAATGGCAAAAGCACTACCACAAGTTTGTGTTATCACATCTGCAAACACGGAGGTTTAGATTGTGCTTTGGTTGGCAATATTGGTTACAGTATTGCAAGGCAAATGGCTGAAGATCCTAAAGAATGGTATGTAGCTGAAATCAGTTCTTTTCAGTTAGATGACATTCAAACTTTTAGACCAGATGTTGCCATTTTACTCAATATCACAGAAGATCATTTAGATCGTTACGATTACAAATTCGAAAACTATATCAAATCAAAATTCAACATCACCAAATATCAAACAGATAAAGATTTTTTTATTTACTGTGCCGATGATGAAGTGATTACTAAATATTTCCCATTACTAACCACAAATACTAACCCACTACCATTCTCTATGAAACATGAACTAAAAAAAGGAGCCCACATTAAAGGCGATCAAATGATGATTAGAATTCAAGAAGAAAGAGTTGCAATGAGTATCTACGACTTTGCACTAAAAGGTAAACACAATCAATACAACACTATGGCAGCCTGCATTGCAGCCACAACAGTTGGCATCAGAAAAGAAAAAATTCGCGAAGCTGTAATAGACTATAGTGGTCTAGAACATCGTATGGAATCTGTTGCTTCTGTTAGAGGTGTTGAGTTTATCAACGATAGCAAAGCCACTAATATTAACAGTACTTGGTATGCTTTAGAAAGTATGACTAAACCTGTAGTGTTAATTCTTGGTGGAACTGATAAAGGCAACGATTATTCTTTAATTGCCGATCTAGTAAAAGACAAAGTAAAAGCAATTGTTTGTCTGGGTATCGACAATAAAAAAATCAAAGAAGCTTTTAAAGGAGTTGTAAACAAAATTGTAGAAACACAAGATGCTAAAAAATGTGTTGAAGCCTGTTTTGCTTTAGCAACAAAAGGAGATGCAGTATTGTTAAGTCCTGCTTGTGCCAGCTTTGATTTATTTAAAAATTATGAAGATAGAGGTCGTCAGTTTAAAGAAGCAGTAATGCAACTCTAACTTCAATTTTATTGTTGAAAACCATATAGTGTGAACCTGTTTAAAACTACTTATTTACAAAAAGCTAACGAAGCTACTGAAGGCAAATTAGCTGAATCTTTTTCTTTAGATAATGCCAAACAGGCAATTGTTGCTAAAGTAAAAGGAGATAGATTTATATGGGGTATTATTATATTACTCTCCTTAATTTCTATTTTAGTAGTGTATAGTGCTACAGGTTCGCTTGCTTATAAAAAGTATCAGGGAAATACTGAATATTTTTTGTTTAAGCAAATTGGATTTTCAGTTTTAGGTCTAGTATTTATTTATTTAATTCATCAGATCAATTATATATTTTTCTCTAGGCTAGCATGGATGTTTATGGTTATTGCTATACCCTTACTAATTTACACTTTGTTTTTTGGAGCTACCATTAATGAAGGTAGTAGATGGATTAAAATACCAATCATCAATCAAACTTTTCAAACCAGCGATTTTGCCAGATTAGCTTTATTCATGTTTTTAGCAAGAGTATTAAGTAAAAGGCAAGATGTAATTAAAAGTTTTAAAGAGGGGTATTTAAAAGCAATTGTACCAGTTATTATTATTTGTATTTTAATACTACCAGCAAATCTTTCAAATGCTTTATTAACAGGTGCTACAGCTTTATTGCTTATGTATATTGGCAGAGTAAAATTTGCTCATATTTTATTAACAATTGGATTGGTATTAATTCCTGTTGCGTTTATAGTTACAGTTGCTATTTTTTCTTATAATGGAAATCAAGCAGAAGTTGAAAAACCTGCTACATATGAGAAACTAAAATCATATGGTCGTTTTGGTACTTGGATCAAACGTGTGCAAGATTTTTATTATTCCACAAAAGAAACTGTGCCATATCAAAGGCAACAAGCTAATATAGCCATTGCAAATGGTAGTATTTTTTTTGGTGTAGGTCCAGGTAACAGTACTGCTAGCAATTATTTACCACAAGCATATAACGATTTTATTTTTGCAATAATTATTGAAGAATATGGGTTAGTAGGAGGGGCTTTTATTTTATTGCTATACATTTTGTTTTTATATCGATGCATTCGAATTTATAAAAAATGTCCTTATGCATTTGGTGCATTTCTAGCATTGGGATTAGGCTTTACAATAGTAATACAAGCATTTGCTAATATGGCTGTAAGTGTAGGTTTAGTGCCTGTTACAGGAGTTACATTGCCTTTGGTAAGTATGGGTGGAAGTTCTTTTGTATTTACAAGTATTGCTATAGGAATTATATTAAGTGTTGGAAGAAATGTAGAATCATTCGAAGGAAAAATAAACACTGTAAATTAAAACAACCAAGCAATTGTTTTTATGCAAGTAAATCAAACAAAAAAATTAAATATCATCATTGCTGGTGGAGGAACTGGGGGGCATATTTTTCCTGCTATTGCTATTGCAAATGCTCTAAAAGAAATGCATCCTGCTATTCAAATATTATTTGTTGGTGCAAAAGGTAAAATGGAAATGGAAAAAGTACCACAAGCGGGTTATCAAATTATAGGATTAGATATTGCTGGTTTTAATCGTAGTTCAATAATTAAAAATTTGAGTCTGCCTTTTAAATTAATACAAAGTTTTTTTCAGGTTAAAGAAATAGTAAAAAGTTTTGAACCTATTGCTGCAATTGGTGTTGGAGGGTATTCAAGTTTTCCTGTTTTAAAATATTGTCAGGCAAAAGGCATTAATACTTTTATACATGAAAGCAATTCTTTTGCCGGAAAGTCAAATATATTATTAGGAAAAAAAGCAACTCAAGTTTTTGTTGCTTCAACTGGAATGGACAAATTTTTTCCTTCCCATAAAATTAAAATTACAGGTAATCCTGTTCGTAAAAACATTACAGATTCTATTATTACTAAAAATGATGCTATTGATTTTTTTGGTTTGAATCCCGATAAAAAAACTGTGCTCATTATAGGTGGAAGCTTAGGTGCAAGAAGTATTAATAAAGCCATATTAAATGGGTTGAGCCATTTTACTGATAATGATATACAAGTGATTTGGCAAACCGGTAAATCTGATGTTCGTTCGTTTAAAGCATTACATAATGTAGAAAAAGGAGTTTGGGTAAATGAGTTTATTGGAGCTATGGAAATGGCTTATGCTGCTGCAGATGTTGTTATAAGCCGTTCAGGAGCCATGTCTGTTGCAGAAATATGTGTTGTTCAAAAACCTGTAATATTTGTTCCTTTTCCCTATGCTGCCGAAGACCACCAAACAGTAAATGCAAAACAATTAGTAAAACATCAAGCTGCATTAATGGTACAGGATGGTCTTGCTATGCAACAATTGGTTAAAGCTGCTGTTGATTTGGTTCAAAATGAATCACAGCAACAACAACTTAAAATTAATATAGCTCAGTTTTCTGTAAAAAATGCAGACCAACAAATTGCAAATTCAATTTTAGAAAATATTCAATAATATGAGCACAAGCACTAACAATATTTTATTTCCATCATCAATACAAAATACAAAAGCTGTCTATTTTATAGGTATTGGTGGTATTGGTATGAGTGCTATTGCTCGTTATTTTAATCATTTAGGAATTGAAGTAAGTGGTTACGATAAAACACCCACAACATTAACGCATCAATTAGAAAAAGAAGGTATTCAAATTCATTTTACTGATGATGTAAGTTTGATACCTAGGCATGTTGATTTTGTTGTGTATACACCAGCAATTCCATCTCAACATACAGAACTTAATTTTTACAAAAACAACGGTTATAGTGTTGTAAAAAGAAGTGATGTATTACAATGGATTACTGAATATAGTTTTAATATATGCGTTGCCGGCACTCATGGAAAAACTACTACTAGTACCATGATTGGGCATTTGTTGAGAGATACTGAATTTGGCTGTAATGCTTTTCTGGGTGGAATTGCAGCAAATTATAATACTAATTTTTGGAGTAGTACTGAAAACAATGTTGTGGTTGAAGCAGATGAATACGATAGAAGCTTTTTAAAATTATCACCCAATATTGCAGTGATAACTTCTGTTGATCCCGATCATTTAGATATTTATGGTACTGCAGAAAATGTTGCTAATGCATTTGTAGAGTTTTCAACTAAAATAAAAGCAGGTGGTTGTTTAATACTAAAGCATGGTTTAAATAATGCCCATCAGTTTAAGATTAATAATACCAATACTTATAGTGTATCAAATACAAATGCAGATATCCATATCAAAAATTTACAAGTAGTTAATGGATCATATCAGTTTGATGTTGTTCATGAAAAATGGATATTAAGTGATGTTATTTTAAACATGGGTGGTTTGCACAATATAGAAAATGCTTTAGCTGCCATTGCTGTTGCTAAGTATTTGAAAATTGATGATGATAAAATCAAAAAAGCAATTGCAAATTTTAAAGGAGTAAAAAGAAGATTTGAAAAAGTTTTAGATGGCAATCAAATTTTAATTGATGATTATGCTCATCATCCTGCAGAATTAAAAGCGTTAATTGAAGGGGTTAGAAGTTTATATCCTAGCCATCATCTTACCTTGATATTTCAACCTCATTTATTTAGCAGAACCAACGATCTAAAAGAAGGTTTTGCAGAAAGCTTAGATCTTGCAGATGAAGTTATTCTACTTCCTATTTATCCTGCTAGAGAGTTGCCAATGGAAGGGGTTAGCTCTTCAAGCATTTTTAATTTAATGCATTTGCAAAAAAAATATTTGATGGAAAAAAATGAAATGTTAAACTATATTAATGATAAAAAACCTCAGCTAATTGTAATGGCAGGAGCTGGAGATATTGATGTATTAGTTAATCAAGTAAAACAAGTTTTCGAATAAATTTTGAAACAAAAATTTAAACATATTTTTCTAAATGTATTTTGGCTTGCTTTAGCCATCGGCACTTTAGTGCTTTTTGTGGCAGCTATGCAACATAGAAAAAATGAGTTTTGTAATAACTTAGTTATTAAAATTAATCATCATGATCAAAGTAATTTTATAACACAAGACGAAATTGCTGAGCTTATTAATTCAAGAGGTAAAGTTGAACGATTGCCTATTAAAAAAATTAATCTATCTATACTAGAAAGAGTTATTAAAAAAAATCCTTGGGTTAGAAATAGTGAAATTTATTTTGAAAACAATAATGTGTTGCATGTAGATATTGATCAGAATGAAGCCATAGCAAGATTGTTTACAGTAAATGGTAATTCTTATTATTTAGATGAAAATGGAGAAAGGCTACCTATAAAAAACAATGCTACAACTAGAGTAGTGGTGATAAGTAATTTCCCAAGTGATAATGTAAAACTCTCCGTTCCTGATAGTATTTTATTAGCTCAGGTTACAAACTTAGCCAATCTTATTACTCTTGATTCTTTTTGGAAAGCACAAATTGCACAAATAAATATTACCAATAATGGAAAGTTTGAATTAATACCCACTTTGGGGAATGAAACTATTTTATTTGGAGATATACAATTTGCTAAAGAAAAATTTGAAAAAATGAAGGCTTTTTACACAGCAGCTTGGATTAAAAATGGAGTGAGTACATATGAAACAATTGATTTGAGGTTTAATAATCAGATTGTAGCAAAACGTAAAGAAAATAGGCCTATTACAAAAGATAGTTTAATAATATTAAATAACGACACTTTAAGAAGATGAAAAGCAATTTATTAATACGAATTCTACAAAAAAGTAATTAATATTTTTTATTCATAAATAGATGATGAACTTAAAAATAAAAAGGTAAAAAAATCGTTATCACAAGGATAGGCGTAAAAGTTTTTCAATTTTTACAGATTTTCTATCTAAGAAACTAACAAAAATTTTGTATGAATAATCATGAGGCACCAATAATTGTAGGGTTAGATATTGGCACTACCAAGATTGTAGCAATAGCAGGAAGAAAAAATGAACAAGGTAAGTTAGAAATTTTAGGTTTTGGTAAAGCTCCAAGCAATGGTGTTAAACATGGTCAGGTGTTAAACATAGATTTTACCGTTCGTGCAATTAATCAGGCATTAAAAAATTGTTATGAAAGCAATCCAGATTTAGAAATAAAAGAGGTGTATGTAGGTATTGCAGGGCATCATATTAAAAGTTTACAAACTCGTGGCGATATAGTTCGACAAGAATCTGAACTAGAAATTCAAGCACACGAAGTTGACCTTTTAATAGAAAATCAAAGAAAAACTTTCATTCCAGCAGGAGATCAGATTATTGACGTTATTCCACAAGATTTTCATGTAGATAATATTAATGCTATAAAAGATCCTGTAGGTTATAATGGAGTAAAAGTTGGTGCAAATTTTCATATCATAACTGGCGATAAAAATGCCATCAGAAATATTAATAGAGCTGTTACTCGTTGCGAGTTAAGTATAAAAGATTTAGTGCTACAACCTTTGGCTAGTGCAGGTTCTGTAATGAGTGATGTTGACTTTGAAGCAGGTGTTGTTGTTTTGGATATTGGTGGTGGAACAAGTGATATTGCTGTGTTTCACGATGGTATTTTAAAGCATACTGCTGTAATTCCATTTGGAGGTGAAAATATTACAAATGACATTCAAGTTGGTTTAGGCGTTTTACGCAGTTATGCCGAAGCACTAAAAGTTCAATATGGTAGTGCATGGGCTAGCGATGCTAATGCAAATGCATATGTTACAGTCCCTGGAATTAGAGGATTACCTCCTAAAGAGATTAGTGTAAAAACTTTAAGTCAGATTATACAAGCTAGAATGGATGAAATTTTAGACTTTGTAGTTTATCATCTTAAACAAGTTGGTTTAGATAATAAAACTTTAAATGGTGGCGTAATATTAACAGGTGGAGGTGCACAATTAAAACACTTAATTCAGTTAACAGAATATGCTACTGGCTTAAATGCAAGAATTGGGTTACCTACTGAACATTTAGCTCCAAACCATATTGAAGAATTAAAAAAACCAATGTACAGTACTTGCTTAGGTCTTATATTAAAAGGATATAACGACTACGAGAAGCAATATAAAGATTTTACAGAACAGTATAAACCAATACAAGTTCCTAAAAAATTAAAGAAAGAAAACCCTGTAGACGAAATTAAAGCAAACCCAGAACCATTAGTTAAACAACCTAGTGGTGAGGATAGAAAAAATAAATTAAACTTTTGGGATAAAGTACAACGAAGCATCATTGATATTTTCAAAGAAGAAGATGACAAAATGATGTAAAATTTACTTTACCAGAGATCACTAACCCTAAAATTTAAATCAATGATACATTTTGATTTACCAAAACAAAAATCCTCAATAATAAAAGTTATTGGGATAGGTGGAGGAGGCAGTAATGCCGTTAATTACATGAATGCTCAGAATATTGAAGGCGTAGACTTTGTAGTATGTAATACCGATGCAAAAGCAATTGAACTTAGTGAAGTTTTAAATAAAATACAATTAGGCCCTGCTTCAACACAAGGTTTAGGTGCTGGTGCAAATCCAGAAGTTGGAAAACAAGCTACAGAAGAATCTCTTCAAGAAATTAAAAGTATTCTCGAAGTGAATACTCGTATGGCATTCATTACTGCTGGTATGGGTGGAGGAACAGGCACAGGTGGTGCACCAATTGTTGCACAAATCTGTAAAGAATTAGGTATTTTAACTGTTGGTATAGTTACTACTCCATTTGCTTTTGAAGGCCCTAGAAGAATGCAACAAGCTGAAGAAGGTATTAAAGCTTTAAAACCTCATGTAGATACTTTACTAGTTATCAGTAACGATAAATTACGCATGCAGTATGGTAATTTAAAAATGAAAGAAGCTTTTAGTAAAGCCGATAATGTTTTAGCTACAGCAGCAAAATGTATTACTGATATTATTAATAGTAAAGGTCACATTATAGTTGACTTTGCAGATGTATGTACAGTAATGAAAAATGGTGGTGTTGCTATTTTAGGAAGTGCAGCTGTTGAGGGTGATAATAGAGCTCAACTGGCCATTGAAGAAGCATTAAATTCTCCATTATTAAACGATAGTGATATTAAAGGTGCTAAATGGATTCTTATAAATATTAATAGTGCAGAAGGAGAATATGAATGTACTATGGATGAAATGGAAACCATTAATGAATATTTAAGAACTCAAGCAGGTGAACATACTGATGTTATTGTAGGTATGGGATCTGATAATAGTTTAGATAAGAAAATTGGAATTACTATTATAGCTACAGGTTTTGAACATAAAGATCCTTTTGCAAAAGAAAATTTCGTAAAAGTTAAAGAAAAAGAAGAACCAAAAGGTGAAAAAATAATTCTTAAATTAAATCAAGATGCTGTTGAAGATAAAGTTGTTGAGAACACTACTTCTATGCTTCAACAAACCTTACAGTTTGATGATCAAAATGTTTTTGAATCTCAAATTGTTGAATTTGTGCCAAGCTATGAATTTGAAATGGAAGCTAATGAAGTAGCTTATACAACGAACGACTTTGATGCACAAAGAGAAGAAATGTTAGATGCTAGAGAAACAGAAATTTTCGAGTTAGAATTAGGTTCTTCAGAACCAGAAGTCATGCCTTATTTTGGAAATAATGATGATGAAGATGCCGAAGAATTCAATCCTACAGAAACTATGTTCAGTGCAAACACTAATGAAGAAAATACAAACACTGACAATACAGCAAGCATTCTTGCAAATCATAATATATTAAGTAAACCTTCAAATATTTACTCCAATAATTTTACTGAAACCACAGCTCAGGTAGAAACTAAAACTGAAGAAGTTTCGGCAGCAGAAAATGTTTTTGAACTTACTATTAAAGAAACACCTGTTGATGCTGTAGTTGAGAATAAAGTTGAAGAAATTGTTGAAGATACTACCGAGCCAATAGAAATGGTTTTTGAGATTACTAATAAAGAAACAACAACTGCAACTCCTATTGTAAATAATATTGTTTTAGAAAATTCTGAAGAGGAAGAACAAAGAAAAAGAGCTCTCGATAGAATTCAAAAATTACGTAACTTGTCTTTCAATATGAGTAATACAGACGATAACTCAGAATTTGAACATGTGCCAGCTTATGTAAGAAGAAACATGGAATTGTATGGCAATAATTTAACTACTGTTGAAGATTTTTATAGCAAAGTAACTGTTGATAAAAATGATAAAAATGAAACTTTCATTTCAACTAAAAATTCTTTCTTAGACGGTCAACGACCAGATTAACATATCGACTAAACACAAACTGTAAGAGCCTCTTGATTTATCAAGAGGCTCTTTGCTTTATTTAATTTTCTTATAACTATAGTTAATCTTTTTTCGAATTTTATTTTTTACACCTTCTATCGTGGCAATTAAACTATCTTCTGTTAAAAATTCGTAACTAATTCTTTGTGGGAAATCATGTTTCTTATTTTCAAATACAAAATACTTATCATTAAATTCTACTAGATTAAAAGAAATAGCCTGATTGTTATTTTGATTTTTTACTCTTGGTAAGTATAAAATTTGATTTCCTAAATTTATAAGTTCAATGGTTTCTTGTAATATACTATCGCCTTCAGGTTTTAGTAAAACAGTTTTACCCAATAATGAAGTTTCATTCTTTAGAACCCAGCTCTCAATTGTAATACCATTAGGAGTTTTCATTTCCCAATTTCCTAACCAAATTTTAAAATGTTTTGCAAATTCACTTTGGGCAAAAGAAATCGAACTGATTGCAAGTGCTAAAACTAGAATAATTATTTTTTTCATACTATTTAATGTTCTCTAAATACAACTATACCATCAAAAACGTCAACTAAAATAGTTTTTGTTTTATCTATATCGCCCATTAATATTTTTTTGCTCAACTCGTTTACTATCGATTTTTGAATGAGCCTTTTTAATGGTCTTGCTCCAAAAGTAGGGTCATAGCCATTCTGTAATAAATATTCAACTAAATAATTACTGAAATCTAAATTAATTCCATTTTCAGAAACCCTATTCTTTAATTCATCTAATTGAATTTTTATAATGCCTTTAATTTCTTTTTGTAGTAAAGGATGAAACATAATAATCTCATCAATTCTATTTAAAAACTCTGGTCGTATGGTTTCTTTCAATAAACTCATCACTTCCACCTTAGCCTTTTCAGTTACATCTTCAATATTATTTTCAGTTACATTTTCAAACTTTTCTTGAATTAAATGACTACCAATGTTACTGGTCATAATGATAATGGTGTTTTTAAAATTCACTAATCGTCCTTTGTTATCAGTCAATCTACCATCATCTAAAACTTGTAACAATACATTCCAAACATCTGGATGAGCTTTTTCAATTTCATCTAACAATACCACACTATAAGGCTTTCTTCTAACTGCTTCAGAAAGTTGACCACCCTCATCATAACCAACATATCCAGGAGGAGCACCCACTAATCTAGATACAGTATGCTTTTCTTGATATTCACTCATATCAATTCTTGTCATCATACTTTCATCATCAAATAAATAATTGGCTAATGCTTTTGCTAATTCAGTTTTTCCAACACCTGTTGTGCCTAAGAAAATGAATGACCCTATTGGTTTTTTAGGATCTTGTAAACCTGCTCTACTTCTTCTAATAGCATCTGAAACAGCAACAATTGCTTCTTGCTGACCTACAACTCTTTTATGTAATTCATCTTCTAAATTCAACAATTTATCTCTTTCGCTTTGCATCATTTTAGTTACAGGAATATTGGTTGCACGTGCTACATTTTCTGCAATATCTTCTGCATCTACTTCTTCCTTCATCATTCTTTTTTCTTCACTATTTTCAAGTTGTGTAGAGATATTAGAGATGATAGATTCTTGTTCTTTTATTTTGCCATAACGAATTTCTGCAACCTTACCAAAGTCGCCATTACGTTCTGCTTGTTCTGCTTCAAGTTTTAAATCTTCAATTTTCGCTTTGGCATTTTGAACTTGATCTACCAACTCTTTTTCTTCTTTCCATTTCGATTTGAAAGTGTCTCTTTGAACAGATAGTAAAGAAATTTCTTCTCCTAATTCTTTCAATTTAGCTTCATCTTTTTCTCTTTTAATAGCTTCACGTTCAATTTCAAGTTGTCGTATTTTTCTTTCTAATTCATCTAATTCTTCTGGCATACTGTTCATCTCTAATCTAAGCTTAGCAGCACTTTCATCAATTAAATCAATTGCTTTATCTGGTAAAAAACGATCTGTAATATAACGATGCGATAATTCAACTGCAGCAATAATGGCTTCATCTTTTATACGAACATGATGATGTGTTTCATATCTATCTTTTAAACCTCTTAAAATAGAAATAGCATCATCAACACTTGGCTCATCAACCAAAACTTTTTGAAACCTTCTTTCTAAAGCTTTATCTTTTTCAATATATTTTTGATACTCATTTAATGTTGTTGCACCAATAGCTCTTAACTCTCCTCTTGCCAATGCAGGCTTTAAAATATTAGCAGCATCCATAGCACCTTCACTAGCACCAGCACCAACAAGAGTATGTATTTCATCAATAAATAAAAGAATCTCGCCGTCACTTTCTGTTACTTCTTTAATTACTGCTTTTAGTCTTTCTTCAAACTCACCTTTATATTTTGCACCAGCAATTAGCTGACCTAAATCAAGTGCATAAATAATTTTCGATTTTAAATTTTCAGGAACATCACCATTAATAATTCTCATGGCCAAACCCTCTGCTATTGCAGTTTTACCTACACCAGGTTCACCAACAAGTATGGGATTATTTTTACTTCTCCTCGAAAGAATGTGTAGTGTTCTTCTAATTTCTTCATCTCTGCCTATGACAGGGTCTAGCTTACCATTTCTGGCTAGCTCATTTAAATTTTTAGCATATTTCTGTAAAGAATTATATTGATTACTTTGTGTAGCAGAGTTGATAGTTGAACCTTTTCTTAATTCAACAATAGCTGCAACTAAACCCTTCTCTGTTAAACCTCCATCTTTTAAAGTCTTTGCAGTATCATCATTTATTTGTAGCAATCCAATCATTAAATGCTCAACACTTACAAATTCATCTTTAAATTGTTTTAAACTTGCATTTGCTTTTAGTAAAGCATTGTTTACATCTCTACTTACACTTTGTGCAGCTTCTCCAGAATCATTCTTTGGTAAACGTTTTAAAGCTTCTTCATTTTTAGTTTGAATCAAATTGAGATTAACATTATTTTTCTTTAGTAAATATTCAATAGGACTATCCTTATCGCTCAACAGAGCTTTTAACAAATGATTTGTTTCTATATTAATATTATTGTTATTAAAAGCAAATTGTTGGGCTGCTTGAATCGTCTCTTGAGCCTTAATAGTATAATTATTTAAATTCATATAATCTTTATTTTTGTTATACCATAACCTCAAAACATAATCCACATCTAATTTTCAGCAACTATGGCACATAAAGTTAAATTCTTCTGTCTGCATTTCCGATTATTTATCATTGCTCTGTTATTCTTGCAGTTTGTACAAGCTCAAAATAATTTTTCCAAGCTAGATGATTGGTTAGATAACAATGTTTCTAATTTAGGTGGAAGAGCGGTATTATTAGTTTGGAAAGATGGAAAAACAGTTTATGAAAATGCTGCAAATGAACTTACCCGAAAACAAAAATTTATTGGAAAAAGAATTGCAAAAAAAACTGGAAGAGATATTGATTTGAATGATTTTGATGCCAATACCAAACAAAGAATTGCAAGTTGTAGTAAATGGTTAACAGCAGCATTGGCAATGACTTTTGTTGATGAAAAGAAAATAAATCTTGAAGATTCCATTGGCAAATTTTTACCTGTTATGACTACTCATGGAAAAGGAAATATTAAAGTATGGCATTGTTTAAGCCATTTAACTGGTATTAAACAAATTGGTGTAATGGATGCTATGAATAATGGAGATGAAAATGGAAGAGGAAGTTTTAGAGAAAAAATGCAACAAAAACAAAATGGAGGTTTAAGCAACAAATTAAATCCTTGGAATAGTATGCAAGATGCCATGGATTCTATTGCAAAAACTGAAATGGAAGGTGAGCCTGGAAAGACATTTCATTATGGAAATGCAGGTTTACAAATTATTGCAGCAATTTGTGAAGTAGTAGGCAATAAAGATTTTGAAACTTTATTTCAAGAACGAATTGCTAAACCACTTAAAATGAAAGACACTGATTTTGGAAATGTAAAAGTGCCTTTAGCAGCTGGTGGTGCATATAGTACTCCAAATGATTATTTGAAATTTTTGCAAATGATTTTAAATCATGGAAAGTTCAATGGAAAACAAATTATTTCTAAACAATCTATTATAGACATGCAAAAAAATTATGTAAGTAAAGATTGTAAAATAGTTTACACACCTGTCGAAGCTGGAAATTGGGGCTATGGCTTTGGAGCATGGGTAATGGATAATGCAATTGGTAATCAAAGATCAAGTGCAATAACAAGTCCTGGATTGTTTGGAACTTTTCCTTGGGTAGATAATGAAAAAAAATATTGTGCAATTTTATTTACACTCAACATCAAAAGCAAAGGCAGAGGAGAAAGGTATAAAGAATTGAAACAATTGGTTGATGAAGCATATTAGGTCAATAGTAAAAAGTTAAAAGCTAAAATGGTTAATCTAAAACTAATGATATTTGCAAAAGTTGAAAAGAGATTATTCAACATTAATCATTTAACATTTAGCATTATTCAATGGCAGTATTGCAGTTTCAATTAGAGCAAACAGATTCTCAATCTAAAGCAAGAACAGGGAAAATAACTACAGATCATGGAGAAATTTTAACTCCAATCTTTATGCCTGTGGGTACAGTTGGTAGTGTTAAAGCAGTGAATCAACAACAACTTAAAGAAGAAGTAAAAGCACAAATTATTTTAGGCAATACTTATCATTTATACTTAAGACCAGGTATTGAAGTTTTAGAAGCTGCAGGAGGGTTACATTTATTCAATGGATGGCATAAACCCATACTTACAGACAGTGGTGGTTATCAGGTTTTTTCATTGGCAGCAAATAGAAAAATTAAAGAAGAAGGTGTAATATTTCAAAGTCATATCGATGGCAGTAAGCACATGTTTTCTCCGGAAAATGTAATGGATATTGAGAGAAGTATTGGTGCAGATATTATTATGGCTTTTGATGAATGCCCACCTTACCCTAGTGAATATATCTATGCTAAAAAAAGTATGGAACTCACTCATCGTTGGTTAGATAGATGTGTAAACAGATTGGCTGAAACGCCTGATAAATATGGCTATTCACAAAATTTATTTCCGATTGTTCAGGGTAGTACTTTTAAAGATTTAAGAATTGCTTCATCACAATATATTGCTTCTAAAAATGCTGTGGGTAATGCTATTGGTGGATTAAGTGTTGGTGAACCAGAAGAAATGATGTATGAGTTTACAGAGCTTTGTTGTGAACATTTACCAACTGATAAACCTCGTTATTTAATGGGTGTGGGTAACCCATGGAATATTTTAGAAAGCATAGCTTTGGGTATTGATATGTTCGATTGTGTAATGCCTACTCGTAATGGAAGAAATGGAATGTTGTTCACCAGCAAAGGCATCATTAACATTAAAAATAAAAAATGGGCTAAAGACTTTTCCCCAATTGATATAGATTTAAATTGTGCAACTAGTAATTATTATAGTAAAGCTTATTTAAGACATTTATTTGTTGCCAATGAAATTTTAGGGTTGCAAATTGCCAGCATTCATAATTTAAGTTTTTATTTATGGTTGGTTACAGAAGCCAGAACACAAATTCAAGCTGGCAATTTTTCAAGTTGGAAAGCTCAAATGGTGCAACAGTTAAAAACAAGATTGTAATGAAATATTTAAATGAACATATTAAACCAATTCGTTTAATAACTCGTGAAGTAAATGTTGGGGGATTATTGATTGGCAACAATCATCCTATTCGTGTTCAAACCATGACTACCACAGATACTATGGATACAAAAGCTACTGTAGAGCAATGTATTCGTTGCATAGAAGCTGGTGCTGAATTGGTTCGCATTACTGCTCCATCAAAAAATGAAGCTGAAAATTTATTACATATTAAAAATGAATTGAGAGCAAGAGGATATACAACTCCATTGGTTGCAGATATTCATTTCACTCCAAATGCTGCCGAAATTGCTGCAAGAATTGTTGAGAAAGTTAGAGTGAATCCTGGTAATTATGTAGATAAGAAAAAATTTGAACAAATAGAATATACAGATGCTGAATACAATGAAGAGATTGAAAGAATTAGAGAACGATTTACACCACTTGTAAAAATTTGCAAGGAATATGGAACAGCCATGCGTATTGGAACTAACCATGGAAGTTTGAGTGATAGAATCATGAGCAGATATGGTGATACCGCAATTGGAATGGTGGAAAGTGCTATGGAATTTTTAAGAATTGCTCGTGACGAAGATTACCACAATATTATTCTTAGCATGAAAAGCAGCAATCCAATTGTAATGGTTGAAGCTTATCGATTACTTGTAGATACAATGGATAAAGAGTTTGGTGAAATTTATCCTTTACATTTAGGAGTAACAGAAGCTGGTGATGGTGAAGATGGAAGAATTAAAAGTGCAATTGGTATTGGAACTTTATTGCAAGATGGCATTGGTGATACGATAAGAGTTTCACTTACTGAAGATCCAGAATTTGAAATTCCAGTTTGTGTTGATTTGGTGAAGATCAATATTCAGGTAGTTGGTGAGTCAGAGAGTCAAACCGTTGACCGTCGACCGTCTACCGTCAACGGTCAACCAATTCCCAATTCCCAATTCCAAATCCCTATTGTGGTAGCTGATTTCATGATGGCTGAAACTATTACTCATCAAGACTTACAAGCTATTGGTTATACTTATAACGAAGTAACAGATAAATGGAATATTGCAGATGCTGCAGCAGATTTTATTTATGCAGGAAATAAAATTGTGGACTTTGCTTTACCTGGTACTTTAAAAGTTTTGGTAGATGTGGCCTCCCTAATCCCTCCAAAGGAGGGACTTCTAAGTGAAGTAGAATACTATCAAAAATATTATCCATTGTTCCAAGGCAAAGAATTTCTAACCTCCAACTTTCAACATCCAACAACAAACTTTATTGCTCTTGATGTAAGCAAAAATGTTTCTGAAATTATTGAAGCAACTAAAAATAATGAGTCTGTAGTTTATGTTATTTATTCAAATGCATCTAATGGAATGCAGCAATGTAGAGCTTTTGCAAGAGAATTATCATCAATCAAAATTCATCATCCAGTTATTATTGCTGTTGAAAGTCATCATTCAAGTATTGATGAACAACTTATACATTTTGCACAACAAGCAGGTGCTTTGTTTTTAGATGGAATTGGAAATGGCATTTGGTTAATGAATGATCCAGCTAAAATTAGTAACCAAAAAACACATGGCAGAACATATTTACCAGTAATTAATAATCATCAGTTTTTAAACAATACTTCATTTGGTATTTTGCAAGCTACCAGAAAAAGAATTTCAAAAACAGAATATATAAGTTGTCCAAGTTGTGGAAGAACATTATTCGACTTACAAGAAACTACTGCAAAAATTAGAAATAGAACCAACCATTTAAAAGGATTAAAAATTGCAATTATGGGTTGCATAGTAAATGGCCCAGGTGAAATGGCTGATGCAGATTTTGGTTATGTTGGAAGTGGTGTTGGAAAAATTACTTTATATAAAGGCAAAGAAGTGGTAAAGAAAAATATTGAAAGTGAAGTTGCTGTTGATGAACTCATCAACTTATTAAAAGAAAATGATGCTTGGATTGAACCAAGTTAAAATGTAAAAGTCATTGCGAGGCACGAAGCAATCTCATTGATTTTAATTTATTATTTTTCCGGCAGACTGCTTCGTTCCTCGCAGTGACGAAAAAAAATTGCAGATTTCTCAGGTAAGAACCTTCGAAATGACGAACACAACTCAACGTCATTTCGAGTGAAGAATGAACGAGAAATCTCATAAATGAAAACTCAACAGATTTCTTATTCCGAATGAATCGGAATAAGAAAGGAAGATAATTTAATAAACTACTTCTTCCCCCTAACCAATTCAAAGGAATGTTGAATAAATTCTTTAAGTTTTGCAGTTGGAATGTTGCCATCAACTACAATCGTATTCCAATGTTTTTTGTTCATGTGATAACCTGGTATAACACTGCTATATTCTTCTCTTAATTCTAATGCTAATTCTGGATTACATTTTACATTAAATCGTAAAGGAATTTCATCTGTAGCCAGCAACAAAAACATTTTGTTATTGATTTTGTAAACAATATTATCTAGCCCAAAGGGTTGAGTTTCCTCAACTTCACCTAAATTCATTGTAAACTCATGTATGCTTTCAATATCCATTTTCAATAGTGTAAGTTAGTGGTTGGTGTCTCATCAACCACTAGTATTTTTCTATTTCAAAAGATTTATAATTTCTTCACTATCTGGTTTTGTTTTGCTAGGAAAGTAAGCTAATATTATTCCATTTTCATCTAACAAAAACTTATTGAAATTCCATTTTATGGTAGCGTCTAAAACTCCATTTTCTGCTTTGTTACAAAGCCATTTATAAACTGGTGAAATATTATCTCCTTTTACATTAACCTTAGCAGTTAATGGAAAAGTAACTCCAAATCTTGCTTTGCAAAATTCTTTAATAGATTCTTCTGAGCCTGGTTCTTGTCCACCAAACTGATTACACGGAAAACCAATAATTACCAATTTATCTTTATTGGCATCGTACAATTTTTGCAAACCTTCGTACTGTGGGGTGTAACCACATTCTGAAGCTGTGTTTACTATTAATATTTTCTTGCCTTTAAATTTCGAAAGATCCAAAGTTTTTCCATCAATACTAGTTACTTTAAATTGGTGAATAGAGTTTTTTTGAGCCATCGTTGTTGTAAATATTGCCATACTAAGAATAGATGCTAAGAAAATTTTCATGTGATTTATTTTTATATTTTGATTATTGTTTTTCGTAACAACCCATATCAGGTTTTGGTCCTAATGGTCTTGGTTTGCCGTCTAAATCAACTGCCAAAGATGGTGCCAAAGCAGTATTAATACATGGAGAATTTGATTTGATATTATAGTTAAAAATGTTTTTAGTATAATCTATTTGCTCAAAATTTGGATTGACATCTTTTAACGAATTTGTAATAGTAACATTTGCTGGATTTGTTTTTTGTCTGTATAAAATGCTATTACAACTTACAGTAAAACCTACAGCAGGATTGTTCTTAGGAACGATGATTTCATTTTCAACAAATCCTCCATCTCCATAAATAATAGAATTGTTTACAGTAACATTTAATGCATTGGAATTGCTTAAATCATTGGTAGTATTGCTTAGGGTAATTAAAGATTCTTTATGACTTAAATAGTAATTGCTAAAACTTGCAAAAGTGCAATGATTAAAATTGTAAGTGCCCCCAGATATTGCATAAAAACCAAAACCACAATTGCTGATTAAACAATTTCGTGCAGTTAAAGAACTGTTAGAGCACAGTAAAGCTTTATCGTAAATATTATTGAATATACATTGGTCTATTGTAACTTTTGGATTGCTATTTGATGAAGGGTTTTCTGCAACAACTCCTTGATAAGCATTTTTTATAATACAATGTTGCAGTTGATTGTCTTTACTACTTGGCGAAAAATAAATATAAGGCCAACTACCAGGGTAATCTCTATATGGTTCGTCAATTCTTATGCCTTGAAAAATGATTTTATCATTGGCATTCGTATCACCAATAGCTTTTAATGTTCCATTTACAATTATTGGTGCATTAGCATGTATATATAATTGTGTACCTTTTTGAATGGTTAATGTTTTGTTTTGCTCTATAGTTAAACTGCCTAGAATTACAATTGGCATTGAATTAGAAAAACTACTATCACTTGTTACTCTTGTACTTTTTAGAAAACGAGCATTCTTGCCGTAAGCTTGTAATTGAATCCATTTTGTATTGCCATTGTATTTAATTTCAATACTATCTCTCACTAAAAAAGGAAGATTGGATGCATTAGGATCTATTCGAACTGTTGCGAACATATACAAGCTATCATTAGGTTCTAATTCTAAATTTGAAAAATTTGTTCCTGAAATTCCATCTACATTTAATTTAAAAAAAGACCCACTGCCACCTTTTAAGGTTAATGAAGAGAGCTTGAGTTTTTGATTATTCAGATTAAAAACTTTTAAAAATTTTGTTGTGGAACCCAATGTTGTAAAAACTGTATCAAAATGTAAGGTGTCTGCAGATGTTCTTAGAATTGCATTCGGACTAGTGATATAAGATTCTTTTTTACAAGATGCAGCCAGAAAAAGTGCAGCAATTACAACTAAAAAAGAAAATCTATTACAATTAATTAATTTCATCGTTTCAAAAATAAGGTGAATTCTAACTCATAAAGTATAAGCTACAGTTGCAATGCTCAATTTTGTTCCATCAATTTTTAAAATTTCTGCACCACAAGATTCTAAAGTGGCTCCAGTTGTTACAACATCATCTACTAATAAAATGTGTTTATTCTTTATGGCATCTTCATTAATTACAGTAAAAACTCCTTCCATATTTTTCCAACGCTGAATTCTGTTTTCATGGGTCTGTGTTTCAGTAAATATGAGCCTTTCAACTGCATGGTTTAAAATGGGTTTATTCCAAACGATTGAAATTCCTTCGCTAATTATTTGTGCCTGATTATAACCTCTTTTAAATTCTTTTTTGGCATTTAAGGGTAAAGGAATAATAGCATCTATAGTTTGATAATATTCAGATTGTTGTAAAGACAACCCCATTAATTTTCCCAAATAGTAACCTGCATCTTTATTTCCTCTATACTTTAATTGCACCATGAGTTGTTGCAACAATGAATCTTTTGTAAAAAATAAATTTGCAGCTGCGTGTTCTAAATTTAATCTTCCATAAAATATTTTTTCAATAGGGTTAGGTGATTGATTAAAAAAATGGGTAAAAGGTAGTTGTGCAAAACAAGAAGTACATAGCAAATCTTCCTTTTTAAGTAAATCACTTGAACAACCTAAACAAGTGTGAGGAAAAATGAAATGATCAATTGCCTCTGAAATTTGCTGTATCCATTTCATATAATTTTATTTCATTACCACTCATAAAAATAAAACAGTTTTTTAACATATTGCTGAGTGTTGAATTGCAAATAAGAATAATTTCGTACAAAATATTTATATGAAGGTTTTTTTGGCTGCTTTATCTGTCCTTGTTATTTCTTTAAATTCACAAGCACAAACAGCAACATTAAGAGGAAAATTAATAGACAGCACAAATAAAGTAAACTTAGCAAATGCTACAATTAGTTTATTAGATATCAGAGATAGTACTCTAGAACAATTTACAATGACCAAAGAGTCTGGAAATTTTGAACTCAAAAACATTTCATTAGGCTCGTACTTAATTCAGTTTTCTTATAATGGATATGAACCATTATTTAAAAGACTAGATTTTACAAAAGATCAGCTTGAAAGAAATTTAGGCAATATTTATCTAGAACAAGCTGCAAAAGATTTGGGCAATGTTACTGTTGTTCAAACTCCAATAGTTATTAAAAAAGATACTGTTGAGTATAATGCAGGAAGTTTTAAAACAAAACCTAATGCAGATGTTGAAGATTTGCTAAAGAAAATGCCAGGATTACAAGTTGAAAAAGATGGTTCAATAAAGGCTCAAGGCGAGCAAGTACAAAGGGTTTTAGTTGATGGAAAGCGTTTTTTTGGCGATGACCCAAAAATGGCAACAAAAAATTTACCTAGTGATGTTATTGATAAAATTCAAGTGTTTGATGCCTTAAGTGATCAAAGTGCTTTCTCTGGTTTTGATGATGGTAACAGAACAAAAACCATTAACATAATTACAAAAAAAGATAAACGTAAAGGCAATTTTGGAAAGGCAACTGTTGGTTTAGGATCTGATGGAGAACAATTGATGAATGATCATAATTTAAGTTTAAGCAATTTTAATAATGGACGTCAGATTACAGTTACTGGACAAGGTAATAATGTAAACAAACAAAATTTTGGTGTACAAGATATTTTAGGTTCATTAAGTTCTAGTGGTGGTCGTGGAGGTGGTGGACGTGGAGGAGTAATGAGTATTGTACAATCACTAATTGGTGGTGGTGCTTCAAATGGTATTGTAAATACTTGGAGTGGGGGTTTAAACTATGGTAATGAAATTGGAAAGTTTAATGATAAGCTTAACAGCAGTGGTTTTTATAATAATCAGAGAACAACACGTGAACAAAATAGTTTTACTGAAAACCTTACTTCTGGTAAATCAGATTCTTCAATTTTTAGCAATCAAAGACAAAGTTCTTTTACTAATAATAAAAATGGCAGATTCAATCTTAATTTAGAAAAGCAATTAGATAGTGCAGGAAATAATTCTATTATTTTCCGACCAAGTATTAACCTTCAAAGTACAGAACAAACCACAGAAACAAATACTAGTTCAACAAAATCTAAAACCATTAATCTTTCAAATTCTGCTGCTAATACCCGAAATGAAAGTTCTGGTTATAATGGAAGTATTGATTTTACTTTTCGTCATCGTTTTAAAAAGAAAGGAAGAACCTTTACAACAAATATTAATTTAGGAAGAAATGAAAATGAAGGAGATGGGAATAACTATTCTATAAATGAGTTTTTTAGAGATAATGTTAGTAATAGAAAAGATACCATCAATCAATTTTATACAACAACTAGCTCAACAAAAAATTATGGAACAACTATTTCTTATGCAGAGCCTATTAGTAAATTTGCTCAATTAGAATTTGCTTATAATAGAACTTATTCTCAAACAGAATCTGATAGAAAAACTTTTGCTTACGATGATAATGCAAAAGCGTATACTAGTATTGTGCCAAACCTTACTAATAGTTTTAGAAATACTTACAAAGCAGATAGAGGAACTTTAAGTTATAGACTGACAAAAGAAAAATTCAATTTTACAGTTGGAAATGGCTTTCAATGGGGCAACTTAAATAGTATTAATAGAACTACTGGTAATGTAATAGTACAAGATTATGTAAACCTTTTTCCAACTGCAAACTTTAATTATAGTTTTAGTAAAACACAAAATTTACGATTTAATTATTCTGGTAGAACTAATCAGCCAAGTGTAACTCAATTGCAACCTGTGATTGATAATAGCGATCCATTAAATATTAGAACAGGTAATCCAAACTTAAACCAAAGGTTTACCAACAACTTTAGATTGTTTTATAATTCATTCAATATCCTAACTCAAAAAATATTTTTTGCAACCATTAATGCCACATTTGTTTCTAATGATATTCAGAATTCAATTACTGTTTTAAATAATGGAGTTCAAATTACACAACCAGTTAACTTAAGTGGTACTTATAATATTTTGGGTTTTGTGAACTATGGTTTTCCATTGCGTAAGCCAAAAAGCAATTTAAATTTTGGAATTAATTTTAATAGAAATCAAAGTCAGAGTTTGGTAAATGGTTTAAGCAATTATAGTAGAAATACAACTTTAGGTCAAACTATCTCATGGGCATCTAACCTCAAAGAAAAATGGGATTTCAATTTAACTTCAAGTACAACTTATAATATGGCTTCATATACTTTACAGCCAGAACAAAATGCCAACTTTTTTTCACAAATGTTTTCTGCTGAATTAACAAGGTATACAAAAAGTGGATGGATTTTTTCTCTCGATTTTGATTACACTTACAATGGTGGAAGAACAGATGGTTTTAATACATCTATTCCATTACTTAATGCTAGCATTGCCAAACAAGTGTTTAAAGACAAAGCAGGAGAATTTAAATTCTATGTGTTCGATTTGTTTAGTCAGAACCAAAGTGTTACACGTTCTGTAGCTTCTAACTACATTCAAGATATGCAAACAAGGGTGCTAACTAATTACTTCACTTTTAGTTTCACTTACAATTTAAGAAGCTTTAAACCACAACAAGGGCAACAGATGAGAATGTTTATGGGTCCTGGAGGTAATAGAGGCGGTGGAATGAGATTTTAAGTTTTCTTGTAAGTTGATAATTATACTCGTTGCCTTATATGTGTTAAGTTTGCAACTTCTACTCAAGTTATAGTGGAGTTTAATTCTCATTTATGGCAAAAGCTAATTTAAAAGGTTTCGATAAGTTTATCAATAAAGAGCTCAAAGGAGCTAAGAAAAAAGAAGCCATTCGACAAGAAAAAAGAAAATACAAGGCAGAGAAAAGAGAAGCAGGCCGTTTAGCCCATAAAAAGAAAATGGAGAAGTTGAATGGTACTTATCAACCCCCAATTAAAAAAAGTAGCAACAATACTAATAAAGTTGAAAAAATAATTCTTGAAAAAGATGTTGCTGAAATAATGCCCTTAAATAAATTTATTGCTCATGCAGGCATTTGTGGCAGAAGAGAAGCCGTTGAGTTGATAAAAGAATCTATGATTTCTGTAAATGGAACTATCGTTACAGAGCCTGGTTTTAAAGTTTCTGATAAAGATTTAGTAAAATATAAAGGCAAGAAAATCTCTGCAAAAACAACAGCAGTATATATTCTACTCAATAAACCCAAAGATTATATTACAACTTCTGATGACCCTAAAGGAAGAAAAACTGTATTGGATTTAATAAAAGGAGCAACACCAGAAAGAGTATATCCTGTAGGTAGATTAGATAGAAACACTACAGGAGTTTTGCTATTAACTAATGATGGAGATTTGGCACAAAAGCTTACACATCCATCGTACGAAATAAAAAAGATTTACGAAGTAACACTTGATAAAGAATTCTCAAAAAAAGATTTTGATAAAGTGCTGAATGGATTAAACCTTGAGGATGGGTTTATAAAAGCAGATGCTTTATCTTTTTTAGAAGATAAAAAATCATTGGGCATAGAAATTCATAGTGGTCGAAATAGAATTGTTCGTAGAATTTTTGAATCACTTGGTTATACTGTTGAAAAATTAGATAGGGTTTTATTCGCTAATCTTACCAAGAAAAATGTGAATCGAGGTAAATGGAGAATGTTAAATGAAAAAGAAGTACGGTTATTAAAATATATGAACAAATCGTTTGTGAAGAAGGTGAAGCCTGTGGCTAGTAGTGAATTGCTAGTGGCTAGTGGTAAGAAGTAAAGAGGTTTTTAGCTTTTTTAGTATTTCATAGCCCAAACAGTTAATTAATTAATTTTTATGTTGAATTTATCCCATAAAAAATTAGATGTATATATGATTTCTTTAGACTTGGTAAAAGAAATTTATTCAATTACAAATCATTTTCCTTCTGAAGAAAAATTTGGTTTAACCTCACAAATAAAACGTGCATCAGTTTCAGTAAGTAGTAATATTGCTGAAGGTGCTGCAAGAATTTCTAAGCTAGAAAAGAAAAGATTTTTTGAAATAGCTAGAAGTTCAGTTGTAGAAATTGATACTCAAATTGAAATTGCTTTAAAACTTGGATTTGTTCAAGAAAATAATTTAATTCAATTAAATACACATTGCGAATCAGTATTTAAAATGCTATCAAAATTAATATCTAACTTAACTTAAGCAAAATAAACAAAAGAATCACAGCAATATAAAACTGTAAACTACTAGCCACTAGCTACTCACCATTTACTAAATATGAAATTCAAAGACCTCGATATTATTTTCGAAAACAAAGAAATAATTGCAATTAACAAACCAGCAGGCTTATTTTCTGTGCCTGATAGATTTGGGGTAGAGATTTCATTAAAACAAATTCTCGAAGAAAAGTTTGAAAAAATATTTGTGGTACATCGTTTAGATAAAGACACAAGTGGAGTTATTTTATTTGCAAAAGATGCACCTACTCACAAGGCTCTAAACGAAATGTTTGAGCAAAGAAAAATTGAAAAATATTATGTAGGGTTAGTTATAGGTTCTTTATATAATAAGGAGGGGAGAATAGAAGTGAAAATGCAAGAACATAGTTTTAAAAAAGGAGAGATGATTGTAAATCCTAATGGAAAACTTTCATTAACTACTTATCAAGTATTGAATGATTACAAACATTTTTCTTGGGTAAAATTTCAAATACATACTGGTCGAACACATCAAATTCGATTGCATGCCAAACATATTGGCCATCCTTTGGTTTGTGATGATTTATATGGAGATGGAAAACCTATTTTGCTTTCTCAAATCAAATCAAAATATAAGCTTTCAAAAAATAGTTTAGAAGAAACTCCAATTCTTAATCGTGTTGGCTTACATGCTTATCAACTCATTTTTGATTGGAACGATAAAAAAATAGATTTAGTTGCTGAACCACCAAAAGATCTTAGAGCATTGTTGCAACAGTTAGAGAAAAACGTTAAGGTGAAATTTTAAATTGTGAATTGTAAATTATAAATTAATAGAGTTTAAGAAACACTACTCGATTTATCCTACAAACAAATTAACACCAAACCCCAAACATTCACCTATACTAATATTTTTTCTATTCTCTTAAATCCTTCTCCAGCATTCAACTCCTCCCAAAGAATTTCATAAATGGTTAATGCAATTGGAATATGACTTTTAACAATTTCGTTTTGTTTTTTTATACACTTGCTTGCATTATAACCTTCAGCAACCATGTTCAATTCTAGTTGTGCAGATTTTACACTATATCCTTTGCCAATCATATTACCAAAAGTTCTATTTCTGCTGTATAAAGAATAACAAGTAACCAATAAATCGCCTAAATAAACAGATGCTGCATAGTTTATTTTCTTTTGCTCTTCTTCTGTTTCTTTATTCCAAACTAATTGCTTTAAAAAACGAACCATTTCATCTGCAGCATTAGTTATATATACACTTTGAAAATTATCTCCATATTCTAAACCATGTGCAATACCTGCACCTAGTGCATAAATATTTTTTAAGATAGCAGCATATTGTACTCCAATAACATCATGATTAGTAACAATATTTAAATATTCAGTTTTAAAGTTGTTACCAATTTCCAACGCTTTAATTTCATCCAAACCACTAAAAGTTAAATAACTTAATTTTTCTGAAGCAACTTCTTCTGCATGACAAGGTCCCAAAACTGTATAATAATTTTCTAAATTAAAATTAAATTGCTCAGCTAAATATTCATTGAGTAATTGATTTTTTGAAGGAAGAATTCCTTTAATTGCAGAAACCACTTTTTTGCCTTCAAAAGCATTTTTTTCTAAATGTTCTAATGCACTTTCAGCATATGCTGATGGTGTTGCAACAACTAATATGTCTGAGTTGGCCACAACTTCTGAAATATTATGAGAAAGTTTAAGTTGTTCGGTTTTAAAATATGCGGAATGTAAATAATGTGGATTATGACGTCTGGTTTCTATCGTTTTAATGGTTTCTGCATTTCTTATCCACCAATTAATAGTATTACCATTATCTGTTAATAATTTTGCTAGTGCTGTTGCCCAACTTCCTCCACCAATTAAACCAAATTGCATAAGCTATATTTGTATTAACAAATGTAAAAGATTTTGATTCATCAATTATTTTTTAATTAGTCTAAATGAAATTCATAAAGTTTTTATTGTTTAGTGTAATTTTTATTTCTTGTAAGAGTAAGAATGATAATGTACCAACTATTGCTTTTGTTGATGCTTTTGAAGACAATACCATAGCTAAAGCCAAGCAAGGTTTTTTTGATGCATTAAAAAAAGATGGTTTTAGTGAAGAGCAACAAACAATTAATGTTATTTATCGAAATGCACAAGGCAATATTCCAACACTTACACAAATTATTCAATATGCAAAATCTGAAAAAGTAAGTTTAATTGCAACTTGCCCTTCTATATCAACTATTACAGCTATTCAAAATATAAAAGATATTCCAGTATTTATGATGGTTTCGCCAAAACCCGAACTCATGAAAATAAATGCTGTTGATGGAAGATCTCCAACCAATCTTTATGGAGTAGGGGAAGATTTAAGTTATATTGATACTTCATTTGGATTAATTCCAAAATTATTGAGCAAGAAAGAAAAGATTAAAGTGGGAATGATTTTCAACCAAAGCGAACCACAAAGTGTTGATGCATTAAATCGAATAAAAACTTTGGCTCAACAAATGAATATTGAGTTAGTGAGTTTGCCTGTAAATTCAAGTGCAGAAACACAATTAGTGACACAATCATTATTATCAAAAAATATTGATGCATTTTTTGCAAATCCTGATAATGTAGTATTTGCATCTTTCGAAACTATTATACAAGCATGTAATCATGCAAAAGTGCCAGTATTTACCAGTGAAGCAGGTTTAGTGGCTCGAGGTGCAGTTGCTGCTTATGGTGCAGATATGTATGCTTGGGGTTATCAGGCAGGTGAACAAGCGGCAGAATATTTAAAAACAAAATCTACCAAAGATTTGCAATGGCAAATGGTTAAAAAGAGAACTAAAGTATACAATTCAAAAGTAGCTCTGCAATTTGGCATAACTCTTGATTCTAGTTTCGAATCTATAAATTAATTTTAATTAATAGCAATTTAAAAAAAGCAAAATGAACATAAAATCTTATTTACTACTATCAGTAATCTTTTTCAGTTTTTTCGCTTCTTGCAAAAAAGATGTTTCATTGCCCCAACTTACTTTTACTAATAATATTAGTGAAGGTACTGCTGATGCAAATGGAGAGTATAGAATAACAGGGCATATTAGTTCTTTTGTTAGATTAGATAGAGTAATTCTAACAAAAGAAGGCCAGTCTACTTATTTTATACTTGATGAATCAACAGCCAAGAATAAAACAGAATATGATTTCTCTTATTTAATTACAGGAATAACTGCCAATACATACATTATAATCGATGTGTATGACCAAAATGGCGGAAAATCTTCGTATCGGTTTCTAATTAAAAAATAAGATTTACTAAGTACATAGATTATTTTAATGTTTATTCCATCGTAATACAGCTTCTGCAACCCTTTTACCTAAAGCCTCACCCTTTAATAAAAAATGGTTTTGAACTGGTTCTTTAAAATTTGCTTCATTGGTGATAGCCGATGCACCAAAAGGAGATTGCCAATCGTTTCCACCAATCACTATCATTCCAAAAATCATCATGGAATGTAACAAACTCGTTTGTACTAATTCTTCTCCAGAAGATATGCCACCTCCTGTTACAAAAACTGCTCCTATTTTATTCTTTAAGGGTTGATTTTTAAATGGCCATTTTTTAATAAAAGCTAATACTTCTGGTGCTGGATTGGCATTGTAAACAGGACTTCCAACAATAATAGCATCAGCATTAATTAAATCTTGTTCTGTGGTGGAATCAATAGTTTTTATAACTAAATTGATATGTTCAATAGCCTGAACACCTTTAGCAACAGCTTCAGCTAGGACTTTGGTATTATTGGTTTCTGAGTAATATGTAATTAAAACTTGATGTTTGGTTTGTGCAGAAATAGTACAATGCAAAAGCAAAAAAGTAAATATGTAAAGAAAGATTTTCATTTTTTTTAAAATTTATCAAGCAGCACTTTCATTAAAAGATTTAATTGAATTCATTATAGAACCTTTTAACTCTAATTCTTCTTCTATATCGTAATCATCTTGAAGTCCTAACCAAAATTTTGCAGAGTTTCCGAAATATTTACTCAATCTCAAAGCAGTGTCTGCAGTTATTCTTCTATTTCCTTTTATGATTTCTGAAATTCTTGTTTGTGGTATTTCACAATCCTTAGAAAGTTTATATGCTGTAATATTTAAGGGGATTAAAAACTCTTCTTGAAGAATTTCGCCAGGATGTATGTTATTTAATTTAGCCATATTATTTTGTTTAGTGATAATTAATAATTTCAACTTCAGAAGCATTACCATTATTCCATTTGAAAATTATTCTCCATTGATTGTTAATTCTAATACTGTAAAACTCTTTTAATTTTCCAGATAATTTTTCTAATCTATTTGATGGTGGTATTCTTAAATCAATCAAATCGATAGAATTATTAATCATTCTAAGTTTTCTTCTTCCAATTTGTTGAATTTCATTTGAAGGTTTCTTGATTCTTATTCCATTCCAAATTTTTTCAGTATCTCGATTCCCAAAAGAAATTATCATAGTAACGTTTAAAGTTGCTAACGTCAAAAGTAACTAAATTTTGGCAATTAAAGCAATCAAACCAATCATCCAATCAATAATAATTCACTGCCTTGCTTTACATTTGCTACAAATACAATTACCATGGCAGTAAGAGCAGATTTGTTTCAGTCTCCAGATTATTATTTAGTAGATGAATTATTAACTGATGAGCAAAAACTCATTAGAGATACTGTTCGTAATTATGTAAAAAAAGAAATCTCTCCAATCATTGAAGATTATGCAGAACGTGCCGAATTTCCACAACAAATAGTTAAGCAAATGGGCGATTTAGGTTGCTTTGGTCCAACCTTGCCTGTAGAATATGGTTGTGGAGGATTAGATTATATCAGCTATGGATTAATGATGCAAGAATTAGAACGAGGTGATAGTGGTGTTCGCAGCACTGCTAGTGTTCAAGGTAGTTTAGTCATGTTTCCTATTTATGCTTATGGTAACGAAGCACAACGCAATAAATATTTGCCAAAACTAGCAAGTGGAGAATGGTTAGGTTGTTTTGGATTAACAGAACCTAATCATGGTAGTGATCCTAGTTCAATGCTTACTAATATTAAAGATGCTGGTGACCATGTTATTTTAAATGGGGCAAAAATGTGGATCAGTAATGCACCTTATAGTCAAGTTGCAGTAGTTTGGGCTAAGAATGAACAAGGCGAAATTCAAGGTTTAATTGTTGAAAGAGGGATGGAAGGCTTTTCGACTCCAACTACACATGGAAAATGGAGTTTACGTGCCAGTGCTACTGGCGAATTGGTTTTTGATAATGTAAAAGTTCCGAAAGAAAATATATTACCAAACGTAAAAGGTTTAAAAGGTCCTTTAGGTTGTTTAACAAAAGCACGTTATGGCATTGCTTGGGGAACATTAGGTGCTGCAATGGATTGTTATGATACTGCTTTAAGATACAGTAAAGAGCGAGAACAATTTGGTAAACCTATTGGTGGATTTCAGTTGCAACAAAAAAAGCTTGCTGAAATGATTACTGAAATTACTAAAGGTCAACTCTTAGTTTGGCGTTTAGGGGTGTTGATGAATGAAGGCAGAGCTACACCTCAGCAAGTAAGTATGGCTAAAAGAAATAGTTGTGAAATTGCAACTAATATTGCTCGTGATGCTCGTCAAATGCTTGGAGGAATGGGAATTACAGGCGAATACAGTATTATGCGTCATATGATGAATTTAGAAAGTGTGATTACATATGAAGGTACTCATGATATTCATTTACTCATAACAGGAATGGATGTTACAGGTATCAATGCTTTTAAATAATCACCCCTTATTTTAGGGGGTAGTCTTTTGTGGTATTCATAAGTACCTTTGTAACTAAGTATTATTAATTCTTGTAGTCAATGCGTAGTAGTGTTAAGTTTTTAATGTTTCTTTTGATACTTTTTTCAATATCCTCTTGTAATAGAAAAACCATTTTTACAACTGATACCCGAAAAAGTGTGGAAGACTTGAATTTAAGTCTTACTAAACTACAATACTATATAGATAATGATATTATTCTCTCTCGAGAAATTAATAAGGATACAGGAAAAATTTCATCAGGAACACTCGTATTTCTAGATGGTAAATATTACGAGAATATAAAGTTGAAAGCAAAAACTAGAGGTATTTGCACAGCAGTTTTCCCAGACAGATTACATATTTCCTTCGAAAAAGGCGAGAATAAGTATTTAGTTTTTTCAACATCAAATGTAATTAGAGCAGATAAATCTTATCAGTTATTAATAGACCCCTCTGTTTCGAAAGACGACCACATTGTATCATACGATGGAAAACTTTACAAACTTTATGTAGATAAAAATTGGCCACGTTTAGTTATTAGCAAAAAGCTGGTAAATAAAGAAAAATACGATGGCCGAATAATGAAAGGTCAAAAAGTAAAATAAAGTAATATTGCATGGTTATCTTTTATCATGTCATCTTCAAAAAAAAATAATCTGTTTTTTTTAGTAGGCTTAATGGGTTCTGGTAAAACCTATTGGGGTAAACAACTTGCACAAAAAAATAAATACAAGTTTATTGATTTAGATGAATTGGTAGAATCTAAAAACAAGCAAACTGTATTGCAGCTGTTTAATGAGCTCGGAGAAGATGCATTTAGAAAGACTGAGCATGAAACTTTAATTGAATTATTTTCATTAGGTGAGAAAACTATTATTGCTTGTGGTGGTGGAACACCTTGTTTTTACGATAACATGAATTTAATGAATCAAAATGGTATAACTATTTGGTTAAATGATTCAATAGAAAATATTTGTGAAAGATTAGAACAATTAAAAACCTCTAGACCATTAATTGCAAACGAACCAAATTCTCACTTGAAAAATACTATTACATCTTTATATCATCAACGACTTAGTTTTTATAATATGGCAAAATATTCTTTAACCAGAATTGAAATAAGCCTAGATCATCTTCAAAATATTATCAATATTTATGCATAAAAAAATATTAGTTGCAGCTGCAGTTTTTGCAGCATTGTCTGTTGCATTAGGTGCATTTGCTGCACATGCTCTAAAAGATGTTTTAGATGCTTCTCAACACAAAACTTTTGAAACTGCTGTCAGATATCAAATGTATCATGCATTGGCAATGATATTTTGTGCTCAATGCTTAAAACAAGAACCAAACAAAACACTCTATTATGCTGCTTTATTTTTTGCTGTAGGAATCGTATTATTTTCTGGTTCTTTATACTGCTTAATATTTTTAAATATAATTAACATAGAAGGGCTTAAGTTTATAGGTGCAATTACACCTTTAGGTGGCTTGTTTTTTATTGCTGGATGGGTTTTAATAATCAAATCAGCATTCAATAATCAATTCAACACCTCTAAATAATGTTTATGGAAATAGGTTTTAAAATTCTTTTAGTTGAAGACGAAGTAAAATTAACTAAGGTTATACAAGATGAATTAACATTAGAAGGTTTTGATATTGACATTGCTTTAGATGGGAATAGAGCTGAAGAATTATTTCTGAATAATGCATATAATTTAGTTCTTCTTGATATTAGTATACCTCAAAAAAATGGGTATGAATTATGTAAAATTTTTCGAGAAAAGAATGCCAAAATTCCAATCATTATGCTAACAGCACTTGGAGAAATTCAAGATAAAATACAAGCATTTAATTTGGGAGCCGATGATTATATTGTAAAACCATTTCATTTTAAAGAATTAGTAGCAAGGATAAAAGTTTTTATTAAAAGAACCGATATAGAAAGTAGAGAACAAATCATAAGTATTCACGATTTAGAAGTTCATTGCGATAAAAAGACTGCTTTCCGTGGCGGTAAAGAAATTGCTCTAACAGTAAAAGAATTTGCTTTGTTAAAGCTTTTAATTGAAAATCCAGGAAAGCCTATCTCTAAACAAGAAATACTTGAAAAAGTTTGGGATTTAAGTTTCGATACTGGTACAAACACAATTGAAGTCTATATTAATTTTTTAAGGAATAAAATAGATAAGCCTTTCAATAAAAAATTAATTTTTACAAAATCGGGTTATGGATATTTGATTAAATAGATTCCATGAGTTTAAAACTGCGTTTTGCTTTATTGTTTACAATTGTAGTAGCATTTATTCAGGCTATTACTGGTTTAACTATATTTTATTTTTATGCTGATCATAGAAAAATAGATTATCAAAATAAACTTCGTAGCGAGGCCTTATTAACCTATGATGCTTATCTCGATAGCAGTTTACATCACTTTGAAACCATTAACTTAATGCCTAACAGTATTAATGATAAGTTAATGTATGATAAAGCTGTGATTGTAGTTTCAGATAAATATAAAATTATTAGCAAAACACCCTCATATGCAAATATTGATTTATCAATAATAGATTATAATAAGCTGAAGAAAACTAATGAGGTATACTATGCCAAAGGAGAAAGAGAGTTCTTAGGGCTTTATGTAAAAGAAAAAAATCAATTCCTCATTGCAACTGCCATTGACAAAGAAGGTTTGTCAAAGTTATCAAGGCTTAAAATTATTTTGGCTGTAGTATTTTTTGTAACAATTATACTTACTGCAATTGGAAGCTATTTCTTTGTAAACTCAGCACTTAAACCTCTTAAAAAACTAATTGCTCAAATACAAGAAACAACTGAAAATAATTTATGGAAAAAAGTAGATGAAGGCAATGGAAAAGACGAAATCGCAAAAATTGCTATAAATTATAATCACGTATTGGAGTTAATGAAAAAAGCATTTGAAATGCAACAAATATTTGTTCAACATGCATCACACGAATTAAGAACTCCTTTAACTGTAATGTATGCTACAACAGAATCTGCCTTAAACAAAAACTTGTCATCCGAAGAAACAAATAAAATATTAATATCATTAAAGGAAGAACAAATTAATTTAATAGAACTTACTAACTCTCTCTTAGTATTATATCAACTTGATCAACATAAAAATTATCATCATTGGAGAAAACTAAGAGTTGATGAGCTATTGTACGATGCTGTAAGCTATTGTAAAAAAATATTTCCAGGAATTTCAATCGATTTTTCATTTAAAAATGTTCCTGAAGAAAAAGAATTAGTAATAGAGGCTGATGATAATTTACTAAGAGCAGCTTTTACCAATCTAATTAAAAATGCCTTTTTATATTCTAATGATAAAAAACTAACTCTTTCTATTTTGACAGAACCTGATGGTTTAAAAATTCATTTTGATAATAAAGGAGAACACCTCACTCAACAAGAAGTTGAAGTGTTGAAGAAACCTTTTGTTAGAAGTAAGGATATAGGTTTAATTAAAGGAATTGGACTAGGTTTATCTATTGTTGAGAAAGTATTAACCTTTCATAATGGTCATTTAATTTATACAGCTTTACCTAATTCTATTAATCGATTTACTGTTCAGCTTAAATATTCTTAGTCTTTTGTCCATGCATCTCTTTCTTCAGGGCTGAATTTCCAAGGTGCAAAATTGTTCTCAATATTGCTAAACATTCCGTTCCATTCTTGTGGTGCATTACTTTCTTCCATAATTAAACTTCTTCTTAATTCTACAATTATTTCAAGAGGCGAAATGCTTACAGGACAGGCCTCTACACAAGCATTACATGTTGTACAAGCTCTAAGTTCTTCTACAGAAATATAATCGTGTAATAAGGTTTTATTATCGGGCACAAAACTTTTATTGAGTTGAATATTTTTGCCAACATCTTCTAAGCGTTCTCTTGTTTTCATCATAATCATCCTTGGGCTCAATAGTTTGCCTGTTACATTAGCAGGACACGCAGCAGTACATCTACCACACTCGGTACAGCTATAAGCTTCTAATAAATTTCTCCAACTTAAATCAAAAATATCTTTGGCACCAAAACTTGCTGGGGGCTCGGCATTAGTAGGTGCTAATTCTGGTTGCATAGCATACAATACTTCTTTTTGAATGGCTGGCATATTATTCATTTTGCCTTGAGATTCTAGTCTAGCATAATAGGCGTTAGGAAAGGCAAAAAGAATATGTAAATGCTTACTGTATGGTAAATAATTTAAGAACGCAAAAATGCCTATGATGTGTAACCACCAACAAACTCTTTCAATAATTTCAATAGAATGAAAACTAAAGCCTGAAATTATGGGATGTAAATAAGAGGAAACAACAAAAGAACCTGTTTGTACTGAATTATAGTGACCATAGCTATTTTGTTGTAATAAAGTATCACAAGCATTCATAGTTAAGAAAAGTGTCATTAAAACAATTTCTGTAATTAAAATATAATTGGCATCTGATCTTGGCCAACCATCTAAATCTTTACTAATAAATCTCTTTAATTTTAAAATATTTCTTCGTACCAAAAATATTACGCAGGCCACAATTACAAGTAGTGCCAATATTTCAAAAGAATTAATCAAAAATGAATAAAACTCAGTTGAAAGAATTTGAGTTAAAACTCTATGAGAACCCGTTAAACCATCAATTACTATTTCTACAACTTCAATGTTAATGATGACAAAGCCTAAGTAAACGATCAAGTGCATAAATGCAACAAGAGGGTTTTTGAACATTTTCTTTTGCCCAAAAGCCAAAAAAATCAAATTCTTCCATCGGGCAGATTTGTTATCATTAATTTCTTCATCTTTCCCTAATAAAATATTTCTCTTAATTACTAAAATGTTTTTAGTAAAAAGATAACTGCCTAATGCAAAAAGCAGTAAAAACATAATTTGTGGTAAATAGTGCATAAGAAATATTTTAACTGAGTTTAGCCTTTTAATTGTTGAACTAAATCTATGTATTGTTGAATAGCACTTTCTTTGGTTATTCCTTTTAGTTTTTCCCAAGCATCGTGTTTTGCTTTTGCCACAAAATCAAAAGGATTGCTTGGTGCAGCTTCTGTATTATCACCTTGTGTTGCTTGCTTATACAATGAGTATAATTTTAATAATATTTCATTGCTTGGTTTTTCTGTAAGTGTTTTGCTATTGGCAACAGCAGCTTCAAATTGTTCTTGTAAATTCATAAATTCAATTTCGGTTGTGTAAATGTAAATTATTGTTCGTTCTCTAGCATTTTTTTGCCTTTTTCAATATATGTAATATCATCAAAAATTCTTTTGGGTAATCTTACTAACTGTTTTAAAACTTCTATTTTTTTTACTACATTGTTATTTTCTTCGTATGCTTGAGCGAGTGTTAAATAGTTCAACACAAAATAAGGCTCTAATCTTTTGCATTTTTCTAAATATTTAATGCTTTCCTCAATTGAAGGTTCAGGCAAACCACCATACAGAGTTTTAACAGCAAGCTTTTTAAACCAGTTTAAGGTAACCATTTCGTAGTGCCATTTTCCTACAATAAAATTTGCCAAGCCATGATTTGGGTTTATGGCAAGGGCCTTATCGGCTAATGTTTTAATATCATTAACCAGTGCAACTCTTTTTTTATTTTCATCTTCAACTTCTGTTAATTTACCACTTACTAAAGCCAGTAAATAATATGAATTAGCATTCATACTATCAACTTGTATGGCTCTTTTTGCATAAGCCAGTGCAGATTCGTAGAACAATCTTTTATCTGTATTACTTTTTTTTCTAGCACCAACATTGCAAGTAAGTTCTACTGTTTTTTGTAAGGCTAAATAATTGTTTGGTTCGTTTGTAATAATTTGTTTATAAATGTTTAAAGCCTCGGGTTCTTTGAATTCTAGTTCAAAATTTTTAGCTTCTTTAAATAAAAGAGCAGTTTCTTGTGCTGAACTAATTAAGCTAATGCTTATAAAAAAACTTATAAAAAAACTCTTCATAATTAACTTCTTTTTGTAGTATAACAAACTGTTATATCTCCATTAAAATTTTTAATAGGTGGATTTTTTTTAGTGATCCTAATGTCAATTTCTTGAACTTGATGAAATTGTTTTAAAATAGCATCTGAAATATTTTTTGTTAAATTCTCTAATAAAGCAGTAGGTTGTTGCATTTGATAAGAAACAGTTTGGAAAAGATTATCGTAATTTACTGTTTCATCAATTGTAATAACTTTATTATTAGCTATTGAGAAATTTACTGAAAGATTAACGATAAAAGTTCCACCAATAATTTGCTCTTCAGCATATAACCCATGAAATGCTTTAAAACTTAGATTATTTAATTGAATAGTGAACATAAGCGAAGATAAGTTAAGCCAATTTCATGCTTATTAAAAGCTGTGAATATTTTATTAATATTTACCTATTAAATAAGTTTTGGTAAAACTATTTTTCTTGAGCAATTTTACTGTATGAATCTGCAACAGCTTATACAAGAAATTTTTGCTAAAAAAAGTTTTTTATGTGTTGGACTCGACACAGAACTTAAAAAAATACCTCTACACTTACAATCAAATCCTAATGCTGTTTTAGCTTTCAATAAAGCCATTATTGATGCAACTAAGGCACACTGTGTAAGCTATAAAATTAACACAGCATTTTATGAAGCTATGGGTGTTAAAGGTTGGGAAATTATGGAAGCTACATTAGATTATATTCCTACTTGTCATTTTACCATTGCTGATGCTAAAAGAGGCGATATTGGTAATACATCTTCTCAATATGCAAAAGCTTTTTTTGAAACCTTGAATTTTGATGCCATTACTGTTGCTCCATATATGGGTGAAGATAGTGTAAGGCCATTTTTAGAATATGAAAATAAAATAACTATAGTATTAGGTTTAACTAGTAATAAAGGGGCACATGACTTTGAGTTACAAAAAACTGGGAATCAATTTCTGTTTGAAAACGTAATAAGTACAATAAGTTCATGGGGTACTCCTCAAAACCTCATGTTTGTGGTTGGAGCAACACAGACCAATCATTTGCAACTCATCAGAAATATAGTGCCTAATAATTTTTTATTAATTCCTGGAGTTGGCTTTCAAGGAGGAAGTTTACAAGATGTTGCAGAGTTTGGAATTAACAATGAAGTGGGGTTATTGGTGAATGCCAGCAGAGCAGTAATATATGCTAGTCAGCATGAAAATTTTGCTGAAGAAGCTAAAGTAATAGCTTCACAATATCAGTTTGAAATGGCACAATTGATGAATCACTATTTAACTAAAAAGTAATTTTTCAGATAATTATGTTTTGTTTAGAATTTATTTTTAAATTTAAACCCTAAACTAATTGACTATGGTAAAATTTAATGACATTAAAATTGGAGATTTCTTAAGAGCAGAATATGAAGGCAAGTTTTGGGATGGAGAAGTTATTCTTTTAAATGGAGACGAAAAACAAGTTTGTGTAAAAACTGAAGTTCAAGATTTTTGGTTCGAAACAGATCAATTGCAAGGTATTCCTTTAACAGAAGCTGCTCTACTGAACATGAATTTTACAAAGCAAGTGATGGATGATGGTTCTGTAAAATACTCTAAAGGAGCATTTAGATTAGTTACTCCAGAAAAAGGAAATTTCTCTCATTTTGATATGTGGTATAGAGAAGATAGAAGGCATAATCCAGATGTACATTTTATACATCAATTGCAAAATCATTATCTTGATATGACCAAAGTACATCTCACATCAGATCCTATTTAAGTTTTTAATAATGGAACAAATTATTCATAACATTAATGGAAGCATTTGTTATGAGCATGAAGGAAAAGGACAAGTAGTTGTTTTGTTGCATGGGTTTGGAGAAGATAAATCTATTTGGAATCATCAAATTAATTTTTTAAAGAATTATTATCAGTTAATTATTCCCAATTTACCTGGAACTGGAAAATCTAGCTTATTACAGGGTTTAAATATTCAGATTGAAGATTATGCAGATTGGTTATTCCATTTTCTACAACACTTCATCAACCCATCTCAAAAAATTATTCTATTAGGCCATAGTATGGGAGGCTACATTGGTTTGGCCTATGCAAAAAAATATGCTGAAACCCTTGCTGGTTTTGGTTTAATACATTCTACAGCTTTTACAGATAGTGATGAAAAAAAAGAAATTCGAAAACGAGCTATTGATACAATAAATGAATATGGGGCAGCTTCTTTTTTAAAGAATACAATTCCCAATTTATTTGCTTCATCATTTAAAGAAAACAATCCTACAATTATTAATGAGCTTATAGCTCAGGGTAAAACATTGTCTAAAGAAAGTTTAATTCAATATTATAAGGCTATGATGAATAGGCCAGACTCTTCAGAAGTTTTAAAACAATCTTCAGTAGCTGTTTTGTTTATTATGGGAAAAGAAGATGTTGCTGCTCCTTTACAAGATGTTTTACAGCAATGCCATCTTCCTAAAATTTCTGATATATTGATACTAGATAATGTTGCACACATGGGCATGCTTGAAGCTACTGAACAAATTAATGAAAAACTATTGAGTTATCTACAAATGGTGCTATCTAATTAGATTCTGATTCGCCATATTTATTAATCATTTTTTCTAAAAAGCTAGAAGTAAAAGAAACTATTAAACTAAATAATAAAGCCCAACCCCAACCCTCTACTCTAAACCCATCAACAATATCAGAAGCCCATTTTACAATGAGAATATTAATAAAAATTAAAAATAATCCTAATGTAAAAATGGTAATGGGTATAGTTAAAATAATAAGTATTGGTTTAACAAAACTGTTGAGTAATCCTAGCACAATAGCAACAATCATGGCTGTTAAAGTACTGTCAACAGAAACGCCTTTTAATATATAAGATGCCAGTAAAACTGATACAGAAGTTAAAATGGCTTTTGTAAAAAATTTTATCATGTTGCAAGATTAAATAACAACTAATTCATAAAACTCATTCGGGTTCAAATATTTTTTTGATAATTCTTGTAATTCTTCTACACTTACTGTTTTTATAGTGTTTACAGCTTTAGTAAAATAATCTCCATTTAAATTATTGAGTATATAAGATTTCCAACGACTCATTATCTGAAATGGTCCATCTAAATCTCCAAGAATTGAGCCTATCATATAATTACGAACCAAGTCTAATTCATCTTGATCAATACTTTTATCTTGTAAAATCTTCATCTCTTTGTATACTTCATCAATTGTAGCTTGGTATACATCTCTTCCACATTCAGTGCTAATCATCCACCCACTATAATGAATATAATTTTGAAGGTAAGAATGAATGCCATAAGTATATCCTTTATCTTCTCTAATATTGCTCATTAATCTCGATCCAAAAAATCCTCCATAAACTGTATTCAGCACCAATGTTTTCAAAAAATCTGGGTGATGTTTATTTGGAAAAGGTCTTGCTATTCTTACTGCAGCTTGAACACCATTTTCATCATTGATGATTGTCGATTTTTTTTCTAATGCTGGCTGAGGTTGTATTGGTTTAAAAGTAATATTGTTGTTGTTGAAAGGTAAATGCCCAAATGCTTTATTTAGTATATTGGAATAATCCTTTGGTAATTTTCCTGCAATAAAAATTTTACAATTTCCTTTTTGATAATATTGTTTATAAAATGCCTGTAAACTGGCTTTGTCAACTGCCTCATAATCTAATGTAGAAGTATATCTTCCATAAGGGTGTTGAAATCCATACAAAGACTCGTCAATTAACCTGTTAGCAACAAAGTCGCATTTTTGTAAATTAACAGCTAATCTTTGTTTTTGATTTTGTTTATAAATTTCTAACTCCGTTTCTGAAAAAATACTTTCTTCTAAAATCTCAGTAATTACAGGAGTTAAAACATGTAAATGTTTACTCAAGTTATGTAAACTAATTACTGCAGTTTCATTAAAACAACTTCTGTTAAGAAAAGCACCATAATAATCGAAATGCTCATTAATTTCAAAAGCAGTTTTTTGTGTAGTACCATTTTTAATTAAAAAATTGGTTGATGCTGCAATAATATTTTTATCCTCGTACCAATTACCTGCATCAAAAACTAATTCTAAATGCATCACTTCTTGTTCGCCTGCTTCTATAGCATAAACAGGTGTTCCATTATCTAGAGTAAAGTGGTTATATGGTTTTAGATCTAGTGAAAAATCTAAAGGATTTTTTATGGTAGGATGTTCTTTTCTGTTGAGCATGATTTATTGATTGCTAAAATACCTTAGAGTATTACTATTGTTAGGATGAAAAATTTGATTGCAGTATTGCAAAACATCTTCAGAGCTTATAGCCTGATATTTATCTAATTCAGTTTCCATTAATCCGGCATCGCCTAAAAGTTCATAAAATGCTAAGCTGTTAGCTCTGCTCATGAGTGCCATATCTTCAAAAGCAATCACACTTTCAGTTTTATTTTTTACTTTTTGTAATTCGTGTTCACTAACCAAATTCAATCGCATTAAATTCAACTCTTCTTCAATGGCTTCTTCAGCTTCTTGAAATGACTTTCCTTTAACCAATCTTCCTTCAATAGCAATTAACCCTTTTTCAACACTACCAAAATGAAAACAATCTAAGTTCGAAAAAATTTGTTTCTCCTTTACTAGTTTTTGAAATAAACGAGACGATCCACCACCTCCTAAAATATCAGTGATTAAATCAGCAACATAATAGCCTTTTTCTAATCTAGAATCTATATGCCAGGCTTTAATAAATGCATCAAAAGGCACATCAGCCCTTACTTCTAGCACTTTGGGTTCCGTTTGTTTGGGTTCTTGGGGTAAGTTTCTATTATATTTTTCTCCAGAACAAATACTACCAAACCATTTTTCTGCAAGTTGCAAAGCATGTGGAGTATCAATATTTCCTGCAATAACTAAAATGGCATTAGCAGGACTATAATGTTTTTTAAAAAATGATTTTACATCTTGTAAAGTAGCATTTTCAACATGACTCAATTCTTTACCAATAGTCATCCATTTATATGGGTGTGTAGTGTAAGTTAAATCACGCATTTTAGCCCAAATATCTCCATAAGGCTTATTAATGTAGTGTTCTTTAAATTCTTCACAGACTACTTTACGTTGTACATCCAAACTCTTTTCACTAAATGCCAAGCTTAACATCCTATCACTTTCAAGCCACAAGGCTGTCTCAATATTTTCTGCAGGAAGTTGACAGTAATAATTAGTTAAATCGTTAGTGGTGTAGGCATTATTTTCTCCACCAGCAATTTGTAGAGGAGTATCGTATTGAGGAATATTTATACTTCCACCAAACATTAAGTGTTCAAATAAATGTGCAAAGCCAGTTTTATTTGGGTCTTCATCTTTAGCACCCACATCATACATTACATTTACAACAGCCATGGGTGTGCTTTTATCCTCATGTACAATTAGCCTTAATCCGTTAGAAAGTACAAATTTTTTATATGGAATCATTCTCTAAAAATTGTTGCAATATTAGTTCATTCGCTGAGAGCGATTTTACTATTTTGAAAATCTATGTGAGCATTAACAAACCGAATTTCTGAAAAGCTGTAACTTTCACCCAATATTTCTTTAATACTGGTTAAAGAAGATCTGTCTTCATTCTCTTTTAATACCTTTTCTATTGTTCCTATCTTATGATATGGCAATATTTCCTCAATCTTTATTTCTCCACTTGATACAAAAGGAAGTAAATGACTTTCAATAGTTGAAGTGGCCAAATTTCTTTCAGTAGCAATTTCTAAAATAGTTTTTCCTGATTTGAAAAGTTGGAATGAAATATCTTTTGAACTTGGTTTATTTTCTTTTTTTGGAAGCTCTTTTTTAGTTGTTATAGTTTTGGTATGAATTAAAGATTCTAAATTATTTTGTTGACAATAATTGATAATAGCTTCTAAAAATATAAACCCATACTGTTCTACTTTAACTTTTCCGAATCCGGTTATTTGTTGTAAGGCAGCTTTTGATTGGGGTAAATAAGTTGCCATTTCATCCAAACTTTTAGTACTTGCTACCATGAAAATATCTTCACCTGTATCTTCACAAATCTCATCTCTTAGTTCTCTTAATTTATTGTAAAGTATAGGATGAGTTTTGTGTTGATAGTTAGTAGTTGATTTGCCAGAATACACATTTACATGTAAAAGTGTATTGGTAAATTCTTTTTTCAATTTGAGATATTGGTTAAAGGCAAAACCATCTTTTAAATTTTCTAAGTAATATTTTTTTAAAACCAAATATTCAAATAAAGTTTTAAGTATGGCATTTATATTTTTAGCTTCATTTTTATTATCTGATTCTATGGTACAGTTTTCAATGAATTTGATTGATTGATTGAGTTCAGCAATAAAATAAATGGCTGCTTTTCGAAATCGCTCTTGAAGAATGATATTGTCCTCAATTGATAATTTATTATTATCTAAACTATTGAGTTGATGCGTAAATCTGTTTCCAACCTTTAAAAGTTGATGTATTTGTTGTGATAAGGCTTCTGTAAAATCAAAAGACGATTTGGTTAAACTATTTCTATTTTCTTCAACAAGCTTTTGCAACTTAGTAAGAGTTTGTTCTTCTTTTTTGTATTGAAACAAATTTTGTAAGGTAGAAAATTGGTGTAATTTTTTTTCAAATTCTAAGCTCTCTTTAAGTTGGTTGATTTTATTTTTCTTACAATAATTTGCAATGTTTTCATCAATATGTAAACTACTATTTGTGATTTTACTTACCAAAACAATTCCATTTAAAGATCTACACCTACTTAGTGCAACATAAACCTGCCCAGGAGCAAAGGCACTGCCAGCATCAATAATAGCTTTATCAAAAGTTAAGCCCTGGCTTTTATGAATGGTAATAGCCCATGCCAATCTTAATGGATATTGAATAAAAGCACCAATAACATTTTCTTCAATTGTCTGTTTTTCTATGTTTAGGGTATACTTAATGTTTTCCCATCTGTACTTTTCAACTTTTATTTCATCGGCATCATCTTTGCATTTCACAAATATTTCATCTTCGTTAATTTTAGTAATAGTTCCAATTTTACCATTAAAATATCGTTTGTTTTTGTCTAAATCATTTTTTGTAAACATAACCTGAGCTCCTAATTTTAATTCTAGATTTTCATCTACAGGATATATTTTTTCTCCAAAATCGTCTTCAATACTAGCTTTAAAGAAGTAAGAAGTTGATTTTAAATTACCCATAGCTTCTGAATTTATAGTATCTGCTCTAAGATTATGAGTGGTTAAAGTAATAAAACCATCTTCTGTTGATGCATTGAATTCTGGGTTATAATGTTCTAATAAAATATCGTAAGCTGATTGGTCTAAATTGTTATTTCTGATTTTATTTAAAAGGTTAATAAAAACTTCATCATCTTGTCGGTATATTTTTTCAAGTTCAATGTATGCAGGTTCGGTTTCTTTCATCACCAAACTATCAAAGAAATAAGGACTAGCATAATATTGAGAAAGTAAACTCCATTCTTGTTGAGGAACTACCGGAGGTAATTGATATAAATCTCCAATAAATAAAACCTGTAAACCTCCAAATGGAAGCTGGTGTTGGTTTCTATAATGACGAAGTATAGTATCTAACGCATCTAAAACATCGCAACGAACCATACTCACTTCATCAATAATTAGCAATTCAAGTTTTTGAATAATAGCAATTCTTTCTTTATTCAATTTAGTTTTAGATAACAATTGTTGTTTATCTGTTGCATATTCTTGAGAATTACTCCAATTTAATTTTGCAGGAACATATGGAGTAAAGGGTAGTTGAAAAAAAGAGTGAATAGTCACCCCTCCAGCATTAATGGCAGCAACACCAGTTGGTGCAACAACTGCAATTTGTTTTGTAGCGTGTTCTTTAATATATTTTAAAAAAGTTGTTTTGCCAGTACCTGCTTTTCCTGTTAAAAAAATTGAACGATTGGTATAATGTATAAACTCCTCGGCAAGTTGAAAATTTATGTTTTTATCATCAGTTTTCATAGAATAGTAAAATTAAAACAAATTATAAGTGGTATTTAATTTTATTTGTACTTCTTTATTTTCGTACCTATTAGATTTACAATTACATGAATAAATTAATTATTGGGTTCTTGCTTCTCATTTCAAACCCAACTTTTTCTCAACAGCTTACCAGCTCTGAACTTTTTCTACAAATTAAAAAACTTAAAGTGTTAGGTAGTGTATTGTATGTAGGGGCACACCCAGACGATGAAAATAATTATTTGCTACCTTATTTGGCTAAAGAAAAATTGTACAGAACAGCATATTTAAGTTTAACAAGAGGAGAGGGTGGTCAGAATTTAATTGGTAGTGAGCAAGGGATTGATCTTGGACTCATAAGAACTCAAGAATTATTGGCAGCCAGAAATATTGATGGATGTGAACAATATTTTACTAGAGCATTTGAATTTGGGTACAGTAAAACTTTAGATGAAACCCTGAAAATTTGGGATAAGGAAAAGTTATTGGAAGATGTGGTTTGGATAATTCGTAAAATGCAGCCTGATGTTATTATCACTCGCTTTCCACCAGATGGAAGAGCTGGTCATGGGCATCATGCAGCAAGTGCTTTAATTGCGAATGAAGCCTTTGCATTAGCAGCTGATGCAACAAAATTTACCCATCAATTTGCAATGGGTGTTCAAGCTTGGCAAGCTAAAAGAATAGTATGGAACACTTATAATTTTGGTGGAAATAATACCACTTCAGATAATCAATTAAAAATTGATGTAAGTATTTATAATAATTTACTGGGTGCTAGTTATGGTGAAATTGGAGCTGTTGCAAGAACACAGCATAAAAGTCAAGGTGAAGGCCGACCAAAACGTAGAGGAAATTTGTTTGAGTACTTTTCACATACTGCTGGTGTTAAAGCTTCAAAAGTCTTGATGGAAGATATCGATCTTAGCTGGAAAAAAATTAGTCATAATCATGTCATCGATAGTGTAATTGAAAACTTAATTGAGTCATTTCAATTTTCAGCACCAGAAAAAAGTGTAGCCGCATTAAATAAATTATATCAATTAGTAAATGCTTTGCCCAACAGCAATTGGAGAACTTATAAATTAAATGCTATACAAGATTTAATTGAAGCCTGTAGTGGTGTTTTTGTTGAGGCTGTTTCTAATCAGGAAGCAGTTGTACAAGGTGATACTTTAAAAACAACTATTAATGTTTATAATAGAAAAAATTTATCTGCGGCTATTTCAAAAATTAAGTTAGAACACATAGACTCAAACTTTAATAAAAATATCGCTACTAATTTTTCATTTAATACTTCTATTACTGTTCCAATAAATAAATCTTTAACTCAACCATATTGGCTCCAAAAGCCATTAAAGCATAATATGTTTGAAGTTGAGAATAAAGCATTAATAGGCGAACCAAACTCAGCCCCAGCCTATACTGCAAGTATTACAATAAATATAGAAGGCCAAACATACGAGTTCACTAAACCAATTTTGTATAAATATGTTGATCCTGTTCGTGGAGAACTTTATGAGCCTTTAATAGTTTTGCCAAAAATTACTATTGCTGTTGATGAGCCTATAAAAATGCAAACGAATAACAAGAATTTAACTGCATTATTAACTATTCAATCATACAAAAATCCTTTGTCTGTTTCATTGAAAAAAAGTGAAGAAGTACAAACGGATTTTAAAGTTTTAAATTTTGATAACCATAAGGATTTACAACAAGTAAATATTGCTATTCAATCTAAAGAACAACAGTATATACCTATTGAATTTGTTGATGAGAAAAGTAAGGAAATTTATAATAAGACCTTGCATAAAATTCAATACAACCACATTCCTAATATTAGTTATTTTACTGATGCTGCTATTGAAACAAAAAAACTTAGTATTAAAACTGTTGGAAAAAAGATTGGCTATATTGTAGGAGCAGGAGATTTTGTTCCTGAAGCTTTGCAACAATTAGGTTACGAAGTTGATCTATTAAAAGAGAAAGATATTACAGTGAATAATTTAGCAAAATATCAGGCAGTAATAACAGGTATTAGAGCTTACAATATTTTCGATTGGCTGTTGATTAAAAATGAAATCTTAAATGAGTATGTTAAGAATGGAGGAAATTTAATTGTTCAATATTTAAAAAGTAATACATTAAATGGAAAAAAAATTCAAGCTGGTCCATATCCATTTAGTATTAGTGCACAGCAAAGAATTACTGAAGAAGATGCATCTGTAGAGTTTTTAATTCCAAACCATGTTGTATTTAATAGTCCAAACAAAATCACTTCTGCAGATTTTACCAATTGGATTCAAGAGAGAAGTACATATCAAATAGATCAAACAGAAAGTAATTTTGAATATCCATTAAGTATGCATGATACAAACGATAAACCTTCTGTTGGTAGTTTAGCCATTGCAAAATATGGTAAAGGAAATATGGTGTATTTAAGTTTAGCCATGTTTAGACAATTACCAGCAGGCGTTTCTGGTGCTTTTAGATTAATGGCAAATATTATTGCACTTCCAAAAAATTAACATGCAACAAAGAAAAAAAATTGGGGCTCTAACTTTAATTATAATTGGCTTATTAGTTGGTTATGCTATAAAAAATGTACGGGCAGGCTTAATATTAGGCTTAGCTTTGGGCTTATTGGCAAGTGGTTTATTAACCAGTAAAAACTAGTTATGGAAACAAACAAAAAAATTCCATTGTTTGAATCATGGAAAAAATGGTATGTATTTGTTCTATTGGTTTTAAGTATTGAAATTGTTTTGTTTTATTGCTTTACTAAATACTTTTTATGAGTCAATTAGATTGGTTAGTACTTATTGCTACTTTACTTATCATTATTAGTTTTGGCTTATATAAAAGTCGAACCTCAAAAAATTTAGATGGTTATTTTTTAAGTAATAGAAGCATGCCTTGGTATTTGGTATTGCTAAGCATTATGGGCACTCAAGCCAGTGCTATTACTTTTCTTTCTGCACCTGGACAAGCTTTTACCGATGGAATGCGATTTGTGCAATATTACTTTGGTCTGCCAATTGCAATGGTAGTGCTCTGTGTAACTTTTGTGCCACTATTTAGTAAGCTAAAAGTATTTACAGCGTATGAATATTTAGAGCAAAGATTTGATATTAGAGTAAGAAGTTTTACTTCATTTTTATTTTTATTGTCTAGAGGATTATCAACAGGAATTAGCATTTATGCACCTTCTATTATCTTATCTTCCTTAATGGGTTGGGATATTTTTTACACCAATATTTTAATGGGTGGCTTGTTAATTATTTATACTGTAAGTGGTGGAGCTAAAGCAGTAGCATACACTCAAACACTTCAACTGATTATTATTTTCTGTGGCATGTTTGCTGCAGCATATTATATTATTCATTTATTACCTAAAGAAATTGGCTTTATAGATGCTTTAAAAATTAGTGGTGCAAACGGAAAACTAAATGTTATTACTACAGGTATTACCGAAAATGGTTTTCAGTGGAAGGATAAATACAATTTAATTAGTGGTGTTATTGGAGGATTTTTTCTGGCACTCAGTTATTTCGGAACAGATCAAAGTCAGGTGGGTAGATATTTAACTGCAAAGGATGATAGAGAAAGCAAAATTGGATTATTGATGAATGGTTTAGTTAAAGTTCCCATGCAGTTTTTTATATTGTTAATAGGAGCCATGTTGTTTGTGTTTTATCAGTTTAAACCCATGCCAGTTTATTTTGATAAAGCTGCAGAAACTAAAGTCTATCAATCTTCTTATAAAGATTCTTTTGCTAATGTTCAAAATGCATATTATAAAGTGCAAGAGCAAAAACAAGCTTTGAGTATTAATTATATTAAAACCAAAAATGAAGAATCTAAAAATCAAATTCAATATTTAAAGCTACAAGAAGATTCATTGAGAAAAGTTGCATCAAAATATACTGTTGCTTCAAAATCTTCTATTGATGGTAATGATACCAATTATATCTTTCTTCGTTTTGTAATTGACTATTTACCACAAGGATTAATTGGGTTGTTGATTGCCATTATATTTTTATCTGCTTGGGGTAGTATTGCTGCAGCATTAAATTCTTTAGCAAGTTGTACTATTATTGATTTTCATTTGAGATTTACCAAAAAAACTTCTACCGATCAGCAACAATATCGATACTCTAAAATGTATACATTAATCTGGGGAGTGTTCTGTATAATAGTTGCTGAATTAGCAACAGGCATGGGAAGTTTAATAGAAGCAGTTAATGTGTTGGGATCCCTTTTTTATGGTGTAATTTTAGGTATTTTTCTCACAGCATTTTATTGTAAAAAGGTACAAGCAACCCCGGTTTTTATTGCAGCAATTATTGGAGAAATTGTTGTGGTAGTTTTATTTATATTAGATAGTAAAAATATTATAGGCCTAGGATTTTTATGGTTAAATGTGGTTGGGGCTTTATTAGTAGTGGCTTTGGCTCTTGTTTTTCAAAGAGTTTTTAAAATAACATATCTTCACACCCTTAAATAGTATGGAATGAATAACGAATTGCATAAGCCTATTATAGGAATTTCTTGTGGTGATATTAATGGCATAGGTATAGAGCTCATCATTAAATCATTTGCTAATAATGAAATTTATAGTTTATGTACTCCGGTAGTTTTTGCAAATAGTAAGTGTATTAATTTTTATAGAAAAGGTTTAGCTGACATAAATATCAATTATAATATCACTAAAGATTTAAACAGGCTCAATCCCAAACAACTGAATATTTATAATTGTTGGGAAGAAGAAGTTCAAATTAATCCTGGAATTCAAAATGAAATTGGAGGAAAGTATGCTTTACTTTCTTTGGTGGCTGCTACACAAGCATTGAAAGAAAATAAAATCGATGCTTTAGTTACTGCACCCATTCATAAAAAAAATATTCAAAGTGCAGAATTTAAGCATAGTGGTCATACTCCTTACTTTAAAGAAGTTTTTGAAGTTAAAGATGTAGTAATGTTAATGGTAGCTGAAAATATCAGAGTAGGATTAGTTACTGAACATTTGCCAATAGCTGAAATTGCAAATGCCATTACCAAAGATGCTATTATCAGTAAATTAAATATCATCAATAATTCTTTGCAGAAAGATTTTGGAATTGATAAACCAAGAATTGCTGTGTTAGGTTTAAATCCACATGCTGGTGACGAAAGCTTAATTGGTAAAGAAGAAGAGACCATCATTAGGCCAGCTATTTTAGAAGCTAAAAAAAATATGATGGTTTTTGGTCCATATAGTTCAGATGCATTTTTTGCACGTGTACAACATGAAAAATTTGATGCTGTATTAGCCATGTATCACGATCAAGGTTTAATTCCATTTAAATCTTTAGCCATTGGTGAAGGAGTAAATTATACTGCTGGATTGCCAGTTGTGAGAACAAGTCCTGATCATGGAACTGCTTTTGATATTGCTGGTAAAGGTATTGCCAATCATGCTTCATTCTTGGTCTCTATTTTTGAAGCTATTGATATCGTAAGAAGTAGAAAAGGCTATGCAGATGCTCGTTCAAACCCTTTGCGTAAGATGAGTTCACGTATTATGGCAAATGCAATTGATGAATAATCGCTTGAAGAAATCTTCTTTTAATTTTACAACAACTTTATTGCATTGGCATAAACATGTCAATAATCGTGTTATGCCCTGGAAAGGAGAAAAAGATCCTTACAAAATTTGGTTGAGTGAGATTATACTTCAGCAAACAAGAGTAGAACAAGGGCTAGCATACTACAATAAGTTTATAAAAGCATATCCGACTATTCAAAAACTAGCTGCAGCAAAAGACGAAGATGTTTTTAAACTTTGGGAAGGATTGGGTTATTACAGTAGATGTAAAAATATACTGTTTACTGCAAGAGAAATTGTATCTATATACAATAGCATTTTTCCTAGAAACTATTCTGACATAATTCAGCTTAAAGGTATTGGTAAATATACTGCAGCAGCAATAAGCTCTTTTGCTTATAATGATCCTTATGCTGTTCTAGATGGTAATGTATTTAGAGTATTATCTAGAGTTTTTGGAATTGCTAAACCTATTGACTCAACAGATGGGAAAAAGTTTTTCGAGGAGCTTGCTGTTGATTTATTAGATAAAAAAGAACCAGCTCTATACAATCAAGCCATCATGGATTTTGGAGCAACAGTTTGTACTCCTAAACAACCCAATTGCAATACTTGTTGTTTTAATAAATATTGTAAAGCTAAAAACGAAAATTTAATTGATAAATTCCCATTTAAATCAAAAAAAATAACAATACAAACAAGATGGTTAAACTATTTTATTTTTCAGTACCAAAATAAAGTTTTAATTAGAAAAAGAACTGAAAAAGACATTTGGCAAAACTTGCATGAGTTTTATTTAATTGATTCAAGTGATGGGGAAAAACAAGACATTAAAAATGTAAAAACTAGACTCAAAAAATTTTTAGGAAATGAGAAATTTAAAGTCATTTCTATCTCTGATGTTCAACAACAAAAACTTACACACAGATTAATTAAAGGCAACTTTATAAAAATTGAACTAAAAAAGAAAATTGATTTTGAAAATTATTTTTGGATTAATAAGAAAGAAATGAACCAGTATTCATTCCCAAAATTCATCAATCATTTTTTCGAAACGACTAACTATTAACTTCTTTCTACTAGCTACTAAATCAAAACCATCCTCTTTTCTTAAAAATAAAGATCATGCCTATTGGTATAGAGAGCATTAATGCTACTGCAATATAAAAACCATACTGATTATGTAAGTAAGGTATACGTTCAAAGTTCATTCCAAATATGCCTCCTATAACAGTTGCCGGAGCTAATAAACAAGTAACAATTGTCATTACTTTCATTACTTCATTCATTTTTAGATTTACTTGGTTAATATATAAATCTTGCATGGTAATCATCATATCACGATAGTTCTCAACTAAGTCGTTTGCTTGAATTACATGATCATAAACATCTTTAAAATATTTATTAGTGGTATTATCGTTAATTAATTTAGATTCACTTTTAATTAATCCGTTTACGAGTTCTCTAACAGGTGCAATATTTCTTTTTAGTACAATTAATTCTTTTCGTAATTGATTAATTTTTGCAAGGCTTCTAGTATTAGGTTTTTTTATAATTTCTTCTTCTAAAACTTCAATTTTATCTCCTAATTTATCCATCACCAAAAAGTAATGATCTACTATCATGTCTATTAATGCATAACACAAATAATCTGCTCTGGATAAACGAATTTTTGATGTTTCTAATTTTAATCTTTCTCTTAATAAGTTAAAAACATCTCTATGACCATCTTCTTGAAAACTGATAACATAATGTTCGCCTAATAAAATACTGATTTGTTCACTTTCGATAGAGTTATTATCAAAATTGAAATACAGCATATTCAATAAGCAAAAAAGATGATGATTAATTTCATCTACTTTTGGTCGCTGACCCACACTCTGAATATCTTCTACTATTAAATTATGAATATTAAATTGAGCTGCTAAAGTTTCTATAACTTGTTTATTGATTCCATCTACATTAATCCATTTAACTTGATCTGTATTGTTTATATAATTTTTACAATCTTGTAAACTAACATTTTTTTCTTCTGCAAGATTAGTTTCATTATAAGAATAAACTGAAATAATAGATTCTGAAGATTCAACCCGTTTTGGAATGATGGTAGGATTTACTTTAAGAATTTCTTTTGTTCTCATTAATCCAAAGGGATATAGCAGATATCTATAGTTCAACCTTTTATTCATAGATTAAATATATTTCTTTTTTTATCAAAAAAAAGAAGCTGAATTAATCAGCTTCTTTAAATATTCAAATTATATTTTTTATTTATTGAGTTTGCTTCTTTTTCTACTGTATGTAAAATATATTACAAAACCTATTGCCATCCAAGCAAACATGTTCATCCATGTAACTAATGGTAATCCTAGCATCATAGCTAAACAAACCAAAACGCCTAATACAGGAACTAAGGGAACAAAAGGTGTTTTAAATGGACGTGGTACATCTGGCATTGTTTTTCTCATAACCAAAATTCCAAGACATACAATTACAAAAGCAAATAATGTACCCATACTTACCAACTCGCCAACAACTTTTATAGGAACAAAGCCACTAAACAAACTCACAAAAATTAATAATAAGAAGTTGCATTTATAGGGCGTTGAAAATTTAGGGTGTAAATCAGAGAATAGTTTTGGTAATAAGCCATCTTTACTCATGGTATAAAATACTCTTGATTGTCCCATTAACATTACTAGCATCACTGAGCTGTATCCAGCCAGAATTGCAATAATTACAGATTGATTTAGCCAAACATAAGGAGTTTTATCAATAGCAACTGCAACAGGAGCTGCACTACCAGCAAAATCTTTATAGTTGGCTACACCGGTTAATACATAAGAAAAGAGTACATATAATATTGTACAAACAAATAAGGATCCCAGAATTCCAATTGGCATACCTTTTTGTGGGTTCTTAGCTTCTTGGGCAGCAGTACTTACTGCATCAAAACCAATAAATGCAAAGAATACTACACCTGCACCTCTTAGAATACCACTCCAACCAAAATGGCCAAATGTTCCATCATTTTCAGGGATAAAAGGAGTATGGTTAACTGGGTTAATGAAACTCCATCCTACAGCAATAAAAATAATTACAACACTTACTTTTAAAATAACTAATAGATTATTTACAAATGCACTTTCTTTTGTTCCTTTAATCAATAAAAGAGAGATTAATACTATGATAATAATTGCTGGAAGATTAATAATTCCATGTGTCATTGTGCCGTCTGCTAAGGCAAACTGTTCAAAAGGAGAGTGAAAGTATTGCATGGGTATGTCTAAACCCAAGTTATGTAAAAACTTACCAAAGTATGATGAAAAACTAATAGAAACTGTGGCAGCACCTAAAGCATATTCTAAAATTAAAACCCAACCAATAATCCATGCTAAAATTTCGCCCATTGTAGCATATGCATAAGTGTAAGCACTACCTGCAATTGGAATCATTGCAGCAAATTCGGCATAGCATAAACCTGCAAATGCACAACCAATAGCAGCTATTATAAATGAATACATTACGCCTGGACCAGCATTTTCTGCAGCTACAATTCCTGTTAACGAGAATAAACCCGCTCCAATAATGGCACCTATACCTAAGGTTACTAAATTAAAAGAACTTAACGTTTTCTTTAAACCATGTTCAGAATTTTGAGCATCGGCTAATAAAAGGCTCAATGATTTTTTTCTAAATAAACTCATATATAAATTTTGGTTTGATGAATTAAGTCGGAAAAATAGGGATTTATTCAATAATGACTATTAAATCTTTTAATATTGCCAACAAACTTTCTCTTATGCATGCAAATTCTGCTGAAAAAAAAAGTAAATTAACATTCTGGATTATTGTTTCCATGGTATTGGGTTTTGCTGTTGGTCTTTTTATTTTTTATAATACCCAATCAAGTTTTCATGTAGCCTTTTCAAAAAATATTAAACTACTGGGTACCATTTTTATTCGTTTGGTACAAATGATCATTTCTCCTTTAGTGTTTAGTACATTAGTAGTAGGTATAGCTAAGCTAGGAGATTTAAAAGCTGTTGGAAGAGTAGGTGGTAAAGCTATGCTTTGGTTTATTACAGCTTCTTTAGCATCGTTGTTAATTGGACTTTTATTAGTAAACTTTTTTGAGCCAGGTAAAGCCATTATTATTCAACATGCAGATGAAAAAGGGTTAGAAGACTTAATCAATAAAACACAAGAGTTTTCTGTTTCAAAGTTTATTGAACATGTAATTCCAAGAAGTGTTTTTGAAGCTATGGCTTCTAATGAAATATTACAGTTGGTTATATTTTCTATCTTTTTTGGAGTTGCTACTGCTGCTATTGGAGAAAAGGCAAAACCAATTATTAAAGCACTAGATATATTCAGTGAAATTATTTTAAAAATGGTAGGTTATGTAATGAATTTTGCTCCTTTAGGTGTATTTGGAACAATAGCAGCTGTTGTTGCTAAAAATGGTCCTGGTATTTTTAAATTTTATGGAGTTTATTTTTTGTATTTCCTTATTGGTATTGCTATTCTTTGGATTATACTCTACACAGTTGGGCTAATGATTTTAAGAAAAAGAATGCCAGAACTTTTAAAGGCTATTAGAAACCCATTACTGATTGCATTTAGTACCACAAGTAGTGAAGCTGTTTTTCCAAAACTTACTTATGAATTAGAGAGATTTGGTTGTAAAGATAAAATTGTATCCTTCATTTTACCATTAGGGTATTCTTTTAATCTTGATGGAAGTATGATGTATATGACTTTTGCAAGTTTATCAATAGCACAAATTTATGGAATTGATTTACCTATAGCAACTCAATTAACAATGCTATTGGTTTTAATGTTAACGAGTAAAGGTATTGCAGGAGTTCCAAGAGCCTCTTTAGTTGTAGTGTTGGCTACATGTGCCATGTTTAAAATTCCTCCTGAAGGAGTAGCCTTAATATTACCAATAGATCATTTTTGCGATATGTTTCGTTCAGCAACTAATGTATTAGGCAATGCATTAGCTACAACTGTTGTAAGTAAGTGGGAGGGAGAGTTAACTCCAGCTATTGTAGATGAAATATAAAAAGTAATCTATTTGTAAATGCATAACTTATTGTTGTGCATTTTTATTTTCTTTGTACAACACCCCTATAAAAACGGAAAGGCCAGAGGTAGAAACCCCAGCCCGTGTTTAATCCGTACCCTATGAAAACAGACTTTAATAATTCCTTTCTAAAGGTGTTATATTAGTTCTTGATTTCTGACAATATTATAAACGGAGCGTTGGTGCTTTTATTTTGTTAGCAACAAAAAACATTATGAAATTTATTGATTCTCACACCCATATTTATCTATCAGATTTTGCATCAGATATAGGCTCAGTAATAGATAGAGCAGAAGATGACGGAGTAAAAAAATATTTTTTTCCAGCTATAGATTCTTCTCATCATGAAGAGATGTTGGCTTTGGAAAAAAAATATCAAGCTAAATGTTTTGCTATGATGGGTTTACATCCTTGCTCAGTGAAAGAGAATTATAAAGAAGAATTAAAAATTGTTGAAGACTGGTTAAGCAGAAGAACATTTGTAGCTATTGGTGAAATTGGGCTAGATTTCTATTGGGATACCACTTATACCAAACAACAATTCGAAGCTTTTGAATTGCAAATGCAATGGGCTTTAGATAAAAATTTGCCTATTGTAATACATACAAGAAATGCAATTCAAGAAGCCATAGAACTTGTACTACCATATTCTAAAAAAGGGCTAACTGGTATTTTTCATTGTTATGGAGATGACCTAATAACAGCTAATAAAATTATAGATATGAATTTTTATTTAGGTATTGGAGGAGTAGTTACTTATAAAAATACAGGACTAAATGAAGTTTTAAAACAAATTCCATTGAGCTCAATTGTTTTAGAAACTGATGCACCCTATTTAACACCTGTTCCATATAGAGGAAAAAGAAATGAACCCGCGTATATAAAAATTATTGCAGAACAAATTGCAAGAATAAAAGATGTAAGTATAGTAGAAGTTGCAAGAGTTACTACTTCAAATGCAGAAAAAATATTCAAATGCTAAAATTACAATACTATTTTCGCAGACATTTTAAAGGTTTTATTAATTATGATTTGCAAAAAAGCCCATGTGGGAAATCGTAAATCTTAAATCAACAAATCTTAAATTTACAGAGAGGTGTCCGAGAGGCTGAAGGAGTCCCGATTAAATCGGGATAAACGGGATCGATATAAAATTGTTGAATATGAATGAAACTTTTTTTATTTATATTTTGCAAAGCAAAAAAGATGGGAGTTATTATGTTGGTCAAACTAATAACTTGACTGTTAGAATAAATCAACATAATGCAGGATTAAGTAAATACACTTCATCAAAAAGGCCATTAGATTTGGTTTATTATGAAATATTTGAAACAAGATCTGAAGCGATTAAAAGAGAAATAGAAATAAAGAAGAAGAAAAGTAGAGTTTATATAGAAAATCTTATTCTAAATTTTAAAAATACTTTTAATTGATTAAACAGAGAGGTGTCCGAGTAGTTGAAGGAGTCCCGATTAAATCGGGATAAACGGGTTCTAGATAAAATTGTTGAATAAGAGTGAAACTTATTCTAAATTTTAAAAATACTTTTAATTGATTAAACAGAGAGGTGTCCGAGAGGCTGAAGGAGTACGCTTGGAAAGCGTATAAACGGGAAACTGTTTCGAGGGTTCGAATCCCTTCCTCTCTGCATTATTTACTTCTGACATTGGATAATCTCTACCAATCCGCCAAAATTTATTTCTATTTAATCTCACATTTCATAAAAAATAAATAATATTGTTAAGTACTCTTAACCAAAAACTTAACTCCAATTATGAAATGCCTATTAACCGCTGTATTATGTATAGTTGTTAGTTTTAACTATGCTCAAGAAAAATCAACAATTAAATTCGGAAAAATTTATACTGAAGACTTTGAAAATAAAGTTTATAGTATAGATAGCAATGCCAATGCCATTGTGTTATCTGATATTGGTAGTACTGAAATAGTGGGCAATTATAAAGGTTGGTTCTCACTAGAATTTAAGAGGCATAAACGCATTCATATTTTAAATAAAAATGGTTACGATGCTGCTAATGTTGAAATTGGAATTTATTCTAATGGCGGTATGGAAGAAGATTTGCAGGGCTTGAAAGCTGTAACTTATAATCTAGAAAATGGAAAAGTTGTAGAAACTAAACTTGAAAAATCTGGTATTTTTAAAGATGTTATCAGTAAAAATCTGCATGTTAAAAAGTTCACTTTCCCCAACATAAAAGAAGGTTCAATTATAGAATTTGAATATAAATTAGTATCAGACTTTTTATTCAATCTTCAACCATGGGATTTTCAAGGTCAATACCCTTGTTTATGGAGTGAATACAATGTAAGTATGCCAGAATTTTTTTACTATGTAAAACTCTCACATGGTTATTTACCATTTTTTCAAGCAACAAAAGTAGACAGGGCAGGAACGTTCGTTGTTTCAGATGTTAGCGGAACAGGTAATGCTGAAAGATCTCAATTTAATGCTAATGTTACAGATTTCAAATGGGTAATGAAAAATGTACCTGCTTTAAAGGAAGAAACTTACACATCTACCCTAAAAAATCATTTGGCGAGTATAGAGTTTCAATTGGCTGAATATAGGTATCCATTAACAGCAAGAAATGTTATGGGGTCTTGGCCACAAGTTTGTGCATCGCTTTTAAAAGATGAAGATTTTGGAGCAGAATTATCAAAAGACAATAATTTTTTAAATGATGTTATTAATGATATAACTGCAAATGCCAAAACCAACATGGAAAAGGCAAAAAAAATATTTGCTTTTGTTCGAGATAATTTTACCTGTACCAATTACAATAGTAAATATTTACGAACCCCATTAAAAACAATTTTAAAAAATAAAAATGGAAATGAAGCTGAAATTAATTTACTGCTAACCGCCATGTTAAAAAAAGTTGGTTTAAATGCTAATCCAGTATTGCTTAGCACACGGTCTCATGGAAAAGTATATGCAACCTATCCTATCATGGATAGATTTAATTATGTGATTTGTGAACTTACTCTCGATAATGAATTTATATATTTAGATGCGAGTATTCCACGTATGGGTTTTGGCAAACTTAGTTCCAATATGTATAATGGTGAGGCAAGAGTAATTACACCATATGCTACACCCATCAATTTTGATGCTGATTCTTTAAAAGAAAGTAAGTTGACTTCCATTCTATTAATAAATGGAGAGAAAGAAGGAGAGTTAATGGGCAATGCAAAGCACGAATTAGGCTACTATGAATCGTTCAGATTAAGAAATAAAATAAAAGAAAGTGGAAATGAAAGCATAATAAATGATATTAAAAAAGGCTATATATCTGAAGTAGTCCTGAAAAATTTTGAAATAGATTCAATAAATATTTATGAACAACCTTTAAGAATTAAGTATGATATTGAATTGAAAACAGATGATGAGGGGGTTGTATATTTTAATCCAATGTTTAGTGAAGCCTATAAAGACAATCCTTTTAAATCTGCAACCAGATTATATCCTGTAGAAATGCCTTACACCATAGATGAAACGTTTATGCTCAGTTTAGAAGTACCCAAAGGTTATGTGATTGACGAACTTCCTAAGCAAACCAAAGTTAAATTAAATGAAAGAGGAGATGGTGTTTTTGAATACAGAGTAAGTCAATCAGAAGGAACCATCTATCTAAAATCAAGAGTTAAATTATCACGAACCCTTTTTATGCCAGATGAGTATGAAGGTTTAAGAGAGTTTTTTAACTACATCATCAAAAAGCAAAGTGAACAAATTGTATTCAAAAAGAAAAGCTAATCTTTATGAAAAAAATCTTGCTCTCAACAATTAATATATTTTGGTTAACCACAGTAATATTAGCAAATGAAGGTGATTTTGCTGTTTCAAAAATTGATGCTTCATTATTAAAAAATGCACATGCTGTTGTTAGGTTAGATGAAATGAAATTAGAAATTAATGGAATTATAGGTTATAGATATACCAATCATTATGCTATAACAATTTTAGATGAGAAAGGAGAAGACTGGGCACAATTGTATGAATACTATGATAAGTTTACAGATATTATTTCTATTGAAGGGTTTTTATATGATGCTGATGGAAAAACTTTAAAAAAAATAAAGAAAAAAGACACTCAAGATATTAGTGGTGTAGATGGCGGGAATTTAATGGATGATTCTAGATTTAAGAAACACAATTTTTATCACAGAATTTATCCCTATACAATTGAATATATAATTGAAACCAATAAAAGTTATACATTTTCTTTTCCTGCATGGCAACCTCAAGCTGCTGAACAACTTTCAGTGGAACAGAGTAATTTTACAGTTTTATTCCCCCAAGATTATTCCCTCAGGTATAAAGTGTTTAACTATTCACAGCCTCCGGTAGAGTCTATGGTAAAGGAAAATAAATCTTTAACATGGTCAATTAAAAACTTACCTGCTTTAATAGATGAGCCTTATTCTCCACGTTGGTCAGAAATTACACCAACAGTTTTATTTGCCCCATCAGAATTTCAAATGGATGATTTCAAGGGAAACATGACTAGTTGGAAAGACTTTGGAAAATTTATTTATGATCTTAAACAAGGAAAAGATGAATTGCCACCAAGCATTATTCAAACAGTGCATGCCATAGCTGACCCTATTCAAGATAAAAGAGAAAAGGTTGCTAAATTGTATCAGTTCATGCAAGAAAATACTCGTTATATCAGTATACAATTAGGTATTGGAGGTTTAAAACCATTTCCTGCAAAAGACGTAGCAACCAAGCGTTATGGTGATTGTAAAGCTTTATCTAACTATATGTATAGTATTTTAAAAGAAGCAGGCATCAATTCTTATTATACTATTATAAAAGCAGGGAGAGGAGCAACCTATTTTAATACAGATTTTCCCTCTAATCAATTTAACCATGTGATTTTGTGTACCCCTCTTCAGAATGATACTATGTGGTTAGAGTGTACCAGCCAAACACTTCAAGCAGGTTATTTAAGTGATTTTACTTGTGATAGACCTGCATTATTAGTGGATGAGAATGGTGGAACTTTAGTGAGAACACCTGTATATAATATTAAAGATAATTTGCAAGTAAGAAATATAAAAGGAAAATTAGATGATAAAGGAAATTTGCAGATTGATTCCAAATCTGAGTATCATGGATTACAGCAAGATGGTTATCATCAAATCATTAAAGGATTATCTAAAGATAAATTGAAAGAATATTTAAATGAAGTTTTAAAATTAGCGATGTATGAAATTGATGATTTTAATTATTCTGAAATCAATACAAAAATTCCTGCAATACAAGAAAATTTAAAAATTTTAGCAAATAGTTATGCAACTGTTACAGGAAGAAGAATGTTTATTATGCCAAATATTATGACCAAATCTAACAAGAAACTTACAGCAGATTCTTCTAGAAAATATGATATACAATTACAAACAGAATTTCATGATATTGATTCTGTTGAAATAGAAGTTCCTGCTGGTTATACCGTTGAAGCCTTACCAGCAAAGGTTTCTATGGAAACCAAATTTGGTAAATACCAAAGCTCCATCAAAGTCATCGATAATAAATTATACTACTATCGAAATCATGAACAAAAAAGTGGCAGATTTCCTAAGGAAGATTATACTGAGTTAGTAAAATATTTTGAAACTATTTATAAAGCAGATAGAGTAAAAATTGTTTTTGTAAAGTAGTATAATTACACATTCACCAACTTCCATTTCCCTTTTTTAAAATAATATAAAGCAACAACTGCAATTAATGATTCAGCAATTGGGATAGACCAAAAAGCTCCTTGTGGTCCCCAATTAAGTACTTTTGCTAATACATAAGCCAATGGAATTTGAAACAACCAAAAACAAATAATATTTATCCAAGTTGGTGTTTTGGTATCTCCTGCACCATTTAAAGCTTGAACCATAACCATACCTACACCATAAAAAATATACCCACTCGCTATAATTTGTAATGAGCTGGTACCATAATCAACCACTGCTTTTTCTGTAGAGAAAATTCCAATAATATTTCGTGAGAAGAAGATAAATATTAATGTTACCAATCCCATAAAAATAGCATTATACTTTGCCGTTAACCACACACTTTTTTCAGCTCGTTCGGGTTGTTTGGCACCTAGATTTTGCCCAACTAAAGTTGCAGCTGCATTACTTAAACCCCAAGCTGGTAAAATAAAAAACACCACATTTCTTATGGCAATTTGATAACCCGCAGATGCAATAGTGCCACCAGTTTCAGCAACAAGTTTTGCCATAATAATCCAACTACCAGATGCTATAATAAACTGAAAAGTTGCAGGCCAAGCAATTTTAATTAATCCTTTAATCACTTCAACATCTATTCCTAAATGTTTTTTAGTAATTTGTATCATGCCTTTTCCAATAAATAAAAAATAACATTGGTACAACACACCACAGCTTCTACCAATAGTTGTTGCAATTGCTGCACCTTTTAACCCAAATCCTTCAAATGGGCCAATTCCATAAATTAATAAAGGACATAAAATAATGTTTAATAAACTGGCCAACCACAAACTTTTCATGGCCATAGCAGCATTTCCAGCACCTCTAAAAATTCCATTAATCAGAAATAACATAATAATGGCAACACTTCCACCTAACATAATTTGAGTAAAAATGGTACCTTGTTCAATCACTTCAGGTTGGGCACCCATTAGTCTTAAAATATCTGCAGCAAAAACAATTCCTGTAATACTTAATATAACCGTAAAAATTAATGAAATAACAATAGCTTGAACTGCAGCATGTGCAGCAGCATCTGGATTTTTTTCGCCAATTCTTCTAGCAATCATTGCAGTTGCAGCTGTACTTAAACCAATAGCTAATGAATAAATAATTGTAATAGCTGCTTCTGTTAAACCAACAGTAGCAATGGCTGCATCACCAAGTTTTCCTACAAAAAACATATCTACAACAGCAAATACTGATTCTAAACTCAATTCTAAAATCATGGGAATGGCTAAAAGAACAATTGCTTTTTTTAGATTGCCTTCTGTAAAATCGTGATTGCCTCCTTTGAGAGATTGCTTAATGATTTGAATATAATCTTTAAGCTTGTAAGTAAAAAGTGCCATGCAATAGTTTTGTCTATTTGCTAAGCTAGTATTTAAATCAATCCAATATCTTTTCTATAATACATTCCATCAAAATGAATTTGATGAACGGCCTCGTAGGCTTTGTTTTTAGCTTCATGTAAACTGTCTGATGTTGCAACTATATTTAAAACTCTACCACCATTAGTTTCAAATTTGTTATCAATTTTATTTGCTCCTGCAATAAAATATGGAGTAGAAATTTTATTGAGACCTGTAATTGATTTGCCTGTTTCATAATTTCCAGGATAACCATCAGATGCTGCAACAATGCAACAACTATGTTCATGCTTCCAATCGAGTGTTATTGCGTTTCCATCAATGGCGTCTTCAACAACTTTTAATAAATCTGTATTTAATAGAGGTAAAACAGTTTGTGTTTCGGGATCACCCATTCTTAAATTATACTCTAATAAATAACATTCATTATTTACTACCATTAAGCCAAAAAATATGATGCCCGAAAAAATTAAATCATCTTGTAACAGCCCTTTTAAAGTGGGTTGTAAAATATTCTTTTCAAAATCTTGTTGAATATTTGAAGTATATAAAGGGTTAGGAGCTATAGCACCCATACCACCAGTGTTTGGTCCTTTATCGCCTTCAAAAATTTTCTTATGATCTTTGGCAGAAATGAATGGGTAAATATTTTTTTTGTTGAAGATGGAAAGTACAGAAACTTCAAAGCCATCTAAAAATTCTTCAATTACAATTTCATTACCAGCATCACCAAAAATTTTATTTAAAAGAATATCATTAATGTAATCGCAAGCTTCTTTAAAATTTTGTGCAATACAAACGCCTTTACCTGCTGCTAATCCTGTAGCTTTTATAACTAATGGAAATTTTTGATAAGTAACATAATCAATTGCTGTTTTTGCATTTGTAAATGCTTGATGTTTTGCAGTTCTTATACCATGTTGTAACATGAATTGTTTTGCAAATGCTTTATCACCTTCTAATTGAGCTGCTTTTTTATTTGGACCTAAAATCTTCAATCCATATTGATGAAATGAATCTACTATTCCTTGCACTAATAAAGCTTCAGAACCTACAATAGTGATGTCTATTTGTAAGTCTTTTGCAAAGTGTACAATTTCGTTGACTTCAGTTAAATTAATATTGGTACCAATAGATTCAGTCCCTCCATTGCCTTTTGCAAAAAATAATTCTATATTATCATGATGTTGTTTAAGCTTAGCACCAATTGCATGTTCTCTTCCTCCATTACCAATAATTAAAACTTTCATGGTTTAATGTTTAAAATGACGAATGCCTGTAAACAGCATAGCTATGTTATGTTTGTTGCAAGCTTCAATAGAGTCTTTATCTTTTATTGATCCACCTGGTTGAATGATAGCTTTTATGCTATGTGATGCACAAATATTTACTATATCATCAAAAGGAAAAAACGCATCAGAAGCTAAAACACATTCAGCTAAATTTGTTTTATTTTCTTGGGCTTGTTGAATGGCTTGTTTTAATGCATCAATTCTGCTGGTTTGTCCACTGCCAATTCCCACAGTTGCCCATTCGTTTACTAATACAATTGCATTTGAAGAGCAGTGTTTTACAATATTCTGAGCAAAAACTAATTGTTCAATTTGTTCTTGTGATGGTTGTTGTTGAGTAACACAATTCAATTCGTAAGAATTAATATTATCTTTTGTTTGCACTAACAATCCCCCATCAATTGAAATAATATTTGGATGTGTGATTTGCTGTTTTGGAATTTGCAATACTCTTAAGTTCTTTTTCTTTGCAAAGATTTCTAAAGCTTCAGCTTCAAATTGTGGAGCAATTATGACTTCAAGAAAAATTTCATTTAACTTTTCTGCAGTAGCTTTTGTAACAGTAGTATTAAATGCAACAATGCCACCAAATATAGATACTGGGTCTGCATTATAAGCTTTTGAATAAGCCTCTAAATCATTTGATGCTTGTGCTACACCACAGGGTGTATTGTGTTTTACTGCACAACAAGTGGGTTGATGAAATTCATTCACCACACTTATAGCAGCTTGTATATCTCTATAATTATTGTACGATAATTCTTTTCCTTGAATTTGTTGCCAAGCATTAATATTTTCTTTTTCTGATAAGTTGGTATACACTGCAGCTTGTTGATGAGGATTTTCTCCATAACGTAATATTTCTTTACGTTCAAAACTGGCATTGAAATATTTTGGAAATGGCTCTTCGTTTAAATAATTAGCAATTGATGCATCATAAGCTGATGTTAGGTTAAACACTTTTGCTGCCAATCGTTTTCGAGTACTAATCAAAGTACTTTTATGTTCTGCAATCTCTTCTACTACAATTTTATAATCATCAACATCAGTTAGTACAGTTACATCAAAATAATTTTTAGCTGCTGCTCTTAGTAATGAGGGTCCACCAATATCTATGAACTCAATTAATGCTTCATGAGATAAATTTTCTTTTTGTTTTTCAAAAAATGGATACAAATTCACAATGACATAATCTATTGTTACTAATTGATGATTTTCTATTGTTGTTTGATGTTGTTCATTATTTCTTTTATATAAAATCCCAGCAAATAATTTTGGATCTAGTGTTTTTACTCTGCCATCAAGCATTTCAGGGAAATTGGTTACAGAAGTTACATCTGTTACTTCAATATTTTTTTCTTGTAAAAATTTTAGTGTACCACCAGTAGCTAATAGTTCAATATTATTTTGTATTAATGCAAGGGCAATAGTTTCTAAATTAGATTTATCGTAAACACTTAATATCGCTTTATTTTTTTTCATGAAATAATTGTATCGCTTTAATTAAAATTTGATGTTCTAAGTGATGAATTTTTTGTTGCAGTGTTTCTGCTGTGTCAGTAGCTTCTACAGCACATTTCTCTTGCAATAAAATATTACCTTCATCAATTCCTTCTGTAACAAAATGAACTGTTGCTCCTGACTCTGCTTCCTTATTATCAATAACTGCTTGATGAACTTTTAATCCATACATGCCTTTACCACCATGTTTTGGTAATAATGCTGGATGAAGATTGATGATTTTATTAGACCAAATTTCACAAAATTGTTTTGGAAGAATGGATAAAAATCCGGCTAATACAATATGTGTAATTTGATGTTGTTGTAACTGATCAATTACTAATTGCTGCCAATTTGTTTTTCTGTCGAATTGAAAAAAAGGAATTTTATGTTTGAGTGCTCTTTCTTTGGCAAAACAATCTCTATCTGCAACAACTAATTTTATTTCAGTATCTGTTAGTCGTTCAGTTTCTATTGCATCAATAATGCATTGTAAATTACTTCCATTGCCTGAAACAAAAACAGCTAATTGCATTAATGAATAATTATTTTAGAATCTGAATGAGTAATAATATTTCCTAATATAAAAGCATTGTGATTCAATAAAGCAATAGCTTTTACTATATTTTCTGCATCATCTTTTCTTACAACAATAACCAATCCAACACCCATATTAAAAGTGCCAAACATTTCTTTGGTTTCAATATTTCCTTTGGCTTGTAACGCTTCGAAAATGGATTGCTTTGGAATTGAAGATTGGTTGACTGAAGCACATAATCCTTTTGGAATTATTCTTGGTACATTTTCATACAAACCACCACCAGTAATGTGTGCAATTCCTTTTATATTATAATCTTGAATTAAAGAAGTAATTAAAGCACTATATAATTCTGTGGGTGTTAATAAAGTTTCCCATAAAGGCTTGCCTTCAAACTCTTCATTTAAATCTGTAAATATTTTTCTGACTAATGAAAATCCATTACTATGCAATCCACTCGATGCAATACCAATTACAACATCTCCTTCTTGTATGTGTTCTCCTGTAATTATATTTTCTTTTTCTACAACACCAACACAAAATCCTGCAACATCATAATCGCCATCTTTATACATGCCTGGCATTTCAGCTGTTTCTCCACCAATTAATACACAATTGGTTTGCTCACATGCATAGGCCATGCCTTTAATAATCTGAGCTGCTTCTTGTGCATCTAATTTGCCACAGGCTAAATAATCTAGAAAAAATAGAGGTTGTGCACCATGACAAGAAATATCGTTGGCACACATGGCAAAACAATCAATGCCAATGGTGTCAAGCTTTCCAACTTCTATGGCAATTTTTATTTTTGTACCTACACCATCGGTTCCAGAAACTAAAACCGGATTTTTATATTTTCCTAATTCATACAATGCACCAAAATGACCCAACTCTGTGAGTACATTTTTATTGTATGTTTTTTTCGCCATTGGTTTAATAAGGTCGACTGTTTTGTAACCTTCTTCCTTATCAACACCAGCTTCTTTATATGTATTCATGCGTTAATTTAATTCATTTAAAACGGGTTGTTCATTTTTGTTTACAGGATATTTTTCTGTGAAACAACCATAACAATAACCTTCTTCTTGTAATAAGTCTTTTAAGTTTTCCATACTTAAAAAAGTTAAACTGTCTACTCCTAAATAATTTTTAATATCTTCTTGCGATTGCTTAGCAGCAATCAAATGTTCTTTTTCTGGTGTATCTAAACCCAAAAAACATGGAGCAATAATGGGTGGTGAGGCAGATATGAAATGTATTTCTTTTGCTTCTGCTTTTTTGAAAATATTGACTAATCTTTTACTTGTGGTTCCTCTAACAATTGAGTCATCCATTATAATTACTCTTTTGCCTTTTACTTCACTGATAATAGGATTGAGTTTTAACATCACTGTTCTTTCTCTCATAGCTTGTGAGGGATTAATAAAAGAACGTCCCATATATTTATTCTTCAATAAAACAGGTTTAAAAGGAATTCCAGAAGCTGTTGCATAACCAATAGCAGCAGGAACTCCAGAGTCTGGTACCCCAATAACAACATCTGCATCAATATGAGTCTGTTCCCATAATTTTCTACCAGTTAATTCTCTAAAATGATATACACTATCACCTTTAATAATACTATCTGGTCTTGAGAAATAAATATATTCAAAAGAACAAATTGCTTTTTTCTCTTGCTGTTTAATGATGTAAGAATGTACACCTTCATCATTAATTTCAATCATTTCACCAGGTTCAATATCTCTAATAAAATCTGCTGAAACTGCATCTAAACCACAAGTTTCACTGCTTACTACATAAGTTCCATCTTCTGTAATACCTAGTGATAATGGTCTAATGCCAAAGGGATCTCTAAATGCAACTAAACTATTTTGAGTTAATAAAACACAGCTATATGCACCTTTCACTTTATTGAAAACTTCTCTTACTCCAAACTCAATTCCTTTGTGATAATATTTTTGAATGATACGAAGCATCACTTCAGTATCGGAATGGTTTGAAACAAACTTTATTCCTTCTTCTTCCATGTCTTCTCTAAGCTTAGCACTATTCACTAAGTTGCCATTATGAGCAATAGAAATAAAAACTTCATCATCAATATTTTTAGCAAATAAGGGTTGAATATTTCTTTTGCTTTGTCCACCTGTTGTACTGTAACGTGTATGACCAATAGCTGCATTACCTTGATACAATGCAGGATTTTCTATCGAAGCAAATGCTTCTATAACTAAACCTTCTTTTTTGTATGAATATATTTTTTTGTTGGTGAGAAAAGAAATGCCACAAGCTTCTTGTCCACGATGTTGTAATGCAATTAAACCAAATTGCATCAGTAAAAAAGTATCTACCTGATTTTTGGCATAAACACCAAAAACACCACATTCTTCATGCATTTTATCTTTATCACTAAACATCTAATTTGTTTTTTTTAGTCGTTGTAAAATTTCAACATAGGCTTCTCTAACATCACCTAAATCTCTTCTAAATCTGTCTTTGTCTAATTTTTTTAAAGTGTGTTTGTCCCAGAGTCTGCAAGTGTCTGGTGTAATCTCATCTGCCAAAATAATTTTTCCAGTGCTATCTTTTCCAAACTCAATTTTAAAATCAACAAGAATAATATCTTCTTTAATAAATAAATCTTTTAAAAGAGTGTTTATTTTTTCTGTAACTGAAAAAATGTATTTGATTTCATCATAAGTTGCAGCACCTAATGCCACAGCATGATGTTCATTAATTAAAGGATCACCTAATGCATCTTTTTTATAGCATAGTTCATATATGATATTTGGTGGTTGTGTACCTTCTTCTACTCCTAAAATTCTTGCAGTGCTACCTGCTAAAATATTTCTAGTAACTACTTCTAATGGAACAATAGAAACTTTTTTACAAAGCTGTTCTCTATCGTTTAACTTTTTTACAAAATGCGTTTCAATTCCCTGAGCCATGAGATACTCATAAATTAAAGCAGTAATTTCATTGTTCAAAGAACCCTTATCTTCAATAGTGCCACGCTTTACTGCATTAAATGCTGTTGCATCATCTTTATAATAAATGATAATTAGGTTAGGATCAGCAGTTGAGTATACTTGCTTTGCTTTTCCTTCGTAAAGCATCTCTAGTTTTTCGTAACTCATGTTTAAGTTTTTATTTATAAAAAATAATTAATTCCATTATTGAAAATATCTTGATACTCCAAGTTAGGAATATTTTTTAATCTGTTTGGTTTTACTCTTTCCGGATGAGCCATTCTGCCAAAAATTTTCCCATCTTCACTAATTATACCCTCAATTGCATAAACACTACCATTTGGATTATGGGGGAAAATATTAGTTGCTTGTAACTGCTCATCAACATATTGAGTGGCTATTTGATTATTCTGAATTAGTGATTGAACCGTTTCTTCTATAGCATAAAATCTACCTTCACCATGAGAGACTGGAACGGTATAAACCCTGTCTTTCATGTTTTGTAACCAAGGGCTAGAATCATTCACCACTTTAATTTGTACCATTTGTGAAACGTGTCGTCCAATTTCGTTATGAGTTAAAGTAGGTGAAGATTTAGTAAGGTTGCTTACTTTTCCATAAGGCAATAATCCAGATTTTACTAATGCCTGAAAGCCATTACAAATGCCTAAAATTAATCCACCTTTTTGTAAAAATTCATCAATGCTGTTTTTTATTTTTTCATTTTGAAGGACATTAACTATATATTTTGCCGAGCCATTAGGTTCATCTCCTGCACTAAAGCCACCACTAAAAACTAATATTTGAGATTGATGAATTTGTTGTGAAAATTGGTCAATACTCTCTTCAATAATTTGTTTGTTGTAATTGTTGAAATTTAATGATTTTATATTTCCGTTCCTAAATGCATGAGCAGTTTCAAATTCACAATTGGTTCCAGGAAAAACAGGGAATAAAATATTTGGCTTCCCAAAGCCAATGTTTTTAATGGTTTTAGAAGAAGATGTAATTGTAAGATTGCTATTATTTTGAGCTGCAGTTTTTGTTGCAAATAGAGACTCAAAAGTTGAAGTCCATTTTTCAATAGCTTCTTCAATTGAAATCTCAACCTTATTAAACTGAAGTGTCGCACTTGTATTTGTTCTTCCTAAAAGAATAAAATTTTCTATTTGTTCAATGGTTTCAAAAACTATTGACCCTAATTGAAGTTCTAATAAATTTTCTGTTGTTAAAATTTCAGCACCAATTTTATTTCCAAAACTCATTTGAGCAATTGTGGTTGCAACTCCCCCATCTTTAACATGCTTTGCTGAAATGATTTTTTTGTCTTTAATGAGTTGATGAATGATTTGCCAAGAATTTTTTAATGCAACCCAATTTGGAATATGATTTTTATTTTTATCAACCTTAAAAAGATAAATAATACTGTTAGCACTTTTAAATTCAGTTGAGATAATTTGCTCAGCTTTTTCACTAGCCACAGCAAAACTTACAAATGTTGGAGGTACGTTTAAATCTTTAAATGTTCCACTCATGCTGTCCTTACCACCAATGGCAGCAATACCAAGCTGATGTTGGGTTTCCAAAGCTCCTAATAATGCAGCTAATGGTTTTCCCCACTTAGTTGCATCATTACCTAATCGTTCAAAATACTCTTGAAAACTTAAAAATATATTTTTATAATCAGCACCACAAGCCACCAGCTTTGAAACAGATTCTATAATTGCATATACAGCTCCTAAAAAAGGATTTGCAGTTGTAAATTTTGGATGATATCCCCAAGCTGCTAAGCTTAAAGTTGATGTGGAGTATGAAGGTTCTGCAATAAAATGTGCAGAAACATCCGTTGGTGTTAATTGATATTTTCCTCCATAAGGCATAAAGAAAGTATTCCCTAAGACAGTACTATCAAAATGTTCAACCATTCCTTTTTGTGAAGCAATGTTTAAATTTTGTAGTGTTCGTAGAAAAATTTCTTTTGTAAAACTATAGTTTGCAGAGAAAGGTTTTGAACTTTCAACTTTTGCACTGGCTGTTCTTGTTGCACCATTGGTATGTAAAAAATCTCTTTTTAAATCAACAATCATTTTTCCATTCCAAAACATTCTTAAGCTACCAGAATTAGTAACTGTTGCAATTGGTGTTGCTTTTACATTTTCTTGTAAAGCAGCTTGAATAAAAGTTTCAACATCATTTTGACTCAACACAACAGCCATTCTTTCTTGAGATTCAGAAATGGCTATTTCTGTACCATACAACCCCTGATATTTTAAAGGCACTTTATTTAAATCAATATCTATATGTTCTGCAATTTCTCCAATAGCCACACAAACACCACCAGCACCGAAGTCGTTACATTTTTTAATCAGTTTTATAACTTCAGACTTTCTAAAAAGCTTTTGAATATTACGTTCTGTTAATGCGTTTCCTTTTTGGACTTCTGCTTGTAAAGTAGTTATAGATTTTTCGTTATGTTGTTTAGATGAACCTGAAGCTCCACCAATTCCATCTCTACCAGTATCACCTCCTAATAATAAAACTATATCACCAGCAATTGGGTCTTCTTCTCTAACATATTCTTTTTTTACACTAGCTATTACAAAACCACATTCAAATCTTTTTGCTTTATATCCTTCATCATAAATTTCACTGACTAAAGAAGTGGATAGCCCAATTTGATTACCATACGAACTATAGCCTAGTGCAGCTTCTTTTACAATTTTTTGTTGAGATAATTTATTTTCTAAAGTATCTTGAATTTTTTCTAAAGGGTTAGCAGCACCACTTACTCTCATGGCTTGATACACAAATGCCCTACCACTTAATGGATCTCGAATGGCACCACCAATACATGTAGCAGCACCACCAAAAGGTTCAATTTCTGTGGGATGATTATGTGTTTCATTTTTAAATAAGAGTAACCATTCTTCATTAACTCCATTTACATCAACATCAATTTTTATTGTTGCTGCATTATTTTCTTTGGAATGATGATAGAGTGGTAGTAAATTATTTTTAATGAAATATTTTGGAATGATGGTAGCAATATCCATTAAAGAAATTGGAGTATTTTCTTTTCCTAGTTCTTTTCTGATGGATAAATATTTGTTGAAACTTTGTTCTAATTCTGCTTTATAATCACCAACAAATTCAATTTTATTTAGCTCTGTTAAAAAGGTAGTATGTCGGCAATGATCACTCCAATAAGTATCTAAAACCTTGATTTCTGTTTCAGTTGGATTTCTATTTTCCTGAATAAAATATTGCTGAATGCATTTTACATCTTCAATATCTATTGATAAGGACTTTTCTTTTAAAAAAGTTTCAAGCTCAGCTTCGGAAAATTGAATAAAGTTTTCAAAAATTTCAACTTCTTTAACTGGTTCAGGTTCTTCAATTGATAATACATCAATATTTTTTTCTCTACAATCAACTGAATTGATGAAATGTTTTTTTATGAGTTTTAATTCAGCTTTTTGTAAACCATCTAAACCATATACTAAAGAAGTTTGAACTTTAATATTATCGTGCCCAAACAATAATTGACAACATTGCATTGCAGAATCTGCTCTTAAATCGAACTGGCCAGGCAAATATTCAATGGCTAATATTTCTTGATGTAGAGGTAAAGTTGAATAACAAGCTTCAGTTACAGGGTCTGTAAAGACAGATTGTATTGCCTGCATTAATTCTTGCTCATGAATATTAAACACATCAAAACATACATACACTTTTGCTTTAGTGTTTAACCCAAGTTGTTGTAGTTGATGATTGGCATGCTGAGATGTTGTATCAAATACATCATCTTTAAATATATATAATCGTGTGTTCAATGCTATTATTTTCAACACACAAATGAATGAATCTGAGTTGTTCTTTCATTCACTTGTAGTAGTTTATTTAAGGTAAACTGTAGAAACGCTCAACCTTATTTTGAGCATATACAAGTTATTAATCCAATTGTTATTTTCTGCGAGCCGCAAAGATAAAGTCCAAAAAAGTATCTCAGATTAATTTTGTGTTACTTTTGTTCACAATTTCAAAGAGCTAACTGAATAACTTTTTTAGCACTTAGATTCGCAATTTTATAAATAGAATTTTCAATGAATTTGATAGCAGAGTTACAATGGAGAGGTTTAATTCAGGATATTATGCCTGGAACCGAGGAACAACTAAATAAAGAATTAACAAGTGCTTACATTGGTTTTGATCCAACAGGAGATAGTTTACATATTGGTAGTTTAGTGCCTATAATTTTATTAGTACATCTACAAAAATTTGGACATAAACCTTATGCTTTAGTTGGTGGTGCGACAGGAATGGTGGGTGACCCAAGTGGTAAAAGTGAAGAAAGAAATTTGTTGAGTGAAGAAGTGTTGAATTACAATCTATCTAAAATAAAAGCTCAATTAGAACAATTTTTAGACTTTGATAAAAGCAAACCAAATGCTGCTGAAATTGTAAATAATTACGATTGGTTTAAAGATTTTAGTTTCTTGAATTTTATTAGAGATGTGGGTAAACACATTACTGTCAACTACATGATGAGTAAGGATAGTGTGAAGAAAAGATTAGATGGTGAAAATGGTATGAGTTTTACAGAGTTTACTTATCAATTGGTTCAGGGTTACGATTTTTATTGGTTATACCAAAACAAGAATTGTAAATTACAAATGGGAGGAAGTGATCAATGGGGAAATATTGTAACAGGAACAGAGATTATTCGTAAAAAAACTGGTGGAACTGCATTTGCTTTCACTTGCCCTTTAATGACCAAAGCAGATGGAGGCAAGTTTGGAAAAACAGAAAAAGGAAATGTTTGGTTGGCTGCTGATAAAACCTCACCTTATCAATTTTATCAGTTTTGGTTGAATAGTAGTGATGCAGATGCTGCAAGTTGGATAAAGATTTTTACCTTCTTAACCCAAGAAGAAATTACAACTTTAAATAAGGCACATCAACAAAATCCAAGTGACAGAATTTTGCAAAAAACCTTGGCTAGGGAAGTCACCCAATTTGTTCATGGAGAAAAGGGTTTGCAAGAAGCATTAGATACTACTCAAAAATTATTTGCTAATCAATCAGCAGCTGCAGAAAGTTTAAGTGTTGAAGATTTAGAGAATATGGAAGGAGTAGTAAAATCTAATTTTGAGTTGAGTAAAATACAATCAAATATAGATGTAGTAAGCTTTTTAGCTGATGCTCAAATTTTCCCTAGTAAAGGGGAAGCAAAAAAAATGATTCAAAATGGGGGCGTTTTGATAAACAGAAAAAAGGTGGAGGATTTGCAACAAACCATCACAACAAAAACACTTTTACATAACAAATATGTGTTAGTTCAAAAAGGAAAAAAGAATTATTATTTGGTTGAGGTGAGTTAAAAATTAATTATTACTTTCTAACATTTCCTATCGGTTGGTGTCCCACCAACCGAAATTATTTTTAGCTTTGAGTAATGAATATCTTTCATAAACGTCAAGGTCAAATGAGCTTTCAGCAGGCTTATTTTTATACAGATACTATCCATAATTTTTACCCTTTACTTGTTGATGATTATTTTTCCATATCGGTTGGTGTCTCACCAACCGAAATTAATTTTTAGCTTTGAGTAGTGAATATCTTTCATAAACGTCAAGGTCAAATGAGCTTTCAGCAGGCTTATTTTTATACAGACACCATCAATAATTTTTATCCATTACTAGTAGATGATAATTTGAAAATGATCATCATTAATTCATGGCAAAATCTTGTAAGCCGAAAACTAATTAACATTTATGCTTATGTAATTATGCCAAACCATATTCATTTAGTTTGGAATATCCTTAAAATGAATGGTAAAGAAAGTCCGGCGGGAAGTTTTGCAAAATATACTGCACATCAATTTCGAAAATATTTATTGGAGTTTCGTCCTGATTTATTACATCGTTTTACAACTGAAAAAGTAGATAGAAAAATGCAATTTTGGAAACGTGACCACTTGCAATACCATTAAGCACAGATGATATTTTAATTCAGAAAATAAATTACATTCATAATAATCCGATTAAAGACAAATGGCAATTAGCTTTTCAACCAGAAGACTATCGTTTTAGTAGTGCTAGGTTTTATTTGAATGGTGTAGATGAGTTTAACTTTTTAAAGCATTTTAGAGATTAGCATTTCGGTTGGTGAGACACCAACCGATAGGTAAATTATTTTAATTATTACTCTCCAACATTTTTTCAGCATTCTCAGCCATTTGCAATTGCTCTATAAATTCATCAACATTACCATTGATTACAGAATCTAAATTATAACTTGTATATCCAATTCTATGATCTGTAACTCTACCTTGTGGCCAGTTGTAAGTTCTAATTTTTGCAGATCTATCGCCTGTACTTACTAAAGTTTTTCTATGACGAGCAATTTCTTCTTCGTGTTTACGAACTTGTTCTTCATACAATTTAGTTCGTAACATTCCCATTGCTTTTTCTCTATTGCCTAATTGAGATCGTTCTGTTTGACAAACCACCACTACACCAGTTGGAATATGTGTTAAAAATACCTTTGATTCTACTTTGTTTACATTTTGTCCGCCTGCACCACCACTTCTTGCAGTTTCCATTTTAATATCACTTTCTTTCAATTCAAAATCTACTTCATCTGCTTCAGGCATTACTGCAACTGTTGCAGCACTAGTATGTACACGACCTTGAGTTTCTGTATTTGGAACTCTTTGAACACGATGCACACCACTCTCAAATTTTAATGTACCATAAACATCTTCACCAGTAACTTCTAAAATCACCTCTTTATAACCACCCACTGTTCCTTCACTTTCAGAAACAATAGCAGTCTTCCAACCTTTTTTACTACAATATCTGAGATACATGCCTAATAAATCTCCAGCAAATAAACTAGCTTCATCACCACCAGTTCCTGCTCTAATTTCAAGAATAGCATTTTTATCGTCTTGCGGGTCTTTAGGAATCAATAATTGAGTTAAATGTTTTTCAAGTTCTTCTTTTTTCTCTTCTAAACCTGGTAATTCCATACGAGCTAATTCTCTCATATCCTCATCACTATCGTTAATGCTGGCTTTAGCAAATTCATAATCATTCAATACCCTTTTGTATTCTTCATAAGGATTTACCACTTTTTCTAAAGACCTATATTCTTTACTTAACTTACCAAATTCCTTTTGATTACTAATAATTTCTGGATTAGTAAGAGCAATACCTATTTGGTCGAATCTGGCTTTTAAGGCATCTAATTTATCAATCATTGAAACACAATTTCGGGCGGCAAAAGTAATACTTGATTACTGAATCTAATTTTTTGATTTTGTTAAATCATGCTATTCCATTAACAAAATGGCTTTTTATTCTATTTTTTGAATATATATTCCGTTATTTTTGGATTTCGTTAAATTAGTTTCATGAAAAAAATAATTCTCTTCTTATCTATAGTTATTGTTTTTGTAGCTTGTAAAAAAGCAGATAATACCACACCACCTGCCACTGCTCTTTCAAATAGCAGTATTGCTGGTAATTATAAAACTACTGGTGCAACTATTACACCTGTAGGTTCTACACTAGTCTTTGATTTTTATACAAACGATACCTATTTTCCTCCATGTGAAAGAGACAATACCCACAATTTTACAGTTGCAGGTATATATACTTACACTGATGTTGGAGTTTATTGTACAACTCCTCCAGCAGCTCCAAGAACAGGACCATATACTATTTCTGGCTCAGATCAATTAAGTTTTGATGGAAGAACCTATAAAGTAGAAATTTTTACAACTTCTTCAATGGTGATTGCTTATGATAGCACCAATGTAGGAAGAGTAAGGCTAACTTTATCTAAGCAATAGGCGGAGGTATTAATTCGTTATTTTCATCAACTTCTTCTGGTTCAATATAGGTTGATGCTAAATCGTAAGTTTTAACAAAATTGCACCACTTGCAATCTTCTTTACCACAGCCTATGTAGAATTCTTTGTTTTGAATTTTTTGCCAAGTAGATTTAATTTGTGCTTTAACAGTTGTAATATCAGCTTCTGAAATATTAATTTTTTCTTTTACAAACTCGTTTTTAGTATTGGGTTCAACAAAATCAAACTCAGTACTTAACACTTTCCAATTAGGGTTTGTTGTATTATGGTCAATTAGAATCTTATAAAAAACAGCTTGTCTCCAATAATCTCCACCATTAGGATTTTTATCGTTAGGAGCGTCTAGGCTTTTTTTAATTTTTTTAGCTTTTTCATATTCTCCAGTTTTATAATCTACCACATTTATTACATTACCATTGAACTCGAGTTTATCTAATTTTCCTCTAATGGGAATATCATCAACAATGTTTCTAATATTCTTTTCTGTAGTAACAATTTTATTAAATGAATGAATGTAATAATCATAATAATTCGTTAGAATTTTATGGCCATATTCTAACCTTCTATCAAATTGTTCTTGTGTAAAATTTTCTCTATGTCTTTTTAAATACCATTCATAATCAGCTATTAAAACTTCTTTACTAGGAAACACATTATTATTTTCTTGCATTTTTTTAAACAGCATATCTAATGCATGGTGTACAGCAGAACCAAATTCCATAGCTTCATTTCTACCACTAGGAACTCGAATAATATTGTTATAGTAAAATTGTAATGGACATTTTAAATAGTTGTTAAGTGCTGTAACATTCATCACAAATTTTTCAACTATTCTATTTACAAAATCTGCTTCTATCTGCTCTAATTTTGGTTGTGCTTTGGAAGAAAATTGTGCCAAAGTAAATTCTAGTTGCACTTCTGGTGAGCTAATATAGTTTTGAGTTTTAATTTGGTAGGCATCAATAATTTCCGCAATAAACATAGATGGTTCTGCTAGCTTTCCATCGTTTTTGGATTGATAATAGCTAATGTACAAATGTTTTGCAGCCCTTGTGAGTGCTACATAAAACAATCTTCTTAATTCTTCTTCATGATCATCATCTGCATGAAGTTGAGCAGAAGTTAAAAAAATATTATTAGGCAATTTAAAACCACGAGAAGCCTTTCTTTTGCTTTCCCAAACATGAGCAACAGTACCTGCAATAAACACATGCTCGAACTCTAAACCCTTACTACCATGAACTGTTAAGAGATTAATATTTTTTTCATTACCAATAGTTTCAACTAATGATAAAGCTATACCTTCATCTTGCATCATTTCAATAATAGCAACCAATTCCTTTAAATTTAAATTGGGATTTCTTGCTGTTTCTTCCTTAATAAAATTGAAAAAGCCTGTTAGTAATTTGAGTTGAAAATGCTTTTGTGTTCCCTGCATTACTTGAGCAAGTATGCCAGTATGTGAAATAATATTTTCTAATAACGTTTGTATGGTGCAATTACTAACATCTGTAATGAATTGCTCTAGAATTTGACAAGCTTGTTTAAGCTCTTTACTTATACTATTTGAACTAAATAAATCTTTAGAGGGTTCAATAGATTTAAAATGTATTAAAGCTCTTAAAGAAGTTTTTTCTTCTTTAAATCGCTTTGTTGCCACTTCTGTTGTGAGTTGTGCAATTTCTATGGCTTTAATATTCCAAAAGTTGAAATGCAATATTTCAAAAAGCATTTCATCACCTTCATAAGGTACATCATGTTCTGCTGCTAAGTATTCAAGTATTAAAATTATTTGTGCAATTAATGGTTCTTGAAGAATATTAATTTGTCGTTTACTGTAAAATGGTATTTGTGCATGATTTAAATAAGTAGCTAAAACATCACCATATTTATTTTCTCTATAAATCACCGCAATTTTTTCTGCCTCTGTGCCCTCTTGTAAAAGTTGTTGAATTTTTGTGCTGATGTAAATAAGTTCTTCTTGTTCTGTATTACAAGCAATGATTTCTGGTTCATTAGTTAAGCCTATTAAATCTTTATGTGCAGTAACAATATTTTTAGAAAGATTAGGAATTTTATTGATGAGCCTTTGCTCGTTTTTATCGATAATTGTTTTTGAAATATTTAAAATTGGCTGAACCGAACGATAATTATCAACTAAAACTACAGTTTGTAATTGTTGTAAATAGGTTTGTGCAAAGCCTAACATATTCTCAACATTAGCACCTTGAAATCTATAGATACTTTGATCATCATCTCCAACAACAAATATGCTTTCTGTATAATTGGGTTCGTAAAGTAATTCAATAATTCTGTTTTGAGTGCCACTGGTATCTTGATATTCATCTACCAAAATATGATTGTATTTACTTGAATATTCTTCTAGCAAATAAGGATGTTTTTCGAATGCTGTTATCACCCAATTAATCATATCATTAAAATCATATAAGCTTTTTGTATGCATTAAATTTATAAAGTGCTCGTATTCATTTACAGCAGCTTTTAAACGTTCCATTTTATTTAATTCCTCATCTATTAAATGTTGCTTTACATCTCCAGCTTTAAAGTTTTTATAAGCCCTCTTATAAATATAATTTTCATCAAGTGGCAGATTATTACAGTAGGATTCAATTCTTTCTAAAAGAAATTCTTTTGTCCAACCTTCTTTTTTAATGGCATTAAATAAACTTTTCAGATTATTAATTTCATAATAAACATCCCCTCTATATCTTTTTAAAGGATTATCTTTTTTAAAATTATCAATGAGTTCTTTATACAATGACACTTCTTCTAAATCACTGATTGGATTTAGGGAGCGTTTGTTAAATACTTCTAAATTATCTTGAATAACATTGTTACAAAATGAATGAAATGTGTGAATGTTTACTTTATAAGCTTCAGGACCTATGAATTCTAATAATCTTTTTCTCATGGCAAAAGTGCCAGCATCGGTATAGGTTAAACATAAAATATTTTGAGGTAAGGTATCTGTTTCTAATAATATTTTACCAATTCTAGCACTTAAAATTTGAGTTTTTCCTGTTCCAGGACCTGCAATCACCATAATAACCCCAAATAGTGCATCAACTGCTTTTTGCTGTTGCTGATTGAGTTGCTGATATATAGTATTAAATTTTTCTAACTGTTTTTCTTTTTGCATGCTTACAAATTTTCAATTACAAAGAAACAATTTAGTGATTCATTTTTGAGTTGAGAAAAAAATATCCTCTAAAGGCAATCTAAATTGGCTATTTTATTCAATTTCATTAGAATTTGATTAATTTCTGGTGCTTAAAACAATATTTTTTTATGAAGATTTGCTTTTTCATTTATTTTTTATGTAGAATTGCCAACTCTAATTAACAAAAACAATTTTTTTAAACTAAAAAATCGATTGTATTATGGCCGACATTAAACCAACTGCAGTAAAAGCTGCAACATCTGTAAACCCACCAAAAACAGGAAATGCCATTTCATGGATAGCACCTATTGTATGTATATTGATAGGCTTCTTTATATGGAGAGTGCTATTGGGTTCTGCTAGTAATTTTGCAAAACCAGATCCAGATCCAAGTCATTGGTTTTGGCCAAATCACGTAGGTCCTAAAGGAAGTTTAGTAAGAATGTACGAGGGTGGTATTATCGTGCCTTTCTTAATTAGCTGTTTTTTAATAGTTGTAACTTTCGTAGTTGAAAGATATTTAACTGTATCTAAAGCAAAAGGTTCTGGAGACATTAATGAATTTATTCGTAAAGTACAATTCAATTTAGCCAATAAGGAAATTGATAAAGCTTTAGCTGAATGTGACAAACAAAAAGGTAGTGTTGGTAATGTAATGAAATCAGGACTACGCAAGTACAAAGAAATGATTACGAATACAGAACTTGATACTGACCAAAAAGTTTTAAATATTCAAAAAGAAATTGAAGAAGCTACGGCATTAGAATTACCTATGCTAGAGAAAAACTTAGTGTTTTTATCAACATTAGCTTCTGTTGCAACTTTAATTGGTTTATTAGGTACGGTTGTAGGTATGATTAAATCTTTCTCTGCTTTAGGTGATGAAGGTGGTGGCGGTGCTGCTGCAGCTGAATTATCAAAAGGTATTGCAGAAGCATTATATAATACTGCTTTAGGTATTGGAACCTCAGCTGTTGCAATTATTTGTTATAACATGTTCACTACAAGAATTGATTCTATTACTTACGGTATTGATGAAAGTGGTTTTACATTAACACAAAGTTTTGCTGCAAATTATAAATAATAAAATAATTTGTGGAATTTGTTAAGTTTTGAATCTAATTCATAATAACCAATAAATAGAACAATGGGAAGAGCAAAATTACCTAGGAAAAGTACAGCAGTTGACATGACAGCCATGTGTGATGTAGCTTTTCTTTTATTGGCCTTCTTTATTCTTACAACAAAATTTAAACCAGAAGAAGCTATTACTGTTGTTACACCTAACTCAGTATCAGCTAAACCTGCAGAAGAAAAAGATTTTGTAATCGTAACTATTGATGCAACTGGAAAAGTTTTCCTTTCAATGGACGATGAAGAGAAAAAAGAATATATAGCCAATTCATTAAATCAAACCAAGAACTTGGGCTTAGATGTTAATGCATTTAAGAAAGCATCTTTTTTCGGAACACCATTTAGCTCACTAAAATCTTATTTAGCACTAGAAGATAATCAGAGAAAAGGAGCATTGTTACCAGGCATACCTATTGATACAGTAAAAGGCAATAATGAAATGATAGAATGGATGCAATTAATTGCAACCGCCTATCAAGGATTAAAATTGAGAAATCTATATGTAAAAGGAGATAACAATTCTAAATATCCTTCATTTGAAGCAGTAATTGAAGCATTTAAAAAGAATGACTTTATGAAGTTTCAAATGATTACAAATCCTGAAGCTGTACCTGTAGGATCTGAATATTTTAAACTAAAAGATCAGGGTGGCAACATAGAAGAATAATATTTTTTAAAAATAAAAACATTACGCAATGGCAGAAATGGATACCTCGTCCGGTGGCGGAAAACATAAAAAAGGACCGGGCGTAAAAAAAGGTAAAAAACTTTCTACAAGGGTAGACTTAACCCCCATGGTGGATCTTGGATTCTTGTTGATCACGTTTTTCATTTTTACAACAACCATGAGTCATCCTACAGCAATGAATCTTTATTTGCCGAAGGATACTGATAAACCCGAAGAGCAAAATAAGGCCAAAGAAAGTGGGGCTTTAACGTTGCTATTAGGTAAGGATAACAACATTTTTTATTACGAAGGAATTCTAGCACCCGATGCATCAAATTTCAAATCTTCAAACTTTGGAGTAGGTGAGGATGGTATAAGAAATGTGCTTCTAAGGAAAAAAGCAACAACAAATGCAGATGATTTAGTTGTTGTAATTAAACCCACTAAAGAATGCACTTATAAAAATGTTGTAGACATTTTAGATGAAATGAAAATTAATGTGATTAAACGTTATGCTCTTGTAAAAATATTTGATATAGAAAATGAGTTAGTTGCTAAATCTGAAGTAGCAACCAACTAGATTTTATGGAAACTAAATTTCTTTAGCATCTCAAAAGAAAAAAAATATCATGGAAGTTAATAAAATACTCAAATCAGATATTCTTGATATCATCTTCGAAGGAAGAAATAAAGAGTATGGTGCTTATGAGTTACGTAAAACTTATAAAAAACGTATCACATTCGCTTTACTTTTTACTATAGTTATATCGGCACTTTTCTATATCTCAACTTTATTTTTTAGTGGAAAAGAAAGTAAAGGCAATATCATTATTGAAGATGTTAGTTTAGAAAAGTTTGAACAAGAGGAAAAGAAACCAGAACCACCACCTCCACCACCTCCTCCAAAACCAGAACCTCCAAAAGTGGAAATTACAAAGTTTACCCCTCCTAAAATTGTAAAAGACGAGGAAGTAAAACCAGAAGAAAAACCACCTGAGGTTGAAAAATTAGAGGAAACTAAAATTGGTACTATCAACCAAATTGGTGATAAGGATAAAGGAATTGTTGAAGCCCCAAAAGAAGTTTCAACAGGTGTTGCACCAGTAAAAGTTGAAGAAGATTACGATAGATTATTTACATCGGTTCAAATTGAATCTGAATTTCCAGGTGGACAAGAAGCTTGGAATAAATATCTACAACGTAACTTAAATAGTGAAGTACCAAAAGATAATGGTGCACCTTCTGGAAGATATACAGTTGAAGTTTCGTTTACTGTTGATAAAGAAGGTAACATCAGTAGCGTTTCTGGTATTTTGGCTAATGGTGGTAGCAATGATTATGGTACAATTGAAGAAGCTATTCGTGTAATTAAAAGAGGTCCAAAATGGAAACCTGGGGTTCAAAATGGTATACAAGTTAAAAGTAGAAAAAAACAAAGAATTACTTTCTTAATTACTGAAGATTAATTCAATCATAGAATATCTTTAAAGTCCTGCTAATTTTTAGCAGGACTTTTTTTATGCTACAACATTACATTTGTAATCTTAATTCATAGACATGCATGGTAGTTTAACAGGTTGGGACGATACAATTGTTGCTTTAGCAACTGCTCCAGGAGTAGGTGCTATAGCTGTAATTAGATTAAGTGGGCAAAATGCTATAAATATTGTTGATGAATTATTTCCATCAAGAAAATTAAATGAACAACAAACACATACAATACATGTTGGCATTTTAAAATACAAAAATGAAGTGTTAGATGAAGTAGTGGTATCGCTTTACAAAAATCCTAAATCGTATACTGGTGAAGATATTGTTGAAATAAGTTGTCATGGTTCACCTTTCATTCAAGAAAAAATAATAGAAATTATTACTCAGTTAGGAGCAAGAATTGCAAAGCCAGGAGAGTTTACCCAACGTGCTTTTTTAAATGGTAAATTAGACTTAACTCAGGCCGAAGCAGTTGCTGACTTAATTGCAAGTAATACTGAAGCTAGTAGAAATACTGCTTTAAAAAATATTCGAGGAGGTTTCTCAAATTCATTAGCCGTTTTAAGAGAAGAATTAATTAAGTTCTCTGCATTAATTGAATTAGAATTAGATTTTAGTCAGGAAGATGTAGAGTTTGCCGATAGATCAACTTTTAAAAATTTAATTCAAGAAATTAGTAATTCAACAACTCAACTATTGAATTCCTTTGAATTAGGTAACGTAATTAAAAATGGAGTTCAAGTTGCAATTATAGGAAAGCCAAATGCTGGTAAATCTACTTTATTAAATGTTCTGCTTAATGAAGATAGAGCCATTGTAAGTGCAATTGCAGGTACAACAAGAGATACCATTGAAGAAGTGATAAATATTAATGGTGTATTATTTAGAATGATGGATACTGCAGGTATTAGAACTGGCAAAATAGATGAAATTGAACAAATTGGTATTGGCAAAAGTATTCAAAAAGCTGAGCAAGCAGATGTAGTGTTATATATTTTAGATCTTTCAAATGCTGAAGATATTTCTACTGATTTAGATTGGATAAAAAAACTCAAAAAGCCGTATATTATCATTGCAAACAAAGTTGATGCAATAGATAAAATACAAATCAGTCTACCAGATGAAACCATTTATATTTCAGCAAAACAGCATGATAATATTGATGCTATTAAACATGCCTTATTATCTAAAGCTGTAAAAGGCGATTTAAATACTGAAAACATTATAGTTACCAATGCAAGACATGTAGATGCATTACAAAAACTGAAAACCTCATTGAATGATATAGCTCAAGGATTAAACGATAATATTCCTGGCGATTTATTAGCTCTTGATATTCGACAGAGTTTATATTATTTAGGCACTATAACTGGTCAAGTTACTAATGATGATCAATTAGATTTTATTTTTTCGAAGTTCTGTATCGGAAAGTAAAAATATCAATTACCTTTAATCTAATCAGATACTTTATTACTCAAAAATTCTTAATAAAATTGAAATTAATCTCAAAATTATTTAATAAAACTTCATTTAATAATTATCTTATCAGTTGTGCCATTGCTATTTGTTCTATAACATTATTGGGTTGGATTTTTAACATTCCTTTTCTTAAAAATTTTAGCTATAATAATTTATGGATAAATATGTTGCCCATATCAGCTATAGTAATAATATTATCAACATTAGCAATTTATTTAAGACAAATAAATAAGTATAAAAAAACAGCAATTTTTGTAGTTTGCTTTCTTTTAGTTTTGGGTTTAATAACTGTATTAAATAGTGTTACTAAAACAGACTTATTCTATATAAAATTTTTAGGAGTTAGCATAGACCCTAAAATAGTAGTACATATTTCTTCAATAGAGCTCATCTTAATAAATCTATCAATTTTATTCTTATTTACTACAAAAAAATATCTTCATATTGCCTCTGAAATATTAGCATTAATTACATTCATTATTGCAGCTATTTTTTTTATAGGATATACTTATGGCATTGGATCCATGCAGCACTTTAATGGCTTTTCATCAATAGCTTTTCAAACAGCAATATGTTTGCTAATAATATCTTTTTTAGTCTTAAAAATAAGTCCTCAGAAAAAAATTATTGGAGTTTTTTTAGAGCCAACGAGCCTTTCTACAGTATCTAGTAGATATTTATTGGTAGTTTATTTTCTTATTTTTTTTATTGGCTGGATTAGACTTTGGGGTCAAAGATTTGGATATTATGGTACAGAAGTTGGTTTGGGAATTATGATCATAATTTTTATGATTCTTTGCTTTGTTATTTTAAGAGAAGGTGTTATTGTTATTAAACGGAAGGAAAATGAAAAATTACAAGAGCAACAACTAAAATTACAAAGTGAAATTAATTTAAAAAGAACCTTAGACCGAATTGAACAAGGATTTATTTCATTAGACTCTAATTGGAATTATACTTATATTAATCATTTAGCAGGAAAAGTGATGGACAGAAATCCTGATGAAATGTTGGGAAAAAATATATGGAAAGAATTTCCTGAAACTATTGGTCACGATTTTCACAAATCTTGTTATGAAGCAATTGAAAAGAAACAATCAGTTGCTTATGAATCGTACTATCCACCTTTTAAAAAATGGTTCGAGTATAATATTTATCCCACAGAAAAAGGCATATCTGTTCTCTTTAAAGATATTACAGAAAGAAAAGAGGCAGAAGATAAAATTATAAAATCAAATCAGCGATTTGCCTTAATTAATCTAGCAACGAGTGAAGCACTATGGGAAAATAATTTGCTCACAGGTGAGTTTTGGGCTAATGAATTGCACCAAAAATTATATGGATTAACCATAAAAGATGCTGTACCTTCTGAGCAAGAATGGTTGAACAGAATTCATCCTGATGAAAGGGATGCTATTAAAAAATTTCATGATAATAACTTTACTTCAAAAGAAAATATTTTTAATTGTGAGTACAGATTTCTTTCAACCAATAATAAGTATATAAATATTTACGATAGTGTTTATTTTTTACGAAATGAAAATGGAGAACCCATTAGAATTATGGGTAATATGAGAGATATTACCTCTATAAAAGAAATTGAACAAAAACTAGCAACCAGCCAAAATCATTTAAGAACAATTTTAGATACTGCTCCTTTATGTATAAAACTATTAAATAAAGATGGTTCATTATTAGAGATGAATAAACAAGGATTACAAATTATTCAAGCTAATAATTTTGAAGAAATTGAAAATAAAAACATTTTACATCTTATAAAAAACGAGTACATACAGCCCTTTAAAAAGTTAATTGAAGATGTTTTTAAAGGCGAAAATAGAAACTTGCAATTTGAAATTATTGGATTAAAGGGTAAGCACTATTGGCTTGAATCATTCGCTGTGCCTTTATTAGATAAAGATGGCAATATTGTTTCGCTTCTTTCAGTAACAAACGATATTACATTAAGAAAACAAGTAGAGTTAGAACTAGAAAAATCATATCAATCAATTCAAGAATTAACTCAACATCTTCAAAACATTCGAGAAAATGAGCGGGTAAATATTTCAAGAGAAATTCACGACGAATTAGGCCAACTATTAGTGGCCATGAAAATGAATTTGGTTTGGCTAATTAAAAAATTAAACATAGATGATGAACAAATAAAATTAAAATTTAAAGAGGTTTTAGACTTAATTAACTTAATGATTAAATCTGTAAGAAAAATTTCATTTGACTTAAGACCTTATAGTTTAACAGATTTAGGTTTAAATGTAGCCATAGATCATTTTTTAAAAGAATTTGAATCAAGATCTGAAATTAAAATTAATAAATCTAGTAGCATAGAAGGAGCTGAAATAAGCAACGAAATAAGCACTGCCCTATTTAGAATTATACAAGAAGCATGTACAAATATTGCAAAACATGCACAAGCCAAAAATGTTTATGTAAGCATTTATATTGAAGAAAAAATGCTTCATTTAACTATTGAAGATGATGGCATAGGATTTAATTTAAAAGATTTGCCATCAAAAAAAACATTAGGTATTATAGGTATGAAAGAAAGAGTAAAAATATTAAAAGGCTCTTATCAATTAAATAGTGAAATAAACAAAGGCACCTTAATTGAAATTACAATACCAATTGAATAAAAAATAACTTTACCCAAAGTTTAATTTTATTTCAAATCAATAATTTTCTTATTTAATACTAATGATATGATAAAATATTTTCAATTCTTTTTATTTTTTTTGTATTCATTATGCTCAAATGCCCAGCATCAACAAATAAATTTCGATGATGATTGGAAATTTGCATTTGGTCATGCTTCAAATCCGGAAAAAGATTTTAATTATTCAATTAAAACCATTTTTTCAAAATCTGGAAATTCAATTGAAACAGCTGCAGATATTAAGTTTCAAGATAGTAAATGGAGAACTTTAAATCTACCTCACGACTGGGCTGTTGAATTACCTTTTGTTAATATTGATAATTTTGATGTGCAAAGTCATGGTTATAAACCTGTAGGTGGTTTATTTCCTGAAACCAGTATTGGCTGGTATAGAAAACATTTTAGAATAGAAGCAAAAGACTCTGGTCAGCGTTTTCAAATTCAGTTTGATGGTGTTTTTCGCGATGCTAATTTTTGGATTAATGGTTTTTATTTGGGCAATAATAAAAGTGGTTATATAGGAGCTAATTATGATATTACAGATTTTATAAATTATAATGATGATAACGTAATTTGTGTAAGAGTTGATGCTACACAATACGAAGGTTGGTTTTATGAAGGTGCAGGAATTTATAGACATGTTTGGCTACACCAATATCAAAATACTCATATTGCAACTGATGGAGTATTTGCAATTTCAAGCATCAACAACAATATTGCTTCATTACAAGTGGCTACAACAATTCAAAACGATGGAAATAATAATTCTAATTATTCTATTAAAACATATGTAGCTGACAGAAATGGAAAATTAATTGCAGCAACAAAGGAAGAACCTATAAGTATTAATATTCTTCAAGAAAAAACTGTTTCTCAATCTATACAAATTTCCAATCCAATTTTATGGAATCTCGATAATCCCTATTTATACAGGGTTGTAGTAGAGCTAAAGGAAAATGGAAAACTAATCGACTCAAAAAAAATTCGATTTGGGTTTAGAACAATTGAAATAAAAACCAACGGTGTTTTCTTAAATGGTAATCACATAAAAATTCTAGGTACAAACAATCATCAAGATCATGCAGGAGTTGGAAGTGCTTTGCCAGATTATTTGCAATACTATAGAATTGGTTTATTGAAATCAATGGGTAGCAATGCATATAGAACAAGTCATCATGCACCAACACCAGAATTATTAGATGCTTGTGATAGTTTAGGCATGCTAGTTATGGATGAACAACGATTATTGAATAGTGCACCAGAATACATGAACCAATTTGAAAGATTGGTGAAGAGAGATAGAAATCATCCATCCATTTTTATGTGGAGCATAGGTAATGAAGAAGGCCTAATTCATACAAAAAGCAATGGTAAAAGAATAGCTCAAACTTTTATTCAAAAACTTAAACAATTAGATCCTACAAGAACCTGTACATATGCTGCAGATTTAGGCAATGTGTTTAAAGGGGTTAATGAAGTTATTCCCGTTCGTAGTTTTAATTATAGAGAAACTACAGTTGCTGATTATCATCGAGATCATCCTAATCAACCAATTCTTGGAACAGAAATGGGCAGCACAGTAACAACAAGAGGTATATTACAAAACGATTCTATCAGAAGTTATTTAATAGATCAAGATGTTTCATTTCCTTGGTGGGCAAGTACAGCAGAAAAATGGTGGAATTTAGCTGCACCTAACGATTATTGGTTAGGAGGTTTTATATGGACAGGTTTCGATTATAGAGGTGAGCCTACACCTTTTAAGTGGCCCAATATTAATTCTCATTTTGGGGTAATGGATATGTGTGGTTTTCCGAAAAATATTTATTACTATTATAAAAGTTGGTGGACGAATCAAGATGTATTACATATATCTCCTCACTGGAACCATCATAACGAATGGGGTAAACCTAAAAAAGAAATTGATGTTTGGGTAAACTCAAATGCAGATAATGTAGAATTGTTTTTAAATGGAAAAAGTTTAGGCAAAAAAGATATGCCTCGCTACAGTCATTTGCAATGGAAAGTTCCATTTGAACCAGGAAAGCTAGAAGCCATAGCATATAAAAATGGGAGAAAATTATCCTCAAAAATTGAAACAACTAGTGCACCATTTGAGGTGGTAGTCACTCCTTACAAAACAACCATTTTAGCCGATGGAAAAGATGCTACCATTTTAAATATTAGTGTAGTTGATAAAGAAGGGAGAGAAGTTCCTGATGCTAGTAATATGATTCAATTTAAAATTGTAGGTCCTGGAAAAATAATAGGTGTAGGCAATGGAGATCCGAGTAGTCATGAACCAGATCAATGTATTGAAGGAGCTTGGCAAAGAAGTTTGTTTAATGGAAAATGTCAGGTAATAGTGCAGAGCACAAATGAAGCAGGATTCATTCAGTTCGAAGCCAACTCATCAAACTTATATAAAGGAGCAACCGATATTATTACTGTCAATCCAAAAAACATAGAAACTATAACTATTGATGAGAATTATATTCTAAAAGGCGAAGCTGCAAAACCAAGAAAAGTGGATGAAATGCTTGGTGCAGATATTTCTTTCTTACCAGAATTAGAAGCAAGAGGTGTAAAATTTTCTGATAAAGGGATAGAAAAAAGTGCCATCGAAATTTTAAAAGATCATGGGTTTAATTATGTACGATTAAGAATTTTTAATAATCCTTCAACAGACAGTGGCTATTCACCCAAAAAAGGTTTTTGCGATTTAAATTATACTTTGAAAATGGCTAAAAGAGTTAAAGATGCTGGTCTAAAACTCTTGCTCGACTTTCATTATAGCGATTATTGGGCAGATCCTGGAAAGCAATACAAGCCTGCAGCTTGGAGAAATTTATCATTCTCAGAATTAAAAAAAGCATTATATAATTATACTAAAAATGTTTTAGAAGAATTAAAAGCACAAGGAACAACACCAGATATGGTACAAGTTGGTAATGAAATTAATCATGGAATTGTTTGGCCCGATGGTAATGTTCAAAACATGAATCAAACAGCACAATTATTTAATGCTGGTGTTGCAGCAGTTAAAGCAGTTGATCCAACTATTCAAATTATGTTGCATGTAGCTTTAGGTGGTCAAAACCATGAATCAGTTTTTTTTATAGACAACATGATAGCAAGAGTAGCACACTTCGATGTAATTGGTCAATCCTATTACCCCAAATGGCATGGCACTTTAAGTGATTTAGAAAATAATTTAAATGACTTGATTAGAAGATATAATAAAGATGTAATTGTTGTAGAATATTCTGCCTTAAAAAATGAAGTTAATAAAATTGCTTTTGAGTTACCCAACAAAAAAGGAAAAGGCACATGTATTTGGGAGCCTTTAAATACATGGGAAAAGATTTTTGAAAATGATGGTAAATCGAATGATTTGTTATTAATGTATGATGAATTTTCGAAGATGTTTTTGAATAAAAATTAATAAAAAAGGAGTCACCGAACAACCAGTGACTCCACTCCTTAAGACTAAACACAAACTGTCTTTATTTTAAATCGTTACATGTTTTTAAAAAGAGGGTCGAAGTAGAAACAACGACCCGTGTCTCCTTAAGACTAAACACGAAACAATCTTTATTTATATGTTGTTTTATTTTTCATTTTTATTTCATTTAAAGAAGGGTTAAAAAGGAGTCACCGAACAACCAGTGACTCCACTCCTTAAGACTAAACACAAACTGTCTTTATTTTAAATCGTTACATGTTTTTAAAAAGAGGGTCGAAGTAGAAACAACGACCCGTGTCTCCTTAAGACTAAACACGAAACAATCTTTA
>JAGXRG010000062.1 GCA_018335935.1 Chitinophagaceae bacterium | reverse complement strand
TCTCTAACTCCTCCAGTATAAGCAACTGTTGCTGCTGCATCTGTATATAATCCTGTGGTTGGTGACCAAACAAATGATCCTGCTCCTTCTCCTCCACTAGCTTTTAATACTTGTGCAGGGCTATTGGTACATTGGGTTGCAGTGTCTGGTGTTACTACTACTGCTGATGGATTGGCATGAACTGTTGCTACTACTGATGAACGTGGGCCATCACAACTAAAGCCACCAAATGGTAAAGACATATTTGGATTAAGTGCACCTAAAGAAGTATTTACAATTTCAAAATCATTTAAATCATTATTATCAAAAGACCCTTTTCTTGATATACTTTGCGTACCAGCAACAGTAGTTTGATCAATTCCATTACCAGTCCAATTTGTTCCAATACTAACTGGGGTTCCAACTACAATGTTTGAAGATTGAATATTAGCAGATGGCCAATTTAAGAATACTACATCTCTAACCACATTATTATTGTCAAGAATCATAGCCCATCCAGAGAAAGAAGGAAATGCACCAGGGTTCCAGAAGATATTATTTCCCCAATAATTAGCTCCTGTGACATCATTCCAAAACTTTGTCTCTCCAGCAATCATTGTGCCTGATAGTGTTTGAACAATTGGATTCACTGAGTTAATATCTGTATAACTATTGCTCAACGCAACTTTCCAACCAGTAGCATCGAATGGAGCACCAGAAACATTTTGTATTTCAATTGCATCAGTACCTCCTAAATCTAGTTCAGTAATTAATAATGGAGACGCTGAACCACTCCCTGCTATACTAGCACCAACATAATAAGTTGTTGATGAACTAATAGAAGGAGTTGTAAATGGAGAGCCTGTGCCAATTGAAGTACCACCGGTTGAAGTAGTGAACCAATTTAATTGTGTTCCAGAACTTCCGGTTGCTTTTAAAGTTACAGTTCCTGTTCCACATCTTGAAGAATCTGTTGAAGATAATATTTGTGGATTATTCAACACCACAGAAATTTCAGTAGAACTGCTTGAATCAGCACCACAATATGTTTTAAGTTTAAAATATTTTGTTTGGCTGATAGCAGAGCTAAGCGTATATGGTATAACGTTAGCTCCAGAAATATTTGTAAACAATCCTCCAGCAGTATTACTCTCTAGCCATTGCAAACTGCTATAGCCATTGCTACCTGTAGTATTTAGTGTAGGTGTTCCTCCAATGATACAATATGCTGTTGGATTAGAAGAAATTGTACCAGATGAAATAACATTTTTTGTTCTTGAAACTGGAACCATTGCATCATTTGCAGGATTTGCATCTCCAGCTAAAATAGTTGATGCTGCAAAATTGTAAGTTCCAATTGTAGACATATTTAAATTAGCACTTATAACTACATTCATTGTAGAATCTGAAGCCAAAGTACCCGTATTAATAGTGTCTTTAAGGTTTAGAGTTATTGCACCTGTAATGTCTACATTCACAATAACTGGAGCTGTAGTAAAATCATGACTAGCTGAACTAGAATTTCTAATTTTTATTGTTAGAGTTTCTGAATTAGTATAACAACCATTTGAATTTATTATTGGAGATACTAAACTTTGAGCACTAAAGTTAACGCCTGCAGTTAATGTACTGAATTCGAAAGCACCAATATCAGGTGTTGTAGCACTTCTTACAGAATCTTTTATATCTGTTAATACACCAACTGATATGCCTTTATTATCTAAAGTACTTACTGTTGGTGAGAAATCTGCTGCTGCTGGATTTGCAAAAACTGGATCAATGGTCAAGCTTTGTTGATCGTAAGCATTAGAATTTGCAGTTTGCCAATCAGCCAATGCTACATAAGTTAAAGTTCCCCATTGACCAACATGATTTGCTGTGCCTCCGGTTGAATTCATTATTAAGTTATTATTATTACTTGCAATGCCAGATGTGTTTGTATTATAATGTAAACAACGTTTTGTACCAGTACCAGACTTTGAAATGATAATATTATTGTTTTTTACCTCAATACCAGAAGCAGCTGTAGTTTGATAAATACCATAAGCTGCACCTGTAGTTGCTGCACCATCATCCATTACAATTGTGTTATGATATACTTGCATACTATCTCCTCCAGTATTATAAATTCCATAGTGAGTTCCATTTCCATTCATATTGTAAATAAGATTATTAATAACCTTGTTTTCTTGTCCACTTAAACCATCTGCACCAATATAAACTCCATACGTAGTAGAGGTTAAAGTTGGAGCTGCATCAAACAAATTATGAATTTTATTTTTTTCTACTAATGTTCCTTTACAGCCAGTTGTTAAAAACACGCCTGCAGCAGTTGTTGAATTAGTTCTTGTAGGTCTTGAAAAATCATTCTTACTTACTAGCAAACCACTAGATTGATAGGCCCCATAAACTGAATAATTATAAAAATCTGTACAAATATTATTTCTAACAATATTTCCATTGTTTTGAGTTGTAGATGCACTATTACCATACAAATAAATACTGTAATACCCACCAGTTATAGTATTGTTTTCAATGATATTTCCATTACCATTATTACCTGAAATTGCTGTTGTAGTATTAGAACCATTGATTAAAATACCTGCATAATTCGTTAAAGTTGATGCTGTATTGTTAATGATATTACAATTGCGAATTATATTACTATCTGCTCCATTCATTAAAACAACACCCCAGCCTGCAAATGTACTTGCTGAAACATTTATATTGAAACTATCTAATGTAACAAAATCAGTTCCATTTAAAGTAATAGCTGTTCTATTGGTTACATCTGGAGCATCATAAGAAATGGTTTCATAATTACCCTTGAAGGTTATTCTATTAATTGATGATGTTCCTATAATGGGTGGAATACTTAGTTGACCTGAATAAGGCCCTGAACCAATTGCCACAGTAAATGTTACAGGACCATTAATGCCACAACTCATATAACTAATGGCATCTGTAAAGTTTGCAAAGTTGGTTCCTCCAGTAGGTAATGCACTGTTGATGGTAAAATTACCATTAACTAAAGCTGGTGATGTTACTTGAACGACATTTGAATAAACCGGAGTACCAGTATTACATTGAACTTTACAACGATAATATGTACTAGAACTCTGCATTGTAGTATATGCTGGTGCAGTTAATTCACCACTTATTGCCACCCATCCAGTTGTTCCATTGGCAGAAGATTCCCAAGTGAATTTTAAGCCAGTGCCAATGCTATTACCTGAAAGATTTAACCCAAAATTGGTATTTGCACAAACATTACTTGCAGTAACTTCTGTTGTACCAGGTGTTGGTGTTCCGGTACAACCTGCTGCAACCATTCTAAAAGCACCCGGATTAAAAGCTATTCTTGTTGAATCATTAATATCGGTTGATACACCAACGTTTACCCCAACTGAATAAATAGTAAAATCTGTAGGTGTAAAATCTACTGCACTAGGATTTGTAAATAAAGGGTCAACACTAATACTTTGTTGATCATATGCTGAAGCGTTTGCAGCTTGCCATGCAGCTAAATCTGTATAAGTAAGGGTACCCCATTGCCCTAAAAAGTTTGTAGTTCCACTTGGAGCATTTAAATATAAAACGTTATTGTTACTTGAAATTGTTGAAGTATTTGTATTGAAGTGCAAACATCTTTTCAAACCAGTTCCTGACCTTGTAATAGCAATAATGTTATTTTTTATATCTATACCTGTTGCTAATGTAGTTTGATAAATACCGTATACAGCACCTGTTGTTGCACCCTGATCATCCATTACAATTGTATTGTGATAAGCCTGCATAAAATCTCCACCGGAATTGTAAACTCCATAATGTGCTCCATTGCCATTCATATTGTAAACCAGATTATTGATCGCCTTGTTTTCTTGTCCACTTAAACCATCTGCTCCAATATAAACTCCATAAGCTGTTGAGGTTAATGTAGGATTTGCATCGAACAAATTATGAATCTTGTTTTTTTCTACTAAAGATCCTATACACCCTGTTGTTAAAAATACCCCTCCTGTTGTTGTTGAATTGGTTCTTGTTGGTCTTGAAAAATCATTCTTACTTACTTTCAAACCACTAGATTGATAAGCTCCATAAACAGAATAATTATAAAAATCTGTACAACTATTATTTCTTACAATATTGCCATTATTTTGGGTATTTGAAGCACTATTTCCATATAAATAAACACTATAATATCCACCGGTTATTGTATTGTTTTCAATGATATTGCCATTACCATTATTACCTGAAACACCTGTTGTAGTATTAGAACCATTGATTAAAATACCTGCATAATTCGTTAAAGTTGAAGCTGTATTGTTAATGATATTACAATTGCGAATTATATTACTATCTGCTCCATTCATTAAAACAATAGCCCAACCTGCATTAGTACTTAGTGAAACATCTATGTTAAAACTATCAAGTGTAACAAAATCTGCACCATTTAAAGTAATAGCTGTTTTATCAGTCGTGTTTTGTGCATTGTAAGCAATGGTTTCATAATTTCCTTTAAAAGTTATTCTATTGGTGCTTGAAGTACCTGGAATTGCCGGAATACTTAATTGACCATTATAAGGGCCTGTGCCGGGTATTACTGTAAAATTCACAGGACCATTAACTCCACAGCTCACATAACTTATGGCATCGTTAAAGTTTTGAAAATTACTACCACCTGTAGCCAAACTACTGTTAATGGTAAAATTTCCGCTCACAAGAGATGGTGTAACAATTAAAGAAGTTGGACTAGAGTTTTGAGTATTTCCACTACAGGTAACTCTACATCTGTAATAAGAACTTTCAACTTGTGTTTGTACAATATTAGGAGTAGTGTCTCCTGGCATAGGAAACCAAGTTGTACCATTGGCTGAAGAGTCCCATTGATAAGTTTGATTTAAACCAAAAGAATTTCCAGATAAACTTAAATTAAAAGGTTGTCCTGAACAACCTACTGTTGTTGATGAGTTAGCTATACCTGCTGTTGGTGGACTAGTACATGGCCCTTGAGGAACAAAAGTTAATTTACCCAACCAACCTCTTGGATGATTAGTAGGAGCAGTTGGAGGAGCCCCTCCAGCATAACTTATATTAGTACCCATAATAATATTACAACCATCCCCTGATGCCATAACTGTAGGCAAATTTGGGGCAACTATTGTATGGTATCTTTGACTACCAGCTGTACCATTATAAGCAGTTATAGCCATCCCATAAGTAACACCTCCAGGAATAATAATATTTAAACCTGTTAAAAAACTTTGTGTAGTTAAAGTTGTTGTATTTGCTACACCACTAAATGTGCCATTTGCAACTTCTGTCCAGCCATTTGCAGCACTAATTGCCCCTGGAGCACCATTTATTGGAGTTGTTTTTATCCATACAGCTGCAGTAGTTGCAGCATTTGTTGTACCAACTATACCTTCAATATCGGTTATCATAACTCCATAGGAATTTGTATTCTGAAAATTGAAAGTAACAGTACCACTACCGTTATTGTTTGAAAAACCTGAGATTGCAGTTGTGTTTAAGGTTGTTTGACTAATAACATTTAAACACACAATGCCTGACAAAAGAAAAAGTAAAATTATTTTCTTCATAATTTTTGTTTAATAAATAAATAAAAAGTGGGATTTGTAAGGATAAGATTCGGTTGCCAAATTAGATAAAAATATCAAAGAATCTTAAAAAAAGTTTAAAGAAATAAAAGAGCCTTGATCATCAAGGCTCTTTTGTTTAAAGTTCTAATTAGATTTTAATGTTTCACCAATTTCAATACTGAATTTGTATTGGTTTTTGTTGAACGAAGTTGAATGAGATAAATACCAGAAGATAATCTACCCACATTCAGTTTGGTATTGTTACTACCTACTTCAACAGTTATGTTTTGTTGCATAATCTGTTTTCCATAAATATCTGTTACAACCAAAGTAATTCGTTCTGCACTTGGTGCATCAATACTGATGGTTACTTCTTCTGTTGCAGGGTTTGGATACAAACCTGTTAACTTAAT
>JAGXRG010000061.1 GCA_018335935.1 Chitinophagaceae bacterium | reverse complement strand
ATAAAAGTTTTTTTAGATAAAAGTTTTTTTAGATAAAAGTTTTTTTAGATAAAAGTTTTTTTAGATAAAAGTTTTTTTAGATTATCAAGTAGATACAATTATATAAACAAAATTTAATATTATAAAATAAAAAAAATTAAAAAAAAAATTAAAATTAAAAAATTTTCAATTTCAATAATAAAAAAAAATAATAAAAAAAAATAATAAAAAAAAATAATTAAAAAAAAAAAAATTAAAAAAAAAAAAATTAAAAAAAAAACAAAAAAACTTAACCAAATAAAAATCAAAAAAATCAAATATATTTGTATCATATAAAAATACAAAAAACAAAAAAAAATTGACAAAAAAAGATAAAAAAAATATTAACATTATAGATAAGATAGCACTATAATTTGAATTTGAAAAAAACTTAGACTTAAACGATAAATTAAAAATTATTAAATTTTTAAAAAATTTTTTAAAATCAAAAAAAACATTATATAATATCTTATACGAATATAATAAACCAAAAAAAGCAGCAATTAAACAATTAAAAAAAATAAATAAAAAAATTAGATAGTTTAATTCGAAACTTAAAAACAAATAATGTTTGATAAAAAAACCAAAACTAAAAGGTAAACCACATAAATTTATTAAACCAATAAAACAAAAAAAAAATTCAAATATTAAATGTTTAACAAATAAACCCATCCTTCTTATATCCTGATTATTTTGCGAGAATCTGTTTATATTTCCTACACACATAAAAATAGAAGCTTTAAAAAAACCATGGACATATAAATATAATAACAAAAATTCTACTCTAAAAGAAACAATTAAAACCATTAAAAACCCACAATGACTAATTGTAGAGTATGCTAAAATTTTTTTAGTATCAATTTGGTGGGCTGAAACAACAGCACCATACAATGCAGTTGTTGATCCAAAAAAGCCTACTATACTAACCAGTACTATACTTGTTTCTAAAAATATATTAAATCTTAATAATAGAAAAACACCAGCAGAAACCAAAGTAGCAGAATGAATTAAAGAGGATGCTGGAACAGGAGCTTCCATAGAATCTGGAAGCCAGAAATGAAAACCAATCTGTGCTGATTTTACAAATGAGCATAAAATTAAAAACATAAAAACCAAGTCGTTATAATTACAAAAAAAAAATAAAAAATAAAATTTTTTAAATAAAAAAATTTTATTTGAATTTAAAATAGTAAGAATATCAAATGTAAAGAATAAGTTATAAACTAAAAGAATAAAAAAAAAAAAAAAAATATCACTAATCTTATTAAACGAAAAAGCTTTGAATGCTGCTTTGAAAGTTGACATTTTCAAAGATCAAAAATTTATTAAAAAATATGAAGTCAAACCAATCAACTCCCAACCTAAAAACAAACATATCAAATTTCCAGATAAAACTAAAAATACCATACTTAAAACAAATAAATTTAAAAGTATTAAAAATCTTTCAATTATTGGCTCATATCTCAAATAAACAAAAGAAAAACAAAATACAAATACGGCTATTGATATAGTTAAAAAACTATATGCAATTGAAACAAAATCAATTAAAATATTTACTTTGATTTGTATTTTATTATCTAAATATAACCAATTACCCATACTGATCAAAATGAATATATTTTTTTGGTAAATAATATAAAAAATATAAAAAAATGAAATTCAAGCCAAAATCAACACGAATAAATTAACAAAAAATATACCATATAAACCTAAAAAATACACAAAAAATATGCTAAATAAACATATAAATATGTAAAGTACAAAAAAATAAAAAAACAAAATATTACTAAATTTTAAAAAGTTTGATCTAAAATTAAAAATTTCAAAAAAATTAAAAAAAAAAAGTACAAAAAATTTACTAATAATATTTATTGAGAATAGTACATCTATATGCATATATAACAACAATATAATTAAATATAGTAAATTCATTAAAATTATAAAAAAAAACGAATTAAAAAAATTTTTTATCATCTATTTTTTTTTTTTTTAAAAAAAAAGAAGGATGGGGGTGTTTAATGTATAAAACTTAGCATAAAATATCAACTATATAAAAAAAAAAAATTTTCTAAAAAAAAACTTAAATGTAAAATAAAACTGATTTTGCAATATAAAAATAATCAAATCATTGAAATTACAATAATTTAGTTTTATAGTTTAAATTAAAAATATATAAAAACATAAAAATATTTTTTCTAAAAAATGGAAATCCCAAATAAATAAATATAAATATGTAAGAAAGCAACATACCAATATTGCCACCTAATCTATTATAAAATCTACCATATGGTAAAAATGAAGCGGCGTATAAACAACAAAAAATAAATATAAAATAAAAAAAATTAAAAAATAAATTTTTTTCATTATTTGTGTAAAAATTAAAAAAATTTAAATTATTATTTTGTTTAAATAATGAAATAAAAATAGAATTGTTTTGATTTTTATTAAATTTAATTCCATGAATATTTGGCTGAAAAAAAAGAACAAAAAAAAAAAAAATTAAACCAAAAATACCTGTTTTATGATGTGGACAAGCAATTAATCACGCCATAAAAGGTCTAAAATATCAATGGGGTGCGACACCATAATATCTAACATCTGTTATTATACCTATATCACCTCACATAAATATTTCATACGAAAGAGCTTCAGGTTCTGAATATAGAATAAAAAAAATAAAAGTAATGATTAATATGATTTTGATAAAATTTGTTAACTCATTAGATAATGCTTCATCAAACCAAAGCATTTCTGTATCTATTCCATCAAAAGAATTTTCATTCTTTCAATCATAATGCATGTCTATACCATGGATTAATGCTATGTAAGTTAAAAATAAAGCTGCTACATAATGAGCATAAGCAAGTCTTATTACTGTATCTGTATTTAATTGCTTATCTGTAAAAAGTCATCAATAAAATTTACCTTTAAAAAAAAAAAAAGTATGTAATATATTAGCAGCTATTGTCAAAGTTATTTCACTTAAATGAGTGCAACACAACACCAATCCTAAAAAAACTACTACTTGAAACAAAAGAAATACGAAAACACCACTTTTTCAAGCTGACTCGTTTTCATATTCAAATACATTTAAATATACTTTTCTGAAAAGATGGATGTATGAAAAAATAAAAATCAAGTCAACACCTCTTTCATGTAATCAAAAAAAGTCATCAATATATAAATCTTCTGTAGCCTCTTCTTCTCTTACTAATGGTACTATCATTGCTTCTGGAATCAAACTAAATGAAAGCATTATACCGCTTATAATTTGAGAAACTATTGTTAAAAAAATAAAAAAACCAAACAATGAAAAAATATCATGAAAATTAACTGATAGGAAACTAAAATATAATAATATATTTTTTATACTATATTTAAAATATGGTCCATTATTTCATTCTATTGAACTAATTGATTTGTCTCTTAAAATTACTATATTATATGTTATATATTAATTTTTGTTTTAAAATTTTTTTTATTAAAAAATTTTTTTTTTTTAGCTTTAATGTAATTGTTAATTTTGTTTCATTTTTTTTTACTTAGTCTACCTTTTTGTACTGCTATTTTTTAAATAAGAATAAGTTTATTTTTTGATTATGGAACCATTATTTCTATGGTTAGTTAACTAACCATAGAAATAATGGTTCCATAATCAAAAAATAAACTTATTCTCTTTAATTAAAAAATTTAAATAAGAATAAGTTTATTTTTTGATTATGGAACCATTATTTCTATGGTTAGTTAACTAACCATAGAAATAATGGTTCCATAATCAAAAAATAAA
>JAGXRG010000060.1 GCA_018335935.1 Chitinophagaceae bacterium | reverse complement strand
CTTTACTACCCCATCCACCTCTATTACCACTACCTTGGTAACCAAAGCCTCTTAAATAATCGCGCTTATCACTGCCAATATTTTGATAACGTGGAATGTAAATACCATTGGCTCTTCTACCGAATGTATATTTATCTTCATAACCCTCCATTCTTCCGCCAGCACCTACACCCAAATGGTGATCCATAATATTATGACCTAACTCTCCACTACTACTTCCTAATCCACCTTCCCAAACATCTGTTGCAGAATTCATTAGAATCCAAGCAGAGTTTAAAGTAGAAGCGTTTAAGAAAATAATTTTAGCATTGTATACATAAGTCTTATTGGTCTCCGCGTCTAAAATTTCAACTCCAGTTGCACGCTTTTTGTCTTTATCGTACAAAATTTTAGTAACAATACTCCAAGGTCTTAAAGTAAGATTACCTGTTTTCATAGCTGCAGGTAAAGTTGAGCTTTGTGTGCTGAAATATGCACCAAATGGGCATCCCAACCAACATTTGTTTCTAAACTGACAAGCTGATCTTCCTTCTAGTTCTTGTGTTATATTAGCAGTACGACCAATAATCATCGCACGCTGACCTTTATAATATTCCTTTAATCTTTGAGCTACATCTTTTTCTACACAGGTCATTTCCATAGGAGGCATGAATTGACCATCGGGCAAAACAGATAATCCGTCTCTATTTCCACTAATACCCGCAAATTTTTCTACGTAATCGTACCATGGTTCAATTTCTTTGTAACGAACTGGCCAATCAACTGCAATCCCATCTTTGGCATTGGCTTCAAAATCTAAATCGCTCCAACGATAGCTCTGCCTACCCCACAACAAAGAACGACCACCCACATGGTATCCTCTGAACCAATCGTATCTTTTTACTTCCACATAAGGGCTTTCGGTATCTTTTACCCACATACCATAGGTTTGTTCATTCAAAGGATAATCACGGTCGAGCACCTGATTTTGCGCAATCATTTCCTGCGTTTTCCTTCCGTGGTGCGGATAATCCCATGCTTCTTTGTTGGCATTCACGTAATCTTTTACGTGTTCAATATTGCGTCCCCTCTCGAGCATCAATACTTTTAAGCCTTTTTCTGTAAGCTCTTTTGCTGCCCAGCCTCCGCTGATGCCGGAGCCAATCACAATCGCGTCAAAATTTTGTTCAGCCATGTTGGTTGTTTAAGCGTTGATAGATATTGTAAAGATTGATTTTAAATATTACAGATGTCAATTGCCTTTTTAAGTGAACCAATTTTATCTTTTGCAATGGGAATAAACTCTTGTGCTACATATCCAGTAAAGCCAGTAGCAGCAATAGCTTTCATGATTGCAGGATAATATAATTCTTGTGAGTCATCAATTTCATGTCTGCCAGGAACACCAGCAGTATGGTAATGACCTATATATGGTGCACTTGTTTTAATGGTTCTTATAACATCGCCCTCATCAATTTGCATATGATAGATATCGTACAACAACTTGAAATTTTCAGAACCAATTTGCTTGCACAAATCAACACCCCAAGGCGTTTTGTCGCACATATAGTCTTTATGATCAACTTTGCTATTCAGCAATTCCATAATGATGGTAACGCCTCTTTTTTCAGCAAGTGGCATAATTTTCTTTAACCCATCCGCACAGTTTTTTAGCCCTGTAATATCATCCATTCCATTTCTATTACCACTAAAACAAATCAGGTTTTTATAACCGGCGTCGGCTACTAAATTGATATGCTCGGTATAGTTTTTAATGAGGGTATCATGGTATTGAGGATCGTTCCATCCCTTTACCAGACTTATTTCTGCGCCATTGCACATGGTAGACATCATGCCATGTTTCTTTAATATAGGCCAATCTTTTGGACCTACTAAATCAATGCCAGTAATCCCTATTTTTTTTGCTTCAATACAAAGATCATCTAAGGATAAGTCACTGAAGCACCAACGGCAAACAGCGTGATTGATATTTCCTTTCATAGTTGTTGAAACTGTGGCACAAGATGCTAAAGTTGGAATTAACGGAGCCGATGCAACAGCAACAGAACCGGTAATAATGTTTTTTATGGCAGAACGCCTATTGGGCAAATTTTTCATACAGCAATTAGAACCCTAATATAATTATTTGTTTGCATCAAAACACTAGGAATTTTATAAATCCTTCAATAAGCCGAATCATTCGGTAAACAGATTGCAACAATGATTAATCAGTGTTAAATGAATATAATCGGTGAGAATGTTTAAATTAGTGCTCCTTTAAAAAATACAAATCACAATAAAATAAATACTATGCCTAGAAAATTAAGAATGGGAATGGTGGGTGGAGGTAAAGATGCTTTCATTGGTGCTATCCACCGTTTGGCTGCCAATATGGATGGACAAATAGAATTGGTATGTGGTGCGTTAAGCATCAACCCTACAATTGCTCAAGAGTCTGGTGAAATGTTGTATTTACCAAAAGATCGCATTTACCTTACTTATGATGAAATGATTACTAAGGAAGCAGCCCTTCCCGCAGATAAACGCATGGACTTTGTTACCATTGTAACACCCAATTTTGCGCATTTTGCACCAGCAATGATGGCTTTGGAACATGGATTTCATGTAGTGATAGAAAAGCCTATCACTTTTACATTGGAAGAAGCTAAAAAATTAAAAGCGGTAGTAGCAGAAACAGGATTAACGCTCTGCTTAACACATACCTATTCTGGATATCCAATGGTTAAACAAGCTAAGGCTATGGTGGCTGAGGGCGCTTTAGGAAAAATTAGAAAAGTATGGGTAGAGTACCCACAAGGATGGTTGAGTAAACTCAGCGAAAGAGAAGGCAATGCCCAAGCAGCTTGGAGAACCGATCCTAAAAAATCGGGCAAGAGTGGAAGCATGGGAGATATAGGCACACATGCAGCCCATTTAGCAGAATATATAACAGGCGCACAAATCACCAAACTATGTGCAGACCTAAATACAAAAGTAGAAGGTCGTTTATTAGACGATGATGGATCGGTGCTATTGCATTTTAGCAATGGAGCATCAGGTGTGTTAATGGCTTCCCAGGTTGCAGCAGGTGAAGAGAATGCATTGAAGATTCGTGTGTATGGAGAAAAAGGTGGATTGGAATGGGCGCAGATGGAACCCAATACACTCATTGTAAAGTGGCTAGAAGCACCTATGCAAATATTGCGTGCGGGGGCTAACTATACCGATCGCTTATCTAGTTTTGCTACCAGTAATTGCAGAACTCCAGGTGGACATCCAGAAGGGTATTT
>JAGXRG010000059.1 GCA_018335935.1 Chitinophagaceae bacterium | reverse complement strand
GGAGTTGGAATTGTAACGAAACCAGGACTAGGTCTTGAATTAAACAAGGCTGCAATTAATCCAGTACCAAAAAAAATGATTAAAGAAAATTTGAAAGAAATTTTGGATAAACATAATTTGAAAACAGGAGTCAAAGTAATAATTTCTGTACCAAAAGGACGAGAGTTAGGTCCTAAAACAGATAATCCAAGAATTGGTATCTTGAATGGAATTTCAATTTTAGGAACAAGTGGAATCGTAATACCATTTTCAACTGCATCTTATGCAGCTTCGATTAGACAAAATCTGGATGTATCAATTGCAATGGGTAATGACATAGTTGTTCTTACTACAGGGGGAAGAAGTGAGGATTTTGCAAAAAAAATTGTCGATTTACCAGAACATTGTTTTATACAAATGGGAGATTTTTCTGGATACACAATACAACAATGTGCTAGAAAAAATATCAAAAAAGCATACATTGTAGGATTTATTGGAAAATTAGCTAAAATGGCTGCAGGGGTAAAACAGACACATGTTAAAGGTTCCAAAGTTGATATGAATTTCTTAGCAGAATTAGCGAGAAAATGTAATGCTAGTGAAAAGATCATTGAGAACATTAAGAAAGCAAATACAGCCAGGCATGTGTCTGAAATTGTAATAGAGAATAATGTAAAAGGCTTTTTTGACGAAATATGCAATGAAACATATCAACATATGAGAAAACATTCTGAAGAAAAGGTCCCACTGGATGTGATATTATTTGATTTTGACGGAAATATTTTGGCTAGAAAGTTCTAGTAGCAAGGTATTTTATTTAATTTGAGAGATTTTAACTGTGGATAAAGTTTCAGTTCTTGCAATTACCAAAAACGGGATAAAAATAGGAATAGAATTAAAAGAACATTTTCCAAATTGGGAAATTTTTGCGCCATCTAAATTTTCAGACAGCAATAAAGAGATAGCATGGTATTCAGACTCTACATCACAAAAAATTGTTGAATTATTTAAAAACAACAATGCAATAATTTGTTTATTTTCTTTAGGTGCAGTAATTAGATTAATTGCACCGTATTTGAAAGATAAAAAAACAGATCCGGCTGTAATTGTTATTGACGATAAAACAAGTTTTGTAATTAGCGTGTTATCAGGACATTTAGGGGGAGCAAATGAATTAACGGAGATAATTGCTAAAAAGATTAATGCTACACCAGTAATCACTACTGCAGCAGATGTAAATAAAACAATTGCAGTTGATCTGGTGGGAAGAGAATTTGGCTGGAAGATAGAAGATGATTCAACTGTTACTAAAATCAGTGCGTTTATGATAAATGAAGAAAAGATTGGAATTTTTCAAGATGTAGGCAATAGAAATTGGATGAAAGAATTTCCAAAAAATGTAAAAATTTATCATAGTTTAGAAGAAATGGAAAAATCTGACTCTAAGGGATATCTCATAATTTCTGATAAAGTCTTAGAAGGAGATTTTCTCAAAAATTCTGTAGTCTACAGACCTCCAAGTCTTGTGGTAGGAATTGGATTGCATTGGGATACATCTAAGGAAAACATCAAGGAGGGTTTAGACTTTTGTTTACAGAAATTCAAACTGAGTGAAAAATCTATTTCAAAATTAGTTTCAATTAAAAAACCTGAAGATGTTAAGGGACTGGTTGATATTGGAAAAGAAATGGGGATTACTGTGGAATATGTTAACAGAGAAGATTTAGCAGAGGTTTCGACACCTAATCCTTCTGATACTGTCAAAGCTTTTGAAGGAACAGCTAGTGTATCAGAGGCTGCAGCCATAAAAGTTTCTGGAGGTAAATTAATTGTTGAAAAACAGAAATTTCCCCCAAATTTGACTATAGCCATAGCGAGGATAATAGATTGAAACGTGGATTTTTACTAATTGATAGAGGCAGTAGAGAAAGAGAGGCATCTGAAGAATTAGAAGTAATTTGTAATGCAGTTAAATCAAAAGGAAATTATGTTTTCACAGAATATTGTTTTCTTGAAGTAGAACCACCATATATTGAAGATGGTATTGCAAAATGTCTAAAACAAGATATCGATCATTTAACAATAGTTCCATATTTTCTGTATCCTGGTAAGAAAGTAAAAAATGCCGTTACAGATGTAATGAAATTTCAAAAAGATACCAAAGTAAAATTTGTGGTCACAAAACCAATGAGTATGCATAAAACTTTGATTAATTTGGTTGAAAATAGAATATCTTCAACTATACAAGAAAATAATATTACAGTTCCAAAAAAGAATGTTGATGTATTAATTATTGGGCATGGTAGCAAAGATCCCAATGCCCAAATGTCAATGGATTATGTTGTAGATGGACTAAAAGCAAATTATAGAAATGTGAGTAGATGTTGGTTAGAGATAGAACAGCCAGATATTGTAGAAGGTATTAAGAATTGTGAAAAAAATAATCCAGAGATACTCATAATTGTATTTTATTTCTTACATGAAGGTGCACATGTCAAAACTGATATCAACAATGATCTTTTACCTGCACTAAAAAACTCTAGTATCAAAAATACATACATTACAAAACATTTAGGAACTGATGAAAAAATGATAGATTTGATATTAGAAAGAGCAAAGGAGGTAGAAAATGCAAACTAAAAGAGGTCAATCTATCGAAGATGCGAGTATGCAAATGATTGATGATGAAATTGGTACTCATCATTATAATGAAAAAGAATGGCCCATCGTTAGAAGAATAATTCATTCAACTGCAGACTTTGATTTTGCAAGAGATAACAAAGTGATATTTCATAAAGATGCAATTCATAATGGAATGACAGCCTTAAAGAACGGATGTAGTATCGTAGTTGATGTAAATGGCGTTATCGGTGGTTTGAATAAGCAAAATCCCAAAGACTTTCAAAATAAGATAATTTGTAATATTTCAGATCCAAAAATAATGGAGATTGCAAAAAAAGAAAATAAGACTAGATCTCAAATATCAATGCGAGCAGCACTGTCAGATATTGATGGAGGGATAGTAGCTATTGGCAATGCCCCTACTGCCCTTATGGAAGTAATAAAGATGGTAAAAGAAGGTATTGTAAAACCAGCGTTGATCATAGGAATTCCAGTTGGATTCATTTGTGCCTCAGAATCAAAAGAAGAACTTAGTAGATTAGAAAATACTCCATTTATTACAAATAAGGGAAGAAAAGGAGGTAGTTCTTCAGCATCTGCAATAATCAATGCACTCTATAAGCTTGTAAGAGCAGAATTATCGTCCTGAATTTTTAATACAATTCTTAACAAAAATTTTAGCATAATTAGAACTATCAAAATAAAGATGTCCATATGATGCTAATGTGTTATATTGAATCATCCCGTCTTTGTGATTTTTAATTCCATCGCCAATATCTAACTCATATGCAAATTTTGAATCAGAAGATACAGAATCCAATTCTGAATAATGAAATTCATGTCCTCGTAGATTATGAAATTTATCTGAAATATTATTTTTTGAGATAATTTTACCTTTGGTATAATTTAATTTCATTTTTTTAGTCATTTTTGTTTCAGCGTCAAACAAACCAATCATTTTATATTTTTTATTTCCATAATCGATAGATTTTGTAAGATACATTAATCCTCCACACTCTGCATAAATTGGAATGTTTTCTTCAGATGCTTTTTTTATTGCTTTTTTCATAGAATGATTTTTTTCAAGTAGATTACCAAGAATTTCAGGAAATCCACCACCAATGTAAATACCATCAGATTTTGGAAGTTTTTTATCATGTATAGGACTAAAAAACTTTAGTTCTGCGCCTTCACGTCTTAGTGCTTCCAAATTACCACGATAATAGAAATTAAACGAACCATCAAATGCAATAGAAATTGTGGTTTTTGGCTTTTTTAATAAAATTTTCGATTTATTTGGGAGTGGAAATGGATTTTTCATAATTTGAATAATCTTGTCAATATCAAGTGAATTTGAAATTATTTTAGATGTTTTTTCAATTTTTGATTTTAAATCTTTTTCTTTAGCTGGAATTAATCCAAGATGCCTAGATTCAAAATTTAGTTCTGAATTTTTATAAATTACTCCTATAATTGGAAGGTTTGTTTTTTCAAGTGCTTGTCTACATAGAGTTTCATGTTTTTTACTACCAATTTTATTTAGTATAAGTCCTGAAATTCTAGAATTTCTGTGAAATTTCTGAAATCCTGTTGCTGTTGCTGCAATTGATCTAGATGTCTTGCTTGCGTCTAATATCAAAATTACAGGTGATTTTATGATAGATGCAACATGATGAGTACTTGCATAATTTGAATTTCCTCCAAACCCATCATAATATCCCATTACTCCTTCAATTACAGAAATATCGGATTTAGAATTAGAGACAAAGCTCTCAATTAGTTGTTTTTCCCTCATCAACCACACATCAAGATTAAATGCTTCTTTTTTTGAAATACTTGAAAGATAACTTGGATCGATATAATCAGGACCGACTTTGAATGGTTGTATTGAAAATCCTTTCTTTTGTAAAGCATAGATAATGGCACATGTTATTGATGTTTTACCAACACCACTTGTAACTCCAGCTAAAGTAATTCGAGGAATTTTCAATTCGTATCACTAGAATTAGTTTTTATTTAAATTGATTCATTAGTGTCAAATAATACTCAATGTTTTTACTTGGATAATTTATGAATTAATCATGGATGAAAAGGGATTAACTATAATATACACTGGAAAAGGTAAAGGAAAAACTACTGCTGCCCTAGGAATTGCATTAAGAGCAACCGGTTATGAAAAAAAGACATGTATGATACAATTCATCAAAGGTTCATGGCATTATGGTGAAATGTATTCATCAAAGAGGCTAGAGCCAGAATTTGAAATGGTAGCTATTGGCAAAGGATTTGTTGGGATTATAGATGATAAGATCTCCAAAGAAGAACATGAAAGAATAGCAAAAGAGGCAATTAAAATAAGTACTGAAAAAATTCAATCTGGAAAGTACGATATCATAATTTTAGATGAGATAAACTATGCCATAAATTTAGGTTTGGTAAAACTTGAAGATGTAATTAGTTTGATTAAATCAAAACCAAAGAACCTAGATCTTGTGCTTACTGGAAATTATGCTAAAGATGAAATTGTTGAATTAGCAGATCTAGTCACAGAAATGAGAGAAATAAAACATCCCTTTCAACATGGAATAAAAGCAAAAAAAGGAATTGATTTCTAACTAGCAACATTAAATTATACAGAAAAGAAATTTAGAAGAAATGTCTACTGAAGTTCAAGAGATGCCAGAGCAGGGAGAAATTGTTCTTGCTACAATAACCAAAGTCATGGATCATGGGGCATATGTTACACTAGATGAATATAATGATATTCAAGGATTTTTGCACATATCAGAAATTGCTCCTGGTTGGATTAGATCAGTTAGTAAATTTGTAAAAGATGGTGAGAAAAAAGTTCTACTAGTAAAAAAAGTAAATTCCGATAGAGGGGATATTGATCTATCATTAAAACAGGTATCAAAGGATCAAAAAAAGCAAAAACTAAAAGAAGTTAAGAAATTTGAAAAAGGAAAAACATTACTGCAAAATGTTAAAGAAAAAGGAAATCTCTCAGACGAAGATATTGAGAAATTAGAAGATATTATTTATTCTAAATTTGATTCCGTGTATGATGCATTTATTGAAATTGCAAGAAACGGAGTAGAATCAATAAAAGAGTTAAAACTTCCAAAAAAAACAGCATCAGTAATTGAAGAAATATGTTCTAAAATTAAACTACCTTCAGTAGAAATCAGAGGAATTATGGAAATTACAAATAATAAATCAGATGGAGTTGAAATTATTAAAAAAGCACTTTTAGATGCTACAAAAAAAGATCCTACAATAGATATTACATATTTGGGTGCTCCAAAATATAGATTATCTATTACTGCAGAAGATTTTAAATCTGCTGAAAAAACATTAAAACCAATATTAGTAGAAATTCAGGATAATATAGAAAAAAAGAAAGGCTTGTTCAAATTCACTAGAGAAGAATCTAAAAAAACAAGAGAGAACTAAAATGAGATTCCAATTGAGAAAGTGTTTAAAATGCAATCATTATTCACTTAAAGAAAAATGTCCTTTATGTAATGAAGAGACGATTTCAGCACATCCAGCTAAGTTTTCACCAGATGATAAATACATGAGATATAGATTAGCTGAAAGATATAATTAGAAAATTAATTGGTTGGAACATAATCTTTGTTTACTTGATAAATGAATACACTGATCATAGGTTGACCCTTTCCTATATCAAAACTTGGGGATGCATGAACTAATCTTAATGGACCGTTACTATCTGATGGATATTTAATATCTTTTACATATACTGGAGTAAATCCCGGTTGATAAGTTGCAGATTGCTGATTAGTTTGGAAATTGACATAAGCTAATGGAGTAAATGGGAACATTTTACCTAACATAGTTTCATTCCAAAAATGCTCATTACCACTCATACCATCAGATTCTAAAAATTTTGGCAAAGGTTCCTCGGCAATCCGTATGAACCACTGTTTTTTTGATTCATCTCCACCACCTTGTAATACATAGAGTGCTTGATCTTCATTATCTACTCCTAATCTTTGACCAGCAACAAAAACTACTACGTAATCAGCTTGCATATCCATCAACATTTTCCATGCGTGATCTGGGGAGCTCATTAGCATTTTTGCTAGATTTTGAATAACAACAGTAGATAATGTAGCATTATCTGCAATCGTTGCTCTTTCTCCTAAAGTAGATATCCAATATCCATAATCCCACCATGATGCAATTACAGCATCTTTAGGAGTATTGTTTTTTATCCATTCCATGGATTCTAGCCAATCATTTGTACTTACTGGATATGCAGAACCACCATTAAGAATTGTAGGAGGAGTTTTACTAGCAGTAATCCAATTACCACCTTCTGGAAAAGAAATTGGAATTACTAGAAGAATAATTATTCCTGCAAAAAATGAAGATTTAACAAGTAAATTTTTATATTTTTTACTTTCTGTATTATTTAAAACATTTTTTACAAGCATGGACAAACCAATAGAAGCTAAAATTATCAAAGATAATGATGCAAATACTTCTAATCTTACAAAGGCAGAGCTAACATAGATTCCAATTAATCCAAAAATTAATGAAAATAAGATCATATCATTTTTAATAAAATTAGAATCTTGGATTTTATGATTTTTTATGATTAGCCAAATTCCTAACCCTGCAAAGATCATCAAAATGGAATGAAACAGAAATGACTGTTGAATTGTTGTACTGGCATGTTCTGCCACCGAATCAACCAAAGGAATTGAAGTGGTCAAAAATGGGTTTATTGCATTTAGATATCTATAACTTGGAAGCGGTAAAAATTCAGAGTCAGCATTAACAATCAAAATAATTGTACCAGATATTAAAATAGAAGCTAAAAATAACAAACCATTTCTAGTTTTTTTGGTTTCGGTACTTTTATTTTGAATTAAAATGCAAACAATTAAAAAAATTGTAGGAACTAATAATGAAACTCCCCCTAATCCAAAGATAAAATTTGAGCTTAATCTTTCAAAACTCATAGAAACTACAAATACAATTGCAGTGAAAAGAGGAATGGCCCATACAATAAATTTATGATCAGATCGCATAAAAGGCAAAGTAAGAAAGAAGATACCTATGGGAATAATAAAAAATTGGCTTCCACCCCATGCTGATATAGATAATGGTATGGCAATTCCTGCTACAATTAATTTTGCAATTGCAATTTTTTTATTTTTAGAATTAATACCACTAAGTAAAAAATAAACTCCTAAAATACCAAAAAATAATCCAAGCGGCTCAGATTTGAACCAACCAATTGTTCCTCTTATTATAATTGGTAATGAAACTGAAAAAAATAATGCAGCAAATAATCCTGCAGTTGTCCCACCAATTACTCTAACCAATGCAAAAATTACAATAGTACTAAGCGAACCAAAAATTACAGGAAATAAAATTGTAAAATCATAAAGATTCATTCCTCCACCAAAAAGCCAATATGTTGTGGCTGCAGTAGTATGAAGTACTACTTGTGAAGTTTTTGAAACATCTCTTCCTTCAGGATACCAACTAAGATCATCATGCCATTCAAAATATGCATTTAGTCCATTATCAACAACATATTGTGTAGCTCTATAATTGAAAAAAGGATCAAATTCATTTAATTCAAAACCATAATCAACAGATTGTGATCTAACTAAAAATGAAATAGAGAAAGATAGGGATAAAATTCCTATAATTAAAAGATGATGTAATTTTAGATCAAATTTTCCTAATGAAACCAAAGTTACATTTGAAATCAATTAGCTTTTCTCTCTAAACTTTGCTTATTACTCTTTGTATAAAAAGTAAGTAAAATTATTCATAGGTTTACGATAATCATATGAAATTAAATAATAATAATTTATGGAGAATATCTACCTGTTAGTTTAGATTCAGCAATTATATGATCTCGCATTGATTTTTCCACATCTATTTTTGATGCACCTTCCTTTAAATTCAATGTTGTATCTAATGCATATAATTTGAAAATGTAGGTATGTTCTTTGTCAGGGGGAGCTGGACCACCATAACCAATTTCTCCAAAATCAGTTTTACCTTCAATTGCTCCAACTGGAGTTGAGTTTTCTTTGATCTCAATTGTTGTAGGTGTAATATTCCATACTAACCAATGTACCCAAACTTTTCCTACTGCACCCATTGCATCAGGATCATCCATTATGAGAACCAATGATTTAGTATCTTTTGGTATTCCACTAATAGTCAATTGAGGATTTACATTAGAATTTTTATAGCCATATTTTTTTGGAATTTGTTCTCCATTTTTGAAAGCACTACTTTCCAAAATTAAATTGGTCATATCATTGATAGATAAATTCTTCAAGTTAAATTTTACTATGATTCTAAAATAATTTTATCATTTGATATAGATATTATAGTTCCTCCATGTTTTTTAATTTGTTTTTTCAATTCCTTATCCATGGTGGCAATAATGGAACCATTTTTTTTTACGTAATCAATTAGTTCTTTATCTGCAAAATTTCCATTCAAAGGAAGTACTTTGAAATTTTTTATGAAATTTAGTGTTTGAGTAATATCTTGTTGTTTTTTGGGATTTTTAATTAATCCAGAAAGTTCATTTTGAACAACTTGTGGAACAACAAATGTGAGTTGTCCTATTTCAACATCAAGATTATCGATATTTTTTATTCGTCTAGTCGCTAGGTGAATTAAGAAATTTGTATCACAGATTATTTCAACCAAGTATTCCTGCACCAATTAATCTCCATCGGTCAGTAATTCTTCTACTAATAGCTACATTGCCACCTTCAAATATGCAAGCTGGTCTTCGAAGTTCAATGTCTATATTATTTGATTTTATTTTAGAAACTTTACCCAAAATTGGAGCAGTACCTATGTTTAATCGTAGTAATTCTCCAATTTGAATAGGAAGTACTTTAGTATCTTCAGCAGCTCCAACAGCAGAATCAAATAAATTTACTTCAAGTTTTATTTGAGTTGAATTTTCTGGTAGTGTTCCAGGTTTTCCAATTACAGAGCCGATAAACGAATCACTTCTAGTCATTGCAGGATCTAGTTTTGTACCAATTGCTACCAAACCTCCTGGTTTTACTGAATCTACTATACCAGCTGCTGTACCTAATGAAGTAATCTCGGTAAGTAGTGGCTCATATGTTTTCTTTTTTTCATCTATTATGCCAGGCTTAATTTCAATTTCATCACCTACATTCAAAGTTCCCTGTGTTAAACTACCGCCTATCACACCGCCTTTGATATTTTTTAATTTAATTCCAGGTTTGTTAACATCAAAAGATCTCAATACATGCATTATTGGTTCTTTAGATTCATCCCTTTCTGGAGTCTTAATGGTTGATTCAATTGCACCAATTAACGCATCTATGTTAAGTCCAGATTGAGCAGATATTGGAATGATTGGTGCTTTTGCAGCATTTGTTCCTTTAACAAATTTTGTAATATCTTGTTGATTAGCAATAGCTTCATCATATGAAATTAAATCTACTTTATTTTGTACAATTACAATTTGTTGTATTCCAAGTGTCTGAAGTGCCAAAAGATGTTCTTTAGTTTGCGGTTTAGGTACTGGTTCATTAGAAGCTACTAGTAATAACGCCCCATCCATTAAAGCCGAACCGGATAGCATGTTTGCCATTAGACTTTCGTGTCCTGGACTATCTACAAAACTAACAACTCTAGATAATTCACTTTCTTTTCCACAGTTTTTACATTTTGGAGTTGTCGAATATCCTAATGGTTCTTCGCAACTTTTACATTTGTAAAATGCTGCATCCGAATAACCTACACGTATAGTAATTCCCCTTTTTAGTTCTTGACTATGAACACTTGTCCATGAACCTGTTAATGCTTGAATGAGTGTAGTTTTTCCATGATCAACATGACCCGCTGTTCCAATATTTACACATGGTTGATGACCATATTTTTTTATGTACCAATCAGGAAGTGTCTCTCGCCAGTGCATCAATGAAAATGTAGATCCGGTATATGTTAAGCTATTCTTTTTATTTATTTTCTTGAGGTTCTGCTGCTACTTCAGCAGGAGCTTCTACTGGTAATTCTCCATCAAATTTACAATTTATTTGGTAGATTTCTTCTGAAACTGTATTACCACGCATAAGTTTTCTTACTCTTTGACCTATTTCTGCTGCTTGTAATCCAACTCCTTTTGAAAGTAAAATATATTTTCTTGCTGATCCATGAATATCATTTCTCATTGGTACTCCAGATTTATCACTACCACCAGTTAGTTTTAGTTTTCCTTGTAGTCCTACAATAGATGCATCTGTTTCATTACCTAGTTGCAATCCAAGTAATTTGTTTGCATCATTGTCTTTCAACTCTTTAGTAATAGATTTTCCTTTTACATCAGATACAGTAAGTTTGAAGTTTGTCAATTATTCCAAAAAAAAGTTGAACGACTAATTAACCTTTGGACATTATTTTTAAATCTGGATTATTTAACATACGCATGACTGAAGAAATTAGGTGTCCTAGATGTGATAATAAGATGGTAGATTTACAAGCATGCCATATGTTTTGTCCAAAGTGTGGAGCACATTTGGATTGTTCAGATAAAGGAAATTTTTGGTAATTAAAGCCCAGGTCTTTTTGGTATGTAATCATATGACATGTTAATTGCTTGATCTTTCATTATCTCAAGATACGTATCGTAATCTGCTTCAAAATTACAATGAGGACATTTTACAATAGTAATTTCGTCATTTAAAATTGCTACTTTCTCACATTCAGGGCAACGTGCATCCATGATATTGTTTTACAATCAAGATATTTAATCATAATTAATTAATTGTAATAAGCGGAGTTAGTCTAGCTCGGTAAGATGTCAGCTTCCCAAGCTGAAGGTCGCGGGTTCAAATCCCGCACTCCGCATATTATAATTCTCTTATTGTTTGTTCGATAATTCCACGATCTTTAGCTTTTGGAAAAAGTTTTAAATAATTTTTTAAATCATTTTTTGCATCAGAATTCTTTTTTTGTTTTTCTTTTAGATAAGCTCTATTTTTATAAATTTTTGCAGATCTTTTAGGATTGATTTCAATGGCTTTACTATACTGAACTTCAGCTTTTTCAAATTGATTAGTTTTAAGATAATAATTACCTAGTCCTACATATGCAAGATAAAACCGTTTGTTAAGAGAAATACATTTCTCATAATACTTTACACAATCATTAGAGTTTTGTTCATTAAGTAAACTAGCTATCAAGTATAATGCAGTGGGATTATTGTTATCTAATTCGATTGCTTTTTTTAAGGACATCAAAGCTTCAGATGTATTTTTTTGTATGATTAATCTTTCAGAGATAAGACATAATCTATTTGATCCTTCACTTGAATCATTTAGTTTTAAAGATGATAAGATATCTGATGGGGCTAAAATAATCAATAATCGTCCATCCTCAGACCATTCTTTATCAAAAAGTTCTTGTGGAATTACCCCTTCTTGTTGTTCACCTTCATTATTTCCTTTCTGTATGTAATGAATGATGGTTCTTTCATTATCATCATAACCAGATATTACTGAAGCATGCTGTGTAATTTCAGGAATTCCTGGAAGAATCACTATTGGTGGGATTCCGACATCTATGATTTTTTTTAATTCAGATAAAGATGAATGAATGATTTGACATTCAAGTCCATGTCTTTCTGCAGATTCGATTCCCTCAATTAAGACACTTCCATTAAAATTTGCATATTGTTTTGAAGTTGCAATAGCTTCAGACATTGGAAGTGCGATATTCCAATATTTTGAAACCACGTTTATTGGTAAAGGTAAGCAAATATTTTCTTCTTCGACTAAAGGAAGTAAAAGTTGATGATCCGTAGATTCCATAAAATTAAAAAGATTTGAGGGTATTAAAAGCAATCAAAGAGAACAGAACTTTTGAATTAAGTTTTGACCATCGCTACTCATTTCAGGATGGAATTGCGTTCCAAAAATTAGTTTTTTCTTATATTGAATAACTTCGAATTTACAGTTTTTAGATGTGCCTATTACATCCAAAAAATCAGGTAGTTTTGAAATTTCAAACCCATGACTTTCAAATACCTGTAAATCATCATTAAAAAGAAGATTGTCCTTTTGAATGTTAATTTTTTCATTGCCTTTTTGAGATGTTGCAAGTTTTCGAATTGTTCCGCCCAAAGTCAAAGCCAGTATTTCTGCACCATAACATATTCCCAATAATTTTTTATCGTTTTGAATTGCATGATTAATTATTTTAGAATTAATTTGATTGGTTATTTTTTCATTTTTTCTTCGCCCTGAGAGTATAAATGAATTATAATTTTTTAATAATTGTAAATTCAACATATTTGGTATTTGTTTTTCAAATGGAATTTTTTTGTTATTTAAAAAATCAATTAAATTTTTTGTATATACAGAACCATTATCAACTATTAACAACATGATAATATGTCAATATTCACTTATTTTATTATTATTCATAGATAGGTTATAACACATTATCATATCTGGTAAGTAAAAAATATGCTATATAATACAATTATCAAATTTAAAAAGATTGTATAATTATTGGATAAGGTTAAGAATTAATTCAGTTTTTCCACCAAAGTGCTTCTTACCTATTACTAAAGATACGTCACCAGTTCCTGTTGATCCTGCAAACTTTCCAGTTCCACCAGTTACGTCAATTATTCCTGTAAATTTATCCAGATGTTTTGTATGGCATGCTTCTCCATTAAGAACAAACTCTAGAATGTCTCCATTAGAAAAATCAAGTTGTCCTGATGCAGTTAATGGTTCACATTTATCACCAGTTTCTGTAATTTGGAAAGTACCAGAACCTGTTACGCGTTTATGTTTATCACCATCTAGTTTAAAATTTCCAAATATACTAAATTCATTATTCTTGTGTTTACCTACAAAATTACCTTCCAATTTTGCTTTTGTTGTAACTTGACATGCATCACCAATTCCATCATTATTAGAATCTAGTTGATCTGGATTTGCAGTAATTGGACAGTTATCTATAAGATCACTAACTTGATCATTATCAGAGTCAGAACTTAATGGATTAGTTCCTAGTTGTACTTCTTGGCCGTCAGTTAGTCCATCTGCATCAGAGTCTGGATTGTTTGGATTGGTTAGATAGTTGTTAATTTCAATATAATCAGTTAGTCCATCTGCATCAGAGTCTGGATTGTTTGGATTGGTTAGATGGGTAATGACTTCGTCATAATCAGTTAGTCCATCTGCATCAGA
>JAGXRG010000058.1 GCA_018335935.1 Chitinophagaceae bacterium | reverse complement strand
AGAGTATATTCTTTGCCATTAAAGGGCCTAGAAGAACTGGTGCTTCCTATATTCCAGACGTTTACCAACAAGGAGTGCGAGCATTTGTAATAGACGAAGCTGTTTATACGAATGAATATAAAGAGGCAGTATTTTTTACAGTACCCAATACCATTAAAGCGTTGCAAGCTATTGCAGCCTATCATCGAACAAAATTTACTATTCCGGTAATTGGAATAACAGGAAGTAATGGAAAGACCATTGTAAAAGAATGGTTGTATCAGTTATTACAACCCGATTTTAATATTGTAAGAAGCCCAAGAAGTTACAACTCACAAATAGGCGTTCCCTTAAGTGTATGGCAAATGAATGAACAACATGAGTTGGGCATTTTTGAAGTGGGTATTTCAGCAAAAGGAGAAATGCAAGCATTGGCAGAAGTAGTTCAACCAACTGTTGGAGTATTCACCAATATTGGCGATGCCCACAATGAAGGGTTTGCCAATGTAACAGAAAAAGTAGCAGAGAAAACAAAATTATTTGCCAATGCAAGTAAAATAATAATAGCATCCGATTATATACCCTATTCATTGCCAACAAAGGCAAGCATTGTTTCGTGGGGATCAAAGCCGCAGCACGATTTACAGTTGATCTCGCAACACAAAGAAAACAATAGTACCCGGCTGGTTTTGCAATACCAGCAAGAACAATTTCCATTACAAGTCCCATTCACAGACGAAGCCTCTTTACAAAATTTACTAACCTGTGTTTTGGTTTTATTGCAACTGAATTATCGTATTTCGGTAATACAACAAAGAGTGTTACAACTAACAGCTGTTGAAATGCGCATGCAGTTGAGGAGGGCAATTAATCAGAGTTATTTATTAAATGATAGTTATAGTAACGACAAAATTTCGTTATCGTTGGCATTACAATTTCTTAAAGAGCAAGCCAATCAACAACCCATTATTGCTATAGTATCGGATATTGTAGATACAGGTGAACCAGCTGAACAGTTGTATCATCAAGTTGCGCAAATGTTGAGTAGTAGTGGGGTTAAGCAATTATTTGCAGTAGGTAGGGAGATCAGTCATTATTTTACACAGCATCAAAACGAAACCTACCCATTCAGTATACAATTATTTGTAAGTACCCAAGATGTATTGCATCATTTGCAGGAGACTATGTTTCAGCAAAGTTATATTTTACTAAAGGGGGCTAGGAAATTTGCATTTGAGCAATTGGCGCATTGGTTAGAACAACAGGTGCACCAAACCATCATGGAAATTAATTTAACTGCCATGGTGCACAACTTAAAAGCTTACCAATCATTGCTACAACCCAATACCAAATTAATGGCCATGGTAAAGGCATTTGGTTATGGAAGTGGAGCAGGAGAAGTAGCTAGAAGATTACAACAACAGCAAGTAGATTATTTAACAGTAGCTTATGCAGACGAAGGAGTAACATTGCGCAAAGCAGGAATTCATTTACCCATCATGGTAATGAGTGCAGATGAATATTCATTTGATGCAATGGTGAATTATTCTTTAGAGCCAGAACTATTTTCCTTTCAAATACTCAACGCTTTTCAACAATACATAACCCAGCAAGGACTTCAGCAGTATCCAATACATATAAAATTGAATACGGGGATGAATCGTTTGGGCTTTGATGTAGCAGAAATAGATCAACTGGCTAAATGGTTGAGTAGCCAACAAACACTAAGAGTAAAATCGGTATTAAGTCATTTGGCAGCGAGTGAAGAGGAGAAAGAAGATGCATTTACCGAGCATCAAGTAGCTCTTTTTAGCAATGCTTGTAATCGGATAGAGCAAGCTATAGGATATGGTTTTATAAAACATATTGCTAATACAGCAGCCATACGTCGAAATCCAAACTGGCAATTCAATATGGTGCGATTAGGAATTGGCTTATATGGAGGAGATAATGTACATCAGGCGAATTTGCCTCTACAAACAGTAGCTACACTCAAAACAACAGTGGCACAAGTGAGGGCATTAAAAGCTGGAGATACAGTAAGTTATAATAGATCAGGCATATTGAATAGAGACAGCATTATTGCAACAGTTAGAATTGGTTATGCAGACGGATACCCAAGAAGAATGGGAAATGGTATAGGAAAAATGTGGGTCAAAGGAGCATTGGCTCCAACTGTTGGGAAAATATGTATGGATATGTGTATGGTGGATGTTACAGATATACCGAATGTACAAGCAGGAGACACGGTAGAAATTTTTGGAAAACATATTTCAATTCAGGAAGTAGCTAAAAGTGCGGAAACCATTTCTTATGAAATAATGACTGGAATCAGCTTAAGGGTTAAGAGAGTGTATATAGAAGAATAATTATTTACAAGATTGCTTTTTAATATAATCTGCTTGAATGCTACCTAATCTAACAGCTGTAGAAAAATCTGCACAACTGCCAGGCTTGTCATTCAATTTTTGTTTAGCTAATCCACGCTGTAAAAAAAAGCTGGCATCTTTATTATTAAATGTAATGGCTTTGGAATAAAATTTAATTGCGTTTTTAAAGTCGGAGGCGCTAAAGTAAGTATTACCCAATTGAAAGAATATAAATTCGTTGCTGTCTTCAATTTCGAGGGCGTGATTCAAGTCTAAAATAGCAGCACCAGGATTGCCTAAAGCCAATCTTATATTGGCTCTGATCATATAAGCTTCAGTAGCATTCTCGTCTTCGTCAATTGCTTTGGTACAATCTTGTAAAGCCCCATTAATATCGTCTAAGCCACGTTTAATTGAAGCTCTAAGTAGCAGAGCATCAACATAAGTTGGATTTGCCTTAACTACTTTATTTAAGTCTTCTAAAGCTAGCGCATGTCTATTTAACTTCAACAAAACTTTACCTCTGTTCATATAGGCATCCAAATAAGTCATATTTTTTTGGATGGCTAAATTAAACTCGGCTAGCGCTTCTTCTAATTTTTCATTATCCATTAACAATACCCCTTTGTTTTGAATGGCTTCCACGTTATTAGGGTCTAATTGAATGGCATAATTATAATCGGCTAAGGCATCTTTAAACATTTTTAATCCTGCATGCGCTTTCCCTCTTAAACAATATGCTTGGGTAGCAAAAGTACCAGCGGTTTCCTTTGCTACTATTTTATTAAGATTAGCAATGGCTTCTTTGTAGTTTTTAAATAGGATTTTGTTGTTAGCGGCCCTAATTAAATCGGCTGTAGTTTGAGCATACACCCAATGCCCCAAGAATAGGATGCTACAAATTAATAGCAGGTACTTTTTTCTCATAGTACTAAACGTATCAATAAAGTGGCCGGGGGGTGGTCTTTACCTAATTAACATTACCTAGATATAGGTAAATCAGCGACAAAATATCAAAAATCCTTGAGAAGTTAACTAAATTTTATATTTTTAAGCCATATTCAATTAATTATGAAATTACATATTCTGCTTACAGCAACTGTTTTAGCTTGTACTACCCTTGGTGTTTTAGCACAGGATAAAGACAAAAAAAGAAAGGAAATTGGATTTATTGTTGGATTGCAAAGATCAAATTTAGATTACAACTCAATTATCACAACCAACGTTTCTGAAGAGGCCAAAACGAATATTGGAGGATCAATCTTTTTAAACTCAAGATTGATTGGCCATTTTATTACACTAAGAACAGAATTAGGGTTTTATTCAAAGGGAGGCACTTATACGGGAGCAGGAGCTGCTTTTTCTGAAACCAATTTATCTTATGTAGCTGCGCCTGCATTGTTATTGCAAACCAAAATTGGATTTTTGAAAGCATATGCAGGTCCTCAAATGGGCTTCTTAATTACCGCAAAATCTAAGACAGGTAATATTGAAAATGACGTTAAAGCGGCTTTTAAAACGACAGAATTATCTGGTGTTATAGGAGCTGAAATGAATTTGCCATTACGTTTGATGGTAGGAGCAAGGTATAATTTTGCAATCAATAATATCAGCGAAATTCCACAAGGTACCAGCAGACCAGGTATGTATATGATCTATGTAGGTCTTAGATTACGCAAATAATTGGCCCTCCCCCCAGGCTGGAACATGTTAAGAAAAATATATGAAGATTAGTAAGCTTTTAATGCTTGTATTTTGCGCAGCATGCTCAATAGCGCAAGTAAGTGCACAAAAAAAGGTTCAGATAAGTATTGTAGTAACCGATGTTCACTTAAAGTATTCCAATAAAAGCGGAACAGATCCTAGGATAAAATTTTTTAACAAGCAAGACAATGCTTTACTGAATAATACAGACAGTGAAGGGTTCAATTGTTTTCATTTGGTCGATTTTAAGCAAACCGATGCAATGGTAGATTACCCATTGAAAAATATAGAATGGGACCTAAGCAATGGCACAGCGGTCGGTTTAAAAATGGAAGCATTTGAAAAGAATAAAAAGAAAGGCAATTGTGAATTTGATGGAAGCGGCTTATTCAATAAAGACAAAATGCATGAGTTTGGGGAGTGGGTCATCGACTTAAAAACCATCAAGCCGGGCGTGTTTTCTAATAAAATGACTGCAACCACAGCAGGTGGGAATTTCTCAATTGAGTACAAAGTCAAGTATACATTGCCTTCTGCAGATGACATAAGTACGGATATTGCTTCAGCAAAATATTGCAGTAATAACAAAGTAAAGTTAACC
>JAGXRG010000057.1 GCA_018335935.1 Chitinophagaceae bacterium | reverse complement strand
ATCGTTACATTGGCTGTGGTTGTACAACCTTTGTTATCAGTTACAGTTACTGTATATGTTCCCGCAGCCAATCCACTTGCTGTAGCTGTGGTTTGTACTGGACTCGTATTCCAACTATAAGTATAAGGAGATGTTCCTCCACTTGTTGTTACTGTTGCACTACCTGTTGACTGTCCAAAACAATTCACATTCGTTTGACTTGAAATGTTTGAACTTAATGCCGCTGAAGGTTGTGTAATCGTTACATTGGCTGTGGTTATACAACCTTTGTTATCAGTTACAGTTACTGTATATGTTCCCGCAGCCAATCCTGTGGCTGTAGCTGTGGTTTGTACCGGACTCGTATTCCAACTATACGTATATGGTGCAGTGCCTCCACTTGTTGATACTGTGGCACTGCCTGTTGACTGTCCAAAACAATTCACATTCGTTTGGGTTGGTACATTTGCTGATAATGCTGCTGACGGTTCTGTAATCGTTACATTGGCTGTGGTTATACAACCTTTGTTATCAGTTACAGTTACTGTATATGTTCCCGCAGCCAATCCACTTGCTGTAGCTGTGGTTTGAACTGGACTCGTATTCCAACTATAAGTATAGGGAGATGTGCCTCCACTTGTTGATACTGTTGCACTGCCTGTGCTTTGTCCAAAACAATTTACATTCGTTTGACTTGAAATGCTTGAATTTAATGCTGCTGAAGGTTGGGTAATAGTTACATTGACTGTGGTTGTACAACCTTTGTTATCTGTTACAGTTACTGTATAGGTGCCTGCAGCTAATCCTGTGGCTGTAGCTGTGGTTTGTACCGGACTCGTATTCCAACTATAAGTATAGGGAGATGTTCCTCCACTTGTTGATACTGTTGCACTACCTGTTGACTGTCCAAAACAATTTACATTCGTTTGACTTGAAATGCTTGAACTTAGAGGAGCTGAAGGTTGTGTAATCGTTACATTGGCTGTTGTTGTACAACCTTTGTTATCTGTTACAGTTACTGTATAGGTGCCTGCTGCCAATCCTGTGGCTGTAGCTGTGGTTTGAACTGGACTCGTATTCCAACTATAAGTATAGGGAGATGTTCCTCCACTTGTTGATACTGTTGCACTACCTGTTGACTGTCCAAAACAATTCACATTCGTTTGACTTGAAATGCTTGAACTTAGAGGAGCTGAAGGTTGTGTAATCGTTACATTTACGGATTGAATACAATTATTTACATCTTTTACATAAACAACATAACTGCCTGCTGATAAACCACTAAAACTACTGGATGATTGATAGCTTCCATTATCTAATTTATATTGGTATGGTGTAACGCCTCCTGCTGCTGTAACACTTACAGCACCTGTAGAATTTCCAAAACAATTGATATTAGTTTGTGAACCAATTCCAACTGTTAAATAAGAACAACAGGTTAAATAAGAACCAGTATTATTACCATCAACATAGTTCTCATTAATTTTTGTAACTGCATCATTTAGTTGTGAGAAAGTATATGATGATGCACAACCTCCTAGCTTTTTATTGGCTTCGTCTAAGACCTGTTGTACCGTCCAGCCTGCAAATGTGCCTGAGTTTACAACTAAATTCTTCACTAAGGTTGTTGCAGGTGAAAAATTAGCATCATAATTATCAAATCCTAAATTAAGTGTTAATGCAACAACTTGTCCTGCTAATACATTTGAATAACTATCTTGTGGATTAACTAAGATTCCCGATGGCAAAGCACTAGCGGTGCTGCCTGATGGTAAAAAGTTACATGCCTCTAACGCTGATGTTAATTTTAATGTATTCGTACAACCTACTGTTAAACCACTTGGAAATGCTGCAGCAAAATTTTCTGCTAAATAAGTTCCAGGGTTTCCTCCATTAGTTTTACATTGTCCCCAACCTCCTTGTGTTTGTGTTCTGAATCCGTTACAATTTGCTGCAGGTTGTGATATAGCACATTCTTTATACGTTTTACAACCATTTGCATCTGTTACTGTATCTGTATATATACCTGCCGATAATCCAGAAATAGAAGCTGTAGTTGCTCCCGTATTCCACTTATGTGTGTATGGACCCGTTCCACCAGTTACAATCATTGAGGCAACTCCATTCGAGCCTCCTTCTGCAGAAACATTTGTGCTATTACATGTTAGGGTTAGTGCAGAGGCAGGTTGAGAAATACTAATATTTGATGTTGCTAAACAACCTTTACTATCTGTTACAGTTACTGTATAACTACCTGCTGACAAAACTGTTGCTGTTGCTGTAGTTTGTATTGGTGAAGTATTCCAACTATATGTGTATGGTGATGTGCCGCCACTTGCTGTAGCTGTTGCAGCACCAGTGTTTTGTCCAAAACAATTGACATTCGTTATTGAACTAATACTTGATAATAATGATGACGTAGGTTGAGTTATAGTTACACTTGATGTTGAAGTACAACCATTATTATCTGTTACAGTTACAATATATGTTCCTGCTGATAAACCTGTTGCTGTTGCTGTGGTTTTTATTGGTGAAGTATTCCAACTATAAGTATAAGGACTTGTTCCTCCTGATGCATTTACTGTTGCACTACCAGTTGATTGCCCAAAACAATTCACATTGGTTTGTGAACTAATATTAGATGATAATGCTGCTGCTGGTTGAGTGATGGTTACATTTGCTGTAGAAGTACAACCTTTATTATCTATTATGGTTACAATATAAGTTCCGGCTGATAAATTTGTTGCAGTAGCTGTGTTTTGTATTGGATTTGTACTCCAACTATAAGAATAGGGACTCGAACCCCCTGAAGCGTTTGCTGTAGCACTACCTGTACTTAAACCAAAGCAATTTACATTGGTTTGTGAAGGCACACTTGCAGTTGGAATTTGATTAATAGTTGCAATTACAGCCGTTCTTGATGATGTTATTCCATTATCAGTTGCATCAACATAATAAGTTGTGGAAATAGATATAGATGGTGTAATAAAATTATTACCAGAACCTAATGAAGTTCCTCCTGTTGATACAGCATACCAATTCATAGTTCCAGAACTTGCAGTTGCACTTAAAGTAACCGAGCCAGGCCCACATCTTGATCCAGGTGTTGTAGAAGTAATTGAAGGTGTTACTATTACAGTATCAATAACAGTTGCACATGTTACTGGTGTTATTTTATCACATAATTGATAAGTAATAGGATATTTTCCTGGAGTTAATCCTGTTGAAACGGAAACTGCTCCTGTTGTAGTATTTAAAGTAATTCCAGAAGGCCAAGACCCACTTTGGGCTACTGTTGCATTGCCTCCTGCTCCTAAAGTTGCAGCTAAACCATTTACAAAATCATTAGAAGCAACATTACTAATTGCAATACCACCTGTTGCACTGGCTACAGTTCCATTTTCAGTTATGGGTGTTACTACTGGAGTAACTGTTACAGTATCTACCACTGTTGCACAACTTACTGGATTCAATTTATCACATAATTGATATGCAACAGGATATTTTCCTGGTGTTGTTCCATTGGCTACAATTACTGCACCTGTTGTAGTATTTAAAGTAATTCCAGAAGGCCAAGACCCACTTTGTGCAATAGTTGCATTACCGCTTGCACCAAGTGTTACAGGTGAACCAGAAATATCATCATTAATCGTAACATTAGCAATAGCAAGACCCCCGGTTGAAGGGGCTGTTCCATTTTCAGTTACTGCATTAATAATATAGCTGTCTGGTCTTAGTATTGAAATGTAAATTTTTGCTGTATCACATTTACTTGGAATAGCTGTACAACCCACTTGAGTTGAAGGCACATCACAAATAACATATTGTAGAGAATCATTGCCTAAAAAATTTAAATTAGGTGTATATTCAATCAAACCATTTGGTAATACTGTTGCTGTTCCATGTAATGGCTGTAAAACTCCATTGGGTAAAGAGACAGTCAAAGCCTGATTTTCAGAATCATAGTCATTATCTAATACAGATATATAGACTTTGTTATTTAATGTACCATTCGAATTATCTGCATTTGCAGTTGGCTTTTGATTGACAATTTGAGAATTGATTGAAATTTTCACAATAGCAGAACTACATAAAGAACTTACCCCATTATCACAAATTCTATAAGTAAATTGATCTGTAGGACCACTAAAAGATCCATTTGGAATATATCTAATTTGATCACCTTCAAGACTCGCTGTTCCATTACTAGGTTGAGATACAATTGAAACAGTTAATACTCCATTTTCTGGATCGGTATCATTAGCCAAAACTTTAATTAAAACCGATTGACACAAGTTGGTAGAAACACTATCTTTATTAGCAACAGGAGATTGGTTATTAACTGTTATATAAACAAATGCTGTACTACATAATGGTAAGGCACCACAACCTGGTGATATTGATTCGCATATTTGATATCTCAATGTATCTTTTCCAGTAAATCCTGTAATAGGTGTATAAATAATATTATTGCCAGAAATGGTAGCTATGCCATTTTTTGGATTAGTAACAATACTTGGGGCACCAGATACAGGGCCATCAGTATCGCTATCATTTGATTTTACATTAATATTAACTGCTGTATTTGAATTAGTAGAAACAATATCGTTTACAGCATTTGGTGCAACATTAGTTACAGTTACAGAAACCAAAGCTGTATCTGAAAGCGTTCCATCGCTCACTCTATAATAAAAATTAGATACTCCTTTAAAAGTTGAGTTTGGTGTGAAAATAATATTTGTTCCAGAAATTGTAGCAGTTCCACCAGTAACTGAACCAACTATACTTATTACAGATAAAGAATTATTATCGGGGTCTGAGTCGTTGGCCAAAACTGGAATTGATTTTGCTGCATTTGAAGGTGTTGATGCAGTATCTGGATTGGCCAAAGGTGCTCTATTGGGTATAACAGAACAAGGCAGAGGCAATACATAAGTAATTTGAAAGTTTGGCCAATAAGCACTGGTTCCATGGCTTAATGCAGCAAACTCAATTCTTTTATCTACTTGTGTACCACTTACAGTTTGGCCAAGCATTATTCCTCTGTTTTTTGTAGTGTCTGACTGCCAAATATTTACAGCATCTAAAATATCAAATGAAGCCACTTTACCATTATCTCCATTACCAGTTCTAGTAACATTTAAAGTTGATAAAGGAGCAGAGATAAAATCTGATCCAGGGTTTGTCCAAGAAACTGTACTATTTTTTTTATTCCAAGTAACTGTTGCAAAATCCCAAACAGGATTGCCAGATGCAACTTGATAAGCTGAAATAGAAATGGTTGTGTTATCCCCTGAAACTTGATATACATTTAGTTTTGCAGAAGTAATCACAGCATTAGGTGGTATTTGTCCTCTAAAACTATTACTAGTTGAACCGTTAGGAATAGAAATTAAGCTTCTACGTCTCTTAGTTAAGGCTTCGCCAACATGAAAAACAGAAATGGTTCCATAATTATTGTTAGCTCCATCTTCTTTAATATAAGTATCATCAATTAAAGCATCTCCTACAAAAGTTTTGGTTACAGGGCTCGAATAATCATTGGGTTTATACCTTCCTGCTGTACAGCCATCGGCTATAATATTAAAATATATTTTAGCTATACTACAATTATTTTGATTAGTACAAACTTTATAGGTTAAAGAATCTAAACCATTTACGTCAATGTTGTTAATATAAGTAATGCTAGAATCTGGATTTATACTAATCTTTCCTTTTACAGGAGGAGTTATAATAGAAATAGATAAATTACTTAAAGTTGGATTCTCGTCATTTATTCTTGGGTCGAATGTGATTGGAATGTCTTCTGAAACTTCAATATTATCTGCATTTGCAATAACAGGAGTTGCTACACAATCGTAATTATTAATTTTTAAGCTAGACAATCTTAAATCATTGCTTCCAGCCGTTCTGTATATAATTAAATATCTAAAACCAGAGCCAGGAAAATTAAATTCTTGGGTAGTTTCATTATTTACATCTGTATTACTTATAGTTCCTATTAACGTTCTTGCACCACTGGTGGTTACTCTACCATAAATTGTAGCAGTAACATTTGTTGTTGAAGATGAAGCTATGATAGCTTCTATTTTTCGAGATGATGAATAAGACCTTATAGAACCAAAATCTAAAACTAATGAGTCGGTAGAAGCATTGAATACTGCATAAGTTGTTGGATCTGCAGGATCATAATTACCATTAAAAGCATAAGTTGGATTTGTAACTGAATTGTTGGTTTGATTAATTGCTGTATCTGAACTGGCAACCAAATAACTAAAACCAGGATAACATCCATTTACATCAGGTGTTCCTACTCCAACTGTGATATTAGCAGTATCACACAAAGTCGGATCACAAACAATATATTTTGCTGTTGCAACTCCTGTAAAGCCAAAGGATGGAGTAAATGTTACTGTAGTACCATTCGTGGTCCAAACACCACTAGTTTGATTAATAATATTGGTTACAGTTAAAGCATCTCCATCTGCATCAGTATCATTTGACAAAACATTTAAAACTAAACTTGTATTTCCAAGTCCACATTCTGAAAATATGGTACCTACATCTGCAGTAGCTACAGGTTTTCTTGGAGGTGGAGCAATTGTTATTGGAATGGATGTAAATGATTTTCTGCCACAATTATCTGTAATAACACAACTTAATATACAAGCTGTGTTATTGGCAACACTTGGAGGTGTATATGTTGGATTTGATACAGTTGCATTAGAAAAATTTCCTCCACAAGATGAACTCCATTGATAAGTATAAGTTTGTCCTGTTAAAATAGACGAAACGCTAACTGAAGGAAAGTAGTTTGTACCCCCTCTTAATAATTGTGAAGCAACTACTCCTGTTGTTGAAACCTGAGGAGCTTTCTCAATATTTTGAAAAAAACTAAAGTTTAAAAATGCTCTTTGAGCTGCCACTTGTTCTACTGAAGAACCTGCTATATCATGTCCCCCTTCGTACATTACAAAACCTCGATTTGCACTATCTAAGCCTCTACCATAAACAATTACAGCTGCAACATTTCCATTATTTAAATTGGGAGAAGGAACATCAGATTGTGTGGCATCGTAAGCAATAATTTTTGCACCTATCCTCCATCTTGTAGCACCACCTGGATCTGTTGATTGTTTTGGCATATATATTTGTTCAGAACCATTGGTATGTGCAGCATCTGAAATTCCTAAATATTGTGCTACCGGGTCATCAAACAATCTGTGTATATAGGGTGTTGAACCATTACTATGATTCTTCCAAAGTTTTAAGCTATTATCTGGCCAAGGTGTTGGAGTAAAAACATTGGTTCGTGTAGAAAGAAAATTCATTTGCTCTGCACTATTTGCAGGGTTTATAGTATTTTCTAATGCACTCACAGCATGGCAGCCTGCCCAAATTGAACCTCTGCTATTTTTATTCCAAGTGTATAAATTACCATGAGTAGCCCATGTAGGATCTGCATGTGGCATAGCATACAAGTCATCACAATTATCTAATGATTGTGGAGATTTCCAATTATAAGCATCAGGAAAATCTATATTATTAATTCCTGCATTCTTTAAAAAGTTTTCAGCAATTTTTCCATTTGCAGCATCGAAAGTCCATCTTGGTGCAGAAGTTAAAGTGTAAGTTACATTTACAGTTAATGGTGTTGTAGTGGTTAACGTAATTACGCCCTGCCCTTGCCAAAAAGTTATTCTAGCCTGAACAGCACTTGAGATAAACTCTTTAGGAATAATAAAAGTACCCCCTTTAAATGCTTGTGAGTTGTAAATAAAATCACATGCATCTTTTGCTTTGCCTTGTGCAATAACCCACTTTATAGGTACTTGATAATTTCTTATTAAATCATAAATAGCACCATAAGGTTTTAAAGAGTTGGCGATTGTTTGGGGCGATTGGCCCATATTAATAATTACAGAACCTGTAGAAAAAGTTTCATTAGCAGCTTCTGAAGTGAAACTAAAAATTAATAATAGAACAACAACCAAAAATGCTTTAGTTTTTTGGTATGCTTTCAAAACAATTTTACTCAACAACCTGAAGGCGAATTCAAGTATTTTTTGAAACATTAATCCACATTGATGGATTGTTTCTTTAAGGGTACTATTGTTCATTCTAAATATTTAATTAGCATTACTGCTAATGGATTAAACAACACAAAAACGTTTTTAAGGTTAGTTTTTGTTCCCTCCTGATATCTAAATTCTATGCTAATTGACCTTACCCAAGTAGTTTGGTAAGAGTTTTTGAATAGTAGATTTATTCAAAAAAAGGTTACAATTTACATGGGTCGGTTATCAAAACAGCACCTGACAATCAGGAGTCTTGAATTGATAACGTAGAATGATGTAGAATTATTTTGTAGAAAAAGTTGCACTTATAAGAAAAAATCAGCAGCAATACCATCAGCAAATAATTTGCCTTGTTTTGTAAGAAAAACATGCTCGTTTTTTTTATCTAAATGTTTGATTTTATGCCATTTATCGAAAATATATTGAAAATGTTGATATGTTTTTTCATCCCAAGTATTTCTTACCAAATTTTCATTAATCCCCTTAGAGGTTCTCAAAGAAATTAAAATATATTCATTAAACTGCTGTTGAGTTGTAAGCAACTCTTCTTCTCGAATATTTGTTTTACTTTCTATACCAGAAATATATAAAGCATTATTTGCCACATTCCAAAACCTTGATTTGCCATTATACGAATGTGCCGAAGGACCTAGACCTAAATATTTTTTCCCTTGCCAATAACTGCTGTTGTGTTTGCTCTCAAAGCCTTGTTTAGCAAAGTTGCTAATTTCATATTGCAGATAATGATTAGCTTCCATTTCTTCCATTAAAATTTCAAATTGCTCTGCCTGCAGATCACTATTTACTGGTTCTATTTTTTTATGAGCCAACCAATTGCCGAATACCGTTTTTTCTTCAATAGTTAATGCATAACATGATAAATGAGGAGCTTGAAAAGATAATGCTTGATGAATATTTTTAACCCATAATGCTCTTGTTAACAAAGGGCTTCCAAAAATTAAATCGAGAGAATAATTTTCAAAATGATCTTGAATCAGTTGAACACTTTCAATTGCTTGTTGGGCATTATGACTTCTATTCATCCATACCAACTCCTCTTCTACAAAACTTTGAATTCCTAAACTAATTCTATTAATGCCGAGTGTTTTCCAATTGATTATTTTTTCTTTAGAAATATCATCTGGGTTGGCCTCTAAAGTAATTTCAGCTGTTGATGAAACTTTATAATTTTTTCTTATGGATAAAAGAATTTTATTCAAATCAATTATTTCAAGCAACGATGGAGTTCCACCACCAAAATAAATAGTTTCTACAGGCTCATTAAAAAACAAAGTTCTCTCTTCTGCTTCTTTAGTTATGGCATTTATAAATTGAGGTAGTAATTTTTTTGAAGTTGAAAAATGAAAATTGCAATAATGACATGCTTTTTTACAAAAAGGAATATGTATGTAAATGCCTGCCATAATGCTTAGTGTTGTATTTTGCGTTCAATGAAAGCAAAGGTATTGCAGCAAATATTGTTTTATGTGTTTATATTTTTTATACACTTGAATAGTATAGCACAAACTGTTACTTTAAAAATTAATATTGTTGATAGTATTCCAATAAAAAATTTGATTGCATTTAAAACAAATTTTAAATCCAAAACTCTTTGTTCACAATACATTCAACAAATTCCTTCTTTATTACAAGCTAAAGGTTATGCAACCGCAAACATTGATACTATAATTGAAAAAGAAAACGATTTTACTATAAATCTTTTTGTTGGAAAGCAATGGCAATGGGGGAAGCTGGAGTTACCAAATGAAATTGAAAACTTAACTACTCTGAATAAAAATCAAATCAGTACAATTCCTGAAACTATTTTAAACTATTACGAAAACCAAGGATTCCCTTTTGCAAAACTGAAATTTGACAGTTTATATTTCTCGGAAAACAATACCATAAACGGTCGTTTACAAATTGATCCTGGAATGGTATATACCATGGATAGCATTAGAGTTTTTGGAAATATTAAATTGAAAAATCGTTTTTTACAGCAGCATTTAAAATTGTTTAATAATGATATTTATCAAACTGAAAAATTAAAAACCATTAGTAATAAACTCAAAGAGTTAAACTATTTAAGAGAGTTTAAAAACTGGGATATGTTAATGCTAGGAAGCAGTTATTTGGTAAACCTTTATTTAGAGCCAGTAAATCAAAATAAATTTGATGCTATTGTTGGATTTTTACCCAACAACAACCAAACCAATGGAAAATTACTTTTTACTGTTGATGCCAAATTGAATTTATTTAATGCCTTTGCTAATGGTGAACAAATTTCTTTCAATTGGCAACAAATTCAACCTGCTTCTCCAAGAATAGATATTTTATACAAACAACCCTTTATTTTTAATTCTACTGTGGGATTAAATGTTAATTTTAACCTCTACAAAAGAGATTCAGCATTTTTAAATATTCAATCTGGAATTGGTATACAGATGGATATTTCTAAAAAAAGCAATATCTCTATTTCTTTAAATAATTTTAGTACAAGAATTATAGATGCAGATACTAATCAGATTATTGCCACTAAACAATTGCCAGATGTTTTGGATATGAACATTTCCAATCTTGGCATACACTATCAATACAATGGTGCTATTGGCGTTGGTAATGCAAAAAGAAAAGGATTTGACTGGGCCTTTTCTTCAAATGTTGGACAAAAGAAAATTAATCAAAACAATACCATAACCAATATAAAATCTGGAGGATATAATTACCAAAGTTTATATGATTCTATAGCGACTAATACCTATCAACTAAAAGCTAAATTTTTTGTAACCAAGTACAGCAGTATTGGCAAACAAACTGTATTAAAAAATGCTTTACAATATGGGCTACTTTTATCTGGCAACTATTTAAAAAATGAATTATTTCAGATTGGAGGATTTAAATTATTAAGGGGTTTTGATGAAGAAAATATTTTTACCAATCAATATTTAGTGAGTAGCAATGAAATAAGATTTTTATTTAATAACAGTTCCTACTTTTTTGGCTTTACCGATATTGGTTTTACTCAAAATAGAGTCATCAATCAAAATAACAGTTTTATAGGAGGAGGATTAGGACTAGCATTAAGCACCCAACAGGGAATTTTGAATGTAAGTTTTGCTGTAGGCAAAAGAAACGATTTGCCTTTTAACTTTAAAGAGTCGAAAATACATATCGGCATTTTGAGTAATTTTTAATATAAATGAGCCAATAATTTGTTCGTTAATTTGCATTTAGAAAGAAATATGTTTATGAAGTTTTTTGGATGGATATTTTTTATATTAATTCAACTCAATGCTACTGCACAACAGGATACTAGTGTTGTACCTCCTTCATCAATACCTAAAACAAAAGTTCAATCAAAAATTGAAACCACTAAAAATATTCAACAACCAACAATTGTTAAAATACAAGGCACAATAAATGGTAACAAGGTTATTCAGAAAAAAACAGATTCTTCTATTCCCAGTTTACTTATACAATCTAGACAACCACAACCATTAGCTGTTGAACCAGCCCAAAAAACAAAACCAGTTATCGTATCAGCACCAATAGCTAGCTTCAATGATAGCCTTACACAAACTATAATAACAGATAGTAATCTGGTTGTTCAAAAAGATTCTAGTCAAGTAAGGGCTTATATAGATTATGGTTATCAAATTTTAAATGCCTATCCTATTTTAAAAGACAATACTCCAGAGTATAGAATAACCAGTTTTAAAAAAACAAGTTCTAAAGATTTTTTATTCTATTTATTATTGGGAGTTATTTTTATTTTGGCACTAGTACAGGCTTTGTTTCCAAAATATTTAAAGAATATTTTCGATATATTTTTTCAGCCTAGTTTTAGACAAAGACAAACCAAAGAGCAACTTTCTCAAGAATATATTGCCTCCTTCTTACTCAACTTTTTATTTGTTAGTGCTGCAGGTATATATATTACTCTAATTTCTGAAAATCAGATTCAAAATAATCAACAATTTTGGCAATTTTTAGGCTTATCGGCAACAACCTTATTTGTTATCTACCTTATTAAATATGCTTTCACAAGATTTATGGGCTGGGTTTTTCAAAAACAAGAAATTGCTGAATCTTATAATTTTTTGGTTTTTTTAATGAATAAAATTATAGGCGTAGTGTTAACCCCAATATTATTTTTAATCAGTTATAGTTCAGCAGAATTAAAACAGTTTTCATTAAATGTCTCCATTATCATTATTACACTTTTATTCATTTATAGGTTTGTAAAAATTTTCAATTCATTCAGCCGATTATTAAAAATAAGTGTCTTTCATTTTTTTATCTATTTTTGCAGTGTTGAAATTTTACCATTGTTAATATTATATAAAGCAATTGGAAAATACATAGGCAATGGTATTTAATTTTTAATTAAAGCGAAGCATGTCAAAAAGCGTTTCTACGAAAAAAGGGAGTACTCATCCAATTAAAAAAATCCTAATTTCTCAACCTCGACCTGAGAGTGAAAAATCACCTTATTTCGAGTTAGAAAGAAAGCATGGTGTAGAACTTGAATTCCTCCCATTAATTCAACTTGAGCCTATAGCTGCAAAAGAATTTAGAAAACAAAAGATTGATGTAACTTCTTATACTGCAGTAATTTTCACCAGCCGAAATGCTATTGATCATTTCTTTAGAATGGCAGAAGAAATGAAAATTAATATCAACCAAGATACTAAATATTTCTGCATTACTGAAGCTGTTGCACTTTACTTGCAAAAATTTATTTTATATAGAAAACGCAAAGTGTTTTATGGTGCCGATGGTGGCAATAAAAGCATGTTTGATGTAATTAATAAACACAAAGAGTCTGAAAGATTTTTATATGTGTGTAGCGAAAATCAACAGGACAATGAAATTGTAGGTTGGTTAAAAAACAATAAGTGTGAGTTTACTTTAGCTTTTATGTATAGAACCGTTAGCTCTAACATTAAAGATGTAGTTTCAATTAAAGATTTTGATATTATTTGCTTGTTTACTCCAAGTGGAGTAAAGAGCTTGTTCGACAACTATCCTAACTTTAAACAAAATGGAACTTTAGTTGGTGCTTTTGGTAGCAACACGGCTAAAGCTATTGAAGATTATGGTTTAACCCTTCATATTAAAGCACCTGTACCTCAAACTACCAGCATGTTTGCTGCACTAGAAAAATTTTTAACAGAAAATAAATCTTAATTATAATTCTTTTCTTAATCGTGCTACAGGCAAATTAAGTTGTTCTCTGTATTTTGCCACTGTTCTTCTGGCAATATTGTAACCTTTTTCATTAAGCAATTCTGTAAGCTCTTCATCTGCATAAGGTTTGTGCTTGTCCTCAGCATCTATAATATTATTCAGTATTTTTTTTACTTCAGTAGTGCTCACTTCTTCACCACTATCGGTACTTAAGCTTTCACTAAAAAAGAATTTTAATTTATAAGTGCCAAATTCTGTTTGTACAAATTTGCTATTGGCAACTCTACTAACTGTACTTATATCTAACCCTGTAATCTCAGCAATATCTTTTAAAATCATAGGTTTCATTTCAGTTTCATCTCCTGTTAAAAAGAAATTTTTCTGAATATCCATAATGGCAAGCATGGTATTGGTAAGTGTTTCTTGCCTTTGCTGAATCATTTCAATAAACCATTTAGCACTATCAATTTTTTGCTTGATGAAGGTAACTGCTTCTTTTTGACGTTTATCTTTTTTACTGCCTCTTTCATACTCTTGCATCATATCTCTATAATCACTCGATATTCTTAAGTCTGGAGCATTTTTACCATTTAAAGTTAGTTCTAATTTGCCCAAATTATTAATGATAAAAAAATCTGGTATTACATATACTTCTTTCTCATTAGTTTGTCCTGCATCTCCTCCAGGTTTTGGATTTAATTTAATAATTTGATTAATAACTTCTTTCAATTCCTCTTCTTCAATATTCAATACTTGTTGTAGTTTAGTATAGTGCTTTTTAGTAAACTCATCAAAGTATTTAGTTATGATTTTTTTGGCAAGATGAACATCGTCACCTTCTTCTTCTTTTTTAATCAATTGTAATAATAAACATTCTTGTAAGTCTCTAGCTGCAATACCTGTTGGCTCAAATTGTTGTACTTTTTTAATTATAGATTCAACTTCTTTTTCGTTGGTGATGATGTTTTGTCTGAATGCTAAATCGTCTACAATACTTATGGTTTCTCGTCTTAAGTAACCATCATCATCTAAACTGCCTATAATTTGTTCTGCAATTTTATATTCCTTCTCATTAACATCCATCATATTCAGCTGAGATGCTAACACATCAAAAAAGCTGGTTTCACTTTTAATAGGAATTACTCTTTTGTCATCAATCTCAGGATAGTTTTCATCCTTTAATTTATAATCAGCTACATCATCATCACTATCACTGATGTATTCACTTAAGTCTAAGTTTTCATATTCATCTTCACTACCATCTGGCTCGTCATATTCATCAATAGGCTCTTCAAACTCGTCTTTTACTTCATTGTTTACATCATCTAGTTTTGTTTCATCATTCAACTCCAAAGCCGGATTTTCTTCAAGTTCTTCTTTAATTCTTTGATCTAAAACAGCTGTTGGCACCTGCAACAATTTCATTAATTGTATTTGCTGAGGTGATAGTTTTTGTAATAATTTTTGCTGTAAAGATTGACCTAATGCCATATATTAAATGTAATTCTAAAATTTAATTAAACTCCTTCAACCATTAATAACACTTGCCAAGCTTCGTTCATTTTTCCTTTGGCTAATAATTCTTTAGCATACTGATGTATTTCAACTTCCATACTTGATGGATTCACTGAATAATACTGCACAATATGTTTTAATTTTTCATCCTCAAAACTAGCATCAATCAAAGGCATTTCATTCACATTAGCCAACATGCCCAAATCGTTACCAGAAAGAATTTTACTTTGCTTAATACTTATAGGTAAAGCATCTACACCAATACCCACATTTATATTGGGTTTAGGTACTTGAAACAAATTGGCTTCATTAGTTTTACAATACCAATCTCCACCAAGCCTTGCAATCATTTCAATTTTAGTTTGGTCAATCATGGAATGATCTTCGTTTAAAATACTTTCATCTACATGCATTACCAAAACTTCTGCAATCACTAACTGACCAGCTCCTCCAAGTTCTCCTAAACTTTTTATTTCAATTACCTTACACTCTAATTTAATTTTAGCTTCAGCAACCATGGGAGGCTGAACACTTGTTGCAGCTTGTTTTGTGAACCCTGCTTTAATGAATTCATCCACTCCTTTTTCATATTCACAACTTGCTAAACTCATTTGTTGCACCATGCTATAATCGCAAATATTAATCACCACTTCTGCAATCTCTTTTACATTTTCTAAAGTGTGTTTAGTGGTATTATCTCTGCCTCTTCGAGAGGGAGAAAAAATAACAATAGGTGGATTTGATGAAAACAAATTAAAAAAACTGAACGGGCTCAAATTTACATTTCCTGCAACATCAATAGTACTTGCAAAAGCTATTGGACGAGGAGCAATGGCATGTTGCAACCAAGCTTGTTTTTGAGCAGGTTTAATATTTTTTATATCTATTATCATGTATTACAATTGATGCTACAAACCTACAATAAAACAATTTATCTTTAGGTTAAGTCTTCATGTTACATTCATCAATCTTCACTTACTTTGCTATATGCAAAAGAAACTTTTTTTACTCGATGCCTTTGCTCTCATTTTTCGTTCTTATTATGCATTAATTCGTAGTCCAAGAATTACTTCTAAAGGAAGAAATACCAATGCTCAATTTGGATTTACAAATGCTTTAATTGAACTCATTAATAAAGAAAAACCAACACACTTAGCAGTTTGTTTTGATGTTTCTGGGCCAACAGTTCGTGATGAACAATATGAATTTTATAAAGCTAACCGACAAGAAGCTCCAGAAGATTTATTAGCTGCCGTTCCAGATATTAAAAAAATTATCGAGGGTTTTAATATTCCTATAATAGGTTGTGAAGGATATGAAGCAGATGATGTAATTGGAACTTTAGCTTGGGAAGCTCATGATGCAGGGTATGAAGTTTTTATGGTTACTCCAGATAAAGATTATGGTCAGTTAGTTCGCGATGGTGTTTATATATATAAACCTGCTTATCAAGGTGGTGATGTTGAAATAATGGGACCCAAAGAGGTATGTGCAAAATGGGATATTGAAAGGGTAGATCAGGTGATTGATATTTTAGGTTTGATGGGTGATGCTGTTGATAATATTCCTGGAATAAAAGGAGTAGGCGAAAAAACTGCAGCTAAATTGTTGAAAGAATATGATACACTTGAAAATGTTTTGGCCAATGCCGATAAAATAAAAGGAGCACTTGGTGAAAAAGTAAGAGCAGGGAAAGAAGATGCCATCATTAGTAAAAAATTGGCCACCATTATTACTAATGTGCCTTGTGAGTTTCATGAAGAAAATTTTAAAATGAGTGAGTGGAATAAAGAACAACTCATTGAAATCTTTACTGAACTTGAATTTAGAACCTTAGCAAAAAGAGTATTGGGAGAAGAAATTGTTATTTCAAGAAATACAGGATTATCTAATATTTTACCGGAAGGAACGCAAACAGATTTGTTTGGTAACGAAGTAAAAACTCCTGAAAAAAAGAATTCAACAACTTCTAAAATTGATGATGGAAACCGACATGGAGCTGTTGCTTTACCTTCTTTCTTACAAAATTTTTCAACAGAAACAAAAGCTGAAGAAGCCACTATTTCAAACGAAATAAAAAATATCAATACTGTTCCTCATCAATATCATCTTATTCAATCTAAAGAAGAGATTGAAAGCTTGGTTGAACAATTATCAAAAGAAAACGAAATTTGTTTCGATACCGAAACCACCAATATTGATGCTAATGAAGCTGAATTAGTAGGGATAAGTTTTGCCATTAAACCTCATGAAGCTTACTACATTCCTTGCCCTAACGACCAACAAGAAACAAAAAACATACTACAATCATTCAATCAACTATTCACTAAATCATCAATTACATGGATTGGCCAAAATTTAAAGTATGATATGTTAGTATTGAAATGGTATGGCTTTGAGTTGAAAGGCAATATATGCGATACCATGCTTATTCATTATGTTGTAGAACCAGAAGGCAAAAGAAGTATGGATGTGTTAAGTCAGCAATTCTTGAATTACGATCCTGTTTCAATTGAGGAGTTAATAGGAAAGAAGGCCCGCCTGACCACCAAAAATAAAATTAATGAAGTCGGGCAGGGAAAGAATCAAGGCAACATGAGAGATGTTGACATTGAAAAAGTTAAAGAATATGCTGCAGAAGATGCTGATATTACTTTACAATTAAAACAGACTTTATATCCTTTCTTAAAACAAAGAGAAGTAGAAAAAGTGTTTCATGAAGTGGAGAATCCTTTGGTGAAAGTATTAACTGATATGGAGTTTGAAGGTATAAAGATTGATGAACAGTTTTTAAATGATTACAGTAAAGAATTAGAAGTTGAAGCCAACAGAGCCGAAAAAAGTGTATATCAACAAGCTGGAGTAAAATTCAATTTGGCTTCTCCAAAACAATTAGGGGAAGTGTTGTTTGATAAATTAAAGTTGGATGATTCAGCAAAAAAAACCAAGACTGGTCAATACCAAACAGGTGAAGATGTGTTGTTGAGATTAGCTGCAAAAGGTCATCAGATTGTAGATGATATTTTAACTTTTAGAGAACTCACTAAACTTAAAAGCACTTATGTAGATGCATTGCCCTTGATGATAAATTCAAAAACAGGTAGAGTGCATACCAGCTATGCACAAGCAGTTGCTGTTACTGGAAGATTGAGTAGTAATAATCCAAACTTACAAAACATTCCTATAAGAACAGATAGAGGTAAAGAAATTAGAAAAGCATTTATACCAAGAGAAGAAAATAGAATTTTAATTAGTGCCGACTATTCTCAAATCGAATTAAGAATTGTTGCTGCTATTAGTGGAGATCCTAATATGTGTGAAGCATTTAAAGCAGGTAAAGACATTCATACTGCAACTGCAGCAAAAGTGTATAATGTAGCAGATGCAGAGGTTACTAAAGAAATGCGGTATAAAGCCAAGAGTGTAAATTTTGGAATTATATACGGACAAGGAGCATTTGGTTTGGCAGAAAATTTGGGCATTAGCAGAACAGAAGCAAAAGAGATTATTGATAATTATAAAAGAGAATTTGCAGGCATTCAAGCATACATGGATAGCACCATCAACTTTGCTCGTGAACATGGATATGTTGAAACTTTAATGGGAAGAAAAAGATGGTTGAGAGATATTAACTCTTCCAACTTTACTGTTCGTGGCTTTGCTGAACGTAATGCTATTAATAGTCCAATTCAAGGTACAGCAGCCGATATGATTAAGTTAGCTATGATAAAAATTCATCATCAACTTAAAAAAGAAAATCTTCAATCAAAAATGATTTTGCAAGTACATGATGAGCTGGTTTTTGATGCTGTTGAAAGTGAAATAGAAATATTAAAACCACTGATTTTAGAAAATATGAAATCAGCTATGTTATTACCTAATGAAGTGCCTGTAGAAGCTGAATTAGGAATGGGTAAAAATTGGCTGGATGCACATTAGTGCTATTTAAGATTTATGATTGTAGATTTAAGATTTTTTGCGAATCGCAATACATGAAAATCAGTTTCCCCTCTTGAGAGGAGCTGCCAGATCTTCAGGCTGGGATAAAGGGCTGTGTTTTTCTATCGGTTTGTGTCTTCACATACCAAAATTGTATAATGAAAAATCTAAGAGGCTTTTAAATAAAATGTTGAAGAGTTAAACTTAAACAAATAAATGACTTTATCAGAATTTTTACATCAACTCACTACAGGTTTACAACAAACCTCAGCTTTAGAATTTATTGCTGTAATAGCTGGTATTGCTAGTGTTTGGTTTAGCAGAAGTGAAAACATATTAGTTTATCCTGTAGGCTTAATGAATACGGGTATTTTTATTTATTTAAGTTTTAAAGGTCATTTATTCGGAGAAGCTGCTGTGAATTTTTATTATACTGTTATGAGTATTTATGGATGGATTTTATGGTCGAAAAAAGATGCCACAAAAGCAGAAAATATTTTACATATAACCCAAAGCAATAAAATTGAATGGAAACAACAGCTCATTTTCTTTTTAAGTTTTTACATTATAATTTTCTTTTGTTTAAGTTGGATTAAAAATGCTTTTGCCCCAGAAGCAATACCATGGGCTGATGCATTTGCCAGTGCAACTGCTTTTACTGCTATGTGGCTAATGGCTAAAAAGAAGGTAGAAAGTTGGTATTGGTGGATTGCAACCAATATTGCTTCAATACCACTATACTTTGTAAAAGGATATGTGTTTACAAGTGTTCAGTTTATAGTGTTTTTAATATTAGCAATTGCTGGTTTAATTGAATGGAGAAAGAGAGTTATGAATAATGAATATTGAATATTGAACAAGGAATGATGAAATAAGCTAAATCAAGAATAATGAATATGGAATTATGAATGAAGAATTAAATTCTATTAATATGCAAAGAAAATTTGACTTAGAAGATCGTCTTATTGAATTTGCAGTCACCATAATCAAAATTGCCGAAACACTACCAAAAACTTATGCAGGAAATCATTTAGCTGGTCAATTAACTAGAAGTGGGACTGCTCCAGCATTAAATTATGGTGAGGCTCAAAGTGCAGAATCAAGAAATGATTTTATACATAAAATGAAAGTGGCGTTAAAAGAATTAAGAGAAACAAATAATTGTTTAAAAATTATGCTTAAATTAAATTGGATATCAAACGATGAAGTATTAAAAGAATGTAATGAGCTTATTTCAATCTTTGTGAAAAGTATTGAAACAGCAAAGAGAAATAATATCAAGTAATTTTAAATTGTTTATATATTTCTTTATTCTAAATTCCTTGTTCGATATTCATAATTCAAAACATGGTTAAAAAAATAGTAATCATTGGCCCCGAAAGCACAGGCAAAAGCACTTTGTGTAAACAACTTGCCGAACATTACAATACTTTATGGTGCCCCGAATTTGCAAGAGAATATTTATTAGAACATGGCACTAATTATACTTTTGATGATTTACTAACCATTGCAAAAGGACAAATTGTTTTAGAAGAAAGTTATGAGTCAAAAGTCATAAGCCAAAAGTTAAAAACAAAAATTCAACAAGAAATTACAAATAAAAAACATCCAACATTATTTTTAGATACTGATATGATTGTAATGAAAGTGTGGTGTGAATACGTTTTTGGAAAATGCCATGATTTTATTTTGGAAGAAATGAAAACCAGAAAATACGATTTGTATTTACTCTGCAATATAGACTTACCTTGGGTGAGAGACGAATTAAGAGAATACCCTGATGAAAAACCAAGACAAGAATTATTTGCTATTTATAAAAATATTTTAGAACATCAATCAACTCCATGGCAATTAATTAGTGGTATTGGAAATGAAAGATTGCAAAATGCTATTAAAGCCGTTGATTATTTTATGGGCTATAACCCACTTCATTAAAAATACTCATAGCATTTGTTTGCATAAGTGTTTGTAAACTGGTTTTTGGGTGTTCCTTCATCCACTTTTTTACAATTTGCCAACCAGAAAACATTCCAATATTTCCAGGAGCTGATTCAGAAAGTTCTTGAGTTTTTGGTCCATCAGTTACATATGGCGAAACTAAAGAGGGCTCTCTTTCGAATAACAAATTTCCACTCACAAAAAATGCCCAAATGTTTTTTTCATTTTTTAAACATTGCTCTAACTGACTTTGTGTGTACCCTGTTTTTATTGAGTCTGCTGTATAAGGCAATAATGCATCTAACAAGTACATTCGTTTACCTTCTTCTATAATTCTTTCAGCTAATGGTCGACCATTAAAATTATTTGGATACAATTCTTCCATCACAGATTTTATACAATTGGTAGCAATATATTGCTCTTCAAATTTTCTGGTTTTATACGCTGGGTAAATTTGAGTAATATAGCCTAATTGATAAGCAGGATAATCTTTTCCTAAATATCCCTGTAATCCAACAGCAAAATTATGATCACTTGTAATGGCTGTAGCAACACCATCTATTGGACCAATAAATGTATAAATTTTAGAGGGTGGTTGATAGTTGGGAAAATAATATTTCGTAAGCTGCAAGGCCAGTTTTAACTCTTTTTCAACTTCTCTAAAGTTTATAAATTTAGTTGAGGCATCTTCGAAAACTTTATGATACAAACTATCTTTTAAAAACAATTTTGCTTGAGCTAGTATTGAATCTTGTGGTGGTGTTAATCCTAAAATATTAAATAAATAATCGGGTAAAAAATTATGATACTTTTGATTAAGCCTATCAAAAGCTACATTCATGTTGTTGGTATCTACTTTAAAAAAATCTTCATCAAATCTTTCAATTTTTAGATCAACATTGATATGAGATACATCTGGCACATTTTTCTTGCTACCACAAGCAAACACAATGCACAACGCTACTAATCCTATGAAAAAAAACTTCAACTTCATGTTACAAAACTATATAGAGCTAATTTAATAATATGGTAATTTTTGTTCGTAGCTTATTGTTTCAAATTACCTTTACCTTTTATTTATAAGTAATGAAGATTTTTCTTGCACAACAAAATTATCATATTGGCAATTTTGAATACAATACAGCTAAAATAATTACTGCTATAGAGGAAGCTAAAACAAAAGGAGCAGATTTAATTGTGTTTAGTGAAATGTGTGTTTGTGGCTATCCTGCCAGAGATTTTGTAGAGTTTGATGATTTTATTAATAAGTGCTATCTAGCTATTGATGAAATCAAAAATCATTCTCAAAATATTGGAGTAATTATTGGTTCACCGGCCAGAAATCCAATACTCGATGGAAAAGATTTATTCAACGCCGCCTTCTTTTTATACAACAATCAAATTATTGCCGAAGTTCATAAAACACTTTTACCAAATTATGATGTGTTTGATGAATACAGATATTTTGAACCTGCATATCATTGGAATGTTGTTGAATTTAAAGGAAGAAGAATTGCTTTAACGATTTGTGAAGACATTTGGAACCTAGGCGATAATCCTTTGTACAGAATTTGCCCAATGGATGAATTGAAGCAACAAAACCCGGATGTAATGATTAACATTTCAGCATCTCCATTCGACTACACCCATGTTGCAGATAGAAAAGCCATCATTAAAGCAAACGTGTTGAAGTATCAATTACCAATGGTTTATTGTAACGCCATAGGTAGTCAGACTGAAATTGTTTTTGATGGAGCTAGTTTAGTGTTTGATAAAAGTGCCAATCTCTGTAAAGCTTTGCCTTTATTTGAAGAGGCTTATGATATTGTGGAGTTAAACAATGATGGCACATTCAACAGTTTAATTATTGAACCTGCAGATGCAATTGTAGATGAAGAATTAGATCCTGAAACTTTTGTTGAAAATTTAAACATTAATGAAATTTATGATGCACTCATTTTAGGCATCAAAGATTATTTTGCTAAAATGGGATTTACAAAAGCAATTATTGGTAGTAGTGGGGGTGTTGATAGTGCAGTTACTTTAGCATTAGCTTGTGCTGCTTTAGGTAGTGAAAATGTAAGAGCCATTTTAATGCCATCACCTTACTCCTCAGATCATAGTGTTAATGATGCTGTTGAGCTAAGTAAAAACTTAAATAACCCGTACGACATTATTAAAATTAATGATGTTTATGAAAGTTTTTTACTTACGCTTGAACCAGTTTTTCATAATTTACCCTTTGGTTTAGCAGAAGAAAATATACAAAGCAGAAGTAGAGGTAACTTATTAATGGCTATTGCTAATAAGTTTGGATATATACTTTTAAACACATCCAACAAAAGTGAATTAGCTACAGGCTATGGCACTTTATATGGAGATATGGCTGGTGGTTTAGGCGTATTAGGAGATTGCTATAAATTACAAGTGTACGAATTGGCAAAATATATCAATCGAGAAAAGGAAATTATACCTAATAACATTATTACAAAAGCCCCTAGTGCAGAATTAAGACCCAATCAAAAAGACAGTGATAGTTTACCCGACTATGAAATACTTGATAAAATATTGTATCAATACATTGAAAAAAGAAAAGGACCTACAGAAATAAAAGCACAAGGTTTTGAAGCTAATTTAGTTGATAGAATTTTAAAAATGGTGAATACCAACGAGTATAAAAGAAATCAGTTTTGTCCTATCATTCGTGTTTCTCCAAAAGCTTTTGGAGTGGGCCGAAGAGTGCCTATTGTAGGAAAATATCTGAATTAATCAATTGTTAAGTGCTTATACTTTTCTTCATCATATTCATGCTTCCATCTTTTGTGGCTCCATAAATAGTTTGCAGGATGCTGTTTAATTTTTTCTTCTAAAAGTTGGGCTAATGATTTTGTAATGGCTCCATGGGGCAAACCATTAGGTGTTGTTGTAAGTAAATTACATTCAATTTTATAATACCCTCTTTTTTTAGGATAAATATAAACCATTACAACTGCAGTATTCATTGATCTTGCTCCTTTTTCAGGTCCTTTAATAAAAGCTGTTTTCTTACCAAAAAAATCTACCCAATATGCATTTAAAGGATTGCTAGTGCTTTGGTCTGCAGCCAAACCCAATAAATAAGGTTGTGCTGTAAATTGATGAAAGCTTGTTTTAAACTCTTTGGTAGAAATTAGCGTTGTACCAAAACGAGAACGCATATCATATATAATTTTATTAAACGCTTTATTGCTTAATGCCGAATAAATGCCTAACCAAGTATAATGAGCTTTATGAATAGCAAAAGCATAATTCATAAACTCGTAATTAAAAAAATGACCACTGTGTAATTGTATGGGCTGATTGGTTTTTTGCAATTCATTTAAAACGGTCACATCAATTTCTAAACGTTTTAAAAATTGTTTTTTAGAAATGCTAATGAGTTTAATGGTTTCTATAAATGTATCTATAAATAATCCATAAAATTCTTTAGCAATTATAATTCTTTCTTCCTCTGTTTTTTCTGGAAAAGCAATAGAAAGATTTTTTAACACTACAGCTTTTCTATAACCAAAAACATAAAATACTAGCCAGTAAATAAAATCACTGAGCCAATACAATACTCTTAATGGTAGTAAAGAGAGTAAGTAAAAAAAAGGAAATATAATATAGTATAAAATCAAAGTAGTGGGTTTATCCTACTAAAGTAGCATAATCATCTGCACTCATTAATGCATCAACGTCTGCAGCATTATCTACTTTCATTTTAATCATCCAGCCTCCCTCATAAGGTTCATTATTTACAAGTTCCGGATTTTTTTCTAAATTGCTATTCATTTCAGTTATAGTTCCACTTACTGGTAAAAACAAATCGCTCACAGTTTTAACAGCTTCAACACTACCAAAAACTTCACCAGCTGCAAAGCTTTTTCCTACTGCATTAATATCGCAAAAAACAATATCGCCCAATTCACCTTGAGCAAATTCGGTAATGCCAATTGTTGCAATATCACCTTCTAGTGAAATCCATTCGTGATCTTTTGTGTAACGTAAGTGTGCTGGAAAATTCATATTGTAATTTTTAATTAATGATTTTAATTTTCATTCTAACATTTTGTTTGGGCTTGTCCATTGCTCCAACAGGAGTAGCTGCAATTTTATCAATAATATCCATTCCAGCAAAAACTTCCCCAAATACAGTATAGTTTTGATCTAAGAAAGGAGTGCCTCCCATTCTTTGATAAATTTCTTTTTGATCTTTAGTATAGTTATTAGCAGGATTTAATTGTGTAGTATCTATCTTTTTTCCATGAACAATATAGAACTGACAATTACTGCTTTTTTTATCGGGGTTATTATCTCTTGCTGCTGCTAAAGCACCTTTTTTATGAATAAGATTTTTATTGAATTCAGCAGGAATGGTAGGCAAGTTAGGAGCTTCGCCAGAACCCAACATTGCTGCACTATCTGCATTTTTACTGGTTGGATCTCCCCCTTGAATCATAAAACCATTAATTACTCTATGAAACAAAAGACTATCGTAAAAACCTTGTTTAACCAGTTTAATAAAATTCTCTTTATGTAAAGGCGTGTTGTTATAAAGTCGTGCTTTCATCACACCAAAATCAGTTGTAATTTCTATAATAGTTTCTTTATTGCTTTGTGTAAACGCCGTTTGATGAATCAATACAACCATCAATACCAAACAAATTCTAAATAAAAATTTCAACATAAAAGAGTCTTATCTTTTTTTAAATGATTCCTTGTTGTTCAAAGTAAAGCAGAATATGGTCTTTCAAAAAATTTTCTTGTTCAATTAAAGAAAAGTTTGGTAATTCTTTAAGTTGAGAAAAATGTGGCCAGCCTTCTTCATCTCTTAATTCTAAATTATAATACCCACTACTGCTGAGTACTGTACAAATAGCAACATGCATTAAATCTTGCTTTTGTTCTTTAGTTATTTTACTGGTTATAAACCCTGTTTCTTGCATGCCAATTAAAAACAAAATAGCTTCAGTATCTGGCTTTTTATTAAAGCGATCCATAAGCTTAGCCTCTAAGTTCCACCAACGTTGTTGCAAATCGTCTGTAACATTCATATGGCAAAATTAAGCCAGAGTTACTTGTAATAATTTCAATTACTAAAAAATTGTAAAATAATTTACTTTAAAGAATTGTTCACATTATTATTTTTAAAAAAATTATACTTTTACTTTGAGATGTAAATGTCAAATTCTAGTTTGGCATTTCGCAAGTTTAATTATAGTACCCATGAAAAAGCTTTTTGCCATTGCAATCTTAAGCTTGTTAATTGTTTTAGGCAATTTATCATATATATCAGCTCAAACCATTGAGCCCAAATATGGTATTACACTATGTGGTGCTGAGTTTGGAGAGCATAACCTTCCTGGCACTTTAAATATTGACTACACATACCCTACTACAACTGATATTGATTATTTTGTTGCTAAAGGCGTTGATTTGATTCAATTACCAATCAAATGGGAGCGAATTCAAAGAGTTTTAGGTGGAGATTTAGAACAAAGTGAACTTTTTTATATTCATCAATTTATTAAAGAATGTAAAGAAAGAAATATTCAAGTGAATATTGTTTTACAAAACTTTGGCAAATACCGAATTAATTGTGTTGATTATATTGTTGGGGAATCTGAGGTTACGGCCTGGCACCTGAAAGATTTTTGGGTTAAAATGGCTTTGGCTTTAAAAAGTCATACCAACATTTATGCATACTCCATAATGGCAGAGCCTTCAGATATGCAATCTTGTATTTGGCAAAACACCCTTCAATATGTTATTAATGGCATTAGAAGTGCGGATAGAACCACTCATTTATTAATTGAGGGTAATAATTACTCTAATGCTGCAACATGGGTAAGTTTTAATGATGAATTAAAATATCTTCAAGACCCTTCGAATAAACTTTTATTTAATGCTCATTGTTACTTTGATGCTGATTTTTCTGGTAGATATAAAAAAAATTTCATAGAAGATGGGGCTTCGCTTGAAGTTGGGGTTGAAAGAGTAAAGCCTTTTATAGAATGGTTACAAAAAAATAACCTCAATGGTTTTATTGGAGAATTTGGAGTACCTAAGAATGATGAAAATTGGTTAGCAACTATGTATCATTTTTTAAGTTTTATTCATAGTCAAAAAATTGGAGGTTGTTATTGGGCTGCTGGGCAGTGGTGGAAAGATTATCAACTTTCCATACAACCAGAGAAAAACTTTAATGATCAACCTCAATTACAGCTTTTTTCAAAATACTTTAATAAAAATCAAGGACAAAAAGAATCTAGCATAAAACCAATTTGGGCCAGATTATTAAGTGAAAAAAAACTGCTGCATTCTAAAATAGAAAAAGCTTAACCCTTTTTCTCAAGAACTTAAAATTTTGTAGTACAACTACTTACCCCTAATTCGCACTCCCCAATTTAAGGTATTGTACAGCAACATCACTAGAAATAGTTTTGTGCTCCCCTAAAGAAATACCCTGTTCCGTTTGCGTCAACCCGTGTTTAATTGACGAATATGAAAACAACCCTACCAAAATTAGCTATTTGCTATTGCTTACTTTTATTAGCAGTACCATTTAACTCAATTCTTGCACAAAGCTCATCTAAATATGGAATTACATTATGTGGTGCAGAATTCGGTGAAACAAAATTACCCGGAATATTAAATGTTGATTACACTTACCCAACAGAAACAGACATTGATTATTTTGTTTCTAAAGGAATTGATTTAATTCAATTGCCATTTAAATGGGAAAGAATTCAACGATTGCCTGGAGATGCTTTAGACATTAACGAACTTCAAATGATTAGAAAGTTTGTAGATAATTGTGCCAAAAGAAATATTAATGTTGTATTGGTTTTACAAAATTTTGGAAAATACTATATTAATAACACAGCATACATTGTAGGAGAATCAGAAGTTACTGCATGGCATTTAAGAGATTTATGGATAAAATTATCACATGCTCTTAATGATAAGAAAAATATTTATGCTTTTTCATTAATGGCTGAACCTGCTGGCTTACAACCATGCATTTGGGTAAATACTGTTCAATATGTTATAGATGGTATTAGAGCAATTGACTGTTATACTACAATTTTTGTTGAGGGTAATAATTACTCAAATGCTGCAACTTGGGAGATATACAATGATGAATTAAAGAATCTTAAAGATCCAGCTAAAAAATTAGTTTATAATGCTCATTGCTATTTTGATTATAATTATTCGGGAAGATACCAATATTGCTACGAAAAAGATGGGGCAAATGAAATGACAGGGGTTGAAAGAGTAAAGCCTTTTATAAGCTGGCTTAAAAAAAATAATTTGAAAGGCTTTATTGGTGAATTTGGTATACCCAAAAACGATCAAAAGTGGGCTACAGTAATGACAAACTTTTTAAATTATCTACAAACTAATAATATAGGGGGTTGCTATTGGGCAGCTGGGCAGTGGTGGAAAGATTATCAACTATCAATTCAACCAGAAAAAAACTTTACAGATCAACCTCAACTACAACTTTTTTCAAAATACTTTAATAAAAATAAGGAGTTGTCTAAACCTAATTCAACTCTTATATGGACCAGAGTTGTGAAACAACATCATTTAAATCAGGTTCAAATTATAAAAGCATAATCTATATTAATCCGGCTTCTACTGCGTATTTGGTTAATTCTGAAACACTAAATAGCTCCATTTTATCAAAAATTCTTCTTTTAAAGGTGCTTATAGTTGTTTTGCCTAATTCTAGTTTATGTGCTATTTCTAATGGAGATAAACCACTCACTAATAGTTTAAAAATTTCAAACTCTCTATCAGAAAGTTTTTGATGCAAGGGTTTGTCTACATCTTTCAATTTAGCTTTCTTAATTATTTCATTTACTTCTTCTGAAAAATATTTTTCGCCATCTAATATTTTTTTAATTGCAGCAACAATGGTTGCTATATCATTTTCTTTATTTATAAATCCAAAAGCCCCTGCTCTATAAGTTCTTACTGCATATTCAATAGCATTGTGCATAGACAAAACCAAAATAGGTGTTTTGAGTTTTAAATTTTTCAACTCTTTAACACAGTCTAGCCCAGATTTTCCGGGCATATTAATATCTGCAATTATCAAATCATAATTATTCTGCATGGCTAGTTCAAATAACTCTTCACCATTTTTAGCTTCTTCAAAACAAGCTTCGGTTAATTCGTCTTTTAATAAATCCCTTAATCCTTTACGAAATATGGCGTGGTCGTCTGCTATTAAAATTTTCATTGTTTAAATTTTTATTCAATTGGTATAGAAAAAAATAATTGAACACCTTGGTTTGTTTGTGTAATAATATTATGTGTTCCGCCAATATTATTAATTCTTCCTATCATACTTAAAATTCCTAGCCCAGCTTTATAATCTGAAGTTTGTTCGAATCCTTTTCCATCATCAGAAATTTTAAACACTAAATGGTGTTTATTTTCATTGATTCTTAAACTTAAATTACATCCTTCAGAATGCTTTAAAGCATTTTGTATAAATTCTTGAACAATTCTATAAATATTAACAGCAACATAACCTTGAGGTTCAGTGGTTGCATTAATATCTAAACTAAATCTAAAATTGCCTAATGCATTATTTAAAGCAAATAATTCTTTTAAAGAGCCATACAATCCTATATCATCAATACTACTGGGCATTAAATCATAAGAGCATTTGCGAATTTCAGCAATAGTAGTTTCAATTAAATGTTTAATCTGCTTAAAACTTTCTTTATTGTTTTCGTAGGTTTCTTTTTCAAAACTTTTTGATAATTTTTCTGAAAGCAATTTTAAAGTTATTAAATTCTGACCAACACCATCGTGTAATTCTAAAGCAATTCTTTTGCGTTCATTTTCTTCAGATTGTGTTGTGCTAGCTAACAGTTTATCGCTAAAACTCTTTTCATCAGATATATTTCTTTGAATTACTAAATACGAATAATCATTTGCTGTATTACCAATTTTTTTAATAATGGTTTTATACCAATCGTATTTGTTTTTTGGAGATTTAAACTTTGCTTCAGTTGATATAGTTTGTTGTGGATAATGAAATGCTTCTTTAAATTTAGATTGAAGTTTATCTATAAATTTCTCATCGGCATTTTGCAATAAGTTTTCACCAACAATATTTACTTCCTTATTATTAGAATAAAATATATTGAAGTCTTTATCTATTTGTAAAATACTAACAGGCACATTCTCTAAAATATTTTTTAGCTCTTGTTTAGTTTCTTGTAGTTCTAATTCCTTGGTTTTAAAATGGGTAATATCTTTAATAATACCATGTAATCTAATATCATTTCCATACTCATCTTTATCCACTCTAGATATTGCCCTGATCCATTTTGTGCCAGACTTTAAAATAACCCTGTGTTCAAAATCTGTTTCAATACCTTGTAGCGTTGTATGCCAATTGGTTGAAAAAAGTTCTCTATCATCTGGATGTACCAATTCTAAATATTGATCATGATTGATGATGGTATCTTTATCTAACTCTAAAATATTAAACATTTCAGGAGAGAGTACATTCTCTTGATTAATTAAACTTCTTTTCCAACTACCGATTTTGCCAATTAATTGGGCTTCGTTTAACTCTTCAACAGTAAGATTAATTTTTTTCTCTTGTTCTTTTTTGTCAGTAATTACATTTTGGACAGCCATAAATTGTACTATTTCATTATTGCTGTCTTTTATTGGTACAATATTGGCTTCTACCCAATATGCAGAACCATCTTTTGCTTTATTTTTTATTTCACCATGCCAAGTTTTACCTTCAATTAAAGTATCGTAAATGGGTTTGCTAAATTCTGAGGAGTTGTTTTTAAAGTTCGAGAAATAGTGTTTCTGTCCTATTAGTTCATTTCTAGTGTATTTAGATATATTACAATAATAATCATTAACATAAATCAAATTATATTGAGTATCTGTAATGGATACCATGGCATGCTGACTTAGTGCATCGAAATAAGCTTGATTAAAATGTTGGAGTGTTTCTGTATTCATATGCTGATGTATCTCTTTAACCAATCCTTGTAATAAAATTTCGCTATCGTTCTTAATTACCGATACAGTTTCTTCTACCCATTTTAAAAATCCATTTTTTGTATAAATACGGTATTTAAACTGTTTTGGATCTTCGTCTTCAATACATTTTATTCTATTATTTCTAACTACATCTACATCTGCTAAAAATATTTTAGCATTAAATAAATTGTTACCATTATATAATAATTCTTCTTCTAAATATCCTGTAACAACAAAACAATTATTAGTAATACTAATTAACTCTTGTTTATTATTAATTATATATTTAAAGTAATCTTCATGTGAAGTAGAAATTGTATTATTTACCATGCTCACATTCTGCTCTGCTTGTTCATCCATCATAAAAAATAAAACATTATTCTTTCTAAAATAATTAGTGTTTTTCTATTAAATAAATTAGTGAAGTTTTATAAAAAGAATATAAAACGAGTTACTTCAATTAAACGCGAATAAATGATATTTATTTTAATAAAAAAATAAGATTAAACACTCTATTATGAATTTATTAAAATTCATGTAGAACGGCTACTACATAAGGTTTTAATTGATAAATATTCGTAAAAAAATAATAAACTAATGAAATGATAAACAATGCTTAAGTTTAAATCTACAAACTTCTCGTTTTAAAATTATTTTCGACTGAAGTTATTAACATTTACTCTTTCTTTTAAGAAGTTTATTAATTCAAATTCCTAATTATCATAACTACTTTAAAAAATAGGATATATGATTAAAAATAATTCAAGTACTAAATAAACTTATTAAGATATAAATAAATAAAACTATATTGTAAGTCATTTTTAAATTTATTTGTATGAATACAACTTATATCATTATCATTTTACTAGTTCTTTTTTTCTTATGGGGTGTAAAAATTATTCGCCCTACACAACGTGGCTTAATTGAACGTTTAGGTAAATATTCTTCGTTTGCTGGACCCGGTTTCCACTGGATTATTCCAATTATTGATAGAATGTTTGTAGTTAATGTTACCGAACAAATGGTTGATGCCGAACCACAAGAAATTATTACCAACGATAACTTAAATGCCAGAGTAGATGCACAGGTTTACTTTAGAGTAAAAGCCGATGAAGAGAGTGTTAAAGGCTCCATTTATAATGTAAACAATTATAAATGGCAAATTGTAAACTTAGCAAGAACTACTTTAAGAAATATTATTGGTACACTTACCCTAAAATCTGCTAACAGTGAAAGAGGAAAAATTAATGCAGAATTATATAGAACTTTACACGAAGAAACCATTAGCTGGGGAATTCAAATTGTACGTACCGAATTAAAAGAAATAGATCCTCCAAAAGATGTGCAAGAAACTATGAATAAAGTAGTAAAAGCAGAAAACGAAAAAATTGCTGCTATTGATTCTGCCACTGCTGCAGAAACAGTTGCTGATGGTGTTAAACGTGCAAAAATTAAAGAAGCAGAAGGTTACAAACAATCTAAAATTTTACATGCAGAAGGTGAAGCTGAAGCTATTAAATTAGTAAACGAGGCTGCTGAAGAATACTTCAAAGGCAATGCTCAGTTATTAAGAAAATTAGAAGCCGTTGAAACCTCACTAAAAAACAATACCAAAATTGTTTTACCATCAAACAATGAGTTAATTAATGTTATTGGAGATATGAGCGGTGTTTTACCAATTATGAGAGATAAATAATTTCAGGGTTTTATAAAATTTCAAAGGGCAAAATTTTTGCCCTTTTTTAATGTCATCATTTTTTACCAAAATCAATACAATATTTTCTTAGTTTTAAATTTCAAACAAACAATCAATGAAAAAAGTTCTCTGCTTATTAATTAGCATTACTACATTAACCATTTCATTTTCTCAAAAGAAAAAAAACAACACACAGGCAATTGCAACTGTACAAAGCAATTCTGATTCAATTTTATTTGCTCAAATGAAATACAGGCTCATTGGGCCTTTTAGAGGAGGAAGAAGTGCTGCTGTTACCGGTAGTTTTAAAAATAAAAACACCTTCTTTTTTGGTGCAACTGGTGGTGGGGTTTTTAAAACCACAGATGCTGGCAACAATTGGAAAAATATTACTGATAAATATTTTGGTGGAAGTATTGGTGCAATAGCAATAGCACCAAGCTCTGAAAATATTATGTATGTTGGTGAAGGGGAAAATACCATGCGTGGCAATGTGAGTGAAGGTTTAGGTGGTATGTGGCGAAGTGATGATGCTGGAAAATCGTGGAAGAATTTAGGACTAAAAGATGCTCGTCATATCATTAGAATTGTAATTCATCCAAACAATCCAGATGTTGTTTTAGTAGCTGCAATGGGACATTTATTTGGCCCTAATAACGAACGTGGTGTTTATAAAACTGTTGATGGTGGAAAATCGTGGAAACAGGTTTTATTCGTTAATAATCAAACAGGCTGTAGCGATTTAGTAATGGAATCCGGTAATCCTTCTGTATTATATGCAGGTATGTGGAGGGTGATTCGTACACCTTATAGCATGGAAAGTGGAGGTGAAGGAAGTGGGTTATATAAAAGTGTAGATGGTGGAGAAACATGGACCAACATCTCATCAAAAAAAGGTTTACCAAAAGGCACATGGGGTATTGTTGGTGTTGCCATTGCTCCTTCTAACACAGATAAAATTTATGCTATTATAGAAAATGAAAAAGGTGGATTGTTTATGAGTAATGATGGCGGAGAAAGCTTTACAAATGTTTCAACAGATAATAATATTCGTCAACGTGCATGGTATTACACCAAAGTTTTTGTAGATCCAAAAAATGAGAACACTGTGTACTGCCCTAATGTAAATTTTATGAAAAGCGTTGATGGTGGTAAAACATTTAAAAGCATTAGCACACCTCATGGAGATCATCATGATTTATGGATAGATCCAGAAAACCCTCAGCGTATGATTGTTGCTGATGATGGTGGGGCACAAGTTAGTTTTGATGGTGGAAATAATTGGAGCACTTATTTAAACCAACCCACTGTTCAAGTGTATAGAGTGAGCACAGATAATTCTTTTCCTTATAGAATTTTAGGTGGACAACAAGATAATTCTGCATTTAGAATTAGAAGCAGAAGTTATAGTAATGCAATAACAACTGACGATTTTGAGGCCACTGCTGGTGGCGAAAGTGGTTATGTTGTTGCTGACCCTACCAACCCAGATATTACATATGGTGGAAGTTATATGGGCTTTCTTTCAAGATACGATCATCAAACCAACGAAAATCGTTTAATCAATGTTTGGCCTAACGATGGTATTGGTGCAGGTGCAGATGTTCAGCAATATCGCTTTCAATGGAACTATCCTATCTTCTTCTCTCCACATAATCCAAAAAAATTATATGCTGCAGCCAATCATTTATTTGTTACAGAAAACGAAGGAAAATCTTGGCAAAAAATTAGTCCAGATTTAACCACAAATGATAAATCCAAACAAGCTGCTAGTGGAGGTTCTATTACTAAAGATAATACAGGTGTAGAATATTACTGTACCATTTTTACTGCAACAGAATCTGAATTAGAAAAAGATGTATTATGGACAGGTAGTGATGATGGATTAATACATATCAGTAAAGATGCTGGTAAAACTTGGGAGAATGTAACACCAGCTGATTGTCCTAAATGGATCATGTGGAATTGTATAGAAACTGATCCTGCAAGAAAAGGTGTTGCCTATTTTGTTGGAACAAGATATAAGTTAGATGATTTTTCACCTTACATATACAAAACAGAAGACTATGGAAAAACTTGGAAAAGAATTGATGCAGGAATTAATAGAATGCATTTCACAAGAGCGTTAAGAGCAGATAGAAAAAAACAAGGTTTGCTATATGCAGGCACAGAATATGGTATGTACATTAGTTATAATGATGGAGAAAGTTGGCAACCATTTCAATTGAACTTGCCTATTGTTCCTATTACAGATTTAGCCATTAAAAACAACGATTTAATTGTAGGTACACAAGGAAGAAGTATTTATATTTTAGATGATTTAAGTATAGTGCAACAAAAATCCTCATCTATTACTTCAAAAAACTTACATGTTTTTACACCACATGATGAATATAGGATGATAGGTAGAGGAGGAAGATTTGGTGCTAATGCAAATAATGTAGGAACCAATGTGGCTAATGGTATTACCATTCCTATTTATATTAATAACCTAACCGATAGCACAAAGTATAGTGTGACGATTATGGATGATAAGCAACAAGTCATTAAAACTTTTACTAAAGATTCAAAAGAAAATAAAATTGATTTTAATGCTGGCATGAATCATTTTGTTTGGGACATGAATTATCCTGAAGCAGAAAAAATTCCTGAGGGTTATATTGTATGGAATGGTAATCTTGCTGCACCCAAAGCAGTTCCAGGAAAATATTATGCAAGAGTTAAGGTGAATAATGATAGCAGCGAAGTGGCGTTTAATATTTTAGCAGAACCTCAGTACAAGGTTACTCAAGCAGATTACCAAGCACAGTTTAACACCCAAATAAAAATTAGAGATAAGTTTAGTGTAGTCATTAATCATTTAAAATACATAAAAGATTTAAGAACACAATTGAACAACTATAAAGATTTATTAGGAAAAGATTATCCAAAAGATGTAAAACATTTAGCAGATAGCATCATTAAAAAAATTACTAGTGTTGAAGAAGCATTGCATCAAACCAAAGCAAAAAGCGGACAAGATGTTTTGAATTTTCCCATTCGATTAGATGATAAGTTGAGTGGATTGTACGATCAAGCTGCTGCAGGAAGAGGAGCTCCAAACAAACAAGTGCTTGATGTGTTTGACGTGCTCTCTGCTCAAGTTGATGAACAAATTAATATTTGGAAATCGGTTTTAAGTAATGAGCTAAAAAGTCTCAATAATTTAATTCACGAAAAACAATTGCCAGTGTTTGGCATTAAACAATAATTAAATCATTTTATAATTATAATATGAAATTTATTTTAAGCTGGATATTATTAATTAGTTCTTTTTTAAATGCACAAACAGCTACTCAAATCATCATAAATGCAAAACACTTAATTGAACAAAAAAAATATGATTCAGCTTTTAATCTGTTAAATCATTTCGATCCAAAAAATGGAAATATTGAAGCTGTTTTACTTAAAGAAGAAATTGTACTGAATTATTTTGTATCAAGTATGATGCATCAATTATTTGCATTAAAAGATTTATCAAAAAATGAAAAAATTGAAGATTTTAGAGGTAAAGAGGGCACTTATTCCATGCACATGTTTGAGGTTGATCAAATTTTAGATAGCCTTCTTAAAATTTATCCTAATAACTGTAAACTCAATAAAGGCCTTGGAGATTTTTATTATGAGGTTCATCTTAAATATGGAGATCGTTGGCTTAAAACAAATAAAGAACTTTTTAAGCTTATTGAAGAAAACTATTCACAATCTATTAACAACAACTGTGCTAACTTCTTAGATTATTATGTAATGGGATATATAAAAACAACACAAGAAAAATATAAAGAAGCTATTCCATATTTCACTAAATCAATTCAACTAAATAATAATTATACCAGTGCTCAATACAATTTAGCATACTGTTTTTTGTATTTAGATGAAAGAGATAGTGCTTTAATTTATGCAAAACAAGCATTAGAAAAATATGAAGATGTTTCTTATAAAAGTGATGCAGCCAGAATGGTAGCTCAAATTTACACTGAATTAAATGATGATAAAAATGCTATTGTTTTTTATGAAAAGGCAAATTTTATTGATATAAATAATTATGATAATTTAAAGCCATTGCTTAATATTTACTTAAAAACAAATCATCACAATTCTTCTCAAATCACTAGCCTGTTTTTTAATCTTGATGCTGGAAATCCTACTATTTATAATGATTTAGAAGAAATCTTCTGGAATCACAAAAAAGAAAACGAACTGATTTTGTTTTATAAAGAAAAACTTAATGAAAATAAAAATGAACCTAAAGTTTTTGGCAATCTTAATTTCTATTTGGCAAAATTACATATGGAAAAAGATAAAAAGTTATCTAAACATTATTTTGAAACAGCAAAAGACTCTTTCGCTAAGATTTTTAAACCAACACATGAAATTTTTAAAATAATTAAAGATGGTTTAAGCGAATTAAATAAATAGTTCTGGCATTAAACAATAATTAAAAAGAGGGACTAAAATCCCTCTTTTTTTTGATAATTTCTATTTGTACTATTAATCCTACTTTTTTTACAACAATTAAAGCTAATCTCCGTTTAAGATGTAACAGCTAAATGCTGTTAAATCCTTTTATTCAACTTTATACTGTTGTTCAATTATGCATGTTTTAAAATTTGGAGGTACGTCAGTAGCTAATGCTGAAAATATTAAGCAAGTAGTTGCTATTGTAGAAAAATATCAACAAACAGAGCCCGTAATTGTTGTTGTTTCTGCAAGCTCTGGAATTACTGATAAATTGCTTCATGCTGTGCAAACTGCTGCAAAGGGAAATATTGAATATTCAACGTTTTTATCAGAAATAGAGGCCCATCATAAAAACTTAGTTGAGCAATTAATTCCAAATAATAAACAAGCCGAAGTTGATGCGATTGTTCAAAATATTTGCAATGAGCTAAAAGATATTTGTCATGGTATTTTTTTATTGAAAGAATTATCCAACAAAACCAGTGATAGAGTGGTTGCTTTTGGTGAATTATTATCCTCACAAATTATTGCTGCTTATTTTTCTGCTTTAAAGATTTCAGCAGGTTTTAAAGATTCTAGAGAACTTATAAAAACAAATTCAAATTTTTCAAATGCATTGGTAGATTTTGATAAGTCGAACAATTGCATTCAACAATATTTTTCATCATCAAAAAATCAAGTAACAGTTTTACCAGGTTTTATTGCTCAAGATGCACAAGGCAATACCACTACTTTGGGACGTGGAGGTTCTGATTATACTGCAGCTATTATTGCTGCTGCATTAGAAACTAAAGATGTTGAAATTTGGACTGATGTAAGTGGCATGATGACTGCAGACCCAAGAATGGTGCAAAATGCCAAAATCATTCCTCAGATTTCTTTTCAAGAAGCTATGGAGTTATCTCATTTTGGAGCTAAAGTAATTTATCCTCCAACCTTGATTCCTGTGATGAAAAAAAATATCAATGTATGGATCAAGAACACATTTGCACCAGCTGATATTGGTACAAAAATCACCAACGACACAATTGAAAGCACTAGCAATATTCGTGGCATATCTAGCATTAATAAAATTGCTTTATTAAGTTTAGAAGGTAGTGGCATGGTGGGCATTCCGGGTTTTTCAAAACGTTTGTTCGAGGCTTTATCACAAGCTAAAATCAATGTCATTCTCATTACACAATCATCATCTGAACATTCTATTTGTGTAGCTATTGAAGAATCACTAGCAAGAAAAGCCAAAGATGTTATTGATGAAACTTTTGCTTATGAAATTGAAATTGGAAAAGTAGATCCATTGATTGTTGAAACCAACTTATCCATTGTTGCTTTGGTGGGTGATAATATGAAAAACCATACAGGCATTAGTGGTAATATGTTTAGTGCCATTGGTAAAAATGGTATTAATATTAGAGCCATTGCACAGGGCTCTAGTGAAAGAAATATTTCTACAGTCATTGCTTATGAAGATGTTAAAAAAGCACTTAACGTTTTACATGAAGCCTTTTTTGAAACCTCGTACAAACAGATTAATATTTTTATTGTTGGCTTGGGAAATGTAGGGGCTAAACTAATTGCACAATTACAACAACAACAAGAATATCTTCAAACAAAAATGCAATTGCAACTTCGAGTATTAGGCATTGCTAATAGTAAGAAAATGTATTTTGATGATGAAGGCATTGATTTAAATAATTATCAAAATCATTTACAAGAAGGAGATGCAATGGATATCAAAAACTTTGCAACCATCATACAAAATAAAAATGCTAGAAACTCAGTGTTTGTAGATGTTACAGCCAATGAAAATATTGCATTGCATTATGAACTCTTCTTACAAAAAAGCATTTCAGTGGTAGCTTGTAATAAAGTTGCAGCATCTTATCAATACGATTATTATAAAAAATTAAAAGATACTGCTAGAGAATATAATTGTCAGTTTTTGTTTGAAACCAATGTTGGTGCTGGTTTACCAGTAATTGCAACATTGAATGATTTAATTAGAAGTGGCGATCGTGTTCAACGCATACAAGCAGTGTTAAGTGGTACTTTAAATTTTGTGTTTAATCATTACGATGGAAAGAAATTATTTGCTGAAGTTGTGAAACAAGCACAGGATGAAGGTTACACAGAACCTGACCCAAGATTAGATTTGAGTGGAACCGATGTGATGCGTAAGATTATGATTTTAGCAAGAGAGTCTGGTGAACACATTGAAATGGATGATATAGAAAATGAATCTTTTTTACCAGCATCGTGCATGCAAGGTTCTGTTGCTGATTTTTATAAAGCCATGGAAAAAGAAGAAGCACACTTCAAAAAAATATTTGAAGCCGCACATGTTAATGGCAAGAAATTAAAATTTGTAGCTTCTTATGAATCTCAGAATGGCAAAACTGGAAAAGCATCAGTAGGTTTACAACAAATAGATCCTCAGCACGACTTATATCATTTATACGGAAAAGACAATATAGTATTGTTTTATACCATTCGTTATCCTGAACAACCTTTGGTAGTAAAAGGTGCCGGTGCAGGGGCTGAAGTTACTGCCAGTGGTGTGTTTGCAGATATTATGAGAGTGGCTAATCAATAATTAAAATATGAAAACTATAAAAATAAAAGCTCCAGCTACTGTTGCTAATTTGGTTTGTGGTTTTGATGTTTTAGGAATGGCATTAGAACATCCACAAGATGAAATGGAATTGACTTTATTAAACAAACCACAACTCATCATTCAACATAAAGATAAATATGGTTTGCCAACAACAGCAGAAAAAAATGTTGCAGGTGTAGCTCTCTTAGCTTTAATGAAAGCTTATGAAAAACCTATTGGATTTAAAGTGGTGATTAATAAGATTATTAAACCTGGAAGTGGTTTAGGTTCAAGTGCTGCCAGTGCTGCAGGAGCGGTTGTTGCAGCGAATAAACTATTAAAAAACTATTTTACAAAAAACGAATTAGTGCAATTTGCTATGTTTGGCGAAGAGTTAGCTAGTGGCTCTAAACATGCTGATAATATTGCACCTTGTATTTATGGAGGAGTTTGTTTAATTCGTTCTAATCATCCTTTAGATATTATTCCTTTAAAAACGCCTAAATTATTTGTAACAGTGGTTCATCCTCAAATAGAAATTAAAACTTCCGAAGCAAGAGCCATTTTACCCAAAGAAATTAGTTTGAAAAATGCAGTAAAACATTGGGGTAATGTAGCTGCATTGGTTGCAGGTATTTCACAAAATAATCCAGAAATTATTGCCAATAGTTTAAGAGATGACATCATTGAACCTGTAAGAAAAAAATTGATTCCCGGATTTGATAGAGTGAAAAAAAGAAGCCTAACTGTTGGTGCTCTTGGTGGAGGAATTTCAGGTTCTGGACCTTCTATATTTATGTTTAGTACCACAAAAAAAATTGCAGAGAAAGTAGAAAAAGAAATGATAGAAATTTATCGGGAGTTCAATATAGAAGCTAAAACCTATGTTTCAAAAATTAGTAAACAAGGCGTAAGTGAAGTTTAATTTTTATTAATGAAGTATTATAGTTTAAATAATAAATCGATTGTTGTAGATTTTAAAACAGCCACTATTAATGGACAGGCTCCTGATAAAGGATTATATTTTCCTGAGAGAATTCCACAATTAAACAAACAATGGTTTGTAGATATCGAGAACAAATCCAATGAACAAATTGCATTCGATGTTATACAACCCTACATTGGAAATTGCATTCCAGATAATTTGTTATTTGAAATTGTAAGTGAAACTGTAAACTTTCCAATTCCTTTACAACCCATCACTTCAAGCATATCTTCTCTTGAATTGTTTCATGGACCAACACTTGCTTTTAAAGATGTGGGTGCCAGATTTATGAGTAGATGTTTGGGATATTTTTCAAAAGAAAAAGAACAAGAATTATTAATATTAGTAGCTACTTCAGGAGATACAGGTGCTGCAGTTGCCAATGGATTTTATAATGTGCCTGGAGTAAAAGTGTTGATTTTATTTCCATCAGGAAAAGTAAGTAGTGTACAAGAAAAGCAACTCACTACACTTGGCAATAATATTCATGCTTTAGAAGTTGAAGGAAGTTTTGATGATTGTCAGGCATTAGTGAAACAAGCTTTTTTTGATAAAGAGCTCAACAAAAAAGTTTTTCTTACTTCAGCAAATTCCATTAATGTAGCTCGTTGGTTGCCCCAGCAGTTTTATTATTTTTTTGCATACAAGCAATTGGCTGAAAAAAATAATCCTCCAATAATTGCCGTGCCTAGTGGAAATTTTGGAAATATTTGTGCAGGAATTTTAGCACAGCAATCTGGATTGCCGATTCAACATTTTATTGCAGCTTGTAATGCTAATGATACAGTACCAGAATTTTTACAAACTCACCAATACACACCAAAGTCAACTGTAGCAACCATTTCAAATGCAATGGATGTGAGTGACCCAAGTAATTTTGTAAGGATACAAGAAATCTTTCAGCAAAATGTTGATGCAATTAAATCGAACATGAGTAGTTGCAGTATTAGTGATGTGGCGACAAAAGCAACCATTAAAAGTGTTTATCAAGAACATAATTATTTATTAGACCCACATGGTGCTGTTGGTTATTTAGCATTAGAAAATTATTTAAAAGAACACCCTCAACAAAAAGGTATTTTTTTAGAAACAGCACATCCAATTAAGTTTTATAATGTAATTGAACCTATAATTCAACAAACATTATCTATTCAGGATTCAATAAAAGCAACTATTAATAAGCCCTCTTTAAGTAAAAAGATTCAGCCAACTTATAATAATTTATTAGAGTGTATAGAGGGGTTGATGTAGTTTTTATTCAACTTTTTTAAGAACTGTTTTGACTCTTAAAAATAAATACTTAATATAAAATTTAATTTTATTGCCTTGTTTCTTTACTTTAAGAAATACTTTATATTCTTCGTTTTTATCGATTAGTATTAGTTTTCCTTTATATTCAAAATCAGTAATTTTATCTAAATACATTTTGCCTGTAGTAGACCTTATTGTATTATTATTTTTTAAAGTAGTATAACTTAACAATTTATACCCTTCTTCTTGTTTAGAAATTTCAACTATTGTTTTTTCCCCTCTTATTAATTCCACTAAACTTATATCTCTATCAACCATTTTCCATTTTCCTATAAATGGTTCTCTTTCCTCTTGTGCTGGTATTTCTTGTATACAATTTGAGAAAATAATTAAGAATATAAACTTTAAATATTTCATTTAGCGTTGAGTAGTAATACTATAATATTAAGTTCCAGCTAAATTAACATTTACTTCAAAAAATTGAATTATTAATTTAGCAGTATAAATTAGTGCTATGGAAAAATACATTATTCCTTCTCAAACCAGAATAGGTCATGTTCATCTAAAAGTTTCTAATATTGAAAAGTCATTAGCCTTTTATATCGATTTATTGGGCTTTGAATTAACCACCATGTATGGAAAAGATGCTGCTTTTATTTCTGCAGGTGGTTATCATCATCATATTGGATTAAATACTTGGCAAAGTAAAAATGGAAATCCACCACCAAGCAATTGCACAGGATTGTTTCATACAGCAATTTTATATCCTACCAGAAAAGATTTAGCTATAATTTTAAAAAGATTAATTGATGCTGATTATCCTTTAACAGGTGCAAGTGATCATGGAGTTTCAGAAGCCATTTATTTAAATGACCCAGATGATAATGGAGTTGAATTGTATTGGGATAGGCCCAAAGAACAATGGCAATATCAAACTGATGGGAGTGTTGTAATGTTTACGAAAACATTAGATTTAAATAATCTATTGTTAGAATTAGATTGATATTATTTATAAAAAAGCGTTTCAACATTAAAGCTCTAACTCTTTCCATTGGTGGTGTTTTTCACCAACAATTTTTTTACGTGAAGTATAATAACTTTACAAACGTAGTTAGTGAAGAACGCCAACTACGACGAGAAGTACAAATTTTTAAAGCAACAAAACATTAAAAATCTATGAAGAAGTCTTATGTTACCACATTATTATTTATTGCATTTATCTTATTTTTTCAAAAAATTTCAGCTCAGACTAAAGAGGAAGTTTGTTATAACCCAAATCTTGTTAAAGATACCACAAAGAAGAGTATCAAGTCAATGGCATTTGCATTGGTTGGTAGCGATAGTATTAAAATAAAATATCATTCACCAGGTGTTCGTAAAAGAATAATTTGGGGCGGCCTTGTTCCTTATAATGAAGTTTGGGTAACAGGTGCTCATGATGCAACAACTCTTGAAATGCCAAAAGCATTTGTAGTTGATGGTAAAGAAATTCCTGCTGGCAAATATGCTTTCTTTACCATCCCTGACGAAAATGAATGGGTTTTGATTATTAACAAAAACTGGAATCAGCACCTTGCAACTGAATATGATGAAAAAGATGATATAGTAAGAATAAAAGTAAAACCTCAGAATCATCAACATACTGAAAGGTTACAATACTTTATTGATACCGAAAACAATAATGGGATTATTGGAATAAATTGGGAAAAAATTAAAGTAGAATTTAGTTTTCAATTAAAATAATTAATGGCAAAAAGTAAACATTACTATATTAGGAAAACACATCGTTGGCTTGGTGTTATTTTGGGCATCCAATTTTTATTCTGGACATTGGGTGGGCTTTATTTTAGTTGGAGTAATATTGATGAAATACATGGAGATTTCGAAAAGAAAAATGTTCCACTATTATCATCGAATATTTCTTTAGTGAGTCCTTCTAACATTCTTGATTCAATAAAAAAAATACATCGTATTGATTCAATTGTATCTATTCAATTAATCGACATTCTTAGTGAACCATTTTATCAGGTTCGTTGTGTTACTGCTATTCGAAATGGAGTAAATCACAACATGCATGCAATGAATCACCTTGCTAATGCTAAAACAGGAAAATTGCGTGGATCTTTAACAAAGGAAGAAGCTGTTGCAATAGCTAAAATAAGATTCAATGGTGAACCGAAGGTAAAATCAGTAGAATATTTAACTAGCACTACTCAACATCATGAATATAGAGAAAACCCTTTACCTGCCTATGCTATTACATTTGATAATCCGTCCAAAACAACTGTTTACGTTGCAAGTGAATTAGGTACTGTTCAAAAATTTAGAAATAATAAGTGGCGAATTTTTGATTTCTTGTGGATGATGCATACCATGGATTATAAAAGCAGAGATAATTTTGGAAATATACTATTGAGACTATTTTCAATTTTTGGACTTTTCACTATTTCAAGTGGTTTTATATTATTTGCAATTACAACTAAACGAAAAAAAAATAACCAACCTCAATAAATATGGTATTGAATTATATTGTCACTGGCCCAAAGAAGAATGGCAATATGATGCAAATTAAGTTATTGTAATGATTATCATATAAGTCAACTTTTGTGTCAACCTATTTTAGGGGTGGCAAGATATTAAGAAAAAAGCGTTTCAAAATTGAAACGCTTTTTTCTTTTCTGCTCCCGAATCTGGACTTGAACCAGAGACCCTCTGATTAACAGTCAGATGCTCTAACCAACTGAGCTATTCGGGAATCTCCCTTTTGGGGTTGCAAAAATAGGGGGCTGCTATTAGTAAGCAAAATTTTTTTTAATTATTTTCAATTTAAAATTTCCAGTTCTTTTCTTCAAATCCTACATAAAGGGCTGAATCTCTAATTTCTACCAAATAAGTCTTTAAAAAATCTTCTCCTGTACTGTTTCTTCCTGTCTTTAAATTGAATCGATATTGATGAACCGGACAAACTGCATTTCCCATGGCGTCTATAAATCCTTCACTCATAATACCTCCTGCATGTGGGCATTTATAAGCAAAAGCATGAATACTCTGTTTGTTTAGTGCCAAAGTAATTTTTGTGTCGTTCACTTCAATCACACACATACTGTTTTCTTGCCAATGAATATTATTTACATCATCAACTGCTTTAAACCAATGAATTGTTTTTTGTAGCATTTAATATTGAATAGTTCTATAAGGATAACGAACCTGATAAATTTCTCTAACTTTTTTTAGTATAAAAGCCCTGAGTTCGTCTAAATTAGTTTTTTGTGTAGCAGAAGTAAAAATGCAATTGCCTTCAGTAATATTATTCCATTTTTGTTGCAGTTCTCTATGAATATCTTCTTTAATATCATCACTTAACCAATCATCAAAATTTCTTTCTTCGTATAAATCAATTTTATTGAATATGGTGAGAATGGGCTTATCAAAGGCTTTTAATTCTTGTAAAGTTTTATTAACTGTACCTATTTGATCTTCGTGCTGAGGATGAGAAACATCAACTACATGCAATAAAATATCAGCTTCTCTTACTTCATCTAAAGTGCTTTTAAAACTTTCTATTAAATGGTGAGGAAGTTTACGAATAAACCCAACGGTATCGCTCAATAAAAAAGGCGTGTTTTCAAAAACAATTTTTCTGGTTGTGGTATCGAGTGTTGCAAATAATTTATTCTCTGCAAAAACATCACTCTTGCTCAGAGTGTTCATGAGTGTGCTTTTACCCACATTGGTATAACCTACTAAAGCCACACGAATAAATTCACCTCTTTCTTTACGTTGAGTGAAATTTTGTTTATCTATTTCAACCAATCTTTTTCTGAGTAAAGAAATTTTATCTTTAACAATACGTCTATCCGTTTCAATTTCAGTTTCACCTGGTCCACGAGTACCAATACCACCACCTTGTCTTTCTAAGTGTTTCCACATACCTCGTAATCGTGGTAATAAATATTGGTATTGTGCCAACTCTACTTGTACTTTAGCTTGAGCAGTTCTGGCTCGTCGAGCAAAAATATCAAGAATTAAATCGCTTCTATCTATAGTTACTACTTTAAGTTCATTACTAATGTTTAATAATTGAGAGCCTGTAAGTTCATCATCAAAAATTACTAAATCAATATTTTTATTCTTTACATAATTTGCAATCTCTTCTAACTTTCCTTTACCTACAAAGGTTTTGCTATCGGGTCTTTCAAGTTTTTGAGTGAATTTATTAATAGTATTAGCACCTGCAGTTTCTGCAAGAAATGCTAATTCTTCTAAATATTCATTTACTTGTTCAATAGTTTGATCTTTCTGAATCACACCAACCAAAACAGCACGTTCATCTGTTTTAATTTTCTTATTTTGATCTATCAACGCTTATTATTTTTTGCAAAGTTAACCATTGCAGTACGATTTATTAACGCTATTACTTAAATTGCATTAAACTCAACTCCATGAATTTTAACTTTGATGTTTTACTTACCTTAACATTTACGCTTTTTGCTGTTATAGATATTGTTGGTTCGGTACCCATGTTGATTGCCTATAAGGAAAAATTGGGTGGCTTGAGCTCTAGTAAAGCTACATTGATTTCAGGAGCATTGATGATCATTTTCTTCTTTATTGGAGAACCATTTTTAGCTGTATTAGGTGTAGATGTGAGTTCTTTTGCAGTAGCCGGTTCTGTAGTCATTTTTATCTTAGGTTTAGAAATGGTGTTAGGCATTGAATTTTTTAAACCCGATGCCGACCCCAAAGCTGGCACTTTAGTACCCATTGCATTTCCTTTAATTGCAGGTTCGGGTACATTAACAACTATTATGAGTTTAAAAGCTACTTTTCCAAAGGGCGACAAAAATCAGTATTTAATTTTAATTGCAATTCTCATTAACCTAGTTATTGTATATGTGGTTTTAGTTTCTCTGAATTTTATTCAAAGAATTTTAGGCCGAGCCGGTTTAATAGCAGTTCGAAAATTTTTTGGTGTTATTCTATTAGCAATTGCAGTGAAGATATTCACAACTAATATTAGTGCTTTTGGAGCTTAAATTAAAGCTGCATATTTGTATAAGATTTTAAAGTATTCGTCTCCTTAAATTATAATTTCTGTTACAATGCAAGTTCATTATCTTACTTATGATGATATTCAACTGGTGCCTGCTTTTTCATCAGTTGCTTCAAGAAAAAATATTAGTTTAAAAACCAAGGTTTCTCGTAATTATCAACTTTGTATTCCTTTAGTAGCCAGCTGTATGGATACTGTTTGTGAAAGTGAAATGGCTATAGCTTTAGCCGAAATGGGTGGTGTGGGTTGTATTCATCGCTTTATGAGCATTGAACATCAAGCTAAAGAAGTTACACATGTTGTTACTGCTTTGTATAATGACGATGTAAGTAAAATTTGGTATAACTCTGGCATTGAAACCAAACAAATACCAGTGATGGCTGCTGTTGGTGCTAATGGCGACTTTGCTGATAGGGCTGGTGCTTTAGTAAATGCAGGTGCCAATATTATTTTAATAGATGTTGCTCATGGTCATCATGAGAATGTTAAAGATGCTATTTATAAGTTAAAGTCAATGCTACCCAATCATATAGATATTATTGCAGGCAATATTGCTAGTGCAAAAGCAGCACAAGATTTAGAATATTGGGGAGCTGATGGATTAAGAGTTGGTGTTGGTGGAGGCTCTTTATGTACAACAAGAGTTAAAACTGGTTTTGGAGTACCCAATGTTACTTGTTTAGAACAAATTTTAGAAGTAGCCAATATTCCTGTAATGGCAGATGGAGGCATAAGAACTAGTGGCGATATTTCTAAAGCTTTGGCTTTAGGCTCTCATTGTGTAATGCTAGGTTCTTTAATAGCTGGCACAAAAGAAGCACCAGGACAAGTAATTGAAAAACCTAATGGCTTATATAAACGTTATAGAGGTGCTGCCTCTTTAGAAACTAAAAGTGTTCATGGTCAAGAGCAAAGAAATGTTGAAGGAGAATCAACTGTTATTCCATTTAAGGGTGGAGTAAAGTTTGTGGTAGCTGGATTATTAGATGGTGTTCGATCTGCTCTTTCCTATGGCGGTGCTAATAATTTAAAAGAGTTTCGACCAGATTATATTATTGTAACTAATGCTGGACAAGCAGAAGCTAAGCCTCATTTGTTGTTTTAAAAAAATTAGTTTTTGATTTTTCAATTGATTTAATATTTTATTTTGTTCAAAACAAAATAAAATATGAAAAAATTAAAACTATCTGGACTATTGTTTTCCTTATTGCTACTAAAAGCAAATGCTCAAGAAACTGCAAAACAAGTTTTTGAATCTCCTAATATGAAAGAGGCTATTGCTAAACATAAAACAGTAGCTATTTTACCAATTAAAACTACTATTACTTACAAGCGTCCTCCAAAAAATTATGATGAATCTTCTAATAAATCAGAAGAAGAAAGTATGGCAACGAATCTTCAAACTGGAATGTATACTTACTTATTAAGAAAAGCAAAAAATTATTCTGTAACTTTTCAAGATGTTGAAAGAACAAATGCATTATTGAAACAAGCAGGAGTTTATAATAATGTAGATGCAATTCTCTCTGACTCACTTGCTAAAATTTTAAAAGTAGATGCAATAATTAAATGTTCTTATAGTTATGAAAAAACTGCTTCTGAGGCTGGTGCTATTGTAAAAACAGTTTTGTTTGGTGGAATAGGATCTAAAACAGCTAGTGGTGCTTTAACCATGCAAGTAAATGATGGTCAAAGTGGCGATTTATTGTGGCGTTTTTATAAATCAATGAATGAGAACTTTATAGGTAACGCAACTGAAGTAATGGAAAGAATGATGAGAAAAGTTTCCAGAAATTTTCCTTACGAAAATTAATTTTTAATTAGTTAAATTTTGTAAACATTCAACACACAAACAATCATTAAATTGATTTTGAATGAGTTCAAGTGTTGTAGCATCAATCTGAATGGCATGACAGCCACAATTTTCAATATCTTGAGCCTTGCATTCAAATGTTTTTTTACAATTTGGGCAAACTTTTTCCATTAAATCTTCTTTACACAAAAATACCCTGAAAATATTTTCAGGGTATTTCATTTTTAGAGTAGATATTTAAAAGTTAATTCTAAATCCACCGTAAATATTTCTTCCCAAAGTATTATAGCCACTAATTTCTGTGAAAGAAGTATTGCCTATATTTCTGGCATTAACAAATGCTTTTACATTGTGTTTTGTAAATGCATATTCTAGATAAACATCTAACAAAGCATAACTGGTTAAAGTAACATATTCCGTTTTAAAAGTAGAGCTGTTAAAGTAAGCATCACTTCTTGGTCCAAACCAGTTAAGGTTGGTGGTCAAGCTTAAGTTTTTAGAAAGTTTGGTAGCCAAATTAATACCTAAACTATTTTTTGGTCTGCGTAATAAATTATTATAACTAGTATCTTTTCCATTTGCATTTTTAGTGTTAATGTTTCCATCAACAGCAGTATAGTATGTTCTTAAAGTTGTGTTTTTTGAAAGATTAAAGCTGGCTTCAAACTCTACACCATAATCTTTTTGTTTGTCTTGATTAATGTATTGTGCTTGAAAAGTGCTTGGGTTATAATAAAAGAAATGAACATCGTTTACATTTCTTGCAAACAATACTAATTGTGTTTTGATGTTTTGATGATCAAACAAATGTTGCAACCCAACTTCTGTATTTAAAGAAACTTCTGGTCTTAAATTTTTATTACCATACTCACTAAACAATTGGTATAATGATGGAGTTTTATAACCAGATGAAACATTGGCGAATACTTTTACCTCATCATTCACTTGATAAGATGGATTAAAATTAAATACCCAATTATTTCCATAAACTGAATGACGATTAAAACGTGCTCCTAGCTCCAAGTTAAAGCCTTTGTTATTATTGAAGTTGAGTGCTGTATAAATAGCTAATTGATTTTGCTTTAGACTATCGTTACTATAGCTTGATTTATATGGTCCGAAAAAACCAATTGAGAAAAAATCTTGAGTGCTATTACTCATTCTATAATCAACTCCTGTAGTTAAAGAGGTTTTTTTATCTAAAGTAAAATTGGCAAACACGTCTATAAAATGCTCAATGCCTTTGTATGTACCTTTAGAATATTTATCATAACCATTCTGACTTTTAGTAGAGTCGTCTAAATAAGTTCTATCAATACTATTATAATTATATAAAATATTGAGTTTGGTTTTGCCGAATTGTAATTCATTTTTTACACCGGCTTGTATACTTTTTTGATCGTAGGTATAATCTAACTCATCTACAAAAGCACCCTGATCAATATCGCCTTTGTTTTTAGTGTATCTGAAATAAGGATTAACGCTGATGTTTTTTGAAGCTTTTATAGTCATTCCTGTTTGTAAAGAAGTTTGTTCGTAACCATCTTTATCTGCATTAGGATTGCTAGAAATGGTTTCGTTTATACCATCAGTTTTTTGAACACTATAACCTGCATAATAGTTAATATTTTTCTGATGAATATTTATTCCAGCATTTGCATTTAAAGTGTTGTTGGATCCATAACTTGCCAAAGCATTTGCTGATAAGGGTTTTGAAGGATTGCCAGATTTTTTGGTGATGATATTAATTACACCAGCAATAGCATCACTTCCATATAAAGTAGATTGACTTCCTTTTAAAATTTCTACTCTTTCAATTAAATTGATGGAGATGTTTCTGATATCAAAATTATTTCCAATACCGCTTGGGTCGTATAAAGGAACACCATCAACTGTAATTAAAGTGTGTTCGGCTCTTGCACCCCTTAAATACACACTTTTATCTTTTCCTAAATTACTGTTTGAGCCACTAATAAATACGCCTGCTTGTTCTGTAAGTATTTGGGCTAAGTCTTTTCCTCCATTTTGCTCTAGCTGTTGTTGAGTAATTACAGTAATTACTTTTCCGGTTGAAGATGTTTTAATGGGAAATTTTGTTGCGGTAACTACAACATCGTCTAAAAGTTTTGCAGATGTTGTGTCTTGTTGTGCAAGTGCAAATGTTGATGCACTAATTGCAATAAGCGTTAGAATTTTTTTGCTCATTGTTGTTTGTTTTTTAAGGTTAAACAATGAGCTTTCGAGAAAACCGAAAGTAGAAATATAAACGACCCTAGAGCCTTTTACATTACTTGCTTTTCACCCGAAAGCCATGAATGATTGTAATTGGCAGGTCTTCTGACTCAGCATTCACTTCACCTTCCCGTGTTAACAGTGGTTTAATTGAAGTTGCCTTTTGCAAGGCTGCTTTACAGCTACGGGGATAGTTTTCGATTTTAACGAAATTCCCTTTTAATTTTTTACTTGATGTAAAAAAACCAATTATTGCAAATGTAAAGGGAAGATGAGTTTATGAAAAAAATAAAAAAAGTGTAAGAAAAATCTTACACTTTAAAAGTTCGTTTTTATATTTTAGCTTTTCCTTGATATCACTTTCTCTGCTGCTTCAACAATAAAAGGAGTATCTAAACCATATTTTACCAATAGCTCATTTGGTTTTCCACTTTCGCCAAAAGTGTCTTTGGTACCAATATATTCAATAGGTATAGGCAAATGTTTTGCAGCAACTTGAGCAATACTATCTCCTAATCCTCCAATAATATTATGCTCTTCAACAGTTACAGCACATTTTGTTTTTGTAATGCTTTTTAAAACTGCTTCTACATCCAAAGGTTTTATGGTGTGTATGTTAATTACTTCTACACTTATGCCTTTTTCTTCTAAAATTTTTCCTGCTTCAACTGCTTTCCAAACCATATGTCCACATGCAAAAATGCTCACATCTGTTCCTTCACTTAATTGTTGAGCTTTACCAATTACAAAATCGCTGCCATCTTCTTTAGTGAAATTTGGCCATTTTGGTCGACCAAAACGTAAATAAACGGGGCCATGATAATCTGCAATAGCTTGTGTTGCTATTTTGGTTTGATTATAATCTGCAGGAACAATGACTGTCATGCCTGGCAACATTTTCATCATTCCAATGTCTTCCAAAATTTGATGAGTAGCTCCATCTTCTCCTAAGGTTAACCCAGCATGCGATGCACAAATTTTTACATTTTTATCGCTATAAGCAACGCTTTGACGAATTTGATCATACACTCTACCTGTACTAAAATTAGCAAAGGTTGTAGTGTATGGAATTTTACCACCAATGGTTAAACCTGCTGCAATGCCAATCATATTGGCTTCTGCAATACCACATTGAATAAATCTTTCAGGATAATTTTTAATAAAATCGCCAATTTTCATTGAGCCTGCAAGGTCTGCAGTTAAAACAAAAATGTTTGGGTTCTTTTTTGCTGCTTCAAAAACACCATCGCCAAAACCAGCTCTGGTTTCTTTTTCATTCTGCATTACAATATCTGTACACTTCATTGAATAATGTTTAAGGTTTAAAGTTTAAGGTTTAAAGTCGCCTTAAATAATAAACAGATTTTAAATTTTATTTTTCTATTGCTAATAATTCTATTTCAAAGATTAATGCAGATCCGCCTGGAATTTTTTCACCAGCAGCATTATCGCCATAAGCTAAATCGCTTGGTAAAAATATTCTCCACTTGCTACCAACAGTCATCATAGGCACAGAAACAGTCCACCCACGAATTACTTGGTTTAAGCCAAAAGTCATTGGCTCTCCTCTTTCAACAGAACTATCAAACACTGTTCCATCTATTAACATACCGTGATAATGACATTTAACTCTATCATTAGGGCTTGGGTGTTCTGCACTTTCACCTTGCTTTAATATTTGATATTGCCAACCACCAGGCATACTAATTACTCCTGGTTTTTTTGCATTTTCAGCCAAAAATTTTTGTCCAGCTTGTTTTACTGCTGACGCTTTAAAACTATTTATTTTTTGTACATAGGTATTAACACAGCGACTAGCATCTGCTTCATTGAGTTGTAATGTTTTCTTTAATAGCACATCGCTTAACCCTTTATATAAAACTAATGGATCAATGCCATCTAAGTTTTGAGCTTTTAAATTTTGTCCAATGTTTACTCCTAAAGCATAACTGGTACTATCTCTCAAATCTTTAAAAATATTTTTTGTTTTAGAAGATTTTTTGGGCTGAGAAAAAACAAGTGTTATACTTAAAATAGTCAGTGCAGTTAGACAAATTTTCTTCATACTTAAATTATTTTAATGTGGCAAAGTAAAACAAGTAGCACTAAACTGTTCTTAAAAAGATGGTAATTTTTTAAACGAGCCGCTGAATTAGTAAAACAAGCCTATAATTAAACAGCTTACCACAATAATAGGAGCTGGAATTTTAGTTTTATGCAATAAAATGAAAGTAATAAAACTAATGATAAGAGAAAGCCAGCCATGAAATCTATTTTCTAGAATAGATTCATAAAAAAAATCTTTCAATAAATAAAATATTGAGCCAAACATAATGCCAACAACAGCAGCATTAATACCTTCTAAAGATCTATAAATAACGGCATAGCGTTTTAAATTATTCCATACAGGAAAAAAGAATAAGACCAATAATGCACTAGGTAGAAAAATGGCAATGGTGCCTAAAACACATCCCATTAATTGAATAAAACTATTTCCTTCTTTTCTCAACAACATTCCACCTGTATATGAACCAATAGAAAACACAGGACCCGGAATGGCTCTAACTATTCCATAGCCTGTTAAAAAATCGCTTTTGTTCATCTTTAATACATCGCGTTTTTTTTCAACTACTTTTTTACTTAATGGCCTAACAACATATTGTTCGTACATCATTGGCATTAAAACATCTCCTCCACCAAAAACCAGACTACTAAAACGATAATTATTTTCGAAGAGGTTATATAGTTTTTGATTTTTCCAATTATGTCTTGTTGCCATTTCACTAGTATATCCTGCAACAATGAAAATGAGAAAAAATATAAATAAATTACCCCATTTTATTTTTTTACTTGGAATCGTCATTGCAGGAATACGAACCTTGCTAAAATTTGTGGCAATACCTGCAAGAATAATTACAGCAGGAAAAACCCATGGTGTTTTAAAAGCAATAAATGTAGCTACTGCAACAACCACCAATATTACTTTTGTAATTGTATTTTTAATACTAATACCTAAAAGCCTCCAAGCCGAAAACATAATAAAACCAACTGCCATGGGTTGCACAAAAAGAAATATATGAAGTGGCAGGGATTTATTTTGAAGATAATCCATTAAAAAAGATAATCCTCCCATTAACATACTAGCTGGTAATATCCAAATAAATAAGGTTAAAAATGCTAATGATAATCCTCCTCTTTTGTATCCTATTAAAGTAATGGTTTGAGTAGAAGATGCACCAGGTAACATGTTACAAAAAGCATTAAACTCTAGTAACTCTGTTTCAGAAACATCTCTTCTTTTATTAACAAAAGTTTTCAGCATCATTCCATAATGACCCTGTGGACCACCAAAAGCAGTTACGCTAAAAAGTAGTACTTGTTTTAAAAATGGAATATGCCTTAATAAAATCATTATAATAAACGAGAGCCCTAAAGTAATTACTTTTCACTAAGTTTTCACTGATAAAAAATAGCTACACAATAAAATATTTTTATTGAAACACAATAATAAAATTGTTAGCATGTGTACAATCTATCATATTACACATCGTTATTTAAAAACTAATTTCTACATTTGTTATTATGATGGTTCAAAGTGATTTTAATATTAAAGAATTAAACATTACTGAAGCTTTAACTACACAAGGCTTTTCTTTTTCATTAATTGTTTGGAATGATGAAGTCAATACGTTTGATTGGGTAATTGAAACATTGGTGGAAGTTTGTCAGCATACATTTGAACAAGCAGAACAATGTGCTATGTTCATACATTTTCAAGGAAAATATGCTGTAAAAAATGGTGATTTTGAAACCCTCAAAAATATGTGCACTGCTATTACAGATAGAGGCATTGGTGCTACTATTGAAGAGATCGTTAATACCTAATTTTATTTTAATACAATATTCTTACTTTAATAGTATTTCTAATATGCTTAAGTACAGCTAAAGCTTGTGTTGAAATCTTTTTATCTACATCAACTACTACATAGCCAATTTGGTCATTGGTTTTTAAATACTGACCTAAAATATTAATTTGGTTTTTTGATAAAGAACTATTGATTTTACTGAGTATTCCAGGAACATTTTTATGAATATGCAATATTCTATGTGCCCCATCAATAGGAGGTAAATTTAATTCTGGTAAAGAGTGTGACCCAAATGAAATTCCCTTCTCTAAATAGTTAAACAGTTTATTACTTACATCTTCTCCAATATTTACCTGTGCTTCTTCTGTGCTTCCTCCAATATGTGGAGTTAAAATAACATTTGAAAGATTTTGAATAGGAGTTGAAAAAGCATCACCGCTTTTTTCTGGTTCTTCAGGAAAAACATCAACAGCTGCTCCTGCAATTTTATTTGATTGTAATGCTTCTGCTAAATCATCTAAATTAACCACAGTTCCTCTTGCATAGTTAATTAATAAACTACCTTTTTTGAAATATTTTAAAGTTTGTTTATTGATTAAATTTTTTGTGCTTTCATTTTCTGGTAAATGAAGAGTAACAATGTCTGATAGCTGTAATACTTCTTTTAAACTATTGGCAGCAGCAGCATTGCCTAAGGGTAGTCTTTTTAAAACATCATAAAAAATTACTTTCATGCCCATGTTTTCTGCAAGTACCGAAACCTGATATCCAATATTGCCATATCCAATAATGCCTAAGGTTTTGCCTCTTAATTCAAAACTACCATTAGCTTCTTTTAACCAAATACCCTCGTGTGCTGCTTTATTTTTATCTGGAATTCTTCTAATGAGCATAATAGATAAACCAATAATTAATTCTGCTACACTTCTGGTATTACTATATGGTGCATTAAAGACTGCAACGCCTAATTGAGTGGCTGTTTCAAGATCTACTTGATTAACACCAATACAAAAACAACCAATGGCCTGAAGCTTTGGTGCTGCTAATAAAACTTTTTTTGTGATTTGAGTTTTAGAACGAATGCCTAATAGATGAACATTTTTAAGCTCTTTTATTAATTCATCTTCACTTAAGGCCCCATTTAGTTTTCTAACATTTGCATAGCCTTGTTGTTTAAAATATTCAACGGCTTTATCGCTAATGTTTTCTAAAAAAAGTATATTGATTTTATCTTTTGGATAACTTGTAGTTTTACTCATGCTTACGAAAATAAAATGATTTTTGTAAGCACCATATTAAATTATCTTCTACTAATAAGAGAGGATAAAGGATAGCGAATATTTTCATATTCCATCATATCAACCTTGATGCTTCCAACAACAATAGGGCTTTCAATTCTCAATGGAATATGGTTCTCATCATCACTTACCCAAACGGTCATGCCTTCTCCTCCTTCAAATATGGTTCCTTTAACTAATAAGGGCTTAAACTTTATAGCTCTAAATTTACCAAAGCGGGTTTTAATTTTCTCTTTGCCCATGTATTTGATATAAAGCTGATGCACTTCATTATCTAAAAACATATTAAAAGGAATTTTATCTTCTGGCTTGTAGGCGTTATAATTAATGTTTCGAGCATAATAAATTGAACTTAATACATCTTGTATACAACTCGGCACTTTAAAAACACCTTTGTCGGTAATGGCAGTATTGGTTTTTTGATTGAAGCTAACATTTTCGTAAATTTTAAATCCACCTTCATTAACATTACGAATAAACTTATAGGGTTGTAGTGTAGCTGTATCAAAATAACTTTCGTATTGATCTCTTACTTTAAAAATCCAATCGTAACTAGTATTGCTGCTTCCACTACCTATAACATGATAAACGGGTTTGTTATTTAAGTTTTCTAATTTGGTTGTAAAGCTTGCATTTCCTGCATTTACATATAAACCAATAACAGAATAAAAAATATCATAGTCTATTCTTTCTCCATCTAAAAAAGCGTTGTTTCTTATACCACAAAAATTATCTCCTGCTCTTAAAGGAAGCACAGCCACTGTAGTCCAAATGAGAAATGATAATAATTTTTTCATTCAATTTATTTTTAAATTATCGCTTAAATAATTTTACACCTATAATAAACAAACTTCCTGCCAAAGCCGGAAAGGCTCTGTTAATACACCATATTGCTGTTGCAGTAAATACAATACCAGCAGTATTAGTACTCACCATTCCTAACATTAAAATACTTACTTGCCCTCGTAAACCCAATTCTGTTAATGCTATAGTAGGCACAATTGCAAGTATTAAAAAAACAATACAAATCATTAGTATTAATAAAAGCAAGTTGGCTTCTACCTGAAATACGTGTAATAAAATTAAATATTGAATTACAAACACTGCATACCTTACTAAAGAATATAACAAAACTTTAGATAGTTCTTTATGTGTAAATTCTTCTACTTTCTGAATAAGAAAAGCATATTTTTTAACAAAACTTATTTTTTCAACAGCTTTAGTTACCCACGACAAACTATAATAAATCATTATTAATAAAATGGTACAGGTAACTAAAACAAACATTAAACCATTATACCAAAAAGCATTTAATCCACCATCTCCCATACCTTGTTCAGAAAAAAGTACTCTTGCTAAAAATAAAGAAACAGCACCCATTACAAAAGTTACAATAACCTGACTCATACTTCCAACCATGGTTAATGATATTGCTCGTAAACGATTGCCATCATTTAAGAACAATACTCTGCCAACATATTCTCCAAGATTATTAATAGTATTAAGTGCAAATGCTTGTCCACTAAACACTGCTTTAAATGCAGTTAAAAATTTTACTTCTTGAATACTTTTTATGAGTATTTGCCATTTTCTTGTTTCTAAACCCCAATTCACAAACATTAATAAAAACACCAAACCACAATACATCCACTCTTGTGTAGAAAAATTATTTTGAATATTAGTCCAGGTTTTTAAAAAATCTTTCTGGTTAATGATTTGGTGATAAATTGAAACAGAAAACCATACAAACAAAATAGGGCCAATTACATAATTGATGAAGTGTTTTAATTTTTTATTCAATTGTGGTTTGTTTAAGTTGTACATCAAAAATAAAGGCAATACACATTAATTGTTACTTTAGCTGCTGAGATGAAAAAAGCCAATATAATTTTAGGTGTAGATCCTGGTACTCAATTTATGGGTTTTGCTTTATTACAAGCCACAAACAACCAATCGCAAGTATTATTAATGGATGTATTAAAATTATCTCATCATAAAGATATTTACCATAGGTTAGAAAAAATTCATATAAAAATTACTGAGCTGATTACATTATATCAACCATCATCTTTTGCAATTGAAGCTCCTTTTTTTGGTAAGAATGTACAAAGTATGTTAAAGTTGGGAAGGGCTCAAGGTGTTGCTATTGCAGCTGCTATGCAAGGTGGATTAACAGTTACGGAATATTCACCCAAAAAAGTAAAACAATCTATTACAGGTAATGGAAATGCAGATAAAGATCAAGTTTGGAAAATGTTACAACGAGTGTTACATATTGAAGAAAAGCCTCAATATTTTGATGCCACAGATGCCTTAGCTGTTGCCCTTTGTCATTACTATCAATCTACATCTGTTTTAGCCAAACAGGGTAAAGGATTTAAAGATTGGGGTGATTTTGTTGCCAAGAATCCTACAAAACTTAAATAGGCATTGAGCAATACAATTCATAAAACCAATGGCATTGTTTTACGATGTGTAAAGTATGGCGATACTAGTGTTATAGCTAGTATTTATACTGAACTATTTGGTCTGCAGAGTTATATAATTAAGGGAGTAAGAAAAACAAGTAAAAAGGGTCTTTCGAATGCAAACTATTTTACTCCTGCTGCTATTTTAGATATGCAAGTTTATCACAACGAACAAAAACAAATACAGTTTGTTAAAGAATATCAATGGAAATATTTGTATCAAGATGTTTTTTTTAATGTGGTAAAAAATGCAGTTGCTATGTTTGCAGTTGAGTTGGTACAACATAGTATTAAACAACCCGAGGCTAATAATGAATTGTATTATTTTATTGAAGATAGTTTAATTCAACTTGATCAAACAGCAGCTGCAGGTACAGCAAATTTTCCTTTGTATTTTGCTTTGAAACTTGGAGAAGCTTTAGGTTTTGGAATTCAGAATAACTATAGTAGCGATAATAATATTTTAGACGTTCAGGAAGGATTTTTTACTCATCAAGCTCCTCATCATCCTTATTTTATTGAACCTCCATTATCAACAAAAGTTGCACAAGTATTGGCATCTAATAATTTGAATGAATTGAATGTAATTGCATTAAATAAAAATATCAGACGACAAATGATTGATTGTTTTAATCAATATTTTGCTTTACATATTTCAAATTTTATTGAATTAAAAACCTTGAATGTGTTGAAGGAGGTGCTAGATTAATTAAACTTTTAAGAAAGCTAAAAGATTTTCGTAATTATCTTTTAATTCATTATTGTATTGTTCTTCTCCTAAGAAATATCTAATACCATATTCGTAACGTTGAAAGGTTGCAACAATATCGCTAACCTCTACTTTATTAATTTTTATGGTTACTATTAGTAAGCCTGTGCTTTGTTCAAAAAAAGTATTGAGTTGTGTAATGTAGGCGTCATTGGTTTCAACCAATCTATTAATTTCACCAAAAGAATAATTTCTTCTTTCTATTTCTAAAACAATTAAACCTCCAGATTCATCATTTCCTAAAAACTTGCTAGTTGCTTCAAGAATATCAACACTTGATAAACAATTAATGATTGTAAAATTTTGATCAATAATTGGTAAGATGGATAAATTATTTGAAGTAAGCTTCTTTAAAATATTTACCAAGTGCTCGTTTGTTGTAGCATATTGAATAATAAACAAATCTTGTAAGGTTGCTAAAGTATCTGTAGGTTCTGCATCTAAAATATCAAGTTTGCTAATCAGGCCCACAAATTTATCTTCAGATTTAACTGGCAAATGCAATACATCATAATCCTCCATGAGCTGTAATGCAAATGAGGCTTTATCTAACAATCTCAGTGCCGGATAAGTGGTTTGAATAATTTGTGATGTAGTCATAAACTAATCTTCTTATCTATAAAGACGATAAAAATGGAAAAAAGTTGCTTAAGCAGCTTTAAATTTTTTCAAGAAGCCACTTAATATTTCGTTAAACTCATCTGGAACTTCCATCATAGGAGCATGACCACACTTATCAATAAAGTGTAGTTCGCTATTTGGAATAAGTGTATTAAACTCTTTTGCAACAAATGGGGGTGTAATGATATCGTTATTGCCCCAAATTAATAAAGTAGGGGTTTGTATTTTATTTAACTCATCACCTAAATTATTTCTGATAGCACTTTTAGCTAATGCTAATATTTTAATAACTTTAATTCTGTTATTGGTAATTTCAAATACTTCATTCACCAATTCATCAGTTGCCATTTTAGGATCGTAAAAAGTTACTTCAGTTTTTTTACGAATATATTCTTTATCGCCTCTACGTGGATAGCTATCGCCCATGCCATTTTCAAATAATCCTGAACTTCCAGTTAAGATTAAGGTTTTAATTTTTTCTGGATGTTTTAACACATGCACTAAAGCCACATGTCCACCTAATGAATTACCTAGTAAGTGAATATTGTTAAGCTCTTTTGCTTCAATAAATTTATGAACATATTTTTCTAAGCCTCCAACAGTAGTATGAAAAATGTCTAAAGTAAACAAAGGCAACATGGGCACTATTACTTTGTAATCTTTTCTAAAATGCTCAATTAAATCTCGAAAATTACTTAGTGCACCAAACAAGCCATGAAGCAATAACAAAGTTTCGCCTTCTCCTTCTTCTAAGTAAGTAAATTTATCTAATTGTTTTAACTGGTATTCCATAATGCTTCTATAGTCGGGTAATTACAAATAAAAGTAATTTTTCATGATTTCAAACTTCTAATTTCAATTACTATTTATAATTTGCTAAGATAAATCTTAACGGCTCATTAATTGCAATAATGTTCTGTTATTTAATAATTAACAAAACAATGTTTATACAACTGTGCTGACTTTGAAAAAGCTTTCTAATTGCTGTAATGACTCTTTTACAAATGGCAATACTTTTCCAAAAACAGCTATCATTTTGGGTGCAATGGGTTGTACAATTGAATATACATTAGAATTGTTTAAAGTTGTTGACTTTAATATAGTCATCTTTTCAAGAAAAAACAAAAAACCACTTAAAACAATCATGTATAAAGACACATAAATTAAGATTCCTAAAAGTTTATTTAACCACCCCAACATAGCAAGCTGAAAAATCTTTTCTATAATACCAGTTGTAATTTTTGCTATAATAATTATAGCAATCATAATGATGATAAATGATAGAAAGGGTAGCCAATAGGTTGAAATATTAGTACTCGTCTGAAGCCAAGTTGCTACAACTGCAGAAAATTTAAATGCAATAACCAATCCAATAACAATAGCTAAAAAAGAAAATAGGGTAGATACCATTCCTTTGCTATAGCCTTTGTAAATTGCCAGCATCATCAAAATAAAAAAGATGATATCTAATGCCATATACTATTTAGCTAAAATTTCTTTTACTAAACCAGAGATAATTTTGCCGTCTGCTTTACCAGCCAATTGTTTTGTTGCAACACCCATTACTTTACCCATATCTGCTGGGGAGCTTGCACCAATAGCAGCAATAATTTTTTCAAGTTCTCCTTTTATTTCTTGTTCAGAAAGTTGCTGAGGTAAGAATTTTTCAATTACAGCAATTTCTTCTTGTTCTTTTTGAGCAAGATCTGCACGATTTTGTTGATTAAAGATTTCTAAGCTATCTCTTCTTTGTTTTACTAATTTCTGCAACAATTTTAATTCACCTTCTTCAGAGATGTTGCCATTAGCCCCTGGTTCGGTTTTTGCTTTAATGATTTCTGCTTTTATAGCACGTAATCCTCTCAAAGCTGCATCATCTTTGGCTTTCATTGCAGTCACCAATTCTGTCATTACGGTTTGTTCTAAGCTCATATATAATTTTTTAAAGTTTATTTTCTTTTTGTTGTTGATCTCTAAATTTTTTATAAAATTCTTTTGCAAAATTTTTCAAATCTGAAACAAGCTCTTGATTGTGAGTAGCTCTATCGTAAGAATCGGCCATTCCCATTAGGGTTTGATAATAAAAATCTGCCATTTCATCAACCATCATGTCTTTGGTCCATAAATCAATTCTTAAAGCAGATTTATCTGCACCATCCCAAAAAGCCAACATCATAGCTTTTGCTTTCTGATCCATGTCTGCAGTGCTATCGGCTGCATTCCAGTTGATTTGTTGAGGAACTTTATCTTTATCTAATAAAACATTAATGTTAATTGTTGAGTTGTGCATTATTTAATAAATTATTTTATGCAAAGGTAGAATTTTGACGCTATTCTTGTTTCGAAAGCAGTTATATCGTTTTAGGTAATATTTATGCTACACTTTAACACAATCAATTATTTTTACCATTCTTATTATAAAATACTTGATGAAGCGGTTATTGTTTGGTTGTTGTTTAATTTTTTCTTCGTTTTTGTTTGCTCAAACCAATGAGCTAACACCAAAGGATACGGCAGTTATTGTAAGCGATATTATTATTTCTGGTAATAAAAAAACCCGTGACGGCATTATCTTAAGAGAATTATTATTTAAAAAGGGAGATACACTTTATTCTAGTCAATTAGATGAAAAGCTTCAACAAAGCCGAGCATTTGTATTTAACACTACACTTTTTGTTGATGTAAGTGTAACTGCCACTAATTTACAAGACAATAAAATTGTTGTTTTAATAATTGTTTCTGAACGTTGGTATATTTTTCCTTTGCCTTATTTTAAATTGGTAGACCGAAATTTTAACGAATGGTGGGTAAATCAAAATGCAGACTTAAGCAGGGTTAATTATGGAATTAAATTTTTTCATAACAACCTTTCAGGTAGAAACGATAAGCTCAATATTTGGCTGATTTCAGGATACAATCGTCAGGTTACTTTACGATATGAAAATCCTTTTTCTAACAAAAAACTTACTAATGGCTTTGCGATAGGTTTTACACAATCTAGACAAAAAGAGATTAACTATTTAACTAGTGATTCTAATAAACAAGAGTTCTTACGACTAGAAAACGATTTTGCCAAATCTTTTACCAGAGTTGAGTTTGCTTTTACACACAGACCCGATCAAAGGTTTAAACACATTTTCAAAATGGGCTATACTTGGGAGTCTGTTAGTGATTCTGTTGCACTAAAAAACCCTAATTATTATGGAAATGGATCTAAAGCTTTTAAATACATAGACTTTGCATATCTTTTACAATATTATAATACCAACTATAATGCTTACCCTACAAAAGGTTTTATTGGAAGTGTGGGCATTTATCAAAGAGGGGTAGGAAGAGAAAATGGGTATACTCAAATTTCTGGTTCTGCAAATTGGATAAGACCCATTTCAAAAAATTCTTTTGTAAGAACTCGGTTAAGTGGAACATTAAAGTTTCCTTTTGCTAATTACTATGTCAACCAAAATTTATTTGGCTATGGAGATTTACAAGTTCGAGGTTTAGAAAATTATGTTGTTGATGGTATGGTTGGTGTGTTAAGTAGTAATTCTTTTGGGTTTAAATTATTCGATTACCCATTAAGACTTCCTGTTAAAAATAAAACCTACAGTACTATACCATTTAAATTTTATGGAAAACTCTTTGCCGATTTTGGTTACAGCCATAATCCTTTTGCTGGCAACGATCTATTGAGTAATAAACTAATGTATTCTTATGGTATAGGTATTGATATTGTTACAATCTACGACTTTGTATTTAAGCTAGAATTTAGTTTCAATCAATTGGGTAGTCAGAGTTTTGTTTTTGGCAACAGAAATTAATTGCTGTATTCTTCAAGAAAATCTTTATCTGCTTTAGTTAAACTATCATATCCTTTTTGGTTAATCTTATCTAAAATGGCATCTAGTTTTTCTTGATTATCGTTACTAATTTTTTGTTTTTGTTGAGATGATTTATTTTTTTGAGATGGGTTAAACACTTTTTCAATATTTGACAGCAACTTATATATCCAAGCACCCCAATCGTTTCCAGATTTTAATTGTTTAATATAGATAAACCCTATCAAAGCAGCACTGATATGCGATATTATAATTGGCCAAGTATTACTATATAAATAAGCAACATCTATCAACAAAAAAACTGCAGTTAAAACCCATAAAGAAATACCATTACCTATTTGTTGAAATATTTTATAATTAGGAGATAGGGTAGTTGTAGCAATAGCAACAGCTAAAACGGCTGTATTACTTTCTAAAAACAAAGTATTTGGTGATGAAGAAAAAATAAGATGACCTAGTATAAAAAACAATCCTCCAAAAAAACCTCCATACAAATAAACGGGCACCAATTTTTTATTGCCAACTAAATCTTGCAGAATATAACCAAAAGCCCAAAGCCAAAGCATGTTAGCAATAAATTCTATAATAGTTCCATTGGCAAATGAATATACAATAATGCTCCAAGGTTTTACTAAAAGCGTTTTTAGTTCAGGAGAAAGTGAAAACCAAAATAAAAAATTATCATTAAAAACTACTTGGGCTTCTTGTCTGTATTCTAAATCAACAACAAGTTTTAAAAAAATAAGAATTAAAAAAATAATAGTGTTTATAGTAAATAAAAAAACTAACGCATTATTGTTTTGGCCTAATGTTGGCTTCTTATCGAAATAATCTCTTTGTCCCATTGGTTTTAATAAAATTTTGCTTTGTTGGTTTTGTTCCAAATATATACCAATAAAAACCCTACAACAGCACCTCCTAAATGTGCAATATGGGCAACGTCATCTCCTGCTGAATTTTGAACAGCCATCCATAATTCAATTCCAGCATACAATATCACAAAATATTTTGCTTTTATTGGTACAAGAAAATAAACATAAATGAGCGTGTTAGGAAACAAATAACCAAAAGCAGCTAAACAACCAAATACCGCACCACTTGCACCAAATGTGGGTTCATTTAATTTAAAGAGTGGGTTATCAATTAATTGTTGTTGTGCTTCAATTGGAAATTCGTATAAAGCTTTTGCAATGGGTTGTAAATCGTTGTACAAAAAAAGCATATGTGCTAATGCAGCACCTAAGCCACAAGCAAAATAGAAAATGAGAAAACGCTTCATTCCCCAAAGGTTTTCGAGTATGGCTCCAAACATCCAAAGGGCAAGCATATTAAATAATAAATGGCCAAAATCGCCATGCATAAACATATGCGTTATTAGTTGCCAGGGTTTAAACCAAGAGCTTTGCCATGTATGAAGGGCAAACCATTTATTCAAGTCGAAAAACTGAACACCTACTGTATTCTGAGCAAGAAATACAAGTCCGTTTATAATTAAAAGGTTTTTAATTACGGTAGGTAAAATTTCAAATCTTGTGGGTCTAAATTCTGTCATTTTATATTAGTGATTTTTGGCTAGTTGTTAGTAGTTATGAACTTAGTTTCATATACCACTAGCCACTAGTTTTTAACTTCAATTGAACTACATTTTCTATATGATGTGTATGAGGAAACATATCTACAGGTTGCACTTTTGTTACTTCATACTTTTCGTCTAACCATGCAATATCTCTTGCTTGTGTAGCTGGATTACAACTAACATACACAATTAAAGGTGCTTCAATGTCTAGCAATTTTCTAACTAATTTTTCATGCATACCAGCACGTGGAGGATCTGTAATAATTACATCGGGTCTTCCATGCTTTGTAAAAAAATCATCTGTACAAATATCAATTACATCTCCTACAAAAAATTCTGCATTACTAATCTTATTTAATGTTGCATTTTCTCTTGCATCATCAACAGCTTCTTTTATTAATTCAACGCCAATTATTTTTTTGGCTTTATTACTTACAAAAATACCAATACTTCCTGTGCCGCCATATAAATCATATACAATTTGAGAGCCATTGAGTTCAGCAAAATCTCTTGTAATAGAATACAGTGTTTCTGCTTGTTTTGTATTGGTTTGAAAAAATGATTTTGGACTAATTTTAAATTGATAGTTTTCTAGTTGTTCAATAATATATCCTTTGCCTTTGTAAACAATAGGATTTTGATCGAAAATACTGTCGTTGAATTTTAAATTAACAGTATATAGCAATGTTGTAATTTCAGGAAATGATGCAACCATAAATTGCATGAGTTGTTCAATCTTTTCAGGATTATTTTCTCCAACAACCACATTAACCATTAGCTCTCCTGTAGTAGCTAAACGCACCATCATGTTACGCATAAAACCTACATGATTTCTGATATCATAAAAACTAAAATCATTTTCAATCAAAAATTTTTTTACTGCGTTTCTTATTTTGTTGGTAGGCTCTGCTTGTAAATGACAGGTTTCAATTTCAACAACTTTATCAAAAAATCCTCTTGCATGAAAACCAGCTGCACCTTTTATTTCAGGCATTTCACTTTTATCCATGTTTCTCATTTCTTCAAAAGGAATGAATTTTTTTGTTGAGAAAGTAAACTCTAATTTATTTCTATAATTTGTTGTTATTGTAGCTCCTTTAATGGGTAGAATTTCAGGCAAAGGAACTTTGGCTATTCTTTGCAAGTTATCGGTTACTTGTTGATGTTTATACAATAATTGTTTTTGATATGGAAGCATTTGCCAAATACAACCTCCACAAACCCCAAAATGTTCACAAAATGGTTCAACTCTATCGTTAGAATATTTTTTAAATTCTAATGGATATCCTTCGGCCCAATCTTTTTTATTCTTGGTTAACTTAACATCAACAATATCTCCTGGAACAGATTTTTCAATAAATATTACTTTACCTTCAATTCTAGCAATGCTTTTGCCTTCTGCAGCATAATCGTTTACTAAAACATCTTTTAAAATAATTGCAGGTTTCTTTTTTCTCACCTTGCAAATGTAGTATTGTGTCTTGGGTTTTTTTTATTGATCAAGTTATTTAACTATCTAACTTTTAACATTGGCAATACTTGTTGTATGGCATTGTTTTGTAATCTGGCATAATAAACTCCGGTTGGTAAACTTTCACTATCAAACTGGGCTGTGTAAGTTCCTGCTGCTGTATAGTTTTGATCAATAACGTGCTTAATTACTCTGCCTAGAGGGTCAATAATTTGTACCAAAGTATAGCCTCCTTCTGAATAAAAAGAGATGGTAGTTTTTGAGGTAAATGGATTAGGATAATTTGTAATAAGATTATTGCCAGAGTTATTTGGATTACTAGGTTTACAAGCTGATGAATGTATAATTGGTAATGATTGATAGTTTTTAAGTAATACCGTTTGTAAAGCAGTATTATCTACACATAACCAATGTTCTAAAATGCTGGCATAAACACTTCTAAAGTCGTATTGATATGGAATGTTTTCATTCACACTTACCGATGCCGATATTGTAGGTGTAACACCAATAATTCCTGGTACTACTTTTTTACCAAAAACAAACATTGGAGCTGCAGAACCATGATCTGTACCTGTACTACCATTACTTTTTATTCTTCTTCCAAACTCTGAGAAAGTCATTCCAAGAACTCTGTCTTCTACACTTAAAAATTTTAAATCGTCTTGAAAAGCTTTTACAGCGTCGCTTACACGTTGTAGTAATGTTGCGTGTGTGCCAATTGTTGTATCTGTTGATACTACTTGGGAGGCATGTGTATCAAACCCACCCATGCTAACCATATAGACTCTTGTTTTTAATCCCCCTTTTATTAATCTGGCAACAATTTTTAATTGATCTGCTAAACTATTATTAGATGGATAACTTGATTGTACCGTAACTTTTGCAGCGGCATCTTTAACTACTTGTGCATATTGCTGTGTTTGTTGTGATACTGTTCTGATATAGGTGAGTTCTTTTCCTGCAGGTGTATTAGGTGCAGGGTCTTGTACTCCATTTAATAAATTATAAAAACTTGTAGGATTACTAATACTCATACCCATGCTCACAGAGGGTCCTTGTAAAGTAAAAGAAGTAACAGAACCAATTTGAATGGCCAAAGGATCTGTCATGGTTGTATTTGGATAACCATTTGGAAAATTAGGATACTCATAATTTAAGTATCTACCCATCCAGCCACTTTGCAAAAATTGGTTGCTATCGCTTCCACTCATCCAAATATCAGTAGCTCTAAAGTGTGAAAAGTTAGGTGAAGGATAACCGGCAGATTGTATAATAGAAACTTTTCCATCATTAAACATGCTTTGCACACCTGTCATAGCTGGATGTAACCCAATTTTGTTTGTTCCGGTTAAACTTAAAACCTTGTTTTCTGGAATGGCAACATTACTGCGAGCATTAAAATAATTGCTATAATATTCTAAAGGAATAATTGTGTTAAGTCCATCATTTCCTCCATTAAGTTGTATTAACACTAAAACATTATCTGTTGCTGTAGTTGGTAACATGAGTGCTTTATACAACAACGATTGATCTGTTAATGCATTTAATGAAAAGCCATTAAATAAGCCTGGAAGTATAACACTTGCTGGCAATGTTTGTCTTAAAAAATCTCTTCTTTTCATGTAATGTTTTTTAAGCTAATTGATATTCGGCTAGGTTCATTAAATATTTAATTAAATCCCTCACTCTGTTTTTTGCTAATGTAGCATTCGGTATATTAGATGGATTGGTAATAAATTGATTCCAAACATCAGTCCAATAATAATCTTGTGATTGGCCAGCCAATAAAATATCTTTTTTAATCTGATTTTTACTGGCTGTTGTTAAATCCATTCGAAATAAATACTTAATTAAATCGTCAATTAAAGTATTAGGATTTGCCGCATTAGATAATGTTTTTGCAAACTCAGCACCATCAACTATAATTTTTTTAGAATTGAAGGTGTATCCCGTCAACATCATAGTATCTGTAAACTGATTACGTTTAGGAAGCGTATCGCTATTAATCCAAATTTCATAAAACTGTGGCACTTGGTAATAGGCTTTCCACCCTGCTACATCTGGTGGATCTGCAATATTTTGATTCATTAATGCTGCATAATTAACAATCCAATTCCAATGACCATAATTTGATACATAATCTGAATTATCCGGAAAAACTACATTCAATTCTCTACACATGCCCACTACCAAATCAATAGGACTTTTGATGTAACAGCCTTGATTTAAAACATCAAAAAAGTGTTCGCTTTTGAATAGGGTTTCAAGTACGGGTTTAATATTATAGTTATTACTTCTAAAAATTGCGGCTAATGGAACAATAACATTGGTTTCTGTAGTAGTATCAATATCATAATAAACAAACCATCGATAAATTTTTCTACAAATATGTTCTGCTGTTTCTTGAGTAGCAAAAATCATATTCAACAAATCATCTAACTCCAAGTCGCCTGCTGTTGCACCGGTTCTGCCTTGTATTACAGTATTATTATAAAAAGAAGAAAATGTTTTATTGCTGCTATCGTGTCTGCTTGAAGTAAAATACGAAGAGAGGGTTGTGGCATTATTTCTCCAGCCTGTTAACACTTTTGCGGCTGCCTTAACATCATTCTCAGTAAATGGAGCTCCTCCTTCTTTTCCTATGCAAAATAACTCTTGAATTTCACGAGCATAATTTTCATCTGGTGCAGTAACTGTGTTTAATTGTCCATTCAAATACACCAACATGGCCGGATCTAGGGTAATGTTTCGAACCATTGATTTAAAATTTCCCAGTGCATTTGTTCTTAAATAATTGTGGTGCTTATATACATACTGAGCATTACCTACATCGCTCGATTCTGTAGCAAAATGATTATGCCAAAACATTGTCATTTTTTCCCTGATACTTCTATCTTGATTTAGCATTACACCCATCCACCATTTTTTAAAAGCAGCTCTTCGCCTGCTAGCTATTGTTCCATCATTATTTATATCTGTTACCCAGGTTTGTCCTAAAGCAATATTATCGTCTGGCACAGCTGCACCAGTGGTATTATAATCTTTTATAGGTGGGTCTGGTAATGCTGCAATTGGATTAATTAATTCATCAACTGCAGCACTCATGCTTTTATTTTTAAAATAATCAATATCAGATTTTTTTGCACCAAACATGGTTCTTTTAAGAAGATGAATGACTTCATTTTCGGTCCATGGGCCTGTGTATAAGTTTAGTCCTGTATTGGTTCTGTAAGCTGGATTTTCAGGAGTTTTTGTTGCTGGAATTTTTTTTGCTACTGTTAAAAATGCTCTCCTATCCATTGTAAAGAGTTGTTAGTTTTGAGGTAGACCAAAATAATCTGGTTGAGTTTAATGGTTGAAATTAATTAAATAATTTGAAGCATAAAAAAATCCTTCTGTTGAAGGATTTTAAATATTAGAACTTTTTAATGTTAAGCAATATTTTCTATGATTCCTGCTATGCCTTGTCCACCACCAACACAAGCAGAAACAATTCCATATTTTTTATTTAAACGTTTCATATCGTTTAATAATTGAATACTAAGCTTACAACCTGTGCAGCCTAAAGGATGACCTAAAGCAATGGCACCACCATTAATATTTACAATGTCTTTATTTAAACCTAATTCGTTAATTACAGCTAATGCTTGAGAGGCAAAGGCTTCATTTAGTTCAATTAAATCTATATCATTTAATTTCATTGATGCTTGTTGTAAAACCTTTGGTATTGCTGCAACAGGACCAATACCCATAATTCTTGGGTGAACACCAGCAACTGCACAATTCACTAATCTTCCAATGGGTTTTAAACCTAATTCATTCACCATTTTTTCGCTCATTACAATAACAAAAGCTGCACCATCACTGGTTTGAGAGCTATTGCCTGCAGTTACACTTCCTCCTAAAGAAAATACAGGTTTAAGTTTTGCCAAAGCTTCAATAGTAGTATCTGCTCTTACTCCATCATCAGTATCAACTATATAATTTTTTACAGCTTTTTTCCCTTTTTCATTGATATAAGTTTCTTCAACATTGATGGGCAAAATGCCTGGCTTAAAATATCCATTTTCAATGGCTTTTTTTGCTTTTGCATGAGAATGGTAAGCAAACTCATCTTGAGATTCTCTTGAAACTTTAAATTCATTGGCTACAGCCTCTGCAGTTAAGCCCATGCTTAAATAATAATCGGGTTCATCTTTTGCAATATTGAATGAAGGCACTGTTTTCCATCCTGCAGTTGGTACTAAACTCATGCTTTCTGTACCACCAGCAATAATACATTCTGCCATGCCTGTTCTGATTTTAGCAGTTGCCATAGCAATACTTTCTAATCCACTTGCACAATATCTATTAATGGTAATTCCTGCAACATCAATACCTAAGGCTTTTGCTGCAATGATTCTACCAAATTGTAAACCTTGTTCTGCTTCTGGCACAGCATTCCCTACAATAACATCATCAATTCTTTTGGTATCTAATTGTGGAATGGTTGCTGTTAAACCTTTTATTACTTCAACAGCTAAATCATCGGGTCGGTAAAAACGAAATCCTCCTTTTTTACTTTTAGTAACCGCTGTTCTATATCCTGCAACTATATAAGCTTCTTGCATCTTTAATAATTTTTAAACCTCAAAGATACTAAAAAGTTGTTTATGCAACTATATTAAGGACGCCCTCTTTTTTATTACTTGTTAGGGTTGTTTCCTGGAGGGTTTTTTCCTTTAGGTCTTTGTTGGTTGGGATTGTTGTTTCTATTTCCTCGTTGAGGTTGTGGTTTATTATTTCTGTTTGGATTATTATTTTGATTATTTGAGGAAGATTGTGGTTCTCTTCGTTGCTGATCGCCTTGACGATTTCTTTGTTGATCTTTACGACGCTTGTCGTTTCGTTCAAGGCTTTTCAAACTTATTTGACCCACAACATCTACAAATTCTGGTTCTACTTCTTTAGGTTTTGTGCTGGTAATTTCAACTTCTTCTAGCTCATCTGGTCGTATACCTCTTGCGTTTAATTGTTTAATCTCTTTAACACGTTCTATGGTTAATGGATAGTGTTTGGTTCCACCCTGAATAACATACCACATTAGGTTTTTAAAAATATCTTTTTTCACCAAAAACGCAGGAGCTCTGGCAATTTCAATTGTATCGGCATTATCTGGAAAATGCTGAAGAGCGTCTAAATAAGTATCAAGTTCATAATTTAAACAACACTTTAATCTTCCACATTGGCCACTTAATTTGGTTTGATTGATTGATAAATTCTGATAACGTGCAGCGGTGGTGTTAACACTTTTAAAATCTTGCAACCAAGTACTGCAACATAATTCTCTTCCACAACTACCAATACCTCCAACTTTTCCAGCCTCTTGTCTGATGCCAATTTGCTTCATTTCTACTTTAAGCTTAAACTCGCCGGCAAAGTATTTAATAAGCTCTCTAAAATCTACCCTATCATCAGCCGTATAGAAAAAGGTTGCTTTTTTGCCATCTGCCTGTATTTCCACTTCACTTAATTTCATTTGAAGCTTTAAGTTTCTTGCAAACTCTCTGCTTTTAGCTTGAACTGCAGGTTCTCTATCTTTTTGGTAATGATAGCTACTTAAATCTTTTTCGGTACTTAGGCGTAAAATTTTTTTCATTTCAGGATCATCTTCTTTTACACCATGTTTTTTCATTTGTAAACGAACCAATTCTCCTGATAATGAAACTTGACCCACATCAAAACCATTTACTCCTTCAACAGTAATGTAGTCTCCTTTTTCGAAATATTGAAATGTAGGGTTTCTATAAAAATCTTTTCTGCTGCCTTGTTTAAAGCTTACTTCAACCACTTTACAGGTGCTATCCAAATCGCTTAATGGAAGATTTCTCAACCAATCATGAACATTTAATCTATTACATCCACCAGTACTACAGCCACCATTGCTTTTACAGCCATTTGGTTTACCGGTGCCACAAGATCCACATCCCATTCTATTAGGTTTAGAGCATTAATTAATTTTTGTTTGAAGAAGTTGGTGTAAAACAGCTAGGCACAAATGTTTTTTATTAAAACATTCTGATAGAAATATATAGTGAGCCAAACCATTATGTTTAGCTAATTTATTTTTTTTGTTTCAAACTCTTCAATACCAAACGCTACAATATATTGAACAATTTCTACAAGCCCTTTTGCTTCATTAGTTCACAAACTCCTCAACACATCAAAAATAGAGGAAAATTTTAGTTTTTTCAAAATCTTATGTATCTTGTTCGCCCTAACAACTGGTTTATGGCATTAAAAATTATTGACCACGGTACAGAAGAATACAAACAAATGGTTGATTTAAGGTTTAATGTATTGCGTAAACCTCTAGGTTTAGACTTTAGCGATGCTGAGCTTGAAAGCGAAAAACAAGACGTTTTGATGGGATGTTTCGACGAAGAAAAGTTGGAAGGGTGTTGTTTGTTGACTCCTGTTGGAGATTCTGCCTTTAGACTACGCCAAATGGCAGTAATGAATGGCCTTCAAGGCAAAGGTGTTGGAAGGGTGTTAATGAGTTTTGCAGAAAATATTGCAAGAGACATGGGCAAGAAAAAATTATTAATGCACGCCAGAAAATCTGCAGTTGGATTTTATGAAAAACTAGGTTATACAATTTGTGGAGATGAGTTTGAGGAAGTTACCATACCTCATTATGTTATGGAAAAGAATTTATAATAACTCCTGCTCTTTCTCGTTTTAGATATTAGCGTGAAAGTTTTTATTTCAATACTATTTTGTTGTATTCAATTCATAAGTAGGGCTTCTGATTCTACTAGTTATATTATATATTTTGATTTTAATGATGATAGGTTAACAGCCGAAAATCAAGAAAAACTTGCCAATTATTTCAATTCTTTTGATTATGTAAATTATAAAATGACCAAAATTGTCATTGTAGGTCATACCGACCAAATTGGTACTTCTGGTTTTAATTATGATTTGTCTATTAGAAGGGCGAACTCTATTGCTGTTTTTTTAATTGGGCTTAAAATTCCTAGAAATATCATCATGCCTTTAGAAGGCTATGGAAAAGATAAACTAGTAACCCCAAGCATGGAAGAAGATGCAAGAGTATATAATAGAAGAGTTGAAATAATTACTTACTACGAAAAAATTGTTCATACAAAAAAAACAAATCCTCCATCTGTATTTGATCCTCCTCCTCAAGAAATTAAAAAAACGCCTAGCATAATTAAACTAGAGAAACAGTTGACAGATTCTTCTTTAAAAGTAGGAGACCATGTTGAGCTCCCAAATATTTTCTTTTATGGCGGTTTACCTGTTTTTTTACAGATTTCATATCCATATTTAGAAGAATTGGTTTATACCTTAAAGAAATATCCCAATATTGAAGTTGAAATTCAGGGTCATGTTTGTTGTACAAATGATGTAGATGGAATAGACAACTCAACAGGAAAAAGAAATTTATCTGAAGTTAGGGCCAAGGCTGTTTATGACTATTTGGTTGAACATGGTATTGATAAAAAAAGAATGCAACATAAAGGCTATGGTCATCAATTTCCAATAACATTAGAAAGAACCGAAAGTGAAAGAACCCGAAATAGAAGAGTAGAACTTAAGATTCTTAAAAAATAAGTTCTTGTTGTACAACAACAAATTGATTTAACAATTCGTTTTTCTTATTACAAGTATTTTTACCATTATATGAAGAACCTTTTAATTTATACTATTGGTTTGCTATTATTGATTTCTTGCGAAAAGGAATATAGTGTTGAAGGAACAGGCAGTGCCAATAATACAGCTACCGGTACTTTACAAGACTCTTCTGGTAATTGCAAAAACATTATTGTAAATGGCATTTATAAAGAAGCAACGCCCTTAAATAATACTAACTACATAGTTGCTAATGTAAATTTTACAACAAATGGTTATTACAAAATATATTCTGATACTGTAAATGGTATATGGTTTTATGCTGAAGGTTATGCTTTTGCACCTGGGATTAAACAAATTACATTAAACGGTTATGGCACACCATTTTTAGCTGTTGATGCAAATTTTAAATTAAGATTTGGTAATAGTATTTGTGTATTTAAAGTGGTTTATAACGGAGGAGTTGTAGTACAAAATGCAAACAACGATTATTTTCCAACTTCAACATTAAGTAACTGGACCTACGATAACTCGGGTATTAATGATACGGTTATCATCAATGTGCTTTCATCAAATAGAACGATTGATGGTAATAATTACAGACAATTTAATTTATTTATTCCAAAATTAAATGCTCGAGATACTTTGTTTTATAGAAAAGATGGTACAGGAAATTATTATAGATATTTTCCAATTGGAAGTGGGCCCAAAGCCGAGTTTGCTTTTTTAAAAGATTATGCTAGTGTGGGTACAAGTTGGGATAGTCCGGTTGTTGTTGGTCAATTATCTGGAAATCCTACCAACGTAAAATATAAGTTTACCATCTTAGCTAAAGATATTTCTTCTACAATCAATGGTAAATTAATCGATAGTATTATTACTGTTAGAGAAGAAACCCAATATCTCGAATCGGGTAATTATAATACAAAGAATACATTTGTTTATAGTTATGCCAAAAAAATTGGTTTGGTAGATATTAATCAATTAAATGCACTTCCTCCAATAGCAACACCCATCAGAAGGTGGCAGATTTATTAATCTGTAACACAATTTGCCATACTAGTTTTTTGTTAAAACAATAAATATTATTTAACAAAAAACATTTGGCTATTACCTATTAATACCTATTATTGCAGCATTACTAACTAGGAAAAGTGACGTAGCATGAGCAAAAAACAATTATACACAATAGAATTTCCGGTGCGTTGCTCCCCATCTATTTTATGGGGGTTTTTAAGCTCGCCTGTGGGTTTGCAAGAATGGTTTGCTGATAAGGTAGACGAATGGGAAGGAGTAATTAATTTTACTTGGGGTTCTGGTTCTCCTGAAAAAGCGAGAATTATTGATGAGGAAGAAGAACATTTCATCAAATACCAATGGATTGATGGAAATAAAGATGAATATTTTGAATTTAGAATTACTAAAACTGAAATTTCAAATCAAACTATTTTAGTGATTACTGATTTTGCCGAAAAAAACGAAATAAAAGATGCTACTCAGTTATGGGAGTATCAAATCAAAGAACTTTTTCATCGACTGGGAAGCTAGTTGTTTCCATTAAGGGTTTTAATGCCACAAAACTTTCTTGTAAAAAAATTTCAATATTATCCCACTCTTGTAGTGGGATTTTTTTTGATAGTTTTATAAAAGTCAGATGTTCTAATTCTTCTCTTCTACACTCATCAAGCTTTTTCATATTATTGTTTTCAAAATGGTGTTGCCATGCGTCGTTATTTATACAAATAAACCAATCATTATAATTGTCCATTTGATTTAAAAGACGCCCTTTAACTTCTTCAAGCCAAATACCCATAACCAAAAAATTAATACTAATAAAGTTTCCCCACCAAAAAAAGGTTCTTACAGCAAATACATTGTTTCCTTTAAAAAAATTAGGAGTGTCTAACATAACCCAGGGTTGTTGTAAATAATTTTCTCCTTTAGAAATTTTTCCATTGGTTGATTTTAATTCAGGTGGAAAATGAATAAAAGAGTTTATCTCATATTTATAGCCTTCATGTACTTGTTGAAAAAGTTCGTATACCTTTTGAATCACTTTGTTTTTTGTTAAAAAAACAGATTGATTTAAAACAAGATTCATTTCAGTATTTGAAAGAGTTACTTTTGTCATGTTACAAAACTCGTTAATTACAAATACGCTTGTTTAAAAAATTAGATATATTAATTCTACGATCTTTTATAGGTCCTTTTTTTGCCACATTTTCTATTGCTGTATTTGTATTTACCTTACAATTTTTTTGGTTGTATTTAGATGATATGGTAGGAAAGGGTCTTAATATGATGATTCTTTTAAAACTCATTGGATATGTAATTGTACATTGGGTACCCTTAGCTTTACCTTTATCTATGCTGCTTTCGGGGATAATGACCTTTGGAAATCTTGGAGAAAGTTTTGAAATAGTTGCTATTAAATCGGCAGGTATTTCCTTACTCAGATTTATGAGGCCTTTAATTATTACTGCAAGTGGTATTAGTTTAATTGCCTTTATATTTTTAAACTTTTTTATTCCTGTTGCAGAATTAAAATTAGAAACTTTAAAGCACGATATTATTTTAAAACAACCCGCCTTTGATATTAAAGAGGGAGTATTTTATAATAAACTCAGGGGATTTGTAATTAAGATTGGTAAAAAAGAAAAAGACGATAGTACCATACGTAATGTAGTCATTTTTGAAGGCAACAATAGTATTCAGGACAACTTAATTACAGCCGAGAGCGGTGTTATGCGAATTACAAAAGATAAAAAGTTTTTAGAGTTTGTTTTATACAATGGTTGGAGGTATCAAGAAAAAGGTATACCAAATTCTATGAACACCGACTACATAAGAATGGGTTTTAAACAGTATAGCAAATTGCTCGATTTAAGCAGTTTAGAAATGGGCAAAACCAATGAAGAGGGCTTAGAAAGAAACCCAAAAATGCTTAGCATTAGACAAATTGATTATACTTTAGATTCCTTAATAAAATCCAACAAAGAGCTCAGAAAAAAGTTCGATAAAAACATTGACACCTCGTTTCGGTTTGTACATAATAAAATTGAATTTCCAAAAACCATCAAGGATAAAAAAATTGTTAGAGCAAAAAAGTTTGATGATTTAATTCCAGACTCATTAAAGTTTACGGTCTATCAAAATAGTATTATACATAATAATCTAGCAATTGAAAGTCTTCATAATATCACTACTGATTTAAAAACAAAAAGCGACTCTTTGCGTATTCACGAAATTGAATGGCACAAAAGATTTACTTATAGTTTTGCTTGTTTGGTTTTGTTTTTAATTGGTGCTCCTTTGGGTAGCATTATTAGAAAGGGTGGGTTGGGAACTCCAATGGTGTTTGCTATTATTTTCTTTGCTATATTTTATCTGCTTAACACTTTCGGAGAAAAACTAGCCAAAGAAAATGTGATGAGTGCTTTTGCAGGAATTTGGTTATCGATTTTTGTTTTATTGCCAGTTGCCTTTTTCTTGATTTTTAAAGCCATGAGAGATTCGCAACTCTTTAACAATGAGTTTTACTTTAGGTTGTTTAGAAAGATTAAATCAATAATTGCTAACTTTAGAGCAATTCCTTAATTATGAAAAAGAATTCAACCACCCGAAGAAGCTTTTTACTCAATAGCGGAAAAGCAGCCTTGGCCTTAGGTTTAAGCCAAACTATTTTGCCTGGTTTTATTACAATTACAAAACAAAAAAATAAAACATTTACCCAAACGCCATTATCGTATAGTTATGCAGACTTACAGCCTGCAATTGACGATCTTACCATGGAAATTCACTATAGCAAACATGCAGCAGGATATTGTAAAAATTTAAATGAGGCTTTTGCTGTAGAAGTAAAAGATGATGGTTTAGAATTAGAAAATATTTTAATGAACATTTCTGCTTATAGTACAAAAATGAAAAATAATGCAGGTGGGCATTTTAATCATGAAATGTTTTGGAAATGCTTGTCGCCACAAAAAAAATCTTTATCTCATAAAGCTCTTCAAGAAAAAATAAATCATGATTTTGGCTCGTTTGAAAAATTCACTCTTGCATTCAATGATGCTGCAAAAACAAGGTTTGGCAGTGGTTGGGCTTGGTTAATTCAACAAAAAGATGGAAAGCTTGTTGTGGTATCTACGGCAAATCAGGATAATCCATTAATGGATGTTGTAGAAATCAAAGGAAAACCCTTGCTGTGTTTAGATATATGGGAACATGCCTACTATTTAAAATATCAAAACAAGAGGGTTGACTATATCAATAACTTTTGGAGCATTGTTAATTGGGATTTTGTTGCCCAACAATTTTCTGCTTAAGTCTACCAGGTTAATTGAATCTCATTATCCCAATTTGGTTTTATACTAAGTTTGTTTTTTAAGCTTATTACTTTTTCTGGCTGTTGTTTCAATTTGTAGTTTCCAGAATCCCAAATTTTGTTTTGATTCTCATCTTTCAAAATTCTTAACTCATACTCTCCTGGTTTATACATTTTAAAAACAATTTCTTTGTTCAAAGGAACAGTATTCATTAAAACATCTCCCTTGTATATTAACAAAACCTCGTTTGTGATGGATTGGTTGACTCTAATTTTTAGTTTACCATAATCAGATTCTTTAAATGTGGTAAAAGAAAGGGTGTCTGTTTTACTACTGATTAGTTTTGTAGTTGTATCTGTCAGAGCTTCTGTTTTAACTAGAATGAAGTATTTAGACTCAAAATTCAACTTTGCTTTTAATGAGACTTTTGTAAATGAAGTATCTGTTATAATCTCGAGATTGGGAACAGCTAAATAATTTGAATCTACAATTTTTATATTTTGTTCATTTATATTTTTTAAAGTCAGGTTGCTTGTTAATACAATTGCAGAGTCTAAAAAATCAAATCTTCCGTTGGTAAGGTTTGTAGTAAAATTTAATTTCTTTTTTTCTCTTCCATCAGATCTGCTTGTTGTTGATTTGGGAACTTCTGGTTTAGAAATTTCCTCAACTTGTTTAAAAGCAAAAATTTTTATTCCTTCATTTGCTTTTTTGGTATTAATGGGCTCATTCAAAAACCCAAACAATTTTGTAGTATCGTCGTACTTTTTTGAAAAATTATTAGTCAATACAAAAACATTATAAACCGTATCTGGCAAGTGTTTAAAAAGAAATTTACCCTCTCCATTTAGCTTACTTAAATATTGTGGTTTTAAGGAATAAATTGAAGTATCACTGAGGTTGTAATGAAGAACTACTATTAAGCTAGAGTCAACACTTCCATCTTTGGCAATAATAACAGAGCCTTCTAAAGTATTATTGTCAATTTTTTTTCCCGTGCTAAAAACATAGGTGGCGTTTTTTGCAATATTGCCTTCGTTAACGTCTTTAATGGCATTACCAAAATTAATAGTATAGGTGGTGTTGGGTAATAGCGAATCTTTAAAATTTATAAAAATATTTTTAAGCTTATAATCAATATTGGGCTGTGTTTCGGGCAAAGGATTAATCACTACTTGCTGACTAATATCTTTAACCTCTACAAATTCATCAAAGGTTAAGGTGATTTTTTTAGAAGTAACATTAATAGCCGAATCTTTAGGAAAAGCAATAATTAAAACTGGTGGTAAAGAATCTCTAGGACCACCGCTTGGGGGAATAATATTTGCACAATTACTGCAACAAAAAATAATTAATAAATAAACAAGGTTTTTTTTAACCCTAATAAAAAGCATTTGCATGAGTGCACAAACTTATTTCATTTGTTGTAATAAATAGAATCACTTAAAATTTGAGATATTCACATTTTTAAAATTAACTTCTTTTTAATAGTAATTTTCTCCCAACATTATATAATCCTTAAATTGAAATTTACATTTGCATAATTCATGAAACAACTTACGCAACTCGTAATCTTTATTTTATTTTTTTCAACTTGTGCAACAGCCCAAAACCCCACTTTTGAATTTAGGGCTGTTTGGATTGCTACAGTTAACAATATTGATTGGCCAAGTTCTAAAAATCTTACAGTAGCACAACAAAAAGAAGAATTTATAAAGCTTGCTGATCTATATCAAAAAATGGGGTTAAATGCGTTAGTTGTTCAAGTAAGACCAGCAGCTGATGCTTTTTACCCATCTACTCTTGAACCCTGGAGCGAATTTTTAACTGGTTCACAAGGGCGTTCTCCAATGCCGTTCTACGATCCCTTAAGATTTATGATTCAAGAAACCCATAAGCGTGGTATGGAGTTTCATGCTTGGTTAAATCCTTATAGGGCGGTCTTTAATATTCATAATTCATCCATCGCCCATCATCATATTACAAAAACAAAAAAAGAATGGTTTTTAAATTATGGCGATAAAAAATATTTTAATCCAGCTTTACAAGAAGTAAGAGATTATTTTATTGCTGTTGTTTTAGATATTGTGAATAGATATGATGTTGATGGTATTCATATTGACGATTATTTTTATCCATACAGAATACCAGGAAAAGAATTTCCCGATCAAAAATTTTACTTGAAATATGGAAAGAGTTTAAGTAAAGACGATTGGAGAAGAAGCAACTGTGATAGTATTATTAAACAATTATGGATTGCTATCAATAATGCCCCTCGTAGAATAAAATTTGGTGTTAGTCCTTTTGGCGTTTGGAGAAATAAAGATAAAGACCCTTTGGGTAGTCAAACAAAAGCTGGGCAAACTAATTACGACGATTTATATGCCAACATTTTATTATGGCTTAAAAAGGGTTGGATGGATTATTGTGCTCCCCAATTGTATTGGGAGCGTGGCCATCAGCTTTGCGATTATGATACTTTATTAAATTGGTGGGCTAATAATAGTTTTGGAAGGCATATTTATGTGGGTCATGCATTATATAAAGCAGGCACCACAAAGGGTTACAGCGATCTGAATGAGCTGCCAAATGAAATTATTAGTTTAAGAAAAAATCCTAATATTCATGGCAGCGTTTATTTCAGCAGTGCTGGATTTGTAAAAAATGTAAACGGATGGGGCGACAGTTTACAGCAAAATTATTATGCAACTCCTGCGATTGTTCCACCAATGCCATGGATAAATAAAGAGATTCCTCCAGAACCAATCGTTAAAGAAAAAACATACAAAACTTATTCAATACAAATCTTCAATTCAAAGCCTATTAAAGGATTTGCACTTTTTGTAGGTGAGGATAAAAGCAGTGTTACTTGTAAAAAGATAATTACTAATTTAAACGAAGAAATAGACATAGAAGCATTAAAAAAAGATCTGTTTTCTAGGGTTTACATTGCAACAATAGGTCTCAACAATAATCTAAGTAATTTGGTTGAAGTAAAATAACAAAAGCATAAGCTTCTTTTCTTTATCTTGCCTACTTAAGTTTAAATTTTTTATGAAAATAGGTATTGCGTGTTATCCAACTTTTGGTGGTAGTGGCGTTTTAGCAACAGAATTAGGGAAGGCCTTGGCAGATAAAGGCCATTCTGTACATTTTATTACATATCAACAGCCGGTTAGGTTAAATGTTTTTAATGCCAATATCTTTTATCATGAAGTGAGGGTTCCTACTTATCCCTTATTCGATTATCCTCCATATGAATTAGCACTAGCTAGTACAATGGTGGATGCAATCATTAATCATGATTTAGACTTGTTACACGTACATTATGCAATACCTCATGCCAGTGCTGCCTATATGGCTAAGCAAATTGTAAAAAGTAAAAATGGTAGAAATATTCCTGTCATCACTACATTACACGGCACTGATATAACCCTAGTTGGAAAAGATAAAACATACGAGCCTGTTGTAACATTCTCTATTAATGAAAGTGATATTATTACCTCTGTTAGTGAAAACTTAAAAGAAGAAACCTATAAAAATTTTCCTATCACTAAGCCTATCGAAGTCATTACCAATTTTGTTGACGTGGCTCGATTTGCTAAAAAGCCTATAGATGCTTTTAAAAAAGTTGTTGCCCCAAATGGAGAAAAAATATTGTTACATGCAAGCAACTTTAGAAAAGTAAAACGCGTAAATGATGTAGTTAAGGTATTTGCTGAAGTTAATAAACATATTCCTTCTAAATTAATGATGGTGGGAGATGGTCCTGAACGACCAGTAGCAGAAGATTTGGCCAGACAACTTGGTGTTGCCGATGATGTTCGTTTTGTTGGAAAACAAGATCAAATGGAAGACATTATGAATGTTAGCGATATCTTTTTACTTACTAGTGAATATGAAAGTTTTGGTTTAAGTGCATTAGAAGCAATGGCGGCAGGTGCAATTGTAATTAGTACAAATGCTGGCGGATTACCAGAAATAAATATTGATGGAGTAACGGGCTTTATGGCCGATGTTGGAGATGTAGATAGCATGAGCAAAAAAGCAATTGCAATTTTGAAAGATGATGCTACATTAAGTAAAATGAAAAATCAAGCTTATGAACAAGCTTGTAAGTTTGATATTCAAAATATCATTCCACTATACGAAAAAATATATAGTAAATTTTGTAGGTTAGATTGCGACTAATTATGGCTCAATAATCACTTTTGTGCCAACAGGAAGTTGAGAATAAATTTCATTAACATAATTGTTTTTGGTGCTTACGCAGCCTTGAGTCCAGCTTTGTTTTTGCTCAACAGCAAAATCTTCTTCTGGCCATGTACCATGAATACCTATACTACCGCCTATTGATGCACTTGCTGGTATTTCGCCATTTGCTTTTCTTTCATAAAACTTTTTATAGCTTTCTTCATTCGGATAATCAATGGCTAAAAACCTATGCCATTTTGGGTGCACTCTTTTTGCAGCAATTTTAAATGTTCCTTCAGGTGTTCTTCTATCGCCTTCAAACATTTTATCGCTTAAGTCTTTACTACCAAAGGTTGCAGGATAGGTAACCACCAAAAAATTATCAGCATCATAAATGCTCATGGTATAGTTGTGCTTACTCACAACAATATAAAAATCGTCTTTTGAAGGAAGATGTTTAAATGAGGCGTTTGTAACAAGAATTACAACAAGGGTAAATAGGATTTTAGAACATTTCATTAGTACTTATACTAACGCAATCTTCGCTATAAAATTTTACACTCTATGTTAAATTTTCATTAGACTAATGTCTATTTCTTTTACTAATAGCTAATAGCCCTTTGAATAATAGATCAGGCTCGTATAAAATTTCATTTTTTAAATGTTGAGAGAAAAATTCTGCATCTCCACCTGTTAAAACAACTTTTATATTATTGTATTTTTCTTTGTACAAATCAACAATACCATCAATCTCTTTTGATAATCCAAATAAAACCCCGCTTAATAAATTGGTTTTTGTATCGTATCCAACTAAGGGAAATTGGTGTTCTGGTTGAATAATAGGCAATAAAGCAGTATAATCGTTCATGGCCTTAAATCTCATATACATTCCAGGCGAAATACTTCCTCCTAAAAACTCATTGAATTTATTTATGAAGTTGAATGTGATACAACTGCCCAATCCGATAACTAGCTTGTGATGTTCGTTAAATAAATCTGCAGCAGCACTACATAATGCAAGCCTATCTGCACCTATTGTTTCTGGTTTGCCAACAGGTGTTGTTATTGGCAAATTGCTTTGAAAATTTAATAAATGAAATTGACTGTTTTCTGAAAGCAGGTTTTCAATTTCTTTATCATGAAGTATTACAGAAGATAATATTGAAAATTGTGGATGATGAATTTGAATTAATTGTTGTAATTCTTCTAAGACTTTATCACTAAAAACAAATGTTTCAACTAAAACATCATTTTGAAAAATAGCACATTTTTGTCTGGTATTTCCAAAGTCTAAACATAGTGATTTCATAATATTATTTTTCTAAGCTTTCTAAAATATTGTAATAGCTCTGGTACCTATCGAAACTTATTAAATTGTTTGCAATTGCTTGTTTTACAGCACATTGTGGTTCGTTTATGTGTTGGCAATTATTAAATTTACACTCTTGTAGTACTTTTTTCATTTCAGGAAAATAACCACTTAGCTCTGTTTTTTCAATATTGGTTAACCCCAACTCTCGAATTCCTGGAGTATCGATGATTCTTCCCCCGTATGGCAAATTATACATTTGAGCAAAAGTGGTGGTGTGCATTCCTTTTCCACTCCAATCGCTTACTTCCAAGGTTTTGATTTCTAGTTCTGGAATTATATGATTAATGAATGTTGATTTTCCTGTTCCACTATGTCCACTAATTAGAGTTGTTTTGTTTTTCAAAATGCTTTTAACATCATCTAAACCTTCTTTTTTTAGCATACTAATTGGCAAAATAGTATAGTTGATGTTTTCATAAATCTGTTTTATTAAGGCTAATCGTTCATCTTCTTTTTTTCCATGCAAATCGGACTTATTAAAAACAATAATAGCAGGAATATGATGCATTTCGCAGCTTACTAAAAATCGATCGATAAAACCTAAAGAGGTTTTTGGGTTTTTTAATGTTGCAAAAAGTAAACACTGGTCTACATTACTAGCAATAATATGTTGCTGCCATTTATTGTGAGGAGATTTACGAGCTACATAGTTTTTTCTATCATGAATTTTAGTGATCGTTGCGGTGTGTTCTAGCTCGTTTTCTAATTCAATTTCAACTTTATCGCCTACAGCTATTGGATTTGTACTGGTAATTTCATCTAATTTAAAAATGCCTTTCATTCTCGCCTGAAACCTTTGACCTGTTTCGGTTTCAGCAATATACCAACTTCCAGTAGATTTATAAATTACAGCTTTCACTTAACGAAGATATTTGCTAGTGCTTAAAAATTACTAAAAAATATAAGGACAAAATATTGTTGAATGAAGAAATTTTAGCAGTTGCTTAATATTATCTGTTGTTATTTTGCCAAGTGAAAAAATGGATAATTAAATTTTCTTTATTGTTAATTATAGCAGTTTTATTTAGTATTAATTCTTGGTCACAATGTGCCATCTGTACTAAAACAGCAAACCAATTAGGCGATGCTCCTGCTAGAGGTTTAAATTCGGCAATTATTTACCTTATGTTCACCCCATTACTAATTATGGGGTATTTGGGCTATCGTTGGTATAAGAGCTCGGAACAAGAGGTTTAGCTTGTTTATCTACCCATATAAACCATTAATATTTGAACATCGCTAGGATTTACACCAGATATTCTAGACGCCTGGCCAAGTGTTCTTGGTCTAATTTTCTTGAATTTTTGCAATGCTTCAGAAGATATGGCTTGAACTTTATCAAAATCAAAAACATCTGGAATCACCATATTCTCTAATTGGCTCATTCTTTCTACTAACTCTTGTTCTTTTTCAATGTATCGTTCATACTTAATTTGAATTTCGGCTTGTTCTAATGCGTGTTCTGAAAACTCAGAGAAAACTGATTCAATTCTAGGAACGTATTTTTTAATCTCCTTTAGGGTTACTCCTGGTCTTAAAATTATTTTTGAAAGCTTTTGTTTATCAGATATAGGTGAAGAATTAATCTGTTCAAAATAAGTATTTATCTCTTGGGGTTCAATGCTTATTTCGTTGATAATCAATGAAATGTTGTTTATTTGGTTTTCCTTATCTATTACCTTTTCTAACCTTTCAGAATTAGCTAGTCCAACTTCATAGCTTTTTTTAGTAAGTCTTAGATCGGCATTATCTTGTCTCAATAATGTTCTGTATTCTGCCCTACTTGTAAACATTCTGTATGGTTCGTCGGTTCCTTTATTAATAAGATCATCAATCAATACCCCAATATAAGCTTCGTTTCTTTTTAAAACAAAGGGCTCTTGATTTGTAATTTTTAAATGTGCATTCATGCCAGCCATTAAACCTTGGCAAGCGGCTTCCTCATAACCTGTTGTGCCATTAATTTGACCAGCAAAGAATAAGTTAGAAATTTTTTTGGTTTCCAGGGTATACTTTAACTGTGTAGGTGGAAAATAATCGTATTCAATGGCATATCCAGGCCTAAACACCTTACAGTTTTCAAACCCAGGTACTGCTTTTAACGCTTTAATCTGCACTTCTTCTGGTAGAGAGGTTGAAAAGCCATTAACATAAATTTCAACAGTATTCCACCCTTCTGGTTCAACAAATAGTTGATGTCGATCTCTTTCGGCAAAACGATTGATTTTGTCTTCAATACTAGGGCAATACCTTGGGCCCACACCCTCAATTCTTCCTTGAAACATTGGACTTCTGTCAAATCCTGTTTTTAAAATATCATGAACTTCTTGACTAGTATAAGTAATATGACAACTTCTTTGTTGGCTAGATGAAATCTTTGGTAAGTCTAAAAAAGAAAAGCCAACAATTTCTTCGTCTCCTTTTTGCTCTTCCATTTTACTGTAATCTAGACTTCTTCCATCTATTCTTGGCGGTGTTCCGGTTTTTAAACGATCGCTTTCAAAACCTAGCTCAACCAACTGCTCGGTAATACCTGTAGCAGCTTTCTCAGAAATTCGACCCCCGCCTAGTCTTTTCTCTCCAATATGAATCACTCCATTTAAGAATGTGCCACTTGTTACCACTACCGCCTTGCTCTTAATTTTATGACCCATGCCAGTTACAACACCTTCGGCAACTCCATCTTTAATAATAATTTCCCTGACCATGTCTTGATAAAAGTCAACATTTGGTGTATTCTCCAGCATTTCTCTCCACTTATTAGCAAACACCATTCTATCGTTTTGAGTTCTAGGACTCCACATTGCAGGGCCCTTACTTCTATTGAGCATTCGAAATTGAATGGTACTAGCATCACTAACAATGCCCGAATATCCTCCCAGGGCATCAATTTCACGTACAATTTGCCCTTTTGCAATACCACCCATTGCAGGATTACAACTCATTTGAGCTATGGTTTGCATGTTCATGGTGATCAACAAAACCTTGCTGCCCATATTTGCTGCTGAAGCTGCAGCCTCGCAGCCTGCGTGGCCAGCACCTACAACAATAATATCATAATCTAAAAACATGCTGCAAAGATAGTTGCTCTGTTTAGAAGGGTGGTTTCACGTGAAACAACAGTCAATTTTAGAAAGCTTAAGCGTTAGGTGTTTCACGTGGAACACAAAAATCGTTCTAGATAAAAGTTCTCTCTTTCTCTCATTTTTTCAATTTCAGATTTAGACTTGTCCTTGTATCCACATAAATGAAGTGCTCCGTGGGCTAAAACTCTTACCAATTCGTGTTCGAATACAACACCAAGTTGTTTAGCATTTTGCCTTACCCTTTCTAGACTAATGTAAATTTCTGCTTCAATGGGCTCTTCTTTTTCAGATAGGGGGAAGGTAATTATGTCCGTGTAATAGTCGTGTTGTAGAAAATCTTGATTTACCTTGAGTAAAAACTCATCGGAGCAAAAAACAAATTGAATACACTTCATTGGTTTCTTTTCTTGAATAAAAACTTCATTTACCAAAGCCTTGAGTTTTGATTTTGGTGAAAAATGAAGTTGTCTGTCGGCGTAATTGAATCTTATTTTAGACATAATCTTGCTCCAAAATTCGTAACTTAAAGCCACTATTAGTAGATAGTTTTGTAATAATTAATTCTCATGAAAAAATTAAGTGTGTTAAAGGTTGGGGAAGTGGGTGTAATAGACTCTTTTACTCAAGATGATATTTCTATAAAATTAATGGAAATGGGCTGTGTGCCAGGAGAAACAATCAGAATAGAACAGGTTGCTCCTCTAGGGGGGCCAATTTGTGTAACTGTTGCTGGTTATAATTTGAGCCTTAGATTAGATGAGGCAGATAGTATACTTGTTGGTGTTTTGAATTAACTTGCTGAATAACAGAAAATTACAAATGAAAATCGGTCTTTATTTTGGTTCCTTTAATCCTATTCATATTGGGCATTTAATTATTGCTAATCACATTGTTGAACATACCGATTTAGATAAAATTTGGTTTGTAATAAGTCCGCAGAACCCTTTAAAGCCTGCATCAAGTTTATTAAACGAGTACCATAGACTTCACCTTGTACAACTAGCCATTGAAAACGATACCCGTTTTAAAGCTTCAAACATAGAGTTTAAACTTCCAAGACCATCTTATACAATCGATACCTTAACCTATTTATCAGAACAATATTCCAAATACTCTTTTTCAATAATCATGGGAAGCGATAGTTATAATAATTTAGAGAACTGGAAAAATTATGAGCTTTTGTTAAGCAATTATCCAATAATAGTATATTCTAGAGAGGGATTTGTTCCTGAAAAAAAATCTGAAAAAAGCACTTTCCTTCAAGCACCCCTGCTCAACATTTCTTCTACATTTATACGAGAACAAATAAGACAAGGCAAATCTGTTAGATATTTGGTTCCAGATTTGGTTTTTCAAGAATTAGAAGCAGCGAATTATTATAAGTAATTGGTTGGGTTTACGCCTTGGATTACTTTTGCACAAATTTTTATGATGGTTTACTTAACAAGAAAAGAACATTTTAACGCTGCCCACAAATTATATAATCCAAGGTGGAGCAAGGATAAAAATGTAGAAGTGTTTGGTTTATGTGCTAATGAAAACTGGCATGGTCATAATTATGATTTATATATAACCATCAAAGGAAATCCTGATCCAGATACTGGTTTTGTAATGGATGTGAAAGACCTTAGCATTATTATTAAAAAATATGCTATTGAGCCTTTAGACCATAAAAACCTTAACATGGATGTTCCATTTTTAAAAGATCAAATGTGTAGTACAGAAAATTTAGCCATTGCCATATGGAATCAAATTGCCCCACAGTTACCAACACATGTAAAACTTCATTGTGTTAAACTATATGAAACCCCAAGAATTTATGTGGAGTATTTTGGTTAATTCAAGCTATGACTATTCAAACATTTCATACTAAAGTTTGCATTGTGGGTGCTGGCCCTGCTGGTGCTACCACTTCAATTTTTTTGGGGAAATATCAAATTCCGCATTTTATAATTGATGCTGCATGTTTTCCCAGAGATAAGATTTGTGGAGATGGATTAGATTTAAAAGCTATTGGAATATTAAATCAAATTGATAAAAATATTATCAAAAACAATATTAAGCAAAGTGATAAAATTCAAGCCTGTTGGGGGTTTCGTTTGATTCATCCTTCTGGGAAAAGAACAGAATTTGTTTTTGATCCAAACACTTCAGATTATACCCAACCCCCTTATGCTATTTCAAAAAGAACGGTTATTGACACTTTATTGGTTCAACAAATCGATCCCGAATATTCTACTTTCTTACAAAATACGGTTGCCACAAAAATTAAACGGATTAATGGAAAATGGAAAATTAGTGCTTCACAAGAAAATAAAAACATTGAGATTTATTGCGATTTAATTGTAGGGGCCGATGGCGAAAGGTCTATGGTTTTAAAAACAGTTGGTGATAGAAAAATTGATAGAAATAATTATGCAGGTGGGGTTAGACAATATTGGAGCGGTGTAGAAGGAATGCATGAAAAGCACTTAATGGAAGTGTATTACCCAAAATCAAAACCTATGAGTTATTTGTGGATTTTTCCACTGGGTGGTGGTTATGCAAATATTGGATATGGAATGTTAAGTAGTGTAGCTTCAAAATATAATTATAATATAAAGTCAGACTTCAAAGACATTTTAGAAAAAGATCCATTAATAGCAGATAGATTAAAAAATGCAAAACCAGAAGATTCGATTCGAGGTTGGGGCTTGCCGCTTGCATCATTACAAAGAAAATGTTATGGCGATGGGTGGTTATTGGTTGGTGATGCAGCTTCAATGGTTTCACCAACTACAGGTGAGGGTATTGGTACTGGAATGACGACAGGTTTAATTGCTGCAAGGTTTATTCAAAGGGCGGTACAACAAAACAAATTTGATGAGTCTGTTTTAAAAAATTATGATAGAGAAATTTTTAGAAGGGTCAAAGACGACATCAACCTCTTTAAAATCAGCATGTGGTTTTCTCCTAAAATGATGGGTTGGGTAATGAATAATTTAATTCAATTGCCAATGTTCAAAAAAATGTTTCAGCAGAAAGTTACACAATGGTTGCATACAGCATACCATAAAGATCTTGTGGTTAACTTAGATTAATTACTTTAAACCTTTTGCTTTAAATAGGTTTATAATCAATCCTAACTCATACCCTTTTTGAACTAAATATTGTTGTGTTTTAAATTTTTTTTGCAAGGCATTACCCGATTTTATTTTTGAATAATAAACATCAAACTCTTTGTTTAGTTGGGTTTCATAATCGTCTTCATCTATTATAGCCATTGCTTTAATAATATTCTTTGGGCTTATTTGTTTTTTTTGAAGTTCGTATTTTATTTTATTTCTGCCCCAATTTTTAATCTTAAATTTTCCACTTGCAAATTGCTGAGCAAATCTTTCTTCGTTTAAAAAATTTTCTTCTATAAGTTCTACTATTACTGCATTTGTTTCATCTTCATTTAATCCAAAAGAAAAAAGTTTTTGTTTAACCTCTGAGTGACATCTTTCTTGATAGGCACAAAAATGTTTGGCTTTTTCTCTTGCCTCATCAATTGAAAAATATTTTTTATACGTCATTAAATTTTTAATGATTTCTTTTTGTAGATTGGCACAGTACTACAAGGTTCACCATACATTATGCTTTTGGCTACTGGCAATAATTTATGGGTTATAGCAACATAAGCAGATTCTGGAATTTCTTCATCACCGCATCCTTTAATGACCATTCTTTTATCTGCATACTCTTCGGTAGAAAGGTTATTAATATTATTTAGTAAGATTTGTTCTTTGGTCGAGTTGATATTTCCAAAATAAACCGCAGACGAAATGGGGGTTAAATAAACAGAGGCTAACATATACGCCCAGACAGGAATAATAGCATCGGTGCTACAATAAATGCTTACAATTTTATTTTCATATGCTGACCAATCTTTTTCTTGTAGGGCAGTTCTATAATCTTTTTCTTTTAATATGAGTTCCATAAAAAGATAATCTTTTAAATCAAAACCAACCACGGCGTCTTTAGGCAGAAGTGTTGCAAGATCTAATGTTATTAAACCACTTTCTGAGACCTTATTTATTATTGTATTACTCATAAAATAATATTCACACAAAGTTAGTTTTTTATTATTATTTCATCTTTCGGTATAAGTAAAACAAAAATCCCTACCATTTTAAGTAGGGATTTAAATATTCAACTAGCGATAAAGTTTATTAATAAACTTCTGCTCTTTTGTCTTTAATTGTTGCAACCTTTTTCAATAGTTCATTAGTAATTCGACCTGCTGCACTTTTAATATTATTATTTAAAAAGTTTGCTAAGCTTGTTGCATCTGTTGGTACACCTGCTTTTGCTCCAATGTAATCTGTTTTCAGAGCAAACACTCCGTTTTGACCAGCAATTAAACTAGTAACTTTTCCTTTTTGTGATACATTAAATGCAGCTCCTGCAAATTTGTAATCGTTACCCAAAATAGGATTAAAGGTGTTGCTAGATAATAATGTGTCAATTCTTTGAACAGTATTGTTGGTGCCATAGCTCTTAGCAATTTCTTCAAGCGTTGTGCCTTTTGCTTTGGCTAAAATTTGTTGAGCTTTTAATTCGCTCTTTACTAGGTTTTCAACTAATGGTCTTAATGTTAAGGCTGTTGGTAAACCTGGTTTATTAATATTGGTAATAATACCTACAACATATTTTGTATTGAAATTATAAGGAAGCTCAGTAATAGCACCTACTTTATTACTATAAATCCATTTTACTAATTGTCTATTACTTCCCAAGCCAGGAACATTGTAATCCATAGGTTTTACTCCTTCTGCAGGATAAGGAACTTTAGCTAATTTAATTGCTTCGTCATCAAATTGCTTATTGTTTTGTACGATAGATAAAAACTTTGTAGCTTCATTTTTTGCTAAGGCGTCTGTTTCGTTACTAACTGTAATTTGTTTAGCATAATAAGCAATATTATAACCCGTGCTACTTCCTTTTTGACCCAATACTTCAACATAATGATATCCATATTGAGTTTTTACAATACCTTTTGCTCCTACGGGTTGTGTAAATGCAAAATTGTTGAAAGTGCCAACCATTCTGCCAGAAGAGAAATAATTATATACACCTCCATTATTTTTACTTCCTTCGTCTTCGCTGTTTTTTAAACAAATTGTATCAAAGCTTTTGCCCATTTTAATTTCACTAACTAAAGAGTCTAATAGTTTTTTAGCAGAACTATCATCTCTTAATCTATATTCTTGTCCTGTTCTTGGATCTCTATCCATTGTTTTCACTAAAATGTGACGAACCTTTGCACTATCTGGAATTGATTTAATGCCCACCATTTTAGCTAATACATAATTTCCTCCATCTAAATAAGGACCATAAACAGAGCCTGTAGAAAGTTTTAATAAACTATCTTTCGCTTGTTGATTAATTTCTTTTCCAGAAATATAACCATCATAAAAAGGTAGGTCTGATGTATTTTTTGCAAAAAACAAATTGATATCGTTCTCAGCTAATAATTCTTGTTTTTTATTTTCTAATTTAGTTCTAATTGCTGCACTATCATCTGCACTTGGAATAACTTCGAAAGAGAGGTATTTAAAAGTTCTTGTTTCTTCATCCTTCTCATAAACTGATTTATGCTTTTTAGCATAAGCCATAATTTGCTCATCTGTTACTTTAATAGTGCTATCAACAATAGTTGAATAAGGAAAAGCAACATATGAAACCGATGCAAATGCATTATTGTCTGCTTGTTGTTTTTCGATTAACCATTTTGGTGCATATGCTGCATTGTTAATGATAGCGGTATACTTAGCATATTTTGCTTGAAGTTTAGTTGGTTCAATAATACCTTCATAAACTCCTTTTTTTTGTTCTTCTTTTCCTGTTTTTTTAAACTGTGCAAAAGCTTGTTTTGCTTTTTCAATATCTGGCTGACCAGTAACAGGATCTTTAAACTCTCCCATTAGTGGAGATGTTGGTTTAAACAAATCTTCGCTTAATTGTTTATCTGTGCAAGCTATACCAGCTTTATCAAATTCTTGATTCAATAAAATTTGTCCAACTTCTTGATTCCACAATTGACCAATTAGGTTTTCTCTTTGTTGAGAATTACCTTGACTTGCATTTTCAAGTTTTCTTTCAAATTCATTTTTATCAATTCCAACGCCATTAACTTTTCCAATGTTACTTCCTACACCTGTTAAAGACCCTTGTCTTCCAACACCATCTTGTAAGATAAAAGCAATTAAGGCAATAGCAATGATAGTACCAATAACCCAAGCTCCTTTATCACGAACCGTTTGAATAATAGACATAATATTATATACTTTAAATTTAAGGTTGGCAAAAATAGGGATTTGGAAGTATAGAACAAACTGTGGAAAACTAATTCAAACCCTTTATTTTAAAAGTTTATAGCATTATTGAAAACTTATTTTTTTTAAATGGCTGAAAGTTTAAAAATGAAAGCATAAAAACATATTCACATAAGGCAGTGAATAACCCTAAATTCTTGTGGAAATTTTTACTTTTTTACTTTTTTTATGTGAATTAATAAAGAATAAGTTCGGGTGTTTTTGTATGTTTTCAACTTTCTATGATTTTAATATCATTTTACGAGTACTTAATTAACAGTGTATAACTCGTCAAATCAAAAATTACCCAAATAGAACAAGTAGAATTAACAGGTGTTAATGAAATTAATAAAATTCAATACAGTATTAAATTTTTCGTGTGAATAAGATTGTGAATTAAGAATAATAAACTGTTAATTTTAATAAACAATCATTGTAGATAAATAAGTTATCCATAAATTAACACTTGTAATAGTAATAGCTTTTTATATTAAAATATATTATTAAATACTATTACTTGAGAAATTCACATTCTATTTTTTGAATTTTAAAATTGATTTCTTTATTCAAATTAAAATAGATTTGTTTGTAACGAAAATTATTAATGATGTCAAATACTGAACAATTTATAGCAGCTGTTAATAGTGGATATACTTTTAAAGGTGAAAAAGTTAAGATGGGAGTGGGTATGTTAAATGGTGAAGTAGTTAGTGGTGCTGATATTTACCTTCCTTTAAAAACGTTGAACCGACATGGATTAATTGCTGGTGCTACTGGTACTGGTAAAACAAAAACCTTGCAAGTAATTAGCGAATTACTGAGTGATAACAGTGTTCCTGTAGTGCTAATGGATATAAAAGGAGATCTTAGTGGAATAGCTGCTGAAGGTATAGCCAATTCTAAAATTGATGAAAGATGTAAGCTGTTAAATGTTGCATTTCAACCAAAAGCATTTCCTACAGAATTACTCACTTTAAGCGATGAAAAAGGAGCTAGACTAAGAGCAACTGTTACAGAGTTTGGTCCAATTTTACTCAGTAAAATTTTAGGATTAAATGATACTCAAGAAGGATTTGTTTCATTAATTTTTAAGTATTGCGATGATCATCAAATGCCATTGCTCGACTTAAAAGATTTTATTAAAGTTTTACAATATATCAGTGATGAGGGAAAAGCAGAATTAGAAAAAACTTATGGTAAAATTTCAACATCTTCTACAGGTACTATTCTAAGAAAAATTATAGAACTTCAACAACAAGGTGCAGATGTATTTTTTGGAGAAAGGAGTTTTGAAGTTGAAGATTTAATGAGAATTTCTGATGAGGGATTGGGTATAATAAATATTTTACGAGTAACAGATATGCAGAGTAAGCCTAAACTATTCAGCACATTTATGTTGCAATTGCTAGCAGAATTATATGCTACTTGCCCCGAAGAAGGAGATATGGATAAACCTAAACTTGTATTAATTATTGATGAAGCACATTTAGTATTTAATGAAGCCAGCTCAGCTTTATTACAACAAATAGAAACAGTTATTAAACTTATACGTAGTAAGGGTATTGGAATTTTCTTTTGTACACAAAATCCACAAGATATTCCTGCAAGCATATTAGCACAATTAGGTTTAAAAGTTCAACATGCATTAAGAGCGTTTACAGCTGCCGATAGAAAAACAATTAAAACAGCTGCAGAAAATTTTCCATTATCTGATTTTTATAAAACAGATGAATTACTTACTCAAATGGGTATTGGCGAAGCATTCATTACTTTACTCAATGAAAAAGGAATTCCAACACCATTGGTTCACACCATGCTTTGTCCTCCTAGAAGTAGAATGGATATTTTAAGTGATGAAGAAATAAATACTCTTGTTAATAAAAGTAAATTAGTAAAAAAATATAATGAAGTAATAGATACTGAAAGTGCTTATGAAATTCTAACTAAAAAATTAGCTATAGCTGCTGAACAAAGCACAGAAAACGAAGAAGAAGAAACAAAGAATAAAACAACGACAAAGGAAGTGGGTTTTTTCGATAATCCAATTGTAAAACAGGCAGGCAGAACTGCAGCAAGTTTAATTACAAGAAGTTTATTAGGAGCCCTTGGTATTACCGGAAGGAAACGCAAATCTCTATTCTAAACCACTGTTTTGTAACAATATTTTATTAAAAAATTCGTTGTTAAATAGTTAAGATCACAATATTTTGTGAAATCTAAACTATTATGATGCAGTTTAATAAAACCCTATTTTTTCTTACTGTTTTTATTTTCATGTTTTTTGGTTGTACCAAATATTCAGGAAAATCTACACAAATACCAACAACAGGTTCAGGATCTGGTGGTTCTACTGGTTCTGGAGGAACAGGCTCTACTGGAGGAAATGGATCATCTTCAGGCTCATCAAGTAGTGGAAATAGCGGTACAGGCCCAATTGTAATATCTTATGTAAGTTCAAATCCCTGTGCCCCAAGTACAGAAAAATTTACTTTTACTTGTTCGGGTTCAGGAGTTCCGACTGGTGCAACTTTTGAATGGTACTTTGGAGATGGTAATGCAGGGTATACCAATCCTGTAGAAAATGTTTATACCGATGGAGGTAATAAAACAGTTTTAGTTAAAGTTAAAAAAAATGGTGCTGTAGTAGGGCAACAAAGTTTATCAGTAAAAGCATTTGGTCAGGACGTTTCTCCTGTGGCTTCATTTTCATATAATTTAGTAAACCAGGTTGGAACACAAGCTACATTTGAGTTTCAGAGCAATAGTTACATTGCAAAAGGGTCTATGCAATACACTTGGGATTTTGGAGATGGAACAACAGGATCAGGAATTAAGGTATCAAAAACTTATACTCAAACAAACACCGATCAAACAAGAGTAGTAAAGTTAAAAGTAACAAGTGATGCAGGTTGTAACGACACCAAAACGATTAATGTTGTTGTTCCAGCAGCTTTTGATATTAAAGGTGGATTTACTGCAGTATCAACAAGCCCCTGTTTACCAAGCAAAGAAGTGTTTACCTTCACTGGCCCAACAACCAATGTACCCCAAGGTGCAGTTTATACCTGGGATTTTGGTGATGGCTCTGGCTTTACTCTTGGCAACCCTGTAACAAAATCTTATGTACATGGTAATTCGTATAATGTAATTCTAACTATTGTTTATAATGGAAGAGATATTTATAAAGTGGGACAACCTGTAAAAACTTTTGGACAAGACGCAACACCAAGCCCATCATTTTATATTCAATTCATTGGTCAAACACAAAATGGTTATATATATAATTTCAACAACACTTCTAATATTGCAGGTGGGTATACCAATATTAATTGGCATTGGGATTTTGGAGACAGTACTTCGTTTAATGGTATATTTGCAAGCATTGATAAAACCTATATCAGAGGCTCTGTTGATAAGAATTATCCAGTAAAAATGACGGTTACTTCAAACTCTGGATGTTCGGCAACAGCACAAGCTTCTGTATTCATTCCTAAATTATAAATATGGATTTTACAACTTTTAATTGGGCCGATTACTTAGGATTATTCGGAGCCTTCTTAACATCTATTACATTTATCCCTCAAGTGCTACAAGCTTATAGAACCAAAAGCGTTAAAGACTTAAATCTTGGAATGTTATTAATCATTTTGTCAAGTGTTATAGTTTGGTTGGTTTATGGATTTGCTAAAAATCTTTTACCTGTTATTATTGCAAATAGCATTGTTCTAATTCTAAGTACAATTCTTTTATATTTTAAAGCAACATTTAAGAATTAAATAAAAAGAGTTCTTAAATATTCTTTATTAATATCCACCTCAACTATATAATTTCGTTGTAATAATATTTTGTTTTTTGTTTACAGCTAGTGAACCCAAAATAAATTAAATCGTAAATAGTTTATGCCTGTATTCAATCAAAATCGCAGTAGAGTAGTTCAAACTATTTTTGTTGTGGTTTTTGTAGTTATTGCATTACAGCTTATTAATCTTCAAATCATATCTTCAAAGTATCGTAGAGCTGCAGATGATAACGCCAATCTAAGAAAAGTAATTTACGCTAATAGAGGAATCATTTTCGATAAAAACAAAAAAAGTTTATTAGAAAATGTTATTATGTACGACCTCATTATCACACCATCTGAAACAAAAGGCATGGACACTTTAGCTTTCTGTGAATTGATGGGCATGAGCATGGAAGATTATAAAAAAAGAATTGTAAAAGTATTAAACAAAACGGGCAGCAGAGTAAAGCCAGGTGTTTTTGAAGCACTGCTTACACCAGAAAAATATGGCAAACTTTCTGAAAATATATATAAATTTTCTGGATTTAGTTTAAGCGAAAGATCGGTTAGGTCTTATCCCTACAGAGCTGCAGGAAATATTTTGGGCTACATAGCAGAAGTTGATACTGGTTTTTTAAGAAGACATAGTGATGAGGGTTACGAAATGGGAGATTATGCAGGAATGACTGGGCTTGAGAGAACATATGAAAAAATTCTAATGGGCCAACGAGGCGTAAAAAGGTTAATAAAAGATAAGCTTAGTAGAAACATGGGATCTTATGAAAACGGAGCTTTCGATACTACAGCAATAGCAGGAAAAAACCTTTTTAGCACCATAGATATTGAGTTGCAAAAACTTGGTGAAAAACTAATGAGCGATAAAGTGGGCGGTATTATTGCAATTGATCCACAAACAGGAGGAATACTTTGTATGGTTAGTGCTCCAACTTATGATCCTAATTTTTTAACAGGACCAGACAGAAGAAAACATTTTAGCAGATTGTTTGTCGATCCCAAAAAACCATTAATGAATCGCCCAATCTTTAATAGATACTCACCTGGCTCAACATTTAAAACTGTTGTAGGCGTTATTGGTCTTTCAGAAGGTGTAATAGACGAGCACTATTCATTACATTGTACAGGTGCTTTTTATGGTTGTGGCACAGGCAGACCCAAATGTTTAGATGTTGGAACTTACAATATTAGAACAGCCATTGCACATAGCGATAATAGTTTTTTTGCAACAGTGTATAAAAGATTATTAGATCAAAACAGATTTTCTAATACAGATAGTGCATTAGAAAATTTTAATAGACATGCATATTCATTTGGTCTAGGACATAGACTGGGTGTGGATTTGCCCTCAGAGAATTCTGGAAATATTCCAACCTCAAAGTACTATAGAAAAATGCACGGGAATAGATGGAACTCTTGTAATATTATTTCAAACGCAATTGGACAAGGAGAAGTGGGTACAACATTAATGCAGCTTTCAAATGTAATGGCCATTATTGCAAACAAAGGTTGGTATTATACACCACACTTAATTGACTCTATTGAGGGAGGAGATAAAGATCATGTATTAGATCCTTATAAAATTAAAAATTATACACTCGATATACCTGATACCGTTTTCAACATTGTTCACGATGGTATGCAAGGGGTAATGGAATATGGAACAGGAGCAGCAGTTAAGGTTCCCGGCATTACAATTTGTGGTAAAACTGGAACAGTTGAAAATTATTATCGTGGAGAAAAACAAAAAGATCATGCATTTTTTGGAGCTTTTGCACCAAGAGAAAATCCAAGAATTGCCATTGCAGTAATGTGCGAAAATGCTGGTTTTGGCTCTCAATCTGCCGCACCTATTGCTAGTTTAATGATTGAAAAATATTTGAGAGACAGCATTGCAGGAAAACCAAGAAAAGACTTGGAAGAACGCATTACAAAAACCAAGCTTATTCCTAAATTAATGCAAATAGAAATTGATAAAAAACTTGCAGAAAAAAATAAAAGAGACTCAATACAAGCCTTGTTAGAAATGGATAGAGAGGAAAAAGAAAATTCAGAAGCAGAAGCAGAGCATAAAAAAAACGAACAAAAGAACCCTAAGCCACCCACAAAAAAAACGCCTGTAAAAAATATAAATAACGTGGCGGTGTTAACAGACGAAAAAAAGAACAAACCTCAATTTGAAAAAGCCTAATGCCTATAAAACAAGGCTTTTCCACGTACTGTGAATAATAAGTATTTTAATGTTTCGATATTAATTCGATAACTTTAAAAAACTTTATTATGTACTGGAGAAAATTTAATGGCGAGGCAATCAATCTTCCAATTAAAGAAGCTGTAGCAAAAACAATTATTCAAGAAACAGAAAAAGGAATTAAACTAAAAGTTTGTATTGGTACCGATAGTCAAGTTAAAGGTGTTGATACAGAATTTGCAACAGTTATTGTTTTTTTACGAGAACACAATGGGGGCTTCATGTTCATCCATAACGAAAAAACAAAACAAAAATACCACATCAAAGAAAGAATGTTGGTAGAAGTAGCGAAGAGCATTGAAATTGCTTATGAGCTTTGTGATTTATTTATTGAATATAATGTAGAAATGGAAGTTCACGCAGACATCAACACTAACCCGCATTTTAAAAGCAACGATGCTTTAAAAGAAGCTATGGGCTATATATTGGGCATGGGCTTTGCATTTAAAGCCAAGCCAGAAGCTTTTGCTAGTAGTTGCTGTGCAGATAAAGTTTGCAATTAATATTTTTCTTTTTAACCCATCATCATTTCTTTTGTAATTAAATTTACGAGATGAGTGTTACCCTGATTTATTGCTATGATGCTTATTGTGGCTGGTGTTATGGCTTTGGCAATGTAATGAAAAATGGTTTTAAAAAATACAAATCGCAACTCTACTTTGAGGTATTAAGCGGAGGAATGGTTTTACCCGAAACGCCTGTTCCTATTGCATCTACAGCAAGTTATATTAAAAGTGCTACCAGAAGAGTTGAAGAATTAACAGGCATTAAGTTTGGAGAGGATTATATGTGGCACATTAATAATCCGGATAAAAGTGACTGGTTTCCTAACAGCGAAAAACCCGCAATTGCTTTAAGTATTTTCAAAGAAATTTATCCCGAACAACAAATTGCTTTTGCAAGCGACTTGAAATATGCACTACATTTTGAAGGTAGAGATTTAACAGACGATGAGGCTTATAGACATTTATTGCTTGAATATAAAATTGATGAAAAGGAATTTTATGAAAAATTACATAGCAACGATTTTAAAGAAAAAGCCCACTATGAATTTGCATTGTGTCAACAATTAAAAGTAACAGGTTATCCTATGGTTTTTATTCAGGCCAACGAATCAAAGTTTTATTTAGTTGCAAAAGGATATACTTCTTTTGAAAATATTTCTGAAAGAATAGAAAATGTTTTGCAAGAAATTAGAACACAAAATAATAGCAACTAAGACTTCATATATTTCCAATTTCTAGGTTTTCCCTCTGCCATCCATTCAATAGCTTGCAACAGTCTTTTTTGTTTAGTTGCTTCTGTTTTAGCTTCAGTAAACCAATCAATATACTCTTTTTTATTACTGTTACTAAAAGCTTCAAAGGTTGCGAATGCTTTTTTATTTTTTTTGATAGCAGCTAAAAATTCAACAGGAACGTCCATATCTTTTAATGGAATTTTTTTCTTTTCAACTTTAATTCCCAATTCGTTTAACCTCATTGCTTCTTTTATATATCCAATAATTTTTTTATCAGATGGCAAATCTTTTAAAGAGGTAATTCTTCCCAAATGCCCCATCGAGGTTTCGCTTTTTGCATTTTCCATTAAAATAGAATCTTTCATTAATGGTGCTTTCCAAAACATAAAAGTGCAATGTTGTTTAAAAGCAGCAAAACCACACATCATACCTTTATATTCAAAACTTGGCATTCCCCATTTTATTTTTTCTTCAACATCTGGGCAAGTTTCGTGAATTAATTGTCGTAAATGCATAAGCACCTGTTTGGCAAACGGTTGTACTTTATCAATATATTCATCAACCAATTTATTTTTTTTCATATTCTATTTTTTAGCATAAAAAAACCACCCCTTTCGAGGTGGTTTAAAAATAATAATTTTAAATATTATAGTTTGATGAATTTTTTAGCTTCAGTTTCACAGCCATTGTCGCAAACCACTTTCAACATATATGTACCAGCAGTTAAACCGTTAACATTAAGTTGAATATTGTTTTGACCATTTATAATTTGTTGGTTGTGTTGTAAAACCACTTTACCTATTAAGTCTGTAACTATAAAGTTGGCTTTTTTCTCAGCAATTGAAGTAACCACAATATTTATTCTTTCTTTAGCTGGATTAGGATAAATATCACTGATTTCAAAATTCAACATTCTGCCATCTTTGATAGCAACAATATTGCTGATTGTTGACTTGCCGTCAAAATCAATTTGTTTTAGTCTGTAATAAGAAACCACTTTGAAAGGTTGTTCATCAATAAACTCATATTCCAATGTTCCCACACTATTACCATTGTTAGCTTTTGAAGTTACAAATTCAATAGTAGAAAATTTATCACCATCAGCACTTCTTTGTAATTCAAAACCTCTATTGTTTTTTTCATCTGAAGTTGTCCAAGAAAGTTTGTTTACAGCACCATTTTTAACTCCTGTGAAAGTGGTTAGGTTAACAGGAACCAAGCCAGCAGATAAACTAGCATCTACCATAATTTTAAATGGTGCACCAAGTGGTGCCCACGTGTTTGAACCAGAGGGAGATTTTGAATAAAATGTTTTAACTCGCTGTGGTGTTTCTGCTTCGTAAGAGCAGCCCATATTGGTTGTTCCTGTTTGATTAATAGATACAGCAAAATCTCCAGGAATTGATACAGCAGGGCTTAAGGCTATAACATTAGGACCAGCAGCTGTTGTTAATGTTGCAGAAGTATATAATAAATTTTGTGGGGTATCAGCATTAACACTATATATTTTTATTTGATATGGTTGACCCGATGAACTAAAATAAGTTTTTAATGAACTTAAAGATGTTGCAACAGGACACCTGAATATTGCTGCCAAATCAATAGCGGCAGTATTGCTACCTACTCCAGAAGTTGTTACAGTATCGTAAGCGGTGCTATAAGTTGTTGCTGTAACTTGATTAGTTAAGGTTTTTGTGTTGTTGGAATTATCATCATCAGCAGGAACAGAAACTGTAATAGTATTAGAACCAATATTTGCAGTATTCATAGCTGCAAAAGTTACAGTTGTAGCAGCTCCACTTGGTAAACTAGTAATGGTTTGTACATTTGTAAAAGTGTTAGCACCTGTTACGTTTAAAGTTACATTTAAGTTGGTTTTTGCTGTTGTGCCCAAATTGGTTACTAAAGCTGTAACATTATGAGCTAAATTTTGAGGAACCTTTCCCAAAGCAAAGGCAGCAACACTTACATCATTTGGTAGAGGGCGAGAAAGTTGAACCGATGTTCTAAAATTAGTAGTTGATAAAGTTGTTACACCAGGAGAGGGTGCTGCTGTACCATTATACCGTACACTGCTAAACACACCACTACCGGTTTCATTACCATTAGCAGTGTAAAAGTTAGAACCTGTAATTGCGGCACCATTATTTCTAATTAAAAGAATGCTCAAATTTTGTCCTGCAGTTCTTACAAACGGTGTAGTTAAATCTACAGAATTCCACCCTGTTCCAGTAAATGTAATAGTGCCATTATAAACTTGAGTATAGCCAACTAAGCTATAGGAGGTTGCGGCTGAATACACAGAGGCTGTAGTGTTTTTCATGTAAATTTCATAGTTGGTAACACTAAAAGGAAAAGTGCCCGTCCATGTATTTAAGTTGAAAGCTATTCTAGTAAGTGGAGTAGCCATAGACTCAAAATTTCCATTACCAATTTCAGTAGTAGTGTAAATATTTTCTTGAACATGGTATGTGCTACCACCAATTACAGCATTACCTGATGTTCCCGGATTTGCACTAACTGTTACGAGCTGAGAATATACAGCATTGTTTTTTAGAAGAAAAAAAGCACAGAAAAAAAGTAAAATTATTTTTTTCATAAAGTAAGTTTTGATTGAAAAATATTTTATTAAAGTGCAATATACATTTTTGATAAATACATCATCCTTTTTAATTCTAATTTTATTTTAATATTTTAATCAAAGGCCACATAGATTTCTATTATTTAGTTGCGAACCCTTACTTTTGCAGCCGAAAAAACAAAATTTATTTATATCATGGCTGCAGTAGGTAAAGTAAAACAAATTATTGGGGCGGTTGTAGACGTGCATTTTGAAAGTGCATTACCAGAAATTTATAATTCATTAGAACTAAAAAAGCCAAATGGTGATGTTTTGGTGTTAGAAGTTCAACAACATTTAGGAGAAGATAGTGTTCGTACCATAGCTATGGATGGAACTGAGGGCTTAGTAAGAGGAATGGAGGTTGTTGATACAGGAAAACCAATCGCTATGCCAATAGGCGAAGGAATTAACGGTCGTTTATTTAATGTAACTGGAGATGCAATTGATGGTTTACCACAAATAGACAAATCAAATGGTCGTCCAATTCATAACAAGCCACCTTTATTTGAAAACCTAAGTACTGCATCTGAAATTTTATTCACCGGTATTAAAGTAATTGATTTGATTGAGCCTTATGCAAAAGGGGGTAAAATTGGATTGTTTGGTGGTGCTGGTGTAGGTAAAACTGTATTAATTCAAGAGTTGATTAATAATATCGCAAAAGGTCATGGTGGTTTATCGGTATTTGCTGGTGTAGGTGAAAGAACTCGTGAAGGAAACGACTTGTTGCGTGAAATGATTGAAGCAGGCATTATGAAATATGGCGATGCTTTTAAACATAGTATGGAAGAAGGTGGATGGGATTTAAGTAAAGTTGATATGGAAGGGTTAAAAGATTCGAAAGCAACTTTCGTATTCGGACAAATGAATGAACCTCCAGGTGCACGTGCTCGTGTGGCTTTATCTGGTTTAACTATTGCTGAATATTTTAGAGATGGAGATGGTACAGGTAAAGGAAAAGATATCTTGTTCTTTGTTGATAATATCTTCCGTTTCACTCAAGCAGGTTCTGAGGTGTCGGCTTTATTAGGTCGTATGCCATCTGCTGTGGGTTATCAACCAACACTTGCAACAGAAATGGGATTAATGCAAGAGCGTATCACTTCTACAAAAAACGGTTCTATTACATCTGTACAAGCTGTTTATGTACCAGCAGATGACTTAACAGATCCGGCTCCTGCAACAACATTTGCTCACTTAGATGCAACAACAGTATTGAGTAGAAAGATTGCCGATTTAGGTATTTATCCTGCTGTGGATCCATTAGATTCAACATCAAGAATTTTAACTCCTGCTATTGTAGGTGATCAACACTACGATTGTGCCAACAGAGTTAAATTAATTTTACAACGTTATAAAGAGCTTCAAGATATTATTGCTATTTTGGGTATGGACGAATTAAGTGATGAAGATAAAATGACAGTTGCACGTGCTCGTAAAGTTCAACGTTTCTTATCTCAACCTTTCCACGTAGCTGAACAATTTACAGGACTAAAAGGAGTGTTTGTAAGTATAGAAGATACCATTAGAGGATTTAATGCTATTATGGATGGAGAAGTTGATGAATATCCGGAAGCAGCATTTAACCTTGTTGGAACATTAGAAGATGCTATAGAAAAAGGTAAAAAATTAATGGCTAACGCTTAGTAGTACAAAGTAGTTTGTAGCTAGTAAATAGTTTGATGAGTCATGAATAAGTTTAAAGATTTATTAGTTTGGCAAAAATCGATTGAATTAGCAACCGGGGTTTATAATCTAACAAACGAACTACCAGCAGAAGAAAAATTTGGACTAATAAGTCAGATTAGAAGATGTGTTGTTTCAATCTCTTCTAATATAGCTGAAGGTGCTGGAAGAATTTCAAAGAATGATTTTAAACATTTTCTAAGTATAGCACTAGGCTCTAGTTATGAATTAGAAACTCAGCTTATTATAGCCAACAACTTATATCCATTTGAAAAAATAAAATTAGAACAAGCATTAAGTCAATTAGAGGAAATTCAAAAAATGATAGCAGGGTTGCAAAAATCATTACAAACTCTAAATACTTAATACAAACTACTAAATACTTTATAATGAAATTAGAAATTCTTACTCCAGAAAAAAAATTATTCGATGGCGAAGTTTATGGAGTACAACTTCCAGGAATAAGTGGATTGTTTGAAGTTTTAGATAAACATGCTCCTTTGGTAAGTGCTCTTGGAAAAGGCAATTTAAAGGTGTTAAAGTCAAAAACACAAGCAGAGAACTTTCAAATTCAAGGGGGCTTTGTAGAAGTAATGAACAATAAAACTACAATTCTTTTAGAAGGAGCAGTAGAAGCATAAGAAAAAATATAAATTTTAAGAACCCCGCCATATGGTGGGGTTTTTTTATGGGTTGTATTTGTATAATTATAAAAAATTAAAGCAAGCATTTCGTAACATTTATATTTGCTGTAATAAATTCTCTATTATGTTAAAAGTGGGTGTTTTTGGAGTAGGCCATCTTGGAAAATTTCATTTAAATAATTGGAAAGAAATAGAAGGTGTAAAAATTGTTGGTTTTTTCGATCCTCATAATGAAACAGCAAAACAAGTTGTTGCGGATTATGGATTAAAAAGATTCAGCGACGAAGAAAAACTAATGGATGCATGTGATATTGTTGATATTGTTGTACCCACAAACGAACACTATAGCTTATGCATGCAAGCCATAAGAAAGGGTAAACACGTATTTGTTGAAAAACCCTTAGCTTTTTCTATGAGTGAAGCTAAAGATATAGTAGCTATGGTTAAAGAGGCTGGTATCAAAATGCAAGTTGGGCATGTTGAACGATTTAATCCTGCTTTTTTAGCTATACAGCATCATCATCATAACCCAATGTTTATAGAAGTTCATCGTTTAGCACAATTCAATCCAAGAGGAACAGAGGTTAGTGTAATATTAGACTTAATGATACACGATTTAGACATTATTTTAAGCATAGTAAAATCTTCGGTAAAATCTATAAGTGCTAGTGGTGTTGCTGTATTAACAGACACTCCAGACATTGCAAATGTTAGAATAGAGTTTAATAATGGCTGCGTGGCCAATTTAACCAGCAGTAGAATAAGTATGAAGAAAATGAGAAAAATGCGTTTGTTTCAAAAAGACTCATACATTGGTGTTGATTTTTTAAATAAAAAAGCCGAAGTCATAAAAATCAAACAACCTAATGATAAAGACGTATTTACATTTGACGTTGAAACCCCTGATGGCAATAAAAAAGAAATTGCAGTTGCAAACCCAACTGTAAAAGATGGCAATGCAATTTTATTAGAACTTCAAAGTTTTGTTGATTCAATTAAAAACAATACCAAACCTGTAGTGAATGAAGAAGATGGCTACGCAGCAATGGAAGTAGCACATCAAATCTTAGCAAAAATGGGTAACGTAAAAGCATTATCATAAAAAACGATGCAGAAACCAATTCAAATAACTTGGTATGTTATTGCAGATTATATTGCATCTGTTTTAGCGTGGTTAGTCTTTGGAAAATTTTTCTTTGAAAATGCAAATACTTCATCTCTCCTTCAAACAGCTTTAACCATAGTTCCCATTTCGTGGTTATTGTTGTATTTGGTTTTTGGAGCATATGGAATGCCCATTTATAAAAAATCTCGTTTAAACGAATTTACCAACACATTTATTTGTTCCTGTATAGGTTGCTTAGGTATTTATTTAGTTTTTTTATGGAATGGAAAAATTGTTGGAGGAATCACGCATTATTATATTTTACTTAATCTAATTTTATTACAAACGTTTTTTGTTTTTTTACTTAGATGGTTCATTTTAGTAAAAGCCAAAAAAGACATCATAGAAGGCAATGTAATTTTTAATACCATCATTATTGGAAACAATAAACAAGCCATCAGCACTTATAAACAGCTACAAAAAAACTTTGATTATTTAGGGTATAAATTAATTGGTTTTATTAATTATGAAAATAATAAAAACGGGCTTACTAAGCATTTGCCATTATTAGGAGATATCAACAACCTGGTTCAAGTAATTGATGAACATAAAGTGAGTAATGTAATTATTGCATTAGATAAATCTCAAAAAACTACAACAGAAGAAATCATCAATTTACTTTCATTAAAAGATGTTGAAATAAAATTAGTACCAGATGTTTTAGATATTTTATCTGGATCGGTAAGAACTTCGAATGTTTTTGGTGCAACATTGATTGACTTAGATACAAGCCCATTGCAGCTTTGGCAGCACAATATAAAAAGATTAATAGATGTTTTATTTGCTTTTTGTTCTACTATTTTATTAATGCCTTTATTAATCTATGTTGCAATAAGAACTAAATTTTCATCACAGGGTCCAATTTTTTATAGTCAGGAAAGAATTGGGTTTAAAGGAAGGCCGTTTATAATTTACAAGTTTAGAAGCATGATAGATCGTGCAGAAACCAATGGCCCACAACTCAGCAGCGACGATGACCCTAGAATTACCGCTTGGGGTAAAATCATGCGAAAATGGAGATTAGATGAGTTGCCTCAATTGTGGAATATTTTAATTGGCGATATGAGCCTGGTTGGCCCACGACCAGAACGCAAATATTATATAGATAAAATTGTTGCAATAACACCTTACTATAATTATTTGTTTAAAGTAAAACCAGGGTTAACTAGTTGGGGCATGGTACAATTTGGTTATGCAGAAACTGTAGAGCAAATGATTGAGCGAATGCAGTACGATTTAATTTATATTGAAAATGCTTCTATTTTTTTAGATTTTAAAATTATGTTTCACACTGTAAGAATTATTCTTTCAGGAAAAGGAAAATAAAATTTATACTGTTGTACCAACTGTTAAATCTCTAAAAACATCCTCAAGGCTTTTGCCATCACTTTGTAAATTATTCAACAAATCATCTGCAACAATTTCGCCTTTGTTAATTATTATTACTCTATCACAAATGGCTTGTACTTCTTGTAAAATATGTGATGAAAAAAGAACTGTTTTATTTTTACCTTGTTCTTTAATTACATTTCTAATTTCAATAATCTGATTGGGGTCTAAACCACTAGTTGGCTCATCTAATATTAAAACTTCTGGCTCATGTAATAAAGCAGCAGCAAGGCCTACGCGTTGTTTATAACCTTTAGAGAGTTGTCCTATTTTTTTATGTTGTTCAACTTGTAATCCAACCAACTCTATAATATTTTTTATTGTATCATGTGCTTTTTCAATTTCATGAACACCTGCTACAAAACTTAAATATTCCTTTACATACATATCGAGGTATAAAGGATTAGATTCAGGAAGATATCCAATTTTTTTTCTTGTAGCTATACTATCAATTTGTGTATTGATTCCACAAATTTTTGCTACTCCAGTATTGGGTTGAATAAAACCAGTAAGAATTTTCATTGTGGTACTTTTTCCTGCACCATTGGGCCCAAGAAAACCAACAATTTCTCCTTGCTTAACTGAAAATGAAATATTGTTGAGTGCTTTTTGCTCACCATATAATTTTGTTAATCCTACAACTTCTATTGACATAAAACAAAGTAACGAATTAATGTATATTCAAAACTTGTAAATTGTGTTAAGATTATCTCATCAATACTGTTGTTCCTTTTTGATGATTAAGCTCTCCATTTTTCTTATAGCTCAAATCCCAAACATAAACACCTGTATCGGCTTTTTTGTTATTGATTTCTCCATTCCAACCTTGATTGATATCTGTTGAAATAAAGACCATTCTTCCAAATCTATCATATATCCTAAAAACAAAATCGGTGATAGCAAAATAGGCTTTTGGTTTTAAAACATCATTTTTCGTATCACCATTTGGTGTAAATCCGGTGGGTACAAAAATTTGATTGGCACAGGTTTCAACTGTTATATTAATTTCATCTGTATCAGTCCCACATTCATTACTAACTGAAACATTATAAGTTCCCGAATTCTTAACAACATAAACGGAATCAGTGCTTCCATCATTCCATAAATAATAATTATTTATACCATTTGAAGCATTCAAGGTAAGAGATTCACTAAAGCAAATTGTTTTATCGTTACCCAAATTAACCATTGGTGTTGTATTGGTTTTAATGAATGTGCTATCTGTATTAAAACAAACATCGTCCCAAACTTTTACCCAATACAAGCCACTTGTATTTACATTAATTTGCTGAGTAGTATCTCCATTGCTCCACAACCATTTTGTAATAAAATTATTATTAGTTGCAAGCAATGCCGTAACACCATCACATAGCAATAAACTATCAGATAATGTTAGCGAAAGTTGATTAGGTTGAATATTGATGAGGGCAGAATCTTTATTAATACAGCCCCCATTAGTAGTTGTTTGTAAAACATAATAACCCTGTAGAGAAGTAGTAACATTATTAAAAACAACTGTACTATCTGTTGATGAAAAACCATTGGGCCCACTCCAATTATATTGTAAGGCAGTATAACCATTTTTTATGCTTAAAGTATCGCCAACACAGTATTTGTTTTTAAATTGTAATGCTACAGGTTGTGGATTATAGACAATGAGTTTTAAAGTAGAGGATGTGGTTCTACAATTTGCAGCATTAATATTTCCAGGCTCAGCTATTAAAAGTCTATACCATTTACCATCACCAACACTACAATTATTGATAGTAAATGTAGATTGATTTGCAGCTGCAATATTCACCCAGTTATTGCTATCAATAGAGCTTTGCCATTGCAAAACAGGGTTATTATAAAACAGATTTGTAATTCCTCCATTAAAAGAAATATTATTACCAGCACAAACAGCATTTCCGTTTAAATAAGTGCCGCTAGCAAAAGGTGAGAGTTCTGCACCACAAATAGAAAATTCAATATCGTCCATTGCCAAATCGTTACCCAGCCCACCAGCCTGATTATTATAAATTGTAAGAATAACTGAAGTTTCTCCAACAGGAAGCACAATATCGAATCCATATTGTTGCCAAGTAAAATTGCTGTACCTATTAATAATGCCAGTAGTATAGGTTCCTAACACAATATTTGTAACGGCACTTTTAATCTCAAATTTTACATTAGGGTCTAATGGATCAGAAACCCCAAGTTTTAAAAGGTTGGCCAGCCAAGCAGAAAATTTAATGGTTGAGCCGCTGCATAAATTATCGATTTGAGTTTCATAAAATTTTCCAGAATTAAAAGAGGCATTAATAACCATCATATAACCATTGTTGCCGGTATGGTCAAATCCATTATGCCATGTTGAATAAATGGCTTGTCCGTTTAATGGTGCAGCTGTTTTGCGAATACTATAATCACCATCTGCTAAAGAGCCTGTTGCATTATAGTTATAACTGGTGTAGCTACTACCTAATGCAGGGCCATACCCTGAAGAGCCTGTACCAAAATCTTCTTTAAATATTGTTGTGGGCGTACATTGAGCAAGCGATTTTGAAACAATTAATATTGAAAGAAATGAAACCGAGAAAAAAAATCTAACCACACATCTCTGCATTTAAATATTTATTTTTTTGTTGAGTATTCTTCTTGCAAGGCATACCAGCCAAACAAAACTAAACCAATTGCAATGGGCATGAAGATACCAATAATAATTATCCAAGGCATAGGTTTATTAATATCTAATTTTCCATTTACATCAATATTTTGTACAGCACTAATTATTAATACTATTAAAGAAATTATGGATGATAAAATCCATACTACTCCTAAATATTTTTTTATTGTATTAAGCATCTTGTTTTTTGTTTAAATATAATAATCCAATAATAAAGCAAACACTAGCTACGCCAATTGGATACCACAAACCACTTAAGTAATTACTATTCGGACTCAAAGTAATTAAAGTAGCAATAAAAGGAACCAATCCTCCAAAAACACCATTGCCAATATGGTAAGGCAAACTCATACTGGTGTATCTAATTTTTGTAGGAAATAATTCTACCAAAAAGGCTGCAATTGGGCCATATACCATAGTTACAAATAATACCAAAATAAACATTAAACTAATAAATTTAATTTGATAAGATGATGAAAGTGTAAGTGTTTTTTTTGATTCAATCAGTTTGATATTGTCTAATTTTTTTGTTTCTTGAGAGTAAGTTTCTCTTAAATTAATTGAAGAACCATCGGTATATGTTGCAACAGTTGTTTTAATAATTAATGAATCGGCAGGTAAATCTTTATTCAGTTTTTTCTCAATTTTTATGTTTGATGACAATTCTATTTTATTGGAAATATCAGCATCTTGAAAGAAAATATTAAAAACTGGTCTATAACAAAAAACAGCTAATAACAAACCAGTTAGCATAATAGATTTTCTGCCTATTTTATCACTTAACCAACCAAAGAAAATAAAGAAAGGCGTTGCAATAACAAGTGAAATACCCAGCCAGGTATTTACTTGAGCTGATTCTATGCCACAAGTTTTTAATAAAAATGTTTGTGCATAAAACTGACTAGTGTACCAAACCACTCCTTGTCCCATAGTTGCACCAAACAAGGCCAATAACACTAGTTTTAAATTTTGTTTTTTACCAAAACTTTCTTTGATAGGATTACTGGATGTTTTGCCTTCAGATTTTAATTCTTTAAACATGGGGCTTTCTTGCATCTTCAATCGAATAATAATAGAAACAATTACTAAAACAATACTGAGCAAAAAAGGCAAACGCCAGCCCCAGCTATAATAATCTTCTTTAGTCATTACTTTTTGTAAGGTAATAATTACAATCAATGATAGCAGCAAACCCAATGTGGCTGTGGTTTGTATAAAACTAGTGTAAAATCCTTTTTTGTTTGCAGGAGCATGTTCTGCCACATAAGTTGCAGCTCCTCCATATTCTCCTCCTAATGCCAAGCCTTGTAATAAACGAAGTATTAAAATCAGAAAAGGTGCAAATGCAAAACTTTCATAAGTAGGAATACAGCCAATTAAAAACGTACTCAAGCCCATAATAACAAGGGTTAATAAAAACGTGTGTTTTCTTCCTACTATATCTCCTAATCTTCCAAAAAATAATGCACCAAAAGGCCTAACAATAAAGCCTGCAGCAAATGTTGCTAAGGTTGCTAAAAATGCTGTTGTAGGATTTGTTGATGGAAAAAACTTCTCTGAAATAATAGTTGCTAAACTTCCAAAAATATAGAAGTCGTACCATTCAATTAAAGTGCCTAACGATGATGCAGAAATAACTTTCCAGATTCCTTTAGTTGAGGTTGACATATTTTGAAAAAGATATGAGATGCCAACATACAGTATAAAAACGTTTCAACAAAAAAATCATTACTTAACTTTATCTCCCTAAAAAATGAATTGACTCATGAGTGTTCCATATCAAATAAAATCTATTGAACAATATCAAGCAGATTATAAAAAAAGCATTGAAGAACCAGAAGCATTTTGGGCATCAATTGCAGAACATTTTGTTTGGAAAAGGAAATGCCTGCCTGCTGGCGAGGCAGGAAAAAATGTACTAAACTGGAATTTTAAAGAACCTAAAATTGAATGGTTTGCTGGAGCCACTTTAAACATTACTGAAAATTGTATCGATAGACATTTGGCAGATAAAGGAGAACAAGCTGCAATCATTTGGGAACCCAATCATCCCGATGAAAGAGTACGTGTGGTTACCTATAATCGTTTACACAAAAGAGTTTGCCAATTTGCACAAGTTTTAAAAAACAATGGTGTCAAAAAAGGAGATCGAGTTTGTATATATATGGGAATGGTACCAGAATTGGCTTATGCTGTTTTAGGTTGTGCAAGAATTGGAGCCATTCATTCTGTAATTTTTGGAGGCTTTAGTGCACAAAGTATTGCAGATAGATTAGAGGATGCTCAAGCAGAATTTATTGTTACTTGTGATGGTGCTTATAGAGGCGATAAAGTAATTCCACTAAAAAGTGTTATTGATGATGCATTGATAGGAAATAAGGTGGTGAAAAAAGTTATTGTTTATACTAGAACACGAACTCCTGTATCTATGCTAAAAGGAAGAGATATTTGGTGGGAAGACGAAATGGATCATGCAGAAACTCAATTAGAGCAACAAGGAGGAATTCATTTTCCTGCAGAAGAAATGGATGCAGAAGATCCATTGTTTATATTATATACATCTGGCTCTACAGGAAAACCCAAAGGTGTGGTGCATACAAGTGCTGGCTATATGTTATGGACCAACTATACTTTTTTAAATGTGTTTCAATATAAACCTGGTCAAATACATTTTTGTACTGCAGATATAGGTTGGATTACAGGTCATAGTTATATTGTGTATGGTCCTCTAAGTGCTGGTGCAACCTCTTTGATGTTCGAGGGCGTTCCAACATTTCCTGATGCTGGCAGATTTTGGGATATTGTAGATAAACATCAAGTAAATATTTTATACACAGCACCAACAGCCATTAGAAGTTTAATGAGTTTTGGTTTAGAACCATTACAAGGAAAAGATTTAAGTAGTTTAAAAGTTTTAGGAACCGTTGGAGAGCCTATTAATGAAGAAGCGTGGAATTGGTATGATGAAAATATTGGTAAGAAAAAATGTCCTATTGTTGATACTTGGTGGCAAACAGAAACAGGAGGATGTTTAATTTCTAATCTTGCTGGTATTACTCCTTCAAGACCAGGTTGGGCAACACTTCCAATGCCTGGTATTTCACCTAAACTTGTTGATGAAAATGGCAACGACTCCCCCGAGGACGAAGATGGTTTAACAAAAGGAAACTTAGTAATTGATAAACCCTGGCCTGGTATTTTAAGAACCACTTGGGGCGATCATGAAAGATGCAGAACCAACTATTTTGCAACCTATGAAAATTTATATTTTACTGGAGATGGTGCTATAAAAGACGAAAATGGTTTTTATAGAATTACAGGTAGAGTTGATGATGTTTTAAATGTGAGTGGACATAGAATTGGAACAGCAGAAGTAGAAAACGCTATTAATATGCATTCGGGTGTTGTTGAAAGTGCTGTGGTGGGCTATCCTCATGAAATTAAAGGACAAGGCATTTATGCATTTGTGATAGATAATAATTTACATGGTGATGAAGAGTTGACTAGAAAAGATATTTTGCAAACAGTTTCAAGAGTTATTGGACCAATTGCAAAACCAGATAAAATTCAATTTGTAAAAGGATTACCCAAAACACGCAGTGGTAAAATTATGAGAAGAATATTACGAAAAATTGCAGAAGGAGAAACAGAAAACTTGGGTGATACAACAACATTGTTAGATCCAAATGTGGTAGATGAAATTAAAAACGGAAAGTTATAATAACAAAAAACCATCTCTGTAAAGAGATGGTTTGCTTACCTGTCCGTTCCTTATATAAAGTCCAATTAAAATACTAATTTTCTACTGCTGCTGCAACACCTGTTCTCATTTCGTTAAGTTTAGCTCTAATTTTTCCTTCTATTTCATTAGCCAAATCAGGATTATCTAAGAGTAATTGTTTAACAGCATCTCTACCTTGTCCTAATTTATTGCTATCGTAACTAAACCAACTTCCGCTTTTATTTACAATTCCAAGCTCTACACCCATATCAATAATCTCGCCAACCTTGCTAATTCCTCCACCAAATATAATATCAAATTCAGCAGATCTGAATGGTGGGGCTACTTTATTTTTTACAACTTTAACTTTAGATCTGTTACCAATAGCAACATCTCCATCTTTAATTTGCGATACTCTTCTGATGTCTAAACGAACTGAAGCATAAAATTTAAGAGCATTACCACCTGTTGTGGTTTCTGGGTTACCAAACATTACACCAATTTTCTCTCTCAACTGATTAATAAAAATACAAACAGTATTGGTTTTATTAATGGTAGCTGTAAGCTTTCTTAAAGCCTGACTCATTAACCTAGCTTGTAAACCCATTTTGCTATCGCCCATTTCACCTTCTAATTCACTTTTTGGAACCAATGCTGCAACAGAATCTATCACAACAACATCAAGTGCTCCAGAAAGAATTAAACGATCAGCAATTTCAAGAGCTTGTTCGCCATAATCGGGTTGAGAGATTAATAAATTATCAACATCAACTCCAAGCTTACGAGCATAGCTACTATCAAACGCATGTTCAGCATCTATAATTGCACAGATGCCACCCTTTTTTTGTGCCTCTGCAATAATATGAATAGCAATGGTTGTTTTACCACTACTTTCTGGTCCATAAATTTCTACTACTCTACCTTTAGGTACACCACCAACGCCAAGTGCTGTATCTAATCCAATAGAACCAGTGCTGATGACTTCCATAACTTGTTCAGCTCTTTCGTTCATCATCATTACACTTCCTTTACCAAAATCTTTATCTAACTTATCAATAGTAAGTTTAAGTGCTTTTAGTTTGTCGGTATTGATTGTATTGCTGCTCATTTTTTTACTCATTTTATTATTCAAATGTAATTAGAGTGTAAAACTAAGGGAGAAAAATTTATAAACACTAAAAATTTTAGTATTTATTTTGCTAATTATTTTTGTAGGGGAGATGTTTCTATTAATTTTCAACTGTAAACTTCTTTTAGAGTTTTTACTTTTGTAAAACATGACTTATCGACTTCTTACAAAGTTTGAGGTTGTCTATGATGAGAAGTTTATTTTAAAAGACTAGATTTAATATATCGTGCCTATGGCACTTGTCTGAAATATTTTATTGCTACCAATCTTGCATCCCTAATGGGATTTGCTATTTTTATAATCATAAAAAATTTACCACAGTAAAAATTATTTCAAATTAGGCTTTTGAATATTATTACATTCGAGGAGGGGAACTAAAAATAAAATTCAAAATTTATATTACCACCTTAAAAATTTCTATATGAACATTTCATATTTTCACTTTATTTTTTAGTTTGTTGTATCCTTTTAGGGATAAAATATTGGTAGGTAAAATTATCATTTAGTTTAGTCCCTTAGGGACGATATATTTTCATTATTACACTACACATTCAATTTGTTTTTACAGTTTGAGGTTTACTATGATGAGAAATTTATTTTCAAGAACTAGATTTAATATATCGTGCCTATGGCACTTGTCTGTTATATTTTATTGCTACCAATCTTGCATCCCTAATGGGATTTACTATTTTTATAATCATACAAAATTTACTAAAGTAAAAATTATTTCAAATTAGGCTTTTGAATATTATTAAATTCGAGGAGGGGAACTAAAAATAAAATTCAAAATTTATATTACAACCTTAAAAATTTCTACATGAACATATCATATTTTCACTTTATTTTTATTTTTTAGTTTGTTGTATCCTCTTAGGGATTAAATATTGGTAGAAAAAATTATCGTTTAGTTTAGTCCCATAGGGACGATATATTTTATATATGCCAAACACCTATACACAAATACATATTCAATTTGTTTTTGCAGTTAAGTTCAGAACAGCATCAATTCATTCGTCTTGGAAAGATGAATTATACAAATACATCACAGGAATTATTCAGCATCATAAACATAAATTAATTGCTATAAATGGAATGGCAGACCATGTACATATTTTAGTTGGGATGAGACCAACTCAATCAATAGCTGATTTAATGCAAGATGTTAAAGCAAGCTCTTCGAAATGGATTAATCAAAAACAATTTGCACAAGGAAGATTTGAATGGCAGGAGGGTTATGGTGCTTTTTCTTATGGCAAATCACAATTAAAGGATGTAATTGCATATATCAATAATCAAGAACAACATCATAAACTTAAAACCTTCAAAGAAGAATATGTTGATTTCTTGCAAAAGTTTGAGGTTGACTATGATGAAAAATTTATTTTCAAGGATTTGATTTAATATATCGTGCCTACGGCACTTATCTACCAATATTTCATCCCTAAAGGGATTTGCTATTTTTATAAATACGCGGTTTAGTTTTTTTTATTTAACCATAAAAAATTTTATTAAAGTCAATATAATTTCAAATAAGGTTTGTTAATATTATAAATTTCGAGAAACTGTACTAAAAAATAAAAAGCAATGTTTAAAACTTGAATTAATGATTTCAAAACCTCTACACTAATATATCATCTCTTTACCTTTATTTTACTATTACAATTTATGAAACTAAAACAACAGCTTAATTTATTTTCTTTTACCATGATAGTTGTGGGCTTGGTAATTGGAATGGGAATTTTTAGAACTGCAGCAACAGCTGCAAAAAATGCTATTGAACCTTCTGTTTATTTTACAGCATGGATTATTGGTGGATTTATTGCTTTTTGTGGAGCATTAACTTATGCTGAAATTGGAAGCAGAATGCCTGTTACTGGTGGATTTTATAAAGTGTTTAGTTATGCCTATCATCCTAGTATTGCATTTTCTGTAAACTGTGTAATATTAATTAGCAATGCTGCAAGTGTTGGTGGAGTTGCAATGATTGGTACTGGGTATTTATTTAAACTTTTTCCTCAACATCAATTTTCAGATATTGATACTGCTGTTATTAGTAGCATGGCTGTACTTACTTTTTATGGTATTAATTTATTAGGATTAAGATTGAGCAGTTTGGCTCAAAATATTTTAATGCTCATTAAAATTGGCATGTTGTTATTATTAATTAGTTGTTTGTTTTCATATACCAATTATGCAGTTCAAACAACAGAAGCTGTTAAGACTATTGCACAAAATGGAATTCAGCAGATGAGCTGGATACAAAGCCTTGGCGTTTCTTTAATTGCTGTTTCTTTTACTTATGGAGGATATCAACAAACCATCAATTTTGGTAATGAAGTCAAACATCCATCTAAAAATATTCCTAAAGGAATTTTTTATGGTATTGCCATCATCATCATTTTATACTTATTAGTTTCTTATAGTTATTATGCCATAATTGGGTTTAATGAAATTAAAACAGAAAACGAAATTGCATTTGTATTAATCAATAAAGTGTTTGGAACACAAGGAGCCAATGTGTTTTCTGTCTTGCTTTTTATTGGTGTATTGGCCTATGTAAATGCTTTAATGATGAGTAACCCAAGAGTGATGTATGCTATGGGAGAAGAAGGTAGTTTGCCTAAAATATTTACCAAGCAAAATAAAAAGACAGAAGCTTTAACTATTGCCCTCACTGCGTTTGCTTCTTTATGTGTGATTATTTTATTTTTTGCTCAAACCTTTGAACGCATTTTAAACTTTTCTATTTTTCTAGATTGTTTTGGAATGATAGCAAGTGCATCGGCAGTTTTTATTTTAAGAAAAAGAACCAAGCATTTAGATGATACAGGAATTTATAAAATGAAATTGTATCCTTATCTCACCATCATTTTTATAGCAGCATATTTATTTGTTGGTGTAAGTATAACAATGCAAACTCCTGATATTGCTTTAACAGGATTGTATGTTTTAATTGGATTTATCATTCTCTATTTTCTTTTTATGGACAAGAAGAAAACAGTAGAAAAGATTGAAGAAACTTAAGCTTCGTAAAATTTTATTTGATGTTGCGTTAAAAACTCTTTAATGATATCTACATGCACACAATGACCCACATGTAAAAAAGGTTGATTGTTTATTTTAATACTTTTACCTGCCACTTTATGTTCAACATTTTTCATATCGAATCCTAAATGTAAATGGCTGGTTGAACTTTGCATGCCACAAATTAATCCTTCTGAATTAAAAAGAGGCCCACCACTTTGTCCTCTTAAACCTGCAGTACTTAATTCAATGCCATAAATTTTTCCTGCATCTGCTAAATGCCTGGTGAGCATTCCTTCTATAGGAAATCGAGGCGATTCTTTTTGTCCAGTGTTGGTCCATTCTATAAAATCTGTTTGTTCGTTGTATTGATAGTTGGTAAACTCAGGAAAAGGAAAACCTAATCTGCATAAAAATTTTCCTTGTTTTAATATTGAAGAATCTTTTGCAAATACAGCATGCGATTGATAAGCAGGATTTTTAAAATTTTCAAAAACCACAATGCTTAAATCGTATTTGGGATGACTAATCCAACGATAGTTTAGAGTAGGCTCAAAACTACAGCCCACAAACATTTCACTTAGTTGAATAATAGACTCAGAATTGTAATTGTATTTAGCTTCTAAATCTTTTATTCTCTTGTTATAATTGTTCTTACCAATACTTTCTTTTTCTGCTTTAAAATTTTGATAATGTAAATTGATGTTTGCTCTATTGCCTATTAAATCCATTACATGTTTGCAAGTAATAGCAACACCCAATTCATTTACAAAAAATAAAGTTGCAGCACCGGGCAATACATGCTTGTCGTTATAATTTCTCATAATGGTGTGTATGGGTCTTGTAAATTTTCCTACTTGGTCAATGGCTTCAACAAACATGATATTGTATTTAAAATGAAGTAATGTTATTTTAACCAAAACTAATCAAGATCTATGTGAATTTGAGATGATTGTTTTTAATACGATTGAGAATACAAAAAACTGAGCAATAGCTACTTTTTACGCACTTTTTTTATCAAAAACTCGTTTTACATCTATGTCTTATTCTTTCAAGTTTATCTTAACTATTGCTTTTTTTATTTTATGTGTTGATGTTCAATCACAAACACCAGTAAATATGTTATCTCAGCCGAGTTATACATATACAGAAAACTTTTCTGATATTGCAAATTGGACATTCAACTCCTCTCCAGCAAATGGAACATTTACAGCTGGAACAGGATCTTCTGCTTGGAAAGGAATATCTAGTACAAGCACAGGCACTACTCCTAACTCAACATTAATAACAACAGCTTCTGCAGCATTTGTTTCTGGAACCTCTGGAGGGGTGCAAAAAGGTTCAGGTGCACTAATGCTATTAACAACAGGGTCTACAGATCATACGAGCTCGGTTGCTATTGACTTTTATCTAAACTTTGCAACACTAAGTGCTGGAACTTTAAGTTTTGATTGGAGTTCTGTAAATAATTCTACAGGCGATAGAAAGTCTTCTTTGAAAGTTTATACTTCTACCGACGGTAGTAATTTTAGTGAATTAACCGATGCGGGGGTTACCAATATAACTAATAATAGTGTTACATATGGTAACATTACTAATGTAAACTTACCAAGTAGTCTTAATCAGGCAACATCTGCAATTATAAGATTCTATTTATATAATGGTGCAGGAGGAACAATAGGTGCTAGGCCAAAAATTAGTATTGACAATGTTACTGTTACAGCTACTTTATTAGCAAATTGTTCAACCCCCACCAATCAAGCTACTGGTTTAAACTTTACAACTATTGGTAGTACACAATTACAAGGAAACTTTATAGCAGCTTCACCAGCACCAGACAAATATTTGATTTTAATCAGCAGCAATAATTCTTTAAGCTCATTACCTGCTGATGGTGTAACGTATAATGTTGGCGATAATATTGGCGATGCCAGTGTTGCAGCATCTTCTTCAAGTACAAATTTTACTATTTCATCTTTAAGCTCAAATGCCACTTATTATTTATTTATATTTTCTGCAAATACAAATTGTAATGGTGGACCACTCTATCAAACCACAAATCCACTTACAGGGTTTGAAACAACAATTACCGGAATCTCTCCTTGTATTACTCCCACTTCACAACCAACAAATTTAAATTTTAGCAGTATAACGACTAACAGTATTCAGGGAAGTTTTACAAGCTCTTCAGGAACTGATGAGTGGTTAATAGTTCGAAGAACAACAGCTTCTTTATCGTCGACCCCTGTAAATGGAACAACATATAATGCAGGCGACCCATTAGGGGGAGGAGTAGTAGTCGGAAGAACATTAAGCGGCTCATTTGTTGCAAATTCACTTACAATAAATACAACATATTACTTCTTTGTTTTTTCTGTAAATTCTGTTAATTGTTCAGATGGTCCAAAATATTATACCACATCTCCATTAAGTGGTAATGTTAGCACTTTATCGTCTTATAGTACAACTTGTTCTTCACCTCAATATCAACCTCATAACTTAGTGTTAAATGGAGACAACAGCACCATTTCGGGTAGCTTTAGTAATGTTGTTGATGCTGATAGCTATCTGGTTATTTATAGTTCAAACTCAACATTAAGTCAACAACCACAAAACAATAATAATTATGCTGTTGGCTCTAACTTGGGCAATGGAATAATTGTTTCTAATTCTAATGCAAATAATTTTTATTTAAGTAATTTAAGTGCATCTACCACGTATTACTTTTTTGTATTTGCAATAAACACTTATTGTAATGGAGGAACTAAGTATAATTTGGTTAATCCATTATCGGGAAATAGAGCTACAACAACAAGCTCAACTTACAACTTTTATTACGGTAATCTACACGCCCATTCGGGTTATTCTGATGGCAATAAAGACAATACAAATTATACGCCTTTAGATGATTATAATTATGCAAAAAATTCTTTAGGAATGGATTTTTTAGGGATATCTGAACACAATCATTCCGGTGCAGGAATGAGCATTTCTAATTGGCCAAACGGATTATCTCAATCTACAACTGCAACAACATCAAGTTTTGTAGCATTGTATGGTCAAGAATGGGGTGTTATTAGTGGCGGAGGGCATGTATTAATTTATGGAATAGATTCATTGATAGGGTGGGAAGCAAATAATTATAATGTATTTGTTCCCAAAAGTGATTATATAGGTACTCCATCTACAACAGGAACAACTGGATTATTTAGAACATTAAATTTACAAAGAAATGCATTTGTTTCTTTAGCCCATCCTGAAAACAGCGATTTTAATAACCTTCAAGGAATAGCATATAATATTACTGCAGATAGTGCCATAATAGGTTGTGCTATTGAAAGTGGAAATGCATTCTCAATTAATAGTAGTTATAATGATCCTCCTGCAAGTATGAAATTTTTATCTTACTTCAATAAAATGTTAGCCAAAGGCTATCATTTAGGCCCATTAATGGACCACGATAATCATTATACAAATTTTGGTAGATCAAATGAAAATAGATTAGTTCTATTGGCTTCAACATTAACCAAGTCTAATTTATTAAATGCTTTAAAAAACAGACGATTTTATGCAACACAAGATAGAGATACAAGGGTGACTTTTACTATAAATAATGATCCTATGGGTAGCATCATTAATGGAAAAGGTTCTCCTGTAATTTTTGCAACAGCTTCAGATCCTACAAACCCAGGGTCAACACCTTTAATAAAACTAATGTATGGAACACCAGGTAGTGGTGTAAACCCCACTCAATTGACTTCTGTAAACTCATCAACATTAAGCTATAGGGATACTAACTTAATTGATAATGGCACTTATTATTATTATCTTGATATAACAATTAATGGAAAAAGAAGCATAACAGCTCCTATATGGTATACAAAAAATCCTTGTTCTTTAGATAGTGAAAATCCAGTTGCAACATGGTATGGATCAGAAAATAATAATATTTCTAACGCTAACAATTGGTGTGGTGGAGTAAAGCCTCCTTTAGGAAGTAATATTATTATAAGCTCGTCATCACTAAACATGCCAACCATTAATAGTAATGATTCTTTAGTAGTTAATAATTTAACTATTGAGTCAGGGGTTACACTAACTGTAAGCGGAATATTAAAAGCCAAAGCAATAATTGCAAATTATGGAAACATTGTAGCTTCTAATGGTACCATTGAGTATAATGGAACACAACCTCAGACAACCTGCAATTTTCAAAATAGTTTTGTCAAAAAGTTAGTTATTAATAATGCAGCAGGAGTTTCTTTGGGATTCACAACTATAATTTCTGAAGTATTAAGTATAAATTCAGGAACCCTGAACACGAATAATTTATTGAAATTAAAATCAGACCAAAACAATACTGCTCAGTTTGCTGCTCTTGGTGCGGGTGCAAGTATTATCGGAGATGTAACAGTTGAAAGATATTTTCCAGCTAAAAGAGCTTGGAAGTTGATTACTTCACCTGTTAAAAATGCTACTTCGGGTATAACTATTCAATCTGCTTGGCAAAACAATGGAGGTGCCCCAACACCAAATAATGGTATAGAACTATGGCACCCTTCTGCTGGAAATGGATTAACCTTAGCTGGGGGGAGTGGTAATATTAGAAAATATAATGCAGCTACAGGATGGAGTACTTTAACAAACACAAATAATACAAATATTAGTGAAGTAGATGCAGGTGCAAATACTGGGGTTAATAATGCTTTTGCTGTTTTTGTAACAGGTCCTTATGGCTCAGGAAATATTACAAGTGGTGCTGCACCAACAACAATACAAGCAACAGGAAAGCTACAAACGGGTCAACAAAATATTAATATTTCATCGGTTAATAATCAATACAACCTTATTGGTAATCCATATGCATCTCCAATAGATTTAGACTTGTTTAAAACCTCTAATTCTAACATTCAAAGTGTTTTTTATATGTGGGATCCATTATTAGCCACAACTGGATCATATGTTAGTGTTATAAAAAATGGATCTAACGATTTTACTTATTCTCCAGATAATAGTACAGCATATAGACACATACAATCTGGACAAGCGTTTTTTGTAAAATCAAATGGACTAGGAAGTTCAATTAATTTCCAAGAAAGCCATAAGTCTACCACCAATATTAATAATGTTTTTAGAACAGGAAATGGACAATTAGAAAAACTAGCTGTTAATTTAAGTTTTAAAAACCCCGACGGAACTTGGCAATTAAGCGATGGAGTTGCAGCATTATATGATACTATTTTTTCAAATCAGACTTCAGATGAATTCGATGTGGTAAAATTCAACAATTCAAATGAAACATTTTCTATTGTTAGAAATAATTTTAAAATGGCAATGGAAGCAAGACCCCTTATAGATGATAAAGACACGATTTATTTAAATTTAACTGGACTCAGAAATTTTGAATATCAATTTGAGTTTATTCCTAAAAATTTAGAAACTTCAAATCTTCAAGCTTTTTTAATAGATAACTTTCAGAATATTGAACTACCTATTAACCTAACCAATAGATCAACCTTTAATTTTTCTGTTGCAAATGCTGCAACAGCTCAATCAGATAGATTCAAAATTATTTTTAGACCAATACTACCATTATCAACATCATCAATAAGTTTAAAAGCTTCAGAAAAACAAAATGGAATTTTGTTAGAATGGTCAAAAGAAAATGAAAATAGTATTGAATGCTATGATGTTGAGAAATCTATTGATGGTATTAAGTTTTCAAAAATATATTCTATGATAACAAATGGCAGAAAGCAATATGATTGGCTAGATCAGAATATAAATAGTTCCAATAATTTTTATAGAATTAAAATTAATTATAATACAAAAGAATTTCAATTCAGTAGTATTATTAATATTAAATCAGGAAGTAGAATTAACAATCTGATCTCAATTGTCAACCCAACAATCAATAAAAAATTAACCTTACAATTTGAAAACCTAGACGAAGATGTTTATAGTTTAGTAGTCTCTAATCAACTTGGTCAATTAGTACATCAAAGGTCAATCTTGCATTCTGGTGGTTCATCTACGTTTCAAATTGATTTGAATAATTTAATCACTGGTGTATATTCTATTCAAATTAGAAGCAATAAAAAAACTTCATTTATTTATAATGAAAATATTGTTGTACAATAACTATTTTTTCTTTTGTTCGTATTGTGCTGGCTGATTAGGTTTAGGCAAAGTTTTTTTAATGAAATCTCTTAAATCATTAGTGCTGGTTTCAAGGTCTGGTTTTCTTAAATACATCATATGGCCACTTCTATAGCCTTTCCAACTCAAGCGATCTTTCATTTTTCCGCTAGGATCAAGTTGCCACATATTGTATTTGGCATTAAAATAATCGGTGGCCCCATCATAATAACCAGATTGAGTCATTACATGTAAATATGGATTTTGAGCCATGGCTAATCGTAGGTTTTCGCCAGTTTTATCATTCGTTCTATCCCAAGGATGAACAGGGCCAAACATAAAATATTTTAAATCTGTTTTGTAATTTAAATGCTCTCTTAAATAATAATTCATGGCAGGAGAAAATGCATGATTCCAAGAAATTAATTCAGCATTATAATCTGGCGATTCACCACCATCTTGCTTATCAATTCCCAAGTATCTGCTATCTAATCTACCAACAGTAAAACCTTGATCTCTTAATAATTCTTTCCAAAAAAATGAAGTAGAAATTTGTAAATTTCTTTGATAAATTACCTTTTCATTAATGCCAGAATAACGAGCCATTCTTTTAGCCATTTCGCTTTTTCTGGTTTCTTCTAAAAAGCCTCCTTTTGCAAGTGCTGGCAATAATTCGTTGATGGTAAAGTTTTCAACTTCTGGTAAAACATCAGTTAAATCTTTTTGTTGTAAATCTGCCGGTAACATTTTATGATACCAGGCTGTTGCAGCATAATAGGGCAATCTTGTAGCCACCTCAACAGGTCCATTTCTTTCAATACCTAAAATTGTAGGAGAGACTAAAACCACACCATTTAAAAACATCCACTGACTTTGTTGTAGTTCTAAAGCTAAACCAGACACACGATTTGTTCCATAACTTTCTCCAACCAAATATTTTGGAGATGGCCATCTGTTATAACGTGTAACAAAAGTACTTATCCATTCTGCCAAATATTTAATATCGGCATTCACTCCAAAAAAAGCCGATTTAGGTGCATTGCCAACAATTCTTGAATAGCCAGTGTTTACAGGATCTACATAAACAATATCGGCTATATCAATTAATGAATGAGGGTTTTCTTTTACTCCATAAGGTTGTATAGGATAACCTTCTTCGTTAATGTTTAACATTTTTGGTCCTGTGTAACCCAACTCCATCCAAACACTTGGAGTTCCAGGCCCACCATTAAAAGAGATAATTAAAGGTCTGTTTGTTCTATCTTGAATATCATTTCTTTCATAATAAGTAAAAAAAACTCCTGCTGTTATTTTTCCAGAATCATTCCATACAGGTATAGTGCCGGCAATGGCTTTATAAGGAATATTAGTTCCTTTAACAGTAACAGTATGATTGGTGGTAACTGTTTGGTCTGCATTTAAAATATTTAATGTAGTGTTGGGTTTGTCTTCTTTGGTTTGAGCAAAAGAAAAATTAGAAAAAACAATGGTAATTAAAAGAAAAACAATTTTTTTCATGATGAAACTATTTTTAGAAGGTATAAATTTATACCATAAATCTTCATTTCAAATTATTTCATTCCTTTAATTGTTGATATTTGCTTTGCATGAAAAAAATTCTGTATTTATGTTTCATTTTATTTTTATTTTCTTGTGAAAATGATATGCAGGTGGTGAATGCATTATCCATAAAAAAAATTGGTGTTGAAGAAGGTAAGTATATAGAAAGTTATATGAGTACTGCCGGAAAGGTTAAAGCCAAACTTACTGCACCTTATATGTTACGTAGTCAATATGATAGTGCCAAAGTTGAGTTTACCAAAACATTAAATGTTCAGTTTTACGATAGTTCTTTAAAACCAGAAAGTTTTTTGTTTGCTAAATATGGAAGGTATTTAGAATTTGAAAACACCGTTTTGCTCAAGGATAGTGTTGTGGTGTACAATATTCAGAAAGATACTTTATGGTGTAACGAATTAATTTGGGATCAAAACAAAGGCAGCTTTTTTACAGATAAACCCGTTGTAATTAGTCAGGATAATGGTAGCATTCGACAAAAAATATTTGCTCGAGGTATGCAAAGCGATCAGGCGTTTAAAAACGTTAGCTTGTTTAAGATAGGTAGCATTTATAATAATAATGCTAATAGCTTTATTATTTTAAAAGATAGCAGCGACTTTTAATTTGTAATAAAACTTCTCAAAAGCAATACTTTTTTCTCTTATCTTCCGAGCATAAAACTGTAGCACATTTTCTAATCATATTTACTTTAATATCAATACATGAAAATAGAAGAAATTAAAATACTTCGTGGACCAAACTATTGGAGCGTTCGTAGAACCAAGCTCATTCAAATGCGTTTGCAATTAGAAGACTTAGAACAAAGGCCTACCAATAGTATTAATGGTTTTTCTGAAAGATTAGAAACGATGTTTCCAAGCATGTATGGACATAGATGTAGTGAAGCAAAGCCAGGAGGTTTTTTCTTTAGAGTTAAAGAAGGCACATGGATGGGGCATGTTATTGAACATATTGCTCTCGAGATTCAAACTTTAGCAGGTATGGAAACCGGTTTTGGTAGAACACGAGGAACTGGTAAAGAAGGAGAATATAATGTTGTGTTTAATTATATGGAAGAAGAAGCTGGTGTTTATGCGGCAAAAGCAGCTGTAAGAATTGCACAAGCATTAGTGGATGGAACTGAATATGATTTGGCAAATGATATACAAGAATTAAGAGTAATAAGGGAAGATACTAGATTAGGACCCAGCACAGGTTGTATTGTTGACGAAGCCTTAAAGAGAGGCATTCCATACATCAGATTAAATAAGCACAGTTTAGTACAATTAGGTTATGGCGTGCATCAAAAAAGAATAAGAGCCACTATTGCCTCTACAACAAGCAATATTGCTGTTGATATTGCATGCGATAAAGAAGAAACAAAAAATTTATTAGAAGCTGCTGAAATTCCTGTTCCAAGGGGTACTGTTGTAAGAACCGAAGTAGGTTTACAAGAAGCAGTTGATAAATATGGGTACCCCTTAGTTATAAAACCTATTGATGGTAATCATGGTAAAGGCAATACCACAAACATCACTACTTGGGAGCAAGCTTTATCAGCATTTGCAGCTGCTAAAGAATATGGTAGAAGTGTAATTGTTGAAAGATTTATAACAGGCTTCGATTTTAGAGTTTTAGTGATTGATTCAAAATTTATTTGTGCTGCATTACGAACACCAGCATCAGTAATTGGTGATGGAATAAATACTATTCAATATTTAATTGATGAAACTAACAAAGATCCAAGAAGAGGTTATGGTCATGAAAAAGTATTGACTCAAATTACGGTAGATCAATACACTCAAAAAATGTTAGATGATATTGGTTATACTTTAGAAACCATTCCAGCAAAAGATGAATTGGTATTATTAAAACCAACTGCTAATTTAAGTACAGGAGGTACTAGTACAGATGTAACTGATGAAGTGCATCCAACTAATATTTTCATGTGTGAACGTATTGCAAAAATCATAGGATTAGATATCTGTGGTATTGACATCATGGCTAAAGATTTAAGAAATCCAATAACAGAAAATGGAGGAGCTATTTTAGAAGTAAATGCTGCACCAGGTTTTAGAATGCACATTGAACCAGCAGAGGGTTTGCCACGTAATGTTGCAGAACCTGTAATTGATATGTTGTTTCCAGATAAAGGCAATGGAAGAATTCCCATTATTGCAGTAACAGGAACCAATGGAAAAACCACAACGACAAGATTGACTGCACACATATGTAAAACAGCTGGTAAAAAAGTGGGGTATACGACTAGCGATGGCGTTTATATTCAAAATCAATTGATGATGAAGGGCGATTGTACTGGTCCTATTTCAAGTGCATTTGTTTTAAAAGATCCAACTGTAGATTTTGCAGTATTAGAATGTGCTCGTGGTGGCATATTAAAAAATGGTTTAGCATTTCAACATTGTGATGTTGCTATTGTAACCAATGTGGCTGCAGATCATATGGGCTTAGGTGGTATTAATACCATTGAGCAAATGGCAAAAGTTAAAGCCGTTGTTCCAGAAACCGTTTTCCCTCATGGTTATGCAGTGTTAAATGCAGATGATGATTTGGTTTTTGCCATGAAGAAAGATTTAAAATGCAATATTGCTTTATTTAGTATGGATGAAAATAATCCACGAATTCAAGAGCATTGTAAAAAAGGTGGATTAGCTACTGTTTTTGAAAATGGTTATGTAAGTATTTTAAAAGGAACATGGAAAATTCGTGTGATGCACGTAAAAGATATTCCTTTAACTTTTGAAGGAAAAGCAACACACAATATTGCTAATACTTTGCCAAGTGTAATGGCAACTTATTTGTATAAATCTATTACTATTAATGATATTAAAACAGGATTACAAACTTTTATTGCAGGAAGTAATACAACACCAGGAAGACTAAATTTTTTCCACTTTAAAAACTTTACTTTTTTAGCCGACTTTGCACACAATCCACATGGACTACAATTGCTTTGCGATTTTATTGGAAAGCTAGATTATCCATATAAAGTAGGCGTCATCAGTGGGACAGGAGATAGAAGAGATGAAGACATTAGAGAACTTGGAGCCATCTCTGCCAAAAATTTTGATGAAATTATTATCCGTTGCGATAAAAATTTAAGAGGAAGAACCGCAGAAGAAATTATTGGTTTATTGCAAGATGGCATTAATTCTGTGAATCCAAATATTCCTCAACAGGTTATTGCTAATGAAAATTTGGCACTAGAGCATATTTATAACAACCATAAACCAGGAGCTTTATATACTATTATGTGTGATGTGGTTGCTGGTGCTTTAGATAAAATAAAAGAATTGAAGGATAGAGAAAATGCTTTGTAATTAAGATAAGGTTTTACGTCATTTCGAAGTTCTTGCTGAGAAATCTAATATAAAAAGGAGATTGCTTTGTTCTTCTCAATGACTGCTAATATTACGAATGAATATAACTTTCTAATTGCTGAATGGTTTCTTTCTGTTCAACAATAGTTTCTTTAATTACATCTAAAATAGAAATGAGTCCTACTAGTTTGTTATTTTCAAAAACGGGCAAATATCTCACATTATTTTCACTCATCAGTTGCATACATTGCTCTATACTATGTTCTTTTGAAACATGAGGATGTTCTGTAGACATAATTTCTTCTACATTCAACTCTTTTGAAGATCTGCCTTGCAGAATTACTTTTCTAGCATAATCTCTTTCTGTCATTAAACCTAAATATTGTCCATCTTCCATTATTAGAATGGAACCAATATTTTTTTCAGCCATTGTTTTTAATGCATCTCTAACAATGGTGTTTTTGGGAACATATATTAAACTTGTACCTTTTCTATTTAAAATATCTTTTACTTTTTTCATAATTTTTATGCAATTAGTAACGGAAAGATACAAAATAATAAGTATTCTTTCCTAAAGAATTAAACATTATTATTATAAATTTAAAACACTGAATTAAAGTTGAAATATCATTTCAAAATGAAAAAAGCAATAAAAAACTTCTTAATGATTTATTCTGCAGTCTTAGTACTTGCAATGATTGCTGTATCTTTTTTGAAAATGCAACAAATGACTTTGGTAAAAACGAATCCGAATATTTTTAAACCGGGTTCTATAGAACTTCACTATAAATTTAATCAACCATTAGCTTATTTGCATATTGTTTTTGGATTAATTATTTTAATTACAGGGGCTTATCAGTTTATTCCTGCTCTACGAAATAAATTTAGAAAATTACATAAAAGTGTCGGAAAAATATTTTTGTTCTCAAGTTTTATTGTTTCGATTTCAGCTATCATACTTGCTTTGTTTTTTAGGTATAGCAATATTTTAGAATCAATCTCTACATTAATATTTGGACTATTTATTTTGTATAGCACCATTAAGGCTTATCAATACGCAAAACAAAAGAACTTTATTGCTCATAAAAAATGGGTAACCAGAGTATATTTTGTTTCTTTGTCTATTGGAACAATACGAATAATAGCAGCATTGTTAATGGCTACTTCGCAATTCTCTTTAAAAGATGTTTTAGGAATTTCGTTCTTAATTGCTTTTTGTATTCACTATGTTGTAGTTGAATTATGGATTAAATACTTGAACACCGTCGAAGCTTGAATATTCGGAGAAAGTTTGTCTTATTTTCGATGAATAATTTTTTATTGTAAATGAAGCGTATTTCTGTTTTAGCGAGTCTTTTATTTTCTGTTCAAATAATATCAGCACAACAACAAACTTATTGGCAGCAACAGGTAAATTATAATATTGCTGTAGCGTTAAACGATAAAGATCACAGCCTTGATGGTTTAGAAAAAATTACATACACTAACAATTCGCCAGACACTTTAAAATTTATTTGGTTTCATCTTTGGCCCAATGCATATAAAAATGATAGAACTGCTTTTAGTGAACAATTGCTTATAAATGGAAGAACTGATTATTATTTTTCTGAAGATAGTAGTCGTGGCTACATCAACAAATTAGATTTTAAAGTAGATGAAGTTGATGCAAGAATTGAAGCACATCCAACTCATATCGACATTGTTAAACTCGTTCTTCCAAAACCTTTACTGCCCAAGCAGTCTATAAAAATAGAGACGCCATTTCATATAAAACTTCCCTATAATTTTTCAAGAGGTGGTCATGTGTTAAACGATTATCAACTTACTCAATGGTATCCAAAACCAGCAGTATATGATGCTAAAGGTTGGCACGAAATGCCTTATTTAGATCAGGGAGAATTTTATAGTGAATTTGGAAGTTTTGATGTAAGTATTACTGTTCCTGAAAATTATTTAGTGGCAGCTACAGGAGAATTGCAAACTGTTAGCGAATTAGAATTATTAAAGAAATTAGGCAAAACAAAATTAGCCCAACAACCTAATTATAAAATTGAAGATGTGGTTGTGGAGAAAAAATCTTTTTTTCCGGCAAAACCAGTTAAGAAATTAAAACCATTAATCGTTACTAAGCCTAAACTCATTGGCACCAAAACGTTACAGTATCATCAAGACAATGTGCACGATTTTGCCTGGTTTGCCAGCAAGAATTTTTTAGTGCAGTATGATACCCTTCAATTAAATGATAAAGAGGTGGATTTATTTTCTTTCTTCCCTAAAAAAAGAGAGAAAAATTCTACCAACAATATCATGTACATGAAAAGAACTCTGAAAAACTATAGTAATTGGTTGGGAGAATATCCTTACAAAACAGCAACTGTAGTTGTAGGAAAACAAGAAAAGGATGATGGTATGGAATATCCTACCATTACCTATATCAATACTCCAAACGATCTAACGAATACAAATTCTGTAATATCTCATGAGCTTGGTCATATTTGGCTGTATGGAATTTTAGCTAGCAATGAAAGAGATCATGCTTGGATGGATGAAGGTATGAATACTTATTATGATAATAAAGCAGTTATTTCCCAAAATGGTGGATTGAGTAACATTTTTATTGCCTTAAAAAAAATTCATAAAAACATTCCAATAGATACTGCATCTATTGCTTATCCTAAACAGTACTACGGTTTATTTGTTTATGAAAAAGCTGGAGAGTGGATGAAAGAATTAGAAACGTTATTAGGTAAAAATGTTTTTGATTCTATGATGCACGTTTATTATGAAACATGGAAGTTTAAACATCCTTATCCACAAGATTTTAAAAATGTAATTGAATCGGTTTCTGGAAAAAATATTGATCAACATTTCAATAAATTGTACAGCACTTCTGAGCCACAAGAAAAGAATTCAAGACCAATAAAAACTGCTTTCTTTTTTCCTTCAAAAGAAACAGTAAGGTATAATCATATTTCATACTTGCCAACAGCAACATATAATTTTTACGATGGTATTCGTTTAGGTGCTGCAATACATAACTATCAATTACCATTACCAAAATTTCAGTTTTTAATCAATCCAAGTTTTGGAACAAGTAGTAGTAAACTTAATTTTTTTGGAAGAGCGTCTTATAATATTTACTCCAAAAAATCTTGGTTAGAAATTGCAGCAAGCTATCAACAATTTACATACGATAACTTTATTTCAGATGCTGGAACAAAGTTTAACCTTGGAATTAAAAGGTTTGTGCCATCTATAAAATATACTATTTACAAAAGTGATTTACGTTCAACCGAAAGAACTGTTATTGGTTTTAAAACCTTTTATTTACACCAAGAAAATTTATTGTTTAGTGGCAATAAAATAACAACGCCTTCTACAAAATCGTATATCAATCGATTATATATTACAAAATCTAATAACAGGGTTTTGTATCCTTATCATATTAATCTAACAATTGATCAAGGAGAAGATTTTGTTAGAGCAGGCTTAACAGCAAAACAGTTTTTCAATTATCCTAAAAACAAAGGGGGCATAGAAGCTAGATTTTTTGCAGGAAAATTTTTCTACACTAAAAGCAAAACATTTTTACAACAATATTATACCGATAAATATCACTTAAACATGAGTGGTCCTAAGGGTTACGAGGATTATACTTACTCAGATTATTTTGTTGGAAGAGGAGAATTTGAAGGTTGGAAAAGCCAACAAATAATGGAACGCGATGGATTTTTTAAAGCAAGAACAGATTATTTGGGAAATAAAGTTGGCAAGTCTGACGATTGGTTAATGGCTGCAAATTTTAATATTGATATGCCAGGTTTTCCAACACTAAAACTATTTGCAGATATTGGAACTTATGCAGAAGCATGGGTAGACAATCCAACAGCAGGAAGGTTTTTGTTTGATGCAGGCATTCATCTTTCATTATTCAATAATGCTGTGAATATTTATGCTCCAATTTTGTTTAGTAAAGCTTATAGAGATTATAATAAATCAATTTTAGGCGAAAATATTTTTGCTAAAACTATCAGCTTCAGCATTAACTTGCAAAATCTTCATTTTAATAAACTTAGCAGAGATATTCCCCTGTAAAATATTTTTATGGCAACAGAAATAACATTAAACCAAGCACAGCAACAAGTTGATGAGTGGATAAAAACCATTGGTGTAAGATATTTTAACGAACTAACTAATCTTGGAATTTTAGTAGAAGAAGTGGGAGAGCTTTCTAGATTAATGGTAAGAAAATATGGCGAGCAATCATTTAAAAATAATGAAGCTGAAAAAGACTTGGGTGATGAGATGGCTGATGTACTTTGGGTATTAATTTGTTTAGCGAATCAAACTGGAGTTAATTTGACAGAGGCTTTGCAGAAAAACATTGAAAAGAAAACTAATAGAGATTCAGCGAGACACCTTGAGAATGATAAGCTGAAATAAGAAGCTCGCAGAAACTTCTATGCATTCAGCGTATTCCGTGAGAATAAAAAACTTTGTGAAGAAAACAAAATAAATATCTCGCAGAAATAACAGAAAACGCAGAATTTTCAGCGTTTTTCGTATTCCGTGAGAATAAAAAGCCATTGTGAAGAAAACAAAATAAACATCTCGCAGAAATTGAAGAAAACGCAGAAGTTTCTGTGCATTCAGCGTATTCCGTGAGAATAAAAAACTTTGTGAAGAAAACAAAATAAACATCTCGCAGAAATAACAGAATTCGCAGAATTTTTAGCGTATTCTGTGAGAATAAAAACTTTGTGAAGAAAACAAAATAAACATCTCGCAGAAATTGAAGAAAACGCAGAAGTTTCTGTGCATTCAGCGTATTCTGTGAGAATAAAAAACACTTTATAGAATGAATAATAATTTTCTAAAATCTCAATTCTTATTGAGAGATGATATTACCTTTTTAAACTTTGGTTCTTTTGGTGCTTGTGCTAAGCCTGTGTTTCAGCAATATCAAGCTTTTCAGCTAGAGCTAGAACAAGAACCTGTACAATTTATCACTGTAAATGGGTTACAATATTTACAAGAATCTAGAGCAGCATTGGCAAAGTATGTTAATTGTAATAGTAAAGATTTGGTTTATGTTACCAACCCTTCTTATGCAGTAAACATCATTGCAAAGAGCATTGACCTGAAAGAAGGGGATGAAGTACTTACTACTAATCTAGAATATGGAGCTTGCGATAAAACATGGAATTATTATTGTAAAAAAGTAGGAGCAAAATATATTCGCCAGCCCATAACATTTCCTTTAACTACCAAAGAACAATTTGTTGACGATTTTTTTAAAGGCTTAACTCCGAAAACGAAATTGGTTTTTATAAGTCATATTACAAGTACAACCGGGCTACGATTGCCTGCTGAAGAAATTGTTGCCAAAGCAAAATCATTGGGCTTAATGACTTTTATTGATGGAGCTCATGCACCTGGTCAAATTGATGTAAACCTAAGTACACTGCAAGCAGATATATTCACCGGAGCTTGTCATAAATGGATGATGACACCAAAAGGCAGTAGTTTCTTATATGTAAAAAAAGAGTTACAGCATTTGTTCGACCCCTTAATTGTAAGTTGGGGATATGAAGAAAATTTGCAATCAGAAACTCAATTTTTAGACTATCATCAATTACAAGGCACAAGAGATTATTCTGCATTTTTAACCATTCCCAAAGCCATTGAATTTATGGAGGAAAATAATTGGAAAGAAGTTTCAAAAAACTGTAGATCATTAGTACAAGCCAATTCAGCAAAGTTTTGTAAACTTTTAAACACTAAATCTATAGCTCCAATATCAGATGAGTTTTTAGTTCAGTTATATAGTGTTCCAATGAAAACTGCAGAGCCACAAAAATTACAAAGACTTTTATTTGAAAAATATAAAATAGAAATTCCCGTAATGCAATTGGATGATAAAATATTTTTGCGATATTCTATCCAAGCTTTTAATTCACAAGAAGATTTAGATAAACTTTATGAAGCCATAGTAGATATTAAAGCAAAAACTAATTTAATAGAAGTTTAATTATCTTAATATTTTCATCTTCACCATTTCAATTCTAGTATCACTTACATTTAAAATATCGAATTGATAATTACTGATGATAATACTTTCTTTTGCTTGAGGAATCTGCTCGTGATTAGTAATGATATACCCACTTAATGTTTCAGCTTCTGCAGTTTCTAAAAAGCTGAGGTTATAATTTTCTTTTAAGTAATCCAGCTCTAATCTTCCACTAAAAATAAATTCAGTTTGACTAATTTGTTTTTCAACAAACTCTTCAACATCATGCTCATCTTTAATTTCACCAAAAATTTCTTCTAATAAATCTTCCATAGTAATAATACCAGCAGTGCCACCAAACTCGTCTACTACCCAAGCAATACTTTTATGTTCTTTGGTAAATTTATTTATTAAATCGGCAGCCCACATACTTTCTGGGACTACTGGAATGGGTAAAAGAATTTCGTTTAACGTTTTAGGTTTTTTATATAAATCTAATTGATGTATATAACCTTTTATCTCATCAATACTATTTTCATACACCAATAATTTGCTAAGTGTAGTTTCAATAAAGCGTTGCTTAATTTCTTCAATACTGCTTTTAATATCAACAGCTTCAATTTCTGTTCTTGGTACCAAACATTCTCTAATTTTAATGGTAGGTAAACTCATGGCATTCTTCAACAGCTCTTTGCTATGTTCAGGATTATCTTCACTTTGTTCCATGTTTTTTTGGTTAATAAAATACTCCAAATCAATATGGGTAAATGCTTCAGTTTTATTCTTTACATTAACGTTGAACAAATACTTTAAAATCCATTCAGAAACATCAACAAAAAAAGCTGCGAGGGGTTGAAATAGTTTGTAAAAGAAGTTGGCAATACTTGAGAAAAATACTAATAGCGACTCATTCTTTGCCTTAAAAATAGCCTTCGGCAAAAACTCTCCAAATATTAATACAACAAAAGTTGAAATAACAGCATCTACAACTAGTTTTAAAATTGGATTTTGAATATGAAAAGGATGCCAAATAGATTTATGTAATAAATCACTAAATAGCATACCATATGCTACTAAAAAAATATTTACACCCACCAAACAACTTCCAATAAATTGAGCGGGCTGCTCCATGAATTTGCCTAAAATAATTCCACTTTTTTTTCCTTGCTTTTTCTTTAACTCAATACTTAATCTATTAACACTAACAAAAGCAATTTCAAGGCCCGAAAAAAAACCTACAAAAAGTAATGTGATGCAAATAAAACCTACGGTATATAACTCTGACATGAATACAAAAATAAGAAATTGTAGGTATCAAATATGCTAAATCAAACAGCTTAATGCTTTTCTTTGTAGTTATGCTGCTGATTTCATTAAAAGTATGGGTAGTTCTTGTTGGTTTTGCTTATGCTGTATTACTCAGCTTTTATAGAAAATGGTTTTTACAAGTACAGCAATTTCACTCAACATTATCTCATCTTCCATCTACAAAATTTTCAATCATAATTCCTGCAAGAAATGAAGAAAATAATATTGCCCATTGTTTACAATCGATCATTCAACAACAATATCCTCGAGAACTATTTGAAGTAATTGTAATTGATGATCATTCAGCCGATAAAACAGCGTTTATAGTTTCATCTTTTCAAGAAGAATATCCATTTATTAAATTACTAAAACTAGAAGAAAATTTACAAGGCAAAAAAATTAATGCCTATAAAAAGAAAGCCATAGAAATAGCTATTAGTAAAGCCAAGGGTGATTGGATCATCACTACAGATGCTGATTGTTTGTTGCATAAAGACTGGTTAAAACTATACGATGAATTTATTTGCAATAAGAATGTGGTTTTTGTTGCAGCCCCTGTAATTTTTACTAAACAGCCAACTGTTTTGTCGTTATTTCAGCAAATAGATTTTATGGCATTGCAAGCTACTACAGCTGCTGTGGTACAAGCTGGTTTACATAGTATGTGTAATGGTGCAAATTTAGCTTATCAGAAAAATGCATTTGAGTCTGTAGGTGGATTTAAAGATATTGATAACATTGCTAGTGGAGATGATATGCTTTTGATGAATAAATTAAAACTTCACTATCCTAATCAGATTGGTTATTTATATCATCCACATGCTTTGGCATTAACCACACCCATGCCAACCTGGAGGGCTTTTATCAATCAAAGAGTTCGATGGGCAAGTAAATCGGACCAGTATAAAGACAAAACACTTTTACCAGCATTAGTAGTGGTGTATTTAATGAATTTAAATGTACTGGTTTCTGCTGTAGCAGCTTGTATGAATGCTTCTTTTCTGACTTATGCAGTTGGGCTTTTGGCCTTAAAAATTATAGTAGAATGGAGATTTCTAAAAGAATGCTTTTCATTTTTTGGGAAGATTAGACTAAGTAGTTTTATGGCTTTACAGCCTTTACATATTGGCTATATTATCATTGCTGGATGGTTGGGCAAATTCGGTTCTTATTCTTGGAAAGAAAGACAAGTGCAATAAATTATAAAGAATCAATACCATCATAAATTACAAATCCAATTAGAACAATTAATAAGAAAGGAAACAATAATATTTTTTTCATTATTATAAATTGAAGGTTATAAAGACAAAATGCATTACCCTTAGTTTAATAATTGTATTAAAATCTGTTAAGAATTTTAAAAACTATGTTCTAAAACTCAGCTTTAGAATATTTCACCCATTTAAGCTATTATTTTTGAACCAATATTAAGAACATGAAAAAGTTATATACCCTTATTCTACTTGCTTTGCTGCAAAGTTTTTCAAACGCACAAACCGTTGATGAAATTATAACTAACCACATTGCTGCAAATGGTGGGTTTGACAAGCTAAATGCATTACAAACATTACAATATACCTCAACCATGAAGTTGAATATGATGGGGATGCAAATAGACGTTAATAGCACAAATATTATTGAGAATAATAAGCTCTATAGAAAAAACATAAGTGGTGTAATGGGTATGAAAGGTTCTTATACTTTAGTAACAGATACTGCTGGCTATGTTTCTATTCCATCTGTTCAGGGCTATGGAGATTTTCCAGGAATTGAAGGAGGGATCTCTAAAATGGATGCTGATAAATATTCAGCCATAAAACAAAAATTAAATTTACTTGAGGAGTTTTCGGCCTTAATTAATTATAAAGAAAAAGGGTTTACTGCTGAGTTAATCGGAAAAACGAAAGTCGACAAAGTTGAATGCTATAAAATAAAACTAATTGCTAAGGATGGTGAATCATCTTTATTTTTTATAGACGCTGCCAATTATTTATTAAAGCAAATTGAAGTTTCGGGAAAACAAATTTCTTCAATAATGGGTATTAGAGGTGGTCCTATGGGCGATATGATGGGAGGAAGAATGGACAAACAAAAAATGAACATGATTTACCATTCTTACACCGAAATTGGAGGAGTTAAATTTCCATCAAAAATCATTATTCAATTTGGTGCTTCAGATATTGAAATAGAAAATAGTAGTATTGAAATAAATGAAGCAATTGATAAAAAATGGTATGTGGCTAATTAAGCAAAAATTTAATAAAACCAATTGGCCAAGTCAGTCCATTTATTAATCCTTCAGCAAAACTCTGATTGTGTTGTAATTCATTTACTATAGTTACAATAGCAAAAATTAAATAGATAAAAAGTGCTCCTAAGAAATTTTTGTGCTGAGTGTTTTTGGATAGTTGAGTAATAAGTTTTTTCATAGTCAGCATTTTAGTTTAAAGAAATTCTTTTTGGATTTGTAGTCTAAATAACAGCATTTATTTTAAAAAACCAATTCTCTCCTTGTCCATTTTTGTACAAGTTGAAACAATAACACTCTAGATAGAATTTTGCTGCAATAGTTTAAATTATATGTAACTTTAAACTGATTATAGTCAATAAAATGCTGAAATTGATTTTCTTTATAGGGTTTTGTAGCACTAGTTGTATAGCAAGCATAGCCCAAACCGATTACAGTATACTACAATATTGGGCAGCACATCCTTTAAAAAAAGATCCTTCAGATCAGATTCCAAAATCTATTTTAAAAAGCTATCAACAAGACACGTTGGTTGATATTTTTTTCATTCACCCCACAACTTACACTCAATCAACAAAACCATTTGGTTTAAATGCAAGTGTTGATGATGAAGAATTAAATGTAAAAACAGATAATAGCACCATACTCTATCAAGCATCAATTTTTAATTCCGTTGGTTTTGTTTATGCTCCAAGATATCAACAAGCTCATTATAGCAATTACTTTCCAAAAACAAATGAAGACTCCTTAAATGCTATTCAAGCTTTTGAAGTAGCTTATGCAGATGTGAAAAATGCATTTGAATATTATTTAAAGAACCATAATCATGGAAAGCCAATTATTATTGCAGCCCATAGTCAGGGCACAACACATGCCAAAAGGTTATTGAAAGAATTTTTTGATAATGAGCTTCTTCAACAACAACTAGTAGCTGCTTATTTAGTTGGAATGCCTGTTGAATGGAATTGGTTTAAATATATTAAGCCATGCACCAAACCTAATGCTGTTGGGTGTTTCTGTAGTTGGAGAACGTTTAAAGAAAATTATAAACCAGACTATGTGTTGAATGAAACAGATAGCATGATAGTTACTAATCCAATTACCTGGGATGTTGAAAAACCATTTGCAAATAGAAAAGAAAATCCTGGCACTATTTTACGAAATTTTAATAAAGTAAAAAAGGGAATAGTAGATGCTAGAGTAGAACAAAATATATTGTGGTGTAAAAAACCAAAGTTTTTTGGAAATATTTTTCTTACCACAAAAAATTATCATATTGCCGATTATAATTTTTATTATCTCAGTATTCGGCAAAATGCAAAAACAAGAGTTGAGAATTATTTTAAGAACAGAAATGTTAGCAACTAATTTTATTAACTCTGTTTTGATGACGACCACCTTCGAAGTTGGTTTGCATAAATACATTAATCATATCAATTGCTAACTCTAAACTTACAAAACGAGAGGGAATGCAAATAATATTGGCATCATTATGTAAACGAACCAGCTTGGCAACCTCTTTATCCCAACATAATCCAGCTCTAATGCCTTGATGTTTATTAGCTGTAATTGCTACCCCATTTGCACTGCCACAAAGTAGTATGCCAAAAGATGCAACATTATTTTCTACACTTTCGGCTACAGGATGAGCAAAGTCTGGATAATCAACTGAATCCAAAGAATGAGTGCCCAAATCAATAACCTCGTAATGACTTTTTTTTAACCATTCAATAATTTGAGATTTATATTCAAAGCCAGCATGGTCTGCACCAATTGCAATAGGTAAACTAGGGTTAAATGAGTTTGTAAGCATAAACTAAAGGTAATCGTTTTAATAAAACGCAAAAAAATAATTTAGTTCAATAACAGCATAATATTTTTTATTGTAATCTTGTCGATATGCAAAATAGTTTTTCAATACAAAAATGGTTCAGCACAATATGCATCATTTGTTTATGTTTTGCTTGTAATATCATTGGATTAAAAAAAGATGAGTATAAAGCTGAAGTTATTCTACAAGAAAAAATTACTACAAAAGCATATTTAGATTTTAGTAATGACAGTTTGCCAAGAATGGATTTTGATATTGTTGACGGGAAATTAAATTTTAAAGAAAAAATTGAGCTAGCACAGTTAGTATTTTTATACATTATACACCCTAAAACCGAAGTTAGAAATGAATATGCTTTTTTTATTGAGCCTAAAAGTAGCATTAGTTTAAATATTGATAGTTTATCTACAAAAAACTATACAGTAACTGGTTCAAAAATCAACCAAGAGTTTTTTGCTTTCAAAAGAAAGCACATTGATCCTATAGAAGAGCAAGAAAAAATAGTTTTTCAATCCATTCAATCAGATCAAATTAATGATCAAGAAACAATGGAACATCTGCTTAAGCAATCTGAGGAATTTCAGCAACAAAAAAAACAAGCAATACTTGATTATTTAAAATTAGCCCCTCAATCAATTGCTGTTACAGCTTATGCTTTGTGGAAATATAAGCTCTCAAATGATTTTCAATTTTTAGAAAAAGTATATGCCATTATCAATAAAAATCTTCAACAATCCTTTTATGGCAAGTCTATAGAAAACATCATACACGAAAATGGAGATATTGAACTTGGTGGCATTATTAAAAACTTTACAGCCATTGATATCAATGGTGCAAATATTGAATTTGCTGAGAGATATAAAAAAAGCAAATTGATGTTATTAGAGTTTTGGTCAAGTAGATGTGTTCCTTGCAGAAAAGAAAACCCAAACTTGGTAAGTTTGTATAAACAATATCATTCTAAAGGTTTTGATATTATTTCTATTAGTGTAGATGATAATGAAGATAATTGGAAGAAAGCTATTGAGCAAGATAAGTTAACATGGACTCAAATCTGTGACTTTAATGCATGGAATGGCTTTTTGCCCAAAAGATATCAGATAACTGAAACACCATCAAATTTTTTAGTTGATGCTACAGGAAAAATTATTGCAAAAAATATTAAAGGAGATGAGTTAGCTAATCATCTAAAATCAACTTTCAACTTAAATTAAATGTATGAGAAAACTTAGTGCTTTAGCAGAATCTTTAGTTGGCAGCGAAATAGTTCGATTGGGAAATGCTATTAGCGAAAGGGTAAAAAAGGGAGAACATATTTATAATTACACTATTGGAGATTTTAATCCTAAAATATTTCCAATACCTTCAGAATTAGAACGATTAATCATTCAGGCTTATAAAGATCATCATACCAACTATCCTGCAGGAAACGGCATCTATGAATTACGCGAAGCAGTAAGCTACTTTTTGAGAAAACGATTGAATTTGGAGTATAGTGTCGATGAAATACAAATTGCTTCAGGTGGCAGACCTCTAATTTATACTGTATTTAAAACAATAGTAGATGATAACGATAAAGTAATTTATGCAGCACCAAGTTGGAATAATAATCATTATACGCATTTAACTAATGCCCAACATTGTGTAATTAATTGTTTTCCCGAAAACAATTTTATGCCAACCGCAATTGATATTGCTCCGCATATTGAAGGTGCAACTTTGCTTTGTTTGTGTACACCGCAAAACCCAACAGGTACAGTTTTTAGTAAAGAAGGTTTAACTGCTATTTGCGATTTAGTTATTGCAGAAAACAAAAGAAGAGGAGATGATGAGAAGAAGCTATATGTTATGTTCGATCAAATGTATTGGACCCTTACTTATGGTTCAACAGAGCATTATAATCCTGTTTCACTTCGTCCAGAAATGAGAGATTATACCATTTTTATTAGCGGTATTTCAAAATGTTTTTCTGCTACAGGAGTTCGTGTAGGCTGGGCAATGGCACCTACTGAAATCATTAACAAAATGAGGGCTTTATTAAGCCATATAGGAGCTTGGGCACCTATGGCAGAGCAAAAAGCAACAGCTCAATATTTATACAACGATGCAGATATTGATAATTATTTTATAGGGTTTAAGGCAGCCCTTGAAATGCGATTAAACAAAATTTATAATTGCATTATTGCATTGAAAGAACAAGGCTATAATGTTGATGCTATATCGCCACAAGCTGCAATTTATTTGACGATTAAAATAGATTTAGTTGGTAAAACTACCAGTTCAGGAAAACTTTTAGAAAAACAGTTAGATGTAACAGAGTATTTATTAAACGAAGCAAAATTAGCCATAGTTCCCTTCTCTGCTTTTGGAGCAAATGCTGATAGTGCTTGGTATAGATTAAGTGTTGGAGTAGTTCAATTAAACGACATAGAAAAAGTAATGCAGCTCCTAGAAGCTGCATTAGAAAAATTAAATTAAAGTTGTTTTATTCCCATTTGCTTTTTACTTCAGGCCTATCACTATCAAAGTGATTATCTTTTTTATTGTCTAAGTTTAAATTATACCAATCTATTTTTCTGGAATAATACATTACTAAACCTAGAATTAAGAAGATGCCAATACTACCTATGAGTAAAGCAAAATCTTGTAGTTGAATAATAATGAAAATGAAAGTATATAAAACAAGCAATATTCCACTTAAAAGCATGGTTAGTTTAGTCGATTTCAAAATTGCTTTAACATAACCTGCAATCAATAACAATGTTGCAATTGCCGAGAGAATAAATGCAACGTTAAATTTCAAGTGCTCTGAAATAGAGAGTAATAAAGAATAGAAAACTATTAAAGCAATACCAACTAAAATGTATTGTATAGGATGAATAAAAACCTTATTCAATATTTCTATAAAGAAAAACACAAGAAAAGTAAATGCAATAAATAAAATTGCATATCGGATAGAACGATACGATTTTTGATAATTATCTACAGGCAATAATAAATTAATTCCAAACGAAGATTCTTGAATTGAATAACTGCTACCAATCCAGGCTTGAGGGTAGTTTCTGTTTAAGTGTAACACATTCCAATTGGCTTTAAATCCACTATCTGAAACAGTTCTTGTATCTGGCAAAAAAGCACCATTAAAACTTGGATTTTTCCAACTAGAGTTCATATTAATATCTGTTACTTTTCCAACAGGGGTAAAGTATAAAAGTTGACTACCTTTTAAATTAACATCTAATGAAAAGCTATACATATTGCTATCAGTAGAGCTAATCACAACCGGAGCATTAATACCACTTTTTACAATATCTGTTGTGGTAACACCTGGGTTAAAGGAAAAGGTTTTTTCATTCCAAGTCAAGTTAATTTGCTCTTCAATCCCTCGTAAGTCACTTATGCCTACAGTTAAAAAAGCTTTATCAAAATGAATATTTTCTTTAGGAATATCGAATTCTGATAAATTAAATTTTGTAAACTTTCCTGCAATTTTTACTTTAGAATTATACACCACAATTTCATAAATACCTCTGTTACGTGCTTCTGGATTGATGTTTCCATTAATGCTTAATTCATTAGGTAAAATATGAATAAAGTCTTTAACTGCAACCAGTTTTTCTGCAGAATCTTTTTTCGAAAATTCTTTTATATACTTGGTGTAAGGAATTGAAATGAAAGGTCCAGAAATGGTTTGCTCTTCTCCCCATTTAGAACTTACTTCACTGATGGCTTCTCTTTGAGTGGTTTCTCTTTCAAAAATTAAAGACTCAATCATTGAAGTTGGAATTAATAAAAGCAACGCAATGATGATGATGGTGCCTACTTTAAAATAAATATTATTTTTTAGGGTTTGCATTTGTATTATTTTGGTGGGTGAGTTGTTATGTGGCTTTTCTTACAGGGCACATGCATTGTTTGCTGTAACTACCTTTACCACAAGAACTCATTACCAAGCTTACAAAAAGCAAAAGAGCTAGAACCTTGAAGAGATTTTTCTTTAACATGAGGCTACTAAACTATAAACATTTTCTAATATAAATTTGTTAATACTTATTTAATAATTATTTCAAACAGTAAAAACATATTAGTTGCTCCACTCGATTGGGGTTTAGGTCATGCTACTAGATGCATTCCCATCATCAAAACCTTGCAGCAACAAGGCTTTACAATAATTGTAGCTGTAAATAAAAATCAACAAAAGGTTTTAGAACAAGAATTAGAAAACATTAGTTACATATTTTTAAAAGGATATGAAATAACTTATAGCAAAAACAAATGGTTTTTTGGACTGAAAATTTTACTTCAAGCACCAAAAATTTTATGGAGAATTTATTCTGAACATCAATGGCTGAAACTATTGATTGCTAAAGAGCAAATAGACTTAGTAATTAGTGATAATCGTTTTGGACTTTTTACAAAGAAAATTCCATCAATTTTCATCACCCATCAACTTCAAATTAAAGCACCATTAGCTTGGTTAGAAAAACTAATTCAAAAAATAAATTACAGCTTTATACATCAATACAAACAATGTTGGATTCCTGATATTGAAGGAGAAAATAATATTGCAGGAAACCTGTCTCATCCAAAAATTTTACCCAAAACCCCATTACATTATATTGGAGTTTTAAGCAGATTTAAATTACATCAACCTACCAAATTTTATGATGTTTGTATTTTACTTTCTGGTCCAGAACCACAAAGAACTTTATTAGAGCAAATAATAATTGCACAAACTACAGCATTAGAAAACTTTAAAATTGTTATAGTAAGAGGGTTGCCTCATGTACATGAAAATCTAGTTTTAGAAAACATACAAGTGCATAATCATCTTTCTCAACAAGCACTTGAAAGCATCATTAATCAAAGCGAATATATTGTTTCAAGAAGTGGCTATACTACAGTAATGGAACTTATGAGTCTTCAAAAAAAATCTATTCTAATTCCTACACCAGGACAAACAGAGCAAGAGTATTTAGCTAAATATTTAAGCCAAAATAAAAAATGTATAAGCTTTAATCAAAACAATTTTAATTTGAATGAAGCTATTAAAAAAGCAAAAGATTTTTCATTTCAACTCAACAATGAATTACATTTTAATCCAGAAAAAATAATTGAACCGATAAGAAAATTGTAGAATAAAAAATGATTGTATATTCATGCCATAATTAATTGTTCATGCTGGCTTGGCAAAAAGGTAAAATTATTGAGATTAAACAGGTAGCACCAACTACAAGAAGTTTTTTTATTGAAACTACTGAAACAATTAGTTTTGATTTTGAACCTGGTCAGTTCATCACTTTAGATTTACCCATTCATACTCAAAAAAACAGACGTTGGCGTAGTTATTCCATTTCATCATCACCTAATAAAACCAACATCATCGAACTAGTGATTGTGTATCTTGAAGGTGGTGCTGGTTCTAATTTTCTATTTAATGAAACCAAAGTGGGTGATGAAATTACTTTTCGTGGCCCTCTTGGAAAATTTGTATTGCCTTCAACCCTTGATAAAGATTTATATTTAATCTGCACAGGTACCGGAGTTGCACCTTTTAGAAGTATGATTCATCACATACAGCAACATCAAATTTCTTTTAAAAATATTTATTTAATTTTTGGTTGTAGAACTTTTGATTATGCATTGTATAAAGACGAGTTTATTGAATTACAAAGTCAACTTCCAAATTTCCATTATCTACCTTGCTTTTCTAGAGAAAATGAAATTCCTGATTGGGGAAAGAAAGGGTATGTACATGATGCTTATTTAGAGATTTTAAATTCAAAAAAATCGAATAGCCATTTACCAGAGGCTTATTTTTATTTATGTGGTTGGAAGAATATGATAGATGAAGCACAGAAAAGGTTAATGGATTTAGGCTATGTTAAAAAAGATATTCATTACGAATTATATGGCTAAATAAGATTTTAATAAATGATGAATATCATAAAATAAAAACAGTTTTTAAATTAATTAAGTGCTTCTATTTCTTAAATTTGAAAAGATAAAACACTTATGGGACCACTAACATTATTAGCATTAATTTTTGCTGCCATTATTTTTTCTGCAGGTGGAATTTTAGTTTCTAAAATTCTAACCAAAGGCTCAAAGAATAAACAAAAGGGAGAGCCTTATGAGTGTGGCATTCCAACCACAGGAACTAATTGGCCACAATACCATGTAGGCTATTATTTATTTGCACTCATTTTTTTGGTGTTTGATGTAGAGTTGATCTTTCTTTTTCCATGGGCTGTAGTAGTAAAAGAGATTGGCTGGTTTGCTTTTGTTGAAATTGTAATTTTCTTATTTATCTTATTCATGGGATTTTTATATGCACATAAAAAAGGAGCATTGAAATGGATGTAAAATCAGTAACACCACAACAAGAAGTTTTTCCTGGAGAAGTACACGCCATTGATGGAGCCAATGTTGTTGTAACAACATTAGATGACATTATGAATTGGGCTCGCTCCAATTCTTTATGGCCATTAACTTTTGCAACCAGTTGTTGTGGAATTGAAATGATGAGTGTTGCTTCTGCTAAATACGATTTTTCACGCTTTGGTTTTGAAGTAGCACGAGCTAGTGCAAGACAAGCAGATGTAATTATTATTGCTGGAACTATTGTGAATAAAATGGCTCCTGTTTTAAAAAGATTATACGATCAAATGCCCGACCCAAAATATGCAATTGCAATGGGTGCTTGTGCTATTAGCGGAGGTCCATTTTTTTATAATACTTATTCTGTGGTTAAAGGTGCAGATCATGTAATTCCTGTTGATGTTTACATTGCTGGTTGTCCACCACGTCCAGAAGCTCTGTTAAATGCATTAATAACATTACAAGAAAAAATAAAAGCAGGTTTAACACATGCTCAGCTTAGAGAAAAAAATGAAGAATAATTGATGATATGACAAATGATGAATTGAAAATAGAATTGACCACATTATTTCCTACTATGCAAATAGAAGAAGGTGGTGAATGGTTGAATGGTTTTATTGAACCATTAGAACTACTCTCTGTTATTCATGAATTAAAAAATAATATCAATTTAAAATTCGATTATTTGTTTTGTTTAACATGTGTCGATTTTAAATCACATCTCACAATGGTGTATCATCTTTCATCAACTACATTTCATCACAGTGTTGTCATCAAATCAAAATTAGACATAGCAAATCCACAAATTGAAACCCTATCAAATTTATATAGAACAGCAGAATTTCATGAACGAGAAGTATATGAAATGTTTGGAGTTAATTTTTTAAACCATCCAGATTTAAGGTTATTGATTTTACCTGATGGTTGGGAAGGGAAAAATCCCATGCGTAAAGATTTTGAAGATCCTATTAACATGATTAAACTTTAATATGATTCAAGAGATAGGAAAAACAGAACAAGGCGATTTAATCATTAACATGGGTCCACAGCATCCTGCAACTCATGGTGTGTTGCATTTGCGTGTTACCCTAAATGGAGAAACCATTGTAAAGGTTGAACCACATTTGGGTTATATACATCGTTCTATAGAAAAAATGTGTGAGAGTTTAAATTATCGTCAATTTATTTATAGCACGAGTAGAATGGATTATTTATCTGCACACATCAACAATCATGCATGTGCTATGTGTGTAGAAAAAGGGTTGCAAGTTGAAATTCCACCAAGAGCTCAGTACATACGAATCATCATGGATGAGTTGACTCGATTAGCATCTCATTTATTATGGTGGGGAGCAATGGCAATGGATATAGGAGCTTTTACACCATTCTTTCACTCGTTCAGAGAAAGAGAAACCATTACAGATATAATGGAAGAAACCTGTGGTGCCAGATTAACCATGAACTATATGGTGCCTGGTGGTGTTATGGTAGATATTCATCCTAACTTTCAAAAAAGAGTCATTGATTTTATCGCACAATACAAATCGAAAATTCATGAGTATCATGAGTTGGTTACTGGCAATACTATTTTCATTAATAGAATGAAAGGAGTAGGAATAATAAGTAAAGAAGATGCTATTTCTTTTGGTTGTAGTGGACCAGTTGCAAGAGCTACTGGCTTAAGTTGTGATGTAAGAAAAATATTTCCATACGAAATATATGATCAATTAGAATTTGATGAAATTCTTGAAACCGCTGGAGATTCTTTAGCAAGGTATACAGTTCGTATGAAAGAAATGGATCAATCTATTAAAATCATTGAGCAATTAATTCATAATATTCCTGAAGGAGAATTTCAAGCCAAAACAAAAGCTGTATTGAAATTACCAAAAGGAGAATTTTATACCAGAGCTGAAACTGCTCGTGGTGAATTTGGAGTGTATATTGTGAGTGAAGGAGGAATGACACCATATAGAATTAAATTTCGTTCACCAGGATTTTCAAATCTTTCAGCATTAGATCATATGGCTCGTGGTGCTAAAATTGGAGATTTAATTGCTATGATGGGCACATTAGATTTAGTAATTCCAGATATTGATAGATAACAAAAAAATTATGTTGAGTCTAGAAAATATAGTACAACAATTTAATCAATGGCTAAGTGAACACTTTAGTGCAACTACTGTTTTATGGATTCAATTAACAGCTGTTGTATTATTTGCTATTACTTTATTTGCATTGTTGGGCTTGGCTTTGGTGTTAATGGAACGCAAAGTTGCTGCTTATATGCAAATAAGATTAGGACCCAATCGTGTTGGACCAAAAGGGATGTTTCAAACGGTTGCTGATACTGTAAAACTAGTGTTCAAAGAAAGTTTAACACCCGATGGAGCCGATAAGTTTTTATTTAACCTAGCTCCTTTTATTGTAATGATTGCGGCTATGCTTGTTCTTGCACCCATTGCATTTGCTAAAGGCATTCAAATTTGGGATATTAATATTGGAGTGCTTTATATTACTTCTGTTTCATCTATTGCTGTAATAGGAATATTAATGGCAGGTTGGTCGAGTGGTAATAAATATTCTTTATTGGGTGCAATGCGTAGTGGAGCACAAATTGTAAGTTATGAATTATCTGCAGGCTTATCTATTATCTCTATTGTAATATTAACAGGTAGTTTAAGTGTACAAGATATTATCAATTCACAGCAAAATGGTTGGTGGATTTTTAAAGGCCATATTCCTATCATTATTTCATTTGTAATTTTCATAATTGCTATAACTGCAGAAACCAATAGGGCTCCATTCGATATGGCAGAAGCAGAATCTGAATTAACTGCAGGGTTTCATACAGAATATTCAGGAATGAAATTCGCATTATTCTTTTTAGCAGAGTACATTAATATATTTATTGGATGTGCTTTAGCTGTTACATTATTTTTAGGTGGATGGATGCCTTTTCATATTGGAACTTGGGCGGCTTTTAATCACATCATGGATTATATTCCATCATCTATTTGGTTTTTTGGAAAGACAATTGTTTTAATTTTTGGATTGATGTGGTTTAGGTGGACTTTCCCTCGTTTAAGAATAGATCAATTATTAAATTTAGAATGGAAATATTTATTGCCCATTAGTATGGTAAATTTATTAGTAGTAACATTAATGGCAATATTGGGCTGGCATTTTTAATTGTAAGAAATATGTTTATTAAAAACTATATATCAGAAATTGTTCAAGCTATCAAATCCTTGTTAAAAGGAATGAAGATGACTGGTTATTACTTTACACATCACAAAGAAATTATTACAGAACAATATCCTGATAATAGAAACACTTTACAATTAGCTGAAAGATTTCGTGGAGAAGTTATAATGCCACACGACGAAAATAATGAACACGCTTGTACAGGTTGTACTGCTTGTGAATTGGCTTGTCCGAATGGAACTATAAAAATTATTACCAAACACGATATTACACCTGAAGGAAAAAAGAAAAAAGCTATTGATGCATTTATTTATCATTTAGAATTATGCACCATGTGTAATTTGTGTATTGAAGCTTGTCCAACCGACGCCATTAAAATGAGTAATGCTTTTGAACATAGTGTTTATAATAGAAGAGATTTAACCAAAATATTAAATCAACCCAATTCAAAAATTAGGGAGGGCATAGAATAATGAGTGCATCAGTAATTATATTTTATTGTATATCTGCTTTGATTCTTACAGCAGGAGTTGTTGCTGTTACTGCTCGTAAAATATTTCGTGCAGCCATAGGCTTATTATTTTCTTTAATTGGTATTGCAGCTTTATTCTTTTGGATGGATGTCAATTTTTTAGCAGCTGTTCAAATTGTAGTGTATGTTGGAGGTATTGTGGTATTGATTATTTTTTCAATTTTTCTTACAGATCAATCAGGTAGTGAATTGCCAAAACCAATTTTAAAAAGACAAATATTTTCTATACTATCCGTAGTTTTTGCTATTGCTTTTGTTTGTAATTTAATTAATAGAACTAGCTTTTATCATTCCAAAGATATTTTTGATACTAGTGTTAAGAGAATTGGCAATGCAATGCTAGATACCAATTCAGTTGGTTATGCTTTACCTTTTGAAGTGGTGAGTATTTTATTATTAGCTGCTATGATAGGAAGTATTGTTATAGCCATGAAAAGCAAAAATACCAAACAAGAAAAATTGAAATGATTTTATGTTGAACGAAATATCTATAACACATATTCTTTTTGTAAGTACAGCACTTTTTTTTATTGGTGTTTATGGTTTGCTTACCAGAAGAAATTTAATCACTATACTAATGTCAGTAGAACTCATGTTGAATAGTGTCAACATCAATTTTGTGGCGTTTAATAAGTATTTGTTTCCAGAAAAAATGGATGGCATTTTCTTCAGCATTTTTATCATAGCTATTGCTGCTGCAGAAGCTGCTGTTGCAATTGCAATTATCATTAATTTATACAGAAGTCATCAATCAATAGATGTTGAAGATGCAAGCGAAATGAAATATTAAATATTATTAAGTATGCCATTTTCATCTTACATATTACTCATTCCATTATTGCCCTTGCTGGGTTTTATAGTATTAGGATTATTTGGGAAAAAGCATTTTAATACTTCAGCAGGAAATATTGCAACGTTATTTTTATTGATCTCAACTGCACTATCTCTTTATGCTGCTTATCAATATTTTTTTGTAATTGGCCTAACAGATGGACGATATGATACTATAAAAGTTTTTGATTATTCATGGTTGGTTTTTACAGAGAATATTGCCATCAACATTGGATTTGTTTTAGATCCTATTTCAGTAATGATGTTAGTGGTTGTAACTTTTGTTTCATTCATTGTGCACTTATTCAGCTTAGGTTATATGAAAGGCGAAGAAAGATTTGCAACTTATTATGCCTTCTTGCAACTATTCACTTTCTCCATGTTGGGTTTAGTCATCTCAACTAATATCTTTCAGATTTATATGTTTTGGGAATTGGTGGGTGTTTCTTCTTATTTATTAATTGGATATTATTTTCAAAAACCATCTGCAGTTGCTGCTTCAAAAAAAGCTTTTATTGTAACACGATTTGCCGACTTAGGATTTTTAATTGGTATTTTAATTTTTGCATTTCAAGGCAATACTTTAGAATTTGATGTATTGATTGCTCGACTCACTAATATTCAATCACCAGAATATTTAAGCATAACTTCTGCTGGATTTATGGGTGTTTCATTATTAACTTGGGCTTTAACATTAGTGTTCATAGGAGGTGCAGGAAAATCGGCTATGTTTCCATTGCATGTTTGGTTGCCCGATGCCATGGAAGGTCCAACACCTGTTTCAGCTTTAATTCATGCTGCAACAATGGTTGTTGCTGGTGTGTATTTAGTGGCCAGATTATTTCCTTTATTTCAGTTAGATGTCATTGCATTAAATATTGTTACTTATGTTGGATTATTGTCTGCATTATTTGCAGCTATTATTGCTTGTACTCAAACAGATATTAAAAGAGTATTGGCATATTCTACTATGTCGCAAATAGGATACATGATGTTTGCCTTAGGTATTTCAGGTGAAAGTGAAGAAATGAGTCTAGGTTATACTGCATCTATGTTTCATTTGTTTACTCATGCTTTTTTTAAATCATTATTATTTCTTGGTGCAGGTGCTGTAATTCATTTTATTCATAGCAATGAAATGAAAGATATGGGCGGTTTGAAAAAATATATGCCCATAACACACTTTACATTTTTAATAGCTTGTTTAGCTATTTCTGGCATTCCACCTTTTGCTGGATTTTTCTCTAAAGAAGAAATTCTTTTAGCAGCTTATCAATCAAATAAATTAGTTTACACAGTTGCATTAATTACTTCTGGCATTACTGCATTTTATATGTTTAGATTGTACTTCTCTATTTTTTGGAATAAAGAAACACAGATAGAAAATCATCATGGAGAAGGAGCTTGGAATATGAAATTGCCATTAATTATTTTAGGCGTTTGTTCTGTTTTGGTTGGCTTCATTCCTTTTTCAAATTTTGTAACCGCCAATGGAGAAATATTTGATACATCTTTTCATATATTATTTTCAATAACTCCAATCCTTTTTGCTGTAGCTGGCATTATCATAGCCACATGGTATTTCAGATTTGAAAATGAATGTCCCGAAAAGCATTCAAAAAAATTCGGAGCTTTTTTTAAAGTTGCAAAAAAGAAATTTTATATAGATGAACTTTATCTTTTCATCACCAAAAAAATTTTATTTAATTTAATTGGTAGACCCTCTGCTTGGGTTGATAAAAACGTGATTGATGCAGGAGTTATTGGTTCTGCAAGGGTTACAGGCTTGTTATCAGAAAAAATAAAAGGTGTACAATCTGGCAAAGTGCAGGATTATACCATTTATTTTTTTGTAGGCATTATTAGTTTGGCTATTGTGTTTTTGTATATCTGGTAATTAAAAATTATTATACCATGAGTTTGCACTTATTCATCATATTACCGTTGCTTACTTTATTAGCATTGACTTTTACGAAAGAGTTAAAGCAGGTTAGAGTAATATCTTTAATAGGTGCCATAGCTCAATTATTACTTTCTTTTATTTTATTAAATGAATTCTGTCAAGAAAGATCAGCAGGTAACGAAGCAGTCATGTTGTTTGAAAGCAGTCATGTTTGGTTTAAAAGCTTTAATATTAATTATCATGTTGGGGTAGATGGCATTTCTGTATCCATGATTTTACTTACAGCATTTGTAGTGGTAGCTGGTGTTTTGGTTTCTTGGAACATAGAAAAAATGAGTAAAGAATTTTTTGCTTTGCTTATATTGTTAAGTGTTGGTGCTTATGGATTCTTTATTGCCCTAGATTTATTTACACTTTTCTTTTTTCTTGAAGTTGCTGTGATTCCAAAATTTCTTTTAATAGGCATTTGGGGTAGTGGTAAAAAAGAAGCTAGTGCCATGAAACTAGTACTAATGCTCATGTTGAGCTCTGCTTTAGTTTTTGTTGGTTTAATGGGATTGTATTACAATACGCCATTACAAAATGGTGCTACAAGCTTCGATTTATTATACATCGCAACACAAAACATTAATTTAAACACACAATTAGTTTTCTTTCCGTTTCTATTTGTAGGATTTGGAATTTTTACTGCATTGTTTCCATTTCATACTTGGGTGCCCGATGGTCATTCATCTGCACCAACAGCAGCATCAATGTTTTTAGCAGGTATCTCTATGAAACTGGGTGGATATGGATGTTTAAGAGTAGCCACTTTATTAATGCCAGATGCTGCACAACATTATTCTTGGATCATCATTTTACTATCAACCATTGCCATCATTTATGGAGCATTTGCAACCATGATGCAAACAGATTTAAAATACATTAATGCTTATTCTTCCATTAGCCATTGTGGTTTTGTTTTATTCGGTATTGGCATGTTAACTAAAGTGGCTATTGCAGGAGCAGTAATGCAAATGGTTTCTCATGGATTAATGACAGCCTTATTTTTTGCAGTAATTGGAATGATTTATCAAAGAACTCATACCAGAGCTGTAAAAGAACTTGGTGGACTTTTAAAAGTGATGCCTTTTATATCTGCAGTGTTTGTGCTTGCAGGACTAGCTTCTTTAGGTTTACCAGGCTTAAGTGGATTTGTTGCAGAGATGACCATCTTTATGGGCTCATGGGAAAATATAGATACTTCGTACAGAATTGCAACCATCATTGCTTGTGCTTCTATTGTTGTAACTGCTGTATATATTCTACGAGCTGTTGGAAAAGTAATTATGGGTCCAATTGAAAACGAACAACATTTTCAACTTTCTGATGCAAGTTGGAACGAAAAGTTAGCTGCAGGATTATTAACTTTTGGAATTTTAGCAATAGGGTTAGCTCCTTTTTGGCTAAATGAGTTGGTGACTCCTGGTGCTAAAATAATTTTTGAAAGAATTGTATTAAATCGTTAAGTGAAATTATAATGATGAATATGACTGATTTTTTTATATTGATGAAACATGAGCTAGTGCTGCTTTTAATACTTTTTGTATTACTCTTCATCAAAGTATTTTCATCTAACATTAAAAAAGATTCTGTTCTGCAATGGATGAACTTATTGCTTTTTGCAAATATTGTAATTGGGTTTTTCTTTAATCAAGATGGATGGCTTTTTGCAGATATGTTTCAAACCAATTCTTTATTAAGTTTCGAAAAAAATGTATTGAATGTTGGTGTGTGGCTGATTTCTTTACAATCATATCATTGGTTAAAAGAACATGAACACATTGAAGAATTTTATATGTTGATGTTGTCCTCTTTGTTGGGCATGTTTTATATGATATCTAGTGGCAACCTTTTAATGTTTTATTTAGCATTAGAGCTTTCAACCATTCCAATGGCAGCATTAGCCAATTTTGATTTAAACAAAAGAAGCTCCTCTGAAGCAGCTATGAAATTAATTTTCTCTTCAGCATTTTCATCAGGTTTATTGTTGTTAGGCGTTTCATTTATTTATGGTACAACAGGCACTTTAAATTTTGTAGAACTTTCTTCTTTATTAAATGGAAGTCCACTTCAAATATTTTCATTCATTTTAATTTTTGCTGGATTTGGATTTAAAATTTCTGCAGTTCCTTTTCATTTATGGACTGCTGATGTGTATCAAGGTTCGCCAGTTGCAGTTACATCATATCTATCTGTAATATCAAAAGGTGCAATTGTTTTTGTTTTTGTTTCAGTGTTATTTTCAGTTTTCAAATCTTTCGATGTGTTATGGTATAATATGATATTTATTATCTCTATCATGACCATGTTGATAGGAAACTTATTTGCTATTCGTCAGCAAAACATGAAACGCTTCTTAGCATTTTCCTCCATTGCACAAGTAGGGTTTATTTTAATTGGCATTAGTAGTTATACTATTGAAGGTTCAACCTCAATTGTATATTTTATTTTAATTTATATATTTTCAAACCTTGCAGCATTTGGCGTAATTAGTTTAATTAGTGCATTAACAGGCAAAGAAAATGGTGATGATTATAAAGGGTTATATAAAACCAATCCAGCATTAACTTGGATATTAACTATTGCATTATTTTCTTTAGCAGGCATTCCACCAACTGCCGGATTTTTTGGTAAATTCTTTCTATTGATTGCGGGTGCTGGAAAAGGAAATTATATTTTAATCACCATTGCTGCAATAAATATGGTGATTGCATTGTACTATTATTTAAAAGTAGTAAAAGCTATGTTCATGGATGAAAATGAAAACCCAATTGAAAAAATAACAATTTCTATATATCCTAAAATTTCATTCATCATTTGTATTTTGGGTATTTTAGTAACAGGATTGTATAGCAATATTTATCAGTATATCTACGATTTATTTATGTGTTAAATTTTAAACATGGCAATTAATAAAAATCATTTGTTTGAAGAGTTGGATGGAATAAAATGTGCCATTGTTGAAAGCAATGTTTCTAAAGAAAGAATGAAGTTTTTGAAATCGTTATTAGAATATAATGGTTATTTAGTTATTGTTGTTCCAGTTATAGCAAAACCTGTTGTTGCAAAAGAGGGAGAGCCTGTTGAAATTATTGAGGAAGAGGAAAAATATACACTTGGCGTTACACATTTAGCATTCAATGCTACCAATGCTATTTTTGGAAGATTGTTAAAAACCAAGGACGGCAAATTTGTTACCCAAAAATATTGGCTGCAAGAAGAGGATGTTTGTAATGATGAAGTGCCTTATTATGAGAGAGGATAGTAGCAATTTACAATCCCAATTTGGCAATAGCATTTTGAGTAGCTATTAAACTCGCATCTTTTTTGCTGAAAGCAATTCCTGTTGCAATAATTTCTGTGTCTATTAAAACATGTATAGTAAATAGTTTTCTGGCACCTTCTTTTCTTTCATCAGCCACATCAAAAACTAATTGTTTGTTTTGTTTGTTTGCCCAGCCAATAAGTTTATTTTTTAAATTAATATCAATGGCTTCTAAAGATTCCACATACATATGTGGCATAATAATTTGCTTAATTATCCAGTCTTGTGTTTTTCTATAACCTTTATCTAAATAAATGGCACCAATAATAGCTTCGAGAGTATTACCAAAAATTTGAGAGTTTTTTAAAGTAACATCAGACTTATTATACAGCATCAAATGTTTAATACCCATTTTAATGGCAATATCATTCAGTTGCTGACGATTCACCATCTTGCTTCTCATTTCTGTTAAAAAACCTTCTCCTTTTATTGGGTAACGTTTAAACAAATAATCGGCTACAATGCTGCTCAAAACTGCATCTCCTAAAAATTCTAAACGCTCATTATTAGCACTGTTGCTGTCTTTAACACTTCTATGACTCAATGCAATTTCGTATAAATCAGCCTTGCCAATCTTCATGGCAATAACATTCTCTATCTGCTTTTTAAATGTAGCTTTTACAGAGGGTTTTAGAAAGTTGCTGAGTATTTGCAAAGTGCAAAATGATTTCTATGAATTATATTTTTTTACAATAACACATGCATTATGACCACCAAAACCAAATGTATTACTTAAAGCAGCATTTACTGTTCTTTTTTGTGCTTTGTTAAAAGTAAAATTAAGTTTAGGGTCTAATTCAGGATCATCAGTAAAATGATTAATCGTTGGTGGAACAATATCATTTACAACAGCCATAATACAAGCGATGGCTTCAATAACTCCTGCAGCACCAAGACAGTGCCCAGTCATGCTTTTTGTTGCACTGATATTTAAATTATAAGCATGTTCACCAAAAACTTGAGTTATAGCTTTTACCTCTGCACCATCACCAATTGGAGTACTGGTTCCATGAGTATTAATATAGTGAATTTCTTCTGGTTGCATATTAGCTTCTTTTAGTGCTGCTAACATTACATTTCTTGCACCCATTCCATCTGGATGAGGAGCAGTGATATGATAAGCATCTGCAGTTGCACCACAACCCATTACTTCACAATATATTTTAGCACCACGTGCTTTTGCATGTTCTAATTCTTCTAACACTAACATTCCTCCAGCTTCTCCCATTACAAAACCATCCCTATCTTTATCGTAAGGTCTACTTGCAGTTGTAGGGTCATCATTTCTTTCACTCATAGCTTTCATAGCATTAAATCCGGCAACACCGGCTTCACTAATTACAGCTTCACTTCCACCAGCTAAAACAATATCTGATTTTCCTAAACGAATAATATCGAAAGCTTGGCCAATTGCATTTGTACTACTAGCACAAGCACTAACCACAGCAAAGTTTGGTCCACGTAAATTGTGCCTCATACTAATATGCCCAGCTGCAATATCTAAGATCATTTTTGGAATGAAGAAGGGATTGAAACGAGGTGTGCCATCGCCCCTTGTAAAATCTGCAACTTCATGTTGAAAGGTTGTTAAACCACCAATACCACTTGCAAAAACAACACCTACTCTATCGGGGTTAATGTTTTCTTTATTTAAACCGGCATCAGTCATGGCTTGATCGCTAACTACTAATGCAAACTGTGCAAAGCGGTCTAATTTTCTAGCTTCTTTTTTATCTATGAATTCTGTAGGATCGAAATTTTTTACTTCACAAGCAAATCTTGTTTTAAATTTCGATGCATCAAATAAAGTAATAGGAGCAGCACCAGAAACGCCATTTAATAAATTATTCCAATAATCATTTAAATTATTTCCTAATGGTGTTAAAGCTCCAATTCCTGTAACTACTACTCTTTTTAATTGCATAAAACAACTTTTATAATACTATGATAATAATACATAATGTTAACTAAAGTTAACTAATGTAAGTTAGTGAACAATTGTAAAATTATTTTATAATAAATAATCCGCCAAACTTATGGCAAATGCCGAAAGAAAGGCGGATTGAAATTATTCCGGTTTAATGTAATTCTTACTTGGCGTGTTCTTCTAAATAAGCAACAGCTTGACCTACCGTAGTAATGGTTTCAGCTTGCTCATCAGGAATTGAAATATTAAATTCTTTTTCAAATTCCATAATTAATTCTACTGTATCCAAAGAATCTGCACCTAGATCATTAGTAAAAGAAGCTTCTGTAGTTACCTCTCCTTCATCTACTCCTAATTTATCTACGATGATTTTTTTAACTCTTGTAGCGATGTCTGACATTTTTAAACGTTTTAGTTACACGGCAAAAATATAGTTTTTACTAAATATGCAAGTGTTTTATTATGAGTTTGTTTGGTTTTTGTTCTAAGAAGATATTTTTTAGCCTCTTCAAAGCATTATTTAATTAAAATTTCTTTAAAAATTAACTTACACCACTACCCGAATCAATCATTTCTGAGCTATTTATGAAATGAAGTTTTCCAGATTTGTCTTCAGCCATCAAAATCATACCATTGCTTTCTATGCCTCTCATTTTTCTTGGTGCCAAATTACAAACTACGGTAACTTGTTTTCCTATTATTTCTTCTGGTTTATAATGCATAGCAATTCCTGAAACTATAGTTCTTGTTTCGAATCCTAAATCAACTTCTAATTTTAAAAGCTTATCGGCTTTTTCTACTTTTTCTGCTTGAATAATAGTTCCAATTCTCAAATCTATTTTTGCAAAATCATCAAACTCAATTGTTGATTTAATATTGTTTCTTGATTCTTGTTTCTCGTTTTCCAATTTTGTTTTGTTTTGTTTTTCGGTTGACTGTTGACTGTTGACTGTTGACTTCTTCTTTAGTTTTTCAACTTGTTTACTTATTTCTTCTTCCTCTATTTTTCTAAATAAAATTTCTGGTGCTCTTAAACTGTAGCCAGCCTTTAAAAGCGTTACTGAGCCTGCATTTTGCCACTCTAACATTTTGTCAACTACTTTCATCATACCCAACATTTTTTTAGCTGTAAATGGTAAAAATGGATTGATAAGTATGGCTAAATTTGCTGTTAATTGTAAACTTAGATGAATACAATTATCTACTAACTTTTGATTTTCGGTTAACTGTTGACCGTCAACCGTTAACGGTTTCTTCCAAGGTTCTTTTTTCTGTAAATATTGGTTTCCTTTTCTTGCTAAATCAATTACATTGAATAATGCTTCTCTGAATTTAAATTCTTCTAATAAATTTTCAACTGTAATTTTTGTTTGATGAATTTCTTGAATTAATTGCTTATCATCATCATCAATAATATCATTATGAAAGAAAGGAACTTTGCCAGCACATAATTTGTGCATTAAAACAAAAGAACGGTTCACAAAATTTCCTAAAATATCACTTAACTCACTTTTATAGGATTGATGAAATCCTTTCCAAGTAAATTCACTGTCTTTTGTTTCAGGTGCAATTGCTGTAAGATAATATCGCAAAGCATCAGCCATTTGTCCACCACCATTTTCTGGTTTTATCCAATGGTTTATGTAATCATCCATTTCAATACTCCAACCTCTGCTAGTGCTCATTTTATCACCTTCCAAATTCATGAATTCATTGCTAGGAACATTTGATGGTAAAATATTTCCATTCAATTTCAACATCACAGGAAAAATGATCGCATGAAAAACAATATTATCTTTTCCAATAAAATGAACCAAGCTAGTGTCTTTATCGTACCAATAAGGCTTCCAATCTTTGTTATTGTTAAGAGCCCATTGTTTTGTTGCAGATATATAACCAATTGGAGCATCGAACCAAACGTAGAGAACTTTTCCGTCAACAGTCGACTGTTGACCGTCAACGGTTAACGGTACTTTTACCCCCCAATCTAAATCTCTGGTAACAGCACGTGGTTGAAGACCGCCATCTACCCAACTTTTCACTTGGCCTACAACATTTGCACGCCAATCATTTTTATGTTCAGTTAATACCCATTCTTTTAAAAAATCTTCGTGTTTATTTAAGGGTAAATACCAATGTTTGGTAGCTTTTTTTATGGGAGAGTTTCCGCTTAATGTTGAAACTGGATTGAAGAGTTCTTCTGGACTTAAACTTTTACCACATTTTTCGCATTGATCGCCAAAAGCACTATCGTAGTTGCAGTTTGGACAAGTGCCTTTAATAAATCTGTCAGCTAAAAAAGTATTTGTAGCCTCATCAAAATATTGTTCAGTTTCTTTAATTTCTAATGCTCCAGCATTGTTTAAATTTGTAAAAAATTCTTGAGCAGTTTCGTGATGAAGAGGAGAAGATGTTCTGTGATATATATCAAACTCAATTCCTAAATCTTTAAAATTTTGTTCAATAATAGGATGATATTTATCAATGATGGCCTGTGCAGTAGTTCCTTCTTTCATAGCCTGAATTGGAATTGCTGTTCCATGCTCATCGCTACCACAAACAAAAACTACATCCCTTTGTTGTGCTTTTAAATAGCGTACATAAATATCTGCAGGAATATAAGCACCAGCCAAATGACCAATATGTTTTAATCCATTGGCATAAGGCAAAGCACTTGTTACTAAATATCTTTTGGGTTGATTCATTGTTTTGATCTAATAACTAATTGTAATCTTATTGTTTAAGTTAGCAAAAGTAAGCAATTGCTTATTTGATAAGTTTACTGCAATAAAAAACCCCCATGTTGATGGAGGTTTTTGGTATAATAAGTTTCAATATTATTTTTTAGGAGCTGCTGGTTTTACTGGAGCAGGAGTTGAAGAAATACCTGCTTCTTTAATAGCATCAGCAACTTCTTTAGGTAAAGGAATTTTTAAGCCAGCTAAAACCCTTAAAGCTATATCATCAGATTTTTCTGCATAAATCACTTCAGTAGGCTTAAATACATGCGTATATTTTTGATCTTTAATTATATCTTGTAATACACCATATACTTTTTGACGAAATGGTAACAAAAGCTGATCTTGTTTTGTTTGGATAGCTTCTTGTTGAATTTGTTGCCAGTTTTGAATAGTATAGAAGTCTTGAGACATTTCTTTTTGCATAATGTCTTTAACTTGTGGTGTTAGTTTACCTATAGCAGAATCGGCTCTTAAAGTGCTGTCTTTTCTTTTTAACTCGCTTAAAATATAATCTCTACGAGGGTTTAAAGAGTCAGACACATAAGTTTGTAATAAAGTATCAACTTTACCAATTCCTGGCATTAAAGCTAAAACTGCTTGTTCATCAAAAAAGCCAATTTTAACTTGTTGTGCTTTTAAGTTATTACTGATTAAGAAGCTTGCTGCAAAAACAAAACATAATGTTAGTACCTTTTTCATTGTTAATTTCCCCGATTAGCTTTTCTAATATTACGGGTGTTTTTTTGTTATTAATAATTGATAAAAAAATTTATTATTTAATGGCCATCTCTCTTAAAACATCATCGCTTTTATCGAGTTTTGGGTCGGCAAATATAACTGTAATCCCTTCACTTTTGTCTAAAATAAAGTCGTAGCCACGTGCTACTGCTAATTTTTGAATAGCATTGTACACCCTATCTTGTATAGGTTTAACTAATCTTTGACGTTCTTTAAACAAATCACCTTCGTAGCCAAAACGTTTTTTTTGTAATTCTCTTAACGTTTTTTCTTTGTTGAATAATTCGGCTTCACGTTTTTTCTTAAGCTCGTCGGTAAGCATATATTGCTCAGCATCATAGTTTTTGTACATTCTATCTAACTCAGCTTGTAAATCGTCGAGTTCTTTTTGCCATTCATTAGCAATTTGTTGAATTTTTGTATCAGCGTCTTTATACTCTTTAATTTTTTCTAAAATATATTTAGTGTCAATTACAGCATAGCGTTGAGCATTTGATGCTAATGTAAATAGTGTAATGCTTAAGAAAAGAAATAAGATTTTTTTCATAATTTGTTTTTTATTTTATTGCCACAAAGGCCCTAAGAAATTAAGCTTTAATTTTTAACTTCAACATTCGTTATTCCTTGTTCAATATTTATAATTTACTATTCTGCTTCAAAACCTAGCATAAAGGTAAATCTGCTCATATCTTTTAAACTGGTTCCTGGTGCATATCTATCTAATCCTATGCCATAATCAAATCCAAGCAATCCAAACATAGGTAAAAAGAAACGCATACCAAGACCAACTGATCTTCTTAGCTTAAAAGGATTATATTCTTTCATGCTATACCAACCATTTGCAGCTTCTAAGAAACCAACTGCATATATAGTGCTACTTGGATTTAAGCTTAATGGATAACGTAACTCTAAAACGTATTTGTTAAAAATTGTAAAATATTCGCTAGCACCAGTTTGTTCTGGATTTACTTTCGGGTTAGAAGTTTGATAAACTGGGTAACCTCTATGAGCAATAATATCATAACCCAACAATGCAAACTGATTGGTTAAACCAGCATCACCAACCTGAAAACGTTCAAAAGGAGAAATATTTAATTGATTATTATATCTGCCTAAGAAACCAAATTTAGCAGCAGCTTTTAATACCAATTGTTTATTATCTTCTCCTACAGGCTTGGTTAAAGGAATATACCATTCTGCATTAAAACGTGTTTTATAATATTCTATCCATTTGTAAGGATTATCTTGTTTTACAATGCTTTTATCGAATAAAGAATATGGAGGAGTTGCTTGTAAACTTAGTAAGAAGCTAGAACCACTTCTTGGGAACATGGGTTGATCTATTGAAGATCTTTGAATAGCAGCTTTAATACTTAAGTTATGTGAAAAACCGTTGTTAAATCCTGGAAGATTTACTCTATCTATAAAATAATTTTTAAGTCTATATCTGGCAAAGTTTAGACCTACAGAAAGTGAAAAATAGTCATCTGGCCATTTTAATTGTTTGCCTAAACTTATACCACCACCAGTGGTTTGTATAAATGAATTACTTGCTGCAGCACTTGTATAGGTTCCTGTTAATGGATCAAAAGCATTTGAAAACTTAGTATCGTAAAAAGAAATAGAGAATTGATTTCTTTTTTTACCGCCTAACCATGGTTCAGTAAATGAAAAATTATAACTGCGGAAAGCTCTACCATTACTTTGAATTCTGAAACTGAGTTTTTGACCATCTCCCATTGGTAAAGGGTCCCAAGCGTCTTTATGAAATATTCTGTTGATAGAAAAATTATTAAAACTGATACCTAAAGTACCTGTTAAACCAATATTTCCTCCCCAACCAGCACTAAGTTCTAATTGGTCGCTACTTTTCTCTTCTACTTGCCAGGTAACATTTACAGTACCATCGTCTGGATTAGGAACAATATTTGGCGTAATTTTTTCTGGGTTGAAAAAGTTGAGTTGCGATAATTCACGAATAGAACGCATAACATCGCTACGAACAAATTTTTCGCCAGGTAAAGTTCTTAATTCTCTACGTATAACGTGTTCTTTAGTTTTATCGTTGCCGGTAATTTTAACTTCTTTCCATGTAGCTTGTGGTCCTTCAAATAACCTTATTTCGTGGTCTATGGTATCATTATAAACAGCAGTTTCTATGGCCTCACTTCTAAAAAACAAGTAACCATCATCCATAAATAATCCACTAATATCGCCACCTTCTGGGGGTCCTCCACCTTTTCCTAATTTCTTATTTAAGGTTTCAAGGCTATAAATATCTCCCTTTTTAATGCCTAATATAACGGTTAATACAGAGTCGTTGTATTTTGTATTTCCTTTCCAAGAAATATCACCGAAATAATATTTTCTTCCTTCGGTTATTTTAATGTCTATGTTCTTATCACCGGCTTCGTTATAGTATGTTGTGTCTTTTTCAATAACAGCATCTCTGTGGCCAATGGAGTTGTAATAATCAATTATTTTATCCTTATCGTCGGCATATTTCTTTGCGTCAAATTTTGCACTAGGAAAAATTTTAATTCTTACATAAGGGTCTAAAACTTTTTTAGTTAAACTGTAGGTTAAGTAACCTTTATCTTTTAAATAATCATTAAACGAATAAGTAGAAGGCTTAATAAACCCTCCTTTACTTTTAGGAGGATATAGTGTTAAACGACCTTTTTCTTTTGTATCTTTCATACGCTTTTTGAGCTTGATAGCATCAATAGCGTTATTTCCTTCAAAAGCAATATTATCTATTTTAACTTTTTTACCTTTATCAACTATAAAATTTAATGAAATTGCATTAGCAATACTGCTATCTTTTAATTCTTGAATTAATACAGTGCAACGTTCAAATCCTTTTTCTGAATAGAATTTTTTAATAACCTCTATAGCATTTTGTTTACTGTTTTCAGTTACAATTCTTCCTTTAATTAAACCTACTTTGCCCATTAACTCATCTGCCTGACCCTTTGCAATTCCTACAAATGTAAAGTTCGATAAACGAGCTCTTTCGGTAACAGCAATTTCTACATCAATATTGTTGCCTACTAAATTGGTAATATAAACTTCAACATTACTAAAATAGTTCTGACCCCAAAGTTTGCTAATGGCTTTGCTAAAATTGTCTCCACCAGGAATGGCAACTTCATCACCAACAGCTAAATTGGCAATTGAAGTCAATAAAGTTTCATCAAAATATTGGTTACCTGTTACAGTAATCTTATTGATTTTATATTTTTTAGGTTGCTTTTGATTAAAAATGTTTAATAAATCAACATTTAAGGAAGTAATCTCTTTTGTACTATCTTGAGAAAAGCTAACAGAACTAATGCCACAACAAAAGATAATAAGCAAAAAATAATTGTAAAACTTATACATTCAGTTTTGTTTTTTAATTGTCTTTGTGAGACAATATGATAACTACTTTAAAAAAGTGTAGCAAAATAAGGGGAATATTAAAAAGACAAACGAAAAGTAGCTTTAATATTGAGTTAAAAAGAGTTAATTTACCAAATTTGTTTAAAATATTGAGATTTTATGTTTTTGAACACTTCAAAAGAGACTATTCAGCAGTTAACCCAAAATTGGTTAAAACAAGCTTCTACTATTGATTTGAATAATATTAATGAAGGGCAAGTTCAAGAATTAAAAAATATTATTCGATTTCATGAACATCAATACTACGTTTTAAGCGAACCAAAAATCAACGATTTTGATTTTGATTGCTTATTTAAGCTTTTAGAAAAAATTGAACTAAAACACCCTAACTTAAAAACGAAAGATTCTCCAACTCAAAGAATTGCCAATAGTTTGAATGATGGTTTTGCAACAGTACAACATTTAGTACCCATGTTAAGTTTGGCTAATAGTTATAATGCTGAAGATTTAATTGATTTTGATAGAAAAGCTAAAGAGGCAAGTGGTTTAACTGAAATAGAATATTGTGTTGAACCCAAGTTTGACGGAGCCAGTATTAGTTTAATTTATGAACATGATGTGTTGGTAAGAGCAGCAACACGAGGAGATGGTGTTGCAGGAGATGATATTACCACCAACATAAAACAAATAAAATCTATTCCATTAGTAGCAAATTTTAGTGATTATGGTATAGAACAAATTGAAATAAGAGGAGAAGTTATTATGACTAAATCTTCTTTTGAAGCCTATAATAATTGGCTTGCAGAACAAGGTTTACCACAGGTTGCCAATCCAAGAAACACTGCAAGTGGTAGTTTAAGAATTAAAGATCCAAAAGAAGTAGCTCAAAGAAATTTAGATGCTTTTTTGTATCATGTAAGCTACGTTCAAAAGTCAAAAGTAGAAAGTCAAAACCAAAAAGTTAATACTAATCAACCAATCAACCATTCAATCAATCAACAATTAATCTCCCACTCCGATTATTTAAAAATGCTATGGAATTCTGGGCTTCGTTCTCCAGAAAAAGAAAAGAAAGTTGTAGTTGGAATTGAGAAGGTGATTGAATATATTAATGAGTTTGAAGCAAAAAGAGATGAGTTGCCATACGAAATTGATGGTATGGTAGTTAAGGTAAATAATTTGGATTTGCAAGACGAATTAGGCATGACTTCTCATCATCCACGTTGGGCAATTGCCTATAAGTTTAAAGCCAGACAAGCCACTACAAAGCTTATTGCAGTTGAGTTTCAAGTGGGTCGAACAGGTGCTGTTACCCCTGTTGCAAAACTTCAACCTGTTTATTTGGGGGGCGTAACTGTTAGCAGTATTTCTATTCATAATGAAGAATACATTAAAGAAAAAGATTTAAAAATTGGCGATACAGTTTTAATTGAAAGAGCAGGGGATGTGATTCCTCAAATTGTTCATTCAATAACTGATCAAAGAAATGGAACGGAAACTACAATTCAATTTCCAACTCAATGCCCAGTTTGTAAAAGTGAACTGTTTAAAGAAGAAGGAGAAGCTGTTTGGCGTTGTATTAATATTGAATGTGAGGCACAGGTTGTTGAAAAGATGATACATTTTGTGAGCAAAGATGCATTAGATATAAAAAGCTTTGGAGATGCTAATGTTAGAAAATTTTATGAACTGAAATTACTAAAAGATATACCTAATATTTATACACTCAATTATGAAGTCATAGAAACATTGGAAGGCTTTGGAAAAAAGTCTGCAGAAAAACTTCAAGATGCTATAGAAGCCAGCAAACAACAACCTTTACATAGATTAATTTATGGCTTAGGAATTCGATTTGTTGGAGAAACAACTGCCAAAACTTTAGCTAATGCTGTGGATCATATTTTAGACTTTAAAAACAAAACAGAAGAAGAGTTGCAACAATTAGAAGATGTGGGTGTAAAAGTGGCTAAAAGCATTCAACATTTTTTTAGTAACACTCAAAATATAGAAATGTTAAAGCAATTAGAGCAATTAGGATTGCAAATGAAAAATGATAAAAAACAATTTGTAGCATCAGGAGATTTGGCTGGACAAACATTTCTTTTCACAGGAACGCTATCTCAACTAAAACGTAGCGAGGCTGAGGCTTTGGCAGAAGCTAAAGGTGGAATTATTGTAAGTGGCGTAAGTTCTAAATTAAATTATTTGATAGTGGGTGAAGATGCAGGAAGCAAATTAGAAAAAGCCAAGAAAATAAATTCTGTAAAAATAATTAGTGAAGAGGAATTTATAAAACTAGTTCAAGATTAATGGCCAACAACTTTATAACTTAAAGTAGCAATCATTAATAGCACAGCAAATACAATTAAAATAATACCAGAAATTTTATTAATGATGTGTAAATTATGAGGTGTAAGCTTTGGTCTTATTTTGCCTGCTAATAATACTTTAGCTACATCTGTAAACAACACAAACCCTAAGCACACTACATAAACAGTTACTAAATATCTTATAGGGTGTAATTGGCCTACCATTTGTGAATGAATATTAGCTGTTGCAGCCAACCAAAAAATAAAAACAGCAGGGTTTAACAAGTTCATAAAAAAGCCAGATATAAATATTCCAAACTGTTGTTTTTTATTAAATACTTTATCTTGCAATAATCCATTGTTATCCATAACTACTTTTTTAAAAAACAAAGTATATACCCCAACTATTAATAAAAAAGCACCTCCACATAGCCCAATAATCATTTGATGTTGTATGGCTTTATTAAATAAGCTAGATAATAAATTACAAACAATCACTAGTAAAATATCACTGATAGAAACACCTGCAACAAATAAAAAACCACCCCTATATCCATTGTTTAAACTTTGTTTGATTATTGCAAAAATGATTGGGCCAATTGAAATGGCTAATAATACACCAAGTGTTAATCCGGTAAGAATAGCTTCTATCATTCAGTTGGTTTATGGCTACAATATTAGTAAAGCTTTTTTAGAGAATAGATTTAGGGTAATCGAAAAACAAAAATTCTTTTTTTGCAGTTGAAAATAGTTTCCAAGATTCTGTTTGTATAGAAATTGCAAATATGCTACAAGTGGGCATATTATCAATTTGAGTTTTAGTTAGCATATTTACAAAATCAGTAATGCCCGGGTTATGAGAAAAAATAGCTACAGAATGATATTGGTTGTTTAGTTTTTCAATAGTTCTAAAAAATATTTTAGGTGATGCATGATACAATTCATCGATCTTTAATATGTCGTTTTCAGATTTACCATAAACATGGGCAAAATATTTAGCTGTAGATAATGCTCTATTTGCAGTACTAGTTACAAACTGGTCTATTACAAAATTTTTGTCTTTCAAACGAATAGCCATGTCTGGTGCATCTTTATTTCCTCTATTATTTAATGGCCTTTCAAAATCTGAAAGAATGGGATTATTCCAGTCGCTTTTTGCATGTCTAATAATAAAAAGATACTTCATTTGGTTAAAAGTAAAACATTAACTATTTTAAGTGGCATAACTTTACTAAATATTTTTTCAAATGCTATTACACATTCATCCAGACAATCCCAACCCACGCCATATTAAAACAGTGGTAGAATGTTTGTCAGATGGGGGTGTAATTATTTATCCAACAGATACTATTTATGGATTGGGTTGTGATATTTATCAGCAAAAATCTATTGAACGAATTTGTAGAATTAAAAATATTGATATAGCAAAATCAAATTTAAGTTTTATCTGCTATGATCTTAGTGAAATGAGCAAATACACAAAGAGCATTTCGACTCCATTGTACAGAACTCTAAAAAACTACTTACCAGGGCCCTATACTTTTATTTTACCTGCAAGTAAAGAAGTACCAAAAATTTTGCATTCAAAAAAAAGCACCATTGGTTTACGTGTGCCCGACAATAATATTGCTAGAACCATAGTTCAAGAACTCAATCATCCCATATTATCTGCATCACTTCCTGGTGAAATGATTGAAGAATACACCGACCCTGAATTAATGTATGAAAACTTTAATAAGCTGGTAGATATTGTAATTGATGGAGGCATTGGAGGCTTTACACCTTCTACCATTATTGATTGTACTAAGGATGACTTTGAAGTGCTGAGGTTAGGTGCAGGTGAATGGAACGAATAGTTAAGGTTGTATCTTAAAACTCTTTCTATGGTGTTTGCACAAGCCAAATGCTTCAATGGCTTTTCTATGTGTTAAAGTTCCATAGCCCTTGTTTTTGTTCCAAGCATATTCGGGATATTGGAAATGCAACTCTTGCATAAACTCATCTCTATAAGTTTTGGCTAAAATACTTGCTGCTGCTATGCTGGCATATTTTCCATCTCCTTTAATAATACATTCATACGGAATGTTTTTGTGCTTTTTAAATCGATTGCCATCGATCAATAAAAACTGAGGTAATAATGTTAAGCCTTCAATTGCTTTATGCATGGCCTTTATTGAAGCTTGAAGTATATTAATTTTATCAATTTCTTTTTCATCAATCATAGCTACAGAATAAGACAATGCATTATTTTCGATAAACTCTCTTAATAAGCATCTATCTTTTTCTTTAACTTGTTTGCTATCGTTTAGTAAAGGATGATAAAATTTTTCAGGAAGAATTACTGCAGCAGCAAAAACAGGGCCTGCATAACAGCCTCTTCCTGCTTCATCGCAGCCAGCTTCAATTAATTTTACTTGATAAAAAAGTTGTAACACTAAATAAATTTCACATTTCAAAAATAACAGTTAGTTGTAACTGAAACGCATCAATACCTTTGCAAAGTTAAAATTGATATATGCAAATAGATCGTTCAAATAAGCTAGTAGCCACTTGGATTTTTATAGGAATTGGCATGTTATTGATTCAGGTTTTAATTGGAGGAATCACACGACTTAGTGGTTCGGGATTATCTATTACTGAATGGAAACCTATTATGGGTTTTTTATTACCAAGCTCTGAAACAGAGTGGCAGCAAGACTTTGAAAAGTATCAACAAATAGCTCAATACAAATACATCAACAATCATTTTACGTTAAACGATTTTAAATTTATCTTTTTTTGGGAATGGTTTCATAGACTTTGGGCACGTTTAATTGCTATTGCATTTGCCATTCCTTTCATCTACTTTATTATTAAAAAACACATAAAACCTAATATGGTTAAGCCATTAATAATTTTGGTTTTATTGGGTGCTTTAGAAGGAGCTTTAGGATGGATAATGGTAAAAAGTGGTTTAAATGATGCTAATGTTTATGTAAACCATATTAAACTTTCTGTTCATTTTATTTTTGCCATGCTCATCATCAGTTTTGCCTTAACCCTTGGGTTGAGTTTAATTTCAAATAAAGAGCAATTCAGCTACAATACCAGATTAAAAAAAATTACAATTATTTTAATAATATTATTTGGTGTACAGTTAATTTATGGTGCATTTATGGCTGGTTTAAAAGCTGCTAGTACTGCACCAACTTGGCCTTTGATAAATGGAATGTTATTTCCTGAAGGTGTTTTCAATAAAGGGCTGATAGAAGCTTTATTCATAAATCCCATTGGCATTCAGTTTATACATAGAACACTAGCTTATATTATATTTATTTTTGTTATTTGGTGGTATTTTCAAATCAGAAAAAATCAACCCACTATACAACTTAAAAAAGTAAATCAACTTAGTTTATTATTAGTTTTTGTTCAAGTAATATTAGGAGTAGTATCTGTTGTGCTGAGTCCAAAAATTGTTTTAGGCAGCTTTGGTATTTTTGAAAGTTTTGCCTTAATTCATCAATTAGTAGGAATGATTTTATTGTTGAGTTTAGTAGCTAATCTGTTCTATTTAAAATCAAATAAAAATTAATCTATCTTTACTGAAATAGATCTCTTAACCTTTCATCAGCAAAGTAAGCTTTCTAAATACAACAAGTTCAAATGAAAATGTTGAATGATATTTTTTAAAGTTTAATAAAGAGCAACACAAACCAAAGTAAAGATGATTAAAATTTTGAATGCAATTTGGTATTCACTTCCTGTACAATTATTGGTGTTGCACTTTCGTAAACATCAATTTATTTTGCTGTTTTGGTATGTTTTATTTGCAACTATTAGCAGCAATTTTTTAGAAAATTTTGGTGCAGATACTTTGTTTTTGGCACCAGAATATTTTAATCAGGTTTCTGTATTTAGTACAGCAATTGTAGGCTTTACATTTGGTATTTTTTTTATGAGTTGGAACATTACAACGTTTATACTCAATAGTAATTTAATACGTTTTTTAGTTACCAATACCAATCCTTTTTTAAAGTATTGTTTAAACAATTCTTTGTTGCCCATTATACTTTCTGTTTATTATATTATTAAAACTATTGGCTTTGAAAAAAATCAGGAATTATTAACAACACCAGATCTGATTTGGCTAGTACTAAGTTTTATTGGTGGATTAACTTTTTCAATATTAATAGCTTTAGCATATTTTTTTAGTGCCGATAAAACCATTTATTACTCTTTAGGAAATCAAATTAAATCGGCCAACGAGCAATATTTATTATCGAATCAATCTAATGAAGAATCTTATTCTGATAATATATTAAAAGTAAAATGGTTTTTGTCTACAAGATTTAAAATTCGTAAACCTAGAAATATTGAACATTATAGCGAGGAGTTTCTAGTAAAAGTTTTAAGTCATAATCACATTTCAGCAGTTTTAGCTATCTTAATTGCATTTATTTTTTTAGTAGGATTAGGTTTTATTTCTGATGAAAAATTATTTCAAATTCCTGCAGCATCAAGTATATTAATTTTCTTTTCTATTTTAATTGCAGTAATAGGAGCAATAACAATTTTCTTTAAAACCTGGACCTTAGTAATTCTTACCTTAATTTATTTTGGTGTTAATTTTTTATTCAGTAAAAACATTGTTGATCCAAGAAATAAAGCTTATGGTTTGGTGTACAAAAACCTTAAAGAAAGGCCGTTGTATAATAGAGCTTCAATTCAAGATTTAGCTTCTGAACAAAATATTAAAGATGATAAAGAATATTATTTACAAATTTTAAATAATTGGAAAGCAAAACAAAAAGAAAGCCTGCCCATTATGTATGTTATTAATACTAGTGGTGGAGGTTTAAGAAGTACAACTTTTACTATGCATACCTTAGCCCATTTAGATAGTATGTTTAAGGGAAGTTTGATGGACAAAACCCTGTTCATAACTGGTGCATCTGGAGGAATGTTAGGTGCCACTTATTATAGAGAATTATTTTATAGAAAAAATAAAGACATTGCCCACACAAAAAAATTTGTAGATAATATTACTAACGATTTATTGAATCCAATTTTTTCTTCCTTTATTTCAAGAGATATTATTGGCCCTGTTCAAAAGTTTAAGTACAATGGTTTAAGTTATACAAAAGATAGAGGATACGCTTTTGAAGAACAATTGAATATTAATACAGAAGGAATTTTAAATAAGCAGTTGAAAGATTATATTGAACCTGAGAAAAATGCCAAAATTCCATTTATTTTATTTAGTGCAGTAATTACTCAAGATGCCAGAAAATTAATTATTGCAAGCCATCCGGCTCGTTTTTTAATGAAACCAAATATTCAAAACAAACAAATTTCATCATTCGATGCAGATGCTATTGATTTTACTTCATTCTTTAAAAAACAACATTCCACAAACTTAAGATTACTTTCTGCATTAAGAATGAATGCTACCTATCCTTATATTTTACCAAGTGTTTGGCTTCCTTCTGAACCTGTTATTGATGTAATGGATGCAGGAATTAGAGATAATTATGGCATTGAAACTACATTGAGATTTTTAAATGTTTTTGAAGATTGGATAAAAACCAATACTAAAAAAGTTGTTATAATACAAATACGCGATAGAGAACAAAGCGATTGGGTTAAACCTAAACCAAATGATTATTTTACCTATCTAACTCAACCTTTTGCTCAACTGCAAGAAAATTGGTTTAATCTTCAAGATTATTATCAAGCTGGTCAAATTAATTATGCTTCATCTAGTTTTAAAGATCATTTACAAACTATTTGTTGGCAATATTCTCCAACACAAGAAAATGCTCGTGCACGTTTAAGTTTTCACTTAACTAAAGCTGAAAAAAATGAAATAGCAAAAGCCGTTTTTAATAGAGATAATGTAGCTGCTTTTAAAACAATACAAGAACAAATAAAGTAAAGCACATGTTATTCAATTCATTTGCCTTTGCTCTTTTTCTTCCATTTATATTTCTGATACATTGGTATTGTTGTAAAAAGAAAATACAGCAAAATAGTATTCTTTTATTAGCTAGTTATTTTTTTTATGCTTGTTGGGATTGGCGTTTTCTTTTTTTATTAATATTTTCTACATTACTTGATTATTCAAGTGGATTAAAAATTGCATCAACACAACAACTTCGTCAAAAAAAACTTTGGCTGGTTTTAAGTGTTGTAATCAATCTTGGGTTTTTAGGCGTGTTTAAATATTATAATTTTTTTATTCAAGAATTTGCCCAAGGTCTTGCCCATATTGGTGTTCAATTTAGTCCAGTAACCTTAGAAGTTATTATACCAGTAGGTATTTCTTTTTATACATTTCATGGCTTATCGTATGTATTTGATGTTTATAACAATACCATAAAACCAGAAAAAAATATTGTTGATTATGGTTTGTTTGTAAGTTTTTTTCCATTGTTAGTTGCTGGCCCCATTGAAAGGGCTACACACCTTTTACCACAATTTAAAGCTGAAAGAAATTTTGATTATTCAAACGCTGTAAATGGATTAAGACAAATTCTTTGGGGTTTGTTTAAAAAGATTGTAATAGCCGATCAATGTGCTCAGTATGTAAATATTATTTTTGAAAACACAGCTTCACATTCTGGAAGTACATTATTAGTTGGTGCTTTTCTTTTTGCCATTCAGATCTATTGCGATTTTTCTGGTTACTCTGATATTGCAATTGGCACTGCAAAATTGTTTGGAATTACTTTGTTGAAGAATTTTTCTTTTCCTTACTTCTCCAGAAACATGGCTGAATTTTGGAGACGATGGCATATTTCTTTATCGAGTTGGTTTAAAGATTATATGTATATTCCATTAGGTGGCAGTAGAAAAAACTTAAGCATTACCATAAGAAATGTATGTATCATTTTTTTAGTTTGTGGTTTTTGGCATGGTGCTAACTGGACTTTTATTTTTTGGGGATTTTTAAATGCCTTATTAGTCATTCCTTCTGTAATACATAATACGAATAGAAACTATTTAAACATAGTTGCTTCAGTAAAGATTTTGCCTTCTTTAAAAGAAACTTTTCAAATTCTTGTTACATTTTTTTTAACCATTTTGTGTTGGATATTTTTTAGAGCAGAAAATCTAACTCAGGCAATCGAAATTGTTGTTTCAATTTTTTCAACTTCAATATTTACATGGCCATCTTTATTTCCAAAATTATTAATGCTGTTAATTGTTTTTTTGATGTTTATAGAATGGATGGGAAGAGAAAGAAACTATGCTTTAGAAAAAATGTTTATCAAAAAAAGTATAATTGTTCGTCGCTTGTTTTACTATAGTATAGTGATAGTAATATTATTTTTTGTTACCAATGAGCAACAAGAGTTTATTTATTTTCAGTTTTAGTTATCCATCAATAGCCCTATTAAAAAACTGAATTAATGGTTGTAATGCTTCAAAACTTGCAACTGTGTTTTTAATTAGTTTTTTATCCATTAATTCAGCTTCAGAAATTTTCTTACCTGTAATCCAAGATTTCATTTTTAAAAATTCAATAGCAGGATTATCTGCTTCATAACCTTTTGGTGGTCGGGTTAAAGTATATTCTTTTGATGTGTTCAATTCATTATAATGTGTAATGAAATTTTTTGATGAAATAATCTTCGAAAACTCATTCCAGTTATAATCTATTTCTTGCCTAACTTTTGCTAATAAATCTGCCATAGGCATGTATAAGCCACCTCCAATAAAACAATCTCCAGGTTCTAAGTGAAAATAATACCCTGCATGAGTTGCATTTTTCCCGGACTTGCTTAAAAACATACCCATATTGGTTTTGTAAGGACTTTTATCTTTACTAAACCTCACATCTCTATTAATTCTAAATACAGACTTTTTAGCTTCAAGATGAGAAATGGTGGGGTCAATTTTTCCAAATTGAACTATAATTTCTTGAGTTACCTCAATAAAATTTAGTTTAGCATTTTCGTATGGCTTTCTATTTTTTTCGAACCATTCTCGACTATTATTTTTCTTTAAATCTTTTAAAAATTTAAGTGTTGCTGGCTGTATCATAAGCACTAATTTTCTCGAATATAGAAAATTTTGTTTTTCCATTTTAAATAAAATACTATTGCATTTATGGATTGGGATAAAGTTATTGGTCATGAAAATATTAAAAAGCAGCTCAAAGAAATGGTGCAACAAAACCGTTTAAGCCATGCTTTGTTATTTTTAGGGAAAGAAGGTTCTGGAGCTTTACCATTAGCCATTGAGTTTGCAAAATATATTGTTTGTCAGCCTAAATCAGCACCTGTTGTTGAAGACTTATTTGGTGGTATGAGTGCTTTGCCAACAAGTATTAATGATGATGATATGACTGCTGCAAAACAAAGAGCAGAACAGCTTATACATCCCGATTTGCATTTTACTTTTCCTGTAATACCCAAAAAAAGTGGCGATAAACCCATCAGTGCAGATTACATTAAAGAGTGGCGTGAATTTGTTCAAATTTATCCTTATGGCAATGTGTACGATTGGCTTCTTTCTATTAATGCAGAAAATAAACAAGGCAATATCACTGCAGAAGAGTGCCATGATATTTTAAAAAAACTCAGTTTAAAAACCTATGAATCTGAGTACAAAGTTTTGGTATTGTGGATGCCAGAATATTTGGGTAAAGAAGGCAATAAATTATTAAAGCTGATTGAAGAACCACCTGCAAATACCTTATTTATTTTGGTGGCAGAAAATGAAGAAAAGATTTTGCCTACTATTTTAAGTAGGTGCCAATTAGTAAAAATTCCTTCATTACAAACATCAGAAATTGAAAAAGCACTCATTCAAAGAGCCAATTGCAGTGAAGAAACAGCCCGACAAGTAGCCAGTATTTGTGAAGGAAATTATAGAGAGGCTATTCAATTATTACAGCACAGTGAAGAAGATTGGCAAAGTTTAGCCAAAGACTGGTTAAAATTTATTATTAGAAGAATGCTACCCGAACAAGTAAAATGGGTTGATGAAATGAGCAAATTAGGTAGAGAAAAGCAAAAACAGTTTTTACGCTATTTCAATCATCTTTTAGAACAAAGTATTCGGATAAAGGTTTTAGGCATAGATAGAGTTCACTTACCCGAAAATGAAAAAGACTTTGCCGTAAGACTCAATAAAATTGCTAGTGTGAGCCAGCAAGAAGCTATAGTAGAAGAGTTAGATAAAGCCAGTTATTACATAGAAAGAAATGCTAATGGCAAAATGCTGTTTCAGGCTTTAAGCATAAAATTGCACCACATCATACTCAATAAAGTAACAGTTGAGGTTTAGCAGACTTTTATATAAAAATTACCTTGTAAATAAATGTTGAATTGGTGTTGATAAATCCATTAAATATATCCACCTTTGCTGCACCCTAATTAAAAAGGAAATACAACTATGGGAATGTTTAGTTTTTTTACTCAAGAAATAGCGATGGACTTGGGTACAGCCAATACATTGATTATACACAACGATGAAATAGTGGTGAATGAACCCAGCATTGTTGCTTTAAATAGAAACGATCCAAAAGAAGTTTTAGCCGTTGGAAAGAAGGCATTACTCATGCACGAAAAAACACACGAAAGTATTAAAACTGTACGACCATTGAAAGATGGTGTAATTGCAGATTTTAATGCAGCCGAGTTGATGATTCGTGAGATGATTAAAATGATATATCCAAAAAAACCATGGATTCCCCCAAGCTGGAGAATGGTAATTTGTATTCCATCATCCATTACAGAAGTTGAAAAAAGAGCCGTTAGAGATAGTGCCGAACAAGCTGGTGCTAAAGAAGTTTATATGATTCACGAACCTATGGCTGCTGCTTTAGGTATAGGAATTGATGTTGAAGAACCTGTAGGTAATATGATTATTGATATTGGTGGAGGAACAACTGGCATTACTGTAATTGCATTAGCAGGTATTGTTTGCGATCAAAGTATTCGTATTGCTGGAGATGAGTTTACACAAGATATCATGGAAGCTTTACGTAGATATCATAGTTTATTGATTGGAGAAAGAACTGCTGAACAAATTAAAATTAATGTTGGTGCAGCTACTAAAGATTTAGATTCTCCTCCAGAAGACATGGCTGTTAATGGTAGAGACTTGGTAACTGGTATTCCAAAGCAAATAATGGTAAGTTATCAAGAAATTGCTGAAGCCTTAGACAAAAGTGTATTTAAAATTGAAGAAGCTATATTAAAAGCATTAGAAACTACACCACCAGAATTAGCTGCTGATATTTATAGAAGAGGATTATATTTAACAGGTGGTGGTGCTTTATTAAGAGGATTAGATAAAAGAATTAGTGCTAAAATAAAATTACCTGTTCATGTTGCCGAAGACCCATTAAAAAGTGTAGTTCGAGGAACAGGCTTAGCTTTGAAAAATTATCAGTACTATCCATTTATTATGAAATAATTCTTTAGTATGTAGTCTTTGGTCTTAAGTAAAATATTATACCAAAAATTACACAACAAAGACTATTTACTTAAGACTAAAGACTAAAAACGTTGCGAAACATCTTTCTATTTATACGGCAATACTTTAATCTTATTTCGTTTTTAATATTACAGATTATATGTATTGTATCTATTTCAAAATTTAGTAAAACACATGAAGCTTTTTTTTCTACAAAAGCTAATGAAGTAACAGGGGTAATCAACTCAAGATACAATAACATAACAAAATATTTTAACCTTGCTAAGGTTAATGAAGATTTGGCTTTAGAAAATAATCGTCTTAGAAATTTGTTACAAAGCAATATAGTTGCACCCGATAGCAGTCTTGTTATTAAAATAGATACTTTAATTAAAGATACCTTAAATCGTTTCAGAAAATATACATTTTTACCTGCTACAGTAGTTGGAAATACAGTTTCATTAGAATCTAATTTTATTTCATTAGAAAGAGGAGCCAATCAAGGTGTAAAAACAGATATGGGTGTTTTGGGTCCTAATGGAATTGTAGGAAAAATAGTAAGTGTGAGTGATAACTATTCTGTAGCCATGAGTTTGCTCAACAGAAATTCAAAAGTTTCTGCTATGCTAAAAAATAGTAAAGATCAATATGCAGAAAATGTAGAGTGGGATGGTGATGACCCAGATTATTTAGTCATGCGTAAAGTAAGCAAATCGGTACAAGTAAAAAAAGGCGATACTATTGTTACTAGTAGATATTCACCATCATTTCCATCTCAATTAATGATTGGTACAGTTACAACTGTTGAAAAAGATGACCAAGGAAATACTTATACTTTAAGAATAAAATCTGCTACTAATTTCAGAACCATTCAGCATGTAAATATTATTGTAAATCATTATTATACTGAGCAATTTAAATTAGATTCTATTACTAAAAAATTGCATTTTAATTTAGGAAATGAATAGTATCATTAAACATATTTTTCGTTTAGTAATATTCTTGTTTGTTCAGGTTTATATCTTGAGCAATGTTCCATTAGTTCATCATTATATTACACCTTATTTATATTTTTTATTTATTCTTTGGTTGCCTTTTAGTATTAGAAGATGGCATTTATTAATTATTGGTTTTTCTTTTGGAATGTTAACCGATTATTTTTTACACACTCCAGGACTACATGCAGCCCCATGTGCACTAATTGCATATTTAAGACCTTTTTTATTAAATATTTTTATTGCAAAAGATTCAACAGAACAAAGTTTTACAGAACCTTCTGTTAGAAGCATGGGCTGGGGGCCTTATAGTTTTTACATTGGAATTCTAACCTTTTTGCATCACGCATATTTAGTTTTTATAGAATGGATGCAGTTCGGAACTTTTGGTTACTTTATTTTAAAAGTTTTAGCAACAACTGTACTAAGTTTAGTAATGATTTTTATTACTGAAATGTTGTTCTCTCGTAAAACAAAAAGCAGATTAACTTAAAGCTTTATAAAAAGCTCAAGCTTTCTGTTTATTTTTATAGCCTTATTTTCAATTAAAATATTTTGATTTATGACTAAGTTCAGGCTTTATTCAGGTTGGGTTTTATTGAGTCTATTTTTCTCTTTAAATTCTTTTTCTCAGCGTAATGCTAATTGGGAAGTTATTCCTTATGCTACTAATATAACTAAAGTTGTTTATCATCCATTTGAATATGCAAACGATTATAATGTAACTAATGCTGTTATTGCAAAGCCAGTAAGTACAATCATCCCTTCATACAAAATCAATGCAGATGCTTCAATTCAATTAAATAAAGAAAAATTAACCTTAATTCCTCATTTTGATGATGAAGGTTATAAAGGAATACGTTTTGAATTGAAAGAAGATGAAATGATTTTTGGAGGTGGAGAAAGAGCTTTACCCATGAACAGACGAGGTCAAAAATTTGAATTATATAATAGGCCCAATTATGCTTATGGATTGGGTGCTGAAAATTTAAATTATTCTGTTCCTTTTTTTATTAGCAATAAAGGGTATGCTGTATTTTTCGACAATGGCTCTAAAGGCTATGCAGACATAGCAAAAAATGATCGTAATTTTTTTCAAGTAGGATTTTTTAGTGGAGAAATCAATGTTTATATCATTACCGGAAAAACCTATCAAGAAATTTTATCGGCTTATCATAAACTTACAGGTACACAACCATTGCCACCACGTTGGGCTTTAGGAAATTTAATGAGCAGATTTGGTTATACCAGTCAAGAACAAACAACAACGATTGCTAAAAAAATGAAAGATGAAAATATTCCTGTTGATGCTATCATCTTCGATTTATTTTGGTTTGGCGATAGTATTAAAGGTTATGTAGGCAATTTAGATTGGGTGAATAAAGAAAAATGGCCAAACCCAGTTGGTATGATAGGCGATTTTAAAAAACAAAACATCAACACAACATTAATTACTGAACCATATGTATTACAATACACCAATGGTTTTATTCCATCTTTAGATTATTTAGCAGTTGATAGTTGGAAGAAACCCTACATGTTAAAAGACTTTTATTTTGGTAAAGGAGGATTGATTGATATTTTTAAAAAGAAAGCTGGAGATTGGATTTGGAATTATCATTATAAAAAACAAATCAATAATGGCGTTGCAGCTTGGTGGACAGATTTAGGAGAACCCGAGCATCATCCTTCAGACCTATATCATGATTTAACAGATTTGGGCATGGATAGAATGATAAAAGCAGATGAAGTACATAATATCTATGGTCATTACTGGAATAAAATGCTGTTCGAAAATTATGCAAAAGATTATCCAAAACAAAGATTGTTTCATTTAAATAGAAGTGGTTTTGCTGGAAGTCAGCGTTACAGTATTTTTCCTTGGAGTGGAGATGTTGGTAGAACATGGAGTGGTTTAAAGGCTCAATTACCAGTTATGTTAGGAATGAGTTTATCTGGAGTACCTTATGTACATGCAGATGCAGGAGGTTTTGCTTTAGGAGAATATGATAATGAATTGTACGCTCGATGGATGCAGTTTGCAGCTTACACACCAATTCTTCGTCCTCATGGAACGGCTTTGTACGATCACGATAAACAAGCACCTAGTTTTCCTAGTGAAGCAGCTTTGTTTGATGAGCCTTATAAGTCAATTGCTAAAAAAGCAATAATTGAACGCTATCAATTATTACCTTACAACTATACATTAGCATATAAACAAACCAAATTTGCTGAACCTATTGTTAAGCCATTATTTTATAATTATGCAACCGATTCCAATGCTTATAAAATAGAAGATGAGTATTTATTTGGTGATGATATTTTGGTTGCTCCAGTAATTGAAAGAGAACAAACTACTCGAAAAGTTTATTTGCCAAAAGGAAATTGGTATGCAACAACAACCAATCAAATGCTTTCTGGTAGTGAGTTCTATGATGTTGATGTTTCAGATTATAAAACAGCCGTTTATTATAAAGAAGGAAGCTTTATTCCAAAATACAATTGTAAAGGAGAGAATACAACAGAAATAGATAGAAGCAAAATAAATGTTACTTATATCCCTTCTTTTTCAACATCAAACTATGATATGTATGATGATGATGGAGAAAATAAAAATGCAATGGCTGAAAAACAGTTTGAGCTTATTAGCTTTACTTCAACAGGGCTTAATAAAAAAATGCTGACTATTAATATTAAAAATAACAATGGCATTTATAAAGGAAAGCCAAGTGTGAGAAATATTATACTTAACATTCCAACTATTTCATCTGCACCCAAATTGGTGCTTATAAATAATATTCCTGTTAAAGCAAATTGGAGTAGTGATATTAATTCATTAGCCATTCCCGTTACTTTAAAAAATATTCCAATTAAAGTACAATGTAAATGGTAAAAAGGTCTTTCATGATTCTATCCTTAACTTTGCCACTCAATCTTAAACAATGGTTGTAGCAATTTATAGTCGTGGATTAGATGATGAGCAAATCAGTACAATTCAACAATTGATTGATGAGTTAAAAAAAGTTCAAGTAACTACTTTTTTATTTGATAGTTTAATATCAAATTTTACTCACGAAACTATTATTCCATTTAAAAATTATACAGAATTAGTTTCTAATAAAATTGATTGTTTAATAAGTGTTGGAGGAGATGGAACTATTTTAGATGCTGTTACATTAGTTAGAGATAGTAATATTCCCATTCTAGGAATTAATTCTGGTCGATTAGGTTTTTTAGCTAGTGTTAGTAAAGATGAAATTGCAAGTGCTGTAGAATCACTAGTTAATAGAACATATGTTGTAGATAAGAGAAGTTTAATACATAGCGATTCTACTTTGCCATTATTTGGAGAAACACCTTTTGCATTAAATGAATTTGCATTACATAAAACCGATGCATCATCTATGATAAAAATTCATACGTTTATTAATGGTGAATTTTTAAATACTTATTGGGCCGATGGTTTAATTGTTTCTACTCCAACCGGATCTACAGGCTATAATTTAAGCTGTAGTGGACCAATTGTTTTTCCAGAATCAAATAGTTTTGTTATAACTCCAGTTGCACCTCATAATTTGAATGTTAGACCCATAGTTGTATCAGATACCAACATCATTTCTTTTGAAGTTGAAGGCAGAACAGAGCAATACATTTGTGTTATGGATGCACGAAGAGAATGGGTAGATAAACACATACAAATTGCAGTTAAAAAAGAAAACTTCACTGTTAGTTTGGTTCGATTGAATGAAAACAGTTTTTTATCAACCCTTAGAAATAAGCTCACTTGGGGAATGGATAAAAGAAATTAACGTTTCTTTTAATTTGATTTAATCAACTTTAACTAAATACTTTTTTGAAATAATTCTACTCTATTAAATATTTTTCATCATATAAAATCGTTTAAAGGTTATAATCTTGTTAATAGAGGTATGAAAAAAACACTGTTCTTATTTTGGTTCATGTTAATTGGGTTTCATCAATCTCAAGCTCAATTTTTCGATGCTTATAAGCATGCTGGAGAAATTGGTATTTCTGCAGGTATTGGGCATTATTTTGGGGATCTAAATCCTGATATCAATATTAGCAGGCCTAAGTTTTCTGCTGCTGTTCATTATACCAAACAGTTTAATAATTATATAGGACTCAATATTTCTGCTACCTATGCTTTTTTGGCCTATGCTGATAAGTATAGTGATAATATTTTTCAAAAATATCGTAACCTAAGTTTTAACTCAGATGTATGGGAGTTTTCAGTAAACGGCACGTTTAATTTTTTCAGGTTTCAGCCAGGTTTTGAAGGATATGAATACACTCCTTATGTTGGCTTAGGCGTTGGTGTTTTTTCATTTGACCCTTATGCTTATTTGGGTGGAGTTAAATATAATTTACAACCCATAGGTACCGAAGGACAAGGAAGCCCTTTATATCCAAACAGAACACCTTATGATAAATATGCATTTTGTATTCCATTAACTCTTGGTTTTAAATATGCCATAACACCATCGTTTAATATTTTTTCTGAATTAAGGTATCGATTTACAACCACAGATTATTTAGATGATGTAAGCACTACTTATGCTACAGATGCTTTTGCTCCTGGTAGTGCTGGTGCTTTATTAAATGATAGAAGTTATGATGTTGGTTATACCATTGGGCAAAAAGGAAAACAAAGAGGCAATTCTTTACAAACAGATGCTTTTGCAACTTTTCATGTAGGCATTTCATTTAATATTGAAACCTACAAATGCCCAAACAATAGTTATAGATAAATTATTTTTTTTCATCTAAAGGTTTATTCCAAAGTTTTATCAAATACCATATTACTACTATAAAACTAATGATAAACCAAGTATAGAATATATAATTTGCTTGGGCAAAACCTTCTTCAGGAAAAGCATAATTTTCCATTATCCCATATTTAATATTTATCGTCATCCACACTAAAACAAGAGTTATAGTTTTCAATAATTGCTTAATGTACTGTAAAAACTTGGGGTCCATTTAAATTGATTTTGATATTGCTTTACACCCTAAAATGGTTAAATGCAAAAAAGGTTGTAATTTTCCAAAGTTAATTACCAAAACCATTGAAACTTCTTAGTCCTGCAATATCTAGATTAGTTCGATTTCGTCAATGGCGAACAGAAACTTGGCTTTCTAATCCAATAGGAACCCAAAGAGAAGTTTTACAAGATTTGGTAACTCATGCTCAATACACAGAGATAGGCAGAAAATTTGGGCTCACCAAACTTTTTTCTATCACAGATTTTAAAAATACCATCCCCATTCAAGAGTATGAAGATATTCAACCCTATGTTGAACGAATTATGAACGGAGAGGAAAACATTTTATGGAATACACCTGTAAATTGGTTTGCAAAAAGTAGTGGTACAACAAGTACAAAAAGCAAATTCATCCCTATAACAAAAGAGAGTTTAGAAGATTGTCATTTTCAAGGAGCTAAGGATGTAATCAGTCTTTACTACTATTTAAATCCCAATAGCGACTTGTTAACAGGAAAAGGGTTAGTTATTGGCGGAAGTCATCAAATGTGTATAATTAATGAGAACATTCAGTATGGCGATTTAAGTGCTGTATTGTTGCAAAATTCACCTTATTGGGGTCAATGGATTAGAACACCAGAGCTCAGTATTGCTTTAATGGACGAATGGGAATCTAAAATTGAAAAATTAGCTCAAAGCACTATAAAAGAAAATGTAACTTCTTTATCAGGTGTGCCTACTTGGACTTTAGTTTTATTGAAAAGAATTTTAGAAATTACTGGCAAAGAATCCATATCAGAAGTTTGGCCAAACTTAGAAGTATACATTCATGGAGGCGTTTCTTTTGTACCTTATAAAGAGCAGTTTAAAAAAATTATAGGAAGAGAAATTCATTATTTAGAAATTTATAATGCTAGTGAAGGATTTTTTGCTGTGCAAGATTCTTTAACTGAAGAAGGAATGTTACTCTTATTAAATCATGGTATTTTTTATGAGTTTATGCCTGTTGAAGAATATGGAAAACTAGAACCAAAAACTATTGGTTTAAATAAAGTAGAGATTGGTAAAAATTATGCAATAGTTATTTCTACCAATGCAGGATTGTGGCGTTATATGCCTGGCGATACGGTTCAGTTTACCTCCACATTTCCTTTTAGAGTTAAAGTAAGTGGCAGATTAAAACATTTTATTAATGCTTTTGGCGAAGAATTAATTATTGATAATACTGATAAAGCCATTGCAATTGCTGCAGAAAAAACAAACAGCATTGTGAACGATTATACTGCAGCACCCATTTATTTTGGTGACTCTCAAAGTGGCTCACATGAATGGTTAATTGAGTTTGAAAAAGCACCACATTGCATAAAAGAATTTGCTTACGAATTAGACTGTGCTTTAAAAACTTTGAATAGCGATTATGAAGCCAAGCGTTATAAAGATATTGCTCTTCAAATGCCTTTGGTAAAACAATTACCTAAAGATGTATTTACAAAATGGTTATCTAAAAAAGGGAAATTGGGTGGCCAACATAAAGTACCACGTTTAAGTAATGAAAGAACTTATGTTGAGGAAATATTAGAGATGATAAATTAATCTTCCTTATTTTCCTCTTCATCTTTCTCAATCAAACTACCATCTTCAGTAATTTCAATGTTCGATGGAGCTTGCTCTTCATTTTGATGAAAAGTAGATTTAAAATCATCTTGGTTAATGATTGTTGCTTCAACTGTTTGGTCAGCTAGCACTTCTCTAATTTTTGGTAAATCGTCAGTTGAATTGATACCAAAATAATCCATGAAATTTCTTGAGGTAGCATAAATTAAAGGCTGACCGGGAGAGGTTTCATCTCTACCACTAATCACCAATAATTCTTTTTCTAATAATTTTTGTATGCTGTAATCGCTGTTAACGCCTCTTATTTTTTCAATCTCACTTTTAGTAATGGGTTGCTTGTAAGCTACAATGGCTAAGGTTTCTAATGCAGCGTTGGATAATCTTTTTAAAAATTTATCTCCATTTAATTGTCCAATTGTAGAATGAAAAGAAGGTTTTGAAAGAAATTGTAAACCCCCACCACTTTCTTTTACTTCGAAAGGATAAAACTCACTGGCATATTTTTCTTTAATGCCTTCAACACAACTTTCAATCTGATCAACAGTAACTCTTTCATCAATAAAACCAAATGCATTATTGATAAGTTCAACAATATCTAATACTGTTAAAGGTTTATCACTTGCAAAAATGAGGGCTTCAATATGAGGAATGATATTAGAAAGTTCCATGAGTTGTTTTTAATTCTAGAACTAACCATTTAAAGCAGCAGCACCACTTACAATCTCAGTAAGTTCAGTTGTAATAGCTGCTTGTCTTGCTCTGTTATAAGAAATTTTCAACGATTTTAAAAGCTCATTAGCGTTTTCACTAGCTTTATCCATAGCTGTCATACGAGCACCATGTTCACTAGCATTGCCATCTAAAACAGCTTTATATAATTGCGTATTTAAAATTTTTGGCATTAACTCAGCAATTAATTCATCTTGGTTAGGCTCAAATATAAAATCAGATTTTTTTGCTCCAGGTTTTGCAACAATTTTTGGAATGGGCAAGAATGGCTCAGCAACAAAAGCTTGTGTAGCTGCATTTTTAAAATTGCTGTACACTATTTCAATAGCATCGAACTCTTTGTTTTCAAAAGCTGTAATAGCGTCTTGAGCCGCTTTTTGAACGTTTTCGAAAGTTAGGTTTAAGAAAATATCTTTATGAGCATCACTAGTTTTAAATCCAGATTTAGTTAAAGATTCCCAACCTTTTTTACCAATGTTCCAAATAGCTACATTTCCTTTTTGAAATTGACTTTCATATTTTTCTGCTATGGTTGCTTTGGTTAGTTTAACAACATTACTGTTGTAAGCTCCACATAAACCTCTATCACTAGTAATTACAATAAATAAAACCTTTTCAATATTTCTAACTTCAGCTAATTTAATAGATGCCCCACCTTCAACATTGCTAATAATATTGCTTAACATTTCTTGAAGTTTTTGAGCATAAGGTCGCATTTGAATAATTGCATCCTGAGCTCTACGAAGTTTAGCAGCACTCACCATTTTCATGGCTTTAGTAATCTGTTGGGTACTTTGTACACTTTTAATTCTATTTCTAACTTCTTTTAACTGTCCTGCCATAAACTAAAAAATTTCTGAATTAAACTTTATTAGTGAAGTAATAAAGCTGAATAACTCGGTTTTAATTGGCTGCAAAAGTAACGGAAACAGTGGAATTTTGACTTTTAAAGTACAAAAAACTAGCACTAATATTCAAAATGAAGAAATTACAGGTTAAATAGTTGATTGTAAAAAGCTTTTAAGTAGTTGTGTAGATTTAATTTTTTTTTATATTCTCGCAGAAAACGGGGAATTCGCAGAAAAAAACTATTTAAATTCTGCGTTTTCTTTTTCTTCTGCGAGGGTAATAAGTATTTATAATTTTCTCGCAGAAAAGGTTGAATTCGCAGAAAAGTAGTATAAAAATTCAGCGATTTCTATTTATTCGGCGAGAGGAAATAGATAAAGATAATTTTATTTTCTCGCAGAAAATGTTGAATTCGCAGAAAAGTAGTATATAAATTCTGCGTTTTCTTTTTCTTCTGCGAGTGTAATAAGTATTTATAATTTTGACAGATTACTTAACATTACCAAGATTATATTTGCCTTATGCAAGCTACTTTAAGTAATACTGCTTTTCCTAAATTCAAATTTCTACTGGCCATTGTACTTTTAGCAAATGCATCAGGGATTTTTATTGACATCTTAGAACCAGATGGTGCTTTGTATGCTTCAATTGCAAAACATATAGTTACTCAAAAAGATTTACTGAATTTATATGCTTATAGTGGCGATTGGCTCGATAAGCCTCATTTGCCTTTTTGGTTTTCTGCTTTAAGCTTTAAGCTTTTAGGCATTTCTGCTTTTGCTTATAAACTACCTTCTTTTTTATGTTTTTTATTGGGCGTATTTTATACATATCAATTTGCAAAAAAACTCTATTCTAAAGAATTAGCTCAAATAGCTACTTTAATTTATGCAACAAGTTTGCATGTTATTCTCAGCAATTTTGATGTAAGGGCCGAAGGTTATTTAACGGCTTTTGTAATTGCTGCTATATATCATTTTTATTTGGCTCATGAGCAAAACTGGTTTAAGCATATTGTTTTAGCTGCATTATATGCAGCCTTTGCCATGATGACAAAAGGCATTTTTGTTTTGATTATTATTGGTTCTGGATTTGTTATTTTTTGGATGATAACAAAACAGTGGAAACAGTTTTTTCAATTGAAATGGTATTTGTTTTTATTACTAAGTTTCGTTTTTATATTTCCAGAATTATACGCTTTATATTATCAGTTTGATCTACATCCTGAAAAAGTTGTTTTTGGTAGAACAGGGGTTTCTGGACTGAAATTCTTTTTTTGGGATAGTCAGTTTGGAAGATTTTTTAATACTGGCCCTATTAAAGGTGATGGAGATATTTTCTTTTTTGTACATACCACACTTTGGGCTTTTTTACCTTGGTCTGTTTATTTGTTTATTCAAGCTTTTAAGAAAATTAAAAACTTTTCTACTCCAACCAATAAAGCTGCTATAATTACTTATGCAACAGCAATAATCAGTTTTCTATTGTTTTCAGTTTCTCAATTTCAATTGCCACATTACATTGTTGTTATTTTTCCGCTACTATCCATAATTGTTGCTCAGTATTTAATACAAATCACATCAACCAAAGAATTAAAAATTGCATTTCATATTCAAAATGTTGTTTTTTTTATTTTAGTTGTAATAATTGCATTACTTATAGTTTTTTATCAATTTAGCTTTCCACTATTAGCTCTAGCATTAACAATAATAATTACTCAATTTAATTCTAGACTCTTATCTGATTTGTCTATAAAATCAATTGTAACAAAAGGGGTATTTTTTTCAGTTTTGTTTGCAGCTTTCTTTAATGGCTTCTTTTACCCAAGCATCATGCAATACCAAGCAGGTATGAATGCTGGAAAATGGCAGCAAAAAAATCTGCCTAATTCAACCATACCAATGTATAGAACCAATGAGTTTTCTTTTGATTTTTATGGCAACTCAACAATTAAAATTGAAAATAATTTACACGAAGTGTTGAAGAGAAACAAAGATGTTTTATTATTTTCTTCTTCTAACGAAATCAGTAATATCAATACAGATAGCTTTAAAGTACAACCATTACAATGGTTTCCTTATTATCACATCACTGAGTTAAAGTTAGACTTTATTAATTCTAAATCCAGAGCTAATACGTTAGATTCTTTTGCTATTATCAAGTGTTCAAGAAAGTTTTAATTATTCTTTCTTACCATCAAATTTTTTCTCAGCTTCTTGAGCTTTTTCAAAATCTAACACCACACCATTAATACAATATCTTAATCCTGTTGGTGGTGGACCATCTTCAAAAACATGACCTAAATGAGAATGACATTTGCCACATTGCACTTCTGTTCTTTTCATACCATAACTATTATCTGGTAAATAAATGATGGAAGTTTTAGAAAAAGGCTCATAAAAACTCGGCCAGCCACAACCACTTTCAAATTTGGTATCACTTTTAAAAAGCGTATTACCACAGACAGCACAATAGTAGGTGCCAACGTCTTTTTTGTATTCAAATTCACTCGACCCTGGTCGTTCAGTGCCTTTTTCCCTGGCAATTTTGTATACTTCCGGAGAAAGAATATTCTTCCAAACATCATTACTCACGTCTACTTTTTTAGAATCTTCTCTATTATAATAAACATTACTGGTTTTTTTAGAAGTATCCATTTTATTAGATTTTAATGGTTGAGATTGGCAACTGGTAAATATTAAAACAAATGAAAATAAGATGTTCAATTTTTTCATAATAACTTAAAATTATTTTATATACCTATACTTACGTTTCGAAATAAGATTTAAATTATGATTTATATTAGTTAAACAAATTTTTAACAATTCATGTCCTTCCCTATATTTGTAACTCACACAAGGATAGTAGGTACATGTTGAATATTATATTGTTTGGTCCGCCAGGAAGTGGAAAAGGTACGCAAAGCGAAAAACTAATTGCTAAATATGGGCTAAAGCATTTGAGTACTGGCGATTTATTGCGTCATGAAATTGCTACTCAAACACCTTTAGGCATAGAAGCAAAAGCTATTATGGAAAAAGGCTTATTAGTTCCTGATGAAGTAGTAATTGGAATGATTAGTTCGGCCTTAGATGAAAATTTAGGTGTAAATGGTTTTTTGTTTGATGGTTTTCCGAGAACAGAAGCTCAAAGTGAAGCTCTTGACAAGTTACTTGAACTTAAAAACACAGAGATAGCTATTGTTTTAGCACTAGAAGTAGGGGAAGCAGAACTCATTAGTCGTATACAACACAGAAGTTTAACTAGTGGAAGAGATGATGATGCTAATGTTGAAATTATTAAAGCTAGAATTGTAGAATACCATAAAAAAACATCTGTTGTAGAAGATTATTATAAGAAATTTAATAAAGTAAAAAATATTAAAGGAGAAGGAAGTGTAGATGAAATTTTTGATGCACTTTGTAAAGAAATTGATAATCACTTATCATAGACGAAAGCACCAAAACCAACTGCAAGGTCCTACTTTTATAGTAGGACTTTTTTAATTTAAAAAAACTAGGTTATGCAAAAACAGCAATTTATTCAACAAGATTTTTTAAAATTGGTAAGCACTTTATCAGCAGATCAAAAAGGAAATTGGGGTGTTATGAATGCACAACAAATGGTTGAACATGTGGCAGATTTTTTTAAAGTTTCTTACGGTAAACTTAAATTTCAGCAAGTTACACCACCAGAACAACTAAGTAAATTCAGAGATTTTTTATGGAGCGATAAAGAATTTAGAGAAAATACCAAAGCCCCCATGTTACCCGAAACTCCATTTTCTGTTCGCCATGCAGAGATGCAAGGTTCATTACATGAATTGGAAAATGATATAGCACAATTCTTTAGTCAGTTTCATCAAAACGAAAGCACAACTACTTTACATCCTGTTTTTGGTGATTTGAATTTTGATGATTGGGTACAATTACATTATAAGCATACACTGCATCATGCTAAGCAATTTGGTTTAATTTAAAACTTAAAATAAACGCCAAACTCGGCATACAATGTATTAGAAATTTGCTCAGTAATTTTTGATTCTGGTATAATAACACCTCCATTAGGACCCGTTACTCTATATGTAGTGATAACAGGATTAACTGGTATGGCAAAAGTTGGATTAAGAAAAATACCCCATTTTGTTTTGTCGAAATAAGTGGGCAATGAAAACTCGTACGATAAAATTTGAAATTTATTAGGAGAGCTAATAGTTACATTTACGGTTTGGGGTAAGTTATTTCTTGGGTTTACTCTTTTAAATCTATAATTCTGATAATAACCTACACTGCCTAAATAGGTGTTTAATACAGGGGCTATGGTCCAGTTTACATCTCCTTTTCCTGACCAATTAAATTGATGATCTAAACTGAGAATTAAATTAAAATCACTTTCGCTCCCAAACATTACATTACCTGTAGCAGAAACATTTAAAATATTATTTTCAAAAGTCAGAGTTCCACCAGTATAAAAACTCACATCACTCTGAACGTTTCTACTATTTGAATTATAAAAGGGCTTATTGATGTAAAAACTAGCATTGAGTTTTTTAATAATATCAAAACTATAGCCTGCATCCAAACTCCATAAATCAATCCTCGAATTATTGTTAGCCAAATAAGAAATACTAGCACCAATATAAAAGCCAGATTTATGGTTGTATTCAATAGAAGGTGTTAAATAGGGTAATGCAGCTGTATCTTTTCTTCCTGCCCAAACAGCATTGGTTAAATAGCTTGTTTGAAATTTAAAGTAAGATTTCTCCTCTTTAAATTTTAATAATTCATCAATATTTATCGAATCTAAAAAGCTATAATCAATAGTATCTTTTTTTTGAGCAAAGCCCGATACCACAATAAATAAAAAACAAAACTGTATTACCCGTAAACCCAATTTGGCTTTAAGCATATACTAATTTAAAACGGCTTCAGATGAAATAGCTGTATTTAATAATTTACTGATAGGGCAATTAGCCTCTGCTTCTTTAACACATTCTTGAAATCTTTCATTATCAATACTAGGTACTGTTGCAGCAACTATTAAATGAGACTTAATAACAGCTCCGTCTTTAAACTCTACTTCGCATTTAGTTTCAATTGTATCTGCTGTAAAACCAGCTGCATTTAATACAAAACTTAATTTCATAGAAAAACAACCTGCATGTGCTGCTGCAATTAATTCTTCTGGATTGGTTCCTATGCCATCGGCAAAGCGAGTATTAAAAGAGTATTGTGCATTATTTAATACAGTTGATTGGGTAGATAATTGACCATTACCTTCTTTTCCTGTTCCATTCCATTTTGCATTTGCTGTTCTTATCATAACTAAAAATTTAATTACGAATATAGAGTAATTTATAAATTCGTAATAATACTACCCATCAATTATTTCAAAACCACATTAACATATATTTGACCGAGAAAAGATATTCATGAAGAAGAATTTGTTTATTGCATTTGAAGGAATTGATGGAAGTGGTAAAAGCACTCAGGTAAAATTATTAGCCCAAAAACTTGAAAAACAAGGGCATAAGGTTTATTGCACTTTTGAGCCTACAGATAGTGCTATTGGTGTTTTAATTAGAAAAATATTTAGTCATAAAATGGAGGGCGATCATAGAACTATTGCAGGTCTTTTTGTTGCCGATAGATTAGATCATTTACTCAATAGTAACTATGGTATTTTAAAAAAACTAGAAGAAGGCTATACTGTTATTACTGATAGATATTATTTTTCATCATATGCCTATCATGGGGCACATATGGATATGGATTGGGTTATACAAGCCAATGCCTTAAGTGCAGAATTACTACGTCCAGATTTAAACATTTTTATTGATATTTCTCCTGAAGAAAGTATGCATAGAATTAATAAAGGAAGAGAGAATATTGAAATGTATGAAACATTGGATAATTTAAAAAAAGTACAACAGCTCTATTTTGAAGCATTTGAAAAATTAAATGATAAAGAGAAAGTTTGTATCATTAACGGAGAAGGAAATGAAGATTTAATTGCTGAAGATGTTTGGGAAAACATACAAAAGATTCAATAATTATTCTCTAAACTATGAAAAATACTAGAATATTATTATTCATCATTCTTTTTATGTCTTGCCAACAAAAAAGGGCAAAGCTGGTGGAGAGAGATACCACTATTACACAAGAAACTTCGTATAATAATTTATTTTTCGATAGTATTCAACTTACTCATTTTTTATCATCAGACTCTAATTTATTAAAATTTCAAGACCAGTTTTCTAATTTTTACAAGCAAAGAAATTATGAGTATGCTTGGTTCGATTCAGCAGGACTTTCAGAACAAGCACATCATTTTTATAATTTATTAAACATTACTGCTACAGAACTTAAGGATAGTAATTTTTTTAACCCAGTCCTAGCTCAACATTATAAAAACTTTAATAATAAAAAGAGCAACCACTTTTTTAAAAAAGATTTACTAAAAACAGAGTTATTACTTACTGGCCAATTTTTTCAATATGCAGAAAAAGTGTATAAAGGTATAGATTTAGATGCTGCTGAATTAGGTTGGTTTATACCAACTAAAAAAATAAATGTTGCTAGTTTATTAGATACTGTGCTTACCCATAAAGCCAAAGATCCTAAACTTTATGTGCCTTTTAATTCTCAATATCATAAGCTTGAGGAAAGACTTTATTATTATTACAAAATTCAACAACAATATCCAACTGATAGTATTGTACTCCATAAAAAAATTATATCATTTGGTGATTCATCTACCATAGTATCAAGCATTAAAAATAGATTGAATTTGTTAGGAGATTTAGCTGTTAATGATAGTACCAATCTTTTTGATTCTAGTTTGTTAAAAGCTGTTCAGCAATTCCAAAATCGTTATGGATTAAGCGTTACATCCAATATCAATAAAATTTTTATTGATAAATTAAATACACCTATTCATGTTCTTGTTGAAAACATTTTAATAAATCTCGAGAGGGCAAGATGGTTGCCTCAAGAAAAAGATAGTAATTACTTTTTAGTAAATATTCCAGAGTTTAAATTACATGTTTTTGATAGTGCAGTAAATGTTTGGGATATGAATGTGATTGTTGGCAAATCTGCAACATCTACAGTTATTTTTAATGGTAATTTAAAATATATAGTGTTTAGTCCGTACTGGATTATACCAACGAATATTGTTAAGAATGAAATTTTACCAAGTATTAAAAAAGATAAAAACTATTTAGAAAAGAATAATATGGAGCAATATGGTATTTCTAACGGAATACCAATGATTCGCCAAAAAGCTGGTCCAACAAATGCTTTGGGGTTAGTTAAGTTTTTATTTCCCAATAGTTATGAAATTTATTTTCATGATACACCCAATAAAAATTATTTTTCAGCAACAAACAGAAGCCTAAGTCATGGTTGTATTAGGTTAAGTGAGCCCAAAAAATTTGCAAGTTATCTTTTAAGAAATGATAGTACTTATACTGATGCAACAATTGATAGTTTAATGAATTTGCCTAAAGAAAAATGGGTTTCATTGCCAAAATCTGTTCCAGTATTTATAGTTTATTTTACATCTTGGGTAGATAAGTATGGAATGTTAAATTTCAGAAACGATATTTATAGTCATGATGAAAAAATGAAACAGAAGATGTTTATTCATTAAATTTACCATCAGTCTTTGCGATATTATTTTTTTCATATCCAAATAGTACTAATAAACCCACTAACACTGAAGAGAAAATAAAGCTATTTTTACTAAAATTATTTAAAGTAGATGAAGTCAATTTTGAGGATTATTGTGCTGTTGCTTTTTTGTAACAATGTTTATGCTCAATCCTATAACAACGAATGGATTGATTATAATAAAACCTATTATAAATTTAAAGTAGGTAGCACAGGTTTATATAGAATTAATCAAACTGTCCTTGCAGGGTTAGGACTTGCATCAACACCTATTGAACAATTTCAGCTTTGGCGTAATGGTATTCAAGTGCCACTTAATACAAGTATTTCTACAGGCATTATGGCAGCACAAGATTTTATTGAATTTTGGGGAGAAATGAATGATGGAAAGTTGGATAAACTTCTTTACAGAAATCAAGCACATCAGCTATCAGATAAATTAAGTTTACAGACTGATACTTCAGTTTATTTTTTAACCACCAATACTAATGTAAGTAACAATCTTAGATTTATTAATGCTATAAATAATGTAGCTGGAAACACATTACCTGCTGAAAATTATTTTACGCACAAGCTTCGTTTTAATTTTAAAGCAAGGGCTAATAGAGGTTATGCATTAAATGTTGGTGAAGATGTGTATTCTTCAACTTATGATGTTTGCGAATTTTTATCAACTGCAGATATTAATTTATCAACTGGAGCATTCAAAGTTCCATTGAAGAATTTATATGTTTATTCCTCAGGACCAGTAGCTACATTTTCGGCAGGATTAGCTGGCAACTCTTCAAAAACCAGAAATATTAGAGCAAGGCTAAATAGTACAGTTGTATTTGATAACTTATATAGTGGATTTTCTTCTGCTATTCAAACTAACAATAATATACCACTCACTATTTTTAATGGCACAACAGATACTGCTGCAATTGAAATAGTCACTACAGATGTTTTTGATAGGGTTATTGCAAGTTTTATTGAATTGCAATATCCACGACAATTTAATTTTGATGGTGCTTCAAACTTTGAATTTCAATTACCAGCCACTTCATCAGGTAATTTTTTACAGATTTCTAATTTTAATAGAGGTGCCAATATTCCAGTTTTATATGATATCACTAATTTAAAATTTTACAATGGTGATACTGTATTAGCAGGAACAATTCGTTTTGCCTTGCCAGCTTCAACTTCAACTAGAGATTTTGTGTTGGTAAGCAGACAAAGTTCAAATATTAATGTAGTAAATAATCTTAGTTCAAAAACATTTATAAATTATGCTCTAACTGCCAATCAAGGCGATTATATTATTGTTTCAAATAAAAGATTAACAACTGGTGCAAATGCAATAGAACAATATAGATTGTATAGAAATAGTGCCATTGGCGGTGGTTACAATGCAAAATTTGTTGATGCAGATGAGTTAGTGGATCAGTTTGCTTTTGGAATTAAAAAACACCCCATTAGTGTTCGTAATTTCTTTAAATATGCAAGCACTGCATTTGCAGTAAAACCCAAACAAGTTTTTTTTATTGGTAAAGGAGTTACTTACGATCAGTATAGATTTAACGAAAGCAATCCAAATATTGAATTAGAAAATTTGGTACCGACTTTTGGGTGGCCAGCTTCTGACCCAATGTTGGTTTCTCCAGATAACACAGAACCTTCCCCATTATTGGGTTGTGGAAGATTATCTGCAATCAATTCACAAGAAGTTTTAGATTATTTAGACAAAGTAAAACAGTATGAGTTGCAAGGAACTAGCACTAATCAAACTATTACAAATAAAGCATGGATGAAAAACTTAATGCATGTTGCAGGTGGTAAAAACGATGGTGAAAATAATTTGTTCACTTATTATTTAAAGAATTATGAAAATATAATTAAAGACACATTATTTGGAGGCACTGTAACCAATTTTAATAAAACTACTGGTAGCGAAACAAGTCCTATTACTTATACAGATCAAATAAATTTATTTGCTAGAGGAATTGGATTGGTATCTTATTTTGGTCACTCATCAGCTTCTGGTTTAGCATATAATTTAAACGAGCCAAATGATTATAGTAATCAAGGCAAGTACCCATTATTTTTAGTGAATGGATGTACAGCAAATAATGTTTTTGATTTTGATGAACTTAGGTTTTCTACTATTACTAATCTATCTGAAAGATGGATTTTGGCTAAAAACAAAGGCAGTATTGGTTTTATAGCAGCAACACATTTTGGATTAACTACTTATTTAGATTTTTATTCTACAGGATTTTACAAATCCTTAGCAAAAAATGGATACAATCAACCCGTAAGTGAAAATATGTTTGGTGCTTTGGCACAATTAAAAGCATCAGCAACATTTAATGATTTTTTTGGTAGAATTCATGGTGAACAATTTATTTTACATGGAGATCCTGCTGTAAAGATTTATGCTTCAACGAAACCAGACTTTGTTATTGAAGATGAACAGGTTTCTGTGAATCCGAATTTTATTTCTGTTGCTGATAATAATTTTACTTACAAAGCCTATATACATAATATTGGAAAAGCTATTGGTGATTCTGTAAGGGTTTTTGTTAGAAGACAATATCCAAGTGGAGCAACAGAAGATATTTTTAATAAGAGAATAGTTTCTGTTCGATATAAAGATTCTGTGGTGTTGGTAATACCAATTGATGCTTTAAGAGACAAAGGAAATAACAGTATTACTATAATTATTGATAGTGATAATAAATATGATGAATTAAGTGAAAACAATAATAGCATTACAAAAAACTTTGTAATTTTTGAAGATGAGTTAAAGCCTGTTTATCCTTATCAATATGCAATTGTAAATAAAGCACAAATTAAACTTGCTGCTTCAACAGCTAATGCTTTTAGTAGTGTGAAACAATATTCAATGGAAATTGATACTACTGCTTTATTCAATTCTTCTTTCAAAAAAATAAAAACAATTTCATCAATAGGTGGTTTATTAGAGTTTGATCCAGGATTTACTTTCACAGATAGTACTGTATATTATTGGCGTGTTGCACCTGTACCAAGTTCTGGTAATTATAGATGGAATACAAGTAGCTTCGTGTATTTGCAAAATGCAAACAAAGGAGGGTTCAATCAATCTCATTTCTTCCAAAACATTGATAATAGTTTTAATAATTTATTACCAGATAGTACAAGTAGAAAAATTGATTTTCCAATCATCAATCAAACCTTAACTATTCGAAATGCTGTATTCCCTTATGGTGGACAAGCTGATGGTGCATATTCAATTGCCATTAATGATGCTTTAAACCCTAAAACACAAGGTATTTGTTGGCGAGGTTCTAATCTTACTTTTACTGTTTATAATCCTTCAACATTAGAAGGTATGTATAATAATAGCTCTGGCCAACCAGGTCAGCATGGAAGTTTAGAATATACCTCAGGATGTACCCCAGGAAAAGAATATGATTTTGCTTTTAATACTACCGATATTAATAGTAGAAAAAAAGCCATGGACTTTATGGATAATATTATTCCTAATGGTGCTTATGTTGTTGTAAGATCTATTATTATTGATGATCCTTATTGGCCAGCCCCTACATATGCAAATACCTGGAAACAAGATGAGGGTGTTTATGGTTTGGGCAACAGTTTATATCATCGTTTAAAAAATGCTGGATTTAATGATTTGGATTCGTTCAATAGAATGAGATCATTCGCTTTTGTGTATCAAAAAAATAATAACACATTTACACCAGTTTCTCAGTTCTCACAAGATCAATACGATTTTTTAACCATGAGGGTTAGCGTGAAAACCAAGCTGAATAATGGTTTGATGGTTTCTCCTAAATTAGGACCAGCTCAAAAATGGTATAATTTCAATTGGGCAGGCACTCGAAACGATTTGCAAGATATTGTAAGTTTAAAATTAATTGGTGTTAAGAATGATAACAGTTCTGATACCTTGCAAACTTATGCAGAGTTACAAACCACAAACGATATCAGTAGTATTAATGCAGCTACTTATCCTTATATTAAATTGTTAATTCAATTAAAAGATACTGTAAATCTTTCTGCTTATCAATTACGTTATTGGAGATTATTAGCAGATGCTTTACCTGAAGGAGCTTTGGCACCTAATATTAAATTTTCATTTAAGGATAGTTTAGAAAAAGGAGAACCACAAAACATTTCAATTAGTTTTAAGAACATCAGTGATGTAGCTTATGCAGATAGTTTAAGTGTTAGACTTCAAATTACAGATAATAACAATACTACTCAGAATATCATCTTACCAAAAATTAAAAAACTAAATTCGGGCGATACTGCTACCATTTCTACATCAGTTGCAACTGATAATTTAGTTGGAAAAAATAGTTTTTATATTAATGTAAATCCAACCAATACTCCTCAAGAACAATATTTGTACAACAATTTCGCCTACAAAAATTTCTACGTTTTTGGAGATGACAAAAATCCTTTATTAGATGTCACTTTCGATGGAGTGCACATTTTAAATGGAGATATTGTAAGTAGTAAACCTAGAATTCGAGTGGCATTAAAAGATGAATCTAAATATTTAGCTTTAAATGATACCTCTTTAATAACAGTACAATTAAAATTCCCTAATGGAAGATTAAGACAATATAAATATGGTACAGATACTTTACAATTTATTCCAGCCAATGTAAGTTCTGGAGATAATACAGCCATGGTTGATTTTAATCCAACTTTATTAGATGATGGTAATTATGAGTTATTGGTTAGAGCAAAAGACAAAAGTAATAATAATGCTGGCCCTAATCAATATAGGGTTTTGTTTAGTGTTTATAATAAACCCATGATTAGTAATTTATTTAATTATCCAAATCCATTTACTACCTCAACAGCATTTGTGTTTACACTTACAGGTTCACGTTTACCTCAAAACATCAGAATCCAAATATTAACAGTTACTGGTAAGGTTGTAAAAGAGATTAATCAATTAGAGTTGGGTCCAATACACATTGGAAGAAACATTACTGAATATAAATGGGATGGAACTGATATGTATGGTCAAGCTTTAGGTAATGGAGTGTATTTATATAGAGTAATTACAAATCTTGATGGAAATAGTTTAGAAAAATGGAATGTAACAGATGCACAAGGCTATCAAGTAGATACTGATAAATACTTTAAATCTGGTTATGGTAAAATGTATTTGATGAGGTAAGTTTGCAATATGAAAACAGTTGGCATAGGAACAAGAATTTTAAATTTTCTGGTAGATACTATAGTTATTTTTATTATTAGTTATGCATTATCAAAACTAAACCAATGGTATGCACAACAATACAAAATAGCTGGTGTTAAGTTTAATTACTATTACAATTTTGGTACCATCTTCTTTTTTGTACTTTTTGTTTACTATACTATTATGGAAATAATTTTTGCAAGAACCTGTGGTAAATTTTTAAGTTATAGTAAAGTTGTAAATAAAGAGGGTAAAAGACCAAATGTATTTCAAGTACTCATTAGAAGTGCTGTAAGATTAACTATTATTGATATGTTTTTTATTCCATTTTTAGATAAAACTCTACACGATTATTTAAGTAAAACCAATGTAGTTGAAATAGATTAATTTGCTTACTTCATTTAACAAGAATATTTTTTTTGAACTTTTCTTTTTTTATATCTAAACGAATTGCTTTTAATAAACAGAAATCTTTTTCTCGTTTTATCATTCGTTTATCAATAGCTGCAACAGCACTTAGTGTGGCTGTAATGATTATTGCTACTGCTTTTGCAGCAGGTTTTCAAAATACTATTTCTCAAAAAATATTTAGTTTTTGGGGCCATATTCGAGTTCAACATTTCGAGTTGGGTAAATCTGCTGTTGCCGAAGAAACTGCAATTTTAAAAAGCGATACGGTTGAAACCATTTTAAAATCTAATTCAAACATTACACACATTAATGCTTTTGCCACCAAAAGTGCAGTATTAGAATTTAATAAAAATTTAGAAGGCGTTTTAATTAAAGGAATAGAACAATCTTATGATAGTGTTCAAATGAAACCATTTTTGTTGCAAGGCAGATGGTTGAATTTTTCAGACAGTTTTTATAGTAAAGAAGTTGTATTATCTAGCAATATTGCCAACGAATTACAGTTAAAACTTGGGGATGTTATTAAAGCTGTATTTATTAATTCGTCTGATGGATCTACAACTTATAGAAAACTAACTGTAGTGGGTATTTATAAAACGGGAATTGAAGAGAATGATAAGCTGTTTGCTATTACAGATATTAGATTAATACAAAGAATTAATAATTGGAATGAACATCAAATTGGCGGGTACGAAGTTTTTGTAAACAATTATAAAAATATGCAAGCCATTGCAGATAATATTCGTTTACCCATTATTTGGGATGCCAGAAGTATTAAAGAAGTTTATCCTTCTATTTTCGATTGGTTAAATGTTCAAGGCACAAATAGAAATATTGTATTTATTATAATGGCAATTGTTGCTATTATTAATTTGATTACTTGTTTATTGATTTTAGTTTTAGAAAGAGTAAGAATGGTAGGCATTTTAAAATCATTAGGAGCCAATAATCTAAGTATTCAAAAAATATTTTTATACTATGCTGCCATTATTTCTTTTGTAGGTGTAGGCATTGGAACCCTTTCTGGTATTGGCATGTGTTGGTTACAACAATATACACATTGGTTTAAATTAGATGAGCAGAATTATTATGTTGCTTATGTACCTGTTGAAATTATTTGGTGGCAAATTGCCATTATAGCTAGTGTAACTTTTTTACTTTGCTTTATTGCTTTAATACTTCCAACTATTTTAATAAAACGAGTAGAGCCTGTTAAAGCCATACGTTTCAACTAAATTATTTACCGGTAAAAATTGCCTTTCTTTTTTCTAAAAATGCAGTAGTGCCTTCTCTCATATCTTGTGTTGTAAAGCAAGCTCCAAAAGCATTTATTTCTTCTTCAAAACCATTTTTGGTTTCATCAAAAACAGTATTAGCAACTTTTATACAGTTGGCTACAGCAATAGGAGCTTTAGTATTTACAACTGTTAAAATACTTTTGGCTTTATTTAATAACTCCTCTGGGGTAGTAACATAATTTACTAATCCATATTGTAATGCAGTGTTGGCGTCTATCATGTTAGCACTAATTAATAATTCAATGGCTTTTCCTTTGCCAATGAGTTGCACTAATCTTTGTGTGCCTCCATATCCAGGAATTAAACCCAAATTCACTTCAGGCTGACCAAATTTGGCATTATCGCTGGCAATTCTAAAATGACAACTCATAGCCAATTCACAACCTCCTCCTAAAGCAAATCCATTTACACAGGCAACTATTGGTTTACTACAATTTTCAATTTTAAAAAAAACATCCTGACCTCTTTTAGCTAACGCTTTGGCTTCATCAAGGTTTAAATTATTGAATTCCGTAATATCTGCACCAGCAACAAATGCTTTTGCACCTGAGCCAATTAAAATTGCAGATTTTATTTCTGCATTAGTTTCAATTTCAGTCACCAAGTTGTGTAAATCTGTAAATACATCTTTATTTAAAGCATTCAATTTCTCTGGTCTATTAATGGTAACTGTTAAAATATTGTTTTCTAAGCTGGTTAATAAAGTTGTATAATTCATATTGCCTTGTTTTTGCGAAGATGCAGATTTTTTAGGTTTAAAATTTTGCTAAAGATAGCTATAACATCCTTTTTCAAAAGTTCAACAGCTACATTTGCAGACTTCCACCCATTAAACTTCACCCCCAACTTATTGTCTTTAGGCTGTTATGTACAAGTATAGCATGAATGTTAGTTAGGTAAGCAAAAAATAATCCATGTCTCAATTATCAATTTTTAAAACAATATTTTCTAAGCATAAATGGCAGTTATGGTTAACCTATATTTTATTTTCATTAGAAATGATAGGTTCATTAATGCGTCCATTTTTTTTAGGTAAAGCCATTGATGGGTTAATTTATGGAAATAACAGAGGGTTGTATGAATTAATTGCTGTTCATTTAGCTTATGTAATTGTTGGATATGCTAGGCATAGATTTGACACCAGAACTTATACAGCAATTTATACTTCTTTAGCTACTAATTTATTAAGCAAAAAATACGATAGCAAGGATGTTTCAAAACTTAGTGCACATAGTAATTTAGCAAAAGAGTTTGTAGATTTTTTAGAGTACGATTTAGTTTATGTATTAGAAGCAGCTTATAACATTTTTGGAGCTTTAATCTTACTTTGTTTTTACGATTTAAAAGTTGTAGGTATTTGTTTAGCCATTTTAATACCTGTAAGCATTATTAGTTTTTTCTATGGTAAAAAAATGAAAGTGCTTAATAAGAATAATAATGATGAATTAGAACATCAAGTTGATATTATAAGTTCTGGAAACCCATTAGCCATAAGAAGACATTACAACAAACTAAGGTTGTGGCAAATAAAAATTAGCGACCAAGAAGCATTGAATTTTGGATTGATGGAAATAATGGTAATAGTAGTTATTGGACTTTCACTTTATGTTACCAGTTGGATTACCCATCCTGTTGAAGTTGGAGCTGGGAGTTTAGTAGGAATTTATTCTTACATACTTAAATTTTCATCTGGGTTAGATACCATTCCATATACAGTTCAACGTTTAAGCAATTTAAAAGATATTACCAGAAGAATGGAGCTGAACGAGGAAGATCTTTGTACTGATTTAAAACCTGCAGTTAATGAGTAATACTAAGTATAATAAGGACTAATCATTAAGTATACAATAGGTCCTGTTACTGCAACATAAAACCACAAAGGCCAAGTAATTTTAGCAATTTTTTTGTGGTTATTATATTCTCCAATTAAAGCTCTATAAGTTGTAAAAAGAATAAAAGGCAAAATAACTGCTGCTAAAAATATGTGTGTAATAAGTAAAACAAAATAAAAAATTCTTATGTTTCCAACACCACCAAACTTTGTTTCCCCTCCAAATAAATGATGAGCAATATAACTTACTAAAAATAAGATTGACAACACCAATGCTGCCATCATTAATTTTTTATGTAATAAGTATTTTTTATTTTTAATTGCAACTAGAGCTGCAACTAAAAGAACAGCTACCAAAGAATTAATAATTGCGTTTATTGCTGCAAAAACATGTACATCAAAACCCAGATCAACCTCTAGCTTAAACTTGCCTAAGAAAACAACAACAGCAAAAACCACCACACTAAATATTCCTATTAACCACTTTGCCCTAAGATCATTTTTTTTCCATGTAGCTGGTAACATATCAATTTATTTGAGGGCAAAACTAATTGAAAACAACATTTATACATTTATAATTACCTTTTTCGAAATGTAAAAGGGCATTAAATTTTAAAATACTTTCTTTGCAATTCAGTAATTTATAGTACATGTGGTATCAAATTGGACAATTTATTATTAAGCGAAAAAACTTTTGTTTAGCTACTTTATTATTGATTACCATTTTTATGGGCTGGCAAGCTAGCAAAGTTGAATTTAGCTACGATGCTAATAAAGCTATACCTGAAGATAATATTAAATACAAAGACTATCAATCTTTTTTAAAACAATTTGGTAGCGATGGAAACTTGGTAGTAATAGGTGTTTCCTCAAAAGAATTATTTACCCTAAAATATTTCGAAGCTTATAACCAATTACAACAATCTCTCAGTAAAATTACTGCAGTAAAAAGTGTAATGAGTATTCCAACGGCAGTTGATTTAGTTAAAGACACAGCTCAAGAAAAATTTATTGCCACTAAGATATTTCAAGATAATATTCAAACACAAAATGCTTTAGACAGTCAGCTAGCAGCATTTAAAAACCTTCCTATCTATCAATCAATTTTATACAACCCTAATACCAATGCTTATTTAATGGGTGTAACAGTTGATAAAGATTCAATCAGCAGTTTTCGGAGAACTAAAATTATAAATCAAATAGTAAGTGTTGTTAACGATTTTAAAAGCAAAACAAATATTGAAACACATATTAGTGGTTTGCCTTATATCAGAACACTTGTAGCAGAGCGTATTAAAAAAGAAATGAATTTTTTCTTAATTGCTTCATTGGCATTTTCTGCCATTGTTCTGTTTTTATTTTTTAGATCTACTGCAGCTATGTTAATGAGTTTAGCAGTTGTTGCCATGGGTGTAATTTGGAGTTTTGGTACTATGGCGTTGTTTGGATATAAAATTACTTTGTTAACTGCTTTAATTCCTCCTTTGGTTGTAGTTATTGGAGTTCCAAACTGTATTTACTTTTTAAATAAATATCATACAAGTTTTAAAGAATCGAACGATAAACAATTTGCTTTATTTACTATGGTTGGTAGAATGGGTGTTGTTACGCTTTTTTGCAATATTGCTGCAGCCATTGGTTTTGCTGTATTTGCATTAACACAAAGCAGTTTGTTGAAAGAGTTTGGTTACGTTTCTGGTATTAATATTATGGCTTTGTTTTTTATCTCTTTATTATTCATTCCGTCTGTATTGAGTTTAATGAAAGCACCAACTGCAAGACAAATGCAGTATTTAAATAATGTACTTTTAGAAAAAACAATCATAAAAATTAAACGCTGGACAATCTTTCATGCTAAATGGGTATATGCCGTTTCTGTAGTTATATTGTTGTTCTCTATAATTGGCATTTTTAAACTAAAAAAAGAAGGATTTATTGTAGATGATTTGCCAAAGAATGATGTTATCTACAGCGATTTAAAATGGTTCGAAAATAATTTCAATGGCATTATGCCATTAGAAATATTAGTAGATACCAAAAAAAGGAAAGGGCTTATTAGAAATTTACAACCCATTCAAAACATTGATGAGTTTAGTAATTACATTCAGCAAAACCCTAATACAGCAAAACCTTTAAGTTTTGTAGAGGGTTTAAAATTTTCTCGTCAAGCTTTTTATGATGGCGATAGTATGAGTTATACCACTCCAAGTGGTATGGCAGAAATGGCTATCATGAGTCAATATATTAAAACCAATAAAAAAAGTAGCCAAGAAAAAAAAGGAATTGAATCGTTGCTAAATAATTTCATCGATAGTAATCAACAAATTGCTAGAATTAGTGTAAACATGAAAGATATTGGTAACAAAAAATTACCCATATTATTAAACGATTTTGAAAAGAAAGGTTACGAAATATTTGATTCTACAAAGTACAAACTCACTTTTACAGGTGGAAGTGTTACATTTTTAGAAGGATCTACATTTATTATTAATGGATTAAAAGATAGCATCATTTATGCGTTTTTATTAATAGCTATTTGCATGTTGTATTTGTTTAAATCTGTGCGAGTGTTATTTTGTTCCTTAATACCCAATGTTATTCCACTAATTGTAACTGCAGGTGTTATGGGTTGGTCTGGTATTGCTTTAAAACCTTCTACAGTTCTAGTTTTTAGTGTTGCACTGGGCATTGTGATTGATGTTACTATTAGGTTTTTAGTTAATTATAGGCAAGAACTCAAGAACTATAATAATAATGTTAAATCAACATTAATGCAAACCATCAAGCAAACAGGTATAAGTATTATCTACACTTCTTTAGTATTAATTACAGGCTTTGTAATATTCTGTTTTAGTAGTTTTGGAGGCACACAAGCTTTAGGTTGGCTAACTTCTTTAACTTTAGTCGTGGGTACAATTACTAATCTTGTATTGTTGCCTGTATTGATGCTATCTATTATGAAGAAAAAATAAAAATTATGATTGTTGTTACAGGTGCTTCGGGTTTAGTTGGTTTACATGTGGTTCAAGAATTGGCAAAGCAACAACATCCTCAAACTATAATTGCATTATATCATTCATCTCTTCCTTCAAAAGAACTACAAGCTTTAGCAACTTGGAAACATGCTGATATATTAGACGTTCAAGCATTAGAAGAAATATTTTCTAGTGCTCAACAAGTTTATCATTGTGCTGCTGTTGTTTCATTTAATCCAAAAGAGAAAAAACTAATGCAGCAATTAAATATAGAAGGCACAAAAAATGTAGTAAATGCATGCATCAATTGTGGTATTGAAAAACTAGTGCATGTAAGTTCTGTAGCTGCTTTAGGTAGAATTAGACCCGGTGAAAAGATTTCAGAATCTATGAACTGGACAGAAGATACCAGCAATAGTGAGTATGGTAAAACTAAATACTTGTCTGAAATGGAAGTATGGCGTGGCATTGGTGAAGGTTTAAAAGCTGTGATAGTAAACCCAAGTATAATTTTAGGTGCAGGAAATTGGAATTTAGGTTCTACTGCTATTTTTAAAAATGTTTATAAAGAATTTCCTTGGTATACTAAAGGAAGTAGTGGTTTTGTAAGTGCAACAGATGTTGCAAAAATTATGATTGCATTAATGACTTCTGAAATTAATGCTGAAAGATTTATTGTATCTGCATGGAACGAAACTTATCAAAAAGTTTTTAATGAAATTGCAATCAACTTTCAAAAGAAAAAACCATCAAAAGAAGTAACACCATTTATTGCAGCTATAGTTTGGCGATTAGAATATTTGAAAATGTTAATTACTAAAAGAAATCCTTTAATAACAAAAGAAACAGCTGCAACTGCTTTAACAAATGTTGTTTATGATAACTCAAAGCTATTAAACTCTTTACCAACTTTTAAGTATGCTGACTTTAATGAGAGTATTAAACAAATTTGTATTGACTTAAAGAAGAAGTATAAACTCCATTAATCCATTATTTTTTTCCAAAGTTCAGGAATACGTTTTACCCAAACTGCTTCTCGTTTTTTATCTCCAAGTTTTATTGCAGGAGTTCCCCAGTACACATCATTTCCTTTTAAATTTCCAACAACACCAGATTGACCCATAACCACTGCACCACTATTTATTGTAATTGTTTTATTCACACCAACTTGTCCCCAAAGTGTAACACCATCTTCAATAATTGTTGCACCTGCAATGCCTACTTGTGCAGCAAACAAACAGTTTTTACCTACACTTACATCATGACCAATATGTACTTGATTGTCCATTATAGTTCCTTGTCCAATAACTGTTGATGCTGTAACTCCTCTATCAATAGTACAACTAGCACCAATTTCAACGTTGTCTTCAATTATTACATTGCCACAGCTTTTCATTCTTTTAAACCAAACTTCTCTGCTTTTTTTAGTGTTGTAATAAAATGCATCACTACCAATTACTGTTCCTGATTGAATGATTACATGATTACCAATAATTGTATCATCATGTATAGTTACATTAGGATGAATGATAGAATTTTTTCCAATGGTTACATTATTACCAATAAAACTGTTGGGCATTACAACAGAACCTTCACCAATAATTGCAGAATCACTAATGCTTTTGTTGGAGGGTTGAAAAGGCTTAAAAATTTCAATAATTTTTAAATAAGCTTCAAAAGGATCTTCAACAAATAATAAAGTTTTTCCAGCAGGAATAGTTACTGCATTATTATTAATTATGATGATGGTTGCAGCACTGTTTAAACATTTATCATAATACTTTGGATGATCAACAAAACAAATATCTCCAACTTCAACTTTATGAATTTCATTAATACCAAGTGCATTATTATTTTCATTACCAAGAATTGTAGCATGAATTAATTCAGCTACAAATGGCATGGATAAAGGTGTTGAGAATTTCATGATAACTTATTAAAGAAGCAAAAGTAGTTACTAGAATTTTATAATCTTACATTCTATTCATAATTTATAATAGTATTATGAGGAATGAAAATTCAATTTTCATAATTATTTAAAGTAAGAACTAGTTTAATTTTAACGCATTCTAATTTTTCAATTTTAGAAAATGTGAATAATAGAAATCATGCAATGCACATTTTTAAAATAAATGTGAATAAAAAACTTGCAAATAATTTTTGTAATAGTAAAATCTATAATTAATATTGTGGTGGGAATTAATAGTTCCCGGTACTTACTAACCCATCCATATATGAAGTCTCGCTTTTGCGAGACTTTTTTTATTGATACAATTTAAAATTGTTTTTCTTTGTAATACTTATAAACACTGAACTTGAAGCCACATCAATATTATATTATTTATAAACCATTTCAAGTGTTATCTCAATTTTCTGCAGTTGAAAATAAAAAAATATTATCTAATTATTTTTCTGTAGAGAAGGATGTTTATGCAGTTGGAAGGTTAGATTATGATAGTGAAGGTTTATTAATTCTTACAAATGATAAAAGTTTAAATCAAAAATTATTACATCCATCACATCAGCATGTACGTGAGTATTGGGTACAAGTTGAAGGAAGTATTACAAATGAAGCATTACTACAACTACAAAGAGGAGTTCAAATATCTGTTGATGGAAAATTATATAACACTAAACAAGCTATAGTTAAAATCTTGCATGAACCATTTGTACCTGAAAGAAATCCACCCATAAGATTCAGAAAAAATATTTCAACTAGTTGGATAAGTTTGCAATTAACAGAAGGCAAGAACAGACAAGTTAGAAAAATGACTGCTGCTGCGGGTTTTCCAACATTGAGATTAATTAGAAGTCGCATTGAGAATATTAGCTTGAACCAAATGCAACCTGGAGATATAATTTCATTATCTAAAGCATCTATCTATAAAAAATTATTTAATGAACAGTAATTTTTATCAGCAAACTAAAGGAGAAGTATTCATCAGTACAGATCCATCATTAATACAAGTTGATGTTGTTCATCAATACCTTACTACAGAATCTTATTGGGCAGAAAAAATTCCTAAAGCAACTGTAGAAAAAGCCATCCTCAATTCCTTATGTTTTGGAGTGTATCAACAACATCAACTCATTGGTTTTGCAAGGGTAATGACAGATAAGGCCACGTTTGCTTATGTTGCTGATGTTTTTATTTTAAAATCTTATCAGGGAAAAGGCTATGGCAAATGGCTAATGGAAGTCATTCATGCTCACCCCGAATTGCAAGGATTAAGAAGATGGTTACTCACCACCAAAGATGCTCATGGACTGTATGAACAGTTTGGTTGGCAACCTATTTCTGACGATTTACGAAATAGATTAATGACAATTAACAAACCAAATATTTATAAAGACAATCTCTAATACTTGTAATCGTTGGCTTTCTTATCTTCGCAGCCAATTTTAATAGAGATTATGAGTCAGCATTTAAGTGAACAAGAAATTATTCGCAGAGAAAAATTACAAAAATTACATGAGCAAGGAATTAATCCATATCCTGCACCTTTATTTCCTGTATCTCATTATTCAACTGATATAAAAGAACAATTTACCGAAGAAAACAAAGATTCATTTGCAAATGTTTGTGTTGCAGGAAGAATTATGAGCATTAATGATAAAGGCAAAGTGTTCTTCATAAAAATTCAAGATAGTAAAGGTATTTTTCAATTATATGTGAAGAGAGACGATATATGCCCAGAAGAAGACAAAAGCTTTTGGGAAAATGTAGTAAAACATGGTTTAGATTTAGGAGATATTATTGGTGCAACAGGATATGTGTTTATTACAAAAACTGGTGAAACTTCTTTACACACTCAAACGCTTACTCTACTTACTAAATGTTTAAAACCTTTACCAGTTGTAAAACGTGATGAGGAAGGAAATGTTTTTGATGAGGTTACGGATCCAGAATTTCGTTATCGTCAACGCTATGCTGATTTAGTAATTAATCCAGATTTAAAAAATGTTTTTATTGGTAGAACTACCATTATCAATACTATTCGACAATTTTTAAATGAACATGGAGCATTAGAGGTTGATACTCCAGTGTTACAAAATATTCCAGGAGGTGCTGCAGCAAGGCCTTTTATTACGCATCATAATGCATTAGATGTGCCTTTTTATTTACGCATTGCCAATGAATTGTATTTAAAAAGATTAATTGTTGGTGGGTTTGATTGGGTATATGAGTTCAGTAGAAATTTTAGAAATGAAGGAATGGATAGAACCCATAATCCTGAATTTACAGTATTAGAATGGTACACTGCTTATAAAGACTATTATTGGATGATGGAAATTACAGAACAGCTATTAGAAAAAATTGCAATTGCTGTTCATGGAAAAACTGAAGTAACTGTTGGAGATAAAACTATTGACTTTAAAGCACCGTTTAAACGCGTTACCATTTTTGAAGCCATTCAAGAAAATACTGGCATTGATATTAGTGAAATGGAAGAAGATGCATTGAGAAAAGTTTGTGCTCAATTAAACATTTCTGTACCTAATAATATTGGCAAAGGAAAATTAATTGATGAAATTTTTAGTGAAACTAGTGAGCATAAATTCATTCAACCTACATTCATTATGGATTATCCGGTTGAAATGAGCCCACTTACTAAAAAACACAGAACTAAAAAAGGATTGGTAGAACGATTTGAGTTGATGATTAATGGTAAAGAAGTTGCTAATGCTTATAGTGAGTTAAACGACCCAATAGATCAAAGAGAGCGTTTTGAAGAGCAAGTAAAATTAATGGAACGTGGTGATGATGAAGCCATGTTTATTGATCATGATTTTTTACGTGCTTTAGAATATGGTATGCCCCCAACCAGTGGTATTGGAATTGGTATTGATAGATTATGTATGTTGATATTAAATCAACCTTCAATTCAAGATGTATTATTATTCCCTCAAATGAGGCCAGAAAAATGGGATGAAGCTTAACAAAAAATAGAATTTAAGATTATTATTTTAATGAGGCTTTAAAAAAATAAGGTCTTTTATGTATTAGTACTTGCAGTATACCTACATTTATAGTGGAGTATATTAAAATAATTCAAATACATAACTGCATTTTATGAAACTTCCTTCAGTTCAGTACCTGTTGAATCAGGCTACCACATCTCTTAAACGCTATCCCTTTACTATTTTTTCTGCTTTGGTTGCAGTAGTGATGTCTATTTATTTAATAGAGCAGTGGGAAAAAATTACCAACGCACTGCCTTATATAAATTTATTACTTACTGCAAGTATTGGTATTCCTTTATATTTCTGTGCAACAATAGTTGCTAATAAAAAAAATTATAACAGCAAACAGCAAACCTTACTTTATTCTTTTACTACCTTAATTTTATTGGCAGTATATTTTTCTTTTCCTGGTAAACATACTACTCATAACACAGCATTACCCTATGTAAAATTTGCTATTTATAATATTACTGCTCATTTACTGGTATCTTTTATTCCATTTTTTGATAGTAAGAAAATAAATGCATTTTGGCACTACAATAAAATTTTGTTTTTACGCTTTTTATTATCTGCACTATATGCTGGGTTTATTTATATAGGTATTACATTAGCTTTAACTTCTTTACATTTATTATTCGATGTAAAAATTAAAGAAACCTTGTATGCCGACATTTGGATTGTTGTTACCGGACTCTTCAATACATGGTTCTTTGTTAGTGGTATTCCAAACAATATTGATGATTTAGAAACCAATAATCAGTATCCTAAAGGGTTGAAAATATTTGCTCAATTTGTATTGTTGCCCTTACTTACTATATACTTATTAATACTATATGCTTATGGTAGTAAAATTTTAATCAGCTGGAACTGGCCTAAGGGTATTGTTACTTATTTAATTATTTGTGTTTCTATTTTAGGTATTCTCAATTTTTTATTAATATTTCCTTATGCACTACTACAAGAAAACAAATGGATTGCAAAGGTCACGAAAGCTTATTACATTATCTTGTTTCCTTTGCTGTTGATTTTGTTTATAGCCATTTTTATGAGAATGAATGATTATGGAATAACTATTAACAGATACATAATTTTAGTTTTAGGAGTTTGGCTCGTAATAGTTTGTTTATATATGAACTGGAAGAGTAAAAATATAAAATTCATTCCTACTTCATTAGCAGCAATGGCCATATTAAGCTCTTTTGGTCCATGGGGTATGTTTTCAGTTAGTGAACAATCACAAGTAAAAAGGTTGGAGCAAATTTTAGCAAAAGCAGAAATATTAAAGAATAATAAAATTGAAAATGAAACCATTTGGATTACAGAAAGACTACCTAATTTAACTTCTATTCAGCCCTTGCAAAATGAAAGTAAATTAACAGCCACCTTACATAATGAAGTAAAATCTATTTTAGATTATTTAGATGATTACCATGGATTTTCATCAATAAGTAAATGGTATTCACAAAATATTGACTCCATAGTAACTGTTACCGATGATAAAAAAAATAGTTTATACTCGAACAATGAGGCAGAAGTTTATATGCGTTCATTAGGGTTAAAATATGAACATGTTTCAGTAAACAATCAGGCCAATGAATTGTTGTACGACTATAGTGCTGATTTCAACTCAAAAATTAATCAAGTAACCGGTTACGATTATGTTGTGCAATTCAATAAATACAATTATGGAGGCGATTCAGATGTGATAGAAAAATTCAATATCGATAATCAAGAGTACATTTTAAGTCAACCAAGCAATACTTCATTGAATTTAGCATTAAATTATAAAGACTCAGAATTAAAATTTCCTTTGCAAGACTTGTTGAATCAATTACAGGGAGATTTTGATAATAAACCTAGCAAATTGATTCCATTAAATAAAATGCAAATTAAAAGTTTCAATAATCAATTTGAAGTTATGATGGAAATACATAGTATTAGTGTTGTAAAACCTTTTACAAATCCTGCATTTCAAAATCTTAATGGAATATTGTTAATAAAGAAAAAATAAATTAATCTATTAGCTGTATTGCAGTGTTGTTAATAGTTTCAATTGATTGAAGTTGCATACACTTAAAATGTTTTTTCGGACAAACATCATAGCCAATTTTTGTACAGGGTCTGCAACGTAAACCTTTAACTTCAAAAATTTCATTTTTTACGTGGGTATTTCCATAGTAAGGCGTCATACCAAACTCAGGAATGGTGTTACCCCAAATTGATAATATTTTCTTTTTTAATGCTGCTGCAATATGCATTAATCCTGTATCGTGTGTAATAACAACTTTAGATTTTTGAATTAAATCTGCACTTTCGTTTAAATTAAACTTGCCACATGCATTATACACTTTTGGTCCAATAGCATTTGCAATTTCATCTCCAATTGATCTGTCTTCTTTTCCTCCCAATAAAATGATAGGATGATTAATTTGGTCACATAGTTCAATAATTTTTTCTGTAGGTAATCTTTTGGTATTATGTGCAGCACCAATTACTACTGCTATAAATCCAAATAATTGGGCGGTAGGCAAATCTTCAAATGGAACAATATCTTTTGGAGGAATAAAATAGTCTAAACCTTTTCCATCTTTTATTATATCAAAATCCTTAAGTGTATCAAAGTATCTATCAACTATATGTTTTTTAGGAAGTAAATTAATTTTTAAGGCTGTCATCAACCATTTTTCAATATTTAGTTTATTAAATGAAAATGCTTTGGCTTTGAGTTGAGATTTTATTCTAAGTGTTCTTAGATTATGATGTAAGTCTATGATATAATCATATTTTTCAATTTTAAGCAAATGCATCATCAATAACCAACTTTTATCTAGCTGAATTACTTTATCAACATAAGGATTACTCTCAACTATTGATGCATACTGACTTTTAGTAAGATAATGCACTTCGCAATTTTCAACTTGTTGTTTTAAACATCGTATTATGGGCGTTGTTAAAACAATATCTCCAATTGATGAAAATCGAATGATTAAAAATTTTAATGATGGTGTTGTTGTATTCACGGTTCAATTTGTAATTAAATATAAAATTTAATGATTACAAACTAAAACAATTGTACCGAAATGGTAAAGATTAAAAATGATAAGTACAACCCAATTGAAAAGTTCTAGGCAATCCGGGGTAATATCTTACACCCCAAGTGCCATCAGCATTAGTAGCATAAACTTTATCGAAAATATTATTCACTCCTAAATTGATGAAGAATTTATTTAGAGTAAAAGTTGTTTTTAGGTTAAACAAATCATATCCTTCATATTGCATGGTATTAGCAGCATTGATTTGATAGGGTCCAATTTTATTCCATTCTGCAATAAACCTTATTTTATAAAATTGCTTGATGCTATAACTCGCATTTGCATAGTGCATATAATTAGGAGCACTATTCATGGTATTGCCATCAAATTTTTGCCCATAATCTGAATATTCTTTAAACGTATGTTTTGCAAAACTTGGGTTATAGTTGAATTCAAAATTATTGTAGGTATAACCTAGATTCATTTCAATGCCTTGATGATTTGTTTTTCCTGCATTAATCACCTCTGTTCCTGTACTTCTAATAACATTAATAAATTCATCAACACCATTCATATGATAAGCACTTATCTGAAAATGAAAATCTTTTTCAATGTGTTTGTAACCAATTTCTGTATTATAATATCTAGCAGGATTTAATTGAGGAATAGAACTGCCGCCTCTATACATTTTTGATAAAGTTGGTGGTGTAAATCCCGAACCATATTGTGCAAAAAATGTATTGGTTGTATTTATTTGGTATAACACTGAAACTTCAGGATTGAAAGATTGAAAACTATTTTGAATAGTTAAAGAATTCTTTTCAAGATAATTAGTAAAATCATAATTCAATACATCAGCCCTCAATGCAGCAAAAAGCTTGAGTTTATTGGAAAGATGATAGTATGCCGATATACTTGCAGCAACATTTTTTAAATTGGCTTTATAATTGGTTACTAAACTATCGGTTTTAGTGTAACTGATATTGGCAAATGAATTGTCTTTTTGAACAACGATATGTTGAGAAGTGTATCTATTATTTGGCGTGTAATCAACATAAATAGATTGATTCAATTTAAGTTTTCCATTTTTTGATGTAGTGGAATGATCTATTGAAACACCATAACTTGTAAATTTATCCTGAGTAATTTGCCCTGATGTTGTAAGCTGTGGAGAAACATTGTAGCCAATTAAATAAAACGGAATTTGATTTTCTTCAACCACTCTATTAAATAGTTTTACAGATAAACTTTCATAATCTGTTTTACGATGTTTCCACTCTATATAATTTCTGATAGCCAACGTTTTTCTGTCAGAAAACTTATCGTTGCTGGTATAATCTCTTTGATAAAAATGTGCACTATCATAACCATCACGTTGATCTCCTTTGTAGTTAATGATATTGCTCTGAATTGAAATCTGATTGTTAGCGTCTAATTGTTTTTCTAGTCTTATGCTATAAGCTTGTTTGTTGTAGTTAAAATGTAAACTTTTATCTACACTCCTTTCAGCATGATTTATATTGATTAATGCCTTTACACTACCAACAGTAAATCTGCTTTGAGCAATAGCTTCTTTTTGTCCAAATCCATTGCTTTGTAGGGTTAGATAACTTTTAGAATTATTAAAATTTTGTTGAATAAAATTGATAGATGCTCCAATTGATTGAGCTCCATATAAACTAGAAAAAGGACCTTTTATAATTTCAATTTTATTTAATGAAAAACGATTCAACTCTAAAAGTTCATTATTATTGAAAATACCAACCGGTCTAAGTGGAACTCCATTTTCTAAATAATTGTACAAAGGATCGTAGCCCATAGGTAAACGAATTGACATAGCATGTTGTTCATTACCCATATCAACCATGTAGACACCACTAGAAGTGTTCAACATTTGATGTAATGTGTTAGCACCATTCACTTTTTGTTGGCTTAATGATAAGCTTTCAACAGTTCTAGCAGTATTAATATTTTTTGCCTGATTTTTAGTGGTGAGGATGATGTCGTCTAACAAATTTTCTTGCAAACTATCAATCACATTATTTTGGGCAAAAACTATAAGAGGGAAAAACGAAAGACAAACACACAATATTTTTTTACACTTCATACTAAAACTTTACAACAATCTTTACAATGAGCTGCAAAATTACTTGATGTAAAATAGATATCTGTTGAATTCAGGAAAGAATGATATAAGTATGACAATTTAATGTTTATTCTTCTACATAATTTAAATCCTTACCAAAAGTTTCTTCTGTAAAATACAATGCAATCATAGCAATCAACATGATAATAATACCTGTTATCCAGCCACTATTTAAATAACCAAACGAACTATGTAAACTTGTAAAAATTATAGAAATAAAAACTAATGATCCACGAACCATATTTGGTGTTGTTGTGGTAACTGTTGCTCTAATATTAGTTCCAAATTGTTCAGCACTCATAGTAACAAACAAAGCCCAAAAACCAGTTCCAAAACCTAATAATGCACTAGCCCAGTATAGTGTTTGATTGGTTTGATGATTTAAATTAAAAAACCAAATGATTCCTAGTATTGTTATACCATAAAAAAACCACATAGCTTTTTTTCTGCTTTTAATCCAGTTGCTGATAAAGCCTACAGCTAAATCTCCAATTGATATAGCAACATAAGCAAACATCACAGATTTGCCTGGGTCAATCTTTCCCACAACATTCATTTCTTTTGCAAACTTGTCGGAGAAAGAAATTAAAATTCCTATTACATACCAAGTAGGCAACCCAATTAAAATAGCTTTAATATATTTCGATAATCTTTTTTTGTTGTTGAGCAACATCATAAAATTTCCACGAATGACTTGTGTTTTTTTAACTGCATTAAACATGCTCGATTCTAAAACACTAGCTCGTAAAAACAATAACATAAAACCCATTCCTCCACCAATAAAATAACAAGTTCTCCAATCGAAATTTTCTTTCATAATAAAAGCAAATACTGCACCTGTTAAGCCAATGCCAGCAACAACAGATGTTCCCAATCCTCTTTTTTCTTTCGATAAAATTTCTGCAACTAAAGTAATACTTGCACCCAATTCACCTGCTAAGCCAATGCCACTAATAAAACGAATGGTGGCATATTGATTTACTGTTTCAACAAATCCATTGGCAATATTGCCTAAAGAATATAAAATGATGGATGCAAAGAGCACTTTCATTCTACCCAACTTATCTCCTAAAATTCCCCAAAGAATACCACCAACCAATAAACCTATCATTTGAATATTGATAATTTTTAAACCCTCATCTGCAATTTGTGTTTCATTTAAACCCAAAGATTGTAAGGAAGGAACACGAATAATACTGAACAATAATAAATCGTAGATATCAACAAAATAACCAAGAGCAGCAACGATTACAGGCAAACTGAGAATGCCATATTGTTTGGTTGTATTCATTTTTTATGCAGTTATGCAACGAATATAATGGCTTGAAGAAAATTAATTCAAGATTAAAAAGCTAAAAAGTTTAAAACTTTGATTTATTGAATATTTCAATTCATTTATTCAAGTTGATAAGGCCATTATATGGTTTTGCATTTGTAAAAATTTGCATTCCTAGTAAATACCATTTTGTCTCTTCTTGTAAAGTGTAAAATGAAATATCACCTTTTTCATTTGGGCTTATACTTAGAATATCCAATGTACTTCTTGTTGCAACTTGCCAACCTTCAATGGAAGTATAAGTACTTAAAATAGAATTTTCATTTGTATCGTAATCTCTAAGATAACTAACATGCAAACTTTTGGTGAGTAACCAATTTTTTTCTACTTCAATTTTTTTATCTAATACAGCCTTGTTGCCAGTAATTGAATTATTTTTTTTGTCTTTAACCCATGAATCTGTTTTTGTTTCTGTTTGGTTATTATTAGTATTACATTGTAAACCAAAAAATAATAGTGCAACAGCACCCCAACCGAGTTTTTCTTTAATTGTTAATATTGAATGGTATAGTATATAAAAAAAGTAGACCCACAGTGCAACATTAATTATTGCCCAAAGAATATATACAAGTGTCATCATTTTTTATTTAATTAATATCCTATCAAAATTAGAAGGATTTTTGTTGTATTTATTAATCAATAAAATATTTAAAGTCACTGCGAGGAACGAAGCAGTCTTTTTATCTTTTATAGAGATTGCTTCAGGCAAGAACCTTCGCAAAGACGTTAATTGAAGTCACAAATTCCTAATATCCAATTCCCAATTCCTATTGCATTCAACCTCTCAACAAATATTTAACAAGCATATTTGATTGAAGGAAGCATTAAAACACTAGCTTTGCATTTCAAGTTTAATGTGAATATTCTTTTCACAAACACTTACAAAGATTTCTCTCTCATCAGACCGGTGTTTAAGAACTTTCAAAATTTTTCCGGTCTAAATTAAATAAAACATAAATGTTATTCGAAAATTTACAGCTGATCGAGCCTATTTTAAAGGCTTTGAAGTCAGAGGGGTATACAACACCCACACCCATTCAACAACAAGCCATTCCTATTGTATTAGATAAAAAAGATTTATTAGGCGTTGCACAAACAGGTACAGGAAAAACTGCAGCCTTTGCTATTCCTATTATTCAATTACTTTGTCAAGATAAACATCTTAGTGCAGGTAAAAGAGAAGTTCGTTGCTTAATACTTACACCCACCAGAGAATTAGCCATTCAGATTGGCGAAAGTTTTGATAGTTATGGTAGAAATACACCTTTAAGAAATAAAGTAATTTTTGGTGGAGTGAATCAACACAGTCAGGTTGAAGCATTAAAATTTGGATTAGATATTTTAATTGCAACACCAGGTAGATTGTTAGATTTAATGAATCAAAAATTAGTAAACCTTAATCACATTCAATTCTTTGTTTTAGATGAAGCTGATAGAATGTTAGATATGGGTTTTGTGCATGATGTTAAAAAAATCATTGCTAAACTTCCTACAAAACGACAATCATTATTTTTCTCTGCAACCATGCCAAATGATATTATTGAATTATCGAATTCAATTTTATCGAATCCAAAAAAAGTAGAAGTAACCCCAGCATCAACTACTGTTGAAATAATTAATCAAGTAGTATATTTTGTTGATAAAGGCAATAAGAAAAATCTGTTGGTAGATATTTTAAAAGATACATCTATCGAAAGAGCTTTAGTATTTACTCGCACCAAACATGGTGCAAATAAAGTTGCTGAAGGATTGAGTAAAATTGGAATTAGATCTGAAGCTATACATGGTAACAAATCTCAAAATGCACGACAAAGTGCATTGAACAATTTTAAATCGAAACAAACAAGAGTACTTGTTGCTACTGATATTGCTGCAAGAGGAATTGATATTGATGAATTGACTCACGTGATCAATTTTGAATTACCAAACGTTGCTGAATCTTATGTACATAGAATTGGAAGAACTGGTAGAGCTGGTGCAAGTGGTATTGCCATTGCATTTTGTGATGCTGAAGAAAAACCATTTTTAAAAGACATTCAAAAGTTGATAGGCAAACAAATTGATGTAGTAGAAAATCATGATTATCCTTTAATGAATCATCAGGTAGAAGACACGATTTCATTTGGCCGACAAAGAAATTTTGGCAACAAATCTTCTTTCAATAAAAATGGCCCTCATGCTCCAAGTAGAGAGTTTCCAAAAAGAGCAGGAAGTCAAATTAAATTTCAACACAGAACAGCGAGATAATTAAAATATTTTAGTGGTTGGTGTCACACCAACCACTAAAAAAATAATACGTCTTTTCGAGAGAGGAATGAACGAGAAATCTGTTATTTAAAACTTAGAGATTTCTCAGGCACGAACCTTCGAAATGACGAAAAAAAATAAAGCACATGAGAAAAATAGATTCTTATAGAAGACTTTTAGAAGTTACTGAAAAAACAAGTTTAGCCGATTTAAAATCGATTTATAGAAACTTAATGAAAGCTTATCATCCTGATAAGTTTCAAGACAATGATGCTGAAAAAATTATTGCAGAAAATAAGAGTAAAACTATTATTGAAGCCTATCATTTTTTAGTAAGTATTGCACCAGAAACTATTGAAGCTTCTTTAGATCAATATAACAATACCATCAGTACTTCAAGCATTGAAGATTTTGAGTATAAAGCAGAAACATTAACTATTAATTTTTCTGATGGATCTTGTTACGAATATTTTGGAGTTCCAAAATCTGTTTATGTGAAGTTGGTAAATGCACCATCTCAAGCAAGATTTTTACGAAGACATATTTCAACAGAGTTTGTGTATAGAAGCACAAATAAATTGGTTGCTGCATAATTATAGCATTTCGTCATTTCGAATTCCGATTAAATCGGAACGAGAAATCTCATTTCATTTCAACAGATTTCTCGTTCGTGCCTCTCTCGAAAAGACGATAAAACAACCAAATTCCAAATCCCCAATTCCTAATTGGGTAAACTAATTTTTCCCATGGTAATGATGGGAATGTTTTTATGATTTGAAGTATAAAATTCTGAATCTCCACTAATGCATTCATTGGCTAAAACTGCAAATAAAATAGCTTCTTTAGCATTTGGATTGATACCAAGAGTTGCTGTGCTTTCAATTTTAATATTAGGCAATTCATTTTGCAGATTTAGCATCAACAAAGGATTATGAATACCGCCACCACTTGTATAGATAGTGAAATCTTGTTCAAAAATATTTTGTTGAATTGCATTTGCTATTGTTTTAGCAGTGAATAAACTTAATGTTGCTAAAACATCTTCTTCACTAATTCCTTTTGTTTTTGCTAAAGCGTCTTCAATAAAATTCAAATTAAAAATTTCTTGTCCTGTAGATTTTGGAAAATTTTGTTGAAAGAAATCATGAACCATTAGAGCGTTTAATAAATCATCATTTACTTTTCCTTGTAAAGCAATTGCAGCATTTTCATCAAATTGTAATCCTTCAAAATGTTGTTGAATATAAGCATCCATTAAAGTATTGCCTGGTCCAATATCTGTGCAAATAACTTCTGCAAAATTTAAATTCTTTGGTAAAAAAGTAAAGTTAGAAATGCCGCCAATATTTAATAAAATTCTATTTTCATCTTCACTACTCAACAAAAAATAATCTCCATAAACAGCCAAAGGAGCTCCTTCTCCACCAGCAGCAATATGTTTTTGCCTGAAATCACTAATCGTTATAATACCTGTATTTACAGCTATTTGATCAGCATCTCCAATTTGTAAAGTGGCATTGTCATAACAAGAATTAGGATGTTTATGTTTTGGTGCATGATAAATAGTTTGTCCATGGCTTGCCACTAAATCTACCTCTTCATTTTTAATATTCCATTTTTGTAAACATTGATTAATGAGTTGTGCATGATGCTTTCCAATAAAATTATTCAACACACAAACTTTTTCTAAACTCACTTCTTCTTTACAAAAAATAGTTTTCAATTCATTTTTCAATTCATTCGAGTAAGGAATGGTTTCAAATTGCAGAAGTTCACAAGTGGTATTAATTCCATTTCCAGAAATTTTACAAAGAGCAATATCTAATCCATCTAAAGAAGTACCACTCATTAAGCCAAGAATGATTTTAGTGTCTAATTCAGCAAAATGAAATAAATTTTTAATTTGCTTTTTCAAGTCTAATGATTTACAAAATTTTGGTTCAAAAAAATATTTTCAAAGCTAGTTGAAACAAATGATTGATGTTGTTAATGTATCTTACTTTGTATTATATTCGTTACGATGATGAGTGAGCAAATAACAGATAAAGAAAATTTGGTTCCTAAATACAGTTTAACTGATGCTGAAGAAAGAAAATTAATTCTTCGTCATTATAGGGCACTACTACGTCAACTTGCACCAAAGCTTAAAAAAGGTGATAAAGAAACTGTTCGTTTAGCTTTTGAAATGAGTGCAGAAGCTCATAAAACAATGCGGCGTAAAACTGGTGAACCATATATTCTGCATCCTTTAGCAGTTGCTATGATTTGTGTTGAAGAAATAGGCCTTGGTGTACGGAGTACCATTTGTGCTTTATTGCATGATACTGTTGAAGACACTGAATTGGGGTTAGATGATATTGAAAGAGAGTTTGGAACAGAAATAGCTAAAATTGTTGATGGCTTAACAAAAATATCCAATGTAATGGATGCCAACAGTTCTCAACAAGCCGAGAACTTTAAAAAGATTTTACTAACACTAACTGATGATCCAAGAGTAATTTTAATAAAGCTAGCTGATCGTTTACACAATATGCGAACCCTCGATTCTATGAAACGAGAAAAGCAATTGAAAATATCATCTGAAACAGTTTGGGTTTATGCACCACTAGCTCATAGAATGGGATTGTATAAAATTAAATCTGAGTTAGAAGATTTATCTATGAAATATCTTGAGCCAGATACTTATAAAGATATTGCTAAAAAACTTTCAGAAACTAAACGAGAAAGAACCCGCTATATTAATGAGTTTATTAAACCACTTCGAGAAAAATTACAAAAAACCAATTTAGATTTTGAGATTTATGGTCGCCCAAAAAGTATTCACTCCATTTGGAATAAAATAAAAAAGCAAGGAGTAACTTTTAATGAAGTGTACGATTTGTTTGCTATTAGAATTATCATTAATTCGACACTTGAAAACGAAAAATCAGATTGTTGGAAAGTGTATAGCGTAATTGCAGATGCTTATAATCCACGACCAGAACGTTTAAGAGATTGGTTGAGTAATCCAAAGAGCAATGGTTACGAAGCTTTACACACAACTGTTTTAGGTCCACAAGGTCGATGGGTAGAAGTGCAAATAAGAACAGCAAGAATGAATGAAATTGCTGAAAAAGGTTTAGCAGCTCATTTTAAATATAAAGAAGGTACTAATGTTGAAGATAGATTTGATAAATGGTTTACTCAAATCAGAGAAGTCATCAATAGCCAAGATACAGATGGCATTGATTTTTTACAAGATTTTAAAACATCGTTTCTTGCCGAAGAAATTTATGTATACACACCAAAAGGCGAAATTAAAATGTTGCCAAAAGGCAGCTCAGCTTTAGATTTTGCGTTTTCTATTCACTCTGCTGTGGGCAGCAAATGTATTGGAGCTAAAGTGCATCATAAATTGGTTCCTATAAGTCATAAACTTAGAAGTGGAGATCAAATAGAAATCATTACTAGTAATAAACAAAAACCTAGTGAAGATTGGCTGCAACATGTAGTAACAGCAAAGGCAAGAGCAAAAATTAAAGATGCTTTAAGAGAAGAAAAAAGAAAAATTGCAGAAGATGGAAAGTATATTTTGCAAAGAAAATTAGATGGTATGGGTGCTGCTTATACACCTGGCAATTTAGATGAAATTGCTAATTTTTATAAGCTAAGTTCACAATTAGAATTATTATATAAAATTGCTATAAAGCAAATTGATTTAAAAGAGTTAAAAGACTTTTCTGTTGTTGGTCAAAAATTAGAGCAACCCAAACCAGTAATAGTAGAGAAGATTGAAACTGCTTATGACCCTAATGCAAAAAATTATACCAAAAAAGAAACCGAACTCATCATATTTGGAGAAAGCAGCGATCAAATTCAATATCAGTTAGCCAAATGTTGTAACCCTATTCCTGGAGATAATGTATTTGGATTTGTAAGTATTGGAAAAGGAATGGTAATTCACAGAACCAATTGTCCTAATGCCACCCAACTCATGAGTAATTATGGGCATAGAATTGTAAAAACTAAGTGGGCTAAAAACAAAGAAATTTCATTCTTAACAGGGTTAAAAATTATTGGGCTTGATGATGTTGGAATAGTTAATAAAATTACCAGCATTATTAGTGGTCAAATGAAAATAAATATTGCAGGCCTTAGTATAGAAAGTGAATCTGGTGTTTTTGAAGGAATGATAAAAGTGTTTGTAAGAGATAAAGAAGAATTAGAAGAATTAGTGATTAACCTAAAAAAGGTAGAAGGTATACAAAGTGTAGATCGTTTTGATGCGGAAGAATAGTGATTCATTTTTTTAATTCAATTATCTTGCACCCAGAAAATTTATCATGCAAATCAGAGAAGTTACCCATAAAAAATACGAAGATGATTTCATTCAAGCTAGTGTTGTCATTAATAAAAATACACCTAATTACATTCGTCCTTTAGATAAAGAAATTCAAGATATTTTCAATCCTGCTACTAATAAAAATTTCAAATACGGCACAGCTAAAAGATGGGTTTTAAAAAATGAAGCCAATGAATTCATTGGTCGTATTGCTGCTTTTACAAATTCTAAATACATCAATAAAGGCACTGATTTTGCAACAGGTGGAATAGGCTTTTTCGAATGCATCAACAATCAGCAAGCAGCCAATTTATTATTTGATACTGCAAAAAAATGGTTAGAAGATCAAGGTATGCAAGCCATGGATGGTCCAATAAATTTTGGGGATAGAGATAAATACTGGGGTTTAATGGTTGAAGGATTCGATAAAGAGCCTGTTTATGGAATGCCTTTTAACCCTACTTATTATCAAGATCTTTTTGAGAACTATGGATTTAAAAACTATTACAATCAGTATTGGTTTTCTATGAGTGTTGATGATGATTTACCTGCAAGATTTCAAGAACGGTATAATAAATTTAAAGCCAAACCAGATTATAGTGCAAGGCATGTAGAGTCTAATCAACTCAGTAAATACGCCAACGATTTTGCCACTGTTTATAATGCAGCCTGGGCACAACATGGAGAAGCAAAAGCCATTACAAAGCCAGAAGTTGAAAAGCTTTTCAAAACCATGAAACCCATTATGGATGAAAGAGTTATTTGGTTTGCATATTACAAAGATGAGCCTATTGCAATGTTTATTAATATTCCTGATGTAAATCAATATTTTAAGCATTTTAACGGCAAGCTTACTTTGTTAAATAAGCTTAGATTGCTTTGGATGAAGAAGACCATGAAACGAAAAAAACTTACAGGCCTTGCTTTTGGGGTTGTTCCTAAATATCAAGCATTGGGTATAGATAGTTTTCTCATTCAATCTTGTGGTTACTTTATGCAACATAAAAATTGGTACGATAGTTATGAAATGGGTTGGGCAGGTGATTGGAATCCTAAAATGCATAATATTTATAAAAGCTTAGGAGGCTCTCAAAGTAGAAGAATGGTAACTTATAGATATATTTTTAACGAAAATGAATTACCTTTCGAAAGACATCCAGTAATGGATTATAAATAATAGTATGTAATTTATTATTTTTTGAATCTCCATTATATTATTATTCATCTCAAAAAAAATATTATGAAAAAATTAATCATGTGTGTATTATTCTTTATAGGCTTAGGTTTAGCAGTAAATGCACAAACTTCAACTACAAAAGAAAAAGCACCAAAAGAAAAAGTTGCAATGAAAGAACACGTTTGTACAGATGCTTGTCATAAAGCAGGCAAATGTGTTACAGCTAAAGGCGAAAAAGCTTGCACAAAAGCTTGTTGCAAAGAAAAGGATGCTAAAAAAGATAAAGCTTGTAAAGCAGATTGTAAGAAACCTTGTTGTAAGGATAAAGATTCAAAAAAAGATCATGCCTGTGAAGCTGATTGCAAAAAAGAATGTTGTAAAGATAAAAAAGCATTAAAAGATCATGTTTGTACAGATGCTTGTCATAAAGAAGGTAAGTGTGTAATGACTCATGGAGAAAAAGGGCATGTTTGTAGTAAAGATTGTAAAAAAGCTTAATGAGTAGATTTTAATACTTTAAAGAGAATGAGTGCAAAACTTATTCTCTTTTTTTATGTATAAAAATAGTTGAACCCTTAACTTGCAACTTGTATGGATAAATTCATAGTTTCAGCACGTAAGTATCGCCCACAAGAATTTAATACTGTTGTTGGTCAGGCTCATATTACTACAACTTTAAAAAATGCTATTAAAAACAATCAATTAGCACATGCATTTTTATTTTGTGGACCAAGAGGTGTTGGTAAAACAACTTGTGCTAGAATTTTAGCTAAAACTATTAATTGTACCAATATTACGCCTGAAGGTGAAGCCTGTAATACTTGTTCAAGCTGTATTAGTTTTAATGATGGCGGCTCTTTAAACATTCATGAACTCGATGCTGCAAGTAATAATTCTGTAGATGATATCAGAAGCTTAGTAGAGCAAGTTCGTTTTGCCCCACAAGCTGGTAAGTATAAAATTTATATTGTTGATGAGGTACATATGCTAAGTGCAAGTGCTTTTAATGCATTTCTTAAAACGCTTGAAGAACCACCTAGCTATGCCATTTTTATTTTAGCCACAACAGAAAAGCATAAAATTTTACCAACCATTCTATCTCGTTGTCAGATTTTTGATTTTAAACGAATCACTACAAATGATACTGTAGAGCACTTACAAGAAATAATCGATAAAGAGCATATTAAAGCCGATAAAGCAGCCTTGCAAATTATTGCACAAAAAAGTGAAGGTTGTATGAGAGATGCTTTAAGTATCTTAGATAAGATTGTAAGTTTTTCTGGAGGGGAAGTAGATTATCAGAACACCATAGAACATTTAAATATTTTAGATCACGATTATTATTTTAAACTAATTCAGCATTTAAAAGAACAAGACCTAGCTGCTGCTTTGCTGTTGTTTGATGAAATTAATAGAAAAGGTTTTGAAGGAGATATGGTCTTAAATGGATTTGCAGAATTTTTAAGAAATATATTGGTTTGTAAAGATGCAAAAGCTGCACAATTACTAGATGTAGTAGAAGGCATGCAAGAAAAATATTATGCAACAGCACAGAACTTAGAAATTGGCTATATCATTAGTTCTTTAAATATTCTTAATGAAGCCGAACTGGCTTATAAAATGGCTCGTAATAAAAAACTTCATATTGAGTTATCATTAATAAAACTTAGTTTTCTACAACAAGCAATTGAACTTAGTACACAGAACGGACAAATAGTAAAAAAAAAATTAGTTGATGATGCTGTTGGTTTAAAGTTTAGAGCTATACAATCGTTACAAGTAAAACCACCTAAAGAAGCTAAATTATTTGTTGAGCAAGAACCAAAACAACCCGCAACAAAAACAATTACTTCTCCTTATATTCCAGAAGAAAAACCAGTTACAACTACACAAGTATTTGAGCCAAAACCAGAAACCAAAAAGTCAGTTATACAAACTGCATCATCACAAAAAAATGCTGTAAAAAAATCTTTATTAGATGTATTAAGAGAGAAAGCAGGCGATAAATATACAGTTGAGTCTGTTAAAGAAGCTGAACCATTAACTATGGAAAGATTAACAGCTTGTATTGAGTTATTTACAAAAAAGTTAGATGAAGCTGGAGGAAAAATTTCTACTGTAAGTACTATTCAATCGGCAAGAGTAGAACTCATTTCTGAAATATATTTTAAATTTTATGTTCCTTCTATAACAGCACAAAAATCTATTGATCAAGAAAAATCTTCTTTAATTGATTTGTTATATAATTCGTTTAATAATTCTGCAATTAATTTTAGTGTAGAACTCGAAGAACAAGAAGGTCAAGAAGAAGATAGGCCTGTATTGTTGAGTAGCAGAGAAAGATACGAATTAATGATTGCTCAATTTCCTATGATTAAAGTGTTAAAAGACAAATTAAAAATGGAGCTCGATATTTAATTTATTCATGTCTTAATGCAACAATAGGATTGAGTTTAGCAGCTTTACTTGCAGGATAAACTCCAGCCAATAAACCCACAGCAGAGCAAATAACAATTCCTCCAATTACCCAAAGCCAAGGAATTACAACACCGGTTTTTAATAATAGAGCTGCAGTATTACCAATAAGTATACCTAAAAAAATACCTACAACTGCACCCATTACACTAATGATCATACTTTCGAATAAAAACTGTTGTTTAATATCTTTTTTTGTTCCACCAAGTGCTTTTATTAAACCCACTTCTCTTGTTCTTTCATTAACGGCTACAAGCATAATATTCATTAATCCAATTGCTGCACCAAGTAAAGTAATTAATCCTATAACTGCAGCTGCACCAGAAATGCCCGATAAAAAACCAATAAACATTTCAGCAAACTTGTCGCTTTTTTCAATCACAAAATTTTCTGCATCCTTAGGCTGAAGTTTTCTTACAGCTCTGAAAACACTAGAAGCTTCACCTGTTGCAATATTTAAATCTATAACATTTGTTACCATTACACCAATAAGAAATGAAGATGCAGCATCATTAAACTTTCTGGCATTATTGTAAGAGGTAAAAATAATATCATCCACTCTTCCCATACTGCTTCCTTTACTCTTTAATAGCCCAATAACTCTATAAGGCATGCCACTTACACGAATAACTTGGTCAATACATTGATCGGCGTTATCAGGAAAAAGTTTTGCAGCAATATTGCTACCTATAATACATACATTTCTTCCACTTTCAATATCTATATTATTTAAGTTTCTACCATTGACAATTTTATAGCCATTAACCTCTAAATAATTTTCATCTCCTCCCCAAACAGCACAAACAGGATTAGTTTTTTTATTTTCATAAATACATTCAATACTTCTTGCACCTCTTAAATAAATACTCACTTTAGCAGGAAATTTGAAGTTTTGTTTAAAAAACTCGGCATCGTCTTTTTTAATTGGTTTATTTAGGTTCGATTTTTTTTGTATTAAACCTCTTTTAGAAACAGTTGCATCATCATTATTTCCTCCAAACCTTACCCTGCTTTCTTTAAACTTTATGGTAAATGCGTTTGCACCCATTGAAGAAAAGCTTTCTGTAATACTTTGGTTCATTGCTTCTATGGCAGTAATAATACCTATTAATGCCATGATGCCAAAAGCAATAATAGCAACAGTAATGCCTGTTCTAAGTTTATTACTTTTAACTGTTGAAAAAGCTAGTGCAAAAGAATTTTTTAAAGTCATGAAAGCATTTGAATAAACTCAAAAGTAATTTAAAAACTTTTGATTCGGTTGCCGATTATATAATTGGCAAAAAGCCATGATAAGTGTATTAAGGAATAATCCATTCTACTTCTCCGTGTTGCACAGATGTTTGTAAGGCATTGCTAATTATTAATTCTCCATAATCATTTACAGCTTCTACAATACAGTTGAACCTAATACTTCCTTTTTTTAAAACAATAGGTTGATTTTTTTTATATAAATATTGGTTGTAAGCATGTAAAATATGTTTTTCGTTCTCAAACAAGCTCGGAAGCCAATGATTTAAATGAATTAAAAGCTCTTTGCTTAGTTCGGGAATTATAAACTCATTTTCAGTAATAATTGAAAGAGATGTTGGATTTGGAATGGATGAGTCAAATATTTTTTGATTTACATTTATACCTATACCAATAATTGCATATCTCTTGTTTTGATGATTGATAGTTTCAATTAAAACTCCACCTGCCTTCTTGTCGTTAAAATACAAATCATTTGGCCATTTAATGGCAGTTGAATTGCCAGCATATTTCTTAAAAAAATCATAACAGGCAACAGCTGCAAAAGCATTGAGTATAAATTGTTTTTGAATTAGAATTTTAGAAACATCAAGAATTATGCTTAAAATAATGTTTTCATAAGCTTTACTATGCCATTGTTTACCCCTTTGACCCTTTCCTTTTGTTTGTTTTTCAGCAAAAACCACAGTACCAGAAACAGCTTTTTGCTTTTTTATTAAGTCTAAGGCATAGTTATTGGTACTGTCTATTTCAGATAAATGGATAAATGGTATTCCAATTTTTACGAAAGGTTGATGTGTTGAAAACAAAATGCTACTTTTGGCGAAAATAAATAGAACAAGATTGAATTAAATATTCATTTTTAAAAAGGATACCAAATATCTTATTACATAATAAAACTATTACATTATTGGAAACATTGAATTTACTTAATAGCAATAAAACTTCAACAAAAAAACTCACAAAAAATTCTAAGTTATTTAAAACAATTATACAATCTATTCAAGATAAAAAAGGTGAGGATATTATAAGTTTAGATTTAAGAAGAATACCAGAGTCTGTTTCCGATTTCTTTATTGTTTGTTCTGCTAATAATCATATTCAATTAAAAGCCATTGCAGATCATATAGAACATCAATTAGTAGAAATTTGTAACGAAAGAGTTTTCAAAAAAGAAGGACAACAAGGTGGACAATGGATTTTGTTAGATTATGTAAATGTAGTTATACATCTAATGCACAACACAACAAGGCAGTTTTATAAATTAGAAGATATGTGGAGCGATGCAGTTGCAACACATCACAACTTATAAAAAATATTAAGAGCAAAAAATTATGACCGACGAAAAAGATCAAGAAAAAAATCATCAGCAAGAACAAGAGGCTTCAAATAAAACTGCTGAACAAGATAAATTAAAACGAAAAAAACCACTTCAGGATAAAATGTTCGAGGATAAACCTAAACGCAAAGGCCCTAAATTCAATATTTATTGGGTATATGTAATCATATTGGCTGCCTTATTAGGCTCTACATTTTTAGGTGGTGGGCTAAAACCAGAATTAGCTAAACTCAGTGAACAAGAAGTAAAGCAAAACATGCTTTTGCAAGGCGATATTGATAAAATTGAAGTAGTAAAAGTTAAAGATGTAGTTCGTATTTTTATTAAAAAAGATAGTATAACAAAACCTTATTATGAAAAGAGGTTTAAAACAAAATATGTACCCGATAAAGTTAAAGATGTAGCATTATTTCAATACGAAATTGGCGATGCAAAAGTTTATAAAGAACAATTAGAAACTTTTTGTAAAGAAAATAATTTATCTACTCCAAGAATAATAGTTGTTACTGACCCAGAATTTTTTGGCCCTTTCAGCACATCATTAATTTCAATAATCATTATGGTTGGTGCCATGATTTTATTGATGAGAAAAATGGGAGGAGGAGCATCAGGTGGTGGAGCAGGTGGTATTTTCAATATTGGAAAATCAAAAGCAACTTTATTCGATAAGGGAACTAAAGTAAACATTACATTCTCTGATGTAGCAGGTTTAGATGAAGCTAAGGTTGAGGTTATGGAAATTGTTGACTTTTTAAAAACACCTCAAAAATATACTGCACTTGGTGGTAAAATACCTAAAGGTGCATTGTTAATAGGTCCTCCAGGAACTGGTAAAACCTTATTGGCCAAAGCAATGGCTGGCGAAGCACAAGTGCCATTCTTTAGTTTAAGTGGTAGCGATTTTGTTGAAATGTTTGTTGGTGTTGGTGCAAGCAGAGTTCGTGATTTATTTAAACAAGCACGTGAAAAAGCACCATGTATTATTTTTATTGATGAGATTGATGCTATAGGTAGAGCTAGAGGTAAAAATGCTGTGATGAGTAACGATGAAAGAGAAAATACTTTAAACCAATTATTAGTTGAAATGGATGGTTTTGGTGGCGATAGTGGAATAATTATTTTGGCAGCAACTAACCGACCAGATGTTTTAGATTCTGCTTTGTTACGACCAGGAAGATTCGATCGTCAAATTAGTATTGATAGACCAGATGTAAAAGGAAGAGAAGCTATCTTTAAAGTGCATTTAGGGCCAATAAAAGTTTCTGAAAATTTAGATATTCATAAGTTAGCAGAACAAACTCCAGGTTTTGCTGGTGCAGATATTGCAAACGTTTGTAACGAAGCTGCTTTAATTGCAGCTCGTAATAATAAGACTGGTGTTGATATGAAGGATTTTCAAGATGCTATTGATAGAGTAATTGGTGGGTTAGAAAAGAAAAACAAAATCATAGCACCTCACGAAAAAGAAATTATTGCTTATCACGAAGCAGGACATGCAGTTTGTGGATGGTTCTTAGAACATGCTAATCCATTATTAAAAGTAACTATAGTACCAAGAGGTACAGCAGCTTTAGGCTATGCTCAATACACTCCAAAAGAACAATACTTGTACGATATTCAACAGTTGATGGATCAAATTTGTATGACTTTAGGAGGACGAGCAGCTGAGGAAATTATTTTTGGAAAAATATCAACAGGTGCTAGTAACGATTTGCAACAAATTACCAAGATTGCTTATAGCATGGTAACTGTGTATGGCATGAATGCTAAATTAGGAAATGTTAGTTTCTACGATCCTTCTCAAGAAAGTACGTTTACAAAACCATTTAGTGAAGAGACTGGAAAAATTATTGATGAGGAAGTTAGGAAAATTATTGAAGAAGCATATGAAACAACTAAAAAGCTTTTAAGAGAAAAGAAAAACGAAGTTGAAATTATTGCTAAAGCATTATTAGAAAAAGAAGTTTTACATAAATCTGATGTTGTAGAGTTAATAGGAGAAAGACCTTTTGAAGAAAAAAAGATTTTAGAAGTTGAAACAGAAATTACCGATGTTCCTAAAGAAAACATTATTCCTGCAATATCTGATTCAGCAGAAACAATAGTTGATTCAGAAACTAAAGAAGATTAATTGCAAGCAAGAGAAAATATATTAAGTAAAATTAGGCAGGCACTTCATAAACCAGTGCCTGTTCCTTTTGAAGATAGAATTACTACAACTCCAATTTTTCAGCCTTCAAAAAGTGAATTAGAAGTTGAATTTGCAGAAAATTTTAGCAAGTTGCAAGGCCGATTTTCTTTTTGTGAAAATATTAGTGAATTAGTAGAGCAATTGAATACTCTATTAACTTCTAGAGGATGGAAAGATATTTATTGTAAAGAAAAATCAATAAGAGAATTATTAATCAATGCAGGGTTCAATAGTTTTAATGATTCCATAGAACTGAGTGATTGTAATGCTTCTATTACTAGCTGTGAAAATTTAATTGCAAGAACTGGCAGTATAGTTTTATTAAGTAATAATGAAAGTGGAAGAGCAGCAAGTGTGTATGCACCCATTCATATTTGCATTGCATTTACTAATCAATTGGTATATGATATTTCTGGCAGTTTGCTACTAGTAAAAACTAAGTACGAAAATAATTTACCATCAATTATTACCCTTGCAACTGGCCCTAGTAGAACTGCTGATATTGAAAAAACTTTGGTTGTGGGCGTTCATGGCCCTAAAGAAGTCTATTGCTTTTTATTAGATCAATAGTTTATACAATTCCTTCCCTAATTAAATCGTGTAGTTGTACAATTCCTAAATATTTATTGTCATTAACTACTAAAAGTTGACTAATATCAAAATTTCTCATTTGCTCTAATGCTTTTACAGCAAGGCTTGTAGCTTCAATTTGTTTTGGATTAACTGAGCAAATGTCTTTTGCAATAACACTATTATTCAATAAATTCTTTTCTAACATTCTTCTTAAATCTCCATCAGTAATAATTCCCTTAATATGATTATTTTCATCAACAACTGCTGTTGCTCCTAATTTGCTTTTGGTAATTTCAATTACAATTTCTTTTAGAGTTGCATTTTCTAATACTTTAGGAACATAAGATTTGTTATACAAATCTTCTACTCTTAAATACAATCGCTTACCTAAGTTTCCTCCAGGATGATATTTTGCAAAATCAGATGGTTTAAACCCATTAAGTTCCATCAATGCAACTGCAAGTGCATCGCCCATAACCATTTGTGCAGTGGTACTGGTAGTTGGTGCTAAATTATTTGGACAAGCTTCTTGGCTAACAGTTGTATTCAAAATCATATCAACATGATTCGCTAGGTAACCAGATAAATTGCCTGTAATGGCAATTGTTATATTTCCAAAATTTTTAATGAGCGGAATTAATAGTTTAATTTCAGGGCTTTCACCACTTTTGCTAATAATTAAAACCACATCATCTTTTTGAACCATTCCCAAATCTCCATGAATGGCATCAGCAGCATGCATAAATAATGCAGGTGTACCTGTAGAATTAAATGTTGAAACTATTTTTTGACCTACAATAGCACTTTTGCCTATTCCGCTAATTATTAATCTACCCTTACTTTGATGTATGGTTTCAACAGCACGAACAAATTGATCGTCAATTAAGTTACTTAATTCTTGAATTGATTGTGCTTCTAATTCAATCGTTTTCTTTGCTGAATGAATAATTTTATTTTGCATGAATATTGCAAATTTAGCAATGCAATGCCTTAAACAGCAAATCCTGTTAAAAATATTACAATTGACAAAAGTGCTTAGAAGTTTAACTTATCTTCGACGCCCTTAAAAATATAGTGTTATATTTAGCACTACTTAAAATCATAGTATAGATAATTTTTTATCTGCAATTACCAAAAAAAAGGTAACTTGATTTTTTGAAACGATTATGTAGCAAAATAGTTTGAATTAAAAAATGATATCATCATCAAAAAAAGTAGTAGTAAAAAAGCCAACAAAAAAAAGAACTAGTCCAAAGCTAACTGCAGCAGCTCTCGAAAATGTTCAGCCTTTGCATCCTGTTATGGATATTCATAAGGGGTTGCAAAAATATTTTGGTTTTAAAGAGTTTAAAGGCAAACAAGAAGAATCTATTAAAAGCTTGCTAAGTGGTCATGATACTTTTGTAATTATGCCAACAGGTGGTGGTAAAAGCTTATGTTATCAGCTTCCAGCAATGATTACCCCTGGTGTTGCAATTATTGTTTCTCCACTAATTGCACTAATGAAAAATCAAGTTGATTTGGTAAGAGGCTATAGTGAAAAAGATGATGTAGCACATTTTCTGAACTCATCTCTCAATAAAACACAAATTAAATTAGTTAAGGATGATTTAACCACTGGTAAAACTAAATTGCTATATGTGGCACCCGAAACTTTAACTAAACAAGAGAATATTGATTTTTTTGCTGATTTAAATATTTCGTTTTTTGCTGTTGATGAAGCTCACTGTATAAGTGAGTGGGGTCATGATTTTAGACCAGAATATAGACGATTAAGAGAAATGATGGACATGATTAGTCCAACCATTCCAGTAATTGCACTAACTGCAACAGCAACACCTAAAGTTCAAAGTGATATTGTAAGAAATTTAGGATTGCGTAAACCTAATATTTTCATTTCTTCATTCAATCGGGGTAATCTTTTTTATGAAATTCAACCGAAGATTAAAAAAGATCAAACTATTAAACATATTGTAAAATTCATCACTTCTCATAAAGGTAAAAGTGGAATTATTTACACTTTAAATCGAAGAACTACAGAAGAGTTGGCTGAAATTTTAGTGGCTAATAATATTAAAGCAGTTGCGTATCATGCAGGATTAGATCAAAAATTAAGAGCAGATCGCCAAGATAAATTTCTAAACGAAGATGTTCAGGTAATTGTTGCTACTATTGCTTTTGGAATGGGTATTGACAAACCCGATATTCGTTTTGTAATTCACTATAATATTCCTAAATCTATTGAAAATTATTATCAAGAAACTGGTAGAGCTGGTCGTGATGGCTTAGAAGGAATTTGTGTGCTTTACTATTCGCATAAAGATGTTCATAAGCTTGAACATTTAATGAGAGATAAGCCTTTAAGTGAACGCGAGGTTACTACTCAGCTAATTAATGAAACCGTAGCTTATTGTGAAAGCAGTGTTTGTAGAAGAAAGATTCTCTTACATTATTTTGGAGAAGAATGGGGCGAGAAAAATTGTGGCAACTGCGATAATTGCAAAAATCCAAAAGAAAAAATTGAGGCTAAGGAAGATGTAGTTAAAGTAATGAAAGTTATTAGAGCTTTAGATGAAAGATTCCCAGCTGAATATATGGTTAACGTACTTATGGGAAGATTAACCCCTCAAGTAACCATGTTCCGTCATGAAAAGCTTGCTGAGTTTGGCATTGGCAAGAATAATCAAGAAATGCATTATTGGAACAGTCTAATTCGTCAAATGCTATTAGAAGATTTGATTAGAAAAGATATAGAAGAGTATGGTTTAATTAAGTTTACTGAAAAAGGAGAATCTTATCTTAAAAAACCAACTTCTTTCAAAATTGTTATCAATACTATTTTTGAAGATTTAGACGATGATGATGATTATGAAAGTGAAACAAAAGAAACTACTACTGCAGCAAGTGATGAACGCTTGTTTGAAATGCTGAAAGACCTTCGTCAAAAAGAAGCCAAGAAAAAAGGGTTACCTCCATTTGTTATTTTCTTAGAAAACTCATTACAAGACATGAGTACAATGTACCCAACTTCTTTAGCAGAACTAGAAAAATGCCAAGGAGTAAGTAAGGGCAAAGCATTAAAATATGGAAAACCTTTCATAGAACTTATTGCAACATATGTAGAAGAGAACGATATTGAAAAACCAGATGATTTTGTAATGAAATCGGTGGCAAATAAAAGCAGCAATAAAATTTATATCATTCAAAATATTGATAAGAAAATTCCACTTGAAACCATTGCAAAAAATAAAGGATTTTCTTTGAATGAGTTATTAGAAGAAATGGAAACTATTGCAGCTAGTGGAACTAAGCTTGGTTTAGATTATGCAATAGATGATTGGTTAGATGAATATGACCAAGAAGAAATTATTGAATACTTTAAAAGTTGCGAAACCTCTTCGCTCGATATTGCATTAAAAGAGTTAAGTGATAATAATTATACGTGGGAACAATTAAAGATTATGCGAATTAAATTTTTAAGTGTTTACGGCAATTAAAAAACATGCAATCTTTTCTCAAAATACATCCACAAGTACAAAAGGCATTAGATAATAATATGCCTATAGTGGCTTTAGAAAGCACTATTATTTCTCATGGCATGCCATACCCTAAAAATGTTGAAACAGCATTAGCCGTTGAACAAATTGTTAAAGATTTTGCTGCTGTTCCTGCTACAATTGCTATCATTAATGGATCTTGCTGTATTGGATTATCAGAAGAGCAAATTGAAACATTTGGTAAAGAAAAAAATGTTTGGAAAGTAAGTCTGAGAGACATGCCTTATGTAATTAGTCAAAAACTTTATGGAGCTACAACCGTTGCAGCAACTATGAGAATTGCTTCAATGGTTGGTATTAAAGTTTTTGTTACTGGTGGAATAGGAGGAGTTCATAGAGGTGCAGAAAAAACAATGGATATATCAGCAGATATAACAGAAATGAGTAATACTTCAGTGGCTATTGTATCTGCAGGCATTAAATCTATATTAGACATTGGATTAACTTTAGAATATTTAGAAACACTTGGCATACCTGTTGTTACATATGGACAGGAAATTTTCCCTAGTTTTTATTCAAGAGAAAGTTTGTTTAAAAGTCCACTATCGTTAAACACTCCTCAAGAAATCGCCCACATGTTAGAAGTAAAATGGAAATTGGGGTTAACCGGTTCTGCATTAATTGCAAATCCAATTCCAAAAGAGTTTGAAGTTCCTGCTTATGAAATGGAAAAATATATTCAGCAAGCATTAAAAACAGCAGATGAAAAAAATATAAAAGGAAAAGATGTTACCCCTTTTATTCTACAATTTATTGCACAAGAAACATCTGGTGAAAGCTTATCAGCCAATATTGCTTTGATAAAGAACAATGCAAAACTGGGTGCTGAGATTGCCCAATCCCTCGTTGTGTAACAACAATTCAGCAATCGAAATACTTAATTATCATCTCTCAGAATAGTGCAACAAAGTGATAAAAGATTTTTTTATTCGAATAATCTAACTTGATTATAAAATAAATAAAAATAGTTGCATAGCTAACTAATATTTTATTTATTTTTGTTATGAGAGAAATATTAATCTATCAAGATGGAACTTGACGATTTAACTTATAAAATTCGTGGAGCTTTTTTTGAAGTACATAAAGAACTTGGTCCTGGACTCCTTGAAAGTGTTTACGAAATGGCTTTGATGAGAGAGTTTGAATTGCAGGGCCTTAAGGCTAAAAGTCAAGTTGTATTGCCGGTTTCTTATAAAGATGCTTTTTTAGAATTAGGATTTAGGTTAGATATTATTGTTGAACATAAAGTGATTATAGAAATTAAATCTGTAAAAGCAATTGAAGATGTTCATAAAAAACAATTGTTAACCTATTTAAAATTAAGTGAGTTGAAGATTGGTTTTCTTGTGAATTTTAATTCAACGCATTTGAAAGATAGAGAATCGATATTTAGAATAGTAAATAATTTATAAAATATTCTCGCAGAATCGTTCGAAGTCGCAGAAAAAACTTCAGCGAATTCTCTATTTTCCGTGAGAGAAATAAATTGAAACATCAAATGGATAAAGTATATATTCTCGCAGAATCGTTCGAAGTCGCAGAAGCTGTATTAATTAAAAATGATTAAAAAAATAAATTTTTTCAGCGAAATCTCCGTGATCGGCGAGAGAATAAATATTAAAAAAATATTAGTATGAACAGAAGTATAAAAAAAGTAGCAGTATTAGGTAGTGGTGTAATGGGCAGCAGAATTGCTTGTCATTTTGCAGGTATTGGGGTAAAAGTTTTATTGCTAGATATTCAACCTAAAGATTTGCCTTCTGATGCTCCTAAAGCACAAAAAAATAAAATTGTAAATGATGCATTAACTGCTGCTGTAAAAAGTAATCCTAGTCCTGTGTTTACAAAAGATGTAGTAAAAAATATTGCTACAGGAAATTTTGTAGATGATATGAAAGGCATTGCAACTTGCGATTGGATTATTGAAGTGGTAATTGAAAGATTAGATATAAAACATCAGGTATATGAACAAGTTGAGCAATTTAGAAAGCCAGGTACTCTCATCACATCAAACACTTCAGGTATTCCAATTCATTTATTAGCACAAGGAAGAAGTGAAGATTTTAAAAAGCATTTTTGTGGCACTCACTTTTTTAATCCACCAAGATATTTACGGCTATTAGAAATTATTCCAACTCCAGATACAGATCCAAGCATCGTTGACTTTTTAATGCATTATGGTGATGTGTTTTTAGGAAAGACAACAGTGTTATGTAAAGACACACCTGCTTTCATTGCTAATAGAATTGGGGTATTCAGCATCATGAGTATTTTTCACATCATGGAAAAATTAGATTTATCTATTGACGAAGTTGATGCTTTAACTGGTCCAATTATTGGCAGACCAAAATCTGCAACATTCAGAACTGGTGATGTTGTAGGTATTGAAACATTAGTAAAAGTTGCAAAAGGTGTAGCTGATAACTGTAAAACTGATGAAGCAATTGAAATTTTTCATATTCCTTCATGGCTAGAAAAAGTAGTAGAAAATAATTGGTTGGGCGATAAAACAGGACAAGGGTTTTTCAAGAAAATTAAGTCTGATGCTGGTAAAGAAATTCTTACTTTGGATTTGAAAACGATGGAATATCAGCCTCGTAAAAAACCAAAGTTTGCAACTCTTGAAACTGCAAAACCTATTGAGGATTTAAAAGCAAGAATTAAAGCATTAAGTGCTGGAAAAGATAAGGCTGGTGATTTTTATCGTGCTTTTCATCATTCATTATTTTCATATATCTCACATCGTATTCCTGAAATCAGTGATGAAATTTATAGAGTAGATGATGCCATGATAGCTGGCTTTGGTTGGGAAATTGGAGCTTTTGAAACTTGGGATGTATTAGGCGTAGCCAAAACTGTTGAAGCCATGAAAGCCAATGGTATTAAGGTTGCTACATGGATTGATGAAATGTTGGCCAAAGGATTTACATCATTCTATAAAATAGAAAATGGCAAGAAAATGTATTATGATGTGGCTACAACATCTTACAAAAACCTACCAGGTGCTGATGCATTTTTAGTTTTAAAAAATAATGCTGATAAAATTGTTTGGAAAAATGCTGCTTGTACTTTATACGATATTGGAGATGGTGTTGCAGGGTTAGAATGGAACACTAAAATGAATACGATTGGTGGAGAAGTTTTAGAAGCTGTAAACAAATCAATTTCTATTGCAGAAGAAAAATTCAAAGGATTAGTAATAGCCAATGAAGGAGCCAATTTTAGTGCAGGAGCCAATGTTGGTATGATTTTTATGTTTGCTATTGAACAAGAATACGATGAGTTAGATATGGCCATTAGAATGTTTCAAAACACTATGATGCGATGTAGATATTCTTCAGTTCCTGTTGTAACAGCACCACATGGTTTAACTCTTGGTGGTGGTTGTGAAATGAATTTGCATGCAGATAAAATTTGTGCTGCTGCTGAAACTTATATTGGTTTAGTAGAACTAGGAGTTGGTTTAATTCCTGGTGGTGGTGGAACAAAAGAATTTGTTTTAAGAGCAAGCGATGATTTACATAAAGATGAACCAGAAACCAATACTTTAAAAGATAGATTTTTTGCAATAGCCACTGCAAAGGTTGCTACATCTGCATTTGAAGGGTTTGAATTAGGAATTTTAAGAAATGGAATTGATGAAGTAGTGATGAATCAATCTCGTAGAATTGCAGAAGCTAAAAAATCAGTTATTGAAATTTTTGATGCTGGTTATACCATGCCACATCAAAGAACTGATGTAAAGGTTTTAGGAAGAAGTGCACTAGGTGCTTTATATGCTGGCATCAATGGTATGTGGAGAGGAAAATATGCAACTGACCATGATGCATTGGTTGCAAAAAAATTAGCTTATGTAATGTGTGGTGGCGATTTAAGTGAAGCACAAAATGTAACTGAACAATATTTATTAGATTTAGAAAGAGAAGCATTTTTATCACTCTGTGGTGAAAGAAAAACTTTAGAACGAATTCAAAGTGTATTAAAGACAGGTAAGCCGTTGAGGAATTAAGAATTTAGAATTACGAATTACGTCATTTCGAGTGAGGAACGAACGAGAAATCTGTTGATTAAGTATAAGATTTCTCAGCAAGAATTTCGAAATGACGTAGAAGGTTTATTTATTTCCTCCAATAATTACAGGATTTTTTTCATTGCCCATAATGATCACTTTTGAATTAGGCGAAAGTGCAATTTCTTTTAATGCTTTAATTTGTTCGTACTGCAATTGATTACTAGTTAAACCTGTATTAATAATTCTTTGATAATCTGCAATACCTTGTGCTTCTACTCTTTTTCTTTCAGCTTCCTGTTTTTCTTTAGATAAAACGAAAGTCATTTTCTGAGCTTCTTGTTCAGCTTTTATTTTTTCTTCAATAGCCACTTTAACCGTATTCGGCAATGTAATATTTCTTACCAATAATTGTTCAAGAACTAAGCCTCTTGTTTTAAAATCGGTTTCAATAGTTTTAAAAATTCTTGTTTGAAACTCATCTCTTTTATTGCTATACAAATCAATAGCATTATAGAAAACAGCGTTGTCTCTTATTCTTGTTCTGGTTACAGGGCGTACAATTTTATCTCTATAATCTATACCAATTTCTCTTACAATTTTAGGAGCATCTCCTGGTATAATTCTATATAAAACTGATAAATCAATTATTACTTCTAATCCATCTTCTGTTAAAACTTTAATGGCATCATCGCCAGCTTTATCACCTTCATCATGAACACCACTCATGGTATAATTTTGAGTTTTAGTGTCAAATCGAACCACATCAACTAAAGGGTTTACTACATTTAAACCACTTGTAACAACATCAGTTTGTACTTCACCAAATAGAGTTTTAACACCAACTTGTCCTGCATTAATTTGAACAATGGTAGCTGATAAAAACCCAATGATCACAATTACTAATCCAAATATTTTTAAACCCACTCCAATTTTTGGTAAGGGGTCTTTCAAATTTTTTAAAGCAAATGAAAAAACGAAGAATAATAAGCCCAATATCATGAGTGCCATAGTAAAATATTTAATGGGTAAATGTAATTCTTTTTAAGAAGAAAAAATTTGAAACACATTCAAATAAATAATCCCGAAGTTTTAGCCTCGGGATTTTTGTTATTTCTTTATTTGTAAGCTATCAATTTCTTCAACTGTAACTTGAGGTAAACCTCCACCTTCTTTATTTTTTATTTTTTGAAGAACGAGATTACCAACCTTTTCTGCTTCTTTTTTTGAGCTAAAACTTTTAAATCCTTCTACTGCTGGAATGATTTCTTGATGAATATAAATTTTATCATCTTTAATAATATCATAACCCCAACCACTTGTTGTTTGAAAAGTTTTAACTTGAATGTTTTCATTTTGAGGAATTACTTTTCTAACAATAAAAAGTAGAATAGCAAAACCTAATAATGCATACACCCAATTTTTTTTAATCGTTTGCATTAAATGTATCTGCTGGTTTAAACTCATCTAAATTATCAAAGTAAAAAGTTGAGTTTCTGCCTAAAGTAACAAAACCCCTGCCTTTAACAGCGAAACCTGTGGCTGAGCTTCTATCACTTCTTTCAAAACCTGTTTTTTCAACCCAAGTATCAGTTGCAAAATTATATTCCCAAGTGTTTCTTACGTTAGCACCATTATCGCCAGTAGCTAAGTATCCTTTATCTCCAATAACAAAAGCAACTGCATTACCTCTAACAATACTAATATAAGCATCGTCATAAGCTTCACTACTTAAGTTAGCAATATCTCTTTTTTTAGTCCATTTATCTGTTGCAGGATCATACATTGCCATTTCTGTAACCACTGTTCCATTATTGGTTCCTGTTACAATGTATGCTTGATTGTTATAAACAAATGCAACAGCACCTGTTCTTTTATCTGAAGTGTTCATGCTAGCTTTTGCAGTCCACGAATCTGTTGCAGGGTTATATTCCCATAAATCTTTAGTATGAGTACCTGTGTATCCACTACAAATATATCCTTTGGTTCCAATGCCAAAACCTACAGCACCATAACGTGCACCACTTCCAGCAGTTGAGTTAGGTGGATCTGGTAAATTAGCTTTTTGAGCCCATGTATTAGTTGCAGGATTAAACTCCCAAGTATCTTGTAATCTGTTAACACCATCGTAACCTGTAGTTACATACCCTTTTCCACCTGCTGCAAAAGCTGCAGCTGAATTTCTTTTAATAGCTGCTGATGGCATAATGGCTCTTTGGCTCCAAGCATCATTGGTTGGGTTGTAAGCCCAAAAATCGCTATATCGAATAGTACCATCAAAGCCAGTACCAACGTATGCGGTATCTCCAATAACAAAACTAACTGCACCAGCTCTTCCATTTCCATCAAATGCAGAACGTTTCATCCAATTACCAATTAAACTAGTAGGTGTATCTGTAGTTGAAGTACAAGCAACACCAATTAAAATAAAACTTGTAGCAATAATTACTAAGTTTTTTAAATGCTTCATTTTGTATAATTTTCTGTGATTTTTGTTAGCTTATGGTGTTGCTGTTTTTATACAACACTCTTTAAGTAAAGACCGCAAAAATAGTAGTGTGTTGTTTATCAGACGTTAAAACTTTTATAAAATGATTTTGCCTTTAGCAACCCAATTTCTAACTTGTATATTTGCTGCCCAATAGCTTGTATTGGGTTTAGCACTAGACTGTAAAGTATGAAAAAAAATATTATATCTTTTTCTCTGGCTTTGGTGGTTTTAAGTACATTGTTATTTTCAACTTCTTGCAAAAAAGCTGATATTAAATTTGGAGAAGATTTCTTAGATAATAGCGTTACTCAAATTTTTAAAACAGATAGTTTTAGTGTAGATCTATCTACTGTTTATAGAGATTCATTTCCAACTTCAAACAGAGGAAATATTTTAGTAGGCGAATACACCGATCCTCTATTTGGTAGAGTAATTACCAAATCTTTTTTCGAGATTATACCTCCTGCATATATTGATCAGTACAGCAATACCACTTTCGATTCAATTACCATTATTCTTAAACCCGCATTAAATAGTTATTATGGCGATTCAACAAAACCATTAAATATTACTATTCAGGAGTTAGAAGATTCAATTCACTTGCCAGAAAATCAATTTTTCTTTTACAACACTTCAAGTTTTAATGCAAAACCAACTCAGTTGGTAAGTAAAGATGTTATGGTTCGTCCATTGAATGGATCGCCAATCGAAATTAGATTGCCAGATGCATTAGGAAACGATTTTTTAAATAGATTAAAAAGTCCTACAGACAAAACAATGAGGTCTGCTGCTGCTTTTTTAACCTATTTTAAAGGCATGAGAATAAGCTCAAATAGTAATGCACAAATGATTGTAGGCTTTTCTGATTTGGTTACGGTTAGATTATACTATAAAAAGCAAGACCTTATAACCCAAAACAAAAGTGTTGATTTTTCTTTAGCTAATAAATTTCATCAGTTTAATAATATTAGCATTAACAGAACTGGAGCTATTCAAAATTTAGGGCCTAATAACAAAGTCATTCATTCTTCTCTTACTGGTAATGCAGCATATGGCCAAACTGCAACAGGAAGTATGATAAAAATGACTTTTCCTACATTAAAAAATTTGTTGAAAGTACCAAATTTTGCTAAAGTATTAAAAGCTGCATTAATTATTTCTCCAGTTAAAAATACGTATAATACAACTTACTATTTGCCACCATTAATGAGGCTTTCTTACACCAATTCAAATAATACAATTGGGAACGACTTGGCATATGTAAACACTAATGGGTCATTGGCAATTCAATATGGGTTATTAAACGTTGACTATTTTTTAGGCGAAAAAACACAATACCAATACGACTTAACAGAATATGTAAAAGAAGTTTTGCGAAATACAAATATAGTTCCAGGTGAAGGGTTATTGTTTATACCACCTTCTCCTGATATTGAAAACTTTTTTTCGAGAATTGTGCTAAGTAATAGAAATAATAATTTAGGAAAAATTGAGTTGCAAATATTTTACGCAGCAGTTAAATAAAATTATACCATGAAGAAATTTGGCATAACGCTAATTATTTGTTTTTGCTTAGGAAAAATGTTTGCACAGAATACTAGCTCACCGTATTCAATAATTGGCTTAGGCGATATTGAAAAAAGCTATTTTGATCGAACCTCTGGTTTAGGGCATGGTGGTGTAGCATTAAGTAATGATAGATATTTTTTTGTAGGAAACCCTGCATCGTTTTCTTATTTAGAGAGTCCTACTTTTCGTAATCCCTTTTATTTCGATTTAGCTATTAGGTACAAAAATGTTGGTTTTGCTGGAAGTGCTATAACCAATAGTACTGCTAATCAAAGTAACGATTTACAGTTTAAGAGATTGTCGTTTGCTATTAAGCCAACAGCAAAATGGGGCTTAAGTGTTGGGATGTTACCATTTAGTAATGCCAATTATTCTTTTAAAGGATTAAAAGCCATACAGGGCGGTGGATTTAATGTAGAAGCTCAGTATGAAGGAACAGGAAGTGGAAATTTATTGTATTTTACAAATAGCTACATGATTGCAAAAAACTTAAGTATTGGTGTTCAGTCTTCAGTTTTATTTGGTCAGTATAACGATAAAGAAACTATATATAGTGCTGTAACTGATAGTGTTTTAGCCACCGATAGAAATGTAGTGCTTTCATCTCCATATTTTAAAGGAGGTATATTGTACAAAAAACAAGTTAATAAAAATTGGAATGTTTCTATTGGTGCTACAGGTTCTCTTAAAACCAATATGCATGCAGATTATCAGCTTAAAGTAACAGATGGAAATACTACTTTGAAAGAGGTTAATGAAAGAAGAAAAAACTATACTGCTTTACCAATAATGGGTGCAATTGGTATAGCTGCTACATTAAAAAACAAATACACTTTTGTTGCAGATTATAACGCTCAAAACTGGAGTGCATTAAATTACAGAGGCTCTAACTATTATTTAACTAACAGTAGCAGAATTAGTGCAGGTATGCAATATACCAACAATATTATTGTAAGAGACAATCAAGGCAATACAGCTAGTTACGAACAAAGTTTTTTGCAATTTGGCTTTTATTTTAACCGATCGTATTTAAATGTTTACGACCAACCACTTAAAGAGTGGGGAGTAACTTTAGGTGCAGGTACACAACTTAACAGAAGTGGATTGGGTTTACAAGCCAATGTAGAAATTGGAGGAAGAGGTACTACAAACAATGGGTTAGTAAAAGAAAACATTACACAAATAGGGTTAACTATAAGTTACCGAGATTTTTGGTTTACCAAAAAAGTGAAGAAGTATAACTAGTATTACCCTTTCTATTCTTAAAATATTCTTCAAAAAGAAACTCAATTATATTTGTGTTGAATTATTTATTTAATGCAAAATCTTTCAGTAGCTATTATTACGTTTAATGAAGAAAAAAACATTGCCCGATGTTTAGATAGTATTAAAGAGATTGCTAACGAAATTGTAGTAGTCGATTCTTATTCAACCGACCATACCGAACAAATATGTAAGCAATATGGCGTAAAGTTTTTTAGTCAGAAATTTCTAGGTTATATAGAACAAAAAAATTATGCATTAGAGCTTTGTAAAAATCAGTATGTATTGTGTTTAGATGCAGATGAGTGTTTAAGTGAAACACTTATTCAATCTATCAAAAAATTAAAGCAATCAGGGTTTTCTTCTGATGCTTATACCATGAACAGGTGCACTAATTTTTGTGGTAAATGGATTAAACATGGTACTTGGTACCCTGATCGTAAACTTAGATTAATCAATCAACAAAAAGGTAAATGGGGAGGAGTTAACCCGCACGATAAATTAGAACTGAAACAAAAAGGATCAATAAAATTTTTAAAAGGAGATATTCATCATTACAGTTATTATACTGTTGAAGAAGTATTAACACAGCAAAATAAATTTACTACCATTCAAGCCCAAGCTATGTTTGAGCAAGGTAAAAGAAGTAGTTGGTTTAAATTATTTTTTAATCCCATTATAGCTTTTAAATCAGGCTATTTTTTAAAGCTAGGTTTTTTAGATGGTGCTGATGGTTTTTTTATTGCATGGACTGTTGCTTATAATACAATGGTGAAGTATTATAAGTTGATGAGGCTGCAGAAAAATTTCAGATTTGACAATTTTTGAAAAGTTGTCAAATCTTGAGTTACAAAAATTGCTCAGCTTTAATTAAATCTTCAGGAGTATCAATTTCAACACCCATATAATCTGTAACCACCATTTTTATTCCAACTCCATTTTCTAAATAACGCAAACATTCAATTTTTTCAGCAGCTTCTAAAGGCGTCATTGGCCAATTAGTGAAATTAAGCAAGGCTTGTTTTTTAAATGCGTACACACCAATATGTTCATAATAAACTGGTGTAATGGTTGTGTCTCTTAAATAAGGAATCACACTTCTGCTAAACATTAAAGCATTCATATTTTTATCAACTGCAACTTTTACATAATTAGAATCTGCAATTAATGTTACATCTGTTAAAACCTGCATTAAGCTTGATACTTGAACATTTGAGTCACTAAAAGTTTCTAATAATTTTTCAAGCGGTTCACGTTTTACAAAAGGTTCATCGCCTTGAACATTAACAATAATATCAACATCTAAATCAGCAGCTGCTTCAGCAATTCTATCGCTGCCACTTTCATGATTTTTTTTACTCATAATAGCTTTACCTCCATGATTGGTAATTTCATTATAAATAATTTCACTATCAGTAGCTACAAAAACATCATTAAACAAACCAGTCGAAATGGTGTTATCGTAAGTATGTCGAATGACAGTTTTGTCGCCAAGCATTTGCATCAGCTTTGCGGGAAATCTAGTAGCAGCATAACGTGCAGGAATGATGGCAATTTTTTTTAATGAACTCATGTGCTATTTGTAAATATTCAACAAAATTAATAAAACACAAACTAGTTAAATCATATTAATATTGTGATTCAAATTTTATTCATGTTTTCAATCAACATCAATACAACAAAAAAACATCCTATTATTGAGCTGAAAGACAATTCTACAAATACTTTAGTTGAAGTATTTTCATTTGGTGCAATGCTGAACAAATTTATTTGTAATGTTGATGGTGATTTTTTTAATGTAATTGATGGGTATGAAAATTTAGATGAAGCCATTAACCCAAAAGAAGCTTGGTTTAAAAGTTGTAAGCTTAGTCCTTTTGTATGCAGATTACATGAAGGGAAATTTAATTTCAACAATTCAAGTTATACCATTGAAAAATTTTATTTAGGAGAGCATGCAATTCATGGAATAATTTACAATGGAGTTTATGAAATCATTTCATCTGAAGCTAATGATGATAGTGCTTTGGTAGAGTTAAAGTATGATTATAAAGGAGAAGATAAAGGCTATCCTTTTCCTTTTTCATCAACTGTAGTTTGGAAATTAACTCAACATAATAATTTATCTGTAACAACTACTATTGAGCATCATAACGAATTTGCAATTCCTATTTGTGATGGTTGGCATCCATATTTTAAAATGGATGTATCAGTTGATGCATGTACTTTTCAAATTAACTCTAATCAACAAGTAGAATTTGATGAAACTCTTATTCCGACTGGAAAAATTGTTGTTGATGAAAGATTTCTTAAACCAATATTGTTACAAAATATTGAACTAGATAATTGTTTTCAACTAAAAAATAATGTTGAACCAAATTGTATTTTAAAAGGGAAAAAATTAGCACTCGAAATATCATCTAACCAAAATTATCCTTACTTACAAATTTATACAGCACCACACAGACAAAGCATTGCAATTGAAAATCTCAGTGCAACACCAGATGCATTTAATAATAAAATGGGTTTAATTTCTTTAGAACCTAATACAACAATCGAGTTTACTGCTAACTATAAAATCAATATTAATTAGGGTAATACTTGCTTACCAATTGTAATAAATCTTCTTGCTTCATGTGAGTAGCAATGGCTCCATTCATTTGTAAAATTTCAGCAGATAAAGTATGTGCAATTTTTAAACTTTCTTCATCTGATTTATTTAAATATTGAGCCAAAATAAATCCAGATAAAGAGCCATCGCCTGCACCTGTACAATCTTTTATTTCTTTCACTTTAGGAGCTTCAAGTGTAAAAGTTTTTTCTTTAGTAAAAAGCATACTACCATTAGCTCCATTATGCAACCAAACTTTTTGTGCACCTCTTTCTAATAAAGATGCTGCTCGTTCGTGAACTGTGGCATTTTGCATTTCTGTAGTTAATGCAGGTAGTTCATCTTCATTTGGGGTTAGCATATACACTCCATTTAAGTTCATGTTAGAAAGTTTTGCTGCAGGGGGTACAGAAACTGGCTCAATGATTAATGGAATTTGATTATTACCACAAAAATTAGCCAACCATTCAATGGCAACTAAACTAATATTAGCATCTGCAATAATAAAAGATGCAGTGAGTAAAATATTTTTATGATGTTGTAGGTGTTGAGGTGTAATTAAATCTAATTCGGCATTTGTGATTAATGCCGTAAATAAAGAACCATCATGGTTTAAAATGCCGGTATATTTTCCAGTTAATGAATTTGTGGTAATGGAAGCATCTAGCTTAATATTGGTATAATCACAAATAGTTTTCAACCAATCTCCTTCACCATCATTTCCAAAAACACTAATAAGTTGTATAGGTAAACCTAATAATGCCAATTGGTGAGCAATATTTCTACTTACCCCACCTGCGCTTCTATGAACTGTTGCATCATTAGTAGTAGCTAAAAGCATGGGTGCTGAAGCTGAGTATAATTCGTCTACTAACGCAGCACCAATACATATAATTTGTTTTTGCATAGTTTAATTATGTTAGTTAGTAATGTTAGCCTTTGCTACTGCCAAACATTCTCTTGCTTATTTTTTGAATATAATCTTTAAAAAAACGGTACTGTCCTAAAAAGATGCTGATAAACAACACACAGAAAGGCCAAAGTAGGGTCATTAATAAAATATATATGATATAATAGAGCAAACCTTTTTCAAGTGATGTAAAATTGAGTATTTTTCTGCCCAGATATCCACAAGAGCTACCACCTAAAGCGAATGTTGTAATGATTAATGTAAACTGAAGCCAATTTACCTTCCATTTATGCTTCAATTTTAAAATAAAGTTGCTCAAAATAAAAATATTAAAAGTGTGCAAATTAAATACAACCCTTGTTATTATTGCGTTTTTTATTTTTTTTCTAAAAAAGAAAAAATATTTCTTAAAAAAACTTTTTTAACATGGTGTTTATGTCATCGGCAGGTCATATTTTTGCCGGCGTTTAGGAATTTATCCACAACAAGAACCACAGATAGTGAATATGAAGTTTCATTACAGATTTAATAGAACCATACTTGCAAGCATTTTATTTGTTTTATCATTTTGTTTCAGCAAGAACGTATTAGCAGCCGATGATGGAAAAACACTTTTCATGAAGAATTGTGCTTCCTGTCATGCCATTGATAAAAACTTAACAGGCCCTGCACTTCAGGGTGTTGAGGAAAGATGGAAAGGCAATAGAAAAAATTTAACAGCTTGGATTAAGAATACCCAAGCTTACATGAAAGCTACTAATGATCCTTATGCAATAAAAGTGTATAACGATTATAATAAAAGTGCCATGAACGTGTTTGATGGCGTTTTAGATGACAAACAAATTGGTGACATTTTAGATTATGTAAAAGACTGGAAACCACCAGTGGCTGCTAATCCAAATAATCCTGATGTTAAGAACAGTGAATCAGATAGTACACTTTTATATGGTATTTTAACTTTAATCTTAGCCATTGTTGCTTTTACTTTAATGCAAGTAAATAGCAATCTTAAAAAATTGACTGACGATAAAGAAGGCCATCTTACTCCTGAGCCAATTGCTTTCTGGAAAAACAGAACTTATATTGCTTTTACAATTATTATTCTAGTTATAGTTGGTGGATACTTAACTGCAAAAGGAGCCATAGGATTAGGAAGAAATAAAGACTATGCTCCAACTCAACCCATTTTCTATTCACACAAAGTACATGCAGGCATCAATCAAGTAAATTGCTTATATTGTCATGGTGGTGCACAAGATGGAAAACATGCTAATATTCCTTCTGTGAATGTTTGTATGAATTGCCACATGACCATTAACGAATATAAAGGCACTGCAAAATTGTATACTGAAGAAGGGGAAGAAGTGAATGGTACTGCAGAAATTCAAAAATTATACAAATACGCAAATTATACACCTGGCGAACCTTGGGATGCTTCTAAGGCAACTCCAATTCCATGGACTAAAATCCATAACTTGCCAGATCATGTATATTTCAACCATAGTCAACATATCAAAGCTGGTAAGGTTCAATGTCAGACTTGCCATGGCGATATCACAAAAATGGATGAAGTGAAACAATTCTCTGATTTAAGTATGGGCTGGTGTATTAATTGCCACAGAGAAACAAAAGTTCAATTTAAAGAAAACGGATTTTATAGTATTTACGAAAAGTATCACGATGAATTAAAGAGTGGTAAAATAGACAGCACAAAAGGAATTACTGTTGAAAAAATTGGTGGTACTGAGTGTCAAAAATGTCACTACTAAAATTAACTAAAGGTTAATTAAGTAAGAAAAGAATTTTAAATTATCGAATTATCATAGTCATTATGAGTAAACATTGGCAAAGTTTTGGAGAATTAAACAACACAGAAGCTTATCAAAAATTAGCAAAAGATGAGTTTAGAGAAGATTTGCCTTTTGAGGCAGATGGAGCTTTGATGGATGCTAATACACCTAGAAGAGACTTCTTAAAATATTTAGGTTTTACTACAGCAGCAGCTGCAATTGCTGCAAGTTGCGAAACACCTATAAAAAAATCTATTCCATTTGCTAATCGTCCAGAAGAAATTGTACCAGGGGTTGCTCAATACTTTGCAACAACTTATGTTCAAGATGGAGATGCTTTAAGTGTAGTTGCAAAAGTTAGAGATGGTCGTCCAATTAAAATTGAAGGTAACGAATTAAGTCCTTTAACTGGAGGTGGTACATCTGCAAGAGCTCAGGCTAGTGTGCTAGATTTATATGATGGTGCAAGATTACGTTTTCCAACCATCAATGGTAAAGAAGCAACATTTGAAGCAGTAGATAAAGAATTAACTGGAAAAATTACAGGCAATGTTGTTGTACTTTCATCAACAATAAGTTCTCCTTCATCTCGAGAAGTTATTAATCAATTTTTAGCAAAATACCCTGGAAGTAAACATGTTCAATACGATGCAGTTTCTTACAGTGGCATTTTAAATGCTAACAAAATTTGTTACGGAAAGCAAATCATTCCAACCTATCAATTCGATAAAGCAAAAGCTATTGTTAGTATTGGTGCTGATTTTTTAGGTACATGGATTAGCCCTGTTGCTTTTGCAAAACAATATGCAAAGGGTAAAAAAATCAATCCTAAAAATATTGATATGAGTCGCCACATTGCTTTTGAAACTGTGGCAAGTTTAACTGGCTCAAATGCCGATGAAAGATTTTTACACAGACCAAGTGAAACTGGTGCTGTTGTTTTAGGTTTATACAATGCTATTACAGGAGGCTCTGTAAATATTGCAGATAAGAAATTAGCTGCAGGTATTACAAAAGCTGCAAAAGCATTAAAAGCTGCAAATGGCGAAGCTCTAGTAGTTTGTGGAAGTAACGATACCAATATTCAAATTGTTGTTAATGCTATTAATGAAGCATTAGGTGCAAATGGAAAAACTATTGATTTTGGTACTGCAAACAATACCAAACAAGGAATTGATTCAGATTTTGCTGCTTTATTAAATAGTAAAGTAGATACTTTAATTATAGTAGATACTAACCCAGTTTATTCTTGGGGCGATAGCAAAAAAGTTACCAGTTGGTTAAAAGGTATTGCTACAACTGTAAGTTGTAATGCAAAAGTTGATGAAACCTCTCAACTATGTGCATACCAAGTTCCAACACATCATTATTTAGAATCTTGGGGAGATGCTGAAATTGCAACTGGTCAATATTCTTTCTTACAACCAACTATTAATCCTTTATTCAAAACACGTCAATGGCAAGATAGCTTATTGAAATGGGCTGGAAGTACTACTGATTATGTAGGCACTTTAAAAGCTGCTTGGATTAAAAAATTAGGTAGTGAAAATGCTTGGGATAAAGCTCTACAAGATGGTGTTTGGGGTACAAGCTCATCAAGTTCAGGTGCTAGTTTCTCTGCAAGTAATGTAGAATCAGCAAAAGCTGCTTTAGCCGCAATGCCTATTAGCAAAGGGGTTGAATTACAATTATATCAAAAAATATCAATAGGTGCTGGTGAAGGAACCGCTAATCCATGGTTAATGGAAATGCCAGACCCTGTAACTCGTGCAACATGGGATAACTATTTAATAGTTTCTCCTTCAATGGCAAAAGAGTTATTAAAGATTGATTTAACTAATAGTGGACAAGCAGATGCTTATGAAGTTCAGCCGAAGAAGAAAGTAGTTGAAATTACTGTTAATGGAAAGAAGGTAAAACTTCCTGCATTAATTATTCCAGGTACTCATCCACAAACTGTAGGTATTGCACTAGGTTTTGGTAGAGCCCCACAAGTAGGAAGAGCAGGTACAGATGGTGATCAGCCAGTTGGTGCAAATGCATTTCAGTTTGCAACTTTGTCGAATGGAAATGTAAGTTTTACTGCAAGTGATGTGATTTTAAGCTTAACAGACGAAAAATATCCTGTTGCTTTAACTCAAACACACAACTTATATAATACAGATCAAGGCAATAGAACAGAGGTGATGAAAGAATTAACTCTTGCTGAGTTAAAGCATAATCCAAACGAAGTTCTTGAAGAGAGAGAAAAAGAATTAGCAGCCTATGGTGGATTAGCTAAATTCAGAGAAGATGGTAGCATTTATAAACCTTTCGATAAACCAGGAGTAAAATGGGGTATGAGCATTGACTTAAATGCTTGTAACGGCTGTGGTGCCTGTGTTGTAGCTTGTACTGCAGAAAACAATGTAAGTGTTGTTGGTAAAGCTGAAGTGTTACGTTTTCATGATATGCAATGGTTACGTATAGATCGTTACTATAGTGGTGATGATTTAGATAATCCAAGTGTAGTGTTTCAACCATTAATGTGCCAACATTGCGATAATGCACCTTGTGAAAATGTTTGCCCTGTTGCTGCAACCAACCATAGTTCAGAAGGTTTAAACCAAATGACTTATAACAGATGTATTGGTACAAGATATTGTGCTAATAACTGTCCATATAAAGTACGAAGATTTAACTGGGCTGATTATACAGGTTCTGATAGCTTTGCAAATAACCAAGATGAATTGAATGATGCGGTTCATTATATGAATGATGATTTAACAAGAATGGTATTAAATCCAGATGTTACAGTTCGTTCTCGTGGTGTTATTGAAAAATGTAGTTTCTGTGTACAACGTTTACAAGAAGGAAAATTAAAAGCTAAGAAAGCAAGCAGACCTTTAGAAACAGGTGGAGAAGGTAAATCATGGGATTTGAAAGTTGCTTGTCAACAATCTTGTCCAACCGAAGCTATTGTATTTGGTAATGTTAATGATAGCAAAAGTGCTGTTTCGGAACATAGAGCTATTAATTCTAGTAGATTGTTCTATAGTTTAGAACAATTACACGTAATGCCAAATGTGAGTTATATGGCTAAGGTGAGAAATATTGAAGAAGAAAAAGCAGCCAAACACTCTTAATAATTTGTTCAATAGTGAACAGAAAGTTGAAGAGTGTTGAGAAAATCGGAACAACGAAGATTAATTGAAATACAAAACTTGGGTTCAAAAAAAATAAATAGACTACGAGCGAAAGCTTAAAGTTCAAAGTTGAGAATATATGAGTTTAAAATACGAATCGCAATTAAGGGAACCATTGGTGTACGGTAACAAAACTTATCATGATGTTACTGAAGATATTATACGCCCTATTGAAGCAAAACCAAGCAAACTTTGGTATATAGGTTTTTATATATCGGTTGCATTATTGCTTTTTGGTGTGTACAGTATTTATAGAGAGGTTACTTATGGTATTGGACAATGGAATTTGAACAAAACTATTGGATGGGGTTGGGATATTACCAACTTCGTTTGGTGGGTAGGTATTGGTCATGCCGGTACTTTAATCTCTGCGATTTTATTATTATTCCGTCAGGGTTGGAGAACTGGAGTAAACAGAGCTGCAGAGGCTATGACAATTTTTGCTGTAATGTGTGCTGGTCAGTTTCCTATTTGGCACATGGGTAGAGTTTGGATGGCTTTCTTTGTAATGCCTTACCCTAATAGTCGTGGTCCATTATGGGTAAACTTTAACTCACCATTACTTTGGGACGTATTTGCGATTTCTACTTATTTCACTGTTTCTTTATTATTCTGGTATAGTGGTTTAATACCAGATTTAGCAACAGTTCGTGATAGAGCTAAAACTAAGTTACGTAAACATTTATATGGTATTTTCTCTTTTGGTTGGACGGGTAGTACAAAACACTGGCAACGTCATGAGAGTTTATCATTAGTATTGGCTGGTTTATCAACTCCTTTAGTATTATCAGTACACACAATTGTATCATTCGATTTCGCAACTTCTGTAATTCCTGGTTGGCATACAACTATTTTTCCACCTTACTTCGTAGCAGGTGCTATTTTCTCTGGATTTGCTATGGTACAATCATTAATGGTTGTAGTAAGAAAGGTTTTTGGAATGGAAGATTATATTACATTGGGCCATATTGAAGCCATGAACAAAGTAATTGTACTTACAGGTTCAATTGTAGGTATTGCATACTTAACAGAATTGTTTATGGGTTGGTATAGCCAAAATAAATTTGAAGGATATACTTTCTGGTATAGTAGAGCCAACTTGTTTAGTCCTTATGGTTGGAGTTATTGGGGAATGATGGCTTGTAACGTATTAAGCCCTCAAATTTTCTGGAGCAGAAAAATGCGTAGAAATTTATTTGTAACATTCTTTATGAGTGTGATTGTAAATATTGGTATGTGGTTCGAGCGTTTTGTAATTATTGTAACCTCACTTTATAGAGATTATTTACCATCTAGTTGGTCTGTTTATTATAGTCCATCTACTTGGGAAATTGGTTTCTATTTAGGTTCTTTCGGATTATTTTTTACATGCTTTTTCTTATTTGCTAAATACATGCCTGTAATTGCAGTAGCAGAAATTAAGTATGTATTAAAAACAACAGGAGAAAGTTATAAAGATAAAATGGGGCATTTAGAACATGTACCAGCATCAGTTTTTGCACACAGTGGTCATGGACATACTGTAGTAGAAAATACGTCGAGCGATTAGAATTAAAGTTTAATTAATAAGTTCCTTAAAAGGAAGATCATATGGCAAAAAAGAAATTTGTAGTAGGTTGTTTTGACACAGAGGATAAACTTTTTCCAGCAGTGAAAAAAGTGAGAACTACTGGTTATAAAATAAAAGATGTGTACACACCTTTTGCTGTACATGGTTTAGATCATGCTTTGGGTATGAGAGAAACTAGTTTACACACAGCAGGATTTATTTATGGCATTACAGGTACTATTACTGCAATTAGTGGTATTAGCTGGATTTTTACAAAAGATTGGCCTTTAGATATTGGTGGCAAACCACACTTTGCCTTACCTGCTTGGATACCTATTATGTTTGAGTTAACAGTATTGTTCTCAGCAGTTGGAATGGTTCTTACATTTTGTTATTTATGTCAGTTAGCACCATTTGTTAAGAAACACCATTTTCACCCAAGAGCTACAGATGATTTATTTGTAATGGTAATAGAATGTACAGATAAAACCAATACTGCAGACTTAGAAGCTTTCTTACAAAATAGCGGTGCAGTTGAAACAAAAACTGAAGAAGCTGAAGAAGGTTGGTGGATTGGAAGATATGATAAGGATGTAATGCCTTTTGAAGGTAATATGTCAGTAGCATAAAAGATAGATTGAAATTAATTTTTGGAATTTTTATACTTTTTGAATGAAAGGAATTTATATCATTTTAAGTTTTGCCTTTGTTACTGCAACAGTAAGTTGCAACGAAGTGAAGCGTAAGCCAAGTAATATTTATATGCCAGATATGGCCTACAGTAGAGCTTATGAAACTTATGCCGACAGAGATTCATCAATTTTTACAGCTGATGAAAGTGAAAGAGGTACTAAAATATTTTACAATAATAGACCCGTAGATGGTACTGTTGCTCGTGGAGAAGAAATGCCTTTTCATATAGCTAAAGATGCTAATGGAGATACCACAAATTACCATGCTTCAAAAATGGTTGTTAGTCCAATTCAAAGTTTATCTGAAACTGAATTGATAGAAGCGGAAAGATTATATTTAATTAATTGTGGTATTTGTCATGGTTCTAACCTAGATGGCAATGGCCCATTATATAAAGGAGGCGACGGTCCTTATGCAGCAAAACCAGCAACATTAGTAGGAGATGTAAAGTATGAAACTATGCCAGAAGGACAAATGTTTTATAGTGTAGCTTATGGAAAAGGGCAAATGGGTAGTTATGCTTCTCAGTTGAGCAGAAAACAACGTTGGCAAGTAATTGCTTATATCAAGCATAAACAAAAAGAGGCTAAAGTAGATACAGCACCGGCTGCTGTGGCTAAAGCCAATTAAAAATTAATAATTAAGAATAATGAGTTATAAATGTTATACATTTTCTCATTTTTCTTTTAAACAAATTAAATAGTTAAGTGTAGAATTAAAGGTTTGACTCATTCATAACTCTTAATTCGTAACTCATAATTCAAAAAAGATGGCATCAATAAGAGAACAATTTGAAATTCCTGGAAAAATGAAAACATGGGCCTATGCTTTAATTGGCGTAGGGTTGATAAGTTTTTTAATTGGATTATTTACAAAAGGTATGGGAACAGATCATGAAAAAGCAGTTTTTCTTGGCACCATCATGTATAATACCATTTTTTGGACATTAGTTTGTAATGCAGCCATGTTCTTTATTTGTGTAACCACAATGGCTTGGGGTGGTTGGCCAGTTGCTTTTAGAAGAATTCCTGAAGCTATTTCAACTTTAGTTCCAGTTTTTGGAGCTATCACTTTAGCTGTTTTATTGTATATAGGATTCTCTCACAATCATCATATTTATCATTGGTTAGATACAGAAGCTGTAGCTAATGACCCAATTTTAAAAGGAAAAGCTAGTTTTTTAAATATTAAATTCTTTACTATTTGGACTACCTTAACTATTGGCTTATGGAGTTTTTTGGGATATAGAATGCGTCAGTTAAGCAATAAAGCAGATGAAGCAGAAATGGATGGTGTTACAGGTGCTGCTTTTATTAAAGAAAACACTGTTCGTGCTGCAACCTTTTTAGTTTGGTTTGGTTTAACTGTAGGTTCAACTATTCCTTGGTTATGGATGATGAGTTTAGATGCACATTGGTACAGTACCATGTATAGCTGGTATAACTTTGCTAGCACATTTGTGAGTGGCATGAGTTTAATAGCTTTATGGATTATCTATCTTAAAAACAAAGGTTATTTAGAATATACTAACAGTGAACACTTACATGATGTGGCTAAATTCATGTTTGCCTTTTCAATTTTCTGGACGTACTTATGGTTCAGTCAGTATATGTTGATTTGGTATTCTAATCAACCAGAGGAAATTATTTATTTCAAACATAGAGTTCAAGGTGCTTATAAAGGTATTTTCTTCATGAACTTAATCATCAACTTTGTTTGTCCATTAATTATATTAATGAAACGTTCATCTAAAAGAAATTACACTTTAGTTACTTTTATGGCTGTGTTGATTTTGTTTGGACATTGGATCGATTATTATCAACAAATCATGGGTAGCATTAGTAAAGATCATGTTACTTTAGGTTGGTTCGATTTTGGAATTTTAAGCTTTTTTGTTGGTGCTATGATAATTGGTGTTGGTAAAGCTTTAGCTAGCAAACCATTGGTACCAAAGTATCATCCTTTCTTAAAAGAAAGTATTATACACCATACTTAATTGATAAGAGTAGAATAATAGTAGTAGATAAAAATAATTGGAATTTAAATACAGAATATGCAGATGTTTTTTGTAATAGCAGTAATAACACTAATCTTCTTGGTGATTTTTCAAATTTCCAAAGCAGCAGAGTATGTTAGTGTATTAAAGGGAGAAGATCAATCTCGTAGACAAACTAATAAAGTAAATGCTTTTTTAATGTTAGCATTTATGATTGTTGGTTTAATAGGAGTTTGGTATTGTAACGAAGTATTGGCTCCAAAAACTTTAATACCTCAAGGTGCAGCAAGTGTGCAAGGTGAAAAAGTAGATAGCATGTTAATTACTACTTTAGTGATAACTGGAGTTGTATTTGTTATGACACAAATTCTTTTATTCTGGTTCGTTTATAAGTATCAAGAAAAAGAAGGTAAAAAAGTTTACTTCTTTGCACATAGCAATAAGCTCGAGGCTTTATGGACTGTTGTTCCAGCTATTTTCTTAACTGTTCTTGTAGTAATTGGGTTAAGAAACTGGGCAAGCTTTACAAGTGAAGCTCCAAGTAATGCTTTAAAAGTTGAAATTACAGGTAAACAATTTGGTTGGATTTTTAGATATCCAGGAAAAGATGGAGAGTTTGGTAAGAAATACTACAGAATGATTGATGCAGTTGATAATAGTTTAGGATTAATTTGGAAAGATACTATAGTAAATAGAGCTAATGGTGAGCCTCAACAACTACGTGATGATAAATTCTCTCATGATGACGTGGTTTTAGAACAAACCATGTATGCCGTAAAAGATCGCCCACTAAAATTAATTATAGGTTCAAGAGATGTAATTCATGATGTGGGTTTAAATCATTTTAGAATGAAGATGGATGCTGTTCCTGGTATGCCAACCACCATGTGGTTAACACCAAAATATACTACAGCAGAAATGAAAGAAAGAACCAATAATCCAAACTTTCAATACGAAATTAGTTGTGATCAAATGTGTGGTAATGGTCACTATAGTATGAAAGGAGTTATTGAAGTTGTAACTCAAGAAGAATTTGACGCATGGATGGCTAAACAAAAACCAAAATATAATAGTGTTTTTAATATAGCAGATCCTGTTGCTGATACTACTGCAAAAGCAGCTGTAGTAATGGCAGAAAAAAAATAGTAGAATAAATTAACGAGACAATATTAATTAGAGATTAACGAATTTGATATGAGTACTGAAGCAGTTTTACATAGTCACGATGTTCATAATCACGAAGCTCATGATGGGCATCATGAACATCACCATCACGAAACGTTTATAAGCAAATACGTTTTCAGCATGGATCATAAAATGATTGCTAAACAATTCCTCATTACAGGGATGGTTTGGGCAATTGTTGGAGGATTAATGAGTGTTTTATTCAGATTACAATTAGGCTATCCAAACGAAAGCTATCCTTGGTTAGAAGATTTATTAGGAAAGTGGTGGGCAGAAAAAGGGCATATAACACCACAAGCTTATTATGCTTTAGTAACTACTCATGGTACTGTATTAGTATTCTTTGTATTAACGGCAGGACTTAGTGGAACATTTGCCAACTTCTTAATTCCATTACAAATTGGAGCTAGAGATATGGCATCTCCATTTTTAAATATGTTAAGTTACTGGTTCTTCTTTACTGCTGGTGTGGTAATGATGAGCTCAATTTTTGTTGAAAATGGACCATTTAGTGGTGGTTGGACTGCTTACCCTCCACTCAGTGCTTTAGGTGATGCATCGCCAGGTTCAAAAACTGGTATGGATTTATGGTTAGTCTCCATGAGTTTATTTATAGTGTCATCCTTATTAGGTGGTCTTAACTATATTGCTACAGTATTAAATATGCGTACAAAGGGAATGAGTATGACTCGTTTACCTTTAACCATTTGGGCTTTATTCTTTACTGCAGTTTTAGGAGTTCTTTCTTTCCCTGTATTATTATCGGGTTGTATTTTATTAATATTCGATAGAAACTTTGGAACAAGTTTCTACTTATCAGATTTATTTGTAAATGGTGTAGGTGCTTTACCTAACGAAGGTGGTAGTGCTATTTTATTCCAACATTTATTCTGGTTCTTAGGTCACCCAGAAGTATACATTATCTTATTACCAGCAATGGGTATGGTAAGTGAAATATTATCTGTTAATAGTCGTAAACCCATCTTTGGTTATATGGCTATGGTGGGTAGTTTATTTGCAATTGCTATTTTATCTTTCTTAGTTTGGGCTCACCATATGTTTGTAACAGGGTTGAATCCATTCTTAGGTTCAATATTTGTATTATTAACTTTATTAATTGCGGTTCCAAGTGCAATTAAAGTGTTTAACTGGTTAACTACTTTATGGCGTGGAAGTATTCGATTAACTCCAGCTATGATGTTTGCAATTGGATTTGTTAGCTTATTCATTAGTGGAGGTTTAACAGGTATTTGGTTAGGAAATTCAGCATTAGATATTCATTTGCATGATACTTATTTTGTAATTGCTCACTTTCATATTGTAATGGGTGTGGCAAGTATGTTTGGTATGTTTGCTGGTATATATCATTGGTTCCCTAAAATGTATGGTAGATACTTAAATAACACTCTTGGTTATATCCATTTCTGGATAACTATAATTGGTGCTTATTTAATCTTCTGGCCTATGCACTACGAGGGTTTAGCAGGTATGCCACGTAGATATTATGATTACAGTATTTGGGAAAGCTTTAAGCAATTTGGATCTTTAAACATGTTCATTAGCACCGTAGCAATGATTGTGTTTTTAGTTCAACTATTATTCTTATTCAATTTCTTCTACTCAATATTTAAAGGAAGAAAAGTAACCACAAAAAATCCATGGGATTCTAATACACTAGAGTGGACTACACCAATTAATCCAGGTCATGGAAACTGGCCAGGTGAGATTCCTGAAGTTTACCGTTGGGCGTACGATTATGGAAAAGATGGAAAAGAATTTATTACTCAAGATACACCAATAGGCGACGACGAAAGTCATCACTAATAAAAATCTCATAACGCCATTAGATTTCTAGTGGCGTTGTAATTTATATTTCAGCTTTTAAGCATATCATTACTTCTTTTCTTTAGTGTGGTAGGTAACAGTAACAAGATGCAAAAGATTAAAGACTATAAGGAACTTATTAAACTCACCCTCAGTTTTACTGTTGTATTTACTTGTGTAATTTGCTTTTTGCTTGTACCCAATAATGGTTACAACTGGACAATGATCACTATTTTATTTGCAGCAGGTTTAATGATTACTGGTAGTGCAAATGCTATTAACCAAGCTGTTGAAAAAGATTCTGATGCATTAATGAAGCGTACTGCAAACAGGCCTGTTGCTTCCGGAAGAATGAGTGTTGCTGAGGCCTATACTTTTGCACTCATTGCTGGTGTTTTAGGTTGCTTATTAATGTGGTACTTTTTTAATCTTACTTCAGCATTACTGTCGGCATTTAGTTTATTTTTATATGCATTCATCTATACCCCACTAAAAAAAATAAATTCAGTTTCTGTTTTAATTGGTGGTTTTCCAGGAGCTTTTCCTTGTTTAATAGGGTGGGTTGCTGGTTTTTATGATCAACCCATTGTTTGGACGGGTGGTTTAGTACTTTTTGCTATTCAGTTCATTTGGCAATTCCCACATTTTTGGGCTATTGCCTGGGTGGCTCATCAAGATTATACTAAAGTAGGATTTAAGTTATTGCCAAGTAAAGAAGGTCCAACCAAGTTTACTGCATTACAAGCCATTATGTACAGTGTATTAATGATTCCTATTGGTATTTTGCCCAACTATTTTGGAATGACGGGCACTACTAGTATGTGGATTTTAATAATAGCAAATTTATTCATGGTGATGCAATGTATACGTTTGTTTATTGCTATGGATGTTAAAGCAGCCAGAAGAGTAATGTTTAGCAGCTATATATATTTACCAATTGTGTATTTGGCATTACTTTGGGACAAGATAGTTTAATAATTAAAAATATATATGGATACAATTAACATGAAACAACATAAAAAACTTCATCCACATAAATTTTTAATGTGGGTAGCAATAGGCAGCATTTGTATGATGTTTGCTGGACTAACCAGTGCATATGTAGTTAAAAAAAGTCAGGACAATGTTATTAGTGTAAACCTACCAACCATATTTTTATGGAGCACTGTTGTTATATTAATCAGTAGTTTAACCTTGCAAATGGCAGTAAAAGCTATTAAGGCAGAACAAGCATCAACATATAAAAAACTATTGTTACTTACTGCAGCATTGGGTGTTTTATTTGCTGTAATGCAATATAAGGGTTTTGTATATTTAGATCAATCAGGAGTAGAATTTATTGGTCGAAATAGTAATCCTGGAGCATCATTTTTACTCATCATCATAGGATTACATAGCATACACGTTTTAGGAGGAGTAATTGCACTTATAGTAATGAGCTTAAAAAATAATTTATCAAAAATAAGTAGTAGTATTGTTTCAACAGAAGTAATGGCTGCTTATTGGCATTTTGTAGATGTGCTATGGATTTATTTATTGATATTTTTAATTTTTATGAGATAAAGAAGCAGCAGTTTAATTTTCTGATAAAATAATTGAGAGAATTGCTTCAATTTTAATAATAACCAGATATTTTTGCCACGAAATTTTTAGACTAACTTATGTCAACAACAGCAGTACAAAACACAAAATGGTGGAATGGCGGTAAAAGCCCTTTCAACCTAGAGTATGGAAAAGTAATGATGTGGTACTTTTTAATGAGTGATGCATTCACTTTTGGTGCATTTCTTATTTCATATGGTACAATTCGTTTTTCAACTAATGGATGGCCCGATCCAAACCATGTATTTAGTTCTTATCCTTTTAAACCAGAAGGCTCAGCTGCTGCACCATTGGTGTTTGTTAGTTTAATGACCTTTATTTTAATTGTTAGTTCAGTTACAATGGTTTTGGCTGTACAAGCTGGTCATCATCAAGATAAAAAAGGGGTGGTTCGTAATTTAATATTAACCATTATTGGCGGTGCAATGTTCTTAGGCTGTCAAGCTTGGGAATGGACTCACTTATTTCATCAAGGTGCTTGGTGGGGTAGTAATCCATTTGTTAATGCAGATGGAACACATGCTACTACTAATTTCACCAATTACTTCTTTACTATTACTGGCTTCCATGGTTTCCACGTATTTAGTGGTGTGGTTATTAATATTGTAATGTTAATCATGACGCTGAATAATACATTTGAAAAACGAGGACATTATTTAATGATAGAAAAAGCAGGTCTATATTGGCACTTTGTAGATTTAGTTTGGGTATTTGTATTTACACTTTTCTATCTTGTATAAAATAACAGAAAAAGAAAAATAATTTAAGCATGGGACATCATAATTACAACGCAGAAACATACGCTGCAGCAAAAAAAGAAATTTGGAAAATAACCTGGATCTTATCTATCCTAACTTTAATAGAATTGGCATTAGGTTATTGGATGTATTTATCAAACGATACAATGAGCAGCACAATGGTATTGTTTCTAAAAGGAACAATTCTAATTCTAATGATGGCTAAAGCTTTTTATATAGTTGCTTATTTTATGCACTTAAAGCATGAAATAAAAAATATGATCATGACTATTGTTGTGCCTTTGTTACTTTTTGTTTGGTTTATTATCTCTTTTTTATACGAAGGAAATTCTTATAAAAACTTAAGAAATACTTACGATAAGCATTTACAAGAACAAACAACAATTAAAGTAGAAGAAAAAGTACATCATGGGGCAGCACCAGCACATGATAAAAAAGGTACAGAAACTCACGAAATAAAAGCTGAAGAAAAACACTAATTCAGGAAAAATATACAATATTAAACCATCTCCTTAGCGATGGTTTTTTTATTCACTTACCTTTGCAGTGCTCATTTAAATTAATATGCAAAAAAGATCAATCATAGCACTTTGCCTAACTATTCTTGTACCTGTATCTTGTTATCTTATTTTAAAATATTATGGAGAAAATGCAGTTGAATTACCCCGTAAGTTATTATTAGACGATGTTGAGGTTATAGAAAAAAATGGCAAAACTATTTACGATAGTATTTGGCATAAAACAGCAAATATTACATTAGTTAATCAGTTAGGCGATACAGTAAGCTTATACGATATTAAAAATAAAACCATAGTAATTGATTTATTTTTTACACATTGTGCAGGAATTTGTCCAAGACTTACCAGAAGCATGAAGACCTTACAAGAATCATTTAAAACAGGCGGCTCATCCCGATTAAAAGTAGATACTTCAGTAGTTCAGTTTATTTCTTTAAGTATAGATCCAGAAAGCGATAGTGTTCCTCAGTTAAAAAAATATGCCGATAACTTTAATATTAATCCAGATAATTGGTGGCTTTTAACAGGTAATCGAGACTCAATTTATAATTTCATTTTTCAAGAATTAAAAATAGATAAACTAAGTACAGAGCCTGTTAGTCCTGTGTTTGCACATACTGGAAGATTTGCATTGTTAGATAAAAACTATCAGATGAGGGGCAGATTGGGTCAGGCATACGATGGTTTAGATTCAGCATCAATGCGTGTTTTAGCAAGAGATATTGGTTTGCTAATGTTAGAAAAAGATAAAAAGAAACCATCAACATTATTTAAAAAAATTATTGATTTAAGCTGGCTTTGGTTAATTGTAATTATTAGTGTGTCTATTTTTGTTTGGATTTTTAGTAAGAACAGAAACGATTAATGAATAATAAAAATCATACTGACTTAAATCATAGTTTATACAATACGTGCTGAATAAGTTTGTAGTAAATTTATTTCATGAATAAATTAATTGCTGATATTAGAAAAGATTACACCTTGAAAACATTAGACGAAGCTGATGTTTTACCAAATCCAATACAGCAGTTTGAAGTATGGTGGAATGAAGCTTTGTCTTCTGATATTGATGAAGTCAATGCTATGAACCTAGCAACGGTAAATGCTTTAAATAAACCCACAACTAGAATAGTTTTATTAAAGGGATTTGATAAAGAAGGATTTACATTCTTTACTAATTATAAAAGTGCTAAAGCAGAAAATTTATTACAAAATCCAAATGCTGCATTGTGTTTTTTTTGGAAAGAATTACAACGTCAAATTAGAATTGAAGGTGTTGTAAAAAAAATATCAGACCAAGAAAATGACGCATATTTTAACTCAAGACCATTAGCTAGTAGAATTGGGGCTTGTGCTTCGCCACAAAGCAAAGTCATTCGTAGTCGTTCTGTTTTAGAAGAAAATGAAAAGAAAATAATTGCAGAGTTTGGAGAAAATATTAAAAGACCAGCACATTGGGGCGGGTACAAGCTTATTCCAAATTATTTTGAATTTTGGCAAGGCCGAGCTAGCAGATTACACGATAGAATAGCTTTTACACTCGAAAACCATATTTGGAAAATAGAAAGGTTGGCTCCTTAATCAACTAGAATCAGTTTCCCATAATTAATAGCATATTTTTATGTGCTACTATTATTGCAATAATGATTAAAAAGAAATTAATCAATATTTTTTTGGAGGGATATAAAAGAAAATTAGACACAAAAGCTGCCAACGGCACAAGGCATAATATTTCTGTATGAAATTTTTGGTGATTAATAAATAATACACCAAAAAGTGCTAAAATAAAAAATATTAAAATTACTCCCCAGCTTTTTCTGCTCTGAATAACCATTCTATTACTATTCGGATACCAAGTTATTAATCCAGATAAAGCAAATAAAATAATTGTAGATAAAGTAAAGTAATACCAAGGGTCTTGCTCAAGCTGAAATTGAAAATGAAAATTTGGAATAAAGTTTTGAATGTATTCTAAATTATTATTGAGGTACAAGAAAGATAATAATAAATAAAATGGAGTAATTAATCCTAATATAAAAATTAACCACTCAACTAATTTAAAAGCACGTAAAATGAGAAGTGCAAATAATAATCCAATTGTTATTAAAGCTAAAGGTTTAAATAGTAAAATACTGCAACTTCCTAATAAACCTAAGTTAAATAATAAAGCTTTGGGTGAACTGTGATTGTAAAGTTTAATGCTAAAGCTAAAAATCCAGATGATTAAACTATTTGCAATTAATGCAGCACTAAACTCATAGGCATTGGTAAAAAGGCCAGTAAACAAAATAAATGCTAAAGCAGTTGTAAATCCTGATTTGCTAAAGAGTTTGTGATTATTTAAAATAATATTGAGTCTAATAGATTGTATTAAAATAATAAAAATGTAAAGAACATTAATAATAAATGCTGGAATAGATACTATATACTTATCTAAAATATCTGATATAATTCCACTTTTAGTAGTGGTATAAATTTCTACAGGGGTAAAAAAAATGTGCAAATGCGTTACCAAGCAGATTGCAATTAAACTAAAAATAGTTAGAATAGATTTATCTCTGAAAATAGTTATCACAGTAATTAATAATCAATTTTAGCAAAACAAAGGTAACTGCGATACATACAAGGAACAATAAATTCATAAGCTCCTACTTGTTTAGCATATCTTGGCATAAACTCATAACCCTTATCTAAATTTTTTAATGTAGAGCTTCTGATAATTTGACCAGAAGGAGTTAAACTTTGTTCGTTTAAAATAAGTTTATTTTTCTCTAAAACATTGAACAAATATTTGATTTGATTGCCTGCATTAAAAGTTCCATAACCAATAAAAGCATCTGTTCTATCATCAAATTGAGATTTTCTAATAACATTAGTCCACTGTGGTTTGGCAATTGAATCTAGACTTATTATAGCAATGTTATCTGCATAGTATCGGGTAATATTATAAAAACTTCTGCTTCGGTATAAGCCATAGGGGTTGTTAAAAAAAGGAGAACCAAAGCCATAAAAAGGGCTACCAAAATTGTAAAATCCGCTATTACCAAAGGGTCCATTCATATAATCTAAATAATCCCATCTGCTAAAATTATTGGTATTATTTCTGGTTGAATTATATTCATTCTCGGCATTTAGTAAAAATCCCCCATCTTTTTTAACAATTATATCTTTAATAAAAAAGTCGTTAAATGCGTTTTTAATATTGCCTTCAGTTTTTGCATCTGTTCTAAACTCGTTATCAAAAACTACAGTGGTATTTAGTTTTTCGCTGTGATTAATATTATCATAAATAGTTACATATAAACCTAGAATATCTCCTCTTCTTTTATTTGCAAAAAACGAAGTAATGATGTATCTATTATTTGTGTTATCTGCTTTAAGCTTTATTTCATCTAAAAATACACCCTCTTTTTTGGTAATGTTAATGTAGTTAAAGTTGAGAGCATAGGCTTCTTTAATAATTAATACCAATTGATTAATATTATCGTTACCACTAGTTCCTATAGCTTTTATAAATGCAAAATTGCCATTGTTACTTACTTCGAAACTCGATAAAAAGCTATTGCGTTCTCTCATAGGAACAGCTTCAGTAGCTTTATTCATTTTATTCAATTTATCATCAAAGAGAATAGTTGTAATTTGATGATATTTATCTAAAGTAGTATTGATTTTAAAGAACATGATTTTGCTCTTATCTGTACTTTGAACAAATGAGTAAATTCTATTATTCTGTACTTCTCTTGAATTTGTAGTATCAAGTTCTATGGGCTCTCCCACCTTTTTACCTTTACCATCTATTTTAACAGCCATACAGTATATAACACCTTTTTTTTGATATTGATAAAACATATAAGCAAAATCAGCGTAGTTTACAAAATCTACATTATAAACTCTTTCGGTAAGATAATCTATTTTAATTTTATCTGTTTGCTGCATGTCTTCATCATAAACACTGATATAATGGTTGGTATTAGCAGTTTTATAAACCAATAAGTTGTTATCAATTTTACCAATAATTTCAAACTTAAAATCTCTAATATCATCTCTATCAGGTTCACTGTATATGATTCTTTGAGCATTTGCTTTAAATACAACACAAATACAAATCATCCCAATTAAAAAGTGCTTCATAAATTCAAATTATTCTTATGTAACCAAAATTAGTAGTTCTCTTATTCTTTTCCCAAACAATAAGTAAGCTTTAAGTTAATTTAACTATATTAACTTTTAAAACCGTTGGCATAAAAAAAATTCTACCAATTGAATTAACTATACATTTGTATTTTGTTACATTAACTTTCTAGTTGTGGGAAAACATATTAATAAGGTTACCGCTGCAGGTTTACTAGTTGCTCTTGGAATTATTTATGGAGATATTGGTACTTCACCTCTTTATGTTTTTAATGCTATTATTAGCAATAAAGTAATTTCTGAAGATTTAATTATTGGTGCTTTGTCATGTATTATCTGGACCATCACTATGCAAACTACAATGAAATATGTAGTCATGATATTGAAGGCTGATAACAAAGGCGAGGGCGGAACATTTGCACTTTATGCTTTAGTTCGAAGAAGAAAAAAATGGTTGGTAATACCAGCAATGATAGGTGGTGCAGCCCTTTTAGCAGATGGTATTATTACCCCTCCTATTTCAATTACTTCTGCAATTGAAGGTATAAAAAAACTTCCCGCTTTAAATAACATTACTCAAGATACAGTTGTATTAATTGTATTAGTTATTATGGCTTTGTTTTTCTTTATGCAGCAATTTGGTACTGCATCTATTGGAAAATTGTTTGGCCCTATTATGCTAGTTTGGTTTAGCATGTTAGCTGTTTTAGGGGGTATACATATTTTAGATGACTTATCTGTTTTTAAAGCTTTCAATCCTTATTATGCTATAAAGCTTTTAACACAATATCCTCAAGGCTTTTGGTTATTGGGTGCTGTGTTTCTTTGTACTACAGGTGGAGAAGCCTTATATTCTGACTTAGGCCATTGTGGTAAGAAAAATATTCGTGTTACATGGGGTTTTGTTAAGGCCAGTTTATTATTAAACTATATTGGTCAGGCTTCATATTTATTAGCACATCATAAAGGCTTACTTGTAGATGCACAAACTAAAGCAGCTTTAAATATTAATCCGTTTTACGATGTAATGCCTCAATGGTTTATTTTAACAGGTGTCATAATAGCAACATGTGCTGCTATTATTGCTAGCCAGGCAATGATTTCTGGCTCTTTTACTTTAATAAGTGAAGCATTACGATTAAATCTTTGGCCTAAATTAAAAATTCGTTATCCCTCAGAAGAGAAAGGACAACTTTTTGTACCTGCAGTAAACTTCTTAATGTTTTTAGGCTGTTCTGCTGTGGTGCTCTATTTTAGAGAATCTGCTAGAATGGAAGCTGCATATGGATTAGCCATTATTGTTACTATGATTGCTACTACAATTCTATATGCCAACTATATGGTGTTACATAGAGTAAAACCTTTATTAATTTACCTTTTCTTATTTATTTATATTATCATAGAGTCTGCATTCTTTATTTCTTTATTAGATAAGTTCCCTCATGGTGGTTATATCACTTTATTAATAGGTGGTATGATGTTTATAATTATGTATGCTTGGTATAGATCTAAAAAAATCAAAAATCGTTATACCGAGTTTGTACGTTTGGCACCTTATATTCCTCAAATAAAACAATTGAGCAACGATAAGTCTATACCTAAATATTCTACTCATTTAGTATACATGACAAGTTCAAATATTTCTAAAGAAATTGAGCATAAAATCATTTATTCTATTTTAAGTAAAAATCCTAAACGTGCAGATATATATTGGTTTGTGCATGTAAATGTTTTAGATGAACCCAATACTTGCGAGTATACTGTTGATCATATTGTGCCTAATGATATTGTAAGAATTGATTTTAATTTAGGATTTAGAGTTGAACAAAAAATCAACCTCATGTTCAAAAAAGTAGTGCAAGATTTAGTAGCCAATAAAGAAGTTATTTTTCCGCATGAGTATAATAGTTTCGATAAGAGTGATATCATTGGCGATTTTCAATTCATTGTTATGGAGAAGTTCTTAAGTCAGGATAATGAATTGCCATTCTTTGAAAGAGTAGTCATGAAGATTTATTTCTGGCTAAAAGAAATTAGCTTGAGTGAAGAAAGAGGTTTTGGATTAGATGCCAGTAATGTAGTTGTAGAAAAATTCCCATTAATAGTTGCACCTATTCAGCATTTTAAGCTTAAAAGAACTTACGATAACAGGTAATTTATTTTAAACTTTTTTTATAATGATATTAGTCAGTAGTGATTAAATATTTACAAACTATCACTACCTTTATTGCAATTTAATTTTGTATGAGCGAAGCAACTATTACCCCTCCAGTTTTAACAGCTAAAGATTTTTCTACTGACCAAGAAGTTCGTTGGTGTCCAGGTTGTGGCGATTACAGCATATTGGCACAAGTACAAAAAGTAATGCCCACATTAGGCATACCAAAAGAGAATATTGTTATAGTATCTGGAATTGGCTGTAGTAGTCGTTTTCCATATTATATGAATACTTATGGTTTGCACAGTATTCATGGTAGAGCTGCTGCTGTTGCGAGTGGTTTAAAAGCATCAAGACCTGAGTTAAGTGTTTGGATAGTTAGTGGAGATGGCGATAGCTTAAGCATTGGTGGCAATCATACCATTCATTTGTTACGTAGAAATTTTGATGTGAATTTATTGGTCTTTAATAATCAAATTTATGGTTTAACAAAGGGACAATATTCGCCAACTTCAGAAGAAAATAAAATTACAAAGAGCACTCCATTTGGCAGTATAGATCATCCCTTCAATCCTTTAGCCTTAGCTATGGGTGCAGATGCAACATTTATTGCACGTAGTATGGATCGTGATCCAAAACATTTGCAACAAATTTTAATACGATCTAATCAACACAAAGGCTCATCATTCGTAGAAATTTATCAAAACTGTAATATTTTTAATGATGAAGCATTTGCAGTTTTTACAGAAAAATCATCAAAAGCAGATGAAGCTTTATTCTTAGAACAAGGTCAGCCATTAATTTTTGGTGCAAACAAAGACAAGGGAATTAAATTAGATGGGTTTAAACCAATTGTTGTTGAAATTGGAAATGGCATTAGTGCCGATGATTTATGGGTACACGATGAAAAAGATTTTTATAAAGCACAAACCTTGGTAAGAATGTTCGATAGTCCACATTTAGATCAGCATTTACCAAGACCATTTGGTGTATTTTATCAAACAGATAGAGCTTGTTACGAAGACGTAATGGCCATGCAAATTGAAGAAATCATTACTTCAAAAGGAAAAGGCGATTTAGATAAATTATTAAGAGGAAGAGAAGTTTGGGAAATTGCATAATAGCTTTATACCAATCATCCTCACAAAAACCCTTTTCTAAAATTCACATTAATTTTATTAAGAATTAATAATAGTATTGTTTAATTTTTAAACTGTAATTATATGCGTAAGAATCATGAAATAGATTATAAAATTTATGGTGAAGAAATGCAATATGTTGAAATAGAGTTAGACCCTCAAGAAACTGCTATTGCTGAACCTGGAGCATTTATGATGATGGATGATGGCATTCAAATGGAAACTATGTTTGGAGATGGAAGTCAGCAAAACAATTCTAGCATTTTTAATAAATTATTAAATGCTGGTAAAAGAATGTTAGTAGGTGAAAATTTGTTTATGACAGCTTTCACCAATGTTTCACATGGTATTAAACAAGTAAGTTTTGCATCTCCATATCCTGGTAAAATTGTACCATTAGATTTATTAGAATTAGGAGGTAAAGTAATTTGTCAGAAAGATGCCTTTTTATGTGCAGCAAAAGGAGTTTCTATTGGCATAGAATTTCAACGAAAATTAGGTACAGGATTATTTGGTGGAGAAGGATTTATTATGGAGAAACTTGAAGGCGATGGCTTAGCCTTTTTACATGCAAGTGGATATGTACAGCAAAAACAATTGGCTTCTGGCGAATTATTAAAAATAGATACAGGTTGTATTGTTGGATTTACTGCAACTGTAGATTACGATATTCAGTTTGTTGGTGGCATTAAGAATACCATTTTTGGTGGTGAAGGATTATTTTTTGCTTCATTAAGAGGTCCAGGAAAAGTATGGATACAAAGCTTACCAGTAAGTAGATTAGCTGCAAGAATTTTAGCTTATGGAACATATAAAAGAAAAGAAGAAGGAAGTATTCTTGGAGGCTTAGGTAATATGATTGATGGAGATGGTTGGTAAAAACTATTAAATAGATTCGAGATTTTCTTTTGTAAAATCATTTCTAGTATCTCCTGTATTTATAGTGCTGCAAGGTTCAAATAATAATACACATACTTCATCATTTGCAATAGGCTTATGTTCAACACCTCTTGGAACTATGATGAATTCGTTTTCATGTATTGTTTGAATTTTATCTCTAAAAGCTATTTGGAGTTCTCCTTTTACCACATAAAATAATTCATCTTCATTATCGTGTTTGTGCCAAACAAATTCTCCTTTAAGTTTTGCAAGTTTTACATGTTGACCATTTAATTCTCCAATAATTTTTGGATTCCAATGATCATTAAATAAAGAGAATTTTTCTTTAATATTTATAACTTTCATTTCTTAAGCTTTATAAAATTCATCAATACTCTTAATCACAATTTCACACACTAAGTTCAATTCTTCAATAGTTATAATTAATGGTGGAGCAATTCTTAAACTAGAATCTGCAAATAAAAACCAATCTGTAATTAACCCTTTTTGAATACAAATTTTAGCAACAGATTTTACTACTTCAAAGCTTTCTAATTCTACTGCAGCCCATAATCCAGCAATATTTACATTTTTAATTTTTGAATGATTTAGTTTTTCTTGAAGTATTTTTTCTTTTTGTTTGATTTCATTGATCCAATTATTTTCTAATAAAACTTCCAAAGCTGCTTTGCCTGCTGCACAACTTACAGGATGACCACCAAACGTTGTAATATGCCCCAATACTGGATTGTAGCTTAATGTACTCATCATTTTTTGAGAAGAAATAAATGCACCCAAAGGCATTCCTCCTCCTAAGGCTTTACCTAATAATAATACATCTGGAATTACATTCAATTGTTCAAATGCCCATAAACTTCCTGTTCTGCCAAAACCAGTTTGAATTTCATCGAATATTAATAAAGTACAATGTTGGTTACATTTTTCTCTAATAGAAGATAGCCACTTTGCATTTGCTTTTAAAATACCTGCTTCTGCTTGAACAGGTTCTAGAATAACACAAGCAGTTGTATTGTCAATAGCTTCAAAAGCTTCATCACTATTAAAATTATAATGATAAACATCAGGCAATAATGGTCTATATGCTTGACGCCAATATTCACTTCCCATTAAACTCAATGCTCCTTGTGTACTACCATGATAAGATTGATTAAAGCAAATAATTTTGCTTCTGTTGGTTACTCTCTTTGCCAGTTTCATAGCACCTTCAACAGCTTCGGCACCACTATTGGTAAAATAAACTGAGTTTAAATTTTCTGGAAGATGGTCAGTTAGCAATTTTGCATAAGCCACTTGTGGTTGTTCAATAAATTCGCCATAAACAATTAAATGCATATAAGCAGCAGCTTGTGTTTGAACTGCTTCAACAATCTTTGGATGGCTATGACCAATATTGGCAACACTGAACCCAGATATGCCATCAATATATTTCTTGCCATCAACATCAAACATGTAAATGCCTTCAGCTTTTACCATGTCTAAGCCAATGGGCTCAGGTGAAGTTTGTGCAATATGTTTAAAGAATTGTTGACGGATGTTCATTGTTTGTTTATTAATTACCAGATTTGACAACTTTTAAAAAGTTGTCAAATCTCATCATTTAAAAATATGTTTTCTTCTTGTGTTAATTTGTGTTTTTCTAAATGGTACTTTTCAAATTGTTGCTTATTGCCAAACCATTCAAACACTTCTGATTTTTTAGTTGGGTATGCTTTTCCATTAACATGGTTTGATAAGAACTCCATTTCCATTCTCTAAAATCTTTAACTAACTGATGTGTTTCTGGGTTTGAGTGAATGTAATAAATCAACTTTCTAAAATAGCTGTCATCATCAACCAAGGCTCTTTTAAATGGTGTTTGAAACAATGTGCCAGTTCTGTTTTGTTGTTTATTAAATGACATTGCATAGCATTGAAAAAATTTTCGAAATTGATGACTTATAATATCATGTGTTGATTTGTTATCGGGCTGATTTGACAACTTTTTGAAAGTTGTCAAATCTTTAATTCGAATCAAGAAATGAAAGTGATTTCCTAACAAGCAATAGGCATATGTATCTATTACAGCAGATAAATAAGCATCATATTTTTTTAAAAAATACTCATAATTTCCATCGTTGCAAAACATTGGTTTTTTATCAATTGACCTATTATAAATATGATAAAAATTTTCTTCCTCAAATTTTGTGTAATAATGTTCAACAATAGCCATTGGTAACAATATTTATAATTGATATTATTTAATTATTTATATAAATCCGTAAGCTTTGACAACTTTTCAAAAGTTGTCAAAGCTTATTATCTTGCAACAATAAACTTTGCTTGATAGGTATTGGCTGCTTGTTTTACTTGTATGGTGTACATGCCATTTTTAAGTACAGAAATATCTATTCGTGTTGTTGAAAGACTATTATATATTTTGCTCATACAAACTCTTCCTGTTGCATCAATAATATTCACTTCAGCAAATGAGTTAGCATTGCTATACACATTCAGATTGATTGTATTATTGGCAGGATTAGGATAAATTTTTAGTTCTTGTCCACTTGCAATTAATTCAAAGTTGATGATATTACTAGTTTGCTCACAACCTCCATTATCTGTAACTCTACAACTATAATTTCCACTAGTGGTTGGTCTTATTGCTTGTGTATTTGCTCCTAAAATTTCAACACCATCTTTTAACCATTGATAGTTGATACCAATATTTGCTTTTAAAGAATCACCAACTTTTGTAATGCTTGGTTTTATAGCGGTAGTTGGAGTTACTAAAACTCTATCACTCAAACAATCTAATGATTTAAAATTCATATTATATAAGTAATAATAAAACTCATTTTGATTGGTTGCATTATTACCTGTAATACTAAAAATATTTGAAAAGCTGTATGGGTAAGGGTTTGAAGCAATATTTTTATTTCTGAAAATATTGGCAACACTATCTGTTGAAACTATGATTACATGATTGCCACTAGGAACGTATAAATTAATATTATACATCAATCCAAAATCAGTAGGATCATTTCCTGCAACATCACCTCTAACAACAGTTGGTCTAGAAGCTACAACATCTATAGTAGTTTTACTTAAACTTTTGTAAGTATAAGAACCATCAGGGTTTGTTGTATTGATATCAGCTACTGTAATAAATACCTTTCCAGGATAAGCTGTATAAAGTTTTGCCTTTTCTAAAATTAATGGAACCGCAGAACTGTATTTAAAATAATTTCCACCTTTAGCCTGATAATCACCATCGGTAAAATTAGTTTTTGAAACAGCACCAATAGCTGCATTAATACCTGAACCTAAATAATAATTTGCAGCAATGGTTGTAGAACTTGTGTTGCTTCCAAAAGCAATAGGGGTAAGTGTTGTGGGAGAATTATACCATAAATAATTTTGTGAAGGGTTTGTGTTGAAAGCTCTTAAACTAACAGCAGTAGAACATATGCTGGCTTGGGCTGTAATTGTTCCGACAGCATTTGAACTTTTTACCTCTAGCACAATTGAATCGTTACTATTTCGATGATCATTAGCTAAATTCGATTTTGCTATAATGGTATAATTTGTAGCAGCATTAGTAGTAAATGGAGTTTGAAATGTATAATTGGCACTAGCACCTGCTTCTAAAGTTGGTATATAATTTCCAGTTAAACTTGAAATAGTTGTTGATCCATTTTTTATAACTGCCGTTAATGGAATATTTGAGATTGCAGTTTTCCCAAAGTTGGTGATTTGAATACTCAGCAATTGATTATTATTAGCACAATTATTTTGATAAGGATTAGCAATATCAGTAATACCAGCATCTAATACAACTGGCTGTAACCATATTTTATAATCTTGCGTTTCTCCATGATTGGCACTATTGCATGGGGTAATAGAATTGGCATCATTGGCTTCCTGAACAACAACCCTCATTCTTGTAAAAGTGTTGACTAATAAATTGTTTGGGGTTGTAATGGCACCATTAAAAATTCCATCGCCAAAAATTAAATTGCTTGTAGCCACTAATTCTCCAGCATCATCAAAATTTCCATTATTATTATAATCTATATAAATTTTACAGAATTTTGAAGCTGTACTTCCATCACAAGAACTTATTGAAATGGAGAAATTATAATTAGTGTTGGATTGAAGTTGAGCAATATAATTTCCAAATTCTCTAAACTGAGTGCAACCTAGTTGAGTAGTATTATTGATACCTGCAAAGGTTACATTGTCAATTCTGCTACCTGAAATGTATACTGGGCTTGAGTTACAATAAGCTATTCCCCCAACTCCACTAACAATTAGTGAGAATGCCTGACTACCACGTGCTAAACTTCCTTTATGTGTAATTTGAATGGTATAACTACCTCCAGGCAGTACATCATCAATTTCAATTCTTTCAACATTATCTCTAAAATTATCTCCAACAGTTGCAGCTGCATTTGGTGTTGTAGGATTTAAAACCCAAGGAAAATACGTTGTGTTGTTTTTTACAATTCTAATGTCTAAATCATTTACTAATTTAAGTGTAGGATTGTTCAATAAGTTTGTTGTTGTGGCTGTAGCTGCAGGATCTGTCCATACTAATGTGGCCATTAATTTTTCATTACCACTAGCAATAACATTTAAAGTGTATGTTGTAGAATTGTTTAATGTAGATTCAATAATTTTTGTTTCAGCAGTTGCAGTTTTGTTGATGACTTGAGCAGCTTTTTCAACATTCAATAAGCCCCAGCCAAATTTATAATCAGGACCAGGAGTAACTCCTGCTTCAGTTGTAGTGTGTATAGCCAAAGCCTTTAATGTAGAGGCTTTCATGAAGTTGCCACTGTTTTTCTGACTATATAATTCTTGTAATAAAAATAAAGAACCAGAAACATTGGGTGCAGCCATTGATGTGCCATTATACATTTCATAAGTGGTAGTGTTATTGGCTACACACGATAATACATCTACACCATTAGCTACTAAATCTGGTTTTAATCTTCCATCATCAGTGGGTCCCCAATTACTGAAACTTCCTAACTTAATTTTCTCTGTTGTAGCTATTCCACTTGTAATTCCTTCAACTGCTCCAACTGTTAAAATATTTTTTGCAACACCATAAGTGGGTATAATATCAAAACCATCATTATTAGAAATGCCTGCTGGTCTGTTGCCAGCACTAATCATATTCCCATTACTGTCTAATCTTTTATAAGGTTGTCCAACTGATGGTCCATTTTTATCTCTGTTATTTCCAACAGATTTTACAATTAAATATTGAGGAGCATTGTAAGCAATTGAATCAAACATTTGGCATTCTTCATTATAAATTCCAAACTTATAATCTTCATTTTCTCCAGGACTACCCCAAAACTCCCAATCTCCACTTAGTGTTTGGTTCCAACCTGCTATTACACCATAAGAGTGATTAGAAATTAATAAATTGTTAGAAGCACTCATCATTTCTGAAATATGACTATTGAAATCATAACTGTTTAACTCTTCTACACCGTAAGCCATTCCTTTTGCGTTTGGATTAATACCTTTAGCAATCATGGTTCCTGCAACATGTGTGCTATGGTTAATTTGACTAGATGCATCTTTATTTATAATTCTTCCATTTAGTTCAACATGAGTATTCATAGCAACGCCACCATCCCAAATAGCAATTTTGCCTTTCATGTTTGTTGATGATCCTGATAGATTTAAGCCAGAACCCCAAATCTTATTGGTTTTTGTGGTTTGAGCAGAAATTAAATTATTATCTGTTGATGTATAAATAGGTAAACCATTTACATCTAATCTGGTTAAGGTGGTAAATTGATTAGAGTTTTTTGTTTGAAGAAAAATTGGCCAAATGTTTTTCGCTGCTTTAGATATTGCTAATTGTTGATCTGAGTTTTCTTTGGCTTTTATTTTTTGTATAGACCCTTCGTCTATTGTTATAGAATTTACTTGTGCATAAATTGTAAAAGGACTTATTAAAAAAACTAAGCCCAATAACCATTTATAAAATTTATTGCTAAACTTATCCATCCTCGTAAAAGTATTTCATTCAATAAAATATTTTTGACATGTGATAATCTAATCTATCTTTCAAAACTTATTCCACTCAATGTAAAAACTTATTCATGAAAAAGATTTTATTCCTCATTTTCATCCCCTTGTTTTCAACAGCACAAACCAACGATGCTGCATTTATTAAAAAAATATCTGATGAAATTTTAGTAAATGGAAAAGCTTACGATTGGCTATATCATCTCACCAAAAAAATTGGTCATCGATTAAGTGGTTCAACAGCATATAACCAAGCAAGTGCATGGGGAGAAAAAACAATGAAAGAAGCAGGAGCAGATAAAGTAATTATGCAAGAATGCAAAGTGCCCCATTGGAATAGAGGCAATGGAGATTTTGCAAAAGTTGTACAAGTGAATAGTAAAAAAGAAGTAATTGAATTAAATGCTTTGGCACTAGGAAATTCTAATGGAGGAAGTGCAAATGCTGAAGTTATAGTTATTCAAAACTTCGAAGAATTAGAAAAAAGAAAAGATGAAGTAAAAGGTAAAATTGTTTTTTATAATTACGGATTTAATCAATCTTTTGTAGAAACTTTTAAAGCCTATGGCGATGCTGGGAAATATAGACAAATGGGTGCAAGCAGAGCTGCAAAATATGGAGCTGTAGCATGTTTGATTCGTTCATTATCTGGATCTACAGATAATTTCCCCCATACAGGTGCTATGCGTTATAACGACTCGTTTCCAAAAATTCCTGCATTGGCTTTAGGGTTAAAAGATGCTGATCGATTAAATGAATTAGCAAGTAAAAATAAAATTATAGTTGATTTAGAAACGCATGGTAAAATGTTTGAAGATGCTATTGCACACAATGTAATTGGCGAGTTAAAAGGTAGTGAATTTCCAAACGAATACATTACTGTAGGAGGACATTTAGATAGTTGGGATGTGGGTGAAGGTGCACATGATGATGGTGCAGGTTGTGTGCAAACAATGGAAGTATTAAGGGTTTTAAAAACTTTAAATTATACACCTAAAAGAACTTTGAGATTTGTACTTTTTGCTAATGAAGAAAATGGACTAAGAGGAGGAAATGTGTATGCCACTAAAGCATTAGAGAATAATGAACAACACATTTTTGCCTTAGAGTCAGATGCTGGAGGATTTACTCCTCGTGGGTTTACTTTTAAAGCATCTGAAGCACAATTACAAAAAATACAAACTTGGAAACATTTATTAGCACCTTATGGAGCAGATAAATTAGAAATGGGAGGTGGAGGTGCAGATATTGGTCCTTTGAATGAAAAATTAAAAACTGTATTAGCTGGGTTTAGACCAGATGGTCAACGTTATTTCGATTTTCATCATACAGCAAATGATGTTTTTGAAAGTGTGAACAGAAGAGAGCTTTTATTAGGAGCAGTAAATATGGCAATTTTAATTTATTTGGTTGATCAGTTTGGATTATAGTTCAACTAATTTTAATAATATAAAAGGGCTGCCCATGGGCAGCCCTTTTTGATTTGCTTACTTATCCGATTTTAAAATTAGTTATAATTAACTGTTACGTTAAAAGGAGTAGCAGTAGTATACAATCCAGCAGCTTGGTTAGCACTTACATCAAGTGTAGCACCAACAGTGAAAGATTGTGTACCTGTACCACCACTAGATAACTGACCAGCAGTTAAACCAATACTTGCAGTAAAGTTGTTAATGTTCATACTGTTTGCACCATTAGCTAATACTATGTTACCACTAGGTAAAGTGATATCATAAGTGTAGTTACTTTGACCAGATACAGTAAAAGCAGCAGCACT
>JAGXRG010000056.1 GCA_018335935.1 Chitinophagaceae bacterium | reverse complement strand
ACTTTGGTTGTAACAGATATTTATGGAAAACAGATTATGCAACAAAACATAACTGTTGAAGTAGGTAGTAACAATACCAAACTGAATGTAGGTAGATTATCATCCGGTATTTATCTCATTCAACTTCACTCAACAAAAACCAATACAAATTCAGTATTGAAATTGGTGAAACATTAAAATCTAATTAAAAATAGATTACAAATAGCCTTGATTTTCAAGGCTATTTGTATTTATGGGGTAGAATTAAAATTAATCTTAAAAACTCTATAATAATTTGTTAAAAAACCATTATTTTCGACACCTCAATATCCTAATTAATTGCCACGAATTATTTTTTTACACATTGTATTTGGTTGTAAGTTAATAAGATCAACACTTTTCATTTAGTTCTTAGTTTTCAAAAAATAAAAATCAGAATATGCGTAAATTTTATGCTCTATTATTTACAGTTGTTTTATTTGCTGCTGTAAAAGTTAATGGTCAGGTAACAATTAGTGGTGGTACCACTGCTACAGGAAGTTATACCACTTTGTCAAGTGCAATAACAGCTTTAAATGGGGGTGGTGTACCAACTGCTCCAATAGTAGTTGATGTTATTGCAGGTCATACAGAAACACTGTCTGGTAAAATAATATTAACCTTAAGTGGTTCAATGGCAAATCCCATTACTATTCAAAAGTCTGGGGCTGGTGTAAATCCGGTATTAACATCTTATGTAGGAACTGTAACTACGCCAAGTACAATTGCTGATGGTTTTTTTGTGCTTGCAGGTTGTGATTATGTAACTATTGATGGTATTGACTTAATGGAAAATGCTGCAAATACAACAACAGCTGCAGTTATGGAATTTGGCTATGGTTTATTCAAAGCTTCTGCTACCGATGGTTGTCAGAATAATACAATTAAAAATTGTAAAATTACTTTAAATAGAGTTCAAACAACAGCTTGGACAAGTGGAAATGGTTATACAGGGTCTACTGGTATAGTTTTAGCAAATGCTACACATTTAGCCACAACAGCTTTAACTGTAACTGCAGCCTCTGGGTCTAATTCTAACAATAAAATATATAGCAACACTTTCGAAAACGGACATGGTGCCATTGCATTAAGTGGATTTGCAGCAGCTAGTCCATTTTCACTTGGCGATACCAATAATGATATTGGAGGAATTAGTGCAGCTACAGGAAATACCATTTTAAATTTTGGAGGTGCAACAACCTCAGCTGCAACAACAGCTGGTATTTACACCATTAACCAATGGGAATTGAATGTGTCTTACAATTCCATTAATAATAATAACGGAGCTGGTCTTAATCATCCAGCCATTTTAAGAGGTATTTTTATTAGTACAGCTACTAGTGCTAACGTAAATTGTAATAATAATACATTTGATTTAAAATCAAGTGCTACAACAAATCAATTATCTGCAATTGAATGTTCTGCGGGAAGCACTGCAGCTGGCAATACTGTTAATATTAAAAATAATGATGTAACTGGTAGTTATTTAACAGCAACGACTGGTACAAGCATCTTAATTGTATGTTCATCTAGTGCTACTAATGTAAATATTGAGAATAATAATGTTCATGATTATGTACATGGTGCTAGTGGAGTTACTGCTTCAGGAACAGTGTATCCTATTCAACATACTGGATCAGCGGTTAATGTAATAGTGAAAAATAATACTGTTCGAAATATTTCTAGAATAGGTACAACAGGAGGTACTACTATTGGTATATTAATTAGTTCAGGAACTAACCAAACTGTTAAGAATAATTTTGTTAATAATTTAAGTATCGATGGTGCTGGCACAGCAAGTACTATGTATGGTATACAAACTGCAGGAACAACAGTAGTTTGTGATAGTAATACAGTTCGAAATATACGTTGTATTAAAACAACAGGTACAAGTGTCATGTATGGAATATACAATGTCGCATCACCTACAAATGAAAATTATAATTACAATATAGTAGATAGTGTAAATCATTTTGGAACTGGAACTACTTATGGGTTATATACAAATACAACTACAGGAGTTAGAACAGTTTCTTATAATAAAATTTCAAATGTTAGTTCAAATGGTACAACTGTTGCTGGACTTTACCAGTTGAGCAGTTCACCCTCTATTTTTAAAAATAAAATAACAAACATTTATAGTACAAGTGCTGCTGCACCTACAGTTTCTGGTATTTGGTTAGGAAGTCTTGGTACTTCTGGTAATGCTAGAATCTATAATAATGTAATCAGTGATATTAATGCTTTTAACGGAACATCTACAACTGCAGATTTAGTTCGTGGTATTAATATTACAGTAACTACTACTTCCAGTTCTATTTTAGTTGCTTATAATACCATTTATCTTAATGCATCATCAGCCGGTGCTGAATTTAGCACTTCAGGTGTATTTCATACAGCAAGTGCAACAGCTACAACTGCTGCTTTGACTTTAAGTAACAATATTATAGTTAATACATCTACTCATAGTGGTTCAGGTACAACAGTAGCTTTAAGAAGAACTTTAGGTACAACTGCTAGTTCTTTAAATAATTTTAATCCCAACTCAAATAATAATGATTTTTATGTGGGTATTCCATCTGGTAATAATCACATTTATACTGATGGAACTAATTTTGCAACAACGATAATAGATTACCAAAACTTCTCAGCTATTCCAGGAACAATGTCACCAAGAGGTTCAGTTTCTATTAGTGTGGATCCTGAGTTTCAAAGTACCGACCCTACAAATGCTAACTTTTTAAAATTCAAGGTTACATCAAGTAAAGGAACTGAAAGTGGTGGTGTAATGGTTTCAGGAATTACAGATGACTTTGCCGGAACTGTAAGAGCAGGAGAAATAGGTTATGCAGGTACAGGTACTGCTCCAGATATGGGTGCATGGGAATTAGAAGGTATTCCTTCTTATACTTGTACCACACCAACACCAGGTGCTACTCAAGCAACTGCCAATAATATTTGTTTAGGCAATTCAGTAACACTATCATTAGCAAACCCACCTGCAGGTACTGGCGTAGAATATCAATGGAAAAGTTCTTTAGACAATGTAACATATAGCAATGTTTCAGGAGGTACAAATGCTACTTTAGTGGTTACACCAACAGCTGCTACTTATTATAAATGTGAAGTTACTTGTAATAATGGCCCTTCAACAGCAACTTCAACAGCTTTACAAATCACTTTTTCAAATAATGTTCAAACTACAACAGATTCATCACGTTGTGGAACAGGAACAGTTGTTTTAAAAGCAACAGGTAATGTAGGAAGTACTTTACGTTGGTATAACGTTGCCTCTGGAGGAAGTTCAATTGGTTCTGGGTCACCATTTACTACTCCAATTATTGCTTCAACAACAACATTTTATGTTGGGGCTGAGGGCTCTGCAACTGCAGATGTAAAAATAGGAGCAGGTGCATTAACTAGTACTACATATTCAACTCCTTTTTATTCCGCATGGAGTAATATTCATACACAACACCTAATTAGAGCTAGTGAGCTATTAGCAGCAGGTTTAGGTGCCGGAAACTTAAACTCAGTTTCATTAAATGTAACTAGTGCAGGTACATTACCAATGATTGATTTAGATGTTAAAATAGGAACTACAACTGATACTAGTTTGGTTGCATTTGCAGATAATTCAGGTTTTATACCTGTTTATTATAGTGCATCCCTTATGCCTGTTGTTGGTGCCAATGTTTTAACTTTCTCTACTCCATTTTATTGGGATGGGTCATCTAATATAGTTTTAGAATTTTGTCATGGTAATCCTTCTTCTACTTCTACTATGAGTAGAACAGTAACTGTTGATAATACACCTTTTGTATCAACAATAAAAACACATATTTCTGCTGCAACATCTTCTTCAACTATATGCTCTAATCTTACTACTAACTTGGTTACCTATAGCGTTAGACCAACGTTTACTTTCAATGGAGAAGCTATTTGCTCTAGTCCAAGAAAAGCAGTTATAGCAACCGTAACAAATGCACCAGTATTTTCTATTTCAAATGATACAACTATCTGTAATAATAGTATTCTACCTTTGAATGTAACATCAAACACAGCAGATTATGATAGTTATGTTTGGAGTCCATCTTCAAATCTTTATACAGATGCTTCTGCGACTGTAGCATATGTACCTGGATCAAGTGCTACAACTGTTTATGTAAAATCTACTACTGCAGGGTTAGTAAATTATGTATGCACCGCAAACAATACAACAACTTTATGTTCTAATACTGATACTGCCAAAGTAACTATTTTACATGCAAGTCCAGTTGTTACTATAACTTCTCCTAAGGAACTTTGTATTAGTGGTACAGCCAATTTAACTTTAACACCAAGTTCTGGATATGGTACAGCAACTTTTCAATGGCAAAATTCATCAGACAATTTAAGTTTCTCCAATATCTCAGGTGCAAATGCAGTAACATTTGTTACACCTACTTTAACTTCAACAACATATTATAGAGCATTAATTCAAGTTGGAAGTACAACTTGTAATACAACTAACTCAGATACTATTAAAGTTAATAGCCCTGCAGTTGTAAGCAAAGTAGATTCTTTCAGATGTGGAACAGGAACTGTGACCCTAAAAGCTACTGGTTCAGCAGGTTCAACTTTAAATTGGTACACAGCTCCAAGTGGAGGAACTGCTGTAGCAACAGGAGCAACATATACAACTCCAACAATCAGTGCTACAACAAATTTTTATGTAAGTGCTAGTCAAGGTGGTTCAAGTGGAATAACAATTCCTGGTGATGGAAATTGGAATCATGTAACTTCTAGTGGTTCATTTCAAACTACAACTATAACAGGTGCTTACATGATATTAACGGTTATACAACCTTTTACTTTACAATCAATGGATATTTATCCATCAGCAACTATTGGAACTGCATTTTCTATAGAAGCTAGAACTGGTAGTGCTTCTGGAACTACATTTGCCAGTTTTTCTGGTAATACAACAGTGCAAAATTCTGGAACTCCAACTGTAGCACAAACAGTCAATGTAAATTGGCTATTAACTCCTGGAACATACTATATAGGATTCTTATCCAATCCAAGTACATGGCGATCAGGTTCTGTTACACACTCTTTCCCATGGGTGTTACCGGGTTATGCTAGTTTAGATTATTATTTAACTCCAAGCTATCAATATTATTTTTATAATTTACAATTAGCAACTGGTTGTGAAAGTCCAAGAACTACAGTAACTGCTACAATAAATCCTGCAGACCCAATCACTATTACTCCGGCTTCAATTACTCGTTGTCCATCAGATGCACCAACATCTATGACAGCAAGCAGTACAGCAGCATTTAACTATACTTGGAGTCCAGCAACAGAACTAAGTTCAACTAGTGGTGCAACAGTTTCAACTTCTGCTACAGCTTCTCGAACATATACGGTGACTGGTGACGATGGTGCAGGTTGTGTAAATACTAAACAAATTACGGTAACTGTAAATCAAGCTCCATCAGCAATTACCATTACTCCATCTAGTGCAACTAAATGTATTTCTGATACTGTTACTCTTACAGCAAGTGGAGGTACAGTAAATGATGTTACTATTTTGAGTGAAGGATTTGAAACAGGTGCTACAGGATGGACCTTTACAGACTCTGCTTCAACCGGTACAGCAATTTCTACTCAGTTATTTCAAATAATAAATGCACCTTATACTTATTCAACAACATTTACGAATTTCAGCATTACAGGAACTAAGTTTGCTGGTGCAAATGCCGATGTTGGTGGATCAGGTTCCTCTACCAGAACATTCATGACTAGTCCTACATTTAGTACAGCAGGCTATACTGGTACAGGAACTTTAACATTTAAAAACTTATATCAATATTATAGCACTGGTGCAGAGCAAGTAAAAGTTCAAATCACATCAGATGGAGGGGCAACTTGGGTTGATTTAGTTGACTATAATGGTGCTAGTGTTGGAACGGTAACTACTAATGCACAAGTACCTGCAACTTCAACTGTAACTATTCCAAGTCAATTTATGGGGCAATCTGCTGTTCAATTGCGTTGGAAATATTTTTCTAATTGGGGTTACTATTGGATAATTGATGATATTGAATTAAAAGGAAATGCAACGACAACTTTTGCATGGACACCATCAACAGGATTAAATACAACAACTGGAACAGTTGTAAAAAGTTCAGTAACAAGTAATACAACTTATACTGTTACCGCAACTAATCCTTCAACAGGTTGTACTAACTCAAATACTGTTTCAATTACAGTATCACCAAATACAACACTTGCTCATGTATCTGGAAGTATAAATCAAACTGTAAATTTAGGTAGGTCAATTGCAGCAATTAAGTATAAATTGAACAATGGTACAGGATCTAGTTCAATAGGTTTACCTAATGGTGTAACAGCTGTATTAAATTCAGATACTATAACTGTAAGTGGAACACCTACAGCTTGGGGAGTTTACAATTATAAAATTATTGGATCCGGAAATTGTGCACCTGATACTTTAAGTGGAACTATTACAGTTGATAGTTGCATTATAGATTGGGGCAATGTACAATGGCCACCTTCAGGTAATATCAATAATTGTGGAAATTATAGTGTTTATGCACAGGTTTATAAAGCAGGTTATACAGAAGCTCCAGGTGCAGCAATTGGTATGCAAGCATGGATTGGTATTTCAACTTCAAATACAGACCCAGCAACTTGGCCAGAGTCTAATTGGAAATTAGCTACATTTAATGTGCAAGTAGGGAATAATGATGAATATACTTATAACTTTAGCAATTTAGATACTGGTAGTTACTTTATTGCCAGCAGATACAAATTACCTTGTAGCAATTTCTATTATGGTGGTTATAATTCTTCAGGTGGTGGTGTATGGAATGGTACTACTAATACAAGTGTTACTTTAAGCGTAAATCCTGTACCTGCACCAATAAGTGGGGGTAATAAAGTGGAATGTGCACAATCGCCACTACAAACTTTAACAGCTTCAGCAACTTCATCTGGAGGTTCAGTTACTTGGTACGATGCTGCAACAGGTGGAAGTATTGTTACTTCTCCAACTTTAAATTCAATAGGAACAATAACTTATTATGCTCAGGCAACAGTGAGTGGTTGCAATAGTTTGGTTAGAACTGAGGTTTCTTTAACTATTAAACCATTACCAACTATTTCTTCTTTAACAGGCTCAGGAACCATTTGTAATGGAGATAGCCTGCAGTACACAATTAATTTTACAGGAACTGCACCATGGACATTTATCGTAACCCATTCAGGATCTAGTCAGCAAGATACTATTACTACTTCTGCAAATCCTTATATGGTTTGGGATAATCCTAATACCACAACAACTCATACTATTATCAGTTTATCTGATGCGACTGGTTGCATTAATTCAGGAAATTTGGCGAGTGGTACAACAACCGTAACTAATGTTCCTGCACCAACAAGTGGAGGAAATCAAGTTCAATGTGAACAATCTCCAATTCAAACTTTAACAGCAACTGCGACTGGTAGTAATATAACCTGGTATACGGCTGCTTCTGGTGGTACTATTGTAACATCTCCAACATTAAATTCTGTTGGATCTGTAACTTATTATGCTCAAGATAGTACAAATGGTTGTAAGAGCTTAACTAGAACTGCAGTTACTTTAACTATTAATGCAGCACCTGCTGCACCTACAAGTGGAGGGAATCAAGTTCAATGTGAACAATCTCCAATTCAGACTTTAACAGCAACTGCAACTGGTGGTACTATCACATGGTATAGTGCAGCAACAGGTGGAACAGTAGTTTCTTCACCAACATTAAATACAGTTGGTACAGTTACTTACTATGCACAATCTAGTAATGGCACTTGTAATAGTTTAACTAGAACTGCAGTTACTTTAACTATTAATGCAGCACCTACAGCACCAACAAGTGGAGGAAATCAAGTTCAATGTGAGCAGTCACCAATTCAAACTTTGACTGCAACTGCAACTGGTGGAACTATCACATGGTATAGTGCAGCAACAGGTGGAACAGTAGTTTCTTCACCAACATTAAATACAGTTGGTACAGTTACTTACTATGCACAATCTAGTAATGGCACTTGTAATAGTTTAACTAGAACGGCAGTTACTTTAACTATCAATGCAGCACCTGCAGCAGTTTCTGTAACTCCAAATAGTGTAACTCAATGTACAAATAGTCCTGCTCAAATGTTAACTGCAAATGGAGGTACTGGTAGTTTTGAATGGACACCTACAAATGGTCTATACACAAATGCTGCAGCCACAATAGCTTATACTGGTGGAAATGCAACAACGGTGTATGCTCAACCTAGTGTAACTACTAAGTATACAGCAACATCGACTAATGCATCAAGTTGTTCCAAGTCTGATACTTCAAATATTATTGTTAACTGTACTTTACCGGTAAGTTATTTAAATTTTGCTGGTGTTAAAGAAGCAGGAAATAATGTGTTGAGATGGACTACTAGCACTGAACAAAACAATAAAGGATTTGATGTAGAAAGAAGTGTTGATGGTAGAACATTCAGCAGTATTGGTTATGTTGCATCTAAAGGAGATAATGGTAATAGTAATCATGAGTTGAGTTACAATTTTGTTGATGATAAGTTAGCTTCAAGTGTATACTATTATCGATTACGCCAAATAGATTTAAATGGTAAAACAAGCTATAGTAATACTATTGTAATTAAAGGCGAAAGAGTAAATACAATTAAGTTAACAGGTTTGTATCCAAACCCTACAACTGAAGATGTAACCATTACAATTGATGCACCTTCTTCTGATAGAGTTGTTTTAGTGGTTACCGATATTTATGGTAAACAATTATTACAACAACAATTGAGTGTTGAAATTGGATCGAACAATACCAAGTTAAATGTTGGCAAATTTGCTGCAGGAACTTATGTTGTACGTTTAGTTTCAACCAAAACAAATGAAAGCTCAACCATTAAGTTTATTAAACAATAAAATTAAATTGTAGATCTTAACTAAAACCGCCTCATTTTTGAGGCGGTTTTTTTATTTAACAAACTACCTCTATGAATTATTTAGAAATTAAGATTGATTCTAAACAAGAAGAATTACAAGAATTATTGATATCTCAACTTGCTGAAATTGGGTTTGATGGCTTTCAACAAGAGCCTAATACATTAATAGCAATTATTGCTGAAAATAATTTTAATGAAAATGAATTAACTAACATTCTAGAGCCTCATCATCTTTCATTTTCAAAACAAATAATTCTACATCAAAACTGGAATGCAGTTTGGGAATCTAATTTTCAGCCAATTTCAATCAACAAATTTGTAGGTATAAGAGCAAATTTTCATGAACCAATTGGACAAGTTGAACACGAAATAATCATCACACCAAAAATGAGTTTTGGCACTGGTCATCATGCTACCACGTATTCTGTAATGCAACTAATGGAGAATATAAATTTTAAAAATAAAACTGTTTTTGATTTTGGAACTGGTACAGGAATATTGGCCATACTTGCCGAAAAGCTCGGTGCCTCAGAAATTCTTGCCATAGATTATGATGATTGGTGTATTGAAAATGCAAATGAAAACATTTTAAATAATCAATGTTGTAAAATAGAAATTCTTAAATCAGATACAGCCCAAGTTTCCAAACAATTTGATGTTGTTATTGCTAATATTAATAAAAATATCATTCAAGATAATTTTCAAAATTTACATCAAACAGCAAAAGCAAATGCCACTATTTTACTTAGTGGATTACTTATTGCAGACGAAGAAGATATACTACAATTAGCCAATAAAAAGAAGTGGAAACATCAACAAACCATTACTAAAGGAGATTGGATTGCCATTGAGTTTCAAAAGAATTAGATGGGTATTAAAAGTTAAAAACAGTATTAAATAATTATTAATTTAATGTCAATGGTTATATTTGCAACCCGTTTAACAGATAGATGAAATTATGGATGAAATACTTCTTATCATTTTAGCTTATTGTATTGGATCTATTCCAACTGCTGTATGGATAAGTAAACATTTTTTTAATATCGATATTAGAGATTATGGTAGTGGTAATGCTGGGGCAACAAATACTTTTAGAGTTTTAGGTAGAAAGTGGGGCTCTATTGTAATGGCTGCAGATATTTTAAAAGGTGTAATTGCTACTTCTTTATATATTTTAGTTGCACATTATGGAACTAATGAATTGCATAGAACCAATTTTATGATTGGGTTAGGATTGGCCTCAGTACTTGGCCACGTTTTTCCAATTTGGGCTAATTTTAAAGGTGGTAAAGGTGTAGCCACTTTATTTGGAATGGCATTAGCAATTCAGCCAGTTGTTGCATTATTATGTATTGTGGTTTTTTTATTAGTGTTATTTCTTACCAGATTTGTTTCTTTAAGTTCTATTTTAGCTGGTGTTGCTTTTATGGTTTTTATACTTTTTATTTATAATGCTCAAGAGCCTTTATACAGAGGCTTTGCCATTATTGTTGCTTTAATGGTTATTCTCACGCATCAAAAAAATATTAGTCGTATTTTAAATGGTACTGAAAGTAAAGTGCCTATTTTAAAACACAGAGATAAAAGACGACAAAGAAAAAATATTTAATTCTTCATTCAAATCAACATAAAAGCTCCATGAAAAGTATGCATGCAGGAATAAGAGCTTTTGTATTAACGGTTACCGATTTTTTCTATCCTCCTTTCAAAAAAATAATGCCTATTCAAACCTTTAGGTATGCAGCTTGTGGAGGAGCAAATACCCTTTTAGATATAAGTTTATTTATTATTTGTAACGAATATATTTTACATAAAGAACCACTTTCTTTTCCATTTTTTGAAAATAAATTTATTACATCTTACATTGCTTCTTTTCTATTCAGCTTTTGTTTTTCTTTTCCAATTGGGTTTTATTTAAACCGATATGTTGTATTTCCTTTAGCTAATTCAGAAGCTAAAGAACAACTTATTAAATATTTTGCCGTAGTGATGTTTAGTTTGGTATTGAACTATGGATTTATGAAGTTTTTTGTAGAATTTTTCAATTGGGATCATAATTTATCTAAAATTGTTACTACAGTTTTTGTTGTTTTGTTTAGTTATCTTGCACAAAAACATTTTACATTTAAATTGAAAGATGGTACTGAATTGATTGATGAATTGAATTTGTAATGTTATGCAACTGTACCCAAACAACACACTCACCCAACTTGAGTTCGAAAAAATAAAGAAACAACTTCTCAATTATTGTCAAACTGAATTTGCAAAAACTAGAGTAGAAGAATTAAGAATTCATACACACATCAAGTTTATTGAAACTCAAATAAACCAAACTCATGAGTTTAAATTATTACTTCAACACCAACATTATTTTCCTATACAGTTCATTAATAACATTGGTAAGGTCATAAAACTTTTAAGTGTTAGTGGAGCAACACTTTCTGAACTAGATTTTGTTCAACTCAAAGATTTAACTACAAATCTTGAATCAATTTTTCGATGGTTTTCGGATGAAAAAAAATTAGCATTTCCTTTTTTGTATCAAATTATTCAAACATCATACTACGAAAAAAATATTCAAGTTTGGATAGATGAAATTATCGATGAAGCTGGTGTAGTTCGTGATAATGCTAGTGATGATTTACATAAAATTCGGTTATCTATTTTCAAAAAAAGAAATGAATTACGAAAAGTATTCGATAAAGTAATTGCTAAACTTGCTAAAGCTGGATATACCGCTGAAATTGATGAAAGTTTTAGTAATGGTAGAAGGGTAGTAGCTGTATTTAGTGAATACAAACGACAAGTAAAAGGAATTTTGCATGGTGAAAGTGATAGTAGAAAAACAGCATTTATTGAACCTGAAGAAACCATTCAACTCAATAACGATTTATATTCTTTAGAAGGAGATGAGAGAAAAGAAGTTTTACGAATTTTAAAAGAACTCACACAAAAATTGAGTATTTATGCTCCTTTATTACAAAATTATTTAGAGATTATTGGTGAATACGATTTTATACAAGCTAAAGCAAAACTAGCCATTGATTATAACGGTAATCTTCCTAATATAATTGATAAGGCTTATGTTGATTTAAAAGATGCATATCATCCTTTATTATTTCTATATAACAAACCTCTCAATAAAAAAACAATTCCATTAAATATTACTCTTGATCAACAACATAGAATTATTTTAATTAGTGGTCCTAATGCTGGTGGTAAAACTGTTGCCATGAAAACGATTGGTTTAAATCAGCTCATGATGCAAAGTGGATTATTAGTGCCTGTTTCAGCTACGTCAACTATGGGTATTTTTAAACAAATATTTATTCAAATAGGAGATGAGCAAAGTATAGAATTTGAATTAAGTACTTATTCTTCTCATTTAATAAGTATGAAATATTTTCTTGAACATGCCAATGGAAAAACTTTGTTTTTTATAGATGAATTAGGTAGTGGTAGTGACCCTAATTTAGGCGGTGCATTTGCACAAGTAATTTTAGAAGAGCTATGTAAAAAGCATGCAATGGGAATTGTTACTACTCATTATTTGAATTTAAAAATAATGGCTAATAATACTAAGGGTATTGTAAATGCTGCAATGGCTTTTGATGAAAAAACTTTGCTGCCTTTATATCAATTAAGTATTGGCAAACCAGGAAGTAGTTATACTTTTTCTATTGCAGAAAGAATAGGGTTACATCACAGTTTAATCAATAGAGCTAAAAGTATTGTAAACGCAGATCATTTTAAACTTGATAAACTTTTAAATAATACTGAACAAAATTTACAGCAAGTAAATTCTGAGAAAAAGCAATTACAAATTTTGTTAAAGCAAAACGAAAAGTTGAAAGATGAAATGCAGGTGTTAATCAATAAAGAAAAGCATAAACAACAAGTTGAATTGTTACAGCATCAAAATAAAATAGCTGCAGAAAGATTGATTTATTTGAAAGATATGGAGCGTAAACTAAAACAAATAGTTTTTGATTACAAAAAAGCAACAGATAAAAAAGAAGTCATAAAAAATTTACAAAACCTATTATTCAAAAAAGATGAAAAAGTTGTAGTTAATAAAATAGCAAAAAAGGTAAACTCAAAGTATAAAGAGTTAAATACTTCAATTGCTGTAGGTAGTTTAGTTAAATTAAAAAAGAATTATCAGGTTGGTGAAGTAAAAGAAATAAGAGGTAAACGTGCAATAGTTCAAATAGGGCTTTTGCCAATGAACTTAGAAATTATAGATTTGGTAGTGGTAGAAAAAATATCAGCTGAGTAGTATTCTACTCAACTGATATTAAATTTTATTTCTTTTTTCTTTTTAATACATTAAACAAATTGTGTTCAACTTTAATTAGATAAAGATTTGTAGATGTCCTTTCCATATTACTATAAATTGGTGTTCTAAAACCAAAATCTAATCGGGTTACACTATTAAAAATAAATTGTACAGATGGGCCAATATCTAAATAACTTTTGTGGCTATTTATTAAACGTTGACCTAACAACTCAACCATAAAATTTACATTGGTTTGTTGATAATTGCTATACACTTTTGGTAATAAAAGCTGACCAAATGAAAAGGTATAGTTTATTGCAGAGTTGGGTTGGCCTGCATCTTTAGGATCAATATTGTTATAGATAGCTCTCTCAAAACTTACACTAGTACTTAAAGCAGTTTTATGTAATAATTGAGTAGCAATAATACCCGTTTCAAAACCTGAATTATGACCCATAGTTTCTATTTCATCTTGATGTACTAATGCATTGTTATAGCTAGCTCTTGCAAATGCAGCCATTCTAAAATGTTCATGAACTTCATCATTACTTAAAAATCTATATTTCACATAACTACTAAATCCTTCTGCAACAAATTTGTTGTTTACGTTACTTAGGAAACCTTGTACATGAGCCATCCATTTATTATTAAAGCCAACCATAACTTCAGGCATAATATGAACATTTGTTTGATTATTTGAGCCTCCAGTTCCTATCATTGTCATATTTCTAAAGCCTAACGATTTTGCAGGCATGTTACTTGCAGGCTCTGTAAAAACAAATAATTCTTGTGCTGAAGAAAATTGAGCAGAAAACAACAATATTATTGTATAAAATAAAGGTTTCATTTTATTTGTTTAAAGTTACATGAAAAATTCTTTCAGAAGCTTTATGGCCATTATTTGAACAACAAGATTCCATAACTCCTGTTTCGTAACATTTCATTTTTGTGTATTTGCTATTGGCTTTGTAGTCTTTGGCAGTAACATATCCCTTATCAATAATGTTTATGCTAACTTCACCATTTAACACTTGTGGCTTTACATTCATGAAATGAAAAGTAGTTCCATTATTGGTATAATGTGTATCGTTTTCAATTTTAATATTATTGAATTGATACACTATTGTAAACTTAGCAACTGAAAAACCAGCATCATCTACTGCTTTTTGAAGTTTATCGAAATTATATTTATTCGAATTTTTTAAATGGATGATGAATGAAGAAGTCTTAATATCAGATTTTACATCTTTTACAAAATCAATATCACCTAATGCAGTATAGATAGCTTTGCTGCACATGCTACAAGTTAAACCAGCAGCTTGGATTTGAATTTTATTAACTTGAGCGTAAGAAGTTGTTGAAAGTGCAATAAAAAATATTGCTATTAATATTTTGTGTTTCATAATTTTTTAATTGTGTTGTTAAATAAATGATTTGATGGTTTACGAAACTTCAAATCAAATTAAAAACACTCCATAAAAAATTTGTGCAAAGTTATTTTTCTTTAATGGGGGAGGATAAAAATAAAATGTGTTTGTTTCAACTTTTTTGTAGTTGATTAACATCATTTGATTTGAATAAACACTAGGTTGATGAAATTCACCAAAATTTGTTTTGATAAATGTTTTATGAACATCTACAACATTATCTGAAACTTTTACAAGTTGCTTTTGAGTATTACAACACTTCTTATGTTTTTTCTTGCAACAGCATTTTTTAGAACTCTGTTCAATGTTAACAGAATCTATTTTACCCATGCAATAATGTACGTTTACTATAAAACCAGTACTTATAGTAAAGTAAATGATGGATAAAATAAATGCTAATGCTTTTTTCATGGCAGTGCAAAGTTAATTATAAACCGATAGTAAAAAATCTCGAGCTGTTAAGGCTAATCTAAAATTTTTGCTAATGCAGAAACTTCATCTCTTTTATCATCTAATTTAGAATTGATAAAGCATTTACCTACTTCTTCTAAAAGAATTTTAATGATTTTCTTTTGAGAAAGAGGTTTAAAATGATCAGCAGTGGGTTTTTCTCCAATACGTTTAAAATATTTTTGAATGTCTTCGTAGCTGTATGCTTGTCCATTTACAGCATCAATATAAAAATGTATTTTTTCTCTTGGGTCTAAAGAACTCTTTGCTGCATAAAAATCTGAATGATAGAATCCAATAATCATTTGTTTAGGAATGTTTATTATACTGGCATTAATATCTAACAAATCGCACATTACCTGATACAAAATTCCCATGCTAATAGCATTGCCACGTTTACATTCTAATACTTTATTTATAAAAAAGTCGTTAGGGTTTTCGTAACTAACATCATTAGTGCTGAGTTGATAGTAATTATATAAAATAGAACTTAAAACATTAGCTTGTTCTAAAGGAGTTAAATGGTTATTTAATTCTAACCAAATATTTCGTTTAATTCTATCCAAATCTTGTAAAATTGGAGTAGTGTGCAAATCTGGATATTGATATTTAGCAACTAATAAAGCACCAAATAATAAATCATTATAGCTATTGCTACTCCATTCAGTTAAGTCGTTTTGTAATTCTTTATATTGAAGTTTGTGTATCAGTTCTTCAATTCTATTTTGAATACTATTGCATTCAGTATTCTCCCAAAGGTGTTCAAGTTCTGGAACAATTCCTTTTCCATAATTCATGATTCTCTCAGATATAATTTGAAAAACCTCTGTATCTGGATCATCTATTAAATTTAACAATGCACGTACTTCTTTATTCTTTTGCATATTCTAAAACTTAAAGTTTTGGTTTTAGAAATAACGCTGCTTTGAAAATTTAATTTTATTAGAAATAAGATAGTTATCCCCAAAATTTAAGAGGGTACATCAAAAAAAAATATTTATTCAAATGCACAATAATTATTCATAATGCTTTCACAAGCAATTTCTAATAATTGAAATGTATATAGGAAATCTTTATCTGTACCATTCCAAGGGTCAGGAACATCTTTATTCTTTATAGAATGCACTTCATTTAAAATAAGTTTAACTTTATTTGTGTCCCACTTTTCTTCACTTAATTGTTTTATATCAATATAGTTTTGATGATCCATTGCAAAAATGAGATCAAATCTATCCATATCTTCTTTAACAAATTTTCTGCATCTCTGTTCAGAAATATCAATTTGATGTTGCAAAGCCACTTTCTGAGATTGATTATGGGGGGCAGAACCAACATGATAACCAGCAGTGCCTGCACTTTCTATAACCCAGTTTAAATTCTTCTTTTTACAATGTTCTTTTAAAATTCCTTCGGCCAAAGGACTACGACAAATATTGCCTAAGCAAACCATTAGTATTTTCATGAATCAAAAATATTCTTCTACAATTAATAAAAATTATAAGATTTTATGGAAAAAAGGGAACAATTTTATCTAACTATTGTAAATGCTTGTTTATAAAAGTATTTTTTCTTTAAATTGCACGGCCTATATGGAAACAAACAGCAAAATGAATTGGATGGAGGTTTTTCAGCGTATTAGACATATTGTAATGGCTTTACTTTTTTTGGCTATGGGTGTTTTAATGATAATTGCAGAAAAACTAAATATTGAAGCTCTTTTAAATTTCGATGAAATTTTTCGATGGTTTTTTGGAGGTATTTGTTTTTTATATGGAGCATTTAGATTGTATAGAGGAGTTCAGAAAAATTAAGTGATGAAAAAAATTGTAGTGTTTTTTTTCTTGGTTTTCAATGCTTGTTCAACTCAAGAAAATGTAAAAGATTTTGTAGAGAATGATACTCCAAAACAAGGAACCATCAATTTAAGTGTTGATGAAAGTTTTAAACCAGTTATTGAAGAACAATTAAAAGTGTATCACTCATCATTTCCTGGTGCAAACATTAAAGTTCATTATAAATCAGAAGTAGAATGCTTTAAAGATTTAATGACAGATAGCACAAGAATGATAATAGTTTCTCGCGGTTTAACAGAAGAAGAAAATAAATATTATAAAAGTTCTTTAACATTTGAACCAAAGTATTTGCAAGTAGCCTACGATGCTGTAGCTGCCATTGTAAACATTAATAATAAAGATTCTGTATTTACTATAAAAGATATAGCATCTATTTTAAGTGGAGAAAAACAATATCAAGTAATTCTTGATGGCAATAATGCAACTAGCACTGTAAAATATTTGCAGGATACGATTTTAAAAGGTAAAAGTTTTGGTGCAAACGTAGTTGCTGTAAATGGAAGTGCTGCAGTGATTGAAACTATTAAACAAACCAAAAACGCTATTGGATTTGTTGGCAATAGTTGGGTAAGTAATTTTTACGATGCACAACAAATTGAAAATTTAAAACAAATAAAACTGGCTTTAATAGAATGTGTTCGTTGTACTGAACCTGGCTATTTTGTTAAAGCTTCACAAGCTTCTTTAACATATGGTCAGTACCCTTTGGCACGACACTTGTATTTTATAGTAAAGGAAAATTATTTAGGATTAGGAACAGGCTTTGCAAATTTTTTAAGTTTAGAACGAGGTCAGTTAATATTTAAAAGATCTTGTTTAGTACCTTCAAAAATGAATTTTAATAAACGACAAGGATTAATAAAATAACAACGAGTAAAATCTTTATAAAAACCAACATGAAAAAAACAATCACATCTTTAGTTGCTTTCTTCTTTAGCATGGTATTTCTGCAGGCTCAAACTATTGCAGAAGCTGTAAAAATGCTAAACTATAGCAAGAACAAATCTGCAAAAGAAATGTTGCAAAAAATGTATGCTTCAAACAATAAAGATCAAACCATTATTTATTGGTATGGTCAGTCTATGATTATTGTAGATGAAGTTGAAGCTGCAAAAAAGTTATATCAAGAAGCTTTAACTAATGGAGTCAATGAGCCTTTAATCTGGATTGGAATGGCTCATGTAAATTTATTAGAAGGTGCAGAATGGAATTCTGCTGCTCAAAAATTTGAGCAGGCTATCACTTTCACCACTGAAACCAGAGGAAGAAATAAAGGAAAACCAAGTGTTGCAGTACTAAATGCAATTGGTAGAGCTAATGCTATTGGCCATAGTGTGAAAGATGGTAGTAGCAAATTCGGCAATATGGAATATGCTATTGAAAAATTAAATATGGCTATTAACAACGACCCAACTAATGCTGAAGGCTGTATTTACTTAGGTTTATGTTATAGAAAAATGGGAGGAGAATTTGGGGGCGAAGCTCAAAAAGCTTATGTAGAATCAATAGCAAGAGATGCAACTAATCCATTGCCACATTATTTGTTAGGTAAAATTTATCAGTCACAAGAAAATAAACCTTTCATGGAGCAATATTTTAATGCAGCTTTAGCAGTAGATGTTGCTTATGCTCCAGTATACTTAGATTATTATAATTATTATTCAGATAGAGATGTTCCTTTAGCTAAAAGCTATATTGAAAAGTATATTCAGTATGCAGATAAAGATTGTCATAACGATTACTTCTATGCTGATTATTTGTTCAGAGCAGGAAATTATCAAGAGAGTTTGGCAAAAGCACAGCTTTTAGAAAGTACAGAATGTAAAGCTCGTGTTCCTGTTCTATATGCTTATAACTATGATAGATTGAATGATTCTATAAAAGCAAAAAACTATATTGAACAATACTTAGCTGTTGCTCATATGGATAAAATTTTAATTACTGACTATGATTTAGCTATTAAAATAGAATCTCGATTTCCTGGTCAAGAACAAAAAGCTTTAGAGTATATTAATAAAGCAATTGAAATAGATAGCAGTAAAAATGGAAAGTTGCGTTATCTTGGTCAAGCTTCTAAAATTCTTGCCAACGCAAATATGTATACAGAACAATTAAAAGTATTACAAAAAATTGTGGATGTAAAAGGATCAAAATCTGAATACGATAATTATATCATGACATCAACAGCCTATAGAGCTAATGATTATAATTTAACCATGCATTTAGCAAAAGATTATATCGTTAGTTTTCCGGGTAAACCTCAAGGCTACGACTTTTATGTAAGGGCTGCACGTAAAATTGATACAGCTAATACCACTGGATTATACTTTGAAGCTATTACTAAACAATTAGAATTCTATTCTACAGATACTTCTAATTATAAACAGCAAATGGTGAATAATTATTATGTTCAAATGGCTTATTATAACGATACTCAAAAAGATTATCTAAAAGCTATTGAAGTTTGCGATAAAATATTAGCATTAATACCTAATGAACCACAAACATTAAAAATTAAAGATGTATTAATTAAAAATGCAGAAAAAAATGGTTTAAAACCAGCAGCAGATACCACTGGAAAAACTCAATAAGCTAATTAACTAAATTCGTAACTAAAAACTCTCTGATTTTTCAGAGAGTTTTTAGTTTATTTACTTCACATAACTATCTTTGCCACACAATTTTTAATATGTATACATTGTTAGATATTGCAGCAAATAGTTCAGCCAATAATTACCTTGTTATAGGAATTCAATTGTTGTTTGCTGTTGGGTTTGTTGGGGTAATGTTATTTCTATCTGCATTAGTTGGTCCTAAAAGAAAAACTAAAGACAAATTAGAAACTTTTACTAGTGGTATAGAAACTCACGGTGATGCTAGACAGCCCATGAGTGTAAAATATTTTCTTGTAGCCATATTATTTGTTTTGTTTGATGTTGAAGTTATATTCTTCTATCCCTATGCAGTAAATTTTAGAACTTTTGCTGCAGACCCTACAATGGGTTGGAGTACATTTTTAGCAGTATTGATGTTTGTAGGATTCTTTTTAGCAGGCTTTTATTATATTATTAAAAAAGGTGCTTTGAATTGGGAAGATTAAGATAATTCGAAAATTAGTTAATTTAATTGTCGAATTGTAAAATTGAGTAATTGACAAATTTGTAAAATGAGACCAGTAAGATTTAATATACATCCTAAAGAAGCAAAGTTAAACGATAGTTTAATGGTAACAGAATTGCCTGAAGGGCATACCGGTGAAGGTTTCTTTGCAACTAGTTTAGATAAAGTTGTTGGTTTAGCTAGAAAAAATTCTATTTGGCCTTTACCTTTTGCAACAAGTTGTTGTGGTATTGAATTTATGGCAACCATGGGAAGTCATTATGATTTAGCTCGTTTTGGAAGTGAGAGAGTTGGTTTTTCTCCTCGTCAATGTGATTTGTTAATGGTTATGGGAACTATTGCAAAAAAAATGGGGCCAGTTTTACGCCAAGTTTATTTGCAAATGGCAGAACCTCGTTGGGTAATTGCTGTTGGTGCTTGTGCTAGTAGTGGTGGAATATTTGATTCATATAGTGTGTTACAAGGTATAGATCAAATTATTCCAGTAGATGTTTATGTGCCAGGATGCCCACCCAGACCAGAAGCAATTATTGATGGAGTTTTAAAAATTCAAGATTTAGTGCACAACGAAAGTTTAAGAAGAAGAAACTCTGATCATTATAAAGCATTATTAAATAGCTACGGAATAGAATAAAATACTTAATTCGACAATTAGCCAATGTGCTAATTAAATTGTCGGATTATTAAATTGTCGAATTATTAAATTATGGCTTTAACTAACGATACTATTAAAATAAAACTGAAAGATAAGTTTGGTGAAGAACTTACCAATTGGGATGAACAATTCGGCTTATTATCCTTTGAAGCACCAAATGCATTAAACTTAAAAGTATTGCAGTTTTTGTTTGATGATGAAACTTTACAGTTTAAATTTCTAACAGATTTAACAGCTGTACATTATCCAAATCAAGTAGGTAAAGAATTAGCAGTGGTTTATCATTTGCATAATCTAACAGATAATGTAAGATTAAGATGTAAAGTATTTACTGATGTGAATCAGCCTGATGTTTTTACAGCAACAAATATTTTTGCAGCTGCCAATTGGATGGAAAGAGAAACTTATGATTTTTTTGGAATTAATTTTGTTGGTCATCCTAATCTTAAGAGAATTTTGAATGTAGATGAAATGGAATATTTTCCAATGCGAAAAGAATTTCCTTTAGAAGACCAAACTAGAATTGATAAAGATGATGAAATGTTTGGAAGGGGATAAGCATTAAAAATAAAAAATAGCTATAAATTTTAGCTTTTAAATTTTAATTTTTGAATTTAAAGATAAATGTCAGACGTATTACACCAACATATTAAATTACCAGAGGGTTCAATAGGCAAACAAACTACTACTTTAAATTTAGGTCCAACACACCCTGCAACTCATGGTGTGTTTCAAAATATTATTGAATTAGATGGTGAACGAATTGTTAGTGCAGAACAGACTGTTGGATACATTCACAGAGCTTTTGAGAAAATTGCAGAAAGAAGACCTTTATATCAAATAACACCTTTAACAGACAGATTAAATTATTGTTCATCACCCATTAATAACATGGGTTGGCATTTAACTTGTGAAAAATTATTAAAAGTTGAAACTCCAAAGCGAGTAGATTATTTACGTGTCATTATAATGGAGTTAGCCAGAATTTCAGATCACCTCATTTGTAATTCAATTGTAGGTGTAGATGCTGGTGCATACACAGGGTTTTTGTATGTAATGCAATACAGAGAATTAATTTACGAAATATATGAAGAAGTATGTGGGTCCCGCCTTACTACTAATATTGGGCGTATTGGCGGCTTTGAAAGGAATTTCACAAATACAGCGTTTGAGAAACTCGAAAAATTCTTAAAAGAATTTCCTGGTGTTTGGAAAGAATTTGAAAACCTTTTCAAACGTAACAGAATTTTCATGGATCGTACCAAAAATACTGGTGCTATTAGTGCTGAACGTGCTTTAAATTATGGATTTACTGGTCCTAATTTAAGAGCAACAGGTGTTGATTATGATGTTCGTGTTCACGAGCCTTATTCTAGTTACCAAGACTTCGATTTTATTGTACCAGTGGGTACAACTGGCGACAACTATGATAGATTCTTGGTTAGAGGTGAGGAGGTTTGGCAATCTCTTTCAATTCTAGAACAAGCTTATAGAAAGGTTCAAGCATTTAAAGGTTCAGAAGCAGAAGTATATCACGCTGATTGTCCTGCTTATTATCTTCCAGAGAAAAAAGATGTTTATACAAAAATGGAAGCCTTAATATGGCACTTTAAAATAATCATGGGCGAAACTGATATACCTGCAGGTGAATTATATCAAGCAGTTGAAGGTGCCAATGGTGAACTTGGATTTTATTTAATTAGTGATGGTGGAAGAGCACCTTATCGTTTACATTTTAGACGACCATGTTTTATCTACTATCAAGCATATAGTGAATTAACTAAAGGTGCAATGCTAAGTGATGCTATTATTACTATGAGTAGTTTAAATTTGATTGCTGGTGAAATGGATGCATAGTAATTATAAATTATAAATGTTGAATTATAAATTAATAGTGGTGAAATTTAACGAAGAACAACAAAAAGAATTTGAAAGATTAGTATCTCATTATCCTGCTGATAAAGCAAAAAGTGCTTTACTGCCTGTATTGCATTTAGCACAAAATAGTTTTGGAGGTTGGTTAAGCACAGATACTATGAATTATGTTGCTAGTCTTCTAAATATTGAACCCATAGAAGTGTATGAAGTTGCAACTTTTTATAGTATGTATAATACAAAACCTGTTGGTAAATATATGTTCGAGGTTTGCCAAACAGGACCTTGTATGTTAAGAGGTAGTGATGATATTATTGCATACATTAAAGAAAAACTAAACATTGGAGTTAATGAAACAACACCCGATGGATTGTTTACTTTAAAAACAGTAGAATGTTTAGGAGCTTGTGGCTATGCTCCTATGATGCAATTAGGGAAACATTACAGAGAGCATCTTACTAAAGAAAGAGTAGATGCTATAATTGAAGAGTGTAGAGCAAAAGTGAATTAGTTGAAAAAGTTCTTTATCATATTTTTTTCTTTGATGTCAGTAAGTGCAATTGCACAAACTGATGAAGAAAAACTAGTGGCTACAGTAAAAGCATTTCATCAAACATTGGTTAATAAAAATATCATTTCTATTAATCAACAAACAGATAAAGCTTTAACCTATGGTCATAGTAATGGTTGGGTTGAATCAAAAACTGAAATGCTTCAGAATCTTGAAACTGGATATTTAAAGTATAATAGTTTCATTGAAGATAGTATTCATGTAAGTATGAATAAAAATTTAGCAAGTGTAAGATTCATTGCAACTATTGATGTTGATCTGAATGGGAAGAATGGAATTTATTTTTTAAAAGTATTAGAAGTGTGGCAGAAGAAAGGTAATCGTTGGGTTTTATTTGCACGACAAGCAGTGAAAGAAATTAAAAATTAAAAAATTGAAAGTTAGTAGTAAAATTAAATTTTTGCTTTTGACTTTTAAATTTTGACTTATAAAGTATGGGAATAAAATTATTATTAGAAAAAGCACATGTTGAAGGCATCCGTTTTTATGATACCTATCGTAAAGAAGGTGGTTACAGAAGTGTAGAAAAAACGTTAAAGACTTTGTCGCCTGAAGCTATTGTTGAAGAAGTAAAAACAAGTGGTTTAAGAGGTAGAGGTGGTGCTGGTTTCCCAACTGGTTTAAAATGGAGTTTTATTGCAAAGCCAGATGGTGTTCCAAGACACTTAGTAGTGAATGCAGATGAAAGTGAACCAGGAACTTTTAAGGATAGATATTTAATGGAGTTTATTCCACATCTTTTAATTGAAGGAATGATTGTAAGTTCATTCGCACTTGGTAGCAATGATTCTTACATTTATATACGTGGCGAATATGCTTGGATTGTTGATATTTTAGAACAAGCAATTGAAGAAGCCAAATCAAATGGTTGGTTAGGAAAAAATATTTTAGGCTCTGGTTTCGATTGTAATATTTATGTACATCGTGGTGCAGGTGCTTATATCTGTGGAGAAGAAACTGCATTGATTGAAAGTCTTGAAGGAAAGAGAGGAAATCCAAGAATTAAGCCTCCATTTCCTGCAGTACAAGGTTTATGGCAACGTCCAACTGTAGTAAATAATGTAGAAACTATTGCTGCTGTTGTACCTATTATTAATAATGGAGGAGAAGCCTATTCGAAAATTGGTGTTGGAAGAAGTACAGGAACAAAATTAATTTCTGCATGTGGTAATATCAATAAACCAGGAGTGTATGAAATAGATATGACAATTAGTGTAGAAGAATTTATTTATAGTGATGAATATTGTGGAGGAATAGCTAATGGTAAAAAATTAAAAGCTTGTATTCCAGGAGGGTCATCAGTTCCTATTCTTCCTGCAAATCTTTTATTAAAAACTGCCAAAGGCGAAACTCGATTAATGAATTATGAAAGTTTATCAGATGGAGGCTTTATAACTGGTAGTATGATGGGTAGTGGAGGATTTATTGTGTTAGATGAAGACCAGTGTATTGTTAAACACACATTGACTCTTGCAAGATTTTATCGCCATGAAAGTTGTGGACAATGTTCACCATGTAGAGAAGGAACAGGTTGGATGGAAAAGATTTTGATGAACATGGAATATGGAAAAGCAAAAATGAGTGATATTGACTTGTTATGGGATGTACAAAGAAAGATTGATGGAAATACAATTTGTCCTTTAGGTGAAGCAGCAGCATGGCCTGTTGCAGCAGCTATCAGACATTTTAGAGATGAATTTGAATGGCATATTACTAATCCTGAGGAAGCACAAATCAGAAACTTTGGATTAGCACACTATGCAGATGAAATTCATGTACCGGTTAGTGTATAAGTTCACGCAACGATGCAAAAGAAGCAAAGTTCGCAAAGAATTTATTTATGGAAAAAAGAGAAAATGAGTTATCGAAATTGGTTTTAGATGTTTGTTTTAAAATACATCGATTGTATGGACCGGGGTTATTTGAAAGTGTTTATGAAGAAATTTTTTGTTATGAGTTTGAAAAAGTAAATATATTTTTTGAACGACAAAAACCAATTCCATTAGTCCATGAAACTGTTAAATTAGAAGCAGGTTTTAGAGCTGATGTGATTATAGAGAATAAGTTATTAGTTGAGTTCAAAAGTTTAGAAAGTTTAGCAGAAGTGCATTATAAACAAATTCAAACTTATTTAAAACTAACAAATATTAAGCTTGGTTTATTAATCAATTTTAATACAGTTTTATTAAAAGATGGAATTCATAGAATTGTAAATGGTTTGTAAAAAATATCGTTGCGTTCGTTGCTTATCGTTGCCACGTGGCGTGAAAAAATAAAATGAGTGATTTATTAAAAATAACAATCGACAACATTACCATTGAAGTACCAGCAGGTACTACAATACTTAATGCAGCTCGTCAAATTGGTGGAGATGTTACTCCTCCTGCAATGTGTTACTATAGCAAATTGAAAGATAGTGGTGGTAAGTGCAGAACTTGCTTGGTAGAAGTAGCTAAAGGTTCTGAAAAAGACCCTCGACCAATGCCCAAACTTATGGCAAGTTGTAGAACAACTGTTATGGATGGAATGGAAGTAAAAAATATAACTTCCGAAAGAGTTATTGATGCACGTAATGGAGTGGTAGAATTTCTTCTTATTAATCATCCTTTAGATTGTCCAATTTGCGATCAGGCAGGCGAATGCGATTTACAAGATTTAAGTTATGGACATGGAGAAGTTTCTACACGTTATGAATTTAAAAGAAGAACTTTTGAAAAAGTAGACCTAGGCGAATACATTCAGTTACACATGACAAGATGCATTCTTTGCTACCGTTGTGTATTTGTAGCAGATCAGCTTACAGAAAAAAGAGAGCATGGTATTTTAGATAGAGGCGATCATGCACAAATTGCTACCATGATTCAAAAGAATCTTAAAAATGATTTTATAGGAAATGTTATTGATGTTTGTCCAGTAGGAGCTTTAACAGATAAAACATTTCGTTTTAAAAATAGGGTGTGGTTTACAAAACCTGTAGATGCACATAGAGATTGTGACAAGTGTTGTGGAGAAACACAACTTTGGATGAGAGGAGATGAAGTGTATAGAGTTACAGCAAGAAAAGATGAATGGGGAGAAGTTAAAGAAGCATCAAACGGAAAAACAGGTTGGATTTGTAATACTTGCCGATTCGAAAAAAAGAAAACTTCTGATTGGGTAATTGAAGGTCCAAGTATGGTGAGTAGACAATCTGTAATTTCACAAGGTCATTATGTTAATGTGGTTAAACCACCAGAAACCTTTAATGCAGTAATGAAGGGTCGAGATCCTAAATTACTTATGGATATTCATGATGAAAGTGAAGTAAATAAACCAGAAATAGAACTGAGTAGTTTTAATAGACCAGCTCATTCATCTGACTTTAAAAATAAAAATTAAACATGTACTTGCTATCGTTAGATTGGTTGTTATTATTAGAAAAATTTGTTTTAATCGTAGTGATTATTTTGGCAAGTTTAGGCATTGCTTTATACACCACTTTTGCCGAAAGAAAAGTGGCTGCTATTTTGCAAGACAGACCAGGCCCCAATCGTGCTGGACCTTTTGGCTTATTGCAACCTTTAGCAGATGGGGTTAAAATGTTCACTAAAGAAGAAATAATTCCAACTGCTGCTAATAAATGGTTATTCATACTTGGACCAGGATTAGCTATGGTAGCTGCTTTAATGACTTGTGCTGTTATTCCTTGGGCAGGAAGTATTGAAATTAATGGTCATCAATTTCCTATTCAAATAGCAGATGTAAATATTGGTGTACTATACATTTTTGCAGTTGTAAGTTTAGGTGTTTATGGAATTATGATTGGTGGTTGGGCAAGTAATAATAAATTTTCTTTAATGGCTGCATTACGTGCAGCTAGTCAAGCTATCAGCTATGAATTGGCTATGGGTTTAAGTTTATTGGCTTTATTATTCATGACTGGAGATTTAAGTTTAGGTGGAATTGTAAAACAACAACAAGGCAATTGGTGGAATGTAGTATATCAACCATTAGGTTTCTTATTATTCTTTATTTGTGCTTTAGCAGAATGTAACAGAACACCCTTTGATTTGCCAGAAGCTGAAAATGAATTAAACTTTGGATACCATCAAGAATATTCAAGTATGAAACTTGGTTTTTATTTGTTTGCTGAGTATATTAATATGATAATGAGTAGTGCAGTGATGGCTTCTCTTTATTTTGGTGGATATGATATTCCTTTTGTAAATGATGCTGATGTGTATGCAAGCATTGGCAATTGGGCTGCATTAATACAAGTTGGGGTATTACTTACTAAAATTGTAATGTTCATTTTTGTATTCATGTGGATTAGATGGACGATACCAAGATTTAGATACGATCAATTGATGAATTTAGGTTGGAAGACTTTAATTCCTTTAGCACTATTTAATTTAATTGTTACTGGTGCATTGATTTTATTAAAAACAAATGGTTGGCATTTTTAATATTTGAACAATGGCTTTTTGGATTAATAATAATGAAAAGGCTACTGAAACTTGGAAATGGATTAGTGAAACCTTAAAAGTTCTTGGACTTATTATTTGGATTTTACACTTTTTAGTTAAAACTAGAGATAAACCAAATAATGTTGTAAGTGATTTTCAATTAGTAACTCAATGGATTGTTGTTATACTATTATGCAGTTTTTTAATATTAAATTTCATTCATTGGTTAAAACCAATATGGTTTGAGAAAAAATGAAAATAATGAGGAATAAATTAAGTGTAGATGATAACGTTGAACAAAAATGGAAGCAATTGAACAATTGGCTTTATTGGGGTTTTATATTGATAATGGTTATAAGAGTTTTTGTGAGATTAAGAGATAGATACAACTTCGATAAAAGTGAAGTGGGCAATATTTTGTTAATACTAGCTTTAGTAATTTTTTTAAGTTGGGGTTTAATAAATGTTGCTTACAGATTTAAGCCAACATGGTTTCATAAAAAAGAAGTTGAGTAATGATATTTAATTGAAAATTGTCCCGAAAGTTCGTGACAATTGAAGATGATAGAAGCACAAAAGCAGGTAACAAAATTTAACTATTCATGATTTATCATGGAATAGTGTTTAACAAAAAATATATTTGCAAATAATTAAAAATGCAGGCATTAACAAATAGAGTAAAACAGGTTGATAGAAGCCCAATGACTTTTCTGGAGAGAATTTATCTCTGGAATATCATTAAAGGTATGTTCATTACATTCATGCACATGTTTACTAAAAACCCTACGATTAGATATCCTGAACAAAAGAGAACTTTTAGTCCTGTATTTAGAGGTTTACATGTATTAAACAGAGATGAAGAAGGTAGAGAAAGATGTACAGCTTGTGGGTTATGTGCAGTGGCTTGTCCTGCAGAAGCCATAACTATGGAAGCTGCAGAAAGATTACCAGGTGAAGAGCATTTATACAAAGAAGAAAAATATGCAGCCAAATATGAAATAAATATGTTGCGTTGCATTTTTTGTGGTTTATGTGAAGATGCTTGTCCTAAAGATGCTATTTATTTAAGTGAAACTTTTGCTCCATCAAACTATACCAGAAAAGGATTTATTTATGGAAAACCAGACTTGCTAATTCCAAATCCTGTTACTGAAAAAGAAGCATTTGAAAAAGCAAGAGGAAATTAATCAATTAGACAATTCGACAATGTGTCAATTGAATTGACCAATTATCGAATTATCAAATTAACGAATAGAAAAAAATGAATTTAATACAAATAATGTTTTGGTTTTTAAGTGCCTTGGCTGTTTTTGGTGCTATTATGGTATTGATAAGTAAAAATCCTATTTATAGTGTATTGTGGTTAATAGTTGTATTCTTTGCCATTAGTGGTCATTATATCATGCTCAATGCACAATTTCTTGCAATAGTTAATTTAATTGTATATGCTGGAGCAATTATGGTATTGTTTTTATTTGTGGTGATGATGATGAATGTAAATAAAGAGTCTGATCCTCAAAAAAGTTTATGGACAAAAATGATTGGTGTTATTTCTGGTGGATGTTTATTGATGATACTGATTTCTTTGGTAATGCAAGCCAATGAAATTAATACTAAAGAAACATTAATGAGTGGTGGAGATATTGGATTAATACAAAACTTAGGAAAAGTTTTATTCAAAGATTATGTAGTGCCATTTGAAATTAGTAGTGTTTTGTTCTTAAGTGCAATGGTTGGTGCAGTTGTAATAGGTAAGAAAGATTCTAAAATTGAAAATCAGTAATTGAATTATGCCAATAAGTTATTATTTAATATTAGCATTTACTTTATTCACCATTGGTGTAATAGGAGTTTTGGTTCGTAGAAATGCCATCATTGTTTTTATGTGTGTTGAATTAATGTTGAATGCTGTGAATTTACTTTTGGTAGCATTTAGCAAAATGCATCATGCAGGTGTTTATGCTGTAAATAAAGCTTCTACAGTTGGTACTGATGCTCAACTTTTTGTTTTTTTTATTATGGTTGTTGCAGCTGCTGAAGTGAGTGTTGGATTGGCAATTATTGTTATGTTATATAGAAACACACATAGTGTAGATATAAACTTTTTAAATAGACTTAAAAACTAGCTTGAGAATTATGAATGAAGAATTATGAATGATATTTTTTCTATTCTTAATTCATAACTCATAATTCAGAATTGATATATTATGAATACTTTAGTTTACTTAATTCCTTTATTGCCTTTAATTGGATTTTTGATTAATGGTTTAGGAAGAAAATCACTCTCTAAAACTGCAACCACAATTGTTGGATGTGGATCTATACTGCTTTCCTTTATCATTAGTATTGTTTTGTTTTTACAAGTGAAGAATCATGAAGCAATTGATGTTCCTTCATTATTTACATTTATACAATCTGGAAGTTTTAAAATTGATTTTGCTTTTCAAGTAGATCAATTATCTTCTTTATTTTTATTAATCATTACTGGAGTGGGATTTCTAATTCATGTGTACTCTTCAGCTTATATGCATGAAGAAACTTCTGATCATTTTGCTCGATACTTTGCATACCTTAATTTATTTGTTTTTTCAATGTTGCTCTTGGTTTTAGGAGCCAACTATGTAATTATGTTTATTGGTTGGGAAGGCGTAGGTCTATGCTCTTATTTACTTATTGGATATTGGTTTAAAAACGATAATTACAATTACGCTGCAAAAAAAGCATTCATCATGAATCGTATTGGCGATTTAGGGTTTTTACTTGCAGTGTTTTGGTTAGTGAATAAATTAGGAACCGTTAGTTATACAGAAGTGTTTGCTGCAGCAAATCAATTATCAACTTTCGATGTAACTGCAATCACTATGTTATTGTTTGTAGGAGCTATGGGTAAATCTGCTCAAATTCCTTTATATACTTGGTTGCCCGATGCAATGGCTGGTCCAACTCCTGTTTCAGCATTAATACATGCTGCAACAATGGTTACTGCAGGTATATATATGATTGCTCGTAGTAATGTGTTGTACAACATGAGTGAGTTTACAATGCATGTTGTGGCAATTGTTGGTTTGGCAACTGCATTGTTTAGTGCAACTATAGCTATTAAGCAAAACGATATTAAAAAAGTATTAGCTTATTCAACAGTTAGTCAACTTGGGTATATGTTTTTAGGCTTAGGAGTTGGAGCTTATACTGGTGCTGTGTTTCATGTAATGACTCATGCCTTTTTTAAAGCATTATTATTCTTAGGTGCTGGTTCTGTTATTCATGCATTGCACCATGAACAAGATATTAGAAATATGGGTGGATTGAAGAAAAAACTTCCTATCACTCATCTTACATTTTTATTAGGTTGTATTGCCATTGCTGGTATTCCTCCATTTAGTGGATTCTTTTCTAAAGATGAAATTCTTGCTGCAGCATATGCTCATCATCCTATTTATTGGGTATTAGGTGTTGTAGGTGCTGCTATGACTGCATTCTACATGTTCAGACTTTATGCTACAACTTTCTTAGGTACTTATAGAGGTACAGCAGAAAAAGCTAGCCATATTCATGAATCTCCAAAATCAATGACCATACCTTTAATTGTATTGGCAATATTAAGTGTTGTTGGAGGGTTGGTTGGTGTGCCTGAAATTTTAGGAGGTAATCATCAATTGCATCATTTTTTATCTTCTGTTTTAGTAAGCGAAAAAACTCATCATATACCTCATGCTACAGAATGGATGTTGATGGGAATTTCTGTAACTATTGCAACAATAGCTATATTATTTGCAGTAAATAAATTCAGCAAAAAACCTGAATTGAATGATGCAGAAGGAATAGGTAAAGTTTTATCTAATAAATGGTATGTTGATGAGTTGTACGATAAGGTAATTGTTAATCCATTAAACAGTTTAGCTTCATTCTTTAAAAATGTAATAGAAAAAAGTGGAATTGATGGTGCTGTAAATGCTGTTGGAAAATTTGTATTATATGGTTCTCGTCAAATAAGATTATTACAAAGTGGACAAGTAGGTACTTATATATTATTCATGGTATTGGCTTTTGTATTAATGGTTTTAATTTGGATTAATGATGGATATATTTATAAGTTCATTTCAAATTTGTTTTAAAAATTTATAGAAGAAATAATGTTGTCATATTTATTATTATTAATTCCTTTTTTTGGTGCTCTAACTACTTTCTTTATTAAAGATGAAAAGTTAGCAAAGAATAATGCCCTATTGACTTCTATAGCAACCTTATTGGTTGCAATAGCAACACTTTTTAGCACAATTGAAATATCTTATTCAACACCTTGGATTAGTTCTTTAGGAAGTAGTTTTTCTTTACAGCTAGATGGTTTAAGTAAAATGCTTTGTTTATTAAATGCACTATCTCTTCCATTAATTATATTATCTGTTAAACAAGGTGATTATAATAAATCATCAAATTTTTGGGCATTAATGTTATTAATGCAAGTAGGTATAATGGGTGTGTTCTTAGCTAGTGATGCATTATTATTTTATTTCTTTTGGGAATTAGCTTTAATACCGGCTTATTTTTTATGTTCTATTTGGGGAGGAGAAAAAAGAATTCAAGTTACTTTTAAGTTTTTCATATACACTTTTGTTGGCTCTTTATTAATGCTTGTTGGAATTATTTATTTGTACCTTCAAACAGCTGGAACGCATTCATTTGCTTTACAAGATTTTTATCAACTCAAATTATCCTTACACCAACAAGTTTGGGTATTTGCTTCACTGTTTATTGCTTTTGCTATAAAAATGCCCATATTTCCTTTTCATACTTGGCAACCCGATGCATATGAACAAGCTCCAACACCAGTAACTATGGTATTAAGTGGTGTAATGGTTAAAATGGGAATTTATGCTGTGCTTCGTTGGTTAATTCCTATAGTTCCAGATGCAGTGAATAGTCATGCTAATTTTGTAATTATACTATCTGTAATTGGTATACTATATGCTTCTTTAATTGCCATTAAACAAGATGATATTAAACGTTTAGTAGCATACTCATCCATTGCTCATATTGGTTTAATGTGTGCTGCAATTTTCAGTAATACAGAAATGGGCATGAACGGTGCTTTGGTTCAAATGTTTAATCATGGTATTAATGTAATTGGATTATGGATTGTTGCTGAAGTAATAGAAAAACAATTTGGCACCAGAAAGTTTAGTGAACTTGGTGGAATTGCTCAGAAAGCACCAACCCTTACTATATTGTTTGTGATTATTGCTTTGGCAAATATCGCTTTACCACTAACCAATGCTTTTGTAGGTGAATTTTTAATGTTCAGTGGCTTATTTCAATACAATATTTGGATGGCAGCTATTGCAGGTGTAAGTATAATTTTGGCTGCAGTATATACTTTAAATATGGTTCAAAAAATGTTTTATGGTAATACTGTAAGCATTACTGAGCATGCTGTTGATATTAGCTGGAATGTAAAATTTGTTTTAATCATTATTGTGTTGTTGATTTTAATTTTAGGAGTTTATCCAATGCCATTATTGAATTTAATTGGTCAATAATGATATGTAGTTGAAGAGTGCGACGCAACTGGTTTTGATAGTAGAAAAGGTGATTGGTCAAAAAAAAAAAATAGTTCATTTTTCTTTAAGTTCAATACATGAATTTAAAGTAAACGTTTAGAAATATGAATACAATTATTGTTTCTGGTTTATTAGGTGTACTAATGATGTTTAGTGGAATTTTTACTACTAACAAGCAAACTATTAAAAATATTGCTATAGTTGGTTTAATAATTTTATTATTAGCTAACATATTGGGCACTTATGGATTATTTAATATTGAAGTGGATACAAAGGGTATGTTAGCTTTTACAAAATTTGGCATGTTCTTTAACTCAATTATTATTTTCTCAACACTCATGTATTTTTTACTTTCTGGCAGAGATATTGTTGAAGTAGGTAATTATGCTGCTGAGTATTTTGCATTAATCTTTTTTGTGTTGTGTGGTGTTTCTATTTTATCTGCATACAATAATTTATTAATGCTTTTTCTAGGGGTAGAAATTATGACTATTCCTTTATACATTTTAGCTGGTACCGATAAAAAGAATTTAAAAAGTAATGAAGCCTCATTAAAGTATTTATTTATGGGTGCTTTTTCAACTGGTATCATGTTAATGGGTATAGCTTTAATTTATGGTGTTGCTGGTAATTTTAATGTGTTTTACGAGGTTCCTGCAACAGCTGCACCACCTTCTAATTTTGGTATTTTATTGCCATTAGGTTTATTATTCATTTTTGCATCCATGTTATTTAAAGTGAGTGCTGCTCCTTTTCATTTTTGGACTCCAGATGTTTACGATGGATCGCCAGCTGTGTTTACATCTTTTATGTCAACCATAGTTAAAGCAGCAGGCTTTATTGCTTTTATTAAATTATTCGAAGGAAGATATGTTCAATTACAATCTTCTTGGAAATTATTATTGCCACTAGTTATTATTGCAACTCTATTAATCGGAAATATTACAGCAGTTTTTCAGCAAAGTGTAAAGCGAATGTTAGCTTACAGTAGTATTGCTCAGGCTGGGTTTATGTTGTTTGCTTTATACAGTAATAACGATGTATCTACAGAAGGTATTTTATTATATAGTTTGGCTTATTGCTTAGCCACTATTGGTGTGTTTAGTATTTTAATTAAAATGAAGGACTACACTTTTGATGGTTACAATGGACTAGGAAAGTCTCATCCTATTCTTGCAGCAACAAACACAGTATTTCTTTTATCTTTAGCTGGTATTCCATTAACTGTTGGCTTTTTTGCAAAGTACTATATGTTGGTATCAGCAATTAAAGCTCATAGTGCATTCTTTATAGTAATCATTGCAGTACTTTTTGCTGCAGTTAGTGTTTATTATTACTTTAGAGTAATACAAGCCATGTACTTTAAAACTGGAGAACCAGAAGTTAGAACTGTTCATAAAGGCTTTCAATTAGGTTTAATCTTTATGGCTGCATTGATTATATTATTTGGAATTATGCCAAATATGCTAATTCAGTGGTTATACTTCTAATTGGTTTTACTTTTTCCTATTTTCAATATGATTCAAAAAGTGATTTAATAAAATACACTTTACTTTTGTACCTATTCAAGCAATATGTCTAAACCGTCAATACCTCAGGGAACAAGAGATTTTAATGCAGAAATCATTCGAAAAAGAAATTTCATCTTTAATAGTATAAAAACTGTTTTTGAATTATACGGCTACGAACCCTTAGAAACACCTACCATGGAGAATTTAGATACACTCATGGGTAAATATGGTGATGAAGGGGATAAACTAATTTTTAAAATTTTGAATAATGGATTAGATCATGATTCAAAAAAAGAAAAAGCCAAACAAGACTTTGAAAAAGTATTAGCAGGCAAAAATGTAACAACAATTACAGAGAGAGCACTTCGGTACGATTTAACCATTCCTTTTGCAAGATATGTTGCCATGAATCATGGTAAACTAACTTTTCCTTTTAAAAGATATCAAATTCAACCTGTTTGGCGTGCAGATAGGCCTCAACGTGGTAGATATAGAGAGTTCTATCAATGCGATGCAGATGTTGTTGGAAGTAAAAGTTTAATAAATGAAGTTGAATTAATTAATATTTATGCTTCTGTTTTCAGAAAATTAAATATTGATGTTGAGATAAAAATTAATAGCCGAAAAATTTTACAAGCCTTAGCCGAAGTTGTTGGTGATTCAGAAAAAATGATTCACATCACAACAGCAATTGATAAATTAGATAAAATTGGTTTAAGTAAAGTAAAAGAAGAGTTAGAGGAAAGAGGTTTATTAAAACCACAAATAAGTATTATAGAAAATTATTTATTAATTGAAGGCAGCAATGCCGAAAAATTAAAACAGCTCAATGCTTTATTTGGTGATAATAAAACTGGTAAAGAAGGGATAAGTGATATTGATTATATTTTAGATTATCAGTCTCATGCAAACGTTAAAATAGATTTCACTTTAGCTCGAGGTTTAAATTATTATACAGGAATAATTTTCGAAATTAAAGCATCTTATGTACAAATGGGAAGTATTGGTGGTGGAGGAAGGTATGATGATTTAACCAGCTTATTTGGTGTGCCAAATATACCTGGCGTAGGCATTAGTTTTGGTGTTGATAGAATTTATGATGTAATGGAAGAGTTGAAATTGTTTCCCGATAATATTCAAACAGCTACAAAAGTGCTTTTCTTTAATTTAGGCGAACAAGAAAGCAGCAAAGCATTTTATATACTGCAACAATTAAGAGATATGGGAATAGGTGGAGAGCTATTTTTAGAAAATGCAAAATTCGATAAGCAGTTTAAGTATGCAGAAAAAAAGGGAATTCCGAATGTGGCTATCTTAGGCAGTAAAGAATTGGCAGAAGGAAAATTTCTATTAAAAAATTTAAAATCGGGCCAACAAATTACAGTTGACTTTGACGATTTACAACCTCTTATTGAAAAACTTTAAACGATATGTTTATTTATAATGTTACCATAAAATTGCAATGGAGTATTCATGAAGATTGGGTGAAATGGATGCAAGAAAAACATCTTGCAGATGTTATGGCAACAGGTTGTTTTACAAAATATCAAATGGTTCGGTTAATGGATATTGATGAAGAAGAAGGTCCAACTTATGCCATTCAATATTATTGCGATTCTAAAGCACAATACAATCAATATATTGAAATGTATGCTCCTAAATTAAGGCTCGATGGTATACAACTTTTTGGTGATAAAATGATAGGTTTTAGATCCTTAATGAAAATTGTGCATTAACTGTGGAAAGATTTTCTGTTCGCCATTCATCCAAATTATACTACAACTAACTCAAATCCTTTGATAGCTTAAGTTTCAGGTCTTATATTTCCCAAATGCTTTGTAGATAAGGGTTTCGGAAGATTAAGTTTGATTTTGTAAGTAAATTACAACTTCAATTTTATAATGTAAACCTTGTTGAATAAGGCTTTCATTAATTTTATTTCATTTTTGTTGTTTAAATTTAATTTGTAAATATGTTAAAGCATATATATTTGTCATTGTTAATTAACTAATAAAAAAATCACGTATGAACAAAGCTGAATTAATTGCAAAAATTGCTGATGATGCAGGTTTAACAAAAACTCAAGCTAACGCTGCTATCGATTCTTTTACTAATGCTGTACAAAAAACTTTAAAAGCTGGTGGTAAATTAACCTTAGTAGGTTTTGGTACTTTCTCAGTTTCTAAAAGAGCTGCTCGTACTGGTCGTAACCCACAAACTGGTGCTACAATCAAAATCAAAGCTAAAAAAGTGGCTAAGTTTAAAGCAGGTAAAGAATTAAGCTCTAAAATCTAAGCAATTCAAAAAACTTTAAAAAAATCCTTCTTGAAATCGGAAGGATTTTTTTATTTTCGCAACCAACAATCACAATTAAAATACATCAAATGGGAAGAGGGGATAAAAAAACAGCTAAAGGAAAAAGATTTCAAGGTTCTTTTGGCAAGAGCAGACCAAAGAAAACTGTAAGTAAACATGTTGCACCAGCAGCAAAAGAAACAGTTGTAACAGAGGAAAAAGCTCCAAAAAAAGCAGCAAAAAAAAGCACTAAAAAAGCTACTAAATCTGAAGATTCAGAAGCTTAGTTTTAATAAAAATCTTTTTAAAAATTCCTACAATTTTGTAGGAATTTTTTTGTGTATAAATAAGCCCTTTTTAGTCTCTTTTACAGCCATTGTTCCCTTATCTTCGCCACTATCTCAATAACATTCAAATTCAAGTATAATAGCTATTATGAGCGAAGAACAAAAGATAATTAACGAAGCACAAAATAAAAATTACGGAGCCGATAGTATTCAGGTTTTAGAAGGCTTAGAAGCCGTTAGAAAAAGACCCGCCATGTATATTGGAGATATTGGGTCTAAGGGATTACATCATTTAGTATATGAGGTTGTTGATAATTCTATTGATGAAGCCTTAGCAGGTTACTGTAAAAACATTGTTGTAACCATACATGAGGACAATTCTATAAGTGTTGTTGATGATGGTAGAGGTATTCCTACTGCCATGCACACTAAAGAAAAAAGAAGTGCACTTGAAGTTGTAATGACTGTGTTACATGCTGGTGGTAAATTTGATAAAGACACCTATAAAGTATCAGGTGGTTTACATGGTGTTGGTGTAAGTTGTGTAAATGCTTTAAGTTCTAAGTTGCATGTTAAAGTAGAAAGAGAAGGAAAAATATTTGAGCAAGAGTATGAAAGAGGTGTTCCAAAATATGCAGTTAGAGAAATAGGTACAAGTGATAGAAAGGGTACTACCGTTCACTTTTGGCCAGATGGAACAATTTTTCAAACATTAGTTTATAACAGAGAAATATTAGAAAGTCGTTTACGTGAGCTAGCTTATCTGAACAGGAAAATTAATATTATTATTAATGATCTAAGAGAGATTAATGAAGATGGAACTACTTACACTAAAAACTTTTATAGTGAAGGTGGTATTGTAGAATTTGTAGAAATGCTTGATAAAGCAAGTAACAGAACTCCATTAATCACTAATACTTTGTATTTTGAAGGTCATGATGCTGCAAGCAATGTTGCAGTTGAAGTGGCAATGACTTACAATAACGACTTTAAAGAGCATATTTTTTCTTATGTAAATAATATTAACACCATAGAAGGTGGAACTCACGTTACAGGCTTTAGAACAGCTCTGACACGTGTATTTAAATCTTATGGCGATAAAGAAGGTTTATTTGAAAAAGCAAAAGTAGAAGTAGAGGGAGATGATTTTAGAGAGGGGTTAAGTGCCATTATTTCTGTTAAAGTTCCTGAACCTCAATTTGAAGGACAAACTAAAACTAAATTGGGCAATAGCGATGTGGCTGGAACTGTTCAAACAGCTGTTGGTCGTGCATTACAAGCTTATTTAGAAGAAAATCCAAAGGAAAGTAGAAATGTAATTTCTAAAATTATTTTAGCAGCACAAGCACGTGTGGCTGCAAAAAAAGCAAGAGAACTTGTTCAGCGTAAAACTGTTTTAAGTGGTGGTGGATTGCCAGGTAAATTGGCAGATTGTAGTGAAAGAGATGCTGAAAAATGTGAATTGTATCTAGTAGAGGGTGATTCAGCAGGTGGTACAGCTAAACAAGGTAGAGATAGAAATTTTCAAGCTATTCTTCCATTGCGTGGTAAAATTTTGAATGTTGAAAAAGCAATGGAACATAAGATTTATGAGAATGAAGAAATCAGAAATATGTATACTGCGTTAGGAGTAACTGTTGGTACAGAGGAAGATCCCAAAGCTTTAAACTTAACTAAACTTCGCTATCATAAGCTAATTATTATGACTGATGCCGATGTTGATGGATCTCATATCGCAACTTTAATTCTAACATTTATCTTTAGATATATGAAAGAAATGGTTGAACAAGGTTATGTGTATTTAGCCCAACCACCATTGTATTTGGTTAAAAAAGGTAAAGAAGCAGAGTATGCCTATAACGAAGAACAAAGAGTTGCTTTAGTTGAAAAACTTGGTGGGGGTAAAGAAGAGAGTGTTACCTTACAACGTTATAAAGGTTTAGGTGAAATGAATGCTGATCAACTATGGGAAACTACTATGGATCCTGCACGTAGAACTTTAAAACAAATTACTATTGAAAGTGCAGCTGAAGCCGATAGAGTGTTTAGTATGTTGATGGGTGATGATGTACCTCCTCGAAGAGAGTTTATTGAAACACATGCAAAGTATGCTAAGATTGATGTATAACATCAACTAACATATTCTTGTGATAAATCATTTTATGGATTTTTTTATCACTGCAATTATTCTGGGTTTGTGCTTATCTGTAATGGGTTTGGGTATTTACATGAGCATGAAAATCTTCAATATTCCAGATATAACTACAGATGGCAGTTATACTTTAGGAGCAGTAATTACTTCTATTTTATTATTGAATAATGTTTCATTCTTTTTTATAATTCCTATTGTTTTTTTTGTTGGTGCTGTTGCTGGTAGTATTACTGCTTTCATTCATACTAAATTCAAAATAGATGCACTATTGGCTGGAATACTTACTATGACTGCATTGTATTCTATTAACTTAATCATTTTAGGAAGATCAAATCAACCCTTAATCAATACGAAGAATATTTTTTCAATTTCAATATTTGAAAATCAAATTTATAATAATCTTGTGCTGGTATTAAGTGTAATTTTAATTTTAATTATACTGCTAACCTATTTATTAAAAACAGATTTTGGAATAGCCATGAGAGCAACAGGAAACAATGCAAAAATGGTTAGAGCTTTTGGTGTTGATGATGATAAAATGAAAATTTATGGCTTAGCAATTGCCAATGCATTAACAGCTTTTTCTGGATTTTTAGTAGCACAATACCAAGCTTTTGCTGATATTAATATGGGTATTGGAATTGTAATTACAGGCTTAGGTTCAGTATTAATTGCAGACGCTTTACAAAAATTATTACAACTCAACTCAATTGTTTGGCAAATTATTTTAGTTGTTGTAAGTAGTATATTATTTCAATTAGTTTTAGCATTTACATTATCTATTGGTGTAAATCCAAATTTATTAAAACTAATTACAGCAAGTTTTGTATTATTAATTGTAGGCATTACACGATTCAGAAAAATTGCTTAATACATGATTCAAATCAATAGCATTAATAAAACTTTTAACAAGGGTCAGGCCACTGAAAATAATGCTATTCAACAGCTTTCATTATCAATTAACCCCAAAGAATTTCTAGTTGTTGTAGGTTCTAATGGAAGTGGAAAATCTACTTTATTAAATTGTATTGCAGGAAATATTCTTGTTGATTCTGGTGTAATAATTTTTAATAAAGATAAAGATGTTACTGCATTAAAAGATTATCAAAGAACACAATGGATATCACGAATCTTTCAAAACCCTTTGGTAGGAACAGCTCCAGACTTATCTATATTAGATAATTTTAGATTAGCAGCCATCAGAACACAATCTAAAAATATAAAGGTTGGAATTAATCATGAGTTTGTAGCAAAAGTTAAAGAACATTTAGCTACCTTAAAAATGGGTTTAGAAAATAAAATTCATCAACCTGTGGGAAGTTTATCTGGTGGGCAACGACAAGCCATCACATTATTGATGAGTGTATTTGATGAGTCGTCTATTTTCCTATTAGATGAACCAACTGCAGCATTAGACCCTAAAAGTGCAAACATTGTAATGGATACAGCAAATCATTTAATTTCCAAATTACAGCTTACAGCCATTCTGGTTACACATAATTTAAAAGAAGCCACTACATTTGGCAATAGAATCATTCAAATGCATCAAGGGAAAATTATAAAAGATTTACAGGCAAAAGAAAAAGAAAAGCTAACTTCCACTGATATCTTTCAATGGTTTCAATAAAAAAAATCAATAATATGTTACAAAACAAAACTGTTTTTATTACAGGAGGAAGTAGAGGAATTGGTAGAGCTATTGCTTTAAAACTAGCTGAACAAGGTGCAAATATTGTTATTGCTGCAAAAAGTATTGAAGAAAATCCAAAACTTGGGGGAACAATATTTTCTGTTGCAAAAGAAATTGAAGCTTTAGGTAGTAAAGCACTTGCTGTTCAAGTTGATATTAGAAATGAAGAACAAATAAAAGCTGCAGTCGAAAAAACTGTTGAAACCTTTGGTGGAATTGATATTTTAATCAATAATGCTTCTGCAATTCAATTAACCGATACATTAAGAACAGAATCTAAAAGATTCGATTTAATTCATGATATAAATGTTAGAGGCACTTTTTTAGTGGCACAAGCTTGTCTTCCTCATCTTAAGAAAAGTAGTAATGCTCACATCATTACATTATCTCCTCCTATTAACATGGTGCCAAGGTGGTTGGGGCCACATGTTGCTTATACCATGAGTAAATTTTGCATGAGTATGATGGCAATAGGTTGGGCAGAAGAATTTAAAAATGATGGAATTTCTAGCAATGCTTTATGGCCTAAAACCACCATTGATACAGCTGCTGTAAGAAATTTATTAGGTGGTGAAATGTTAGCCAATATGAGTAGAACTCCGGATATTCTTGCTGATGCTGTTTTGTATATTGTTACTAAAGAAAGATTGACTTATTCTGGAAACACTTTTATTGATGAAGAAGTATTGGCAAAAGAAGGGATTACAGATTTAGAAAAATATAGTGTAGTGCCAGGTGCAAAATTGTATCAAGATTTATTTATTTAAACATTATTCATAATTCTTAATTTATAATTCATAATTATATATGAAACCTTGTTATGTAATTGATGCAGTAAGAACTCCTATTGGAAAATATGGAGGAAAATTAGCAAAGACAAGACCAGATGATTTATTAGCACATGTCATCAAATCATTGATAGAAAGAAACCCCACAATTGATGTAAATCTAATTGAAGATGTTATTGCAGGTGCAGCAAACCAAGCAGGAGAAGATAATAGAAATGTAGCCAGAATGGCTGCTTTATTAGCAGGTTTGCCAATAACAGTTGGAGGTAATACTGTAAACAGATTATGTGCAAGTGGCTTACAAAGTATAATGGATGCTGCAAGATCCATTATGTGTAATGAAGGCATGTTTTATATTGCTGGTGGAGTAGAAAGTATGAGTCGTGCACCTTTTGTAACAAGTAAAGCCGATGAAGCCTTTGGTAGAAAAGTAGAAACTTATGATACCACAATGGGCTGGCGTTTCATCAATAAAAAATTAAGTGAATTGCATCATCCATTTGCAATGGGCGAAACTGCTGAAAATGTGGCTAAGCAATGGAATATTTCTCGTGAAGCTCAAGATGAATTTGCTGCTCAAAGTCAGGATAAATATTTTAAAGCAGTAACTGCTAATAAATGGAAAGAAGAAATTGTTCCTGTTGAAATCATTGAAAGTAAATGTTCGATACAATTTAATGAAGATGAGCATCCACGTAAAACATCAATTGAAAAACTAGCAACTTTAAAACCAGCTTTCATAAAAGATGGAACTGTAACTGCTGGAAATAGCAGTGGTATAAATGATGGTGCTTCAGCATTACTATTAGCAAGTGAAGAAGCAGTAAAATTGTTCAATTTAAAACCCATGGCTCGTATTGTAAGTATGTCCATTGCAGGTGTAGATCCTGCAATTATGGGAATTGGACCAGTACCAGCCACTCAAAAGGCATTACAAAGAGCCGGTTTAACTAAAAACCAAATTGATTTAATAGAACTTAATGAGGCTTTTGCTTCACAATCTTTGGCTTGTATTCAAGATTTAGAACTAGATGCTAGTAAGATTAATGTTAATGGCGGAAGTATTGCCATTGGTCATCCTTTAGGTGCTAGTGGTGCAAGAATCTCTACAACTTTATTGCATGAAATGAAAAGAAAACAAGCTAAATTTGGTTTAGCAACTATGTGTGTAGGAGTGGGGCAAGGTGCTGCAATTGTTTATGAAGGATTATAAACTCAGTCACAAAATAAATAGCATAAAAAAGCCCAAACAATTGTTTGGGCTTTTTTTATAGAAAGAACTTTTATTATTCAGCTGAAGTTTCTTCAGTTTTTGTTTCTTCTGTGGTAGCAGTTGTTTCAGTAGCTTCAACAGTTGCATCAGCTTTCTTTTTACCTGCTCTACGAGTTTTCTTAACAGGCTCAGCAGTTTCTGCAGTTGCAGCAACAATATGCTTACCATAAATTTCATTAAAGTCAACTAATTCAATCATTGCTTTTTCTGCATTATCACCTGGTCTGATACCTAATCTAATAATTCTAGTATATCCACCTGGTCTGCTAGCAATTTTTGGAGCAACTACAGTAAATAATTCTTTAACTGCTTCTTTATTTTGCAAATAACTAAACACAATTCTATGTTGATGACTAATAGCTTCTTTAGTATCAGCTTTTTTAGTTTTAGTCAATAATGGTTCAACATAAGTACGTAATGCTTTAGCTTTAGCTAAAGTAGTAACGATTCTTTTGTGATTGATTAAAGAAATTGCAAGATTGCTTAGTAAGGCTTCTCTGTGGGCTTTCTTTCTACCCAAATTGTTGATTTTGTCTCCGTGACGCATAACTTTTAAGTTTTTGCACTTGTACCGTGTCAGGATTTACAAGTGTTGTGTTGTTAAACACGTGATTAATTATTATTAAAATACTAACTACTAGCTACTAAAATCTTAGTACTAGTTATCAATATTATCTAAACCCATTTTCATTAAATCCATTCCAAATCCTAAACCTCTTTCGTTTAAAACTTGTTCAATTTCGCTCAATGATTTTTGACCGAAGTTTCTGAATTTCATTAAATCTTCTTGTTCGTATTGTACTAATTCGCTTAAGCTATTAATTTTTGCAGCTTTTAAGCAATTGAATGCACGTACTGAAAGATCTAAATCTTCTAATGGAGTTTTTAATACTTTACGTAATTGTAATACTTGTTCATCTACTACATCTTCTTTCTTATCTTCTTTAGTATCGAAAGTAATGTTTTCATCAGTGATGATCATTAAGTGTTGAATCAAAATACGAGAAGCTTGTTTTACTGCATCTTCAGGATGAATAGTTCCATCAGTAATCACTTCTAAAATTAATTTTTCGAAGTCTGTTTTTTGCTCTACACGATAATGCTCAATAGAATATTTTACATTCTTAATTGGAGTGTGTATAGAATCAATAGCAATATAACCAAATGCTGTATCTTTTGGTTTGTTCTCTTCACTAGGAACATAACCACGACCACGTGCAATTGTTAATTCAATGTCTAATTTTGCTGTGCTGTCCATAGTACAAAGTACTAATTCAGGATTCATCACAGTAAAACTTGCTGTTTGTTCACCTAATTTTCCTGCAGTTAATTCAGTTATTCCTTTTACAGAAAGACTAATTTTTTCAGCATGAATATCAGTATCAACTGTTTTTTTAAAACGTACTTGTTTTAAATTTAATATTAATTCTGTAACGTCTTCGGTAATACCTTTCATGGTTGCAAATTCGTGGTCTACACCTTCTATTTTTACACCAATAATTGCATAACCTTCAAGGCTACTTAATAATACTCTTCTAAGAGCATTACCTATTGTTAAACCATATCCTGGTTCTAACGGACGAAACTCAAATAATCCTTCAAAGTCGTTTGCTTTTTGTAAAACAATTTTGTCGGGCTTTTGGAAGTTTAAAATTGCCATTTTATATTTCCTTTTTTACTTCAATTTTATATGAAGTGATGATGAATAATTGTTATGATGAAATGTTAATGATTAGAATTGGATTATTTAGAATACAACTCAACAATTAACTGCTCTTTAATGTTTTCTGGAACATGTTCTCTTTCTGGGTATGTGATAAAAGTTCCTTTCTTTTCATTTTCATTCCAATCTACCCAACTAAACTTAGGATTTTTTCCTTTTACTTTAGCAAGAATAGTATTGCTTTCAACACTTTTAGGGGCATAACCTATAATATCTCCTGGCTTACATGAGTAAGAAGGAATATTACAAACTTCACCATTAATAGTAATGTGTTTGTGGCTTACTAATTGTCTTGCTTCTGGTCTGCTAGCAACTAAACCCATTCTAAAAATGGTGTTGTCTAATCTTGCTTCAAGTAGTTTAATAAGATTTTCACCTTTTACACCACTCATTTTTGAAGCTTCACCGAAAGTTTTACGGAATTGACGTTCTAAAAGGCCATAAGTGTATTTAGCTTTTTGTTTTTCACGTAACTGAAGTGCGTATTCACCTAATTGTTTACGTTTTCTTGCAGCTCCATGCTGCCCTGGAGGGTTGCTGTTTTTAGTCAACCATTTTCCATTGCCTAAAATAGGCTCTCCGAAAATACGAGAGATTTTGGTCTTAGGACCTGTGTACCTTGCCATAGTGTTTTTTTCATTTCGATTTTTTTAGAATTCGTTGCGTCGATCGGTTAAAAATCGTAAAAAATAAATCGGGCAACCTTTATTAAATGAAAACCAATAAATATTTGAATTCAGAATTATGAATTTACAATTCTGAATTATTTGCTATACTCTTCTTGCTTTTGGAGGACGACAACCGTTATGTGGCATTGGAGTAACATCTTTGATAGATATAACATCAATACCTGATTGAGATATGCTTCTTATAGCACCTTCACGTCCAGATCCTGGTCCTTTTACAAATACTTCAACTCTTTTTACACCTGCATCTAATGCAACTTTTGCTGCATCTGAAGCAGCCATTTGAGCAGCATAAGGTGTGTTTTTCTTGCTACCTCTAAAACCCATTTTACCAGCACTACTCCAAGAAATAACTTGTCCTTGTTTGTTAGTGAAAGCAATAATGATGTTGTTGAAAGTTGCACTGATTCTTACTTCGCCTGCAGCATCTACTTTTACAATTCTTTTCTTAGCGGCTGCTTTTGCACTGTTTTGTGCTTTTGATGGTTTTGCCATGTTTTGTTTTTTAGGTAATCTTCTTAATTTTTCGCCTCCTGAGTATACACTCTATCCAGCGATTTGTTGTTATAAATAAAAACAGAAATTCCAAACCCGTATTAGATTTGGAATTAATGTATTAATTCTTATTTCTTAGCTACTTTCTTTTTACCAGCAACTGTTTTACGTTTCCCTTTACGTGTACGTGAATTCGTTTTTGTTCTTTGTCCACGAACAGGTAAACCTTTTCTATGACGTAAGCCTCTATAACAAGCAATATCTAATAAACGCTTAATGTTCATTTGAGTTTCGCTTCTTAAAGCACCTTCTACTCTAATTTCTTCAGTAATAATATTACGAATACTAGTTAACTCAGTGTCATTCCACTCATTTACTTTTTTATCGTAACTAATTCCTGCTTTGTCAAGAATACGTTGAGCAGTTGAACGACCAATACCATAGATATATGTCAATCCAATTTCGCCTCTTTTGTTTTTTGGTAAATCTATACCGGCAATACGAGCCATACCTTATTATAATTGTGTTTGTTAATTATTAGTTGTTATAGGATTATCCTTGACGTTGTTTAAAACGAGGATTCTTTTTGTTAACTACAAAAAGCACTCCCTTTCTTCTAACGATTTTGCAGTCTGCACTGCGTTTTTTAATTGATGCTCTTACTTTCATAAAAATTGTTTTTAACTAAGCCTAGCTTAATTATTTATATCTAAAATTTATTCTCCCTCTTGTTAAGTCGTAAGGACTAATTTCAACACCCACTTTATCACCAGGTAAAATTCTTATATAGTGCATACGCATTTTACCACTGATAGTTGCCAAAATTTCGTGCCCATTTTCTAACCTTACTTTAAACATTGCATTGCTTAACGCTTCTAGTATCACTCCGTCTTGTTTAATTAGGTTCTGTTTTGACATATTTTTTTTCGGGTTGCAAAAATAGAGGTATTAGTTCGAAATATTCAAATTTCTAATAAAATTTCTTGGGTTTTTATTCACAAAATAGATAAAATGGGAAAAAATATAAAATTTTTAGCGTTGTAATCTACATTTTAATGGTAATTCCTATTTTTCCATCAGAAATTGTGTTACCTAAACCCAGCTCAACATTTAAAGCTATGGAGGTGGATAGTTGGTATCTACTACCAAATTGTCCCCCTAAATTTAATTTCGAAGTACCTGAGGTATTGGCTGTTGATTTTGTAATTAATAAACCCAGATTTGCACCTGCATATATATTGAAATGCTTATCAAGATTTAGTAATTCATTAAAGTGGTAATTAATGTTGCTGATGATACCTGAAGCATTTTTTAAAAAGAAAACTTCACCTCCTAATGTAAGATCAGGTTTTAATCCATAGTCGAATCCAGCATAAATGGGAACACCTGCAGATGCAAAACCAATTCCTGTATTAAGCTGAATTTTTCCTTCTCTTAATGGAAATTGGGCAAAGAGGTTATTGAAAAAAAATAAGCTAACGAGGATAAGAAAGTATTTTTTCATAATGATAGATTTAAATGTAAAATTAGCCCATATTATGGAACACTTTATTTACGTCATCATCTTGTTCTAATCTTTCTATTAATTTACTAACATCTTCTGCTTGCTCATCTGTTACAGGAACTGTTATGGTCGGAATCCATTCTAATTCTGCACTAATAGGTGTGATGTTTTTTTCCTCAAGTGCTTTTTGCAAATTGCCAAACTCTAAAAATGCACATCTTAAAATAATAATCGGATTATCATTATCATCTACACTTTCACCTAATTCCTCTAATCCAAAATCAATTAATTCTAATTCTAAATCATCTGTATTTAATCCTTCAGGGATTAATTTAAATACACCCATTTTCTTAAACTGAAAGCTTACACTACCACTATTGCCCAAAGCACCATTGCCTTTATTGAAACAAGCTTTTACATTAGCCACAGTTCTTACATGATTGTCAGTTGCAGTTTCAACCAGTAATGCCACTCCATGAGGTGCATAACCTTCGTATAAAATTTCTTCATAATTAGTGGTGTCTTTGCCCATTGCTCTTTTAATAGCTGCCTCAACTCTATCTTTTGGCATACCCACACTTCTGGCATTTTGATAGCATCTTCTTAAGGCTGGATTAGTAGCTACATCGGGTCCACCTGCTTTTACGGCTATAATAATTTCTTTACCAATTCTAGTAAATTGTTTTGCCATTCTATCCCAACGGGCAAACATGGTTGCTTTTCTTACTTCAAAAATCCTTCCCATAATTGTTTAATATTCTTTGCAAAAATAAGCGTTGAAAAACTAAACATTTACAAAGTATAAAAAATTTAAGGTTAAAATAAATGAAGCATTATTCAAATCGTATACAAGGCTAACCTTTACTTTTGTAGCAATGCAAAAATTTTTAGTGATACAAACTGCATTTATAGGAGATGCAGTTTTAGCTACAGGAATTCTGGAAAAAATTCATGTAACTTATCCTAATGCCCAAATAGATTATTTGGTTAGAAACGGAAATCAAAGTTTATTTCATCAGCATCCTTTCATTAATAAGGTACTTGTTTGGAATAAACAAAAAAGCAAATACAAAAACCTTTTTAAATTAATATTTGAAATCAGAAAAAATAGGTATGATGTTTTAATTAATGTACAAAGATTTTCAGCAACAGGTTTTATTACTGCTTTGTCTGGTGCTAAAATGAAAATTGGCTTCAATAAAAATCCATTGAGTTTTTTATTTGATGTTAAAGTAAAACACACTACAACAAATAATCTACATGAAATAGAAAGAAATCAACTATTGTTAGAAAAAATATGCAATGGAGATGCAAGTATGCCAAAACTCTACCCCACACTCCAAGATCAGGAATTTGTTGCCAAGTATACCACAAAAAAGTTCATAACAATAGCTCCTGCTTCTGTTTGGTTTACAAAGCAGTTTCCATCGCACCAATGGTTAAAATTTATTAATGAATTACCAAAAGATCTTGTTGTTTATTTGTTAGGAGGAAAAAGTGATTGTGAATTGTGTGATATTTTAAAACAACATAGTCAACATAATGAAGTTTTTAATTTAGCAGGAGAATTAAGTTTTTTACAATCAGCAGCATTAATGCAACAGGCCGAAATGAATTATGTGAACGATTCTGCACCCATGCATTTTGCTTCTGCTGTAAATGCAGCAACTTGTGCAGTGTATTGTTCAACCATTCCAGAATTTGGCTTTGGCCCTTTAAGTACTAATCATTGTGTTGTACAAATAGAAAAAAAATTATCTTGTAGACCCTGTGGTTTACATGGAAAAAAAGATTGTCCAGAAGGGCATTTTAACTGTGCTAATGAAATAAAAACTGCACAATTATTGCAAGTATTAAGTGTTTTATAATTAAAGATATTAGTGTATCATGCAAGTAAGTCTGACCTCTTTTGAAAGCTTTATCATTAAAAAAATTGCTGCGGTTGCTCAACAACGTCAAATAGAAACTTATATTGTTGGTGGTTTTGTTAGAGACAAAATTCTTGAAAGACCTACAAAAGATTTAGACATAGTTTGTATTGGCGATGGAATTGATTTAGCAGAAAAAGTAGCTCAAAAGTTTAACCCTGCTCCTCAAGTTTCTTTTTTTAAAAATTTTGGCACAGCTCAAATTAAAATTCCTCTAGTAGCAAAAGAGGATTTACAAACAGATTATTTTGAAATTGAATTTGTTGGTGCAAGAAAAGAAAGTTATGTAACGGATAGTAGAAAGCCAGAAGTAAGTGCCGGTACTTTAGAAGATGATCAAAATAGGAGAGACTTTACCATCAATGCCTTAGCTATAAGCTTAAATGAAAAAGATTATGGAACCATCATTGATCCTTTTAATGGACAATTAGATATTGAAAGTAAAATACTAAGAACACCACTCGATCCAAAAATTACTTTTAGCGACGATCCATTGAGAATGATGCGTGCTATACGTTTTGCAACGCAACTCAATTTTGAAATTGATTCAATAACCTTTGAATCTATAACAGATAATGCAGAAAGAATTCGAATTGTTTCTCAAGAAAGAATTACAGATGAATTGAATAAAATTATGATGTGCCCTAAACCTTCAATTGGTTGGGATTTGCTAAGTAAAAGTGGAATACTTCAAATTATTTTCCCAAGAATGATGGCTTTACATGGTGCTGAGTTTGTAGATGGGAGGGGGCATAAAGATAATTTTTATCATACCTTACAAGTTCTAGATAATATTTGTGAAAATACCAATAATTTATGGTTACGTTGGGCTGCCTTACTTCATGATATTGGTAAACCAGCAACAAAAAAATTTGAAGAGGGACATGGTTTTACTTTTCATGGGCATGAAGTAGTGGGTGCAAAAATGGTTCCTCATATTTTCTCTAAACTAAAACTTCCATTGAATGAAAAAATGAAGTACGTACAAAAATTGGTTGAACTTCATTTAAGGCCTATTAGCTTAACTAAAGAAAATATTACAGACAGTGCTGTAAGAAGATTATTGTTTGATGCTGGAGAAGACATTGATGATTTAATGACTTTATGTAAAGCAGATATTACCAGCAAAAACAAGTTTAAGGTAAAACGCTATTTGCAAAATTTTGACATGGTGCAAGAGCGAATGAAAATTGTTGAAGCACAAGATCAATTAAGAAACTGGCAGCCACCAATTTCAGGAGAGTTAATTATGCAAACGTTTGGGTTAAAACCAGAACGAAAAGTGGGTTTAATAAAAGATGCCATTCGAGAAGCAATTTTAGATGGAGCAATTAAAAATGATTATGAAGAAGCATTTCAGTTTATGATAAAAAAGGGTGCTGAACTTTCTCTAAAACCTGTTCAATAAAAAACCGTTTCAAAAAATTGAAACGGTTAATATTTTTAAAGTTGGATCTAAAATTATTTTAATCCTTTCTCGTCAGAAACGGTTAGTTTATGACGACCTTTTGCACGGCGACTAGCTAAAACTTTTCGTCCATTCGCAGATTCCATTCTTTTACGGAAACCGTGAACTGATTTACGACGACGTTTGTGTGGTTGAAATGTACGTTTCATTGTTTAAACAATTTTTTTAATACTCAAAAAGGGTTTCATTTACAGTAGTCACCATACCACCGTTTGTGAAAGGTTTGCAAAAGTAAGGGTATGAATTGAAAAAGTGAAAAAAAATTAGCCTTTTATCTAATTTGTTCAGTTTGAATAATTGCTTCTAAAGGAATCACCCCAAAAACATGAGGAAATTCTTGATTTACAGAAGGCGATAACTCAAAAACTAGTTTTGAACTTAATTTTTGAGGATCAATAGTTAGCTTGATTAAATCATGCTGACCATTAAAGTATCTATCCAAAACTCCCTGAACTTGATGTTTTGTACTGCAATGAATAAAGCCTTCTATTTTTAAAGAATCTGCTTCGTAATATCCAAGCTGTTGTGCATTTTCCCAAGCAGATAAACTTGTAACATGATAAATATTTTCCATAAGTATTATAAAACTCTTTTAATATGCTGTTCTAATAACATAAAATCTGCCATAACTATTGCAGTTACAGCTTCAATCACAACAGGTGCTCTTAGTGCTATACACAAGTCATGACGTCCCTTGATAGCAAATTCCTCAATTTCTAATGTAGAAGTATTTAAAGATTCTTGAGTTTTAGGAGTAGATGATGTGGGTTTGATGGCAACTCTAAATACTAATTCATTACCATTAGTTAAGCCACCAACTATGCCACCAGCATTATTGGTTTTGGTTTCTCCTTTTTCATTAATTAAGGTGTCGTTATGTTCAGATCCAAACATTTTTGCCGCTGCAAATCCACTTCCAAACTCTATTCCTTTAACTGCAGGTATGGAAAAAACAGCATGGCTCAACACACTTTCTACACTATCAAAAAAAGGTTCTCCCAATCCTAATGGTAAACCAATTACTTTGCATTCTATAATTCCCCCAATAGAATCTTTTGCTGCAATTGCTTTTTCTAATCCTTTATCAATATCAGTTTCACCCCCAACTTCTATGATTCTTGATACAATAGAAATGTTTTGTAAAAGTTTTTTAGCAATAACTCCGGCAGCTACTAAGCATACTGTTAGCCTTCCAGAAAAATGACCACCACCTCTGTAATCTTCAAATCCACCAAACTTTTTAGATGCTACAAAGTCTGCATGTCCTGGTCGTGGAATTTTTCTTTGCTCTTCATAATCTTTACTTCTGGTATTGTTATTTTCAAAGAGAATGGTTAATGGAGCTCCAGTTGTTTTATTATTAAATATTCCAGATTTAAATATGGGAATGTCATCTTCTTTTCTTGGGGTTGTGCCTTTTTGTACACCCCCTTTTCTTCTTTCAATATCTAATATAAAATCATTTTCAAGTAATGATAATCCTGCAGGTACGCCATCAACTACAAAACCCACAGAAGCTCCATGAGATTCTCCAAAAATGGTTACCTTAAATATTCTTCCAAAACTATTCATGATAAAAAATCAAAAGTTAAAATTCAAAAACTAAAAAATTAATTCATAATTTACAATTTCTTCATCACCCATTTGTTCCAAAGTTGTTTGGCATCGGGTGTTAAGTTTAATGCAAATACTCCCACTATAAAACTACTAGAAAAAATTAAGGCTCTGACTAATAATCCCAATAATCCTGTTAAATTGTTGCATAAAAAGAATGCAATAAAATAACAACACAACGCTAAAACAATGGCAAGAATGTTTTTGTAATTGAAAGGTTGCATGTTGAATTTTCTTCTCAAAAATTCAAAACGCACTAAATTATAAATGCTAATTGAAATAATATCGGCAAAAGCTGAACCTAACAATCCAAACTTTACAATTAAAAACCATGTTGCAGGAATTCGAATGGCTAATAAAATCATTCCACTAATAAAATCAAATTTCCAAAATGTTGAAGTTGCAATAATCATATTGTTTAATCCCGTAGATGCATCTATTGTTCTAGCCACACAAATAAAAAACATTGTTGATAAACCATACTTCCAAGTCTCTGGAATGTGTAACACATCAATTAAAGGAACAACATTCAACCAAATATTTCCAAAAAGAAATAAAGCCATTAAAGAAAGGTTAATACAAGAGCGACTGTAAATTCTATTAATCTCCGGAAAATTTTTATCCTTCCAGGCTTTTGCTAAAATTCCTATCGAACCTCCTAGAATGGCTTTTTGAGGAACACTCACCAAATTAGCACCATATTGTGCTAGTACAAAATCGCCCACATAGCTTTGCCCCATAAGTTTGGCAATTACAAAAGAATCTATAACACTGGTAAGAGCAATAATCATAGTTCCACTAAAAATTAGTGATTGCATCGATAACATCTTCTTCCAATATTTTTTAGTAACCCTGCTGATGTTTAATGAAACATGAATGTCATTTTTTCTTTTATAATAGGCATAGAGTATAAAAAATAAAACAAAGAATTGTAGACTAAAAAGGATGACAAAAGTGTTGTAAGAAAAAGCTTTGAAGAAGAATAGAATAATTAAGACCAATGTTATAAATCTTAATACCGACTCTTTTAAAAAATTAGATACAATAGATTGATGTTTTACCCAACTGTAAGATTCTAAAACAGAAAACAATAACATACCAAAGCCAAAAACAAATAGGTATGGAAAATAATCTACAACTAAAGGAGAACGTACAATAAACTTTGAAATAAAATAGGGTTTTATTAAATAACCTACTAAACAAAAAATGGCAAAACCAATTAAACTAATAACAAAAGTTAGGGTTAGAATTTCATTTTTATCTTTTGGTAAATTGTCGTTGTAGTAAGGAAAGAATTTATATAAAACTGCAAAAAAGCCTAAGCTTGAAAAAGCAATAGTGAGTTGTGCAAAGTCGAAGAATATTTTTGTCAAACCCACTTCTCCTTTTGTAAAAATGCCTGTTTTGGTGTAGAAATAAATATTTATTGCACCAAATACAAAACCACTGATGATAAAAATTGAAGAAAGAAAAGTTTGTTTACGAAGTGTTTGCATGCAGCTTTAAAATAGCTTAACGAAGATAGTTAAGGCTTTGGAACATTAACAAGGTTTAATAAATACAATCGTTCAATATGTTCTTTTGTAAACCATTCTTTATTTTTTTTGTTAAGTCTATTTTTTTTCCATTTTGTAATTGGTGTAATAGTTTTAGCTTTTGGAAGAATAGTTATTGGCATGGTAAAATCATCAATGCAATTAGTAAAACGTGTGAATAATCTTCTTCCTTTAAAATAATATTCTAAAGTTGGTATTTGTGTTGTTCTTAAATATTGATCAAACGTTTTTTGTAAATCTAAACCAGTTTCTTCTATTAAAAATTGTTCTATTTGTTGTGTGGTAACAGTTTGATGATAAAAAACCTGATTCATTTTTCTCAGCATTTGTCTAAACTTTTCATCATCATTTAAAGCATTTCTTATGCCATGTATCATGTTTGATGCTTTGTAATACATATCGCCACTACCTTCATTATTTACTCCATATACACCAATAATGGGTTTATCGTTGGCAATATTTTTTCTTAAGCCATAACAATAATCATTGCCTGCTTCTTTACCATAAAAGAAATCTGTAAACAGCACTTCGCTGTAATTAGTAAAACCTTCATGCACCCACATGTCTGCAATATCTTTTGTGGTGATACTGTTAGCAAACCACTCATGCCCACTTTCATGAATAATAATAAAATCCCATTTTAAACCCCAACCACTACCACTTAAATCTCTACCTCTATAACCATTCATATAATTATTGCCATAAGCAATAGCTGATTGATGTTCCATACCTAAATGTGGAGCTTCAACTAACTTATAACCATCTTCATAAAAAGGGTAGGGACCAAACCAATATTCAAAAGCTTTAAGCATGGGCTTTACTTGTTGAAATTGTTCTTCTGCTTTTTCTTTATTGTAGTCCAATACCCAATAATTTAAATCGAGTATGCCCTTTTCACCTTGAAATGTATCAGAAATATTGATATAATTTCCAATGGATGGAATGATGTTGTAATTGTTTATTGGATTTTTAACATACCAAGTGTAGACTGTTTGGGGTTGGGTGTTTAGAGTTGTTTGTTGTTCTGTTTTTGGGTTTTGACTTTTAACTTTTGAAATTAAATTTCCATTTCCAACAGCAACTAAACTATCAGGAACAATGATGGTTAAATTAGCTCCATTATCAGGTTCATCTCCTTGATAATCTTTACAAGGATACCAAGAACTTGCTCCCAAACCTTGACAGGCAACACTTACAAATGGTCGGCCCAATTTATCTTTACTCCAAACCCAACCACCATCCCATGGTGCACGTATAGCTTCACGTGGTTTGCCATGATAAATGAAATGTAATTTAAATTTTGAATTTAATTCGAATTTATTATCTTCTAAATCAATTTGACAAACATTTCCTTTTTGCTCAAACTTCAATTTTGTTTTCACATTAAGAATTAGATGATCAATAATTAACGGTTCTTGTAAATCTATTTGTATGAAATTTTGATTTTCTGTTTTGACTACTTTACAAGTAATGGTAACTTCTCCTTCAATTTCTTTTTTTTCAAAATCAGGTTTTACCATAATGTCATAACGCAACACATCCCACCAATCTCTGTTTTCATTATTGCTGCCACGTAAAGTATCTGCTTTTGTAAAAACTTGTTTGTTGGCAATAGTAAGTTGAGCTTGAGAAAAACAAGTAACAAGGTAAAAGTAAAAAGGAAATATTTTTTCATTGTTTAATCACTACTTAATCATTTTGTAAATAATAGTTGCAGCTTTTTCAGATGGACTTCCATCTGTATATAATTTATTCCAAAGTTCTTTATAGTCTAGTTCTAATTGTTGTTTTCTTACATCATCAAATAAAAGTTGTTCAAGTTCAGTTTTAAGATTTTCAGCATTTAAATCATCTTGAATTAATTCTTTCACCACCAACTTATCCATAATCAAATTCACTAAAGAAATGAATTTAATTTTCACTACTCTTTTTCCAATTTGGTAGCTGATATTATTGGCTTTATAACACACTACTTCAGGCACTCCAAATAATGCAGTTTCTAAGGTTGCTGTGCCACTAGTAACTAAAGCTGCACTTGATTTTGAAAGCAAATGATAAGTATCGTTTTTTACTGAACTTACGTTTGGATAAAGACTTAAAAAAGTTTCATAAAATTCATCTTCAATGCCTGGAGCTTTTGCAACCACAAATTCATAATCTGTAAAATGTTTTGCAACACTAAGCATTATAGGCAGTTTCTTTTGTATTTCTTGTTTTCTGCTGCCAGGGAGTACAGCAATGTTTTTAGTTTGTATAACTGTTGACCGTTGACTGTTGACGGTTAACCAATTTTCAATTACTTCCGTTAAAGGATGCCCCACATATTCAACATTCCAATTCCAAACAGTTTTATAATAATCTTTTTCAAAAGGTAGAATGCAAATCATTTTATCGATGTCTTGCTTCATTTGCTTTACTCTACTAGCTTTCCATGCCCAAACTTGAGGAGAAATATAATAAGCAATTTTAATGTTTTGTTGTTTAGCCCATTTGGCAATTCTCAAATTGAAACCAGGGTAATCAATCAACACTAAAATATCTGGTTGAAATTGTAAAATATCTTCTTTACAAAAAGCTAAATTTTTAAAAATAGTGGGAAGATTTTTCATTACTTCAACAAATCCCATAAAAGCTAAATCTCTGTAATGCTTTACTAGTGTAGCTCCTGAGTTTTGCATTAAATCTCCACCCCAACAACGAATAGATGCAGGTGCATCTTTTAATTTGATTTGATGAATCAAATTACTGCCGTGCAAATCGCCACTAGCTTCTCCTGCAATGATGTAATACTTCATTACAGCAAATGTAAACTTTGGTTTTGAACAAAATAAAAAACCTTGAACATTACTATTCAAGGCTTTTAACTGGTTTTTAGGATTTATTAGTTTCTATATGCTTTAACCATATACACATAGTGTTCAATCTTTTTTATTTGAGTAACACGATCTTCATCGTTTAATTTAGTCGAAGTATTTATTTTAATATTACTAGCTGTTGAATCAGCAGTTTTTAAATCATTAACGAGTTGAAAAATATTTTTGCTTTTGATAGCAAAACTCACTCCATCAGCCTTTGAAAGTTTTGTACTTAAAACGCCAATTACTTCACCACGTTTGTTAAAAATGGGTCCACCACTATTGCCATGATTAGCATTCATTTGAATTTGATAAGCAACTGTATCGCCGTTATAACCAATTTTTGAGCTTAAATAACCCACATTATAGACTATATCTGTTCTTGGAAAATTTGGAAAGCCTATGGTATAAATTTCTTCTCCAATATTTCCAATATTGTTTTTTATGCCATAAGGTAGATTTTTTACAGGTTCAAATTCGGCATCGTTTATTTTTAGAATGGCTAAATCTTGTTCAGCATTTACATATGCAATTGCTGCACTGAATTCTTTGCCCTCACCATTAAATACACTAGCAGAAGTTGCCCCTTCAACCACATGGGCGTTAGTAATTAAATAACCTTTTCCATCAATTAAGAAAGATGAACCACCACCTTTAATCTCAGCTTTAGAAGGTATTTTACTTTTAATAATTTCGTTCTTTAAAACAGCAATCTGATTTTCTTGATTCTTTAATTGTGCTCCAAGTTTGGTAACATTTGGAGAGATTGGATTAAAGTAAGCTACCAAAGTGCTTATAAGCAAAGCAATTCCTCCACCTACAGCTGCAGCAATTCCTGTAACTTTTTTATATTTTTTCCAGATAGAAACAACTTTAGCTTTTGTTGATAGTTCTCCACCTTCATTTAATTCACCTAGAGATAATAATTTAGCATGAACATCAATTAAATTGTGTTTAAAATTATTTCTATTGCTAAAATTATTTAATTGTTGTAAAAACATTTGATGTTCAACAGCCAATTGATCAATTTCTGGATTGTTTTTTCTGAGCTCTTCAAAATATTCTTTTTCTGCAGGCTGCATTGCACCTGAGTAATATCTTTCTATAGCTTGTAATAATAAAATGTCTTCCATAATTCTATTCTCCAATGTTGTATTGTGTAAAAAACAACTTCTTCAACCTAATTAAACATTTATATTTCTGATTTTTAGCATTATCGGCATTGGTATAACCAAATTCTTGTGCTAAAGTTTGCATATCCATTTTCTTAACATAAAAGCCTTCTAAAATACTTTTGCAAGGTTCACCCATACTATTTAATGCTCTTTCCATTATTTCATAATCATGGTCTCTTTTCTGATGAATTTCAATATCGTCGCCTAATGAAACGGTTTCTTCCAAATTATCCATCGAATTCACATACTTGCCTAATTGTTGTAATCTTTTCAACCATAATCTTCTTGCAACAGAGTATAAGTATGTAGATATTTTGCAAGAGAGTACAAAGCTTTCCTGACTGGCTTTTTCGTATAAAGTAATGAGAGATTCTTGAAAAATATCTCTAGCATCATCATAAGAACCATTATTATTAAGAACTAAAGATTGAACCATATTAAAATTTTGTTTATAAATGGTTTCAATCGCTTTGGAATCGTTGTTGGCTAATCCTATAATTAAGTTTTGTTCAATTAACTCCGATTTCACTATACTATTGTTTATACGTTAAGGGCTGTAAAAGTAACCCAAAGGCAGTGAAAATATATTTTTAAAAATATTTTTAAAGTTGTGGGTTACCTTTTATGTCATTAGGGTATTAATAGGTATTATTAATAATAAAAAAATTTAAAATGAAAAAAGTTCTTGCGTTAATCGCTATCGTTGGTTTTGTTGCTTGTAATTCTGGTGAAACTGCTGCTCCAGCTGTTGATACAACTGCTGCTCCAGTAGAAGCTCCTGTTGCTGATACTACAGCTCCTGTTGCTGATACTACAGCTCCTGCTGCTGCTCCTGCAACTGAAACAAAATAATTTGTTCAGATATTCTGAGCATTAAATTAATACTTTAAAGTTTAATTATTACAGCCTCCCAATTTTGGGAGGCTGTATTTTTTTATTTCATTTCTTTGTAAAAAATTATTTTATGGCTGAAGATTTATCAATTGTTATAGGTTCAAAAGAAGAACAATATTTATCTATTATTCCTCAGATAAAAGGGTTGTTAATGGGGGAAGATGATTTAATTGCCAATCTGGCAAATGTTGCTGCTGCTTTAAAAGAGCAATTTAATTGGTTATGGGTTGGGTTTTATATAGTAAAGTCAGACGAACTGGTTTTAGGTCCTTTTCAAGGTCCAGTTGCTTGTACTAGAATAAAAAAGGGAAGAGGGGTTTGTGGAACAAGTTGGCAAAATGCTACCACTATTATAGTTGATGATGTAGAAAAATTTCCTGGTCATATTGCTTGCAGCAGCAGTTCAAAAAGTGAAATAGTTATACCTATTATAGAAAACAATACAGTTGTTGCCGTTTTAGATGTTGATAGTAGTGACTTAAGTTCATTTGATGAAATAGATCAAAAATACCTTGAACAAATTGTACAGTTCTTAAACTTTTAATCTACAGTTAGCTCATCCTTTTCAACATAATTTTAAGATGGTATTGTATTAATATTGCAATTCACATTTTATAAAATATGAAAAAAGCGATTTTTACTTTATTAAGTCTTTGTTTTCTTAGTCTTGTTATTGCTCAGCCAGATCGTTGGCAACAAAAAATTAGTTATAAAATTGATGTTAGCTTAAACGAGCAAAATCATCAATTTTCAGGTACTGAAAACATTGACTATTACAATAACTCACCAGATACATTATATAAACTTTATTTTCATTTATACTGGAATGCTTTTCAGCCCAATAGTTCTATGGATGTAAGAAGTCTTGAGTTAGGCAAACTAACCCCAAGAGCAGATAGAGCTGGAAATCCTTTACCAGATTGGGATGCAAGGGTTAAAGATAGAATTAGTAAACTTAAAGAAGATGAGATTGGCTTTCAACGTGTAAGTTCTTTAACTATTAATGGTAAAGAACAAAAGTTAATTGAACATGAAACAATTTTAGAAGTGGTTTTGTCTCAACCTATCTTACCAAAATCTAAAACTAATTTAATAGTTAAATTCAATGCTCAAGTTCCTGTTCAGATTCGAAGAAGTGGCCGAAATAATGTAGAAGGTGTAATGTATAGCATGAGCCAATGGTATCCAAAAATGGTTGAATATGATTATCAAGGTTGGAATGCCAATCAATATATTGCTCGTGAATTTTATGGTGTTTGGGGAGATTACGAAGTGAGAATAAATATTAATAAAAAGTTTATGGTAGCTGCAACAGGACTTTTGCAGAATGCCAATTCTATTGGTTATGGTTATGAAGATGCAGGAAGAAAAATTTTACAAACTAAGACCAATAGAAATACATGGATATTTAAAGGAGAAAATATACACGACTTTGTATGGGCTGCAGATACTGCTTATCAGCACCTTTCCAAAAAAATTAGAAATGGTTTAACTATTCACGTTTTTTACAAGCAAAAAGATGCTCAAGCTGATAGTGCTTGGAAAAATGTTTTATATGCTGCAGAAAAAGTATTGCCTTTTATTGAGTCAAAATTTGGAGCTTATCCTTATCCACAATACTCCTTTATTCAGGGTGGAGATGGTGGAATGGAGTATGCTATGGCAACCTTATTAAAAGGACCAGGCTTAGGTACTGTTTTTCACGAATGGATGCATAGTTGGTATCAACAAATATTAGGCACTAATGAAAGTTTATTTGGTTGGATGGATGAAGGATTTACTTCTTATGCAGAGAATTTAGTGATGGATTATTATAATAATAATTGGGCACCACAATCTCCTTTTACCTCTGCAAGTTCAAAACAAAAAACACAACATGAACTTTTAGCAGATGCCGATGAATTGCCAAAAAATCAGTTCAATGAATACAAAGCTTATATGCGTTTAGCAAATAGTGGGTTCGAAGAGCCTTTAACTACTCATGCCGATCATTTCAATACTAATTATGGTTACTCTAATGCTGCTTACACAAAAGGAGATGTTTTTTTGAATCAATTAGGATATTTAGTAGGAGATGAAGTGAGAGATAGAATTCTATTAGCCTACTATAATACTTGGAAATTTAAACATCCAAATGCTAACGATTTTATACGAGTAGCTGAAAAAACTTCTGGATTAACCTTACAATGGTATAAAGAGTATTGGGTTTATAGCACAAAGACTATAGACTATAAAATTGCTAATATTTCTATGGATGATGAAATAGGTAAACCACAAATCACAATTGAACGTGTGGGTAAAATGCCTATGCCTTTAGATGTATTGATTACTTATAAAGATGGCACTAAAGAAATGCACTATATTCCTTTAGATTTGATGTTAGGTAATAAAATTGCTGAGGATAAAGAAACTAGAATCATTCATAATGAATGGCGATGGACACATCCAAAATATAAATTCAATATAGAAAGAAAGTTAATTGAAATTAAAAGTATTGAAATTGACCCTACACATAGAATGGCAGACATGAACAGAATAAATAACAAAATAGTTGTGCCAGGCTAATTGATTTTTTATTAAATTATTTTGCAAAGCCTTTCATATATTCGAAAGGCTTTGTTATTTTACCTTCATTAAGAATAGTAGCCTTATCGATTATATTACTTTCACCTTTAATTAAATCTGGTAAAATATATTTTATTAATTGTTCACCAAAATATCTACTTGCATCTCTGGGTAATTCGTTGGGCAAATTTCCAACAGCCATAACATCAACAACATGATTTAAATAAGGTTCGGTTTTGTTAAATGTATTTCTATCAACCCCATAAACAGGATTTTCAATAGATTGATCTCCTAAATTACAAGGTATACTACCATGTTTATCGTCTGTAATATCTGCTATTGTTGAAATTTTGAATTGATTGCTTTTTAAATCTTCCATTTCAAATAGTCTAGGCACTTGCGTATCCCAGTATACTCCATTCAATAAAACATCAGTGAAGGGTAAATATTTTTTAAATAAACAATTATAATCTTGTGGGTTTTGGTGAAAGTCTAATCTTTTATAATTCTCAGTTATTTTATGCTGGTATAAATCTTTTCCTTTTAAGTGAACGTATACTGGATAGGTGAATTTTTGTTCAATAAATTCTTCTGGTTCAACCTCCTGAATATCCATTAAGTTCATAATTTCAATAATGCCATGCGATACTCTACCACTACCTGTTACAGCAATTTTTATAGGGGGAATTTTTACGCCAAAGTAAGTATTGATAAGTTGTCTGTAATCTTTGGTTTTATACACTCTTTCTAAATTAAAAGTTTGTGTTCTAATACCATAAGCCATTAATCCATTGTGAGCACCAACAATTCCAGCAAAAAAGCCAAACCCAATCATTCTTTGACCATCTTCATGCTCTAAACATTCATAGTCAATTAAAGTGATTTGTTTTTCTATTAAAGCTTTAAATAGATTTTTATTGTAAGGTTGTAATTTTTTAGTATGACTAAAAAATAAATAAGTTTTATTAGGAATTAAAGTATCTATTGCCACTTCTTTAATACCCATTAAAATATGGCAGTCGTTTAAATTAGTCACCATTTCAATACCTTGTTTTCTATATTCATCATCTTTAAAACAGCGGTTGGCACTTGTTTCAACGACAATTTTTATAGGTAGGTTTTGGTTGATCCATTTACATTGAGCTGGAGTAAAAGCTACTCTATTATCGGCGGGCTGTTTAGTTTCTTTAATTAATCCAATTGTAAGCATAATGTAACTTGATTCAAGCAAATATCTGAACAATATTGAGTAAATACCTCATCAAAATCAGTACAGAATTAGGTTTAAAAGACAATAATAGTTCTTTTTCTACGTTCAGTATAGGTTAAGAAGTGTAATATTCTGTAAAGAGTGTATTACAGCTATCTGAGTTCATCCACCCTAAAAAACATCTTTGTCTTTTTTGTATGAATATACAATTAAAGCAAATGAATATGATGTAAAAACTATTTAGGGCTATGGAAAAAAATAATGAAAGATGTAGTTTGAAATTTTTACAACAAGTAATCGTTTGCTTTTGTTTATTTTCAATATTTATCTCTTGCACAAAATATACTGGTAATACAAGAGCTGCTTCTACTAGTGGTTCTACAACTGGTGGAGGCTCTTCTTCAGCTACGCCATTACCAGGTTCAGGTTCTGGTTCTGGTAGTTCAGGTTCTTCGGGTTCAGGTGGTAGTGGAAGTGCTGCAAATCCTCATGCTTATATTCAATCCTTAAATTTTTCTACTTCAGCTTTTGCCTATGTTACCTACAACGATTCTATTGCATTAAAAAAAGATGGAAGTTATACTGTTGTATATGCAGGTAATGGGGTTGTTAAAAGTAAAATTGGAAATGGTTTAGCTTCAGATCCTGTTCAAACTACAGCTAGTTACCTTTTTAAACCTTATAGCTATTATACTTATGTTTTATTTACTTCACCTGCTGCACCTATAGGAGAAGTATTATTAACAAATGATTTAACACCCATTTCAGGTGGAGCAGCACAAGTAAGGTTTTTAAGTATAGATCCACTCACCACTTCAACACCAGTTACATTCAAACTCAGTAATTATTTAGATAATGTAACGATTACCAACAGAAAATATTTAGATAATAAAACCGATTCTAATTTTAATAAATTTCAAAGCATTACGCCGGGCATAAGTGTAATCAAATTTCTTTATTTAGATAGCACAGTTTTAACCTTTAATCAAAATTTTGAATCTGGTAAAAAATATACAGTATTTTCTGGTGCATTAAGTTATGTAGCTAGTTCAAAAGGCACATTGCCAGTTAGTTTTTATCAGGTTGCACAACACAATTAATTAGAGAAATATATTAATTATATGAAGACTAAAATTATACTTTTTTATTTGTTAGCATTTAGTATTTGCATTTTATCGTGCACAAAATATGAATCTAACACAACCACTACAAATCCATCAACACCAGAAGTAATAGTACCACCTGCTATTAAATTTTTTAATGTGATGGATTTGGGTGAAACTAGAGTTGCATTAAATTCAAAACAGGTGACTACAGTTTCAAAATTTTTTGCATCGGGTTATATTCCTGCTGTTAATGGGTCTAATAATATTAAACTTTCATTCCCCAATAATACTAGTCTTTTAGATGTTAATCCAACAATGGCTAATAATAATAAGTATTCTGGATTTTTTTATAGAGTTGGCAATGAGTGGAAATTGAATATTGTGAAAGATGATTTACCTAAAGAAATCACCAATGGCTTTGCAGCTTTAAGAATTTTAGATTTTAGAACTGAAGCTTATTTTAATTATATTAATGTGCGATTGATTTCCCCAGGATTTGATATAATAGATCAAAAAAATAGAAACTTTTTAGATCATACCACATTTGATAATTTAACTAAATTTCAAAATGCAGGTGCAGGTACCTATACCATTAATATGTATAATGATACCATTACTAGTAGTACACGAAAAGATGTAAAGCTTGATAGTAAAGGCATATATTCAATAATTCTTACTACACCTTCCAATATTACTCCATATACAAATGCTATTTACCACATCTATCCAGATGTAGCAAAACATAATTAATATTTTAATTTTATAGTTTGAAGTTATTGGTAGTAATGCCAATAACTTTTTTCTTTTAGATTTGCTACTAAATTATTTTGTTTTGAGCCAACCATTATCATCTTTATTAAACAGATTCGCTGAGCCAGAAACATTAAAAATGGCAAAACTGGCTAGAGAATTAAGATCTACAGGAATTGATATAATTGATTTAAGCTTAGGAGAACCCGACTTTGATACTCCTCAACATATTAAAGACGCAGCAATTAAAGCCATTAATGATAATTGGAGTCATTATACCCCTGTACCAGGTTTCTTAGATTTAAGAGAAGCTGTTTGTGAAAAATTAAAAAGAGACAATAATTTAGAGTATACAGCCCAAAATATTGTTGTTTCTACAGGTGCAAAGCAGTGTTTAGCAAACGCAATTCTTGCTATAGTAGATCAAAATGAAGAAGTAATTATACCAACTCCTTATTGGGTTACTTATAGTGAACTGGTAAAAATTGCTGGAGGAAAAGTTGTACAAATACCAACTAATGTTGAGTCTGGTTATAAGATAACTGCACAACAATTGAAAGAAGCCATTAATGAGAACACTAAACTTTTTATGTTTTCATCTCCATGTAATCCAAGTGGTGCAGTGTATAGTAAAGAAGAGTTACAGTCTTTAGTTGAAGTTTTTGAACAACATTCTAACATATATATCATCAGTGATGAAATTTATGAATATATAAACTTTGTTGGTGCTCATGAAAGTATTGCCTCTTTTGATTCTATCAAGGAAAGGGTGATATTAATAAATGGTTTAAGTAAAGGTTTTGCAATGACAGGTTGGAGATTAGGTTATTTGGCAGCTAGTTTAGAAGTTGCAAAAGCATGTGAAAAATTACAAGGTCAATATACAAGTGCTACTTGCTCAATTACTCAAAAAGCTGCAATTACAGCACTTACAACAGATACAACGCCATCTCAACAAATGACAATTGAGTTTTTGAGAAGAAAAAAACGAGTAATGGAATTAATAGCTGAAATACCTGGGTTAAAATGTAATAATCCCGATGGTGCATTTTATGTTTTTCCTGATGTAAGCTATTATTTTGGTAAATCTGATGGGGAAGAGGTTATTAAAAATTCTGCTGATTTAAGCATGTATTTACTGAATAAAGCTCATGTGTCAAGTGTTATGGGTGCAGCTTTTGGTAATGATAATTGTGTTCGTTTTTCTTTTGCTAATAATATTTCGAATATTGAAAAAGGTTGGGAGAGAATTAAAACTACTCTTGCAAAATTGAAATAATATTACATTTATTTTTAAAACAGATGTTGGTGTTATTCTCCAATATCAAAAACATAAAATCGTTGTTGGTCAAAAGACACAACAACCACGTAGACAACCTTAAACCTTGAACTTTTAAACTAAATAATTACATGTATTTTCCTGTATAACTTTCTTTAACTTTTGTAACCTCTTTTGGTATGCCTTCGTATACCAAATAACCACCTTCATCTCCAGCTTCTGGTCCTAGATCAATTAACCAATCCGCTGATTTAATCACATCTGTATTGTGTTCAATTACAATCAATGAATGACCTTGTTCAACAAGTGCATTAAAAGAGGCTAGCAATTTTTTTATATCATGAAAATGTAAGCCTGTGGTAGGTTCATCAAAAATAAATAACATATGACCACTACCTTTTCCTTTGCCCAAGAAGCTGGCTAGCTTAACACGTTGAGCTTCTCCACCAGATAAAGTGTTTGATGATTGTCCAAGTTTTATATAGCCTAAACCTACATCCTGCAGAGGCTTTAAAGCAAGTGCCACTTTTTTACTGTCTTTGTGTGATTCAAAAAAATTAATAGCTTCATCAACACTCATTTCTAAAATATCATGAATATTTTTTTCATAGTAAGTAACATCTAACACTTCTTCTTTAAATCTTTTGCCATTGCACACTTCACAAGTTAAATGCACATCTGCTAAAAACTGCATTTCTACAATTTGTTCACCTTCTCCAGTGCAAGTATCACATCTACCTCCTTCAACATTAAATGAATAATGTTTTGGCAGAAATCCTCTAATTTTTGATAAAGGTTGTTGAGCAAAAAGATTTCTAATTTCATCATAAGCTTTGATATAAGTAACTGGGTTACTTCTAGAAGATTTACCAATAGGATTTTGATCTACCATTTCAATTTGAGAAATATAGTCAACATCTCCAGAAATAGATTTGTGGTTGCCAACTTTTTCTGCAAACTCTCCTTTTAACTTTTGTAATGCTGGATATAAAATCTGCTTAATTAGTGTTGTTTTACCACTACCACTAACACCACTTACAACACAAAAAATACCCAACGGAAAATTAACATTAATGTTCTTTAAGTTGTTTTGAGTTGCACCTTCAACAGTAATACTTCTTAACCATTTTCTGGTTTGTTTTGGAGGTGTAATTGTAAGGTCTCCTTTTAAATATTTTCCGGTTAAACTTTTTTCATTGTTTATGATATCATCATAATTTCCTGTGGCAACAATTTCTCCACCTAAATGAGAAGCTAGAGGTCCCATATCAATAATATAATCAGCTTCTTTCATCATCAATTCATCATGTTCTACAACAACTACTGTGTTGCCTAAATCTTTAAGAGATTTTAGAACAGCAATTAATTTTTTTGTGTCTCTGTTGTGTAAGCCTATTGAAGGTTCATCAAGTATATATAATGAATTGGTGAGGTTAGAGCCTAAACTTCTTGTAAGTTGAATTCGTTGACTTTCACCACCACTTAAACTATTAGCTAATCTATCTAAAGTTAAATAGCCTAAACCCACATTAATCAAAGTGTCTAATCGCTGATGAATTTCAATTAATAATCTTTTACCAACTTCAGCATCGGTTGTAGTTAATTTTAATTGATTAAACCAAACTTTAAGGTCCTTTACAGGCATTTGGCATAACTCACCTATATGTCTTTCATTAATCTTTATATAAAGTGCTTCAGGTCTTAATCGATAGCTTTTACAATCATAACAAATTGTTCTTCCTCTGTATCTGCTTTGTAAAACCCTATATTGAACTTTATATAAATTTTGTTCAACTTCTTTAAAAAAGTCGTTAATGCCTAGAGCTTTATCAACCCCATTCCATAATTGTTCTACTTGTTCTTTTGTTAATTGATTGATGGGTTTATGAATGGGAAATTCTTTAGCATTTTTGATAAACTGATCTTTCCACCAAACTAATTTTTCACCTTTCCATGGAGCAACTGCATTTTCAAAAACGCTTAATTGTTTATGAGGAATTACAAGATCTGCATCAATGCCTAAAACCTGACTAAAACCTTCACAATTTGGGCATGCACCAAATGGATTATTAAATGAAAATAGATTAGGGACTGGTTCTTCAAACTTCATTCCATCTAATTCAAATTTGTTGCTGAAATGGTGTAATTCATTTGCATTTACTTCTACATAAACTTCTCCATCGCCTTCGTAAAAAGCAGTAGATATTGAATCTGAGAGTCTATGTATATCATCTTCTTCAAAATCTTTTGTAATAATTCTATCTATTAAAACGAAAATTTCTTTAGAAACATCTTGCTTAAAAATTTGTTTTAATTTTTTATCATCTTCAAGTAAATCTTCTATTCTTAAAATTTCAGATGTTGAAGTTTTTTCGTTTGAATTTCTTACAACAATTCTACTAAATCCTTTCTGAATTAAAATGTTAAGCTCTTCTTGATGCTTTCGTTTGGCATGTGTTTTAAAAGAAATTAGTATAAATATTTTTGAATTTTTGTTCAACGATTTAATAAAATTCAACACATTAATTACATCATCTTTTTTTACTTCTTTGCCACTAATTGGACTAATTGTTTTGCCAATACGAGCAAATAATAATCTGAGGTAATCATATATTTCTGTCATGCTACCCACAGTACTTCTAGGTGTTCTTGTAATAACTTTTTGTTCTATTGCAATTGCAGGGCATAATCCTTTAATATCATCAACATCAGGCTTAACCATACGTGCCATAAATTGACGAGCATATGCACTAAGACTTTCGGCATATCTTCTTTGTCCTTCAGCAAATAGTGTGTCTATGGTTAATGATGATTTACCACAACCACTTACTCCTGTAACCACTACTAATTTATTGCGTGGAATTTCTACTGTAACATTTTTTAGATTGTGAGTTCTAGCATTTTTTATTAAAATTCCATTACTGCTTTTTATATCTTTTTTTGATGGGGTAGAAGTAGTCTTTTTCTTAGTGATAGCCATGATTACAAAGTAAATATGAAATTGATTTTATTGCCTTATTCTTTAAGGAAATAGTGTGGATAATGCAAAATAGGCATATTAGTTTTAAACAATAGCCAATAAAAGTATTTTGTGAACGTTAGAAATGTAATTTGGCACTCGATAAGGAACTATACTTATCATATCCAAATATCCTTGCTTTTTTATTGTAATAATAAAACCCTAAACTTATGAGAACACACCAAAATGTGTTGGATAACGATTTAGTTCGATTATTCCAAAATGGAGATGAACTAGCTTTAGAGGCCCTAATTGCTAGATACAAGGATAAAATATTTTCTACGATATTTTATTTGGTTAAAGACAGACATTTAGCCGAAGACCTATTTCAAGAGGTCTTTATTAAAATAATAGATAAATTAAGAAGCAATAGTTACAATGAAGAAGGCAAGTTCTTACATTGGGCTTTAAGAATATCTCATAATCTTTGTGTAGATCATTTTAGAAAAGAAAAAAGAAATAACACCACAAGTGGAGACAGTTCTAACTTGTTTGATATGTTAGAAATATGTGGTGATGCTGCTGATACAAAAATTGTAAACGGGCAAATTCAAGAAAAAGTTAGGGTAATGCTTGATTTGTTACCTTATGAACAAAGAGAAGTTATAATTCTTCGTCATTTTGCTGAATTAAGTTTTAAAGAAATAGCTCAACTTACTAATACAAGTATCAATACTGCTTTAGGAAGAATGCGTTATGGGCTAATTAACTTACGTAAAATGATGGAAGAGAATCATATGGTTTTATAAGTTTTTTGTTTTTGTTAAGAAAAAAGAGAATCTAATAATAAGATTCTCTTTTTTTTATGTTGGTTTTCAATTTTAATAAAATTATAATTTGTAGAATAATTCTGAAATGTGGAATTATTATTTTTAATTTGTAGCTTAATAATCACTAAAAAAGGTTTATGTTAAAAAACTACTCTCTCACTTTATTGTTATTAGTATTTTCACTAACTACAATTAATGCTCAGAACAATTTTTTTCATGATGTTGCTGAGCAACAGTTTGAAAACAGTAATCAAACTCGTGGTATAGTTCCAGAAAAATATAGAACTATTCAAATGGATTTGGTTGCAATGAAAAGTTTTTTGAGCTCAGTTCCAAAAATTAATGAGGCTACTGCTGATAGAAATACAACACCTGTAATTGCTATACCAATGCCAGACGGTTCAGTTGCACAGTTTCATATTTGGGAACGTTCTATTATGGAACCAGGCTTAGAAGCTAAATACCCAACAATTAAAACTTATGTTGGACAAGGGATAACTGATAAATCTGCAGTTTTAGTAGCTGATATAAGTGAAATGGGCTTTCATGCAATGATTCTTTCAAGTATTACTGGAAATGTGTTTTTAGATCCTTATGATTTAAAAACTCAAACCAATTATATCTCTTATTATAAAAAAGATTTCAAAAAAGATTTGCCTTTTGTAGAAGAACCAGTTGTTACAAATGAATCTGCAGCTGATGGTACTGAACAAGAACCAGCAGGGCAATGTGTTGGAGCATTTGTAAGAACTTACAGGCTAGCTGTTGGTTGTAATACACAATATGCACAAGCTGCAACTGGGTTATCAACTCCATCAAAAGCTCAGACCCTTGCTAAAATAGTGACTACTGTAAATAGAGTGAATGGGGTTTATGAAACTGAAGTGGGCATTCGTTTAGTATTAGTAGGTAATACAGATGCCATTATTTTTGTTACACAATCTGGCGATCCTTATTATAGTGCTAACAATAATGGTTCTACCTTATTAGGTATTAATCAAACTCAATGTGATAATTTAATCGGTTCTGCTAATTACGATATTGGTCATGTATTCTCTACTGGTGGTGGTGGAATTGCTGGTTTAGGTGTAGTTTGTATTGCTGGTCAAAAAGCTCGTGGTGTTACCGGGAGCCCTCAACCTTATGGCGATCCATTTGACATAGATTATGTGGCACATGAAATGGGCCATCAATTTAAAGGAAACCACACTTTTAATGCAACTACAAGTAGTTGTAGTGGCAATAGAAATGGAAGCACAGCTTGTGAACCAGGTAGCGGAATTACCATAATGGCTTATGCAGGAATTTGTGGTTCAACAAATAATTTAGCAAATAATAGTATTCCAACATTTCATGCTGTAAGTCAGGCTGAAATTATGAGTTATACTATAAATAGTACAGGTAATTCTTGTGCAGTTGTAACTGCTACAGGAAATAATGCACCAATTGTAAATGTTGGAGTTAATGCGTATACTATTCCAATTTCTACTCCATTTGTATTAACTGGAACTGCAACAGACCCTGATCTTAATATGTTAACTTATAGCTGGGAGCAAAGAAATACAGGTGCTGCTGCAGGTGATTGGAATGGTACACAGAATTGGGGCACTCCTTTATTTAGATCTTTTTTACCAGTAACTTCTGGTGAAAGATATTTTCCTCAATTAACTGATGTAATTTATAATAGTACTACTAAAGGTGAAAGGCTTCCTACAGTTAATACAGGTATGAATTTTAGATTAACCGTTAGAGATAATGTTGCTGGTGGTGGTGGTGTATGTTTTGGAGATGTAACAGTAACTGCAGATCCAACTGGAGGTCCTTTTGCAGTAACTTATCCAACTAATAGTGGAGAATTTTGGTACGAAACATCTGTTCAAAATATTACTTGGAATAAAGGAAGTACTGATTTGGCACCTTTTAATACCGCTAATGTTGAAATCTCTTTGTCAGTTGATGGAGGTTTTACATATCCGTATATTTTAAAAGCTTCTACACCAAATGATGGAAGTGAAAATATTGTTGTTCCATCAGGATCACAAACTTTTACAGGTAGAATTAGAGTAAGAGCAATTGGAAATATTTTCTACGATATTTCAAATAATAATATTACTATTTCTCCAAACCCAGTTCCTGTAAAATGGATTAGCTTCACTGGTGAAAAAATAAAAAATAATGCAGTTAAATTAAATTGGGAAGTGAACGAAATTGACAATCATATTTATTTTGTAGAAAGAAGCATTGATGGTCAAATTTTCTCAGCAATTGGTGAAGTTGCAGCTTCAACTCAACCTGGCAACGTGCATAACTATACATTTACAGACTCAAAACCATTTGCTTCAACAAATTATTATAGATTAAAACAAGTAGATAAAAATGGTAGTTATTCTTACTCCAATATCATAACAATAACATTTGATGAATCTATTGGTGGATGGGTAGTATTTCCAAACCCAACAACAGATTTTGTAAACTTATTTAGCAACTCTAATTACAATCAAATTCAAGTGAGTGTATTTGATGTTGTTGGTAAATTAGTTTATACTCAAAACAAACAAGCCGTAGTTAAAGGAGAAATTATTAAAGTACCATTAAGTGGTTTTGCTAAAGGAATTTATTCAATTAAAGTTCAAGCCAACCAATCAGAAGCAATAACTAAAAAAGTTATTGTTCAATAAGACAGTATGCTTATGAGTGATTAATGAAGTGCAACCATTTGGTTGCACTTTTTTTATACAGATGTGAAAGTGTATGTTAGAATGAGTTTATTAAAATGCTTTAGATGAATTTGTAGTTTTTTATTCAAAGAATTATGCCTTATTTCCGCTGAAATAATCTGTAAACTTTCAGCATTACTAATATCAACATTCAGCATTCTTTTAAAATCAACATTACCCAAACCATACCATTTAAAAAGGGTTTCTTTTGTACTCCAAATCAGGGTCAATTTTTCAATATTTGTCAATAGATCTTCTTGTTTTAAAAACAAAGCTTCTTTCTCATTAATAAATTTATGTTGAATTTTTAAAATTTTTTCAACAGGAATTTCTATATCTATTCCTACATGAAAATTTTTGCTTACAATAGCTGCTGCATAATCTCCACAATGCGAAATGGAGAAATGATAAGTTTCATTCTCTAAAAATGGTTTTTTAGTATCGGCAATTAAAATAGATTCATGAGGGAAATCAGGAAATAAAAATCGTAACAAATATCTACCAGCAAAATGTTGCAACCTTTTATGCGGATGTGTAATTTTTGTTTGCAATGGAACTGAACTAGAGAAAAATTCTTCTGATTCTTCTATCTTCCAAATGGCTAATCGAGTATTTTGGTTAATATGTTGTTGATAAAACAAAGGCATACAGCAAATTTGAGATTTTACTTTTAAGAATTATGATTTTTATTTGCAGTAAGAATTTTCACTAGCTTAAAAATTGAAAAATGATTTTAACCGATACAAGAATACTTGAAGAAATTGAAAAAGGTACTATTAAAATAGAGCCCTATAATAGAACAGATTTAGGTAGTAATAGTTATGATGTTCATTTAGGAAGCACATTGGCAAAATATATTGATGATGAACTAGACGCTAAAAAGCATAACAAAATTGAAAGCTTTGAAATTCCGGATGAAGGATTTTTATTAATGCCTCATGAATTTTATTTGGGAGTTACATTAGAATATACTGAAACACATGCTCATGTCCCATTTTTAGAAGGCAAATCCTCTACAGGACGTTTGGGTATTGATATACATGCCACTGCAGGTAAAGGCGATGTAGGGTTTTGTGGTAATTGGACTTTAGAAATTTCTGTAAAAAAACCTGTAAGGGTGTACAAAGGAATGCCAATTGGACAATTAATATATTTTCCTGTTGAGGGAGAAATTGAAGTAAAGTACAATCAAAAATCTAATGCTAAATATAGTGGTCAACCAAACAGACCTATTGAAAGCATGATGTGGAAGAATAAATTTTAAATGGGTTTTTGCATAAGCATATGAGCATATGAAAAAATACCTTGTTCAATAGCATCAGCTTGTCTACCACTTTGTATATAATTATTATATCTAATTTTTGGAACTAGTTTAAAAGTATTTAATACAACAGCTAAAGGTTTTAACTGTTGTACAATCTTTCTTAAATTTTTGTATGAGACCCAAACATTTTTGGTAACATCTCTATGTAGAAAATTTATGAAACCTGCACTTAATGCATGTTGTTGATGTTCTTCTAGAGTATCTAAATCTGGTATGGCCCAGGCATCAAATATTTCGTGTAGGAATTGTTCTTTTGCTGGAGACATTGGTCTTTCTGGACGCAAATTTTCAGCAATTACTAATCTTCCTCCTGGTTTTAAAACTCTATATGCTTCATTATAGAACAAGTCTTTATTTGGAGCATGGCATAAAGCTTCACAAGCCCAAACAACATCAAAAGAATTATCAGCAAATGGAGTTTGTAAATAATCTGCTACTAAAAATTCTGCACCAGTAATTTGTTGCTTTTTGGCTAAAGCATAAGCTGTATTTACTTGCTTTTGAACTAATGTAATTCCAGTAACTGATGCTTTTCTATATTGAGCCAGCCATAAACTAGTATTGCCTAAACCACAACCAGCGTCTAATACTCTTGTGCCAGCTTGAACATTTGCCCAATCTGCTAAAACTTCATTAGCTCTAAAAATAGCTTGTTCATGTTTAGTGGCAATTTCATCGTAATAGCCAAAATGTAAAGATGGAGTGGTTTTTAAACGCCAATTCCATATAAAACTATAATCAAACTGTGTTGCATTATAGTAATCTTTAATTTTTTCTTGATGATTCAATGTAAATTTATTTATGTACTTCGCTAGTGAAATGAAATGTTATTTCTGGATTATTTGTTATTTCTGTATTCAAAAACCACTCACTTTGTGCTAAATAAACTGGATTGCCATCTTTATCTTCAGCACTGTTTTGTTGCTTAAATCTTAGAAAATCATTAAGCTTTTGTTCATCTTTCGAAGTTAACCAACAAGCTTTATAAAAGGGTAAAGTTCTAAATTCACAAGCAGCACCATACTCTTGTAATAATCTATATTGAATTACTTCAAACTGTAATTCACCCACACATCCAATAATTTTTTTATTTCCACCAAACTGAGTAAACAACTGTGCCACACCTTCATCTGTTAACTGAGCAATTCCTTTTTCAAGTTGTTTAGTTTTCATTGGATCTTTATTCACCAATTCTTTAAAAATTTCTGGAGAAAAGGTGGGTATTCCTGTAAAGTAAAAATTTTCGCCTTCTGTTAGTGTATCCCCAATTTTAAAATTACCTGTATCAAATAAACCTACAACATCGCCTGGGTAGGCATCTTCAATAATATCTTTACTTCTGGCTAAAAAAGAATATGGGTTACTAAAGCGAATATCTTTATCTAAACGAACATGATGATAGTATTTATTTCTTTCAAACTTGCCACTACACACCCTCATAAACCCAATTCTGTCTCTATGTTTTGGGTCTAGGTTGGCATGAATTTTAAAAATAAAACCACTGAATTTATCTTCACCAACCTTAACTTCTCTAGTTGAAGTTTGTCTTGATTGTGGTCTTGGAGCAATGTTTACAAAAGTTTCAAGCATTTCTCTAACACCAAAATTGTTTACTGCACTACCAAAAAATACTGGTGCAATCTTGCCTTGCAAATATTCTTCAACATTTAAATCGCCATTAACTGCTTCTATTAATTCAACATCTTCCCTCAATAAATTAGCATCACGTTCTCCAATTTTAGTTTCAAGTATTGGGGAGTTAATATCAGAAATTTCAAGTACATTTTCGGTATCATCTGCTTTGGTATGAGCACTAAAAAGAACTAAATTTTTGGTATGAATATTATAAACACCTTTAAAATCTTTACCACTATTAATGGGCCATGTCATGGGGTGTAGACTCAACTTCAACTCCTTTTCAATTTCTTCCAATAAATCAAATCTGTTTTTACCATCACGGTCCATTTTATTTACAAAAACAATTACTGGAGTATCTCTCATTCTACAAACTTCCATTAATCGTCTTGTCTGATCTTCTACACCATTTACACTATCAACTACTAATATTACACTATCAACTGCTGTTAAAGTTCTGTAGGTGTCTTCGGCAAAATCTTTGTGACCTGGAGTATCTAAAAGATTAATCAAGCAATCTTTATATTCAAAAGTCATTACACTTGTAGCCACACTAATTCCACGCTGACGTTCTATTTCCATGAAATCAGAAGTAGCATGTTTTTTTATTTTATTGCTTTTTACTGCACCTGCAGTTTGAATGGCACCTCCAAAGAGGAGTAATTTTTCAGTAAGTGTAGTTTTACCAGCATCAGGGTGAGAAATAATGGCAAATGTTCTTCTTCGGGAAACTTCTTTTTCGTATTTCATAGTGATAAACCCAGATGGCTTGCTCGTTATTAGCTTATTTTATTAGTAAGATTAAATAACAGGGTATTTAAATTGATAAAAAAGTGGAGAATAGCGGGGTCGAACCGCTGACCTCTTGCATGCCATGCAAACGCTCTACCAACTGAGCTAATTCCCCAAGAGGTTGCAAATATAAAAGAATAAGGTCTACTAATTTTTGATTAATAATAAAAAATTGTTGCAAGTTTTAAACTTCTTTCTTAATCAAAAGTCAGAGGGTTGTAAAAAAAAAATTACTCATTCAAATTTTATTTATGAAAACCTTCAATTTTAAAACAGCATTAATCTTAGTTTGTTGTTTTTCGCTATTTTCAATAGCATGTAAAAAAGCAACTTCAGATGTAAATGTTACAGATGAAGTTCAAGCCTCTGTTCAATCTGATGATGATGAAATGTTTCAAAGTGAAACTGAAACCGTTGATGACGACATCACAAATTCACTTTCTTCAAGTGCTCGTTTTTGTGGAGCAGGGAATGTATTTGTAGGTGGTAATTTCTTGCCTCCAGATGTTGATACTTCAAATCCTGGAAATATTGCCAATAGAATGGTATTTACATTTAATGGAACTGTACATGGATGCAGAAAAAGAACAGGTACCATTACTGTAGATTTATTATATGCTAACAAATGGATTGAACCAGGTGCTACTTTAAGAATTAAATTCACCAATTTTAAGGTAGAGGACGTTTGTAGAAATCGTTCAATTACAATTAATGGCGAAAGATTAAATACTAATGTAAATGGTGGAAACTTATTTAGATTAAGTATTAATCAAATTTCAATGTTACGCCATAGAATAAGAACAGGTACTATAGGTATTGAAGCTACTTTTACTGATAGTTCTGGTTCTAAAACTGCTGTTTGGAATGTTGCCAAAAATAAAACAGCAACTTTTACTGTAAATCCTAATAAATATAATTTTGAAGTTTCTGGAGATACCACAATTAATGGTAAAGTAAATACAGCTGCTTGGGGAACAACAAGATTTGGAAAATCTTACCAAACTGTTTACACTAGTTCTGTAAAAAGTAATACTCATTGTAAAGTATGGAGACCAACTTCTGGTTTAGTTGCTCATACTGTTGGTGCTCAAACTGTACAAGTTGTATATGGATTGAATGCCCAAGGTAACCCAGTAGGGCCTGGAGATTGTGCCACTCATTTTAAAGTGTACTGGACAAATAATAATACAAGTGTTACCAATTCTAGATTAGTTGCCTATCGTTAAACCAATAGAAATATCCATTTCAAATGCTACAGTTTTCTGTAGCATTTTTTTTTGAGCAATACAAAAAGTCGTAATTTATTATTACGACTTTTTGTTAGTGTTTTATTTTTTTAATTCAAACTTCTAAAATCAACCGGAACTAATTTACTTACCCCTGGTTCTTGCATAGTTACCCCATATATTACATCAACTGCTCCCATGGTTTGTTTGTTGTGTGTAACTATAATGAACTGAGAATTTTCACTAAATTGTTTTATCATTTGAGTGAATTTGCCCACATTAGCATCATCTAAAGGTGCATCTACCTCATCTAAAATACAGAAAGGAGCAGGTTTTATTAAATAGATGGCAAATAATAATGCTGTTGCTGTTAAAGTTTTTTCTCCTCCACTTAATTGAGTAATTGAAGATGGTCTTTTTCCTTTAGGTTTTGCAACAATATCAATTCCTGTTTCAGCTAGGTTGTCAGGGTTTTCCAAAATCATATCAGCAGTATCTTCTTCAGTGAATAAAGCTTTAAATACTTTTTGGAAGTTCTCTCTTACCTTATTGAAAGTTTCCAAGAATTGTTGATTAGCTGTTGCTTCAACTTCTTGAATAGTTTGCATTAAACTATCTTTTGCACTTACCAAGTCATTTTTTTGTTCTAAGATGAACTCATAACGCTTTTTCATTTCTTGGAAAGCTTCAATAGCTGTTGGATTAATTTCACCCATATTTTCTAAACGCTTTCTCATTCTATCGCTGGTGGCCTGAAGTTCATCTAAACTGCTATCTGTTTTTCTTTCTTCATCAATAATATCATCAATATCTATTCTAAATTCAACTTGAAGTCTTTCTTTGGAGCCGGCAAGTTGTAATTTTAAATCGTTCAGTTTATCTTTTATTTCACTCAATAATTGATCAATTAAATCTTTACTTTTTATTTTAGAACGAATTACGCTTTCTTTTTCTTGTAAAGCATTTCTTTGATTATAGTAAAATTGATCTGCTTCATTCAATTTCTTCTCTTCTTCTTCTTTATTCTTTAATAAAGTAACTAATGTTGTTGAACTTGTTTCTAAAATTTTATTACTTTCTTCAATGGTGGCAACCGCTTCTTTTAGTTGAGTATTATTAGACTCTATTTGTAAGTTTAAGTTTTTAAGCTGTTCTTCTTTAAAATTAAGCTCAAGTTTAATAGAGTTAATTTTGCTCTGTTGTTTGGTTAGTTCAATATTTTTTTGATTGAATTGATAAGAAATAGCATTAAACTCTTGTTCAACTGTTACATAGTCCTCTTCAACAGTTTTAGACTCTTCAGCAGAATTGGCTAATTGAATATTTAATTGTTCTAAACTTTCTCTGGTTTCTTTAATAGATTGTTGTTCTAACTCTAACTTTTCATTCAATTCTTTAATTTTATTTAAAGCATTTGTTTGAGAGAGTTGTAAGTTTTCTATTTTATTCTTAATGGCAAAAACCTGATTGGTTAAAACATTTATTTCTTGTTCTGTTTGTTTAATTACATTTTCTTTTAACTGCTCATTATAGCCTATAACTTCATTATGTTTACTCTGAATATTGGCTTTAAGTAAGTTTACTACAGCCTCTTGAGTTGTAATTTCTTCAGATAATTTTTCAAGATTTTTTGCTCTCCCGATTTTTTTACCTTCAAATAACCCAACACTACCACCTGTTAGAGTATATTTTCCTTTAACATATTTTCCAGATTTTTCTAATACTATAGCACCATTACTATTTTGTAATGCATCTTCATTTTCTGCAATAAAAACATTGTTGAGTAAGTGCTTGGCTAGTACACTATATTTTTCATCAATTTCAATAACATCTAATGCTTTGATTGTATTATTGGGTTGATGATTATTTTGATTTGTGAAGTGTTTTGCAACTGCATCTAAAATAAAAAAGTTGGCTTTACCTTTTTTATTATCATCCAATAAATGAACAGCTTGTAAACCTTCCTGTAAAGTATTTACAACATAATAATTTAGATAAGGTTCTAAAACATTTTCAACAGCTGCTCTAAATTCTGGCTTTACATAAATAATATCTGAAAGAATAGGTGCAGTATGGTTCCAACCTGTATTGTTGTGTAAAAACTTTACACTCTCAGGATAGCCTTCCATGCTATCTACCATGCTTTTTAATAAATCTCTTTCATTTCTTTTAGCATCAAACTTTCTATTTTCTTCTGCTAGCTCAGCTCTCAATACTTCTAAAGCAGCTTGAGTCTCTAAAATTTGTTCTTTGGTTTGTTGATGCTGATTTTGTAATTGTTCTAAATCTACTTTTTTAGTCGTAAGATTTTTTTCTTTTTCTGTTAATTCAGTGTGCAGTTGTTGTAACTGAGTTTCTCTCTGAGTATTTTCGTCAGTAAGTTGTTGAACAGATCTTTGTATGTTTTGTATAGAGATATCTGCAACAGCAACTTTCTTTTCGGCATCAAATTGAACTCTTAATATTTGTTGATGTTCGCTTCTTTTCTTTTCAGCAATGCTTCTTTTTTCCTCAACAATTTTTTTGGTTTCTTCTGTTTTTAATTTAACCTCATCTGCTGCAGTTTGAAACTCTTTTAATTTTGCTTCCTCTTCAGATAATTGTTGAGTACTAAATTCAATAGAATCGTTAATTCCTTTTAACTGCCCATCGGCTTTAGTTAAAAAATCTTTTAAGTTATTTTCTTTCTCTTTGAGGTATTGTAGTTTTTGAGTTGCTAGATTTTTTTCATTCTCTTTGGTTCTTAAGTTTTGCAGCAAATCATTGAAATTATGTTGCATGCTTTGCAACTCTTTTTCTTTTTCAATAAAACTTATTTTTTCGTGTTCAATTGCTGCTTCATCTGTTGCTATTTCTGCTTCTAATTGTACTTTTTTATTGGTTTCAAGTTCTTGTTGTTCTGTTAATGTTTTGTAAGTTAAATTAAATCCTTGTAAACTTGCTTTTGCTAATTCAATAGCAATTTCTTTATACTCTTTTTTAATTTCATAATATTTCTCTGCTTTCTTAGCCTGATTTTCTACCGTTTTAAGTTGATTATTGATTTCAAAAAGCAAGTCTTCTATTCTCGATAAATCTTGTTCTGTTGCATCTAATTTATTCTTAGCTTCTTTCTTACGTGTTTTATAAATGGTGATTCCTGCAGCTTGTTCTAGCATTCTTCTTCTGCTGTTTTCTTTATCTCGAATGATATCATCAACCATTCCTAATTCAATAATTGCATAGCTATCAGTACTAACACCTGTATCTAAAAAAAGATTATGAATATCTTTTAATCTACATTGAACATCATTCAATCTATATTCACTTTCTCCATTTTTAAAAAACTTTCTTGTAACCGTTACAGTATTAAATTCTGTTGGTAAAAGATTTCGAGTATTTTCAAAAGTCAAACTCACTTCAGCTAATCCTGATGCACTTCTAGTTCTTGAACCATTGAAAACTAATGCACCTTGATTCTCACTTCTTAAATGCGATATTTTTTGCTCACCAATTACCCAACGAATACTATCGATAATATTGCTTTTACCACAGCCATTAGGTCCTATAATTCCTGTTATTCCTTCATCGAAACTTAAGTAGGTTTTATCGGCAAAACTTTTAAATCCTTTTATCTCTAAACTTTTCAAACGCATATACTAACCTTTTACGTGTCTGCGAACATAGAGGATTTCCTTGTTTTTTTAAACTATGCATTTTAAGTTGTGAATAAATAGTGGGGAACTGAATAATCATAAAATTCTGAATTTCAGTTTTGTAGTATTAGTTGACTCATTTTAAAATGTAAAAGAATGATTTGCAAAAACATAAGTTTTAGTTGAAAATTAAAATTCAGCAAAAAATTTTTCGTCCCCTACCTTTGCCGACTTAATTTATAGGTATGAAATTCGATAAGAACACGGTCATTGGGTTTGTATTATTAGCAGTATTATTTTTTGCTTATTTCTGGAATGCTAATAGACAAGCTGCTGCTTTACAAGCTTATGAGCAAAAACAAAAAGACTCTATAGCCAAGTTAAATATTGGAAAGGTTGCTGAAACCGACTCAGTTAAAAATGCTATTACTACAATAAATAATGGTCCATCTGTAGCCATAAATTCAAATCAACCATCAGTTCAAACAGAACAGATTAAAATTGTAGAAAACGATTTATTTAAAGTTGAGTTTACTAATAAAGGTGGAAAAATTAGATCTGTTACATTAAAAAAGTATAGATCTTTCGATAGTTCATTGGTTAAGTTGGGCAATAAAACTGATCAAATTGGCTATAATATAAATTTAACTGATAACAAAGCCGAAAATACTAATGATCTTTTCTTTTCTAGTGGTGAAGTTGTTACTAGTAAAGAAGGTGCTCAAACTATAAGTTATAGTTTAACTGACTCTTTAGGTTCTCCAGTAACACACAGCTTTACTGTTTATCCAAATAAATACATGATTGATTGGAATATTGGATTACAAAATGTTCCAAAATTATTAACCAATAATCAACTCAATTTTGTTTGGAAAACTACTACTTCTCAACACGAAAAAAGTGCAGCATATGAGCGTCAGCAAATGAGTAATATTTGTTTTTTTGAGGGAGGAGAGTTTGATTATATAAGTTCTAATACTGAACATCAGTTTGAAAAGCCCACCAATTGGATGTCTGTTGTTCAGCAATTTTTTAATACCACTTTAGTAGCAAAAAATAATTTTAATAATGGTGCTGTTCAATGGCAAAGAAATGCTGTAGATACCTCAACAGAGCTAGCAAAAATTGATGCACAGTTTATAATGAATGTTTCTGGTGCAAACACAACAGTGCCTATGCAGCTGTATTATGGTCCAAACGATTTTAATGTTTTAAAATCACAAACACCACCAGAAATGCAAAAGATTGTAAATCTGGGAAGAGATTTATATGCATTTGTAAGACCTATTAATAAGTTTATCATCATGCCAATTTTTGACTTGATAACCAGTTTTATTTCAAGTTATGGATGGGCTATTTTGTTATTAACCATTTTCATTCGTTTAATCACTGCTCCTTTGATGTATGGAAGTTATGTGAGTGGTGCAAAAATGAAAGTGTTAAGACCAGAGTTAGATGAACTAAAAAAGAAAATGGGTAGTGATCAGCAAGGTTATGCTATGGAACAAATGAAGTTGTTTAGAGAAGCTGGGGTAAATCCTTTAGGTGGTTGTTTACCTGCACTATTGCAAATTCCTATATTCTTTGCTTTATATAGTTTCTTTAATACCAATATCGATTTAAGGGGGCAAGCGTTTTTATGGAGTAATGATTTATCTGTTTTTGATGCAGTAATTACTTGGAAAACTTCAATAATAGGTATTAGTCATATCAGTATGTTTACCATAACTGCAGTTATTACTAGTTTCTTAATTTCTATTTATAATATGGGTAATACACCAACACAGGATAATCCTGCATTGAAGTATATGCCATATATTTTCCCTTTTATTTTATTCTTTGTATTCAATAATTTACCAGCAGCTTTAACTTGGTATTATACAGTGTCTAATTTAATTACATTAATCCTTCAGTTTGTAATTCAAAAGTTTATTTTAGATCACGATAAAATATTGGCTAAAATTCAAGAGAAAAGAAAGAACCCTAAAGTTAAAACAAAGAGTAAATGGCAAGAACGCTATGAGCAAATGATGGAATCTCAAAAAAAGATTCAAGAAATGAAAGCAAAAACTTCAGGAAAAAAATAAAGGTTGAATTATTTTCATTAAAATTGAGCATGAAAAAATTTATTGCTTATTTCAGTTTGTTTATATTAATCAGTTGTGGTGATAAAGAAACTGATTTAAGTATTGATGCACCTATTAAACCCAATGAGTTTGTTGCTGCATTTCCATTGTTAGAAAAAAATTTTACAGCTTCTGATAAGGAGATAATAGACTTAGCAGATTCTATTAAAATTCATCCTCGTCATCTCAATCGTTTTATACCTGATTCTATAATAAACAGTTTTGCTGAAGGAGAAAAAAAATATGCTTTTCATGCATTAGGAAGAATTGAAAAAAATGCCGAAATATATTTGCTATTGGTTTCTGTTCGAAATAAATTACCAACAGTTTTTGTAGTTGCAATGGATAAAAAGAACAATTATTTAGCATCTAAAAAATTGTATGCAATTACCAAAGATGATAATTACAATTACACCTTAACTATAAACAGAGAGCCAACTTTTTTTGTAAGCAAAGAAAGAACTACAACAGAAAAAGAATTTAAATACACTAAGACAGGTTGGGCATTTATGAATAAAAATTTTGTAAATGTTGTAAAAGAAACCAATGAACGCAGTGAAAAATTAACAGCTATTGTAAATCCGATTGATTTGTTAGCAAAAAATAATCCTTATTCTGGTGATTATGTTGAAGATGATAGAAACTTTATTGCTTTAAGAGATGGTAGAACAAGACAAGAATATATCTTTTTCTTGCATATTGAAAAGGATAATGGCAAATGTATAGGCGAATTAAAAGGTGAAATGAAATTAACAGATAGTACACACGCTGTATATTTAGTTGGTGGAGATCCTTGTATTATTAATTTTTCATTTGGAAGAAATTCTATTTCTATTAAAGAAAAAGGTAGTTGTGGTAATAGAAGAGGAATGGATTGTTTTTTTGATGATGCATACCCAAAGAAAAAGGAACCTAAAAAGAAGGGTGAAAAATCAACAAAAATATAAGCTAATAAATCTTTCTTTAAGATTTAAGGAGATGATAACATCATGAAATATCAAATAGGCGACGAGATTATTGTTTTACACTCCAATGAAGAAGGGAAAGTTATAGATATTATTGATGATAAAATGGTAATGATTGAAGTAAGGGGAGTAAAATTTCCTGCTTATATGGATCAAATAGATTTTCCTTATTTCTACAGATTTACAAAAGATAAAAATCTTGAGCCTAAACCAAAGCAAGTGGTTAAGCAGGTCTCATCAAATTCAACATTAACAAATTCAACTCAGGTATTTACAAAAGAAAAAGCTGTTTGGGTAGCAATTGTTCCAAGTTTTGGATTAGATGAATTTGATGATGAAATCGTTGAAAAACTTCAAATTTTTATCATTAACCAAACTGCATTTGATTTCAATTGTAAGTATCAATTAGAATTAAATGGTAACATCAACTCTGAATTTTCATGTTTTCTTAATGTTCAGCAACAATTATTAATTCAAGAAATTGAATTTGAACATATCAATGATAGTCCGAATTTTATATTTGAATTCAGCTTAACTAAGCCAAGTAAAAATCATCAAGATTTTTTTGAATGTAATTTAAAGTTAAAGCCCAAACAGATTTTTCAAAAAATTGAACAGCTAAAACAAAAAAATGGAGAAGCCATATTGTATTTGTTGTTTGAGGATTATCCTACTAAAATTTATCAAGAATCGTTCGATTTAACTAAACTATCTAATGCAGGATTTAAAGTATATGATGCTTCAAAAATTCGAGAACATTTACCAACAGCTCAGTCTGTAGTTGATTTGCACATCGAAAAAATAATCGATAATTGGCAAGGTAAATCAAATGCTGAAATATTACATATTCAATTAGAAACTTTTGAAAAGTGGTTTCATTTGGCTGTGGTAAACAAAATTCCAAAGTTTACTATTATTCATGGTGTTGGTAAAGGTAAATTGAAAGAAGAGATTCATTCATTATTAAAACTACGCAAAGAGGTAAAAAGTTTTATTAATCAATATCATGAAAGGTTTGGATATGGAGCCACTGAAATTTATTTTAATATATAGTAGATTGCAGTGAAAAATAAAATGCTCTATTTTTTTTAGTTGATTTATTTTTACAACTCATAATACCCATATGAAGGCAACACAACATACACTCGACAAGTTAGAGAATATTATAAGTCAATCTGAATTTACTGTTCGTTACGAGCGTGGTAATTTTCAAAGTGGTTGGTGTTTATTAGAAGCAAAAAGGGTAGTGGTATTGAATAAATTTTTAGATACCGAAGGAAGAATTAATACTTTGCTAGATTTAATTCCACAACTCAATATTAATTACGATAAACTCACACTGGATAGTCAAAAACTATACGAATCAATTCTCAATAAAACTTTAATCATAGCATAATCATTTTTTTGAGCACTCCACTTCAAATAACTTTTTTAGGTACTGGAACTAGTAGTGGTGTGCCAATGATTGGCTGTAATTGTGAGGTTTGTACATCTGTTCACAAGAAAGACAAAAGGCTTAGAAGTAGTATTCTTATAAAATCTTCAACTACAACAATTGTTATTGATACTACTCCAGATTTCAGATATCAGATGTTGCGTAGCCATACTCAGCAAGTTGATGCAATTGTTTTCACCCATCCTCATAAAGATCATATAGGTGGTTTAGATGATGTAAAAGCATTTAATTTTTTTAGTAAGAAAGACATGCCGTTATATGTAAATAATATTACATTAAATGGAATTAAAAAAGAATTGCATTATGCATTTACTGAAGATAAGTATCCTGGTGTTCCAAGTTTTGATATTCATTTGATAGATGATATAAAATTTACTATTGGTGATATTGAAATTATGCCCATTAAAGTTTGGCATTTAAAAATGCCAGTATTAGGCTTTAGGATTGGAGATTTTACCTACATTACAGATGCTAATAAAATAGAGGCTTCTGAATTAGAAAAAATAAAAGGGTCAAAAGTATTAGTATTAAATGCCTTAAGAAAAAAGGCTCATATTTCTCATTTTACTTTACAAGAAGCCGTTGATTTATCACTGCAATTGAAAATTCCAAAAGTTTATTTAACCCACATCAGTCATCAAATGGGTTTGCATGATGATATTAATAAAGAATTACCCAGTCACATTCAATTGGCATTTGATGAATTAGTTTTAGATTTGTGATAAGAACTTGTTATGAAGCGGTTTATTAAAGACTACTTAACTTTTTCTAGAAAAGAATCTTCAATTGCTATCATCATTCTCATCATTATAGCAATTTTTATTTCATTGCCTTATTATTATTCTTATACAAAATCCAAAGAACCCTTTGATTCGTCGTTAGCTAAAATAGCAGATTCAATTTTGGCTCATCAAGAAAGTGTTGAGGTTATTGCTCAAGAACCAAAGTATAAAAAGTTTGATTTTAATAAAAGTCAAGAATATTCAACAACTTTAAAACCATTTAGTTTTAATCCTAATACATTAGATGAAAATGGATTATTAGCTTTAGGTTTAAATCCTAGATTGGTTAAAACAATTCTTAATTATAGAAACAAGGGTGGAAGCTTTAGAAAGCCCGATGATTTTAGAAAAATTTGGGGATTGAAAAAAGAAGATGCTGATGTTTTAGTTCCTTATATTATTTTACCTCAACAAGAAATAAAAAAATCTTTTGAGAATTTTACTATAAATAAATCGCCACAATTAATAGATATCAACACTGCTACAATTGCAGATTTTAGAAATTTACCCATTGAAACAACTATTGCCTATAAAATTTTTAACTATAGAGAAAAACTTGGTGGTTTTATTGTAATAGAACAAGTAAAAGAAACCTATGGAGTTACCGATACAGTTTATAAAACCATATTGCCTTTTTTAAGAGTCAATACAATTGCATTAAGACAAATTAATATTAATACTGCTTCAGAATTTGAACTTTCTCAACATCCTTATATTGATAAAAATTTAGCTAAAGCTATAATTTATTATAGAGAAAAGTATGGAAGTTTTAGTACAGTAAACGATCTTAAAAAAATTGTTTTTATCACTTCTTCAATCTATCAAAAAATAGCTCCTTATTTAACTATCTAAATCTGTAGATTTTTCTTTGAACTGTTGTAAACTAATGGTGGCAGCAATTACAGCATACGATGGAGCAATTATCCAGCCCAAAATGGGTAATAAATGCAATAAATAAAATACCATACCATTTCCAATGGCTAAACCTTTATGATGGCCAATATAGTATATGCTTTCAGCTGCATTTTTTTGTTCACGTTCCATGTTATAATCTAACATACTAAACCCATAGTAATAACATTCAACAAAAACAGCAATTAAAGGAGTAGCCAAACCTAAAATAGGTATAAAGCCTAAAAATAAAATGGCAAACATGTAAACAGTTTGCCATCCTGCATTTCTTATGGCTATGGAAATGCCACGAATCATATCATTCAAGAACTGATTGAAATTAAATTTTGTGGAAGTACCATTTAAAATATCAGAAGTTCTTTCACTCAATAAGGAAAAGAATGGTGAGCCAATAATTAAGAACAAATATTTAAACAATGAAAAATATAAAAGCATTTGAATCATCCAAAAAATCATGCCACCTAGTGCAAATAGAAAGCCAAGAAAACTGCTTTGCATTTTATCTAGCCAATTCTTTAATCCAGCTTTTAAAGTAAGCCATTCAATAAAACCAGTGGCAGTTTTACTAAAAAAAATCATGCTAATAACAAAAAGAATAGTATAGATGATTCCGGATACAAGAATCCATTTCCACAATTTATGTTTTTTAATAAATTGATGGGCTTGGAAATAACCCTGAATAGATATAATGATTTCTTTGAGCAATTTAAATTAGTTTGCTTTTAATAAGCCCATTTTATTAAAGTTGCACCCCATGTAAAACCACCTCCAAAAGCAGCTAAAACAAGATTGTCACCTTTTTTTAATTTGCTTTCCCATTCCCATAAACAAAGAGGTATAGTTGCTGCAGTAGTATTGCCATATCTTTCAATATTGATCATTACTTTATCTTTCGATAGGCCCATTCTATTCGCAGTCGCATCAACAATTCTAAGGTTTGCTTGGTGTGGCACAAGCCATGAAATATCATCTCCTGTGAGTTGATTTCTTTCTAATAATTCTGCACTAACATCTGCCATACCCTTAACTGCAAATTTGAAAACACTTTGTCCTTCTTGATATGCATAGTGTTCTCTTGCCAAAACAGATTCAACAGAAGCAGGTTTTAATGAGCCACCAGCTTTCATATGTAAAAACTTAGCACCACTACCATCACTTTTTAATAAACTATCTTGTATTCCTAAGCCTTCTTCATTAGGTTCTAATAAAACTGCAGCAGAAGCATCACCAAACAATACACAAGTATTTCTATCGGTATAATCAGTAATAGCACTCATTTTATCTGCACCAACAACAATAACTTTTTTATAACGGCCACTTTCAATATAAGCAGCACCAGTAGTTAAAGCAAATAAAAAACCAGAACAAGCAGCATTTAAATCGAAACCAAATGCATTTGTTGCTCCAATTTTATCTGCAATAATATTTGCAGTTGCAGGAAAAACCATATCGGCAGTTACAGTTGCACAAATTATACACTCAATTTCTGCAGCACTAATTCCACGTTTTCTCAATACTTCAAGTATTGCAGGTGCACCAAGATCGCTCGTGGCTTTTCCAGGTTCTTTAAGTATTCGTCTTTCACTAATGCCTGTACGAGTTCTAATCCATTCATCGTTAGTATCAACCATCTTCTCCAAATCGAAATTTGTTAGTTTTGTTTCAGGAACATATCCTCCAACAGCAGTAATTGCAGCAGTAATTTTATTCATGCTATGATATAAGTTTAAAATTTGTATTTGAGCTTTAAAAGTAAAGCAAAAGTAGTTTAATCTGTTAAAAAAGAGTCGTTATGCTCTTTCAGAAGTTTAAAACCAATAATAATATGGGTAATAAGTAAAACAGCAAAGAATGAAACTATAGCACTTATAGTATAAAATAAAGTTGTGATTTGTTGTTTTGTAAATATAGTATTGATATTGCCTTGGTTTTGTTCTGTAATTGCATTAACTGTTGTTTCAACTAAATCTGGATTAAAGTATATACTAATGATTTGTATTAAATTCAAAGCAGAAAAGATTAAAGTAGCAATAGCATTGATTTTAATTAAATCTTTGATAATTTTTTTGCAGCTTAGATTCTTAGTTAGTACTTTTTGTAAAAAAATAAAGGAACTGATATAATAAACCACGATACAAATCATAATAAATACAGGGATCAGCATTTGTGGATTTGCAATAGCAATCAAAATTCCAAATAAAGAAAAGAAGGCAATAAATGCTGTAGGAATAGCTAAAATATAAGTAAGCCATTTATAAATCTTGGTCAAATTCATTGTTCTAAATTGTTTGATAAGTTGAGATATTTGCAAACATAATCATTTGACTCTTTTATTCACCATCAATGCAAAATAGGTTTTATTCATATTTAAAAACTACAGAATTAATATTAGCTAGCTATAAAGGAGATCAGCCATTTGTTTTTTATACAAAAGCCTATTTTAATCAACATAAGAAACATGGTTCTAAGGATAGAAAAATGATTTTATCTCTTTGTTATGCTTATTTTAGAATGGGTAAAGCATTTAATAAATTAACTATAGAAGAAAAAATAAAAATTGGTTTTTTTATTTGTAATGAATCACCAAAAGACTTTACAGCATTGTTTCCAAGAAATTTCATTGAAAATTGGAAAAGTCAACTTGACAAAAGAATTCAATTTATTGATAAATTATATCCTGAATTCAAAAATACTTTATTCCCTTTTTTCGAAGAACTTGGTGCAATTAGTGATTGTGGTAGATTTATTGAAAGTCATTTTGTTCAGCCCAATTTATTTTTAAGAGTTAGACCTAATCAGAATGAAATAGTAATTAAAAAACTTCAGGATTCACCAATATCTTATCAATTAATGAATAAGAATTGTATTGCAATAAACAATACTACAAAAGTCGATGAATTGGTTTCAATAAATAATGAAGTTGTTGTGCAGGATTATAGTTCACAAAGTGTTGAAGAGTTTATGTTAATTGTGAAAGAAAACTTATCTGAAACTATTCAATTGTGGGATTGTTGTGCTGCAAGTGGTGGTAAGACCATTTTAGCTAAGGATATTTTTAAAGATTTAAAAATTACAGTAAGCGATACAAGAGCATCCATATTGCAAAATCTTAAAAAGCGTTTTAAAGAAGCAGGAATACATCAGTTTACTTCTTTTGTAGCAGATGTAGCAAAACCAATTGAAACTAAAAAAACTTATAATTTTATTATCTGTGATGTGCCTTGTTCTGGTAGTGGAACTTGGAGCAGAACACCAGAACAAATTTCTTTTTTCTCTAAAGAAAAGATTGAGGATTATTATCAATTGCAATGCTTAATTGCAAATAATGCATTAAAATCGTTAGGCAATAATGGATATTTCCTTTATATAACTTGTAGTGTATTTAAGAAAGAAAATGAAGATGTAGTTGAAAAAATTTTAAAAAATAATTCTATTGAATTAGTAAGCAGCAAATATTTTGAAGGGTTCACATTACAAGCAGATACAATGTTTGCAGCCTTATTTAAGAAAGTGAAGTAATTATTTTACATTCAAATATTCTTGTAAATTTTTAACATACAACTCAAAAGCATCAATTCCTTTTTTGGTGATTTTGCAAGTAGTTAGTGGGTAGTTGTCTTTAAATTTTTTTGTAACATCAATATAACCTGCATCTTTTAATTTTTGAACTTGTACACTCAAGTTACCTGCAGTTGAATTGGTACTTTCTCTAATAAAAGTAAATTCAGCTTCCTTAACACCAATTAGTAAACTTATTACTGCTAATCTGAGCTGTGAATGTAATATAGGATCTAAATCTTTAAACATTACAAGGAATATTTTTGAGGTATCTTCTTTGTAAAATAATGCCAGGTATTAGCCAATTTACTATTGCAGATCCTGCATTGAATAGCATGTCATATTTTGATTCTGTGTATAGAGATAGAATAAAAAAGATATAACTTATACAAGCTCCAATTATCATGGGTTTAAATTTTGTAGCTATGCCTGTTATCATTGTAGGAAATGCATATATTAAAATATATAAAGATGAAATTGAAGGTGCAAATGGTTTCATTATTTCATCAGGCTTAGAACCATCAGTAAAATGTTTAATCATTTCCCAACCATTTTCATGAATAATATTTAAAGTTGCCCCAGGCATTAAATTTTGGTAAGCAACTAAACCAAAAATTGTGAGAGCATAAACTATCCAAACAGCATCAATGGCTTCATCTATATGTCTTCTTACTTTGATTGTTTTCTTTTCATGAATCGAGATAAAAATTTGAGGAATAATTGCTGCTAAAACCAACAACCATATATCTATTTTTAATTTAAAATTATATTCGAACTGAAAATAAGATACTATGCCTGCAATGGTAACAACCGTACCCCATAGTAAAGCACTTATACCACGTTCATGATAATTGACTTTGGTCTTTTGAATCATTTCATTAATAATATTCAAACTCTCTTTTTCTGATAATGGTTCATGTTGCTTCATAAAATAATTATTTATTTTCTTGAATAAATTTTTGGCGAAGTAAATAGCCAGGAATAATCCATGCCACTATTACTGCAGCACCAATGAGTAGTAAAGAGTATTGTAGAGGAATAAATGTTGATAGTATTGCAAAAATCCAACAACAAATTGCACCTACTTTAAGTGGCTTAAACTTCATAATGGCTCCAGATAAAAAAGTTGGCATTCCGTATAAGCCAATAATAATAGGGTACATACTGGTCCATTGATTATTTTTTCCTAAAATAAAGCCAACAATAAACATAGAAATTCCAAACACCATCCAAACAAAACCAATGAGTTCATCAGTATAGGTTTTTACTTTTCTGTTTTTTTCTTGTTTAGATAAATAAAATATTTGAAAGATGACTACAAGCCATGTAATTGCCCAAACCATTTCTGGTTTTGAAAAATTAGAATACATAATTAATATGTATTGGGTAATTGAACATGCTAAAACAACCCAGCCCCAAAGCAAGTATAGTAAACCATTTTCGGCAAATCTGTCTTTTGCTTTATTAATCATGCCTTCAATTAAATGCAGGCTTTCTGTGGCAGATAAATTTTTGTCTTCCATAAAAAAAATTTAAAATAGCTACTACAATTTTATTTGTAGTAGCTATAGTTTTTTATTTACAACTATTTAAAAGAGCATCAATACTTTCTTTGCCCCAATTAGGATGTAAAGGACTTGCAGGCTTAAATTCTAGTAACAATTTTGCTGCTTTTTCTGCTATAGGTTTAGCAGAAGCACATCCACCACCAAATTGTTCAGGAGTATTTTTTAATGAGGTAGCCTCTAAATAATAAGGGCGAGGATTTGATGCATCATACTTCTTTGCTTCATCTAAATTAGCAGTAGCTTCAGCACCATATTGCATCCAACGACTCATAGGGTCTACCATCATTTTTGCGTAACAAATCATAGTTTTTACACAAAAAATTTCACTATTGTTTTTATCTAATTCATAAGCTTTATTTATTAATGCTGTTGCTTCATCAGCTACTTTATCTTTATCTTTTGCATCAAATGCCATTTGTGCTTTTGTTAGAGCTGCATAATAATAAGGTAGCCATTGAGTTTTTTCAGCTTCACCAATTCTTTCAAATTTTGCAGCAACAGCATTCATTTCTTCAACTGTTTTAGCAGCTCCAAATTGTTGTAATGTACTGCCCATAGCAGCCATGTATTTTTCATTTTGGCAAAAAGAAGTAGTTAAAAAACTTACTCCAATAAATGATAAAAAGATTAATTTTTTCATGATCATTTGTTTTAATTATGGTTTGTGTATTTTATAGATTATTATTAATTGCATTTTGAGTTCTATCTACTCCCCAACTTAAAAAACAACCTAAAAAGAAAAATTGTTGTGCTGGAGGATTGATAGCTTGTTTAGTATTTCCATCGTAAGAATAGTTGTAACCAAAAACTTGAGTTTGATTTAAAACATTAGTCATACTTGCTACTAATACAATAAATGTTTTGGCATCTTTTTTACCAATATTAGGTAGGTAATTAAGACTAAAACTTAAACTGTTAAAAGGTATAGTTCTTCCTTCATCTTTTATAGTAAAACTATTTCCATTGTTTTGAAAATTATAATAAGGTCTGCCTGTTGCATAACTATAAGTAAAGTTGAAACCAGTTTTCCATTCGGTAACAAACCTTTTAACCACTAAACTAGCTGTATGATTTGCAGCAAATGTGGGTTGTAATTGCATGGGGAAATTATTAAAATCTCTTTTAGTATCCAGATAAGAATAACTGAGCCAATAGTCTACATTCTTAAATGTTTTTTTATCTCTCCAAAATAATTCTATTCCTTGAGCATAGCCCGTTCCGGCATTATTATATGTTGGATAAGTTTTAACTAAATCGGTATATTTTTTATAAAAACCTTCAATTCTAAAAGAGTAAAACTGCGTCATTTTAGAATAGTTTAAAATATAGTGTGTAGCTTTTGTGTACTTGAAGTTTTTGGTATTGAATAAATAAATATTTTCTGGCTTTTGATAAAAGTCGCCATAAGCAAAACTCATCGAGCCTTCTTTACCTACTTTGTATGCTAAAGAAATTCTTGGTGCCACATTCCATTTATTGATGATAGAAGAATGTTCAACTCTAGCACCAACTTTTGCAACAAATGAATTTGAAATATAAATATCTGATTCTGCAAATCCAGCAAATAAATTATCATTTAAAGAAGTAGCTAAATTATTGTATTTGCTTTTTACATAGCTGTGCCAATACTCTCCACCAAAACGTAAATAACTAATACCACCTAACTTTTTTTCAACGACAGTTCTGAGTTGTGAAACGTTTTGTGTTTGATCAATAATGAAATTATTATTATCAATATAACTTAAGCCTGTTGTAGTTTTGGTGTTATTTTGATTTTGTATTTCTTGGGTAAGATGATCTTTGTTAGTGCTATAACTTCCTGCTACATTAATTCTCCATCCATTGCCTAAAAATTCTTTCCAACTTATATTATTGTACCAATTAGAATTGGTAACCCCAAATGCATTTTTTAAATTAGCATCATCAATATTGGGTCTTCTTAAGCCTAAATCACCTGAATTATATTGCGAATAAAACTTTATCATTCCTTTTTTTGTTTTTATTCTAAAGTTTCCATCTAGGTTATGAAACGCTGGAACAGCAAAATAATCAGGTGTTTGTTTTACAATTTTAAAATAGGGTAGAAGGTTGGTATAACCATAATTAAAGCCATAAGATGATTTTTTATCTGTCGATAAATTTTGTAAACCGGCTCCTACAAATACTGATGATACCGATGCACTAGCTTCTGAACGCTCAGGTAAATCAATACTTTCAAGAATTAATGCTGATGATAACGCCTGGCCATATAAAGCTGAATAGCCACCTGTACTAAACACAGTTCCTTTGAATAAAAATGGTGAAAACCTTCCTCTTGTTGCAATATCTTGAGCACCAGTAAAGAATGGATTGTTAATATATGTGCCATCCATGAATTGTTTGGTTTCGTAACCTGCACCACCACGAACAAACAAACCTTCTTGTTCACCCACTTGTTGTGCACCTGGTAAAGTTTTTACTGCACCAGTAATATCTGCATTTGCGTTGGCAGTTGTTACTATATCTAATGAACTTAAAACTGTAGCAGCCCTTTTTCTATCACTAGCTTCAAATGAACCTGCAGTAATAGTGATGGCTTTTAGCTCATTAAGTTCTTCTTTTAAACTGAAACTTAGATTAAGATTATCTTTTTCAATATTAATTTCTTGGGATACACTCGTATAATCAATCATTTTAACTTCAACAATAAACTTACCTTTTTCAAATGTTTTAAAGGAAAATCTTCCCAATGAGTCAGTTATAGCACCATCATAAGTTTCTTTTAAAGTTATGGTGGCCCCTCGTAAAATATTTCCTTTAGTGTCTTTTACTTCTCCACTCACCATTACTTGTGCATAGGTAGATGTGGCTATAAAAAGTATTAAAAAATTCAATAAAAACTTGATCATATTTCTAGTTTCAAAAAACAAACATAAAGTAGTTTATAACATAAACCAAATATTTTAAAAAATAATTTTTTGAAGATGTATGTTTGAAGCATGGATAGAGTTAAAATAGACTTACCCAATTCATTTCGGTTTTCTACTAAAATTCCGATTAGAATTTCAGATGTTAATTATGGTGGACACGTTGGTAACGATAGTTTTTTAGCATTAATTCAAGAAGCGAGAATACATTTTTTTAAACATCATGAATATTCTGAATTGAATCTTGAAGGGTGTAGTACCATAATGGTGGATGCTGCCATTGAATTTAAAGCTGAATTGTTTTATGGAGATGAAGTTGAAATTTCTGTTGCAGTCAATAATATTTCAAAACTTGGATTTGATTTGTTTTATTTATTAGAAAAAAGTGTAGACAATACTAAAATTATTTGTGGCAAAGCAAAAACAGGAATTTTATGTTACGATTATAATTTAAAAAAGAAAGTGCCTTTACCTGAAAAAGCAGTAGCTAAATTCACTAGTTCCTCAATTTAATATTTAATGAAAGTTACCCCTAATCATATTCAATCTTTCAAAACTATTGTTGGTGCATCCTATGTTTTTATTGACAATGAAACACTTGATTTTTTTAGTAGAGATGAAACTGAAAAACTCTCTTTTCTTCCCGAAGTAGTCATCAAGCCAAAAACTGCAGAAGAGATTTCTGCAATTATGAAAATCTGTAATCGAGATTTTATACCTGTTACTCCAAGAGGTGCTGGTACAGGTTTAAGTGGTGGTGCTTTGCCTAATTTTGGTGGTGTGTTGTTGAGTACAGAAAGAATGAATACTATCATTAATATTGATGAAAGAAATTTACAAGTCACCTCTGAACCTGGTGTTATTACTGAAGTATTAATGAATGCTGTAAAAGAAAAAGGTTTGTTTTATCCACCAGATCCAAGTAGTAGAGGATCTTGTTTTATAGGAGGAAATATTGCTGAAAATAGTGGTGGACCAAAAGCTGTGAAATATGGTGTGGTAAAGGATTATGTACTGAATTTAGAAGTGGTGTTACCTAATGGAGAAATCATTTGGACTGGTGCAAACGTATTGAAAAATGTAACCGGTTATAATTTAACACAATTGATAGTTGGTAGTGAAGGCACTCTAGGTATTGTAACAAAAATTGTGTTGCGTTTAATTCCTTTACCTAAACATGATTTACTCATGTTAGTTCCATTTGCATCATTAGAAAAAGCCAGTGAAGCTGTGAGTGCTATATTCAGAGCAGGTTTTACACCCAGTGCTTTAGAGCTTATTGAAATTGATGCATTGAAAATTGTAAGCAAAATGGTGGAGAGTTTTGCTGTTCCTGTTACTGATGATATTGCAGCACATTTAATTATTGAGGTTGATGGAAATAATATGGATGTGTTGATGCAAGAGATGGAAAAAATAGCAGAATTGATGAATGAGTTTGAAGCTGGCGAAGTTTTTTTTGCTGATGATCATCAACAAAAACAAGAGCTTTGGAAGTTGAGAAGAAGAGCAGCAGAAGCTGTAAAGCTTGTGGGTTATACTATTGAAGAAGATACTGTTGTGCCTAGAGCAGAGTTACCAAAATTAATTAAAGCAGTTAAAGCTTTAGGAATTCAATATGGTTTTAAAGCTGTTTGTTATGGCCATGCTGGTGATGGAAATTTACATATTCGCATTAATCATCCTACCATAAAAAATAGTCATGGTAATGAAGAGATGACAAAAATTTTGAGAGAATTATTTAAAATAGTAAAAAGTTTAGGAGGTGTGGTGAGTGGTGAACATGGCATTGGATTAATTCAAAAACCATATATGGATATTGTTTGTGATACCAGCAATATGCAACTAATGAAACTAATTAAACAAGCTTTTGACCCTAACAATATTCTTAATGCTGGAAAAATATTTGATTAATACTAATTAGTTTTTAATATAAAACTTATCTTTTCCCAATATTCCAATTGTAAATTGACAATACTAAAATTAAATTTATGAAAAAAATATTAATGAGCCTAGTTATCATGGTTCTTGCAATTGTAAGTTGTAAGTCAGATAAACAGACAGATCAAAAATTTCTTACTATTGAAAATATTGATAGTTCAATTAAGCCAACAGATAATTTTTACATGTTTGTAAATGGTAATTGGTACAATAAAACAGTTATTGCACCAACAGAAAGTAGTGCAGGAGCTTTTTTAGATATTTATAATAGAACTAAAGAAAACTTAAAAACCATTTTTGTTGATTTAGCAAAAGAATCTCACAAAGAAGGAACAGTTGAACAGCAAGTTGCAGATTTTTATGCATCTGGCATGGATACAGTTACTATAGATAAATTAGGTTACGAGCCAGTAAAACCTTATTTAACAAAAATTGAAGCTATAACTGATACAAAATCTTTGATGGATGTTGTATCAACAAATCAAACCCAGTATTTAACATCGTTTGTGGGTTTATGGATTAGTGCTGATGAAAAAAATAGTAGCATGAATTTGCCATCATTTTATCAAACAGGATTAGGTTTACCCGATAGAGATTATTATTTTAAAACAGATGCTGCAACTTCAAATGTTGTCAATGCCTATCAAACATATATTAATAAACTTTTTCAATTAACAGGTTCAGATGCTACCACTGCAGCCAAAAATGTAGAATTGGTATATAATTTAGAAAAGCAAATTGCAGCAGCACATTTAACCAATGTAGAGTTAAGAGATCCACAAGCTAATTATCATAAAATGGCAGTTGCAGATTTAAATAAGTCAATGCCAAACATTGGATGGACAACTATGTTAAGTCAGATGAAAATTAAAACAGATTCTGTTAATATTAGCCAACCGAAACATTACGAAAACATCAATTCGTTATTATCATCTACACCAATTAGTACTTGGCAATTATATTTAAAAGCAAGATTATTAACTCAGATTGCTGATGATCTAAGTAGCGATTTTGTGAATGCTAGTTTCGATTATAACGGCAAAGCATTAAGTGGTAAAAAGCAATTAAAACCTCGTTGGGAAAGAGTAATACAAACAACAGATAATACTTTAAATGAAGCTTTAGGTCAACTTTATGTAAAAAAATATTTTAATGCAGAGGCAAAGAGCAGAATGTTAGAGTTGATTGATAATTTGCAAAAAGCTTTTGAAAAAAGAATTGATCATTTAGATTGGATGAGTGCCGATACTAAAGTAAAAGCAAAAGAGAAATTATATACTTTTATTAAAAAAGTGGGTTATCCTGATAAGTGGAGAGATTACAGTAAAGTAGTCATCAAAAAAGACCAATACTTCAACAACTTAATATCGGCTTCAGAAAATGAATACAATTTTCAAGTAAGTAAAGTTGGACAAGCAGTCGATAGAACAGAGTGGGGTATGACACCTTCAACAGTAAATGCCTATTACAATCCAACTTTTAATGAAATAGTTTTTCCTGCAGGAATTTTACAGTTTCCATTCTTTGATCCTAATGCAGATGATGCCATTAATTATGGTGGTATAGGTATGGTGATTGGGCATGAAATGACTCATGGTTTCGATGATCAAGGAGCACAATACGATAAAGACGGTAATTTAAAAAATTGGTGGACCAAGGAAGATGAAGCAAAATTTAAAGAAAAAGGAAAAGCTGTCATTAATTTATATAATGGATTTACAGTTTTAGATACTGTTCATGTAAATGGAGCTTTAACATTAGGTGAAAATATTGCAGATATTGGTGGAATTGCAATAGCCTATGATGCTTTTAAACTAACAAAACAAGGTAAGGATACAGTTAAAATTGATGGCTTTACACCCGATCAAAGATTTTTTATGAGCTATGCACAAATCTGGAGAGCCAAGCTTAAAGATGAAGTTGTTCGTCAAAGAATCAATACAGATCCACACTCTCCTCCATCATATAGAGTGATGGCACCATTAATGAATTTTGAACCTTTCTATAAAGCATTTAATGTAAAAGAAGGAGACAAAATGTTTATTGTTGAGAAAGACAGAATAAAAATTTGGTAAACTAATAATATTAAAGGCTACAAAATATGTAGCCTTTTTAAATGAATTCAATGGAAACAGAACTTCCAATTGTTGATGGATATTATCTATTAGAAAAATTTCCAGGTAAAGGTGGGTGGACTTATGCTGCTTTACCTCATCTTGCTATAAATAAAAAAAATCCCTTTGGGTGGTTAACTGTTAAAGGTTTTATTGACTCTTACGAACTTAAACATTATAAACTCATGCCAATGGGTAATGGTAATTTGTTTTTGCCTGTTAAAGCTGCAATTAGAAAAATTTTAAATAAACAAGCTGGAGATACTATAAAAGTATTGCTTTATTTAGATCACAGTATTTTAGAAATACCCAATGAGTTTTTAATTTGTTTAAAAGATGAACCGATAGCCTTTGATTATTTTAACAACTTTTCTGAAAGTCAGAAAAAAGCATGTATAGATTGGATTTATAGTGCTAAAACAACCACTACTAAAATTGAAAGAATGGCTCAAGCAATTAATAAAATTTTAAAGAATGAACGACTCAATTAAGTAAGAGTATTTATCAATTGAAACAATCAGTAAAAAAACATAAGTTTGCATACAGCATCCAAAACTAAATTATCACATCATTTATGATAAATCGTAATATTCTAACCCTTGACGAATTTACCCTTCAACAATTACGAAATTTTCCAAAAGCCACTGGTGAGCTAAGTAGACTTTTAAGAGAAATTGGCCTAGCTGCAAAACGTGTAAACGTTGAAGTTAATAAAGCAGGACTAGTAGATATTTTGGGTGATGAAGGAACAACTAATGTTCAAGGAGAAGAAGTAAAGAAGTTGGATGTATTTGCCAATAATCAGCTAATTGGAGTTTTAAAACATGGTATTTCATGTGCTGGTATTGGAAGCGAAGAATTAGATGATATTGAAATTTTTGATGATGAACTTAGTAATCAAAGTAAATATGTTTGTTTGTTTGATCCATTAGATGGTAGTAGTAATATTGATGTAAACGTATCTATAGGTACAATATTTAGTATTTATAGAAGAGTAAGTCCATTAGGCACACCTTGTACCAAGGAAGACTTTTTGCAACCTGGAAGAAAGCAGGTAGCTGCAGGATATATTGTTTATGGTTCATCCACCATGTTAGTCTATGCAACAAGAAGAGGGGTAAATGGTTTTACATTAGATCCACAAATTGGAGAGTTTAGTTTATCACATGCAAATATTCAATGTCCAAAAGATGGAAAAATTTATTCTGTAAATCATGGTAATTTCTTTTTGTATAATTCAGGAGTAAAAAAATACATAGATGCTTGTCAGAAAAAAACAAAAGAAACTGGTGGTCCTTACACCCAACGATATATTGGCAGTATGGTAAGTGATGTACATAGAAACTTAATTAAAGGTGGAATTTTTATGTATCCAGGAACTACAGATAAACCCAATGGAAAATTAAGGTTATTATATGAGTGTAATCCATTTGCATTTATTGTAGAAGTAGCAGGAGGCAAAGCAACTAATGGGGAACAAAGAATTTTAGATATAGAACCAACAGAATTGCATCAACGCTGTCCTTTTTTTATAGGAAGTGAAAATATGATGGCTGAATTAGAATCTTATTTAGAAAAAGAAAAATCATAAGCCGTGAAATTAATAACATCAATTTCTCTAACTATTTTATTAGCTTTTGCTGTTGGATTATTTGAATTTCCATGGTGGAGTTTTGCCATAACTACATTAGCTGTTTTTACAGCCATTCCTCAGCATCCAGGAAAAAGTTTTCTTGCCGGATTTATTTCAATCTTTTGTTTATGGGTTGTTCTTGCTATTAAAATTGATTTAGCCAACGAACATATTCTTTCAGCAAAAATAGCTGCAATTCTTCCTTTAAATGGTAATTATACATTACTCATATTACTTACAGGAATTGTTGGTGGATTGGTTGCAGGCTTTTCAGCTCTTTCAGGTAGTTTATTGCGAAAAGCTATGATTTCAAAAAAGAAAAAAACATTTAAGTACGGTAATTAATTTAAGTTGTAGTTTTTTAGAAACTCAACTGTAGTTTGCATGTCATCATGTAATAATCTATCTCTTTCATTAAATGAAACTTTTGTTCTATAAGCAGTAAAAACTTCTTCTAAAAATGGAGATGTTTTCTCTGGCTTTCTAAATTCCAATGCTTGTGCAGCAGTTAGTAATTCAATAGCTAAAACCCTTTCAACATTTTCAATTACTTGTAAACATTTGGTTGCAGCATTAGCACCCATACTTACATGATCTTCTTGATTATTGCTACTACTTATAGTGTCTATACTAGAAGGCGTACATAGTTGTTTGTTCTGACTTACAATACTAGCAGCTGTATATTGAGGTATCATAAACCCGCTATTTAAGCCAGGTTCATTCACTAAAAATAGAGGTAAGCCTCTTGATCCACTGATGAGCTGATAGGTTCTTCTTTCACTTATACTAGCAATTTCACTCAAAGCAATACTAAAAAAATCTAGGGCTAATGCTAGGGGCTGACCATGAAAATTTCCTCCACTAACAATTAAATCTTCATCAGGAAAAATGTTAGGATTATCAGTTACTGCATTTACTTCGGTCATAAAAACAGACTTCACATAATTAAAAGTATCTAAACTTGCACCATGAACTTGAGGTATACATCTAAAAGAATAAGGATCCTGAACTTGCTTATTTTTTCTATGTGCAATTTCACTGTCTTTTAAATACTGTAAAATATTTTGTGCAACTTTTATCTGACCTTTATGTGGGCGAACTTCATGAATTTTAGGATGAAAAGGCTCAGGGTTTCCATCAAATCCATCAAAACTTATTGCTGCAATAATATTTGCCCATTGCAGAAGTTTTTCGGCTTTTGCTAAACAATAGATTCCATAAGCACTCATAAACTGAGTACCATTTATTAAAGCCAATCCTTCTTTACTTTTTAATGCAATAGGCCTTAATTGATGAGTTGATAAAATATCTGCTGCTGATCTTTCTTCATTATTAAAATTTACCTTGCCCATGCCAATTAAGGGTAAACTTAAATGACTTAATGGAGCTAAATCTCCAGAAGCACCAAGCGAACCTTGAGTAAAAACTACAGGAAGAATATTGAAATTATAAAAATCTATTAATCTATTAACAGTATCTAATTGAACACCACTATTACCATAGCTTAACGATTTTATTTTTAGCAACAGCATAAGTCTAACAATCTCTGTTGGAACTTTACTGCCCATTCCACAAGCATGAGACATCAGCAAATTATATTGCAATTGTTCTGTTTGAGAAGCATCTATTGTAACATTTTGTAAATATCCAAAACCTGTATTTATGCCATAATAAGCTTTGCTTGAATTTGATGTTTTTTGGTTGAGATAGTTTCTGCAAACATTTATTTTCTCAACTGCTTCATTTGTAATTGAAATTTTACTATTAGTTGTAATACTTTTTAGTATTGTATCAAATGAAAGATATGAAGATCCTATTTCTATAGTTGAGCTCATGCTATGCAGTAGTTTTAGACTACAAAATAACGAGATTGAGAGCACTTAGAATATTTTTTCAATTCAATCTTTGATAAGTAAATAAAATGTCATTTATTTGCAGCCCAATTAAAGTGTTTCTACACAAAAATTGTAAATGGTTCGGTAGCTCAGCTGGATAGAGCAACTGCCTTCTAAGCAGTAGGTCATTGGTTCGAATCCAATCCGGATCACAAATAAAGCTTGACAATCAATAGTATATATTGCTTGTCGAGCTTTTTTATTTTCAGTAAGTTTAGGTATTTAGAAATATATTAATTTTTTGAGATCGTTTAGCTTTTCCCAAAAACTGAAATTGATACACAATCTCTTCAACTATCTTCGCCAACTCTAATTCCAATTTTGAAATTTCTGATTATACTTTATGTCTAATTCAACACAAACTTTTGCAACAATTATTACTATTGGCGACGAATTATTAATGGGACAAGTTATTGATACTAACAGTGCCTACATTGCTAAACAATTAAATAATATTGGTATTACTTTAAAAAGAAGAGTAGCTATTGGAGATGATGAACAAGAAATTTTAAAAGCTCTAGAGACAGAAAAATTAGATGCTTCTATAATTATAATGACAGGAGGTTTAGGCCCAACTGCAGATGATATTACTAAACCAGTTCTTTGTAAATATTTTAATGGATCATTAATTACTCATCAACCTACTTTAGATCATATTACAAATTTATTTGCCAATGTTTTAAAAAGACCAATGATAGATCGTAATATTAAACAAGCAGATATACCCAACGTTTGTACAGTATTAGAAAATAAAGTTGGAACAGCCCCAGGCATGTTATTCGAGAAAGATGATGTTATGTTTTTTTCATTACCAGGTGTCCCATATGAAATGAAATGGTTAATGGAAAATAAAGTCATTCCATTGATTGCTGAAAAGAAGACTAACACTTTCATTGAACATAGAACTTTAATTACAAATGGAGTGGGTGAATCTTTTATTGCTGAAATGCTAGTTGATTTTGAACAACAACTTCCCTCAAATATTAAACTAGCTTATTTGCCTAATTATGGTTTGGTTCGTTTAAGATTAACTGGATATGGAAATCATCAAGAAAATTTAACTTCTAGTATTCATCAACAATTTCACCAGCTTAAAAGTTTAGTAAAGGATATTATGTTAGTAGATGAAGACATAACTCTTGAAGCTTTAATTGGAAAGCTTTTAAAAGAAAGAAAACAAACATTAGCAACTGCAGAAAGTTGCACTGGAGGATATATATCTCATTTAATTACCTCTATTGCAGGCTCATCAGAATATTACGAAGGAAGTGTCATTAGTTATTCATATGCAGCAAAAGAAAAAGTGTTAAGTGTTGAAAAAAATATTTTAGAAAAATATGGTGCTGTTAGTGAACAAACTGTTTCGCTTATGGCAAAAAATGTTTTAGAATTATTAAATACCGATTATGCAATTGCAGTAAGTGGAATTATGGGACCAGGTGGAAGAACAGCAGACAAGCCTATTGGTACTGTATGGATGGCTGTGGCATCAAAACATAAACTAATTACAAAAATTTTTAGATTTAGATTCGACAGAAAGAAAAATATAGAACTCACTGCTATTAATGCCCTTATTTTATTACGTGAATTAATTGTGGATAAAGGTTGAATAACTTGTAAATAATGTTAATTACTTTTGGATTTAGACAACTGATTGTTAACATAAACAAACTGTTTACTGCTTATCATATATTATTGCATAAATTATAAACAATTTGTTTAAAGGTGGGTTAGTTAGTATCATTTAATAACATCAAAAAAAATATTATGGCTATTGCTGAAATTATAATGCCTAAAATGGGTGAAAGTATTATGGAAGCAACCATTTTACGTTGGCACAAAAAAGTTGGCGACTATGTTAAAATGGATGAAACCCTTTTAGATATTGCAACTGACAAAGTCGACAGTGAGGTACCTTCAACTGCAGAAGGAGTTATTAAAGAATTGGTTTATGATGTGAATGATGTGGTGCCTGTTGGAGGAATTTTGGCAAGAATAGAAACTGAAGTGAAAGCCGAAGCTCTTGCATCACCACAAGAACATGTTCCAATAATACCTGAGCCTGTTATGCCAACTCCTCAACCAGAACCAGTACAATATCAACCAGAACCAGTAGCTGTAGAAACACAGGTGCAATCTTCACCAGAACCAGAATTTATACCATTTGTACCTCAAACTGCTGCTCCTATTTCTGGAAGTTTAAATAATCGATTTTTTTCTCCTTTAGTTTTAAATATTGCTAACAGTGAAGGATTGAGCTTATCAGAATTAGAAAGAATTCCTGGTACAGGAGCTGATGGAAGAGTTTCTAAAAAAGATGTACTGCAATACATAGCCGATAAAAGAGCAGGAAAAATGCCGAGTACAGTTGCTTCTATGCCAGTTGCTAGTCCTGCACAACAAAGCTTTCAAGCAGCCCCAATAGCTGAACCTATACCTGTTGTTGTACCTCAACAAACTGAACCTATTGCTTCAGTTGAGCCAGTTAGTGAGTCGCCAGCTCCATTTGCTGAACCCATTCAAGAATCAATACCAGAAGTAGTTCAACAAAAAGCAGATGTAAAGCATTATCCTATTAATGTTAAAAGAATAACTGATGAGGAAATTGCTCAAATGGAGCGTGAAAAAGAAGAGAAGGAAAGACAAGAAAGAGAAGCCTTAGAAGCTGCAACTTTTGCTGCAAATCAGGTTGAAGAAAAAGTTGTAGAAGATGCACCTTCTGTTGTTGATGAAACTCCTTTACAAGAAGAAGAATCTAAAGTTGAAGTTGTAACTGTACCCGTAACTACAGAAGCACCAAAACCAGAGCCTGCAGTAAAATCTGAACCTGTATTTAATGCAGCACAGTATAAGAATGCAGAAATAATTGAGATGGATAGAATGCGAAAACTAATTGCCAAACATATGGTAGATAGTGTGCAAACTAGTCCTCACGTAACCAGTTTTACAGAAGCCGATGTAACCAACATGGTAACTTGGAGAAATAGTGTAAAGACTGAATTCGAAAAGAAAGAAGGTATGAAAATTACTTTCACACCAATGTTCATGGAATGTATATTAAAAGTGATGAAACAATATCCTATCATCAATAGTTCTGTTGTTGGTGATAAAATCATCATGAAAAAAGATTTCAACATTGGAATGGCAACTGCCTTACCAACTGGAAATTTAATTGTACCAGTAATTAAAAATGCTGGCGACATGAACTTTATTTCATTAACCCGTGCTGTAAATACTTTAGCTGAAAATGCTAGAAAAGGAAAGCTGAGTCCTGATGATGTAATGGATGGAACCTTTACTCTAACTAATGTAGGAACTTTTGGAAGTTTAATGGGAACTCCAATCATTAATCAACCACAGGTTGCCATTCTTGCTGTTGGAGAAATAAAGAAAAAACCAGTTGTTATTGAAACTGATAAGGGTGATTTTATTGGTATACGACATATGATGTACTTATCTATGAGCTACGACCATAGAATTATAGATGGTAGTATTGGTGCAAGTTTTTTAAGAGACGTTGCAAAAGAATTAGAAGCTTGGGATGTTAACCGTCAATTAAAATATGTAGTTAAAGAATGGTATGTTGAATAATAAACTTTTCTAAATTATTAATGCCATCTTAAGATGGCATTTTTTTTAATAATAATATATTCTAATTTTCGAATTACATAAAACATATGTTAATATTTAAACGGCAACAAAAGAGCACAAGATTTATATTATTTTTGGAGTAGTTTATGAACCAATTTATAAAATTTATGAAGAGTACCAAAGGGTTGATTTTGTTAGTAGTTTTTTTAGTAGGGGGTTTGTTTGTAGCATTTTCCAATAATGGAGAGCCTGAACCAAAAACACAAGAGCCAAGACTTTTAGCAATAGTAGGCGAGTTGTTAGAAAAACAACATTATAGTCCACAAAATATTAATGACGATTTCTCAAAAAAAATATTTAATAAATTCATTGATGAAATGGATGGAGATAGATATTTATTTCTTCAATCTGATATTAATGAGTTGAAAAAGTTTGAAACTATATTAGATGATGAAATTCATGGTTCATCTAAAATTCAATTTCTGCCAGCTTTTAATAAAATATACGATCAAAGAACTGATGAAGTTATTAATACTTTCAGAAAAATTCTTGACAAACCATTTAATTATTCCATAGATGAGTATGTAATTACAAATAATGCAAAACAAGAGTTTTGTAAAGATGCTGCTGATCGTGAAGAAAGAATGAGAAAAAAGCTTAAGTATATGGCTTTGGATAGATATGTTGATTTGCTCGATTCTCGTTCTAAAACTGTAATTGATTCAGTAAAGAATACTACTGATGCTCAATTAGAAACTGAAGCTAGAACAAAGATTTTAAAAGCAATGGAAAAAATTTATTCTCGTATTAAAACAAAATTTATTGGCGAAGAACGCTTTAATGCATACGTGAATATTATTGCTAATTTAATGGACCCTCATACAGATTATTTTCCCCCAATCGAAAAAAGAGTTTTTGATGAACAAATGAGTGGAAGGTTTTTTGGAATAGGAGCTCAGCTACAAGAACAAGATGGTTATATAAAAATTGCTAGCTTAATGCCAGCATATCCCGCACAACGCAGTGGAGAAATTTCTGTTAATGATGTTATTTTAAAAGTTGCCCAAGGCAAAGAAGAACCTATAGATATTATTGGATATGAAATTACCGATGCCGTAAAATTAATACGTGGTAAAAAAGATACAGAAGTACAATTGACTATTAAAAAAGTTGATGGTACAACAAAAGTAGTGTCATTGATTCGTGCAGAAATTGTACAAGATGAGGCATATGTAAGAAGTGCCTTAATTAATAACGATAAAGGTGAAAAAATAGGTTATGTATGGGTGCCAGATTTCTATGCCAATTTCGAAGATGTCAATGGTGCTCGTTGTAGTGAAGATGTTGCCAAAGAAATTGTTAAGCTTAAGGCTGCAAATATTAAAGGTTTAATTGTTGACCTTAGATATAATGGTGGAGGATCATTATATGAAGTAGTACAAATGGTAGGTTTGTTTGTACCTGGTGGGCCAGTAGTTCAGGTTAGAGATAAAGATGGTAAAGCAACAGTTTTAGATGATAGAACAACAAGTGTATTATATAATGGACCATTAACTGTAATGGTGAATGAAGCTAGTGCATCGGCTAGTGAAATTTTTGCAGCAGCTATACAAGATTATAATAGGGGAGTAATTGTAGGTAGTTCAACTTATGGTAAAGGAACTGTTCAAAGAAATATACCTTTAACAAGAAGAATAGATTTCATGGGAAATTTAGATGGGCAAAAAGATTTAGGATTTTTAAAACTTACTTTCCAAAAATTTTATAGAATTAATGGAGGATCTACTCAGTTAAAAGGTGTTACACCCGATATTGCTTTACCAGATGTTTTAGATCATTTAAAAATTCGTGAAAAAGATAATACCTCTTCATTAAGTTGGGATGAAATTAAAAAGGCAAATTATAATCCATATACTAATATGTATTATTCTCCCAATTTAATTAAAAAAGAAAATGAAGAGATAGCTAAAAACACCACTTTCAGTCTTATTAAAGAAAATACTCATTGGCTGAATAAAAAAACTGATGAGCCAAAACCATTACAATTAGAAAAATATAAAGAGTATCAACAAAAAATTGCCAGCACAGTTGAGCAGAATAATAAACTTACAAAAGTAAATGATGGTTTAAATATTGATGTTTTAAAAGAAGATTACGATAAGTTTTATAATAACCCCGACAAAGCCAAAGGAGAAAGATACCAAGCTTGGTTAAAAGCCATTAAAGCAGATTTATATATTCATCAATCTGTAAAAATTACTAAGAATCTGATGAGTGATGCTGTTGCTTTGAATAAGTAAAAATTACTTCAAAAAGGGTTAATAAAAATCCTATGCTTTGGTTCGTGTCTCACGAAACAGAAATATAAAAAGGTTTGTGAGACACAAACCTAGGCTCGGCTTGGTTAAAAGCCATTAAAGCAGATTTATATATTCATCAATCTGTAAAAATTACTAAGAATCTGATGAGTGATGCTGTTGCTTTGAATAAGTAAAAATTACTTCAAAAAGGGTTAATAAAAATCCTATGCTTTGGTTCGTGTCTCACGAAACA
>JAGXRG010000055.1 GCA_018335935.1 Chitinophagaceae bacterium | reverse complement strand
GCACTAGTTTTAGCAAGAAGAGAGGATATTCAAAATGAGCAACGAACTGATTGATTTTGTTTTAGTATCTATTGCCTTGTTGGGCATTGGAATTTACGGTTTATCTGTAAAGAGAAATGCAATCCGAATGCTATTTGCAGTTGAAATAATTATCAATGCTGCAAATCTTAACTTGGTAGCATTTGGACGATTCTTACCTCATAGTGGTGGTCAAACATTAGCTTTATTTTCAATTGCAATTGCTGCTGCCGAAGTTGCAGTTGGACTATCATTAATTATTGTTGCATATCGCATGTACCAGAATATAGACATTGCAGACTTTAGGAGTTTGAAAGGATAATGGAATATGCACTTTTACAGGCAGTTTTCTTGCCATTATTGTTATCTCCTGTAGCCTATATTATTGGACGAAAACTTGGCCCTACTCCTGCAATGTGGTTTACATTTGGACTTTTGCTTTACACAACTGTATTAGTAATTTTATCTGCACTAAGTGGTACTACAGAAGAACATTATCCATGGACAGAACAATTTGGCGAATTTGGTTTCTTGTTGGATGGTTTAGCATCACCATTTGCTATTATAATTTACGTACTTAGTACAATCTTAGCACTTTACTCAAAACCATACATGATTCATAGATTTCATGAACAATATGAGGAAGAGCAACATGAAATCACATCAACAACTAGTGGGCATTCTGAAATAGTTGAATCATCTTCTCTTTCAAATTATGTTAATGCAAAGTCAGGACTTTACTTTGCTCTTTATCTTGTTTTTGCAATGGGAATGCTTGGCACAGTTCTTGCTACGAATCTAATTGAATTTTATGTGTTCTTTGAGATTATGCTGATTCCTGGTTTCTTTTTGGTTGCTCTATGGGGTGCTGGTCCTAGAAGAAAGATTGGTTTGATGTTCTTATTTTGGACACATGCAGGTGCCGTTGTTCTATTATTAGGATTTTTAATGATTGGTCTTACAATCGGAAGTTTTGATTTTGCAGATATTGATGAATCAAAAATTCCACATGATATTTTGTTGCTTTCAGCTATTGCTATTTCCATTGGTCTTGGAGTCAAATTAGCAGTATTCATGTTCCATATTTGGCTCCCTTGGGTCCACGGTTCTGCACCAACTCCAATTAGTGCATTACTATCGCCTGCTATGATTGGTATCGGTGCTTACGGTATTTTCAGATTGATTATAGAATTTTTACCAAATACATTTGCTGAACTTTCAATTTGGTTCCACATATGGGGACTTGTTACGATGATTTATGGTGGTGCAATGGCTTTAATGCAAGACGATATCAAACGACTACTTGCATATTCTAGCATAAGTCAAATGGGTTACATTCTATTTGGAATCGGTTCAATGTCAGTACTTGGATTATCTGGTGCTGAAATGATGTATGTCACACATGCACTTGGTAAAGGGATTCTCTTCATGATGGCTGGAATAATAATTGTTAAAGTTGGTACAAGAAATATTTCTCAATTAGGCGGTCTAGCTGGAAAGATGCCAATTACTGCAGTATGTGCAATGATAGGTGCATTGACTATCATGGGAGTTCCTCCAACTAGTGGCTTTATGGGTGAATGGACTTTATTTTTTGGAGCATTAGAAACTGCTGTTGAAGAAGGTTCAACAGTTAGAGCTGTTACATTCGGTTTGGGTCTAGTTGCAACTGCATTAACAATGTCTTACATGCTTTGGATGCTTAAACGTGTATTCTTTGGAAAACTTCCAGAAAATCTTGAGAAAGTAAAAGAAGGAAGTTGGTATATGACTGCACCAATGATGGTACTTGCAGGTTTTACTATTGTTCTAGGAATTTATCCGGACATATTCTTTAATCAAATAATTCCGTACATGAATGGAGTGTTGGGGGTTTAGTATATGGCTACTGAAGCATTAGGTTTACCATTTGAAATAGGTGCATCAAGTGCATGGTTGATTTGGATTTTGCCTTTCATTGCAGCTCTAATTATGCCCGGAATTGGAAAAATATCCAAACGCTCAACTGGTTATGTTGCAGTAGGTTTTGCTTTGATGAGTGCTCTTTCAGCAGCATCTCTACTACCAATGGCATTAGAAGCACATGAAGTTCATGATCAAATTTCTTGGATTAGTTCAATTGGTTTGAAAGCTGGTGTATTAGCTGATCCTCTTTCAATAATTATGGCAAATGTAGTTGCATGGATTTCATTCCTCATTATGATTTACAGTACAGGATACATGAAAGGCGATAAATCGATTACAAGATTTTGGTTCTGGATGATGTTCTTTATTGGTTCAATGCAATTAATTGTATTGTCTGATAATTTACTACAAGTCTTCTTTGGTTGGGAAGGTGTAGGACTTGCATCATATGCATTGATCAGCTTTTGGTATCGTGATAAGAAGAAAGATCATGTTGGAACTGAAGGACGAACTGTTCTTGGACTCTTAGATTATTATTCTCCAACTCATGCTGGAATGAAAGCCTTCATCATGACCAAAGTAGGTGATGTGATGATGATTGCAGGTATGCTTTTGATATTCTTGTTTGCTGGAACATTTGGATTTAGAGAATTAATGCATGATACAGCTTGGGCAACATCAATGTCTGCACAAGGTCTCTTAATTCCGGCGTTTGTATTATTATTTGGTGGTGCAATTGGTAAATCTGCACAATTCCCACTTAACGAATGGTTGTTAGAAGCAATGACTGGTCCAACCGCAGTTTCAGCTTTGATTCATGCTGCAACTATGGTAAAAGCAGGTGTTTTCTTAGTAATGAGATTGGCACCACTAGTTTTCGCTTTAAGTGCTGCTGGAATTTTGGCAGATCAATTCTTTGAAATAATTCTCTTAGTTGGTGCTACTACTGCACTTCTATTAGGACTTCAGGGAATGGTTAATTCTGAAATTAAAAAAGTACTTGCATATTCTACCGGTTCTCAAATTGGTTACATGATGATGGTGCTGGGAATTGCTGGATTATCAGAACAATTTGTTAATGGATTTACTGCAGGTTTCTTCCATCTAATTTCTCATGCAATGTTTAAGGCGTCATTATTCATGGCTGCAGGATCATTGTTACATGTTGTAGGTTCAAGATTCATGACAGATATGGGTGGATTACGAAAACACATGAAAAAGACTTATGCGTTTATGTGGGCTGCTGGTCTTGGATTGATGGGTGCACCATTTATCACAACTGGCTTCTGGAGTAAAGATTCTATTTTTGGTGCTGTTTATACATCAGGACATGAATGGGCAATGCCGATATTTGCAATTGCCGTACTAACAGCAGTAATAACTGCATTTTACACAACTAGAATGTTGGGATTAGTATTCTATGGTTCAAAGAGTAAACATATTCAAAAAATGGAAGAAGAAGGACATCACATTCATGAAGCTCCATTATCTATGTGGGTGCCATATGGAATTTTAGCTGTACTTACAATTGCTATAGGTCTAATCGGTTTGTCATTTGAAGTAGGATTACATGAATTATTTACTGAATATCTTGAAGAATCATTTGGAATTCATTCTATACATCATGAAATTGAAAATTCAATACTGCCTGGGTTCTTAGATGGAATTAATCCTGTTGCATTAGCTGCATCACTAGCTGCATTTGGAATCGGAACTGGATTAGGATATGTATTTTATATTGGTAGGTGGGTTGATCCAGTTAAATTTGTAAATTCAAATATTTTCTTTTATGCTATTCATAAAGTAATTTTGAATCGATTTTACCTTAACGCAATTATTTATTGGTGCTTTGTAGTAGCTCCATTATGGCTTTCAAGAGGAGTATTCAGATATTTTGAAAAGACTGCTATTGATTATGGAATGAATAGTGGATTACAAAAAGCAGTTGGTTGGAGTGCTAAAGTAGTTCAAGGAACTCAGACCGGTGTAGCTCAATCATATCTATTCGTATTTGGAGCTGGATTACTATTTGTAGTCTTGATATTATTGATATAGGAGTATGATGAGATGTTAGAAATTAGTTCAACTCCATTGGTAATAATCGCAATACTTGGTACTGTGGGAATTTTGTTACCTATAATCAGCATTGCAAGAAAAGAGAAAGGTTCTAACTCATTTTATGCCGTTATTGCATTTGCTGCATTAATAGTATCGATAGGATATGTTGCATATCAATTTGTTAATGATAGCATTCTTCCATCTGCACTATTTTCCGAAGACGTTCTTGTAGATGATGCATTTGGTGGATTCTTTGCTATCGCAATGTTAATTGTTGCAATCTTCACTACAGTTGGCTCCTTTAATTACATGCGAAAGAAGAACTATCCTGCCGTATACTATTCACTAATACTACTTTCTACAATCGGTATGGTGTTAGTAGCTTACTCTACTGACCTAGTAATGTTATTTGTTGCTTGGGAACTAATGAGTATTCCAACGTATGTTCTGGCTGGATTTATGAAAAAGAATCCAAGCTCAAATGAAGCTGCTCTGAAATATTTCTTGTTTGGTGCATTATCATCTGCAATTATTGTTTATGGAATTTCATTATCTTATGGTTTAACTGGTTCAACAAATATCGGTGAAGTTATTCAGGGTTATGCAACTCTTGATCCTTCCTTGTTACCATTAGCATTATTATCGGTTGGAATGTTTATTGCAGGATTTGGATTTAAGATGGGACTAGTTCCATTCCATCAATGGTTACCTGATACTTATGAGGGTGCCCCACCACCCATTACAACTTTACTTGCAGCTGGAACAAAGAAAGCGGGATTTGCAGCAACAATTAGAATAGTAGTTCTTGGAATGGTAGTGCTTAATCTGGATTGGACTTTAGCTCTTGGTGTTATCGCAGTAATGACAATGACTATTGGTAACATTGCAGCAATAATGCAAAAGAATCTTGCAAGAATGCTGGCATATTCTAGTATTGCTCATGCCGGCTATATTCTCATAGGCCTTGCAGTGTCTCCTTACAGCTCACTTGGTTTACAAGGTTCCCTCTATCACATCTTGAATCATGCAGTAATGAAAGGAATGGCTTTCATTGCAGTTACTGGCATAATTACTACGCTTGCTGTTACTCATATCGATAAACTCAAAGGACTTGGTAGAAGAATGCCAATTACAGCACTTGGACTGATAATTTCTTTATTTGCATTAGCAGGTGTCCCTCCACTTGCTGGATTTTGGAGTAAACTTGTGTTATTTGGTGGTGCGTTAGATGCAGGAACTACAATATGGTGGGCACCTTGGCTTGCAATAGCTGGAGTTCTAAACAGTGCTTTATCACTTGCTTACTATGGTTGGATCACAAGAAAAATGTACTTTGAAGGAGAAAATGAAAAACGAGTATCAGAACCAAAATCAATAATTGCAATTATGATATTTTCTATTGTCTTCTTGGTAGGATTTGGTGTTTATCCAGATCCAATTATTAAATTTGTAGAGTTTGCAGCTCCTACATTTAGCTTAGGCGTTATGCCTTAAATGTTGTAAATTTTATAAGATTATCCAAATTTATTTTTGCATTATTATCTGCAATTTTTCTTAAACTAATTCTAGATTTATCTGAAAATTCTTTTAATAGATCCTCCATTTTGTTGAATACGTCTCTAGGATCAGAACTTTTCTTAATCAATAAATTAAATAATTTATCTTCATTCTTCCAGTCTAACAAATCATCTCTTATTTGATATGCAATTCCTATATTTCTGCCATATTCTGTAAGTGCTTCTATCTGTTCTTCGCTACCGTTTGCAATTATTGCACCTATTCTTGCAGCAACTTCAAATGCAGTAGCAGTTTTGTATTCAATCACTTTGAGGTAATCATCAAAAGTAACATCTTCACTAGTTTCTAATCTACTTTCTATCATTTCACCTTCACTCATCAACATAGCTGTTGTTGCCAAATCTTTTGTAATTCTTGCATTGTTTAATCTTGAAGAAATGGCAAGAATTAATCCTAAAACAAAATCACCAGTTAATACACTTGTGTTATATCCATATTTGATATGAAATGGCTCTTTTTGCCTTCTCATAGTTTCATTATCGATAATATCGTCATGTATGATTGACTCCATATGCAAAAATTCTACCGCGCATGCTGCTGCCAAAGTATTGTCATCAATTTTTCCTACACTCTCAGCGGCTAATGATAAGATAATTGGTCTAATTCGTTTTCCACCCTCTAAAGAATATTTTAATGGTTCAATAAATTCAGATTCAGAATACAGTGATAGTTCTCTATCTAATGCGCGGTTTATTTTGTCGATATACTTACCATATGTTTCAAGTAATGGATTTATCTCAATATTTTTTCTGTCCAAGATATTGATCTATTCAAAAAACTTTCTCATTAGTAATTAAATCTTGGTGCTCCAGCCGGGATTTTCATCGTTAGATTTTGAACCCGGGATCACTGCCTTGAAAGGGCAGTATGCTTGACCGGTCTACACCACTGGAACCCACAAAAATTGGGTAATTTGTCCATAAAATCTTTTGTAAACCACAAAGATTTTTTTATTGGCATATTACGAGATGTGATATGAATCTAATAAAACGAATTGATGAAATGATTGAAGAAAGAAGTTTGTTAAAACACCCATTCTATCAAATGTGGTCTGATGGAAAATTATCTCTTGAC
>JAGXRG010000054.1 GCA_018335935.1 Chitinophagaceae bacterium | reverse complement strand
TATCTAAATCTGAAAGAATATCATTTAATTAAAACTCACTAGATTGTAATTATGACAGTTATTCATTTGGTAAGATTATTTAAGATTGATTATTTATAATCTCACATTTTTATTCGATATTATAAACCCTATTTTCTAATTTTTAGAATATCTTTATCACATTACTGAATAGCTTATCAAATAGGTTTAATTTAACGTTATATTATTTAATAGTTAATTCGATTCTTTATTAATTATTAAGGATTGTTTTATTTTATGCTTCAATTTGTTATTGTTTTTAAATAACATCTTAAATTGCTTTATCTACTTGACTAAACATTATATATAATAACATTATAAATTTTTAAAAGTTAATATAATAAAAATTGGTTTATAAATAAATAAGAAAAAATATCAATCATTATTTAATCCAGAAACAACAACAACATTTTTTAAATTATTATTGTTTTTTAGGTGCTATAGGTGGTTTAGTATCTTGTTATTTAATCTCAGAAGGTTTCTAAGTTGTTTACGCAATCTAAGTTTATGTTTATGCGTTCTATGTAGATGTTTATTAAATAATATTGGGTTATATTTCCTTAAGATAATATTTTGTTTTAGGTGGTTAACGATATGTATATTGAAATATTGAAGATTAGTTAAGTAAACTCATTTATATATATAATCATATTTATATTTATGTTAATAAAGATAATAAAAAGTATGAATCAGATGATATTATGAGTTATTCAGCATATGAATAATATTGTCTTTATATTTGTTATAATCGTTTAAAAAAATCAAAAATATAACAAATATTTTTTAGAAATATTTATAATATGAATTATACTTAGATTTAAGGAAATTAATTATTAAAATAATTTCTTACTAATATTGTTAAAGTACATAAGTTTTAACTACATTCATAATTTTATTCTATGATTTATTATTTTTAATAGTTGGTAATGATTAATAATAATCTTAAATACCAAATAAAAGATTATCTAAATTATTGATGGAAGTATATTTATTACATAGAACATACTTTAAAGTCATTGTATTAACAATTATAATATCACCATAAAAGAAATATAATATAAATTTGAATATACCTTTCCTATTTTTTTAAATCATTTGAATATTATCAATATCAAATTTAGTTAACAGAACATTATATTTTTTAAGTCGATTAATAATATTGTATTGATATTGTTTATTTTAATCGTTTTTATAATATATATCATTAGAAGAATTGATAAATTTATCAAAAGTTTTACCACAATCACCACAACAAACATAAGCAAAGTCACAGTTTTCGAAAGGTGTAATTTTATTACATTCATCACAAAATTATTTAAGGTTCTCGATTTTTTAAAAAGATTAACTAGCCATATATATCTAATTATCATTTAGGTAAAAAAAAATTAAAATACTAATTATATATGGATTGGAGTAAAATTAAGTCACCATTTACATAATCTAATTATGTAAAAAGGGTTAATGAAATTAAAAAATAATCCAGGATCAAATTAGAAATTGCTGCACCAAGCGAATAATAACTATAGAAATAGGCAAACGAGTTAGATTAAAGATTGAATTAAAGAATGAGTAATAAACAAGATGTTGAACCAGAAAGCGTTGAAACGTAGAAATAGAAAAAGATATAAGAAATTAAAGATATAATACAGGGTGTTGAAAAATTAACATATGAAGAAATGATGAAAAAAGCACATTAAATAAATCCTCGAGTACTAAAAAGCGCAGAGTTTGCAGCAGGCATGAAGTTCCAAGCAGACTATTAAGGAGAAGATTATAAATAACGTAAATAAGAATTTGAAGATAATGTAAATAAATTTAATGCTGATTTATAAGAATTGACAAACAAAGGTGTAAACTTATTATTTGAAAAAGAGAAATTAACAGAATAGCTATAATAAGCTAATAAAATCGGTACTGATGATATCTAAAATATGGGTTAGTAAATTGAATAACGATTACATTAAATATTTAATTAAAAATAACAAGTTACAAAAGATGATATTGAATTAATGACATAATAAATTAAAAGTTATGCACTTAATAAATATGCTGAAGGTATTGTTAAGATTGATTATTTAAGGTAGAATTTAGAAGAATTGTATACTAATGAAAAAGATAAGTTAATATAAGCATATAAAACAATAGGTGATAAAAAGATGAATTAATAACAGAGATAAGAATATGAACGTAAATTAAAAGAAGTGAAGATCTTGTAAAAATTATAATAAAGAGAGAAAGATAGATATGAGAAATAATTGAAGGGTAAACAAGCAGCTATTATTAAACAATAATCAGCATATAAGGAGAAAGAAGATAAATTTAATAAATAACTTGAGAAAGCTATTTAATAAAATAATCAAGAGAAAATAGACAAATATGAATATGATATACATAATTTATAATCAAATCTATAAACATAAATTGACCAATTTAAAAACTTGTAATAGGAATATGATAATTATAAAAATCAAGCATACTTGTAATTATATGAATTATAATATAACATTGTTAATGAAAAAGGTAGAGAAGAATTATAAAAATTATAATAATCATATGAATAATAACAATAACAGATTATGTAAGCATCAAATTAACAATAATAAACAATTGAATAATTATAATAAAAAGTGGCAAATTGTGAAAATATGATATAACAAATGTATGGAGAAGGTAATAAACTGCTTGGTGATATAAATTGGATGAGTACTGTTATACAGAAGCTGAAAGAATAAAATGATGTATAATCATAATAATTAATAAATCAAGAAAAGATAATTTAAGAACATGAAAATAGTAAATCTAAAAGAAATATAACATTAGGTGAATTGTATAATTAATTAAATATTGCAAGAGAATAATTAAAAGAATCTAATGAACGCGGTTTAATGTAAAAGATTGAAACTGAATAACATAAACTTGAAAAATTATTAGCTGATAAAGAAAATATTGAACACAAATAATAATTCAAATAAAACAAAGAGAAATATGATTAAGAACTCTAAAAGATAAATGATTTAATAAAGAAATAAGAACTTGAAATTGATAAACTCAAGAAACAGGATGAATAATAACAGAAGACTATTAACGAATTAAATACCATCAAACAAGGTTATGAAGAGACCTAAAAAACTCTATAAACATAAATAGAAACTAACAATAAAAAGATATCTGAAATTACATAAGAACGAACATAATTAACCACTGAATTATAAAATAAAACAATTGAGGTTTAATAACTATAATAACAATTAAATTAACACCTTGAATAATCATAAGGAAAAGAGAAATCATTAGTTGAATAGTATTAAGAATTG
>JAGXRG010000053.1 GCA_018335935.1 Chitinophagaceae bacterium | reverse complement strand
ATCTAAAAAAACTTTTATCTAAAAAAACTTTTATCTAAAAAAACTTTTATCTAAAAAAACTTTTATTTATTTTTATTTTATTTATTTTTATTTTATTTATTTTTATTTTATTTATTTTTATTTTATTTATTTTTTTGTGGGGATGTATTTCTACTGAAGCATCATATCAATATAATTTTAATTCGGGTTTTTCAACTACGAGATCTGATGTTTTAGTTCATCTGGCTCAATGACAGTATTGGTGGTGATTTTGGTTTGCTTTTCTTTGAAGTTTGTATTGCTTTGTGATTTTAAAAACTGTTAGATATAGAGTTATGAAGTTTAGGCCGAAAATATCGACTAGTTTTAGACCGCATGGGAAATGGGGTGATTTTTTGGCTGCTATTGTTCCGAGTTTATGATGTTTGAATATTCTTACAAATTCTAATTTTATTTTAAAATTAATAGAATGACAAAGTGAGTCGAGTTTTTTGACTATACGAATTAGAGCGCGTCAATGATATTGGGTTTATAAGTTTGATTTTAAAAATTTTGTTGATATTTTTACAATACAAAAAAATATAGGAAGAAATAAATGGTTTTTAAATTCTTTTGGTGATTTAGTTTTATTAGACGACTATATGCATGTTATTAATTATAGATATAGAAATAAATTAAAAAAGAGTTATTGAAATATGATTTTTGAAAAAATAAGTAATTACGATTATTTTACGTGTAGAAATTCATTTATTGATAAAAAAAATATCAAACAAAATTTTTTTTTTTGTTATAATTTTTTTTTTTATTTTGACTTGTTTAATAAAAAGAATATAAATAAATCAACGAACAACAATAATTTTAATTCTTTTGTTCTTTTTTTTGACAATGTTGAGAATTATGATATTTTTTTTAAAAAAATTTTTAAATTATTTTTTAGGAATAAAATAATTTTTAATAAATTTTTTTTAAATTTTGATTTTTCTTCGAGAAGCTATATAGATTGTATTGATAGTTCTAGATTTTTTAAAAAAAAACATGGTGCTTTAGATCCATTTCGTGTGATAAAGGTGAACTTTCAAGAATTGAGTGGGGATATTTTTTTTTTTAAGTTAAATTTTTCTAAAGATTGTAATTTTTTTTCAAAGGATTTAAATAACAGTATTTTTTATGTTATAAAACAAAAAAAATATAAAAGAAAAAAAGTTTTAGAACTAAACGTTTTAAAAAAAAAAACTTCTAATGCGTTTGGGCTAATTGGTGATTATCAGGTTAAAACTAAAAATATATTATTCGACAATTCTATCTTTGTAGATTATATTAGTAATTCTACAGAATTTTATAGGATGATAAGGAAGAATAAAAAAAGAAATGAAATTTCGTCAGTAATTTTGAATAAAAGAATAATAAGAACAAACAAAACTCTAGTTATACCTGCTCATACTAATGTTACGTTGATAACTAACTCATTTGATATAGTTCATTCTTGATTTATACCAGGTTTAGGTTTAAAATTGGATTGTGTTCCTGGAAGATCAACCCATCATGTTTTGTATATCGATAATGTTGGTTTTTATTATGGACAATGTGCTGAAATATGTGGCAGGTACCACCATCATATGCCTATCAGAGTTTGTGCTTTACCTTTTGAACATTTTTTGTTATGATGAAATACTTACGGTTTAACTAAACTTATTTTTACAAAAAATGAAAAAAAATTAGAATATTTATATACTTTTAGGAAATTTTCTTGATAATTTTTGATGTTTTATAGAAATATTTTTTGGTTGAAACTACATATTTTATTTATGTGATCTTGGTAAAGATAAAACGTTAATTTTTTACTTAACACATGCAAAAAGATGATAATATTTATTATATTTTTATTTAAATTGGTGAGTAATAAAAATAATTTTTTTTATTTTTTTTGAAAGTTAGTCTTATTGGTAGATTAGCCACATATATTTTAGATTAATATATTTTTGACAGCAGTGGGGGATTTTTGACAATGATAACAGTTGATCAAGTAAAAAAATGATAATTATAGGTATTTTACCAAAAGTTAGGTCGACAGTTATAAGAAATATATTTTTGTAAGAGAAGTTGTGGCTAATACATGTGCCAGCAGCTGCGGTAATACATGAGCAATAAACGTTTTTCTTATGAATTGAGTTTAAAAAATAATCTGGCTTTTACATGATAATTTTTAATTTATATTTTTATAAGAGATAAAATTCAAAAAAATATAAGGTATATTTATTTAATTAGAAATTACTCATTTAGTTTATTTATGAAAGTATAAGTATCGATTAGGATTAGAGACCCTAGTAGTTTATACATTAAAATATGATAAAATGAAGAAAATAAATTATCTACTTGAAAAGTAAATTAGCAATAATGAAATTTAACAGAATTGGCGGGAATAATTACAATGGTGGAATATGTGATTTAATGCGATAATCCACGTAAAATCTTACCAATTTATATTTGTATATTATTTGAAATTGAAATAATATTTAAAAGATTTTAGTATTGCATGGCTGTCGTCAGTTCGTGTTTTGAGATGTTTAATTTAGTTTAGATAACGAACGAAATTTAAATAAAATTAATTGTATTATTTTTATTATAAATGAAGTCAAGTCCACATGGTCTTTTTAAATTGGGCTATACATGTATTACAATGTTGAAAACAAATAGTTTTTTTTTTGAGAAAAATAAAGAATTCTAAAAAAATCAGCTCAATTCGGATTAAATTTTGAAAGTCAAATTTATGAAGATGGAATCATTAGTAATTGTATTTTAATATGTTACAGTGAAATTTTTTTTTTATTTTGCACACACTGCCCATCACATTCGGAAAATAAATAAATATGTATAAATAATATTTTTATAAAAATGTTATTTAAAAATTAAATTTAAATTTGGATGAAGTTGACACAAGGTATTGGTAGGGGAACCTGTTGATGGAATATAAATTTAACATGTTTTTGGAATTTTTTTTTTTTAAAATATTTAATTTTTTTTTTTTTTTTGATTTTTTAAATTTTGTATTAATATTTAGTATAGTAAAGTATTTTATTTTTAATATAATTTTTGAACTAATTTGGCCTACTCATTTTTTTAATTTTAAAGGTTTTTTAATTTTTTCAAATAAAAATAATAAATTTTTTGAAATATTTTTTTTAAACTTTTTTTTTAATAGTAAAATTTCTAATCTAAAAATGAGAATTTTTTTGAAATATTGGTAAAATAGCTGAGTAGATAAATGTTTTTAGTGCTATATTTTTTTTTAAATATTTTTTTTTTTTTTGTTAATGCTTTAAAAAGTAATTTTTTTTATTCTTCAAAATTGTTTTTTTTTAAAAAAAATAATATAAAAATTGATTTTGAATTTTTTTTTTTTTTTTTTAAATTTTTTTTTTTTTTTAAAAAAAAT
>JAGXRG010000052.1 GCA_018335935.1 Chitinophagaceae bacterium | reverse complement strand
TTTGTTTTACTAGTGGGTATTTTGCACTGTTTAGCCGATATTTTTTCTTTAGAGATTTTAAGATTCGATCATTTTATTTTTCAACACAAAGTTGAATCAAGTTATATCAACTCACATTTAGCTCCTACTACTGCTGTTTTGTTTGTATTAAGTGGGAGCATTATGATTAGTTCTCATTCGCAAAATAAATGGGTTCTAAATTTCAGACAACTGTTAAGCATTATTGTTTTTGCTATTGGATATAGTTCTGTATTGGGTTACTTATATGGAAGAGATTCTGCTTATAGAGTAGAGGGTGTTTCAACCATTGCTTTAAGCACAGCAATCGTGTTTCTTCTATTGAGCCATGCTTTATTCTTATGTAATATCATGCATGGAATGCCTAAACTTTTTGCTTCTATATTAGAAGGCAGTGCACTTTTAAGAATGGTCTCGTTCTTTATGTTAGTATTCCCACCATTTCTTGGATATTTTAGAATTTGGGGAGAAAAGAAAGGGTGGTATAGTAATGAGTTTGGCATAGAATTACATACCATCATTTTTACACTGGTCATTTTTATTCTAGTTTATTTTTATGCCAATTTGCTCAACAATAAGCAGCACGCAAGTCTTGAATTAGAAAAGCAATTATCTGAAAGTGAAAAGAAATTTAAAAAACTGGTTGCTTCCCTAAGAGAAGGTGTTGCTAGCATAGACTATAACGGGAAAGTAGTTTATTGCAATCCCAGTTATTGTACAATCTTAGGTTATTCGGAAGAAGAATTAGTTGGTAGTGTGGTTGTTGAAATGATTATCCCAATTGAAAAAAGGGCTGTCTTTTTGGAAAGACTAAAAAATAGAAAACAAGGTATTCAAGAAGATTATCAAACAGAAGTGATTCGAAAAGATGGGGAAAAAATAATTATAGATATAAAATCAAATGCACTTTTTAATGAAAAAGGAGCAAGCGATGCCTATGTAGTTAGTATCACTGATATTACAGATGAAATAAGAAAAATAGAAGATATTAAAGCTTTCTCATCCATTGCTGCCCACGACTTAAACTCTCCCATTAATAAAATATTGACCGTTGTAGATTTAGTAGACCCTAATAGCTTAAATGAAGAAAATAAAGAATTCCTTCAAATGGTTAGAACAACCATTGTAAGCATGAAAACATTGACCCAAGATTTATTGGCATTTTCAAGATTAGGCACACAAGCATTAGAAAAATCAAATGTAAATATTAATGAAATTGTACAGGATATCTGTAAACAACAATTACCACCCAATTTCACAGGTCAATTAAGCATTCAAAACTTACCAGACGCAAAAGCAAATGAGGGCGCAGTTAAACAGTTATTCAATAATTTAATATCGAACGCATTTAAATATTCTTCTAAAAAAACAGTGCCAGAAATAGAAATAGGTTCCTATACAAAAGAGGGACAAACTTATTATTTCGTTAAAGACAATGGTGTTGGTTTAAACGAAGAGCAAATGAAAACCTTGTTTACTCCATTCAAACGCTATCATAGCAAATTTGAAGGAAATGGTTTAGGATTAGCCATTGTAAAAAGAATCATAGATAAACATGGTGGAAATATTTTTGCTGAATCTGATACCGATAAGGGCTTGACTTTAAGTTTCACCCTTTCTCCTTCATAAGAACTTGCTACCTAATAAATCAAATGTTATTATTTATTAACTGAATAATGTATGGTTGGTAATCCTTTCAACGTTTTTGCCACTTGTTCTGGTGTAATATCTCTTTGAGGATTTGCCAACATTTCGTAACCAACCATAAACTTTTTAACTGTTGCACTTCTGAGTAATGGAGGATAAAAATGCATATGCCAATGCCAACCCTTATAGTCTTGATCATTCACTGGCATCTGGTGAATCCCAGCTGAATAAGGAAAAGAAACCTCAAAAAGATTATCGTATTTAATAGTGAGCGCTTTTAGGATAGAAGCGAAAGCCGCATCTTCGGCTGCTGTAAATTGAGTAATTTGTTGAATGGGTCTTTTTGATACAATCATCGTTTCATAAGGCCAAACAGCCCAATAAGGAACCAATGCAACAAAGTGTTCATTTTCTACTACAATGCGTTCTTTCTTTTGTAATTCTATGTCTAAATAAGCACTCAATAAAGTTTGCTGGTGTTGCAGAAAATATTTTTCTTGTTGTTCGGTTTCTTTAAACAACTCAACCGGAATTGAAGAGGATGCCCAAATTTGGCCATGGGGATGCGGATTGCTGCAACCCATGATCTCGCCTTTATTTTCAAATATTTGAATATACTTGATTGATTGATTTTCAGCTAGCAATATGAATTCGTCCTTCCAAAGTTGGATTACTTTCTGAATGTCTTCTTCACTCATTAGCGGCAGCGTTAAGCTATGATTGGGAGAAAAACAGATTACCTTACAAATACCCGTCTCACTCTTACTCACTAATAGATCATTGATATTTTCCCCACCTTCTGGGGTGGAAGGCAATAGGGCAGAGAAGTCATTTGTAAACACAAAAGGGTTGGAATATTCGGGATTAATAGTTCCATCTGCTCTTTTATTACTTGGGCATAAATTACAGTTTTCATCGTAAGCTACTGGTTGAGTAGTAGGAACTGTTTCAACTTTTCCTTGCCATGGTCTTTTCATTCTATGAGGAGAAACCAAGACCCATTCTCCTGTCAAAATATTCAATCTAGTATGCGGATGTTCTATACTGCTAAACATAATTAAATTATTTCTGTACCGTTCTGTATGGTTGCTATATAATAATCCAATGGCAATCCCATTGCTTCTTCATAAGCTGGTTTAATACTATTGATCAAGGATTCAATTTTGTCTTCTTGTACCAAGTTGATGGTACAGCCTCCAAACCCGCCACCCATCATTCTAGCACCAATGACTTCTTTTCGAGATCTCACAAAATCTACTAAGTAGTCTAATTCTTTACAACTTACTTCGTATTGTCTACTCAATCCATCATGGGTTTTAAACATACAATTACCCAGTGCTGGTATATTATCGTCTTGCAAAAATTGACAAGCCT
>JAGXRG010000051.1 GCA_018335935.1 Chitinophagaceae bacterium | reverse complement strand
TTGTATAAATATTTTTCCTCCCTTTTCATGTACTGCATTGGTTACTAATTTCCAACCTGCTACTTGTGCTTCCGAATAAATACCTGGCACATTAATATAGCCAACTCCTGAAGTACTCACCGGAGCTCCTTCTGTTACAATTAGGCCTGCACTTGCTCTTTGTGCATAGTAAGTAGCCATTAATTGATTGGGTACAGCTCCTGCGTTGTCTGCCCTACTTCTGGTCATTGGCGCCATAACCATTTTATTGCTTAATTCCATTCCTGCCAATTGGTAGGGAGTAAATAATACTGAACTATTCATATTGTTGTTTTAAATAAGTGACTTTTTAAAAATGGGTTTTAGTCCACATAAATGGACAATCTCTCCAGTAATAGATAAAGAAGTTTCATCGTTTCCTTCTACAATTGCTGTTGTATTTGCCCAATCAACCGAAATAAATTTAGAATAAGGCAAAATGGCTTGTAAACCAGCAATGTCTGAAGAAGCTTGCTTGATTTGAATGACTGTTTTGCAAGTAGTTACTTCATTTATTTTTATTGCAATGGATTCTTGCTCTTCAGCATACTCTGCTGCAATAATTATACTATCTGCTTCCCATGACGCATTTTTACTGCAATCAACCATTTCTACTTCTGCTTTAGGATGGTTATCTGCAATCAATTGCATTAGCTTTCTTAATTTTTCAGTGTTATTATCCATTAATAATAATGGATAATTTCCTGCAATCTTTTGTGCAATTAGTTGGCCTAGTTCTGAACCAGCTCCTAATATTGCAACAGTATTATTGTATAGCATTCATTAATTGATTGAAATGCAAAGCTAGAGCAACTAAAAAGTATTCATCTTGAGATAGGATAAGAAATCAACTTGACATAAATCAAGTTTAAACACCCTTAGTCAATTTTTTCTTAATTCTACTAAGCGTTTCTGGAGTAATACCAAGATAAGATGCCACCAATTGTTGAGGTATTCTTTTGATTAATTCTGGGTTAGTGGCTGTTAAATGAATATATTTTTCCTCTGCCGAATTAGAGATAGAACTGATTAATCTTCTTTCCTTAGAAATAATATTATTCTGGAATAGGATTCTGAAATACCGTTCCATTACTGGCACTTTTAATAACATTTCTTCAAAATCTGTTTGGCTAATTAGCAATAACTCTGCTTCTTCAATAGCATCTATATGATAAGTTGAAGGTTCATTTGACAAAAAACTCAACATATCAGCCATCCACCAGCCTTCCCAAGCAAAATGAATCATATGTTCAATTCCCTTTTCATCTACATTGTAAGAGCGCAATAATCCTTTTTCTACAAATGCTAAATGCCTACAAATATTTCCTTCCTGAAGCAAGTACTGCTTCTTTCTAATTTTCTTTGGCGAAAAAAATGTTTTAACAAGCTTTTGCTCTGCTTCGGAAAGCAACACTTTATCTTTAACTTGAGAGAAGAATACTTCGAACATTAATGCAAAATTACATTAAAAGGCTATCATTTAATTTTAAACGAACAATCGAATATGAAAAAGAAATTATGGTGCATTTTAGCATTTTGGGGATTGGGAACATTCATGGTACAAGCACAGCAATGGACTCCAGAAGAGCAACTTGAATTATTTGGATATTGCGAAAAAGGCTTATTAATGAAAGAGTTGGGTATTTCTGAAGAAACAGCCAATAAAATTGGGCAAATAAATTATTGGGCTACTTTACAAAAATTGAAAATTGAAGCCAACACAAACGATACTTTTGCCACTGCCAATGAAGTAAATCAAGAAGTTCTCAAAAAGTACAAAACACTTTCCATAACTGGGGATAGAGCAAAAGGACTAATTAGTAGAATGAATGCAACAGGTTGTGCTATTACTCAACTCCGGTATAATAAGAGCTACGATACCCTTACTAAGGTTCAATTAGTTGCTGCATACAAGACCAAATTCAGAAAAAAAATTATTGATCAATTAGGTGTAAATGGTCGACAAGCCGATATGATTATTGACGCTGAAGCTTGGAAGCAAAAAGAGTCATCCATTGTTGCTCAAATTGCAGAGTCTGATTTCAATAGAATTCGAAAATCTGTACAGTTAAATAAAGAGCACGAAAAAAAACTTGTACTAATTGATTTAACTGAACAACAAAAAATTCAAGCAGTTGAATTTTTTATACAGAACCAATTATGATAAATTATACTTTTCATAAAATTGATGTAGATGATGTAATTCAATTACAACAAATCAGTCGTATTACTTTTAGTGAAACATTTGCTGAGCATAATACCGAAGAAGACTTAAATAAATATTTACAAGAACAACTTTCCTTAAATAAATTGGTAGAAGAGCTCAATAACAACTACTCCGAATTTTATTTTGCCAGTGAAAACGAAAGAGTAATAGGTTATTTGAAATTAAATTGGGAAAAAGCACAAACTGAATTAATTGATGAAGCTGCCTTTGAAATTGAACGTATTTATATTTTAAAAGAATATTTTGGAAAAGGGCTTGGTCAATTTTTATTAGATCATGCAATTATTATTGGCAAAGCCCATCAACCAACATTTATATGGCTAGGAGTTTGGGAAAAGAATTCAAGGGCCATTCGCTTTTATGAAAAAAATGGGTTTAAAATTTTCAGTAGTCATTTATTCACTTTAGGAAATGATATTCAAACAGATTTATTGATGAAATTAGAAATCAACAACTAAAACTATTTTATGAAAACGATTTACTTAATTGCTGCATTTTTATTTAGTATTTCTGCTCAGGCTCAACAAAGTTTGAAAGGAGCTTATCAATCTAAATTAGACAGTGAAGTCATTATTTGTTTAATGGACGGTTATTTTGTTGAAACAAAATACAATGCAAATACAAAGACATTTAACTATACTTGGGGTGGACCTTTTGTTAAAGAAGGGAATAAACTAAATATTACTATTCATTTTGATTCAAGAGATAAAGGAATTGTAGGTAAAACAAAAGAGATTGCATTTGGAGAAAAGCACTATGAACTAATTGATAAAGGTGAAAATGTATTAGCGGGAAATTGGCGTATGAGTGGAAGAAAAAATGGTGATCAGTTTACTGAAAACCCACTTAGGGCAAGACGTACCTATAAACTATTAACCGGCACTCGCTTTCAATGGATGGCCATAAATATTGACACTGGTGAGTTTTCTGGTACAGGTGG
>JAGXRG010000050.1 GCA_018335935.1 Chitinophagaceae bacterium | reverse complement strand
CGGGTTCGTGAGACACGAACCAAAGCTGTGTAGATTTACAGTAAATATTTTGCACAATTATTTTTATTGACCACTCTAAATCAATAAAATCAAGCATATTTTTTAAGATTAAGTAAGAACTTAAGTTAAAAAAGAAATTTTACTGCATTGGTTTGTGTCTCACGAACCAAGGCAGTGTGGTCAATGAAAGATTTAAAATGTGTGTTTAATCCATCAGAAACCTAAAATTTTTCTATAATATTTTTTAAAGTATTTTTTCATAAAAATTATTCAAAACTTAAACGGGTTCGTGAGACACGAACCAAAGCTGTGTAGATTTACAGTAAATATTTTGCACAATTATTTTTATTGACCACTCTAAATCAATAAAATCAAGCATATTTTTTAAGATTAAGTAAGAACTTAAGTTAAAAAAGAAATTTTACTGCATTGGTTTGTGTCTCACGAACCAAGGCAGTGTGGTCAATGAAAGATTTAAAATGTGTGTTTAATCCATCAGAAACCTAAAATTTTTCTATAATATTTTTTAAAGTATTTTTTCATAAAAATTATTCAAAACTTATGCGGGTTCGTGAGACACGAACCAAAGCTGTGTAGATTTACAGTAAATATTTTGCACAATTATTTTTATTGACTATTAAAAATCAATAAAATCAAGCATATTTTTAAAGATTAAGTAAGAACTTAAGCTAAAAAAGATATTTTTACTAATGTTTAAACGCAGCATCAGTAAGTGGGAAATGGTTCTTCTTTTTATTAATGGAGTAATTGGTGCTGGAATATTTGGATTACCATCGAAAGTTTTTAAGGAAATTGGAGTTTATAGTTTGCTCGCCTTAATCGTTTGTGCTTTTACGGTATTTATAATCATTTTTTGCTTGGCTGAAGTAAGCAGTAGGTTTGATAAAACAGGTGGCCCTTATTTATATGCTAGAACATCATTTGGACCATTAACAGGTTTTATTACAGGCTGGTTGCTTTTACTAACTAGATTTATAACTTATGCTGCTTTAATTAATTTACTAGTTACTTACTTATCATTTTTTACAGATTGGATTATTCTTCCAATTCCAAGAATAATCACAATTACAGTTATCACTATTTTTCTTTCTTACATTAATCATATTGGCGTAAGAAATAGTACACATTTGAATAATTTTCTAACCATAACTAAGCTCCTTCCTCTTTTACTATTTATAGGTGTTGGATTATTTTTTATAGTTCCTGAAAATTTTGAAATCAAGACCACTCCAAATTTTTCAGACTTCTCCTCAACTGTTTTATTATTGGTATTTGTTTTTGGAGGTTTTGAATCAATTTTAGTCAACTCAGGTGAAGTGAAAGATCCAAAAAAGAACTTACCATTTGCTTTGCTATTGGCATCATTAATTATTGTAATTATATATATTTTAATTCAGATTGTTTGTATTGGCACTTTACCAGAATTGGCTTCATCTAACAAACCATTGGCAGAAGCTGCAGGATTGTTTATGGGAAAAACAGGAGCAACGATAATTGCATTTGGTGCTTTGTTTTCAATTCTTGGAACCCTTAATGCAATTATGCTTGTTGGCACCAGATTGCCTTATGCTTTTAGTGAAGAGCAACAATTTCCGAAAGCATTTTCATTCATTCATAAAAAATATAGAACACCAACTCTTTCATTAATTCTATTCTCTGTTGTTACATTAATTGTTTCCATTACTAATAGTTTTATTTATGCTGCAACAATAAGTGCTATAACAAGAGTTATGATTTATGGCATTGTATGTATGTCTCTTATCAAACTCAGAAAAAAAGATACTGTACAAAAAGATTATTTTAAAATTCCATTTGGAAACATTGTTGCTATAGCAGGTGTTGGAGTTACTATTTGGTTACTGAGTAATTCTAAAATAAATGAATTACGAGATGTGGCTATTGCAGTTTCAGTTGGGTTAATTATTTATGTTATTGTTTCGTTTCAAAATAAAAAGAAAATGAGCTGAGTTTTATTAGTGAATTCATAAATTCTATAAACCTTCATAGTTTATCTTCTGCTTTGGTTCGTGTCTCACGAACCAAAGCAGTAAGAATGTATATTTTATTGAACTTTTGTAAATGATTGATTTACAGTAAATATTTTGTACAAATTTATTTAACTAAAAAAAGTATGCCTTCTTAGACAGCCCTTTTATAATAAAAAAACATTTATTTTAAATTCTTTTTTGAAAAATTGTCTATTAAAGTTAAAACTTCTGATATATTTTGAAGCGTGTCTTTTGTTATCCAATAATCAAAACTTGGGCTTTTATTTTCGTTATTGATTTTAATTTCATTGATTAAACAACCCGGCTTAAGTCTAAATCTTGTCAGTTTTAATCCTTCATTTGTTTGAAATTTTTTTGATAAATTATAAACTTTATCAGGAAAATCTTTTGTAAAATAAAAATATCCCGTATCATAACAACCCAATGCATTCAGATTTTTAGAAACAAATTCCTTTTCTAATTCATTCGAATTTATTTTTTTTTCATTAATGAACTTAATATCATTTGTTATTACATAAAAGTCATAATCAGAGAAGTCATTAATTTTTAGTTTTTCTACAATAGAAATTTTCGTTGGTAAACTATCATTTATTTTTTTGTAATAATAACCAGAATCCCAACCAGTCTTATAAACAAAATATTCAAACGAACTATACCTATGTTTAATAACCCTATTTGATTGTAGATATATTTTATCATTACTATTTTCAACTTTTTCAGTAATAACAATAAAATTCTTGTAATAAATAATATAGTTTGTATCCAGCATAAATTTCAACTCAAACTGATCACTTACAATAGGTAACTGTGTAATTTTTCTTATTGATATGAAATTACTTTTTGTGTCATTTGTTAAACTAGCACAACTAATAAAAAAAATATAAAAACAAAAAAATATGAAGATTGATTGGTATATATAATTTTTATTCATCAGCAAAAAATGTGTTTGTTCGTGGATAGCCTTTCTCTTTTGGAGGAAACATATTTGCAATACTTGAGCCTAGCATACTAAAGCATGTATATTTACAAACTATTTTAATATTATAATCAACTTCTGCATCTCTTCTACTATTTCGATATGATGTTTGACCTCCTGCTAACAAAGAATAATTGATTTCTCCATACCAAGCATTACCATCCATTCTTAATGAATTCATATCATAATTATCCCAATACCATGGAGAACTAATACTAGTTCGAACAGATTTACCTGATGAGAGTGATACTATAGTGAAAAAATGACCTTCAACTTCATCCGATTCATAACTAATATTCCTACTAATATTATTACCATCCATAACATCTGATATTTTTCTTTTATTTGAAGGTACTTCTCTCAAACTATTAAAAACTTCATCAACATTCTTCTTACATATTTCGTAATCATTATTGTAAGGTGGCACAGACCCTCCACCTGAACCTCCAGAACTAGGATCAGGTAAATTAGTTATATCTGTAAAACCTCCACCTCCCCAACAAAAAATAGCTATTGGAGGACCAATCGGTGTCCAATTTTGACCATCAACCCACCAATATTGTTCATAATAACAAGTTTCGCCTACAATTGTTGTTTCTTCTGGTTTAATTTCCAATAAAGCAATATCACCCGAATTTTGTGGAGCTCTATAAAATGACAATTGGGTGTCTGTTATAGAAAATTTTTCATATCCAAAAGTTTCGTTTTCTAAAGCCAACAATATACCTACCATTAGTTCGGCTGTTGCTTCAGAATTTGTGGTTGATTCGTAAGGAAATCTTTTGTAATCTGTTCCTAAAAAGGTTTGAAAATTAATGCCATTAATAGTAGTTTCAACTGCTATAAATCCATTTACCTTGTTATCATTTTCGATTACCGTGGGAATGATAACATACTCTTCTGCAGCACTTGAATCATCATCTAATTGTATTTCATTTTTAGTGTGAGAAAGTGCTTTATCCCATTTTGGGAAACCATATTTAGTTACAAATTTTTCTAAGTCATTGTATCTTCTACTTTGCTTTATTTGTTCTATAACTTTTTTTACAACAGGCTTTGTATTTTCTGTAGTAGCATAAAATTTGTTGTAAACTACTGATGTGTTATCAACAATATCTATATTATTTTTTTTACAACTATTATTAATAAAAACTAGAAATGTGATTACTAATATGTTTAATATTTTTTTCATTGTTATTATTTTAGAATGAATTATTTTAATTATACACTTTTACCGATTCATTCTTTATGGGGCTCTAGTTTCATAATAATTATTCCCAGAAAAAATATAACTTAGGCACTTAATAAAATTTATCAGATTGCAGATTGCAGATTGCAGATTGCAGATTGCAGATTGCAGATTGCAGATTGCAGATTAAGTTTTGTTTAATATTGAATAGCAAATTCATAATCAATATGCTAAGCCAATACTATTAACAAATTTTCATATAAAAAAATAATTTACAATAAACTTTTTGTGTAACATAGACACTTCCATATTGCCTTAATTACAGTTCTTTATCTTTGACTAAAATTTTACAACAATGGCAATGCTCGAAAATTATGTTTTAGGAAGTTGGATAAAAGGAGATGGCACAGGACAAGAATTATACAATGCAGTTACAGGTGATGTAATTGCAACAGCCACTACCAAAGGATTAGACTATCAGCAAATAACAGAATATGCCAGAAATATAGGTAACCAAAACTTACGCAAATATACTTTTCATGAGCGTGGAAGAATGTTGAAAGCATTGGCTTTGCATTTGCAACAACATTTGCCAAAATTTTATCAAATTAGTTATCAAACAGGTGCTACCAAAGCTGATAGTTGGGTAGATATTGAAGGTGGAATTGGTAATTTATTTTCTTATGCTTCGTTGCGTAGAAAATTTCCTGATGAAAGTTTTTGTATAGATGGTGAAAGCCACAACCTCAGTAAAGGCAATAGTTTCATGGCTACTCACTTACTAGTACCAAAAGAAGGGGTTGCTATACATATCAATGCATTCAACTTTCCAGTTTGGGGTATGCTAGAAAAAATTGCTGTAAATATTTTAGCAGGAATGCCAGCTATTGTTAAACCAGCAACAGTCACTAGTTTTTTAACTGAAGCAGTAGTTAAAGAAATTATTGCCAGTAATATTTTACCAAAAGGTGCATTACAATTGATTTGTGGCAGTGCAGGAGATTTATTGAATCACACCATCGATCAAGATGTCATCACATTTACAGGTTCTGCAACTACAGGATTGATGTTGAAATCGAACCCTCATATCTTATCTAATAATATTCCATTTAATATGGAAGCAGATAGTTTGAATTGTATTGTTTTGGGAGAAGATGTGACTCCTGAAATGCCTGAGTGGGATATTTTTATTAAAGAAGTTAGAAAAGAAATGACCACCAAAGCAGGACAAAAATGTACTGCTATTCGAAGAATTTTTGTTCCAGAAAATAAAATTGAAGATGTACAAATTGCATTAGGCAAAGCTTTAGCTCAAACTACAATTGGAAATCCATTAAACGAAAAAGTTAGAATGGGTAGCTTGGCAGGACAATCACAACGAGAAGAAGTAAAAACTCAAGTGCAAAAATTATTAGCATCTTCACAAATTATTTATGGTGCTTTAGATAGTGTTGAAGTGATTGATGCAGATGCTGTAAAAGGTTCTTTCATCTCTCCAATTTTGTTACTCAACCAAAATCCTTTTGCCAGCAATGAAGTACATGAAGTAGAAGCTTTTGGTCCAGTTAGTACTTTAATGCCTTACAAAAATTTAGATGAAGCTATTGCATTAAGTAAAAAAGGAAAAGGAAGTTTATGTAGCAGTATTGTAACAGCTAATCATTCAATAGCTAAACAATATGTAATTAATGCAGCAACACATCATGGAAGAATTTTAGTGTTGAATGCCGACTGTGCAAAAGAAAGTACTGGTCATGGTTCTCCATTGCCTTTATTGGTTCATGGTGGACCTGGTAGAGCTGGTGGTGGAGAAGAAATGGGTGGTGTTCGTGGTGTAAAACATTACATGCAACGTATAGCTTTACAAGGTTCTCCAACCATGTTAACAGCCATTACCAATGTGTATCAACAATATGCAAAAGGCAATACAGATTCTGTTCATCCTTTTAGGAAACATTTTGAAGAATTGAATATTGGCGATCAACTCATCACTGAAAAAAGATTGATTACAGAAGAAGACATTAACAAATTCGCTGACTTAAGTGGCGATCAATTTTATGCTCATAAAACATTCACCAATTTTGATGGAACTATGTTTGAAAGACAAGTTGCACATGGTTATTTTATTATGAGTGCTGCTGCAGGATTGTTTGTTGATGGTAGTGATTTAGGACCTGTTTTATTAAATTATGGTATTGATGAATTACGTTTTACCAAACCTGTTTATGCTGGTGCAGAAATTTATATTCGTTTTACTTGTAAAGAAAAATTGCCTCAAGATACAAAACCCGCCTTGTCGGGCGAGGAAGAAACTGATATTCCTAAAGGCATTGTAAAATGGTTGGTTGAAATGATTGACGAAACTGAAGAGCTTGTTGGTGTTGCTACTATTTTAACTATGGTGAAGAAGTTGAAGGGATGATAGGATTTTGGAATTAGATATTTGGAATTTGTTTTACGCTCATGGAAATCAAAAAAGGTCAACTAGATTTTATTGAAAAAATATTGAATGCAAAGCCTTGGTTCGTGTCTCACGAACCAACAATAAACAAATAATTATTGGAAGATTTTAATAAACATATTAGGAAATCTCACATAAATATTGGTGATATATACTTTTTTACAGCAACAATTAATAGTTGGCATAAGCTTTTGTTAGATGACACTTATAAGCAAATAATAATTGTTTCATTAACATATTTAAGCTACAAAGAAATTATATCTGTGTATGGTTTTGTAATCATGCCAAACCATATTCATTTGATATGGCAAATTCATAAACTTAATGGAAAGGAAACAGCACAGGGTTCTTTTTTAAAATATACAGCCCATAAGTTTAAAGAAATGTTATTGCAAAATAACCCAGTAATGTTGCAAAAATTTGCTGTAAATGCACACAACAAAAAATATGAATTTTGGCAAAGAGATTCATTGGCTTTTAAGTTAATGAAAAGAGAAACAGCCATTCAAAAGCTAGAATATATACATAATAATCCTGTGGCTAAAAAGTGGAGTTTGAGTAAAATACGAGAAGATTACTATTATTCATCTGCAAAGTTTTATGAAACTAATATTCCTAATTTTGAGTTTCTTAAGCATTTGTTAGAGGTGTTTTGATGGCAGGTTCGTGAGACACGAACCGAGGCAGGGGAAGAAGTTGAGGGTTGATTGGTTTATTAGTTTAATTTGATTTGGAATTTGATGTTTAGAATTAAAAGTCACTGCGAGGTACGAAGCAGTCTCCCAGCCTCCAAGGGGAAGGGTTCGTGAGACACGAACCGAGGCAGAATTTCGAAGGTTCTTGCCTGAGAAATCTGTTAGGTTTTCCATAATAGATTTCTCGTTCGTTCCTCATTCGAAATGACGTTTCAACAAAATAAGATTTAAGTTTGAATACTTATTGAGTCATTAATTCGAACCAGCTCACATTACTATTTTTTCGGATAGCTTCTTTATCATCTTCATTTAAACTTCTGAGAAAGCTTTTATACTTCGACATATAAGAAGCAGCTGATACACCTGGACAATATGAATTGAATACATTGCTAGAATATGGTTTTGCTAATTTTGTAATGGCACTAACACATGGCAATACCTGACTCCAATTTGTATTTACATTTCCTCGAACTGAGTTCCAAACAGAACATGCTACTTTTTGTGAAGCTACAAACATTCGACTAGCTTCTTTTCCAATCTCATTAACAAAATCATCATTTTTCTTTTTATAAAAATCCTCTTTTTGTATGTACATTTTTTTTGCAGTAGTTAATTCTAAAACTGATGATTGCTCTGCTTGTTTGGCTTGTATTTTCTTTTGGTCGTATAGAGGTTTTATTTTTATTACCGCTTCATCTTGTTGTTTATTGAGATTCACTTTAAGCTGAAAAATTTCATTATTTAAATCCTGAATTTCTTTTTTTAATGAGTTAACATTTTTTTCAAAACTTTGAGTGTACGTCTTAATGGTGGTTACTAAATCATTGATTTGATTGTATAAATTTTTTTGATTGGCCAGTAATTGTGTTTTGGCACTATCACTTAATTTATAATTTTTCAATTCTTGATCTACATCAATTTTATCTTTTTTAAGTCCATTTAATTTGTATTGAAGAGGATTAATAAAAGCATCTTTATCTTCATGCAGGTTTTTAATTTTATCCTGATGTTGAATTATTTTACTTTTTCTGTTAGTTTGTGCTTCTTCATTTTCTTTTTTTACTGCTTCTTTAACTTTAATACTCTCATCCTGAAATTCTTTTTCGTATCGAATTATTCTTTCTTTTTGGATTGAAATTTTATCGTCGGCAATCAAAATATTAATGGCATCATCCATCAACATATTTGTCCACTGTTCATGCTTACTTTTAGCATCAGCTAATAACTTTGTTTCATAATTTTTACTATGCTCAGTAATTTCTTTACAAAGCTTTTCATTTAAAACTTCTAATTGTTTTAAATCTTTTTGTTTTTTTATCACATCATTATCGCCTTTCTCAAGATTCTGAAGTTGAACTCTTTTAAGGGCAATTTTTTCGGCAAATCTGGTTCTAGTTGCTTCTAGCTCTGCAGTAGTTGCTGGTATAGCATACCCTTTTACATCGCCTAAATGTTTTTCAAAGTTTTCTCCTCTTTTTTCAAAATCAGATTTCCAACCTCCACACTGACTACATCTGGCACCTACTTTCATATCACGAATTAAATTATCTCTCTCTTTTTGTAGAGCAATAATTTCATCTTTAAGCTTATTTATTTTTTCTAGCCATTTTTTTTCAAGTTCAATTAAATCAATTTTAAATTGTTCAATTTTATTTTTATTGCTTAAAATAGTATTGCTCTTAGCTTCAATAGATACTACATCGCCAATGCCAATTGTTTGAGCAGAACAATAAAAAGCTGGAACAATAAAAAATACTATAAAGAGTAAACGAAACATAATGGTTAATTTAATTACCAAAAGGATCATCTTCCGCTTTATATAATGCGATTAGATGTTTGAAAGCTTTCATTAATCGATTTGCATTGGCAGGATCTGCACTCAAATAATAAATGGAAACGGCATTAGTCGTAATATTTCTATTAATAGTAGAATTACAATCTATGTCATCGCCAACATAATCTTCGGTGTATTGGGCATTACCCCAAAAATCATAATGTGAGAATTTTCGTTTATATCTGGGTTTAACAGATTTAGAATAATTAGTGATTTCCCATTTTACAGTATTAGGTAAAAAACGTATAACCAATGTTCCCAATCCTGATGTGTTACTATTCAGGGTGTCAATTTTGGTGATATGATTGGGTTTAAATATTATTTCAGTTCTTTTTCCGCTATAAGAAGCACTGCTATATGAGTCGCATCCTTTTAATGAGCTTTCAATTTTATCAGAATGCTTAATAAAGCCATCGTTCATTAATTCAATTTTATTTAAAGTAAGATAGTCTGTGCCTACTTTTCTTTCCAGTACTTCATTCAATTTTTTATTGATATAATTAATCGTTTCTTGTTTAGTTAAATCTTGCGAAAAAGTGGTGTAAGCTAATGCTAATAAACCGGCAAAGAGAATTGTTTTCTTCATTTTGTATAATTTATTAAGTTAGAGTCAGGAAATAATACTTCTAATTAATTATCGCTTTAAAAAACTAAAATAAGACATTATTGGAGAAATCATATGAGTTTATTTATTAACACTTTACATACTTAAAAAATAATTTTTCAAAATTTCATTTTATAGATAGAATTAATGAATTTTATTCCCAAACCAAAACATATTTTACTATGGCTCTAATTAGTTTTAAGTTTGAATTAAGGAATAACAAGCCAAGGTTCGTGTCTTACGAACCTGCAAGAAGTTGAAGGGTTGATTACTATATTAATTTAATGGGATTTGGAATTTGTTTATTGAAATTTTTTTAAGTTTATGGAAATTAAAAAAGGTCAATTAGATTTTGTTGAAAAAATATTGAATGCTTGTTTTAAAGAACTCAAGTACGATTTATTTGTTATGAGTTTGATGCACCAATACGAAGAAAGAGGATTTTTAACAAAAGGACAATTACAAGGATTATATTATAAAGCAGAAAAGCTCGAAAATCTTCCAGCAGGTTTATTAGCTACTTTAGAATCAACTATCAATAAACTTCCATCAAAAGAAAAAAAGAATGCACCAATTGTTTTAAAAGAAGAAAAGAAAGATGAAGAAACTGAAAATAAGTTGAATGAAATTTTAAACAAATATCCTCAACATAAAGCTGTTCTTGGCTTACAACACAATTTCATTAAATACGATAAACTAACTTCATCAGAAAAATTTGAGCTGAATAAAATTTATAAAGTACTTTTTAAGAAGTAAATAAAAACATGACTCGCAAAGAACGCTATCAACATATCATTAACAAAAGCCTTGGTTCGTGTCTCACGAACCAAGGCATTGAAGATTACTATTATTCATCTGCAAAGTTTTATGAAACCAATATTCCTAATTTTGAGTTTCTTAAGCATTTGTTTGATGTGTTTTGATGAAAGGTTCGTGAGACACGAACCATAGCCTTGAAAAACTTGAACTAAATAAAATTTATAAAGTACTTTTTAAGAAGTAAATAAAAACATGACTCGCAAAGAACGCTATCAACATATCATTAACTATTTTTTAGAACATAGTCCGAATGCAGAAACTGAACTCATTTACGATAATCCATATCAACTTTTAGTAGCAGTAATTTTATCTGCTCAGTGTACAGATGTTAGAGTGAATTTAACCACACCTGCCATCTTCAAAAAGTATCCTACACCAAAAGCCTTAGCTAAAGCCAGTTTCGACGAATTGTTTCCCTTTATAAAAAGCATTTCTTACCCCAACAATAAAACCAAACATTTAATTGGAATGGCAAATTTGTTGTTAGAAAAATTTAATGGAGAAGTACCAATGACTGTTGAAGAACTCATTCTATTACCAGGCGTAGGAAGAAAAACAGCAAATGTGATTACTAGTGTAATAGATAATCAACCCAACATGGCTGTAGATACTCATGTGTTTAGAGTAAGCAGAAGAATTGGTTTAGTTACTCAAACAGCAAACACTCCTTTGGCAGTAGAACAACAACTCATTAAAGAAATTCCAAAAGAATTGGTACACAAAGCTCATCATTGGTTAATACTTCATGGTCGTTATACATGCTTGGCAAGAAATCCGAAATGTGAAGCATGTGGTATTCAAGATGCTTGTAATTATTATAAAAGAACTTATCTTACCAATTCTTAAAAATTATTATTGAATTATTTAGCACATGCATATTTATCATTTAACCATCCACAAGTTTTAGTGGGCAATATGATTAGTGATTATGTAAAAGGTAAAAAACAATTTAATTATTCTTCTGAAATTCAAGCTGGTATTCGATTGCATAGAGACATTGATCGTTATACTGATGTTCATCCAAAATTAAAAAAAGCAAAAAAAATATTTGAATCAGAGCTTGGAAGCTATTCTGGTGCGTTTATTGATATTATTCTAGACTATTATATAGCTAATGATGAAAGTATTTTTAAATCAGATAAGGAATTACAGTTTTTTGCTATGAGTTGTTATGAAATACTTGAAAAAAACGAACAAGTGTTTCCAGAAAAATTTGCTCGATTATTTCCTTACATGAAAACTCAAAATTGGCTATATCATTATAAAGATGATAATGGTATTCAGCAAAGCTTTAGAGGATTAACCAACAGAGCACAATACATCAATAAAAATCATCAAGGTTATAATATTTTTCTGAATTATAAAAATGAAATGAAATTTATATATCAAGAATTTATAAAAGATGTTAGGGCTTTTGCTTGGCAAAAATTTCAAGAAAATTTACATTCGTAACCAAAAAAATAATAATATGAAATGGACAAGTTTATTTATCGCTTTATTTTTTTTCACAGTAAACACATTTGCACAACCCAAGCCAACAGATTTAGATAAAAGTCCAATGGATGCTAGTTATTGGCCAAGCAACTACCCAATATTAAAACTTAATGGTAAGGTTAAAGATGCACCAATTGCAAGAGTTTTATATAGCAGACCACAAAAAAATAATAGAGTAATTTTCGATGGTATAGTTAAATATGGTGAGTTGTGGCGTATTGGAGCTAATGAAGCAACTGAAATAGAGTTTTTAAAAAATGTAAAAATTAATAATAAAACTATTGTAAAGGGCAAGTATACTATATACTGTATTCCTAATTTGAAGACATGGACCATTATAATAAATAAAGATAATTTTTGTTGGGGCAACTATTCATACAATCAAAAATTAGATGTCGTTAGAGTTGAAATTCCTGTTGAAAAAAATTCAGATATAGTTGAAGCTTTTACTACATATTTCGATGAAACAAAAAATGGAGCTAATTTAATTTTTATGTGGGATGATGTAAAAGCCACTTTACCTATTTCAATGTAATATGACAAAACCAGACAATAGAATAATACCCAGCAAAGAACCAGTTTACTTAGAAGGACCAAAACCAAAGGTTAATGAATTCTTTTTCGCTTTTAATGTGTTAAAAGAATTTATTAAAGGTTTTAGAACTTTACATTTTGTTGGACCCTGCATTACTGTTTTTGGTTCTGCTCGTTTTAAACCAGAACATGAGTATTATAAATGTGCCGTTGAGTTTGGAAAACGAATTGCAGAAATGGGTTTTGTTACCTTAACAGGAGGTGGTCCAGGCATTATGGAGGCTGCCAATAAAGGAGCTTTTGAAAATGGTGGTAAAAGTGTTGGTGTAAATATTAAACTTCCTTTTGAACAGCATGAAAACCCTTATTTGCACAAATCGGTTACTATTGATTATTTCTTTGTTAGAAAAACTTTGTTGGTAAAATATTCTTACGCATTTATAATTATGCCAGGTGGCTGGGGAACCATGGATGAGTTATTTGAAACATTAACTTTAATTCAAACCAAAACCATTACAGATTTTCCTGTGGTGCTTTATGGTAAAAAATATTTTCAACCACTGTTCGATTATATTGAAATGATGAGTGAAGAAGGCACCATATCAAAAGAAGATTTAAAACATATTTTATTGACAGACGATTACAATGAAGCCATTCAACACATCTCGAGCTATATAAAAGTAAATTATAAAATTAAGCAAAAGAAAAAACTAGGATGGTTTTAAATAATTGAAGAAGAAAACTATAAGTTAGTTATTATTGCACATACAAAACTAACCCAATGGGTCTATTAGATAAATTAAAACATATTAAACTATTTCGTTCACTAGTTTATTCAGTAGTGGGTGTAGCCACCTATCCCGGTTTAAGTTATGTAAATAAACTTAAAATAGAAGGCACCGAACATTTAAAAGGTTTACCCAAAAACAATGTTTTATTCGTTAGTAATCATCAAACCTATTTTGCAGACGTCATTGTTTTTATACATATTTTTTGTGCTGTAAAATGGAGAAGAGAAAATAAATTAGGTTTACCTTTTTATCTTTTAAATCCCTTTACCAGAGTATTTTTTGTAGCTGCAGAAGAAACTATGAACAGTAATTGGCTCAGTAAATTATTTAAACTTGCTGGTGCATTAACAGTAAAAAGAACTTGGAGGGCAGAGGGTAAAGAAGTAAGAAGAGGTTTAGATCCTTCCGATACCAGAAAAATAACTTCAGCATTAAAAAATAATTGGGTTATCACTTTCCCACAAGGTACTACAAAACCTTTTGCTCCTGGTCGTAAAGGAACTGCACATATTATCAAATACAATCAACCTGTTGTTGTGCCAGTTGTGATTAATGGTTTTTGGAGAGCTTTTAATAAAAAGGGATTGAAGTTTAAAAAGAAAGGCACTATTCTCTCTGTTCGTTTTAAAGAACCAATGATTATTGATTACACACAACCTATTGAAATTATTTTAGAGCAAGTGATGGATGCTATAGAGCAAAGCAAAAGATACATGATGAAGGGAAAGCATCATTTAATGAATGCTTTAGACAAATAAATTTTCAAAAAAAATAACTCATAAAAAAACCTCAATCTTACGATTGAGGTTTTTAGTTATATCTTGTTAAGATTAATTATCAAAACTTAAATCTAAGCCTAAGCCTCTTAACTCATGAACCAATACATTGAATGATTCAGGAACACCTGGTTTAGGAATATTATCACCTTTTACAATAGCTTCATAAGTTTTTGCACGGCCAATAATATCATCAGATTTTAGAGTTAACAACTCTTGTAAAATATTTGCAGCACCATAAGCTTCTAAAGCCCAAACCTCCATTTCACCAAATCTTTGTCCGCCAAACTGAGCTTTACCACCTAAAGGTTGTTGAGTAATTAAACTGTATGGTCCTATAGAACGAGCATGCATTTTATCATCAACCATGTGGTGTAATTTAATTACATAAATAACCCCAACTGTTGCTTTTTGGTGGAAACGTTCACCAGTTTCACCATCATATAAATGTGTATGACCATTTAAAGGAATATCAGCTTTGTTACAGAACTCTTCAATTTCAGTAGTGCTTGCACCATCAAAAATTGGAGTTGCAAATTTGGTTCCTAGTTTTAATCCAGCCCAACCTAAAATGGTTTCATAAATCTGACCCAAGTTCATACGAGAAGGTACACCTAATGGATTTAACACAATATCAACTGGTGTTCCATCTTCCATAAATGGCATATCCTCTGCACGTACAATTTTAGCAACAATACCTTTATTACCGTGACGACCCGCCATTTTATCACCCACTTTCAATTTACGCTTAACAGCCAAGTAAACTTTTGCAAGTTTTAATACACCAGCTGGCAATTCATCACCAATTGAAATATTAAATTTCTCTCTTTTAAATTTACCTAACTCTTCGTTATACTTAATTGTATAGTTGTGTAATAATGTATTGATGGCTTGATCGAGATTTTCATCTTCTGTCCAACCTAAAGGATTGATACCGTGAAAATCTAAAGCAGCTAAGTTTTTAGCATTGAACTTAACGCCTTTACCAATTAAGGTTTCACCATAGCTATTAGTAACACCAGCTGAAGCTTTATCTTTTAAAAGAATTTGTAGTTTACTAACTAATTGTTCTTTTAATTCATCAACAGCAATGTGGTGAGCTTTCTCTACTTTTTCTAAAGCAGCTTTTTCACGAACTTTAGAATTTTTATCTTTTTTAGTACGTTGGAATAATTTTTTATCAATAACTACACCTTCTGTACCATTAGGAGCTTTTAATGAAGCATCTTTTGCATCGCCTGCTTTATCACCAAAAATGGCTCTTAATAATTTTTCTTCTGGTGTAGGATCGCTTTCACCCTTAGGTGTAATTTTTCCAATTAAAATATCACCCTCTTTAACAGTAGCACCAATTCTGATAATACCATTTTCATCTAAATCTTTAGTAGCTTCTTCACTTACATTAGGAATATCAGAAGTTAATTCTTCTTCTCCCAACTTAGTATCTCTTACTTCTAATTCATATTCATCAATATGGATAGAAGTAAACCAGTCTTCACGAACTACTTTTTCATTAATTACTATAGCATCCTCAAAATTGTAACCTTTCCAAGGCATGAAAGCAACCACTAAGTTTCTTCCTAATGCTAATTCACCATCTTTGGTTGCATAACCTTCAGTTAAAAAATCTCCTTTTTTAACTTTTTGTCCTTTTTTAACAGCAGGACGTAAGTTAATACAAGTAGATTGGTTGGTTTTAATGAACTTGGTTAATTTGTATACCATTAAATCGTCGTGGAAAGAAATTAAACGATCGCCGTCATTTCTATCGTAACGAATATGAATTTCTCTAGAATCTACAAACTCAACAACACCATTTCCTTCTGCATGTAACTGAATACGTGCATCAAGAGCAGCTTTTGCTTCTAAACCAGTACCTACTATAGGATTTTCTGGACGAATTAAAGGCACAGCCTGACGTTGCATGTTCGATCCCATCAAAGCACGGTTAGCATCATCATGCTCTAAGAAAGGAATTAATGAAGCACTCAAACCAACAATTTGGTTAGGAGCTACGTCCATAAATTCTACTTCTGATTTATTTAAAATTGGGAAATCACCAGTATCTCTACTGATAATTTTATCTTCAGTAAAGTTTCCTTTACCATCTAAAGGCGTATTACTTTGAGCAATTTTCTTTTCTTCTTCTTCTTCTGCACTTAAGTATTGTAACTCTTTCATGTTCACTTTACCGTTCTCTACTTTACGATAAGGCGTTTCAATAAAGCCCATTTCGTTAATAGCAGCATGAACACAAAGTGTAGAAATTAGACCAATGTTTGGTCCCTCAGGAGTTTCAATAGTACATAAACGACCATAATGAGAATAGTGAACGTCACGAACCTCGAAACCTGCTCTTTCTCTACTTAAACCTCCTGGCCCTAATGCAGAAATACGACGTTTATGTGTAATTTCAGAAAGAGGATTGGTTTGATCTAAGAATTGAGATAACTGAGATGTTCCAAAGAATGAGTTGATTACTGAAGAAAGTGTTCTTGCGTTAATCAAATCAACAGGTGTAAATACCTCATTGTCTCTTACATTCATTCTTTCACGAATTGTACGAGCCATACGAGATAAACCAACACCAAATTGAGCATATAATTGTTCACCTACAGTTCTAACACGACGGTTACTTAAGTGATCAATATCATCAATCTCAGCTTTGTTATTTGTAAGTCTAACTAAGTATTTAACGATTTCAATAATATCTGCCTTAGTTAAAACTTTCTTTTCAATAGGTGTTTCGTGTTCAAGTTTTCTGTTGATTTTATAACGACCAACAATACCTAAATCGTAACGCTTATCACTAAAGAATAATTTATCAATAATTCCACGAGCAGTTTCATTATCTGGAGCATCGGCACCACGTAATTGGCGATAAATGTGTTGTACCGCCTCTAGCTCACTGTTTGAAGTATCTTTATTTAATGTGTTGTAGATAATAGCATAATCTCCACCTAATTCTTCTTTTTGTAAGAAGATGCTTTTTACCTCCATCTCAACAATGGTGTCAATACCGTCTTCATCTAAAACAGTATCACGTTCCATTACAATTTCATTACGCTCAATGCTTACAACTTCACCAGTATCTTCATCTACAAAATCTTCTACCCAAGTACGCAATACACGAGCAGCTAATTTTTTGCCAATATGAGCCTGTAATTTTTTAGCATCTACCTCAATTTCATCGGCCATGCCAAATAATTCCAAAATATCTTTATCTGTTTCGTAGCCAATAGAACGTAATAAAGTAGTTACAGGGAACTTCTTTTTACGATCAATATAAGCATACATTACATTGTTAATATCTGTAGCAAACTCCATCCATGCACCTTTGAAAGGAATTACACGAGCAGAGTAAATTTTTGTTCCATTAGGGTGAGTAGATTGACCAAAGAAAACCCCTGGGGAACGGTGTAATTGAGAAACAATTACACGTTCAGCACCATTAACTACGAATGTTCCTCTTGGAGTCATATAAGGAATATTACCCAAGAATACATCTTGAACTATGGTTTGGAAGTCAACGTGCTCTTCATCGTTACAACTTAAACGAAGCTTTGCTTTTAAAGGCACAGCATACGTTAATCCACGTTCCATACACTCAACAATTGAGTATCGTGGTGGATCTATAAAATAATCTAAGAATTCTAGAACGAAAATGTTTCTAGTATCTGTAATAGGAAAATTTTCCTTAAATACTTTAAACAAGCCTTCGTTGTTACGCTTATCTGGCGTAGTTTCTAATTGGAAAAACTCTCTGAATGATTCTAATTGGATATCTAATAAGTCAGGAGCATCTGCCAGGTGTTTTGTTTTACCAAAATTGATCCTGGGATTTAGAGTTGTTGTAGACATAAGTATGAAATCCGTTTTTTAGCTAAAGTGTATGATTTGCAAACGTTTTAATGGCCATAAACCGCTTGCGGTACCCATCGAAAATTAATAAAGGATTGCAAAAGTAGGGGAATGCCCTTATTTGTGGAAAAGTTTTTTGATAGTTTTATTAAAAAATTCCCAAAATCTTAAAGATTTAAGGTTTTATCTCCGATTCTAGCATAATTGGAGCTTTTAAAAGTTGAATTTTTATGGTTTTGCCCATACTAAATCCTTCTATATAAATTGTTGATTTTTCTAAAGAAAGTTCGTTGTGAAAATCTTCAGCGTTAATTAAATAAAGTTTATGACCTTTTTTAGGTAAAATTTTAGGGATAGTTTGATGGTTTTTATCTCTCCCGATACTTGAAATACTATCTTTTATGGATTGATGGGTAATTATGACTTTTTGCTGATTTATGCTAAAAGTATTCCACTGAATAATATTGGTATCTGAAACTTCAAAAATGAAACTATGTTTAAGCCAATACCCTTTTTGCATGGGATTGTTATTTTCATCCACAGGTATAATTCCCACCATTTCTTGTTGGGTAAACAACCATGATTGATGATGTTTGGGTTGATGAATTTTTTGAGAACTATTACAAGAACTAAATAATATGATAAAAAAGATATGAATTAAAATTCGCATTCTGCTGTTGTTATAAAACACTGGTAAACTGTTTTAAGAATCTTACATCGTTTTGACTGTATAATCTTAAATCGTTCACTCTGTATTTTAACTGACAAATTCTTTCAACACCCATTCCAAATGCAAAGCCTGTATATTTATTACTATCGATGCCAAAATTTTCAAGAACATTAGGGTGCACCATACCACTTCCCAAAATTTCTACCCAACCCGTATGTTTACAAACATTACATCCATCGCCTTCACAAATCAAACAACTAATATCCATTTCAGCACTTGGTTCTGTAAAAGGAAAATAGCTGGGTCTAAACCTTACTTTCACATCCTTTCCAAACATTTCCTGAACAAAAAAGTAAAGTGTTTGTTTTAAATCGGCAAAACTTACATTTTCATCAATATACAACCCTTCCACTTGATGAAAAAAGCAATGAGCTCTAGCACTAATCGTTTCGTTTCTATATACTCTTCCCGGACAAATAACTCTTATTGGAGGCTTTTGCGTTTCCATAATTCTGGCTTGTACACTGCTGGTATGAGTACGAAGCAACCAAGTAGGATTTTGCTGCACATAAAAAGTATCTTGCATATCTCTTGCAGGATGATCCTCTGGCAAATTCATTGCACCGAAATTGTGCCAATCGTCTTCAATTTCTGGACCCTCAGCAATAGCAAAACCTAATTGAGAAAAGGTAGCAATTATTTTTTCACGAACCAAACTTAATGGATGCCTAGAGCCTACTGGTATTGGATCTCCAGGTAATGACCAATCGAAATTATCGGTAGCATCATCTTGTTCTTCTAGAGCAGATTTTAAAGTATTATACTTTTCTTCAACAAAAAGTTTAAAATCGTTCAGTACTTGACCGAACTCTTTTTTATTCTCGTTAGGTACATTTTTCATTTCACCCATGACTGATTTCAACAAACCCTTTGTACCCAAATATTTTATTCTAAAAGCTTCAACAGCATCTACAGTTGTTGCCACTTCTTTTTCTATCTCAACTTTATAATTATTAATTTTTTCTACCAATGCTTCCATAAAGCGAAGATAAGTGAGGATTTTATATGGTTGATTGCTGATTTAAGATTGAATATTGGTTTATTGAATCTTTCTTATTTGTTAAAGAATAAAAATAAACAATCGTTAGTTGAATTATAGTCTATTTTGGGCGGCCTAAAGAAATAGAAACAAATTAAAATGTGAATGAATGAGTGTATGGAATGTTAGAACAGAAGTGATGCAAACGATTGAACAATCGATGGAAGAAATTCTTACAAAATACTTAAAACCCATTGAAGAAAATTGGCAACCTGCCGATTTATTACCTAATGCCATAGACCCCAATTTTTTTGAACAAGTTAGAGAAATTCAGGGTCAGTCTAAAGAAATGCCATATGATTTGTTTAGTGTTTTAATTGGTGATACAGTTACCGAAGAAGCATTGCCCACTTATGAAACCTGGCTCATGGATATAAAAGGAATTAATAAAGAAAGCAGAAACGGTTGGGCTCAATGGGTTCGTTCATGGACTGCAGAAGAAAACAGACATGGCGATGCTTTGAACAAATATTTATACTTATCTGGCAGAGTAAATATGAGAGAATTTGAAACCTCTGTACAATTTTTAATTAGTGATGGATTTGATATTGGCACAGGCTCTGACCCTTACAGAAGCTTTGTGTATACTAGCTTTCAGGAATTAGCTACCAATGTTTCGCATAGACGAGTAGCCAGTTTATCTAAAAAAACAGGCAATCATTTATTAGCTAAAATGTGTGGTTTAGTAGCTGCCGATGAAGCCAGACATGCCAATGCCTATAAACATTTTGTGACAAGAATATTTGAACTAGACCCTAGTGAAATGATGTTGGCTTTTGAAGACATGATGAAAAGAAAAATTGTAATGCCAGCTCATTTTTTAAGAGAATCTGGTATGAAGATTAGTGAGCTCTGGGCTCATTTTTCTGATGCTGCCCAACGCTGCATGGTATATACTACACAAGATTATATTGATATTTTAATTTCTTTAATTAAAGAATGGGGTATTGAACAGATTAGTGGATTAAACAGTGAAGCTGAAAAAGCAAGAGACTATTTAATGAATTTACCGCAACGATTACAACGATTATCTGAAAGAATAAAAGTACCTGAAAAGCAATATGAATTTAAATGGTTGAGTGTGTAAGAATTGAAATTTACTATTCCTCCAGCTCATTTTTTTAAAAGATAAATTACTTTATTCAGTTGTTTTTGAACAGATTCCTCACTACGTTCGAATGACAGCTGCTTTAGAACTTATTCCACTTATTGCAAGTCCGAACGACTTTTAATATAACCGCTTTTTCAAAGAACATTTCTGAATTGAAAATACTATTTATTTTAATGTGGTTTATATCTTTTTATTTAAACAATGCAAAACAGATTGCGTTAGGTGTTATGCTAAAAAAAATCTATGAACTTGAGATTTAACATATTTTTGAACAATGAATGATAATACAAGTTGGACACCTTTTCCTGATGATAATTTGCTTGGTTTGACAGATAAGAATTTGCTTAATGAATTCGAAGCAAAAGGAATTGTAAAAGCTGAATTATATGTTTTTGCTCTTGATACAGAAGTTGAAATATCTACTACATTAATTCTTGACATTCATAAAACTGCTTTTGAAGAACTCTATGATTGGGCAGGAAAATGGAGAAATGTAAATGTTGTCGTTGGACAATTGACTCCACCAGAACCAGCACAAATTATACATTTGATGTACCAGTTTATTGATAATTTAAACTTTAAAATTTCAGTTTCAAAAACAAAAAACGAAATTGTTGACACATTAATTTATGCTCACTATGAGTTTGTAAAGATTCATCCCTTTAATAACGGAAATGGTAGAATAGGACGACTTCTTATGAATCTTGTAACAATGAAACTTGGCTACAAACCTTTGGAACTTTATAAACGAGAAGGCGAAAGCAGAAAGACTTATATTCAATCAATGCAAGAAGCCGACAAAGGAAATTTTGAATTACTTGATAGCTTGATTAGGCAAGAATTGGAGACCTTTTAATTGTTGTTCTTTAAGTGCAGACAATACAATTTCATTAACCTTTTGTTTAGACACTTCTTGGTTTTCAAGACACATTGTTGAGTAAACTGTATCAGTTAAAAGCTTTGTAAGAAAAGCTTCATTTTGTAATTGTTTATATTTTTCGTAAAAAGTCATTCGATTACAAAAATAGGAAATATTTCTAGTAACACCCAAACGAACGATTTTTAATATAACCACTTTTTCAAAGAACAGTTGTAAATAAAAAATACATTTTATTATTATGTATTATAAAATATTTTTAGTGGCAAAGCCAGAATAATAAAACTAGCGAAGCAACATGCTTCGTAGAGCTTGGATTTGATATTGGCACAGGCTCTGACCCTTACAGAAGCTTTGTGTATACCAGCTTTCAGGAATTAGCTACCAATGTTTCGCATAGACGAGTAGCCAGTTTATCTAAAAAATCAGGCAATCATTTATTAGCTAAAATGTGTGGTTTAGTTGCTGCCGATGAAGCCAGACATGCCAATGCCTATAAACATTTTGTGACAAGAATATTTGAACTTGACCCTAGTGAAATGATGTTAGCTTTTGAAGACATGATGAAAAGAAAAATTGTAATGCCAGCTCATTTTTTAAGAGAATCTGGTATGAAGATTAGTGAGCTCTGGGCTCATTTTTCTGATGCTGCCCAACGCTGCATGGTATATACTACACAAGATTATATTGATATTTTAATTTCTTTAATTAAAGAATGGGGTATTGAAGAGATTAGTGGATTAAACAATGAAGCTGAAAAAGCAAGAGACTATTTAATGAATTTACCGCAACGATTACAACGATTATCTGAAAGAATTAAAATACCAGAAAAGCAGTATGAGTTTAAGTGGCTGAGTGTTTAGAGACTGAAGTACTAGAATTAATTATTATCCATTTCTTCTGTAAGGGACATTGTGTAATAAATCTTCAAATTTTAGCCAAACTCAACGTCCATTTGGCTTTCTCATTTGGATATGAAATAAGAAGTTGTTGAAAAGGGAAGATAATTGTTGAATTAATACCATATTCTAAATCTACATTTCATAAAATAAAAAAACCTCAATCTTTCGATTGAGGTTTAAGTTGCTGTAGGGGGAGGGTTCGAACCTCCACGAAGCAGTTAGCTAAAGCACAAAGTTTGGTGGTCAACCCCGGTCGGCCTAACTGGTGTTTCGGTCAACTCTATGCTCAAGTTTATCCTGTTGTCTTCACCCCCGAGACGAGAGGGTATGTCTGCCAAGATTTCATCACCCCACAGTATTGAAGAACTCATTGATAATGCAATGCTAAAGCTTTTTTCTATTCATTAAATATTTTCTACACATTTTTTATAAAATATAGATTTTATCAAAATATTCTTACTTTTATTTAAAATTAATTAAAATATGAGCCTTAAATTAAATATCGACAAATTGGACTTGCAAATTATTCAGGCATTAATGAATAATGCCGAAATTTCTTATGCCGATTTGGGTAAACAACTTTTTGTTTCGGGTGGCACCATTCATGTTAGAATAAAAAAACTAGAAGAACAAAAAATAGTAAAAGGTAAAAAACTGGTTGTAGATCTAAAAATTTTGGGTTACGATGTGATTGCTTTTATTGGTGTGTATTTACAAAAAAGCTCTTTGTATGATGCTGTGGCAAAGGAATTGAAAAAAATTCCTGAAATTGTTCGCTTAAATTATACGACAGGAAACTATAGCATGTTTGCAGAAATTGTTTGTAAGGATATTGAACAACTAAGAATTGTATTGCACGACAAATTACAAAACATTGTAGGCATTGAACGAACAGAAACTTTTATTTCTTTAGAAGAAAGTTTTAACAGAACACCACAAGTTCACGATTAATTAACTTGCATTAAAAATCTGACTTATACCTTTGCAGCATGTTAGTACTTGATGGCAAAATATGTTCTCAGCATATTAAACATGAATTATCACAAAAAGTAGAAAGCTTTAAAGCAAATGGCAAAAGAGTGCCACATTTAGCTGCAATTTTGGTAGGAAATAATGGGGCAAGTGAAACCTATGTTGCAAACAAAGTAAAAAGTTGTGCAGAAGTGGGTTATCAATCTACATTAATCAGATATAAAGACGATATTTCTGAACTTGAGTTATTGCAAGCTATTGAAGAATTAAATCTGAATACTGAAATTGATGGAATTCTAGTTCAGTTACCATTACCTAATCATATTAGTGAACTAAAAGTGATAGAAACCATTTCTCCTAAAAAAGATGTAGATGGATTTCATCCATTGAATTCAGGAAGATTGGTTCAAGGTCATCCAACATTTGCTCCTGCAACTCCTTATGGCATGACTATGTTAATGGAATATTTTAATATTGAAACCAAAGGAAAAAATGCAGTGGTTATAGGTAGAAGTAATATAGTAGGCAGACCAATGAGCATTTTGCTTAGTGGTAATCATACTTATGGAAATTGTACAGTAACTATTTGTCATAGCCATACCAAAAATTTAGAAGAAATTTGTAGTCAAGCAGATATTCTAGTAACGGCAATGGGTAAACCAGGATTCATTAAATCCAACATGGTAAAAGAAGGTGCTATTGTAATTGATGTGGGAATAACAAGAGTTGATGATGAAACGGCTGCAAGAGGTTATAGAATTAAAGGTGATGTTGATTTTGATGATGTAGCTACAAAAGCTGGAGCAATTTCTCCTGTTCCTGGTGGTGTGGGTTTAATGACTATTGCTGGATTGTTGAAGAATACCATGAAAGCATATTTGAACAATAATTAATTTTTTATTTTGAGTGTATTGGTTGAACATAGTACAATGCTTCCTGTAATGGAATCTTTTTATACCTTACAAGGTGAAGGATTTCATAAAGGTAGAGCTGCTTATTTTATTCGTTTAGGTGGCTGTGATGTGGGCTGTGTGTGGTGCGATGTTAAAGATAGCTGGGATGCTGAAGCCCATCCAAAATTTAGTGTGGATGAGATTATAGAGAAATTAAAGTATGAAGTACAAAGTACGAAGTACGAAGAAAAGTTAAAAGTCAAAAGTCAAAACCAAAAACTAGAAACTACAAACGAGGAACAAGAAACAATTAACCTCCAACATCAAACTTCCAACATCAAACCCATTGTAGTAATCACAGGTGGAGAACCATTAATGCACAATTTAGATGAACTCACAGAACAATTACAAGCATTAGGTTTTGAAACTAACATAGAAACTTCTGGCTCCTCTCCTTTCAGTGGTTCATGGAATTGGATTTGCTTATCTCCCAAAAAATTCAAAGCTCCTTTACCAGAAATTTTACCTTTAGCTAACGAATTAAAAATTGTAGTATTCAATAAAAGCGATTTCGATTGGGCTGAACAATACGCTGCACAGGTTAGCCCTTCATGCAAATTATACCTTCAACCAGAATGGGATAAAAGAGAAATTGTAACGCCATTAATTATAGATTATATCAAATCCAATCCACAATGGCAGTTAAGTATACAAATTCATAAATACATCAACGTTCCATAAATAAACCATAGATTTTAACTTAAAGTTTGTGCAAATTCAATCAACTTAGCAGCAAAGCTTTTACATGCGTTATTTTGTTTTTCTTTTCATATTGTTAGGTTGCACATCAGTAAAAACTCAAACCAGAACTCAAAATCCTAGAGCAGTAAAACTTTATGCACAAGGCATGAGTCAGATAGCTGATGGCTTTTTGAATGATGCCATTGTAACCTTACAACAAGCCTTAACTGCCGACCCCAACTATATTGAAGCTTATCTTTCTTTGGCCGGAGTTTATGGAGAGAAAAAAGATTATAAAAATGCAGTAGCTTATTACAAAAATGCTTTTGATAGAGACAGTAACTATGCTGCTTATTATAGATTGCCTTACTCTATAAACCTTGCAGGTTTAGGAAGGTTTGATGAAGCTTTATTTCAAATCAATGAATTTTTAAATATTCCATCATTGAATGAAAGAAGTATCAGAAGTGCACTATACAGAAAAAAATCTTACGAGTTTGCAGTGGATTATCAAAATAAACATTCACGAAATAACTATCGATTTAATCCCATTAATTTAGGAGATAGTGTAAACACTATTCATTCAGAATACTATCCAACACTGAGTATTAGTGATACTTTACTAGTATTTTCCAGAATGATTAATCGTGGAGAATATTTTGCAAAATCATCTATTCATAACAACCAATTTTCTAAAGCAGAAATTATTGAAGGCAGTATTAATAAAACAATTTTGAAAGGTGCAGCAACAGTTTCAAGTGATGGTGAATGGCTCATTTTTGCTGCAGATTTTGGTAATCAAGGTTTTGGTAATTACGATTTATACATTTCTTACATTACACCAGAAGGCTGGAGTGAACCTGAAAATTTAGGAGAAAATATTAACTCACAATATTGGGATAGTGGCCCAAGTATTAGTCCAGATAGCAGAACACTTTATTTCACCAGTGATAGACCAGGAGGCTATGGAGGAAGAGATTTATATATGAGCACCCGACAAGCCAATGGCAAATGGGGACCAGCAATAAACATGGGTGAAGCCATTAATACTGCAGGCAATGAATTGTATCCTTACATTCATGCAGATAATCAAACTTTATATTTTACATCAGATGCTTGGCCTGGTTATGGAAAAACAGATTTATTTATTGCCAGAAAAACTTCAACTGAAACTTGGAGTATCCCAGAAAATTTAGGATATCCCATCAATACAATTGAAGATGAAGGCAGCATTACTATTTCTTCAGATGGACGAACAGCATATTATGCCAGTGATAGAGCAGATAGTAAGGGTGGATTAGACATTTATAAATTCGAATTGAGAGAAGATATTCGTCCTTATAAAACCCTTTATGTAAAAGGTCAAGTGATTGATAGTATTACTAAAAAAGGCATTCCATGTTCTGTAGAATTAGTTGATAATGCCACTAACAAAACTATCATGAAAATTACTGCAGATGAATTAGGTAAGTATTTTATTCCTCTACCAACAGGTAAGGATTACACTTTTGTAGTAAACAGAAGAGGATATTTATACTATAGTAATTTGTACGAACTAAGTAAAGAAAAACCAGACAGTGTTTACATCAATAATATTGCTTTGCAACCTATACAAAAAAACATCAGCACTACATTAAAAAATGTTCAGTTCGAGACTGGTTCTTATGAATTATTACCTATAAGTATGGTTGAATTAGATAAGTTATTACAACTGCTTAATGAAAATTCAAGTCTTAAATTATTAATCAAAGGATTTACTGATAATGTAGGTAAAGCAGAAGACAATATTAAACTCTCTAATAATAGAGCTAAAGCTGTAGTAGATTATTTAATACAGAAAGGCATCAACGCTACAAGACTTGCTCACAAAGGTTTTGGAGCAACATTGCCCATTGCAGATAATAATACTGAAGAAGGAAGAGCAAAAAATAGAAGAACAGAATTTGAAATCATAGATTTATAGAACAATATCATAAAACTTAAAATTAAATATATGTTTACTAGTAAAAACTTCATAGCCATTATTATTGGCTTATCACTAATTTTTTCTGTAGCAATTATTAGTGGGGCTTATAAATATAAATTCAAAGTGAGTGAATCTATTGCCGTTACTGGATTAGGTGAAAAAGATTTTGAGAGTGATATGATTAGCTGGAGAGCTACTTATAGCAGAAATTCATTCGATTTAAAATCGGCTTATGCAGCTTTAAAAGCTGATGAAACTGTGGTGAAGAATTATTTAATTGCAAAAGGACTTAAAGAAGAAAATTTATTATTCTCTGCAGTAAATGTTCAAAGACTAGAAGAAGATAAATACGATAGTAATGGAAAATATGTTGGAAGAACATTCAATGGCTATGCCTTATCTCAAACAGTAAGTGTAGATTCAAAAGAATTAGATTTAGTTGAAGCAGTTTCAAGAAAAGTGACAGATTTAATTGAAAAAGGTATAGAATTAAATTCTGGTTTGCCCTCATACTACTACTCAAAACTTTCTGAACTAAAAATAGATTTATTAGCCAAAGCCTCTGCCGATGCTAAACTTCGTGCAGAAACTATGGCCAAAAGTGCAGGTGGTGGTTTAGGGAGTTTAAAGAGAGCTAATATGGGTGTGTTTCAAATTGTTGGAAAAAACCAAAATGAATCTTATGAATATGGAGGTTCTTTCAATACATCATCACGATTAAAAACTGCTTCAATTACAGTTAAAGCAGATTATATTATTAATTAATACAACTCAATTTTCATAAGGCTTGAGGCCTATACCTAAACATATCATTCAACTTCTTAATAAAAAAGTTGAGCAGTACAATCATATAGATTTTATTGAATTAGATCCAATATCTATTCCTCATCAATTTACTCAACAACAAGACATAGAAATTGCTGCATTTTTTGCTGCAACTCTTTCTTGGGGAAATAGAAAATCTATTATTACTTCTTGCAAAAAATTGTTAGAGATAATGGATTATGCACCGCATGATTTTATTATCAATCATCAACCTAAAAACATCAAACCCTTTGTTCATAGAACTTTCAACCAAATAGATTTAAGTCACTTTATTCGTTTTCTTCATCATCATTATCAAAAAGAAACATCTTTAGAAACAGCATTTACTATATGGATGAATAAAGATGATGAAAATATTGAACAAGCATTAAATGGTTATCATCAGTATTTCTTCAATCCAAAACTCTTTCAAAACTATCCTTCAAGAACACATAAACATATTGCAGCACCATTTAAAAATTCTGCTTGCAAAAGATTAAATATGTTTTTGAGATGGATGGTTAGAGAAGATGAGCATGGTGTTGACTTTGGTATCTGGAAAACAATAAAATCATCTCAACTCATTATACCCATGGATGTGCATGTGGTAAAAGTAGCTCATCAATTAGGCTTAATTGAAACAACAAAAACCAATTGGCAACATGCTGTAGATTTAACCAATTCGTTGAAAGTATTTGATAGCAAGGATCCTGTGAAATACGATTATGCTTTGTTCAGTTTGGGGGTAGTAGAAGGAATAAAGTAATTTTATTTTTTCAGGTGTGGAGGTTCATATATTAATCTAAAAAAAGAACTAAATCTTTCGTTCTCTCGTGAAATTGGGATGCCTGTTACAATTCCAATCATTAGATGATCAGTTATTGCCAATCGCATTTGAGGTCTTATAGTCATATCAAAATCATGTTCAGATATTTCTTTATTAAATTCAATCCCAATAAAATTTCTAGTTCCGGGTATTAAATAGTGAAAGCTAGAATTGATTTGCCAATTAACATGATGAGTTGACTCAGAAAAATTTGAAATAAATTGTGGACCAGTATATAATAAAGTATGAAAATTTTGGCCCCAACGTTTTGCAGCTATAAAAAAAGGATTGTATACATTACCAGTTAATAATTTTTCTTTTCCATAGCTACTAAATTCTGTTAACTGAAATTCGTGAATATAACCAACTGCCATTGATGTTTTATGCTTATTAGAAACATAAAAAGTATACTGAGTAGCAAGTTTTAAACTATTCAATTTACTTTTTGGTGAAGCTGTATTTTGATTTGTACGATAATAAAATGAAAAAGGTAGCTCAACTTCAAAACCCAACCTGTTAATTGGTGCAAATTCATACTCAACTAATGCTTCATACTTATCGAAATTATTTTTATCAACTAAACCCATAGCCACATTCCACTCTCTTTCGCCTTTTCGTGCTCCCAAGTCTCTAATCAAATCAATATACAAAGGTTCTGCATGAAGTATTTTATCTGGTTCAATTTTGTCTTCAACTTCTTTAATATAGGCACTGTCAAGTAATGTCTTTTTATTTTTCTTCAAAATCTGAGCTTGAGAATAACTCAACATAAAAAAACAGCTTGTAAGTAATAATATTTTCTTCATAAAAAATGTAAAAATAAAATTTCTTTAATCAAGCTACATTTGCAATCTAAAATTTACTATGAATTTAACAGCTGATATACAAAAACTACCTAGAAAATTTGTTCCTCAAAATTTTATTGTAACAAATTGGGAAACTTTAGAGCCCTTTTTTAAAAATCTTACAGATAGAAAAATAGATAGCAAAACCGATTTAGAAAATTGGTTGAAAGATATGAGTGAGCTTGAAGCTGTAGTGAGTGAAGATGCTTGTTGGCGACAAATAAAAATGACCTGTGATACAACTAATAAAAGTCTAGAAGAGGCCTTTAATTTTTTCTGTATGGAAATTCAACCCAAGCTTCAACCCTATGCAGATGCACTGAATAGAAAGTTCATGGCTTGTGAATTTACTAAAGAATTAGATCAAAAAAAATATCATACTTATATCCGTTCTGTAAAGAAGAATATTGATTTATACAGAGAAGAAAATATTCCCATTCAAGCAGAGTTAAGTGTCATGCAACAACAGTTTGGTGTTATTTCTGGTGCCATGACTATTGAAGTTGAAGGAAAAGAATATACCCTACAGCAAGCCGGAAAATTTTTGCATAGTCATGATAGAACATTAAGAGAATCTGTATACAGAAAAATTAATGAAAGAAGAATGGTTGATAAAGATCAACTGCATGAACTGTACACAACACTCATTCAAAAACGCCACCAAATAGCTGTTAATGCTGGGTTTGAGAATTATAGAGATTACAAATTTGTTGAATTAGGAAGGTTCGATTATACCAAAGAAGATTGTTACAATTTTCATGAAGCCGTTAAACAGCATATTGTTCCTTTGGTAGAAAAAATCTATCAACACAAAAAACAAAAATTGGGTATAGATACTTTACGACCTTGGGATACTGAAGCTGAACCTGAAGGCACAGAACCACTAAAACCCTTTACAACCGGAAAAGAATTATATGAAAAATCTGTAGCATGTTTTGAGCAAATGAATTCTCTTTTTGCAGATTGTTTAAAGAAGATGAATGAACTTGGACATTTTGATTTAGAAAGCAGAAAAGGAAAAGCTCCAGGTGGTTATAATTGCCCATTAGCTGAATCGGGTGCTCCATTTATTTTTATGAATGCAGCAGGACAAATGGATGATGTTACTACTATGGTTCATGAAGGTGGTCATGCCATACATTCTTTTCTTACACACAATTTAGAATTGAGTGCTTTTAAAGAATATCCCATGGAAATTGCTGAAGTGGCTAGTATGGCCATGGAATTATTTAGCATGAATCATTGGGAAAGTTTTTTTGATAGTAATGAAGAGTTGAAACGTGCTAAAGAACACCAATTAGAAAGAGTGATTACTATTTTTCCATGGATTGCAACCATAGATAAATTTCAACATTGGGTGTACGAAAATCCAAATCATTCTATTGAAGAAAGAACAAACATGTGGTTACAAATCACAAATGAATTTTCAACTGGAGTAATGGATATTTCTGGACTAGAAGAATACAGAAAAACAGGGTGGCAAAGACAATTACATTTATTTGAAGTACCATTTTATTATATAGAATATGGTATTGCACAACTTGGTGCTATTGGTTTATGGATGCAATATATTAGGGATAAGGAATTAGGAATTAGAAATTATATTAACGCTTTAAGTTTGGGTGGAACTAAAACTTTACCTGAATTGTACGAAGCTGCAGGCTTAAAATTCGATTTATCTCCTAGCCATATTAAAACATTAATGGAGTTTGTAAATCGTGAGATGGAGAAGTTGTAAATTATTGTATTGCTCTACGAGGCTTGTAGCCTCGTAGTTTTATCCTCTTGCTTCTAGCAACTTTTTTATACAAATTTTGTAGCTTTATCTTATTGTTTTTAGCAATTAAAATTAATATATGAGTTACGAATTTGCAGATGGCTATAAAATTAGAGACCAAGCCTCCACTCATTTTTTAACTTTTACAGTAATGGGCTGGATTGATATTTTTTCAAGAACTCGTTATAGAGATATTATCATTGAAAGTTTTAAGTATTGTCAAAATAATAAAGGTTTAAAGATTGCAGCTTATGTAATCATGTCTAATCACATTCATACAATTTGGACTGCAACAAATAATAATTTAAGTGATGTTGTTCGTGACTTTAAAACATTTACGAGTAAGTCCATTTTAAAAAGTATTGAAAGTGAAAATGAGAGTAGAAGAGATTGGCTTTTATACATGTTTGCTTATTATGCTAAAGGCACAAACGCAAATGATTTTTTTAAAGTATGGACCAATAACAATCATCCAGAAAATATTTATTCAAAAGAATTTTTAATCAGCAAAATAAATTATATACATCAAAATCCTGTTAGAGCAAATCTTGTTGCAGAACCAGAACATTACATTTATAGTAGTGCTTCGAATTATACTTCTGGCAAAGGATTGATAGATATTGATTTTTTATTTTATATTTATTGCTAAAAGCAATAAGATAAGGCTTCGAGGCTACAAGCCTCGAAGAGCTTAAAGGAACAAAAACTTTACCTGAATTGTATGAAGCTGCAGGTTTAAAATTTGATTTATCTCCTAACCATATTAAAACACTAATGGAGTTTGTAAATAGTGAGATGGAGAAGTTGTAAATTAGTTTATTAATCTAATATAAGATTTGACAACTTTTAAAAAGTTGTCAAATCTATTTTGCTTTTAGCAACAACTTAGCTCTATGCAGCTTGTTGCTTCCTAATTCTATTCTTTTAATATCTTTTGTTATAAGGCTTTTCCATAACAACATTAGCAAGAGTTTTAATCTATTAATTTTAGTAAGAAAAAATATTTTCCCTTTCCTTGTAATAATTTTTATTGAAGTGTTACTAATGATTTGTTATTAGTATGACACAACCTAAAATCAATAAAAAAATTATATGTATTTCAAAAAACAAACCCTAAAAATTGCAGGCTTATTTATTTTATTCTCTTTCTTAAATAAGTTTTCTATTGCACAAACTAAAAGCAACACACCAACCAACTTTTATGCTGTTACAGGCAATGGACTAAAAGATACTAGCTGGATATTTGGCACTTATCATTTAATTAATGATAGTTATTTAAATGAAATTCCTCTCGTAAAAAAAGCACACACTAAATCCAAAGCTGTTGTGGTAGAAATTGAAATGGATTCTGCTAAAATGATGCAAGCTTCAACTGCAGGATTCATGTTCGACAAGAAATTAACTGATTTTTTAGATAAGCCTTTTACAGATAGTTTAGATGCTGAACTAAAATCTACACTTCAAGTAGGCATAGAACCATTGAATCAGTTGAAGCCTATGAATATTATGATTACATTGTCTTTTGTATATTTAATGAAAAATAATGAGGAGTTAATAAAAAAATATACAGGCTCTCCTCTTGATCAATATTTTGCTAATGAAGGAAAACTAAAAGGCAAAAAAGTAATTGCTTTAGAAACTATTGAAGAACAAATGAACCTTTTATTTAATGCTCCAATTGAAAAGCAAATAGAGCAATTACAATATTTTTTACGCAATAAAAAAGAAGGAATAGAATCTGGCAATGAATTAATAAAAACATGGTTTACACACGATTTAAATAAAATGTTTGAAATATCTCAAAAAGCCTTGGATACATTTGGAAGTGAAAAAGAATTACTAAAAAATAGAAATGATAATTGGATGAAAAAACTTCCTACAATTATTCAAAACCAATCTACTTTTATAGCTGTAGGTGCTTTACATCTTGCAGGTCCAGATGGCATTGTAAACTTATTAGAACAAAGAGGTTACACCTTAACACCAATAAAACTTTAAATGTGAGTGAAGCTCAATTTTTAGAAGAAATTAGGCAAAACCAAAGTATTATTTATAAGCTAGTAGGCTTGTATGCTAATGATGCAGAAGAAAAAAAAGATTTGTATCAGGAAATTTTATTACAAGCTTGGAAAAGTTGGAGTGCCTTTAGAAATGATTCTAAATTCAGTACATGGCTCTATCGCATCTGTTTAAACACTATACTTACACAAAAAAGAAAACCGAGTAAAATAGATTTTACAGATTCTCTTGAACAGCATTCACCTTTAGTTCAAAATAAAGCTACTCTAGATGAAGATGTATTTAGATTAAGATTAGCCATTCGACAATTAGCAGAAACCGATAGAGCCATTATATCCATGAATTTAGATGGATATGATAATAATGAAATTGCAGAAACCATGGGCATTTCAAGTAATAATGTTGCAGTAAAGCTGCACAGAATTAAACAACAATTATCTAATTTATTAAAGCAATAAAATGAATAATCAACAAAACTGGAAAGATGATGTAAATCTTGTTGATGATGATTTATCAAAATTATTGCATCAGCCAAATCTTTCTAAACTCATTTCACACAATCCCTTGCAAAAAATAAAAAGAAACTTACTTATCAATATGATATATGGAGTTTTGATTTGCTTGCTGTATTTGTTTATTATCTTTTATTTTCAAATTTGGCAAGTTCAAATAGCTATTAGCATAGTTTTAATTTTTTCACTTTGGGCATTATACACAGCTTGGATTCAATACAAAAAAATAGATATTTCTCATCCTCTCAATAGTTCTTTATTAGTTGAGCTAAAAAGAAATTACAAATCAATTAATCATTGGATAAAATCTCAACAAAAAGTTGCCATTGCAATATATCCTATAAGTGCAACTGGAGGTTTTATGTTAGGAGGTGTAATTGGATCAGGTAAATCTGTAGAGGCTTTTATGAACAAACCTGAAATACTTATTTCTTTATGTATAACACTAATAATATTGGTACCACTTTGCTATTATTTAGCCAAATGGATGAGCAATTATGCTTTTGGTAAACACCTAAAAACATTAGCACAAAACATTAAAGATTTAGAGACTGAAAAATAAATTTTAAAATTTTGTAATAATTAGTTTCTTTTTAATACTAATAAATAAAAACGAAAAACAATGGAAACTAAAACCACAAAAAAAGCTATAAACATTAATAAACCATTTTATACCATTTCTGTTTTAATAGGTTTAGTATTTTTATTCTTAGGCAAATTTTCAGATGCAGTTATCTTTTTTGGAATTGCCTTAGTATTTGATCCTTTTGATACTAAAACTTCATTTAAAGACAGACCTGCCTACCAAAAAATATGGTTAATAGTACACTTGATATTTGTTCTTGGTTTATTTGCAAATGAATTTTTTTAAATCACTAGAATTTAAAACTTCGCTCTTCGAGGCTTGTAGCCTCGAAGTTTTATTCTGTTGCTTTTAGCAACAACTTATTCCAAATTTTAATTTTTCATTTGTTTCTTTGCAGTTGAAAAAATAAAGACTCATGAAAAATATTTCAGTTATTGGTGCAGGTACAATGGGTAATGGCATTGCACATGTATTTGCTCAATCAGGTTTTGCAGTTACTTTAATAGATGTAAATGCAGCACAATTAGAAAAAGCAATTGCAACTATTAATAAAAATCTCGACAGACAAGTAACAAAAGGCGTTTTAACAGAAGAACAAAAAGCTTTAACGATTGCAAACATTACACTTCAACCAGATTTGGCTATAGGAGTTTCGCAAGCAGATTTAGTGGTAGAGGCTGCAACAGAAAATGTAGATTTAAAGTTGAAGATTTTTAAACAGATGGATGAGTTTGCACCAGCTAATTGCATCTTAGCTAGTAACACTTCTTCTATCTCAATAACTAAAATTGCAGCAGCAACTAAAAGAGCTGATAAAGTAATTGGAATGCACTTTATGAATCCAGTGCCTGTAATGAAATTGGTAGAAATTATTAATGGTTATGCTACTGATAAAAAAGTTACAGAAACTATTGTTGAGTTGAGTAAACAATTAGGCAAAGTGCCTTGCATTGTAAATGATTATCCTGGTTTTATTGCCAATAGAATTTTAATGCCAATGATTAATGAAGCCATTTATAGTTTATATGAAGGTATTGCTGGTGTTGAAGCTATAGATACTGTAATGAAACTTGGAATGGCACACCCTATGGGACCATTACAACTAGCAGACTTTATTGGCTTAGATGTTTGCTTAAGTATTTTAAAAGTGTTGCATGATGGTTTTGGCAATCCTAAATATGCTCCTTGTCCTTTATTAGTAAATATGGTTATGGCAGGAAAATTGGGTGCAAAATCTGGTGAAGGATTTTATGTGTACACTGCAGGTTCTAAAGATTTAGTAGTGAGTAATAGTTTTAAATAAATTTTCAAAAAGCATTTTAAAGCCGAAAGAGTTTCTTTCGGCTTTTTTATGAAAATATTTGGTGATATGAAAATAATAATTTTATCTTTGATATCAAATTGATATTAAAATAAATTATTATGGAAAAGATTATTAAACCAGTTTCAGGCTTTTTGGCTTTATTGGTTGCATTAGTAAGTTTTGTATTAGCCGCCTATTTATTTATAAGCAAAGGCGATGGTATTACTGGTTCAATTGTTCTTATTGCAGTTTTACTAATTCTTCTTGGAATATTTTTATTAAAAGGACTAATAGTTGTGAATCCCAATCACAGCAGAATTTGCACTTTTTTTGGAAAATATGTTGGTACTGTTAAAGAAAATGGATTATTATTTGTAAATCCATTGTACACAACTATTAAAATGAGTTTAAGATTGCATAACATGGAAAGTACACGTTTAAAAGTGAACGATAAAATGGGTAATCCTATAGAAATTGCAGCTGTAATTGTTTGGAAAGTTTCAGATACTTATAAAGCAGGTTTTGAAGTTTCTGATTATATGGAATATGTTAAACTACAAAGCGAATCTGCTGTTAGGCATTTGGCTACTACCTGTCCTTATGATCATATGGAAGATGAAAATGCAAGCATCACTTTACGTGATGGTGCTGATAAAGTAAATCAGCTTTTAGAAGATGAGTTGAATGAAAGATTACAACCTGCTGGAATTATTATCAGTGAAGCTAGAATAAGCCATCTAGCCTACTCTGCAGAGATTGCTAGTGCAATGCTTCAACGTCAACAAGCAACAGCTGTTGTTGCTGCTCGACATAAAATAGTTGAGGGAGCTGTTAGCATGGTTGAAATGGCTTTGGAACAATTAAGCAAAAAACAAATTGTTGAATTAGATAATGAAAGAAAAGCTGCTATGGTGAGTAATTTAATGGTGGTTTTATGTGGTGATAAAGCTGCAAGTCCAGTTTTAAACACAGGAACTTTATATAATTAAAATAAATGATAGCTTGTGGCTAATAAAAAAAGTTTTGTTTTAAGAATTGATGAAGACACTTACAAATCATTGGAGCGTTGGGCTACAGATGAGTTTAGAAGTGTGAATGGGCAAATAGAATGGATTATTCAACAAAAACTTTCTGAAGCTGGTAGATTGAAATCCGTTAACAAAGAAGCTGCAGACAAAAAAAAGAAATCCTAATAAAAAATCGTCATTTCGAGTGAAACGAGAAATCTGCTAATTAATAAACAGATTTCTCATTCCGAATGAATCGGAATTCGAAATGACGAATAAAAATACCACAAACCTCATAAGCCGGATTCTGTTTCTAAACTATCATTTATCTGGTTTAGTTATTACTAACTAAATCTTGCTGCCTACCCTGGTACTTGCCCTAAGGCTCGAACGAGCAGCCCTCAAAAGCACCTATATGTGGCATTACAGCATCTAAGGTTTACCCATAAACTGCATTACTGCAATAGATCGTAGGCTCTTACTCTACGTTTTCACCCTTATTCCGTTAAAACGGAACGGTTATTTTCTGTGGCACTTTCTGTTCTTGTAAACAAGACCTGGCTCTTAACCAGTAGATTGCTCTATGCTGTCCGGACTTTCCTCTCCAATAAATTGGAACGATAGTTCGGGTTTGTAGTTATTTTAAGTCTTTAGTATTAAGTAGTTAGTCTTTAGCATAAGACCATTATCCAATTCCAAATAACTAATTACTATTTACTATGGACTATCGACTATTAACTATTTGCTAACGCTGCATTTTCTTTCTCCATATCAATAATCCAATCCTTTCTCTTCAATTCAAAATTAGTACCAAGGTATAATCTTCTTACTTGTTCATCATTTGCTAATTGCTCAGCAGTACCATGCTTAAATATTTTACCATCAATCAATAAATAAGCTCTATCACAAATAGATAAAGTTTCATTTACATTATGATCAGTAATTAGGATGCCTATATTCTTATATTTCAACTTAGCTACCACAGTTTGAATGTCTTCAACTGCAATAGGATCTACGCCTGCAAAGGGTTCATCTAACAAAATAAATTTTGGATCAACTGCTAAAGCTCTGGCAATTTCTGTTCTTCTTCTTTCGCCACCACTTAAACTATCACCATTATTTTTTCTTACCTTCTGCAAGTTAAATTCATTCAACAAACTTTCTAATTTTGCATATCGCTCTTGCTTAGAAAGTTTTGTCATTTCTAACACAGCCAAAATATTATCTTCTACAGAAAGTTTTCTAAACACACTGGGTTCTTGTGGCAAATAACCAATGCCCATTTGTGCTCTTTTATACATGGGCAGTTTGGTAATATCTTCATCATTCAAAAAAACTGTTCCTTGGTCTGGTCTAATTAATCCTACCACCATATAAAAAGAAGTGGTTTTTCCGGCACCATTAGGGCCTAATAAACCTACGATTTCACCTTGCTTTACATCAACAGAAACTTCATTAACAACAGTTCTGTTTTTATAAATTTTTACAAGATTTTTGGTATGAATAGTTAAACTCAAAATGAACGTTTATCTTTTTAATTGACTATGAACAAACAAACTAGTGATACTTTTATTTTCAGCAGCATTTCTAATAGCTATGGCAAATAAATCTGAAACCGAAACTATTTTAATTTTTTTAGATTGTTGCTTTAAGGGAATGGTATCACAAACCACCAACTCTTCTAACACACTATTATCAATATTTTCGTAGGCTTTTCCACTTAAAACAGGATGAGTACAAAAGGCTCTAACACTTGTTGCACCCTTCTCTAAAAGTAGAGCAGCACTTTTTGCTAAAGTTCCTCCTGTATCACAAATGTCATCAATTAAAACTACATCTTGACCAACAACATCACCAATCACTACCATGCTCGATATTTCATTAGCACGTTTTCTATGCTTATCACAAATAACCATAGGAGCATTAAAAAAGCTTGCAAACTCACGTACTCTGTTAGAACTTCCTACATCAGGAGCAGCAAAACATAAATTAGGCAGTTTTAAACTCTCAATGTATGGAATAAAAATAGCTGAACTATCTAAATGATCAACTGGCACTTCGAAAAAAGCTTGAATTTGTGGTGCATGTAAATCCATTGTAATAACACGATTTGCACCTGCAGATTCTAGTAAAGTAGCTATTAAACGACTACCAATGGCTACACGTGGTTTATCTTTTCTATCTTGTCGAGCATAACCATAATATGGTACAACAGCCACAATTTTATATGCACTTGCTCTTTTAGCAGCATCAATCATCAACAACAATTCCATTAAGTTATCTGTTGGTGAATAAGTGCTCTGAATTAAAAAAACATAATCGCCCCGAATACTCTCTAAAAAAACAGGTTGTATTTCACCATCGCTAAACCTTTGAATATTTACTTTTCCTAATTTACCACCAAAACTTTTGGCTATTTTTTCTGCTAAATGTTGCGATCCTGTACCGGAGAAAATTTTTACTGAAGGATTCATAATAGAAAATTATAGCAAAGATAGGATTCATCATTTAATGAGCGTTAATCAAATTCTTGAAAAGAAGTTAGAATTTATTATTTCTATATTGAGAAATTCAATAAAACACAACCCCTTATTTTTGTTTCACTATAATATTGAATATGATGTTACCTCAGGGAAAGCTTATAGCAATTGGTGGTGCCGAGGATAAAGGTACTGATTTAGAAAAAGGTGAGATTTTTAGAAATAATTTAAATTTTTTCGAACTCGGTATTTTAAGTAAAATAACTGAGGAAGCTGGTGGCATTAATGCCAATATAGAAATTATTACTACTGCTTCTACCATTCCTTATGAAGTTGGAGAAAATTATTTAGATGCTTTTTCTAAAATTGGATGCACCAATGTTGGAGTAATGCATATTAGAAATAGAGAAGATACCAACAATGAAAAATATTTAGAACGCATAAAAGTTTGCGATGTAGTTATGTTTAGTGGTGGCAATCAATTACGGCTGACTGCTATTTATGGTGGCACCGAATTTTTAAAAATCATTAAAGAAAGGTATCAGAGCCAAAAAGGATTTATTGTAGCAGGTACCAGTGCAGGTGCTATGGCTATGAGCAATACAATGATTTATGAAGGTAATGCTACCAAAGCACATTTAAAAGGTGAAGTAAAAATCACTACGGGTTTGGCCTTTATGGATAATGTAATTTTTGATAGTCATTTTGAAAAACGTGGAAGGTTTGGAAGATTAGCTCAGGCAGTAGCAGCTAATCCTGGTTGCATTGGTATTGGATTAGGCGAAGATACAGGCATGATGATTACTGATGGTAATAAAATGGAAGCTATAGGTAGTGGATTAGTAATGATTATTGATGGCCATGAAATTAAACATAGCAATATTGCTGACATTCCAGATGGTAATCCCATAAGTGTTGAAAATATTAAAGTACATTTTTGCCAGAAAGGAAACGGTTTTTTGGTGAATGAAAGAAGTTTTATTCTTGAAGCCAGTGAGGGTTCGTTGATTGAACATAAGGTTGAAGTAGAATAAATAGCTATAATGCAAAATCAGTTTAGCAAATTTGAGAATTCATTTATTGAAAAATTATCAAAAATAGAAGTTGCTGTAATTAGTAATGAAACTTTAGTTAAAGATTACCTTCAACATATTTTAAAGCATAAAACTTATTTTCTAAAAATTTATTCTTTTGTTCTTTCTGAAGCAGTTAAAAAAACTGTAAAGTCCATACAAAATTTATCTATACTTGATTATGGAACAGGCAATGGTTTGTTAGCTCTTTATGCAAAACATTGTGGATTTAAAGCAGTATATGCTTGTGATTATGACACAAATTTTATTAATGCTGCCAAGCGTTTGAGCCAATTAATTAACATTAAAATAGATAGCTTTGAAGTAAGTAATGAGTATGAAATTAAAAATCATTTTCAAGATAAAAATATCGACATCGTAGTTGGCACAGATGTAATTGAGCATGTATATAATTTGGATATTTTCTTTTCTAGTATAAATTCATTGAATACAAACATCATTTCATCATTCACCACTGCATCGGTACATGATAATTATTTTAAAAGAAAACGGTTAGAAACATTAATGTTGAAAGATGAAGTTGAATTTGCAGCATTAAGAAAAAAGATTATTCAAGAATATGATTCAACTTTAGATCAACATCAATCAGAATTACTAGCAAAAGCAACAAGAGGATTAAAAGATTCTGATATTAAAAAATTTGTGGATGATTTTAAAAAAACAGGAAAACTGAAAATGATAAACATTAACAAAACCAATACTTGTGATCCAATTTCAGGAAATTTTACTGAACGAATATTAAGTCTTGTTGAATACAAAAAAATCTATCATCTACATAATGTTGAATTGCAAGTGACTTCTGGTTTTTATAATACTAGTGGGAATTTTATTAGACAAATAGTTTTAAAAATTCTTAATACTTTTATCATTGCTTTCAGTAAAAGATATATGAGCAGAACAGTTGCTCCATTTATTTTGTTAGTTGGCATTTCAAAAAATAAACAATATGCAAATTAGAGAATGTACTGTTTATGATATCCCCGAAATACAAGTTATCAGAAATTTAGTAAAAGAAAATAAGCTATCAAACCCCAATTTGGTAACTAATAAAGATTGTGAACTATTTATTACAGAAAAAGGAAAGGGTTGGGTTTGTGAAATTAACAACTCAATTGTTGGTTTTGCAATTGTTGATTTATTAGATAAAAATATTTGGGCTTTATTTATGCACCCCAATTTTGAAGCAAAAGGATTTGGAAAGCAATTACAGCAAGCAATGTTAGATTGGTATTTTTCAAAAACTAAGGAAACAATTTGGTTAGGAACAGAGCCTGGTACAAGAGCTGAAGAGTTTTATACTAGAACAGGGTGGGAAAAAGTTGGAGTGGTAAACAATGGTGAAACTAAATTTGAAATGGCTTATACTAATTGGCTAAATAGAAATAATTAAACATGAAAAAATATTTATTCATCCTAACATTCATTTTTTCGACTTTTATTTTTTCTCAAACAGATAGCTCTAAATTACAAATCAGTGTTTTAACCTGTTCACCAGGAAATGAGTTGTATTCTATATTTGGTCATACTGCTTTAAGAGTAATAGATTCTACTTATGGAATTGATATAGTTTACAACTATGGCACATTCGATTTTAACGACCCCAATTTTTTGATGAAATTCACTAGAGGTAAATTAGATTATTTTTTATCGCAAGAATATACTTCAGATTTTTTTGCAAATTATCTCTACGAAGGAAGAACCATAACTGAACAAGTTTTAGAACTATCTTCTCAACAAAAAAAAGATATTCTTCAAACTTTAATCAAAAATCTTGATGGTAATAATAAATTTTATAAATACGATTTTTTATTTGATAACTGCACTACAAGAATTAGAGATTTACTAAAAAAGAATACAGCTTTTTCATGTAATACAAGTTTAGTAAAACCTAACACCACATTTAGAAATATGCTTTATCAATATTTAGATAGTGGTAATATGAGCTGGAGTAAATTGGGAATCGATTTTTTATTGGGCAGTAAAATTGATAGAAAAGTTTCCATAGAAGAAAGTACTTTTTTACCAGATTATTTAATGTTTGCTATTGATAGTTTTAACAGTAAAAATCAATTCATCAACAATAGAAAAATTTATCCTGCTACTTCTCTAATTACTTCTTCAAAAAATAATCAACCACTGCTTGTGTTTAGCATTGTTCTGCTAATTGTTGCTGTGTTGTATTTTTTATATCAACCCAAAGCTCAAAATATTTTATACAAACTTTCTGCTACTCTTGTTTTAATAACTGGACTATTAGGATTAGTATTATTGTTTATGTGGTTTGGAACCGATCATAAATCTTGTGCAAACAATTACAACTTGTTGTGGGCTTTACCCACCAACATTATTGGGTTTTACTTGATTCTTAAAAAATCGAAACATAAAAACATTTACTTCCATGTAGTAACAATATTAACATTTATTGTTCTATGTTTATGGTTTGTATTACCACAACAATTCAATATTGCTTTTTTACCTTTTACATTATGCTTGGGATTTTGCTATAATAGTATTACCAGACACTCTTAGATTAAGTTTTAATTCTATGTTTCCTTACTAAAGAATTGTATGCTAAAAATGAGCTAACTATTGTTAATATACTTCCTAAAATCATGGCTGCTCCAGGAATGTGTAGAGGAGCATTTATAGCTGTAAATGTTGCAAATACATGAGTCATTAGAGGTGGGCCAAATATTAATGCTATACTCATGATACTGGTTAATCCTCCTTGCAATTCTCCTTGCTCATTTTGAGGTACTTCATTACTAATTAAACCTTGTAAAGCTGGCATGGTAATACCTCCAAGTCCATATACCATCATAAAAGCATACATCATCCAACCTTGAGTGGCTAAACCAAATAATAAAAATCCGGTTGCATAAAATGCTAATCCTACATAAACACTTTTTTCTAATCCAAGTTTTGGTATGATGAGTCTAATTAATCCACCTTGTACAGCAGCTACAACTAAACCTACAAATGCTAATGACCAACCAATAGCAGTAGCATCCCAACCAAAACGATACATAGTGTAATAAGTCCATGTGGTTTGTACAGCATGAGAAGCAACATATAATAAAAAGATAGATATCACTAAACCAATGATGACCGGATATTTTTTAAACTGCAATAATGTGCCAATAGGATTAGCACGTTTCCAACTAAACTCTCTTCTTTTTTCTTTAGGTAGAGATTCTGGTAAAACTATATACCCATATAACCAATTAATCATGGCTAAGGCTGCAGAAGCAAAAAAGGGCAAACGAATATCATATTCTCCTAAAATTCCTCCAAGTGCAGGTCCAACAATAAATCCTATGCCAAAAGCAACCCCAATCATTCCAAAGTTTTGAGCTTTTTTTTCTGGTGTAGACACATCGCTTATATAAGCACCAGCTGTAGAAAAGCTTGCACCTGTAATACCAGCAATAGTTCTACCTACAAACAACCAAAATAATGTTGGTGCAAAAGCAGTAAACAAATAATCTAAAGCAAAACCGAAAAGTGAGAATAGTAATATTGGTCTTCTTCCAAATTTATCACTCAAATTGCCCAAAATAGGGGCACAAACAAATTGCATAATAGCAAAAGTGGTTTGCATCCATCCTCCATAAACAGCAGCTTCACTTAATGAGCATTTAGCTAAATCTTGTATTAAAGTTGGTATAATTGGTATAATGATGCCAAATCCTGTAACATCTATCAGCAAGGTAATAAAAATAAAACCTAAAGCAGCTTGTTTGTTATTTTTCATAAAGGTATAACGTGCAAATTAAGCATAACCATTATCAATTATAAAATATTAAATTATAGTTAGAAAGGATAAAAACTAACAAACGTGTGTTTATTACACATTAAATCATTATTTTGCAAGACCTTTGCTTACTTGAAAAGATATTGATTATGGAGAAAACTAATTCGCTTACTAAAAAAACAACACAGCCAAAAGTCAAAAAAGTTGCTTCAAAGAAAGCTGCTCCTAAAAATGAAGCAACAACAAAAACAAGCAAAAAAATAAATGTTGAACGAATTACTTTTCAATTAAGATTTACAACAAGTTTTGGTCAGGAATTATTTGTTACTGGCAATCATCCTAAATTAGGAAATGGAAATATGGATGATGCAATACGTTTAGAATTTTTTAACGACGAATTTTGGTATACCATAATTAATGTAAACAAAGAAGATCTTTCATCATCACCTATAACTTACAATTATTTTTTAAAAAATGCAGATGGAACAATAAGTTACGATTGTGGCTCAGACAAACAAATTGATTTAAACTCTAACTGTAAAGAAATTTTAAGAATAGATGGCTGGAATTATACAGGTTATTTACAAAACGCCTTTTATACAGTTCCCTTTAAAAAAATATTATTACCAACTCATACCAATTCATTTAAAGTAAGTAAGCCTAGAAAAATTACACATACTTTTCAAACCAAATTTCCATTAATAAAAGCTCATCAAACTATTTGTTTAATTGGTAGTTCAGAAAAATTGGGCAAATGGAATACTGAAAAAGTAATTTTATTATCAAGAAAAGATGGCGAAGATTTATTTAAAGTTGATTTAGATTTAAGCAAAGAAAAATTTCCAATACAATATAAATATGGTTTATTCAACACCACCGAAAACAAGTTTTTAGCTTTTGAAGATGGTGAAAATAGAGTTTTATTTGATGAAGTAAAAACTAATAAAAAAACAATTGTAAACGATGCCTTTGCCAACTTTCCTGTAAACACATGGCGTGGTGCAGGTGTAGCCATTCCAGTGTTTAGCTTAAGATCTGAAAAAAGTTTTGGTGTTGGTGAATTTACAGATATGAAATTAATGGTTGATTGGTGTAGCCAGGTGGGTTTAAAACTCATACAAATTTTACCCATCAATGATACTATTGCTAATCATTCTTGGAAAGACTCCTACCCTTATGCTGCAATTTCTGCATTTGCATTACACCCCATCTATATCAACTTAGAGGCTACAACAGATAAAGAGAATTTTTCTTTATTAAAAGAAATTGAAAAAGACAGAATTGCTTTAAATAAAAAGCAGCATGTAGACTATGAAAAAGTAGTTGACATTAAACTAACTTTTTTAAAAAAAATATTTAAACTACAACACAAAAAAACTTTTGAATCTGAATCGTATCAATCTTTTTATAATGATAATAAACATTGGCTAGAGGCTTATGCAGTTTTTTCTTATTTAAGAGATAAATACAATACATCCAACTTTAACAATTGGCCAAAACATCAAGTATTCATTCAAAAAGAAATTGATTCTTTGCTGAAAGATAAAAACTCAGCTACCGATATTTCTTTTTATTTCTTTGTACAATATCATCTTCATCTTCAATTAAAAGCAGCCACACAATATGCACATTCAAAAAGTGTAGTTGTAAAGGGAGATATTCCAATTGGCATATATAGATATGGTGTTGATGCATGGCAACAACCTGCATTATATCATTTAAATGTGCAAGCAGGTGCACCTCCTGATGATTTTGCAATCAAAGGTCAGAACTGGGGTTTCCCAACCTATAATTGGGAGAAAATGAAAGCTGATGGTTTTGCCTGGTGGAAACAAAGATTTGAACAAATGACTGCCTATTTTGATACCTTTAGAATAGATCATATATTAGGTTTTTTCAGAATTTGGAGCATTCCTACACATGCAGTTGAAGGCATTATGGGATATTTTGTTCCAGCCATTCCAGTCAATATCAATGAAATATTTAGTAGAAATATTGACTTCAATCATTACCGTTTTACCAAACCTTATATAACAGAATCTGTGTTATGGGATCAGTTTGGGTACGATACTGAAAAAATAAAAACACAATTTTTAGAAATAAATCATGGTGTTTATAGTCTTAAAGAAGCTTTTAATACTCAACAGAAAGTTGCTGTCCATTTTGAAAACTTAGAGCAAAATGAAGTCAATCAAAAACTAAAAATTGGGTTATTTAATTTAATTAGTAATGTTATATTTTTTGAAGTTGATGGCTCAAGTGGTCAGCAATTTCATTTTAGGTTTAATATAGAAAAAACATCATCATTCATTAATTTAGACTTTCATTCACAACAACAACTAAGAGATTTATATGTAGATTATTTTTATAGACGACAAGATAACTTATGGAAGTTAGAAGCTTTACAAAAACTTCCTGCTTTGAGAAGAGTTACTAATATGTTGATCTGTGGTGAAGATTTAGGATTAGTGCCAGCCTGCGTTCCTGAAATTATGCAACAACTGGGATTACTCAGTTTAGAAATTCAGAGAATGCCAAAAGGTGATCAGGGTGAATTTTTTCATCCTGCCAATGCTCCTTACTTAAGTGTTGTAACTCCAAGCACACACGACATGAGTACTATTCGTGGCTGGTGGGAAGAAGACCATAACAAAACACAACGATTTTTCAATACACAATTGGGTCAATGGGGTAATGCACCAATTTACTGTGAAGCCTGGATCAATCAATTAATTATTGAACAACATTTACATGCTCCGGCAATGTGGGCCATTTTTCAGTTGCAAGATTTATTAGGCTCTGATGAAAATTTACGCTTAGAAAATCCAAATGAAGAAAGAATCAATATTCCTGCAGACCCTAATCATTATTGGCAATATAGAATGCACATTTCATTAGAAGAATTAAATTCTGAGAAAGATTTCAATAGCAATTTTGCTACTGCAATCAGTAAAAGTGGTAGGTAGTTTTATATGTGAAGATTTTTCTAAAATTACCAGTTTAACCTTTGTTTAATGGTTGCACCTTCTATATTTGAGGTTCAAATTTTTTGAATGAAGCATTTCAACACTATTATCCTTACTATTCTTTCTATTGCAGTAGCTGCTTTATTTTATTTACAAATAAAACACAACCAACATAATTGTAAAGTAGAGAAAATAAAGCAATCAAGCAAAGGTTGTACAATTGCTTATTTCGAAATGGATTCTATACAAAACAATTTTGAATATTACAAAGAAGTCATAAAAGAGCTTTCTAAAAAAGAACAAGAAGTAAGAAATCATTTAGCCGAAATTAAAAATGCTAATATTTCAAAGCTCAAAGAATATCAGGGTAAGGGCAATAGTATGAGTCCGGAACAAATGAATGAAGCCCGACAAGATTTAGAAAGAAGAGATAACGATTATCAACTTAGAGAACAAACAGAAGCTAATAAACTATCTAGTGAAACTCGCGACAAATTATTAGATGTAAAAAAGAAGATTGAAGATTATTTAAAAGAATACAATAAAAACAGAACTTATTCTTTTATTCTTTCCAACTCATCTGATTTAATTTATTATAAAGATTCTGCATACAACATTACAGCAGATTTAATTAAAGGTTTAAACGAAACCTATAAGTTCAAGAAAAAATAACGAATATCTAAAAACTATATCTTCGAAGCTGCACTTTTTAAGTGCAGCTTTTTTATTTTACAAAACTACTACATGAATAACACAACTACTTTTAAACCAACATTAAGTTTGTTCGATGCAACAATGATTGTTGCAGGAAGCATGATTGGTTCTGGAATCTTTATTGTAAGTGCAGACATTACTAGAAATGTGGGCAGTGCTGGTTGGTTAATATTAGTTTGGGTGTTTACAGGTTTCATGACCCTAATTGCAGCCCTTAGTTATGGTGAATTATGCGGTATGTTTCCAAAAGCTGGTGGCCAATATGTTTATTTAAAAGAAGCCTATAATCCATTAGTGGGGTTTTTATATGGTTGGAGTTTTTTTACTGTAATTCAAACTGCAACTATTGCAGCAGTTGGAGTAGCTTTTTCAAAATTCTTAGCCTATCTGGTTCCAGAATTAGGGAATGATTATTTTTTGTTTAATATTTTAGGCTTGAAAATTTATGCAGGACAATTAGTAGCTATTGCAATTATTTGTTTTTTAACTTTTGTCAATACCAGAGGTGTTAAAGAAGCAAAATGGATTCAAACATTATTTACTTCTGCCAAATTATTAGCATTATTTGGCCTTATCATTTTCGGTTTATTTTTAGTGAAAGAAAGTTTTTGGGATGAAAACATGAAAACAGGTTTAACAGCCATGCAAAATCATGGTATTAAAAATGCTGCAGGAATTTTAGAGCCATCACAATGGATAGGTATTGGAGGAAGTGCTTTAGCAGGAGCTATTGCAGCAGCAATGGTAGGTAGTATTTTTAGTAGTGATGCCTGGAATAATGTAACTTTTATTGCTGCTGAAATGAAGAACCCTAAACGCAATTTGGGTTTAAGTTTGTTATTAGGAACATTAATTGTTACTATTATTTATGTTTCAGCTAATTTAATGTACTTGAATGTTTTGCCATTGCAGGAGTTGGCTTTCCCTACAGATGATAGAGTAGCTGTTGCAGCAGCTAATAAAATTTTTCCTGCTTTTGGCACTACTTTCATTGCCATTTGCATAATGATATCAACTTTTGGTTGTAATAATGGTTTAATCTTAGCAGGTGCAAGGGTGTATTACACTATGGCTAAAGATGGATTGTTCTTTAAAAAAGTAGGTCAACTTAACCAATTTGCAGTACCTCAAGTTGCCTTATGGATTCAGTGCATTGCTGCAAGTTTATGGTGTATTAGTGGAAAATATGGCGATTTGTTAGATATGATTTCATTTGTTGTAGTTATGTTTTATATATTAACTATTGTTGGAATTTTCATTTTAAGAAAAACACAACCACACACAGAAAGACCATACAAGGCTTTTGGATATCCTATTCTACCCATACTCTATATTATTATGGGATTAGCATTTTGTATTTTACTCATTATCTATAAACCTAATTACACTTGGCCAGGATTAATAATTACGCTAATAGGTATTCCAGTTTATTATGGCTTGGTAAGTAGAAACAAAACAACAAAAACAAGTTCATAATTATTCAAACATTACTTTTGAATAATATTTATTCTTGTGAATGATGATTCAACAACTTTTTAGTGAATTTGAACAACTTAAAATTGCAGTAATAGGCGATGTGATGTTGGATACTTACTGGTGGGGAAATGTTTCTAGAATTTCGCCAGAAGCTCCTGTGCCCATTGTAGCACTTCAAAAAAATGAATTGAGATTAGGAGGTGCTGCTAATGTTGCTTTAAACCTTGTTGCTCTTCATGCAAAAACAACTTTAATTTCAGTTATTGGAGATGATGATGAAGGAAAAAAATTATTGACACTTCTACAACAACAAAATATCAATACTGATTATATAATTAGTAGTCATGAAAGGTTAACTACTAATAAAACCCGAATAATCAGTCGTAATCAACAAATGATGCGGTTAGATGCTGAAATATCCACTGATATCAATGAAAATTTAGAAGTACAACTATTAAACCATATCAAAAAATATATTGAAACCGAAAGGCCAAAAGTTATCATCTTTCAAGATTATAACAAGGGTGTATTAACACAGAAAATTATTGAACAAACTATTGAATGGTGTAGAGAAAATAATATTATCACTACTGTAGACCCTAAAAGAAAAAACTTCTTTGCATATAAAAATGTAGATATTTTCAAACCTAATTTAATAGAGGTAAAGGAAGGCTTAAATATGTTATTTGATGAAGTAGATATGCATTTATTGCAAGATGTTCATCAACAACTCTATCAAAAATTAAACAATAAAGTTTCATTTATAACCTTATCAGAAAAAGGGGTTTTTTATCAAGATCAAAATACATCAAATATTATTCCTACACATGTTCGAAATATAGCAGATGTTAGTGGTGCAGGCGATACTGTAATAGCTGTGGCATCAATGGTTTATGCCATAACCAAAAACATGCAATTAACTAGTGAAATAGCCAATATTGCAGGTGGATTAGTTTGTGAAGAAGTGGGAACTGTGGCTATAAATAAAGAAAAACTATTTGCAGAATGTGAACGATTAATTGAAGATTAAAAAATTATTATGTCAAAAATTACAATCAGTATTCACGGGGGTGCAGGAACAATTTTAAAAGCAGATATGACTGCTGAATTAGAAGCTGCTTATTTAGAGGGGTTGCAATTGGCTTTAAATGTTGGCTATGCAGTTTTAGAAGAAGGAGGAACAGCCACCAATGCAGTTAAAGCTGCTGTAGTTGTTTTAGAAGATAATATTTTATTTAATGCCGGTAGAGGAAGTGTATTTACAAAGAAAGGAGTTCAAGAAATGGATGCTGCCATAATGAGAGGTTTAGATTTAGAAGCTGGTGCCGTTTCTGGAATAAGAAATATAAGAAACCCAGTTGAATTGGCTGCAGAAGTAATGCTAAATAGTAATCATGTTTTTTTAAGTGGAAAAGGTGCTAATGATTTTGCTATTAAACAAGGTATAAAACTAGAACCTGATGAATATTTTTATTCTCAATTCAGATATGATCAATGGAAAGCTCTAAGAGATTCTGATAATTATTCTTTAGACCATACACATCATCACTTAGAAGAATTAATGAAAGATAAAAAATTTGGAACTGTTGGTGCTGTAGCTTGCGATGATAAAGGAAATATTGCAGCAGCTACCAGTACAGGTGGCATGACCAATAAAAAATATGGTAGAATTGGAGATAGTCCTTTGATTGGAAGTGGTACTTATGCTAATAATAAAACTTGTGCCATTAGCTGCACTGGTCATGGAGAAGTGTTTATTAAAGCAGTTGCTGCCTACGATGTAAGTTGTTTAATGGAATATAAATGCATGAGTTTGCAAGAAGCTATGGATTATACTGTAAATAAAAAATTGAAAAGCATGGAAGGTGAAGGTGGTATGATTGGTGTTGATGCCCAAGGAAACTATGCTATGATCTTTAATAGTGCAGGTATGTATAGAGGTGTTAGAAATAATGAAGGACTAAATGAAGTGGCTATTTATGGTTAAGTTCAAAAATGCCTAAAATAAAAATGCCTGCAATTGCAGGCATTTTTATTTAGGAAATTAGATTTTTAAAAATTAGTTGTAGTTAACTGTTACATTAAAAGGAGTAGCAGTAGTGTACAATCCAGCAGCTTGGTTAGCACTTACATCAAGTGTAGCACCAACAGTGAAAGATTGTGTACCTGTACCACCACTAGATAACTGACCAGCAGTTAAACCAATACTTGCAGTAAAGTTGTTAATGTTCATACTGTTTGCACCATTA
>JAGXRG010000049.1 GCA_018335935.1 Chitinophagaceae bacterium | reverse complement strand
CTGCACCCAAATATAGCATTCCCAATGCCGAGTTCACAGTAGCACAAAAGCTAAATCAAGGAACCATAGTCGACAATGAGCTGTTTCATTGGCGACTGGCTTTTTTTGGTTCTTTTTTTTCCACAAAAAAAAGAACATACCTTACAAACATTTCATCACAAAAAAATACCACTGGATGAAACAGTACATAATTATTTTAATAGCACTAGCCTTTATTACCTGCTGCAAAAAAGATGATATAGATGCCGAACTTGCCAAACTACCCCCCATTACCCAAACAGGTGCCAACACTTTTGGCTGCTTGGTAAATGGTAAGGCAGTTTTACCTAATAGTAGTTGTATTAATTGCCCCCCCCCCTTGAAGGTGATTATGATAGTAATCCAAATGGATATTTTGGACTAGTCTGTAATTACAATGATGGTAATAATTCTATTGTTTTTGGTTTAGATTCAATAAATACATTTCAACACTTTGAGATTTTGGATACAATTAATAAGAAAATACGTGTATCAATTTTTCATAAAAATCTATTAGACAGTTGTCGTTTTGTTGGACTAGGCCCTATCGGCAATTTCTCTTCAGTCGTTGGGTATGTTACGTTATCAAGGGTTGATGTGCCAAATGGTATTTTCTCGGGAACGTTCAATTTCACTATTAAAACAAATAGCTGTGGTAACTATGAAGTTACTAACGGCAGATTTGATTATAAATTTTAAAAAATTTTACAATGAAAAAAATATTCTTAATAGTTTTATACTTTGTTCTTTCCTTCCCCACAACGTCTCCTTAAATGGCATGTGTGTTAGCAAAGGGACGTTGTGGCAATACTTAACAAATAATCAAAAATTATATATTTGCTTAATGCCAGTAAGAAGAAATATTACCAACAAAGATGGCACCTATTTTATTACATTTACTTGTACCAATTGGATTCCTCTTTTTGAGATAACACAAGCTTATGATAGTGTTTACAATTGGTTTAATGTACTAAAAAATGATGGCCATAATATAATTGGTTATGTAATTATGCCCAATCATTTACATACAATAATCTCTTTTAAAAATCTTGGAAAATCAATTAATACCATCGTCTCAAACGGCAAAAGATTCATAGCTTACGATATAGTAAAAAGGTTAGGGCAACAAAAAAATACAAGCATACTTCATCAATTAAAAAACGCTAGAAATCCTAGTGAAATTAAAGCCAAAAAAAATCATAAAGTATTTCAAACATCGTTCGACTGGAAATGTTGTGAAAGTGATAAATTTGTCGAACAAAAACTACAATACATTCACAGCAATCCATGCAAAGGCAAGTGGAATTTAGTTGATAGTTCAATAGATTACTTACATTGTTCTGCAAAATATTATTTAACTGGTGTACAGGGAGTTTATGAAGTTAAAAATTATAAAGCACTTGCAGATGAGTAGAAAACACAACGTCCCTTGGCTGCTAACAAAATGCTTTGAAAGGAGACGTTGTGGTGAAGAAAAAATCTCTCATATTCAATTAATAAAACTTAATGGCATTCAAACTAAAAATTCTAATACCAATTATATTTGCCCTAGCATTCTATACAAATCAAATTTTTGGACAAAAATTGATAAACAATGTAGGTGTTAATTTTTTTGGAGTTAACATACCACCGATTAACCGTACGATTCTACAGTATAGCTTAAGTTATTTTCCTCAAATCAATATAAAAGAATTTAATAATTCATCAATTACAATTGGCTCTCCTTTAGGAATTGGTGTTTATATTGAAAGAGGAGGAGACTTTGACATTTTTACTCATTTTAATTATGAAATCCCATTGGTGCTTGATTATAACATTGGTTTAACTTCTAAAGAATCTCTAAAAAAAATTGGTTGTTATTTTGGATTTGGGTTTAGTTACAATCATTACAGTTTCAAAGAAGAAACTACATATAGTTTTACTGGGGCTTCATATGGCTTATTATATAGAGCTGGTATAAAATTAAAAAAACAGAAAGGTTTTTTTTCTAATCATATTAATTCAATTGGATTATATTATTTAGAAGGAATGGAACTTAACAAATTAAAAACGGTTGGACTTTCTTTTTTCTTGGGACTATAAACTTTACCTAGAGGTTGGTGTCTCACCAACCTCTTGGTATTTCGGTTTGTGAAGACACAAACCGATAGTTCAAATAGAAATTTAAAACTTAAGATGCCTTACAGTAAGACCGTTATTAATTAACTGTTTCAAAGAATCAATTCCAATTTTTAAATGGCGTTCAACATAATCGGCAGTTATTTTTTTATCGCTGGCTTCTGTTTTAACACCTTCAGGAACCATTGGGTTATCGCTTACTAAAAGTAACGCTCCTGTTGGAATATGATTATAAAACCCAACCATAAAAATGGTGGCAGTTTCCATATCTATTGCATAAGCACGAACTTTCTTTAAATGATTTTTAAACTCATTATCATGCTCCCAAACCCTTCTGTTTGTGGTAAATACAGTGCCAGTCCAATAATCAACTTCATAATCTCTTATAGTTGTTGATATAGCTTTCTGTAAAGCAAATGCAGGCAATGCAGGAACCTCAGGAGGAAAATAATCGTTGCTAGTTCCCTCACCTCTAATAGCAGCAATAGGCAGAATTAAATCGCCCAGTTTATGTTTTCTTTTTAACCCACCACACTTGCCTAAAAACAAAGCTGCTTTAGGTTGAATGGCACTCAGCAAATCCATCACTGTTGCAGCACCCGGGCTTCCCATTCCAAAATTAATAATGGTAATTCCTTTTGCTGTAGCACATTGAAAAGGACGGTCTTTTCCCACAACTTTAACCTTATGCCATTTGGCAAAAAGCTCAACATAATTACTAAAATTGGTGAGTAAAATATAATCTCCAAAGTTTTCTAAAGCTTCTCCTGTGTATCTGTGTAACCAGTTGTTAACGATTTCTTGTTTTGTTTTCATAAATAATTATAACCTTTATTTCTTAGCAGTTAATATTGTAAAAATAATTAAATAAGTCTACCATCGTGATAAATCTTAGTTTCCCAAAATATGATTTCAAATTTAAACAAGAGAATGAAAAGGATTTTGTTTATGATGAAATAAGAAACAAATGGATCATACTTACACCTGAAGAATGGGTTCGACAAAATATTCTTAAGTATTTACAAATAACTTTTAATTATCCTAAATCTTTATTTTCTGTTGAAAAAGAAATACAAGTTGGTGAATTAAAAAAGCGATTTGATATTGTTATTTATAAAGATGTGAACCCTTGGATGATTATAGAATGTAAACAAACAGATGTTCCACTATCACCTTCAACATTGTATCAAACTTTAGCTTATAACAGTGAAGTAAAAGCACCTTATTTGTGTTTAACAAATGGTAATGATACTTTACTTTGGAAGTTTGAAAATAATACGATTACTGCATTACAGGAGTTTCCAATATTTTAATTGTCATTAGAAAAGTGTTTCATACAACAATTTCATTATCAGAAAGATTGCTTCGTTCCTCGCAAAGACGAATAAAAATAATTATTCTATTGTATTACTTCTGTTATCACTTTTCCAACACAACCACTTGGCATTTGTATTTTTAAAATAGCTGCAAGTGTAGCTGCAATATCTGTCATGTAAGTTTCTCTATGAGTACTTCCTTTTTTTATACCCCAACCATACCATAATAAAGGAATATGTGCATCATAAGGATTCCATAAACCATGTGTTGTACCTGTTTTCATGCCATCAATAAAACCAGGTTTTAAAATATATTGAATATCGCCACTTCTGCTTTGATGATAACCATTAGCTAACATTTCACGAACCGTTTTGTTCATGGGTTGTTCCATTAATTCGTCTAATTCAAAAGCATTCATCACTTCATTTCTCGACTTTAAATATTTAATTACCCAATCGAATATTTTTTCCTTATCAAGATTCATTGAATCTATTTTATGATGATTGAAAGAAATCTGAAAATTTGAAGAAGAAACAATTAGATGACTAGCACCAAATTGTCTTAAAAGTTCTGCATTCATTTCTTTTTCTGCTGCTTTATCATCAAACACACCACCAGGTAATTTATGTTCTTGCATAAAAGCAGGAATATGAGCAACAGCATGGTCTGCCGTTAAAAAAGAAGTATAGCTACCTTTGCCATATTGTGCATCTAAAAAATCAAAAAACTTTCCTAATTCTTCATCTAATCTTACATAAGCATCTAATAACTCCCAACTATTTGGACCAAAATTATGACCTATATAATCTGGTGTAGAGAAACTAACTGTAAGCATATCAGTAGCTTTATTCATTCCTAGTTTTTCATTCAATAAAGTTGTTTTAGCTAACTCAATCATTATTTTATCGCCATGTGGAGTACTAATAATTTTGTTATAATCTTTATTAATAAACTGAGCTAAATTATTGTAAGGAAATCCTAATGCATCTTTACCAAATGCTTTGTATTCATACTCTTTTACATCATCAGTGCAATATTGCTTGTAAACAGATTTGTCGAGTTTTGTTTGCCAACCTACTCTATAAAAAGAATCAACTATTTTTCTTGCATTAAAATCGCTTACCCAATTTGGTAATGCATTCATGTAAAATGTACTTGAAATAAACTCACCAGTACCTCTATCGTACCAATAAGCAGCATTGGCACTATGACCAGCAGGTAAAATAGCTCCTCTATCTTTAAATGCAATACCCACTACTCTACTTTCAAAATTTGTAGCCAACCTTAATTCATCTCCAATAGTAGTCACCAACATATTTCTTGGACTCATTTTTCCTGCATCACCTTTTGCATTACCAATACCAGATTCAGATTTATCTTCGGTACAATACATTTCACGATTTGCATTTTTATCCCACCAATTATTACCAGTAATGCCATGAATATTAGGAACAGAACCTGTGTACACACAAGTATGACCACAAGCTGTAACTGTTGGTGTATATGGAATCATGGTATTATTACAATTAAACCCATCATTCATCATGCGTTTAAATCCTCCATTACTTGCAAACAAGGGTTGAAAACGATATAAATAATCCCATCGCATTTGATCGATAACAATTCCTACCACTAACTTAGGTTTTGCAGCAACGATATTGGTTTGATTATTCTTTTGAGCAGTTGTATTCTTACTTTGAGCAATTACATTCAAATTACATATAATACTTAAACCAGCAATAAAAAAGTATTTCATTTACTATAATATTTTAAACAAAAGTACAGTTAGATGACTTAAAATAATGGTTAAAGATTCTAAGAACTGAAGTTTTTAAATTTATATCGCTTAATAATTTTTCCTACATAAGAAATATTTTATTGTTATAATTCCATTAAAATAAATTTAATCATAAAAGCTTCATATTTATTCGATAATTTTAAGGTTCTTTGTTAGGAAAAGATGATGATGTAATATGATGAAAAAACTTTTTGGCATTTTTTTATTTTTTATTTGCAGTCTGCAATTTGTAAAAGCAAATCATTTAAAAGGTGGTTGGATTCAATATGAATATGTGAGTACAGATTCTGTGGGCGGAACACATAGATATAAAATTACTGTTCGACAATATTTATCTTGTTCATCAACTGGGGGCCAGATTGATCAACAAATTTATTTAGGTATTTTTGATGGTGCTAATAACAATTTATTACAAAGTTTAACCGTACCATTATCTTTTACCGACCGACCAAGTATTACCACATTTGATCCATGTATTAATCCACCTCCAGCTCCTGGCTCTGTTTGTTATAGAATAGATGCTTATGTGGTTACTGTAAATTTACCATTTAACTCTGCAGGATATTTTTTAGCAGTTCAACGTTGTTGTAGAATTGCTGGTATCAATAATGTTGTAGGTTCAAGTACAGTTGGTGTAACTTATTTTAATAGTATCCCATCTAATATATTAGGTACAAATTACTCCAATAACAATAGCCCTGTATTTCAACAAAAAGATACTGTTATCATTTGTAAACAAACTCCTTTTACATTCGACTTTTCAGCAGTAGATGCTGATGGTGATTCATTGTCTTATTCTTTTTGTGAAGGCTTACATGGTGGAAGTGCAGGCAACAATGGAGCTCAACCCAATCCTCCTGCAAATCCTCCCTATCAACCTATTAATTATATTCAAGGTTTTTCTGGTAGTTTTCCATTAGGGCCTCAAGTAACCATTAATTCTAAAACTGGATTAATAACTGGAGTTGCACCAGCAAATACAGGAGACTATGTAATTGCAGTTTGTGTAATGGAATATAGAAATGGTATTAATATAGGAATTACAAAAAAAGAAATTCATATTAATGTGGCCAATTGCCAGCTTTCAGCAGCTGAATTAAATCCTACTTATGTTACTTGCAATGGGTTTGATTTACAATTTCAAAATGAATCAACTGCTGGAGGAATCACTTCCTATAAATGGTATTTTGGAGATGGAACGTCTGATACTGTTCCTACTCCACAACATACATATGCAGATACAGGAGTTTATAATTTGAGATTGATAGTTGCAACAGAAGGTGGTTGTAGAGATTCTGCAGATGCTATTGTAAGAGTATTTCCTGGATTTGTTCCCAACTTTACTGTTACTGGTTACTGCTTTCAAAATCCATTCAATTTTCGAAATACTACATTTGCACAATATGGTTTTGTTGATAGTTTACATTGGGATTTTGGCGAAACAACTATTACCACAGATACTTCAACTCAACAAAACCCTTCATACACATATTCAACACCAGGACAAAGAAGGGTATTACTCTATGCCAGGAGCTCTAAGGGCTGTGAAGACACGGTTTCAAAAGTCGTCAATGTACTTGATAAACCATCAATTATTCTTGCATTTAGAGATACATTAATTTGTAGTATTGATAGTGTTCCACTAAATACACAATCTAATGGCACTTCATTTTCTTGGAGTCCTAATTATAATATTATTAATCGAAATAGCTTAACACCTGTAACTTTTCCTAAGGATACTACAACCTATGTTCTTACCGTTTCTGATAATGGATGTGTTAATAAAGACTCTGTTACCATAAATGTTTTAGACTTTATAACTGTTGATGCTGGGGCTAATGCCAATGTTTGTTTAACAGATACTTTTACTTTTCAGACCAATAGTTTTGCACTAAGTTATTTATGGACACCTTCTGCAACATTAAATGATTCAACACTAAAATTTCCTAAAGCTGTGCCTGTTGATGCAGTTACAAAATATTATGTAAAAGCTAACTTAGGTAAATGTCAAGATAGTGATTCTATAACTTTATTTACTTACCCTTACCCTCAAGCTACAGCATTTACAGATACTTCCATTTGCAGAACAGAAAGTGTTATGATAAATGGAACAAGGGTTGGAGAAAATTTTGAATGGTTTCCTACAAATTCTTTGAATAATCCATTTACAGAAAATCCTATTGCAACACCAGATAGTACTACCCAATATATTTTTACTGTATTTAACTCTTCGGGTTGTTTAAAAAGAGTTTCTGATACTGTTACAGTAAATGTTGTTCAACCATTTTCAGTTAATTTAGGCAATGATACTTCTATTGTTATTAATCAACCATTACAATTATTTGCACAAGTACTAGATCCAACGAACAAAAGTTTTTTATGGAGTAGTAATCCAAGTTTTGTTGTAGCAAGCTTAAATGATTTAACTATTCAAAATCCTACAGCTACATTTCAAACCAATCTCGACAGCGTATTTTTAATTGTTAAAGCCTACACTAAAGAAAATTGTGCTGCAACAGACCAAATAAAAATTACTGTTTTTAAAACTGCACCTGAAATATTTGTTCCTTCTGCATTTACACCTAATGGAGATGGAAGAAATGATGTTATTAAACCTTTAGCTGTTGGATTAACTAAACTAGATTACTTTAATATATATAACAGATTAGGACAACTTATTTATACCACTTCGCAAATTGGTACAGGTTGGGATGGTAGAATTAATGGTAAGCTTCAAGATTCTGGTACTTTTATCTATACTACTCAAGGTGTAGACTTTAATGGAAAAACTATTATCAAAAAAGGAACCATTGTGTTAATTCGTTAAAATCATCTTACAAAAAATCAAAACTTGTTTTTGCTATCAATAAGTTAACTTTGCAAACTTAATTAGTGTTAATTATTCTTAACCAAAACCTAAGAATAATATCTAAACCCAAAAATAAATTCGTACATCAAAAATTATAAATCTAAAATAAAATATGGCAGATATTTTTGAAAAATTAATAAAAAACTATGGCCCCTTAGGCCAGCATAGAGAAAGAGCACACGGCTATTTTGCATTTCCGAAACTTGAAGGTGATATTAGCAGTAGAATGAAGTTTCGTGGAAAAGAAATGATAGTATGGAGTTTGAATAATTATTTAGGATTAGCCAATCATCCAGAAATCAGAAAAGTAGATACAGAAGCTTCTAAACAATTTGGTTTAGCTTATCCTATGGGTGCAAGAATGATGAGTGGAAATAGCAACTATCATGAACAATTAGAAGCCGAATTAGCTGCTTTTGAACATAAAGAAGATGCTATATTAATGAACTTTGGTTATCAAGGTATCATGAGTGCTATTGATGCCGTTTGTGGCAGACATGATGTTATTGTTTACGATGCAGAAAGTCATGCTTGTATTATTGATGGATTGCGTTTACATCCTGGTCATAGATATGTGTTTAAACATAATGATGTAGAAGATTGTGAAAAACAATTAGAACGTGCAACTGCATTAATTGAAAAGCAAAAAACTGGTGGTATTTTATTAATTACTGAAGGTGTTTTTGGCATGGCTGGTGATCAAGGTAAGCTCAAAGAAATTGCAGATTTAAAAAAGAAATTTGATTTCAGAATGTTGGTTGACGATGCTCATGGTTTTGGCACTTTAGGTAAAACTGGTGCTGGTGCTGGTGAAGAACAAGGTTGCCAAGATGATATTGATTTATACTTTTCAACTTTTGCTAAATCAATGGCAAGTATTGGAGCTTTTATTGCTGGCCCAAAAGCAATCATAGATTATATTAGGTATAATATTCGTTCTCAAATTTTTGCCAAAAGCTTACCCATGCCAATAGTAATTGGCAATTTAAAGCGTTTAGAGATGCTGAAAACAATGCCTGAATTAAAAGATAAATTATGGAGTAATGCTTTAAAATTACAAAATGGTTTAAAAGAAAGAGGCTTTGATATTGGTTCAACTAATACTCCAGTAACTCCTGTTTATATGAAAGGAGGTGTTGAAGAAGCAACTGCCATGTGCATGGATTTGAGAGAAAATTATCATGTATTTGCTTCAATTGTAGTGTATCCTGTTATTCCAAAAGGTCATATTATTTATCGTTTAATTCCATCTGCAATCCATACAGATGCAGATATTGAACAAACTTTATTGGCTTTTAGTGAAACCAAAGCTAAACTTGATGCTGGAGCATATAAAGTTGATGCTATACCAGATATGGCTGAAATTTCAAACTAATAACAAGTATTTGAATTCATACAAAGAATGTGCTTTAGAGCACATTCTTTGTTTTTAGGCATCTTATAACAAAACATAAACTCTGCTTCGCTAGCATTCAATTACATTTGCAGCAATATGAAATCGGGATTTGTAAACATTTTTGGTAAACCTAATGCAGGCAAAAGCACATTATTAAATGCTTTGCTTGGAGAAAAGTTGGCTATAGTTTCACCAAAAGTGCAAACTACTCGTCATCGTATAAAAGGTTTTTTAAGTAAGCCTTCAGAGTATCAAATTGTATTTAGTGATACACCAGGAATTATTGAATCGAAATACAAGTTACACGAACGCATGATGGCTGCTGTTAAAAGTGCATTAGAAGATGCTGATGTTGCTTTATTAATTGCAGATGTGAATGATGATTTTGAAGAATTAAATGCTATGTTTTCTGCATTAAAATTAAAAGTACCCACCTTATTAATTTTAAACAAAATTGATCAGGCACATAATGGTAGAATTGCTGAAGCTGCAAACTTTTTTGAAGGAAAACCATATGCTAATAAATTAATCAAAGTTTCTGCTCTACATCAACATCATTTACCAAAATTATTAAATGCCATAGTTGAATTATTACCAGAAGGGGTACCCTTTTATAGTGAAGATGATTTGAGTGATTTGCCCACCAAATTTTTTGTGAGTGAATTAATAAGAGAGAAAGTTTATCAATTATTTCATGATGAAATTCCTTATCATGTTGCAGTAATGATTAATGAATATAAAGAGAAGGAAACTTTAGTTAAAATTCAAGCAGATATTGTTGTTCAGCGAGAAACACAGAAAGCAATTATCATTGGTCAAAACGGAACCATGATAAAACAATTAGGCACTTTAGCAAGACAGGATATAGAAAAATTTATCTCACAAAAAGTATTTTTAGAATTATTTGTAAAGGTTAAACCCAAGTGGAGAGATAATGAATTACAATTAAAAGAATTCGGTTATTAATAATATTGAATTTTAAATTTTAAATGTTGAATGAAGTTGATTTAATTAAAGCAAAACAGATCTGTTTTTGACTTTTGAATTTTGACTTTTTAATTTTATAAAATGAGTTATACAGTAGCAATAGTAGGTAGACCAAATGTTGGGAAAAGCACTTTTTTTAATCGCTTGTTAGAAGAAAGAAAAGCGATTGTTGATGATGTGAGTGGTGTTACCAGAGATAGACAATATGGTATTTGTGAGTGGAATGGAAAAACTTTTAATGTTATAGATACAGGAGGATTTGTACCACACACTTTAGACATTTTTGAAACAGAAATACGCAAGCAAGTTAAAATAGCAATTTCTGAAGCAGACGCCATTATATTTATGGTAGAAGTTGCAACAGGCATTACAGTTTTAGACGAGAATATGGCTACTATATTACGACAAACCAATAAACCAGTTTATCTTGTTGTAAATAAAGTTGATAATGCACAACGTCAATTAGAGGCAACAGAATTTTATAGTTTGGGTTTCGAAACTATTTATAATGTGAGTAGTTTAAGTGGCAGTGGAACTGGTGAAGTTTTAGATGCAGTTACAGCAAAAATTGAATTAAAAGATGCTAATGCTGCTGATAATAGTGGCTTGCCAAAATTTTCAATTATTGGTCAACCTAATGTTGGAAAATCATCATTACTGAATGCTTTAATTGGTGAAGAAAGAACTATTGTAAGCAATATTGCAGGCACTACAAGAGATTCTATACATACCCATTATAATTTATTTAATAAAGAATTTATTTTAATAGATACTGCAGGTATTAGAAAGAAAAATAAAGAAAAAGATGATCTAGAATTCTACTCTGTAATTCGTGCCATAAAAGCCATGGATGAAGCAGATGTTTGTATGTTAGTGGTAGATGCAGAAAATGGATTAACTGCACAAGATGTAAGTATATATAGCCTTGCAGCTCGTAAAGGAAAAGGAATAGTTGTTTTAGTAAACAAATGGGACTTAGTTGAAAAAGAAACAAACACCGCCAAGGATTATGAGAAAAAGTTAAAAGAAAAATTAGCTCCTTTTAATGATGTGCCAGTTTTATTTATCTCTGCAAAAGATAAAACCAGAATTTTTAAAGTTATAGAAACAGCATTACAAGTATTTGATGCCAAAAGCAGAAAAATACCAACTTCAAAATTGAATGAAGTTATGCTGAAAGCTGTAGAAAATTATCATGCACCAGTAGTTCGTGGTCATTCAGTAAAAATTAAGTTCATTACTCAATTACCCACCCACGTTCCATCATTTGCATTTTTTACAAATTTCCCTGACGATATAAAAATGCCTTATAAAAACTATCTAGAAAATCAACTCAGAAGTCACTTCGATTTTAAAGGAGTACCAGTAAGGTTATTTTTCAGGAAAAAATAAAATATTTGGTGATATAAAAAAACCTATTAGTTTTGCACCGAATTTTTAAAAATTAAAACAAACTCAAAATGAAAAAATTATTAGCTTTAGTTGCGATCGTAGGATTCGTAGCATGTAACAGTGGTGAAACAACAGCTCCTGCAGTAGATACAACAGCTGCTCCAGTAGAAGCTCCTGCTGCTGATACTACAGCTCCAGTTGCTGATACAACAGCTCCAGCTGCTGCTCCTGCTACAGAAGCTCCTGCTGCTTCTCACTAAGATTAAAATATCTTCGAGAAATAAAAAAACCTATCTGTTTTCAGATAGGTTTTTTTATTCAGTTGAGTTTAAAAATTATTTATTTATATTAAATAAACTTGCAACAAATTCTTTTCTATCAAAAATTAATAAGTCTTCCATTTTTTCTCCTACACCAATAAACTTTACAGGAATCTTAAATTGATGTGCAATGGCTAATACTACGCCCCCTTTAGCAGTTCCATCAAGCTTTGTAATGGTAAGTGAATTTACTGGAGTTACAGCAGTAAATTGTTTAGCTTGTTCAATAGCATTTTGTCCAGTACTTCCATCCAATACCAACATCACTTCATCGGGACCATTTGGCAATATTTTTTGAATCACTCGTTTAATTTTTGAGAGCTCATCCATCAAATGAATTTTATTATGCAATCTGCCAGCAGTATCAATAATAACTACATCAGATCCTTTAGCTACAGCACTTTGAACAGTGTCAAAAGCAACAGCACTAGGGTCGCTACCCATTTTTTGCTTTACTATGGGCACCCCTACTCTTTCGCTCCAAATAGTTAATTGATCAACTGCTGCTGCACGAAAAGTATCTGCTGCACCAAGTAACACATTATATCCAGCTTTTTTATAATTATAAGCAAGCTTACCAATAGTGGTTGTTTTTCCAACACCATTAACTCCAACTACTAAAATTACATATGGCTTTTTTGTTGTATCTACTTCAAAGTTTTTATAAGTATCATCTTCGTGTTCTACTAAAACTTCTTGTATTTCTTTTTGAAGAATTTCATGAAGTTCTTCAGTTCCAAAATATTTATTTTGTTTAACTTTTTGCTCAATTCTATTGATGATAGCAATAGTTGTATCAACACCTACATCGGCAGTTAATAAAGCTTCTTCTAACTCGTCTAAAACATCTTCATCAACAACAGATTTACCAGCTATGGCTTTAGTAATTTTAGTTAAGAAGTTTTCTTTAGTTTTATTTAAACCAGCATCTAAACTTTCTTTTTCTTTCTTACCAAATAATTTATTGAAGAAACTCATAGTTAATTATTAGTGTTTGGATAGGATGAATTAAAAAAAGCTCTTCCGAAATAATCAGAAAAGCTTTTTTGAAAAATTTTATAGAAAAATTATTTAGCCGACAAAAACTCAGTGATTTTGTCTTTATGGATAATAGCTTCTTTAAAAGTATAAGCTCCTGTTTTTGGGCTACGAACAGATTTAATCACTTTAGTCCAATTTTTTGCATCTGCTGCTGCTTTTTGGTCTTTAGTTTTAATCGCGGTTTTTGCTGCTTTTGCCATCTCTTGTTATTTTAATTGTTGTTAGATGATAGTTAATACTAGCATCAATATTTTATTTAATTTCTTTGTGTACAGTAACTTTCTTTAATAAAGGATTGTACTTTTTTAACTCCAAACGTTCAGGAGTATTTTTTTTGTTTTTAACAGTAATATATCTGCTTGTACCAGCTAAGCCAGTAGCTTTATGCTCTGTACATTCTAATATTACTTGAACTCTGTTTCCTTTTTTTGCCATTGTTATAAATTTTAAGGTTGTTACACCCAATAATCGAATTAGATTTTAGCACCTCCTGCTCTCATTTCTTTTATCACTATTGATAAACCATTTTTATTAATGGTTCTAATAGCTTCAGCCGAAACTTTTAAAGTAACCCAACGATCTTCTTCGGCAAAAAAGAAACGCTTTGTTTGTAAATTGGGTAGAAATCTTCTTTTGGTTTTAATGTTAGAATGCGAAACACTATTTCCAACAATTGGCTTTTTACCTGTAACCTGACATACTCTTGCCATAACAATAATAATTTTATCCGATTTTTTCGGATTGCAAAAGTAAGGAGTTGGAATTAAATCTCCATATTATCTTTTATATTTTTCTAAACTTTATAAAGATTTACACAAAAAAGATGTTTTGAACCTTTTTTACTATGAAAATACAAATTAAACAACCCTCAAATCTGTTTTTGTTGATTTAATTCGACAATAATACCCATTTTATTTCGTTTGATAACTATTATAGTAGTGTTATCTATTGTAAAAATCCCCTCCCTCAGAAAGCAAAAATCCGTTTTTAGCATTTTGTAATAACAACTTTTGTTGTTTTCTCTACGCTCATTTACCCTTATAAAACATTTTCGAAAGTGAATGTACTGTACCTAATATGTACAGTTTGTTGTTAATCCTACTCTACACAAAGATTCAATTTTGGGTGATGATCATACATATAAAACGACATAACATGTTACAGAAATTTACTAAACTGTTAATGGTATTAATGCTAATGGTATTGAATTTGAATGATGCAAATGCTAAGGTTGCTGTTTCAAATAAAAGTTTACCTAGTAAGCTTAATTACTTTTTCCCAACATTACTTGATAATACTATATCCATAGATTTTCAGGGATTGTGTTGTGGTAATCCTACAATTACAACCACTGGCTCATCTTCCATTTGTGTTGGAGGAAGTATAACCTTAACTTCATCTTACCCCAACGGCAATCAGTGGTATAAAGATGGGGCATTAATTTTTGGAGCTACAGGACAAAATTTTGTAGCTACCTCAGGTGGTACATATAAAGTTATATTGTATGATAATGGAAATTATTACCCATCGAATGACTTTATTGTTACAGTAAACCAAAATCCAACAGTTTCTCCAATTATTGGAGTAAATACTTTATGTACAGGTCAAAACTCAAACTTTACAAACTCAACTTCGGGTGGTGTTTGGAGTAGTGACGACACTAATATTGCAACAGTAAATAGCAGTGGCTTAGTAACAGGGCTAAATCCTGGTACTACTAATATAAATTATACAGTAACTAATTCTAATGGTTGTAGTACTAAAGTATCACAAACTGTAACAGTTTATCAAAGTCCAAATCCATCTCCAATTGTAGGACCTAGTAATATATGCATAGGAAATCCTGTTACTCTTACATCGAGCCCAAGTGGAGGAGTTTGGCAAAGTGATAATATTGCTGTAGCTACTATTAGCAGTAATGGTTTGGTAACTGGCGTTTCAGTAGGCTCAGCTTTAATATGTTATACTATAACCAATAGTAATGGTTGTAGTAAAAAAGTAACAAAAACTGTATACGTTTATACAAATCCAATAGTTGGTCCAATTTCTGGTGTATCATCAATTTGCGTAGGTTCTACTACTCAGTATTATAACAACTCACCTAGTGGTGGTGTTTGGAGTAGTAATAATGCAAGTATTGCCAGTATAAATAGTAATGGCTTAATTACTGCACATGCTGCAGGAACTGCAACAATTTCTTATACAGTTACAAATAGTACATCAGGTTGTAGTACAACTGTAACAAAAAACATCACAATAAATGCAAACCCTATAGTATTATCTATTAGTGGCAGCAGTACAGTTTGTGAAGGAACAGCCACACAGTTTCTCAACTCAACGCCAAATGGTGTTTGGAGCAGTGACAATACTTCTATTGCAACAGTAAATAATAATGGTGATGTGTTTGGAGTTTCTGCTGGAACAACAAATATTAATTATACAGTTACTAATGGTACAACAAATTGCAGTACAAAAGTTTCGAAATCGATTACTGTAAATCCAAGACCAATTGTTGCTAATAATACTGGAGTTTTTGAAGTTTGTGTAGCCAATACAACTACTTTATCAAATGCCACTCTAAATGGATCATGGAGTAGTAGCAATTCAAATATTGCAACAGTTTCTCCTGATTTAAATAATAATGGTATAATTACAGGAGTGAATCCTGGGTCTGTTTCTATTAACTATACTGTAACTGATCATTTGGGATGTAGTACTACTAAATCAGACATGGTAACTGTTTATGCAAACCCGGTTGTTGCAAACATAGTTGGACCAAATAGTTTATGTGCAGGAAAAAATACTACTATGAGTAATGCTACGCCTAATGGTAGTTGGTCAAGTAGTAATACATCAGTTGCAACTATAAATTCAAATGGAGTTGTACAAGCTTTACAACAAGGCAATACAACTATTACATATACTGTAATCAATTCAAACAATTGCACAACATCTGTTACTAAATCATTAGATGTTTATGACAATCCAATAGTAAATACAATTACAGGTCCAACAAGTGTTTGTGTTGGAAAAATTATTACATTACAAAATACAACAGCAAATGGTGTATGGAGTAGTAGTAATGGATCTTTGGCAACTGTAAATAACAATGGTGAAGTATATGGAGTTTCTGTTGGTGAAGTTACCATTACTTATACTGTAACCAACTCAAATGGTTGTGCTACTTCAGTTTCAAAAATTATTGATGTTTATCCTAATCCAGTTGTTCAACCAATTGTAGGTGTTGGAGGATTATGTGTAGGTCAAAATCATACTTATAGTAGTACAACTAATGGAGGAACTTGGTCTAGCACTAATACCACTGTTGCTTCGATAGATCCTAATACTGGAGTTTTACAAGCTAATTCAGCTGGTACAACTGTTGTAGAATATACAGTTACTAACTCAAATGGTTGTTCAACTACTGAATCTAAAATAGTACAAGTTCATGCCAACCCCGTTGTATCAAATACACAAGGTCCTAATCAGGTTTGTGTAAACAATACTATTACTTTAACAAATACAACAAGTGGTGGTGTATGGTCGTCGAGCAATCCAGGGGTTGCAACTGTTAATTCAACTGGTGTAGTTACAGGTGTTAGTGCAGGAACTGTTGTGATTAATTACACAGTAACTAATTCTAATAATTGTACAACTATAGTTCCATTCAACATTACAGTTCAGGCAAACCCATTGGTTGCACCAATTCAAGGAGATGCTGATAAGTGTGTTGGATTAACAGCAACTGTTACTAACGCTACAGCAAATGGTACTTGGGCTAGTAGTAATACCAATGTAGCAACAATTAATCAGAGTGGAGTAATTACTACAATTACAGCTGGAGTAACAACAATAAGTTATTCTGTTACCAATTCTAATAATTGTACAACTATTGTAACCAAGCAATTTACTGTTCATCCTAAACCAATTGTAACTCCTATTGTTGGTCCAAATACAATGTGTGTTGGACAAACTACTACTTTAACAAATATTACACCTAATGGTTCATGGGGTAGCAGTAATAGTTCGAGAGGAACTATTGATAATAATGGTCTAGTTACAGCACTTACACCAGGTTATGTAACTTATAGTTATTTTGTAACTAATTTATATGGCTGTACTACTGTTGAGTCTATAGTAGTTCAAAATTTTGCAAATCCTGTGGTTGACCCTATTACTGGTTCAAATTCAGTATGTGAAAGTAAAACTATACAGTTAAATTCAAATACAACAGGAGGTGTTTGGTCAACAAGTGATGCATCAATTGCTACAGTATCATCAACAGGAATTGTTACCGGTGTATATCAAGGATCTGTTGTAATTAGTTATACTGTTACCAACTCTAATGGATGTTCAACTACTCAAACAAAGAATATAACAGTTAACACAAATCCAGTATTAAACCCAATTGGAGGTCCTAGCGTAGTTTGTGTTTCAAAAACAATTACACTAGTTTGTACTAATAATACAGGAACTTGGAGTAGTAGTGACAATTCAATTGCTACCATAAACTCTAATGGTGTACTTACAGGATTAAATGCAGGAACAGTTACCATTACTTATACTGAAACTAATTCTTTTAACTGTTCAACTTCCGTTACAAAAACGGTAACTGTAAATCCAAATCCAGTGGTGGATCCTATAACAGGACCAAGTACTGTTTGTGTAGGAAATACTATTCAGCTTAACTGTAATTCTTCAACAGGTTCTTGGAGCAGCAGCAATACAACAATTGCAACTGTTAATACAAATGGATTAGTAACTGCAATTGCAGCAGGAAGTGTAACAATCAGTTATACAGTTGTAAATTCATTTAACTGTAGCACTACCGTAACAAAACAAATTACTGTATATAACAACCCTGTTGTAGGACCAATAACTTGTTCTCCTAGTCCTAATGTTTGTGTTAATAGTACTTTACAATTAAATAACAGCACAAGTGGAGGAACTTGGAGCAGTGGAAACACAACTATAGCTACTATAGATCAAAATGGTTTATTGACTGGTGTTGCACCTGGCACAGTTACCATAAGCTATTCAGTAACCAATACCAATAATTGTACAACGGTTGTCACTCATAATGTAACTGTTAAACCTAATCCTATTGTTAATCCAATTTCTGGAGTTTCGAGTTTATGTGTTGGACAAAATGCTTCATTCAGTTCATCAACCTTAGGAGGGGTTTGGAGTAGCTCTAATACTGCGGTTGCAACAGTAAGTTCAACAGGTTCTGTTACAGCTATATCTTCTGGAAATGTTTCTATCAATTATACTGTTACTAATACCTCAACTGGGTGTAGTACTACTGTGTCAAAAGGATTGACAGTATATGATAATCCAATTGTTGCCCCTTTAACCGGACCAAGTTCAGTTTGTGTGGGAGAAACTATAACATTTGGTTGTGTTACTCCAGGTGGTGTTTGGTGTACTAGCAATCCAAACATTGCAGATATCAGTACATCTGGTGTTGTAACTGGCTACTTACCAGGAATTGTTACTATTAGTTATAAAGTTACCAATGCAAATGGTTGTACAACTACAGTTTCTCAAACTGTTACAGTTTATGCAAATCCTGCTGTATCACCTTTAAGCGGACCAAGTTCAGTTTGTATTGGCAATACAATTACTTTAAACTGTTCAACAAGTAATGGAGTTTGGAGTAGTAGTAATACTGCTGTAGCCACTGTAAATAATGGAGTTGTTACAGGATTATCTGCAGGTACTACTATTATTAGCTATCAAGTTACAAATGCCAATGGATGTACAACAACTGTAACAAAAGAAATTACAGTCAATCCTAATCCAGTAGTTACACCTATCAGTGGGCCAAATACGGTTTGTGTTGGAAAAACCATTCAATTAAATTGTATATCTGGAAGTGGAACATGGAGCAGCAGTAATCCTGCTGTAGCAAGTATTAGTAATGGTGGAATTGTAACTGGTAATGCAGCTGGTACAGCAACAATAAGCTATACTGTAACCAATTCATTTGGATGCTCTACTATTGTAACTTATGATATTACAGTTTATGCAAATCCTAATTTAGGACCAATAACTTGTTCACCTAGTCCAAATGTTTGTATAGGTAGTACATTGCAATTATATAATTCAACTGCAGGAGGAACTTGGACAAGCAGTAATACATACGTGGCAACAGTAAACGCTTCTGGTGTACTTACAGGAAATGCTCATGGCACTACAGTAATCAGTTATACTGTTACCAACTCGAATGGATGTACATCAACAATAACACATACAGTTAATGTTAATCCGCTTCCTCCAATATCTCCTATTTATGGACCAACTAGTGTATGTGTTGGAAATACAATTGTGTTGAATTGTGGAACATTATATGGACAATGGAGCAGCAGTAATAATGCTATTGCAACTGTTAGCTCAAATGGTGTAGTAACAGGCATTTCAGGTGGAACAGTAAATATTACATATACCGTTACTAATTCATTTGGATGTACTTCATCAACATCATTAACTATCTCTGTTATACCAATGCCAGCTCATGTAACCATTGTTGCTGGTGGCCCAACTCAGTTCTGTCATGGTGGAAGTGTAACCTTATATTCAAATTGTGGAACAGGAAACCAATGGTATAAAAATGGAGTGCCAATTCCTGGAGCAACAAGTAATAGTTATGTAGCTACAACTACTGGCAATTACTATGTAGTTGTAGGCAATAATGCAGGTTGCTCAGTAACTTCTAATAGTATTTATGTTTATGCAAAATTTGTAGGAAGTAGTGCTATCTATCATAAATTCTGTGGTCCTTGTAATTATACCTTCAGAGGTGTTACTTACATTGCTGCAGGAACTTATTATGTTCATGTTCCTTGTGCTATTGGATGTGATAGTATAGTTACTTTATTCTTAATTGACACTTGTGGCTATGTAAGTGGTGGTGGTGGTGGTGGTATTGAAAGTAAAACACTTGGTGATGTAATCAGTAAACGTTTATATGGTAAAGCTGTGAATAGTGTTGCTGAAGTAAATGGATATGGAAATAGTACTAAGTTTTCGCAAAGTGGTGTCATTGTAAATGGTCCAAACGATTTAACCTTAAATGCTTTAGTACCAGCATCTGTTGATCAAACAAATGCAGCATACATTAGCACTCCATCTGACATAATCAACTTTACAAATGCAGTTGAAATACTTGCTGTAGATTATACAAAAGATAACATTACCAAAGCGGTAGCATTTGGTACAAAAACTTTAGGTGATGTTTATAATCATACCAAACCAATTTGTGATAGATTAAAAGGTGCAGAATTATTAGATGTTAAAAATCTAACTGTTCGTGGGTATCAGTTAATGGCTTATCAAATTAAACAAAGAACTGGTGAAATTGAATATGCAGTTAATTTAAGTGCTGGTACAACAGCTAATAGAAACACAATTAGTCTTCAAAGCAATTGGTTTACTGATAACTATCAACCTGATGAAACTTTATATAACTTCCAATTATGGGCTGTGAGCTATGATATGGTTACGGCTATGGCCGATGATATTATTGGTAAACTTATAAATAGTGCAGGTGTAAATAGTGTAACTAGTGCAGATTTACCAAAAGCCTATATCAGTAAAGGTCATAGAAAAGCCACTGACTTAACCCTTACTTTCAAAAACAATACTGCTCATACATCTGGCTATTTTGAGTTAGAAGAAAAAGTAAATGAAAATGCATCTACTAGCAAACGTAAAATTCCTTTTACAATAACAGCAAATGGAGTAACTACATTAACGTTGCCTGTTAAAGATTACTACGAAGGAAGTATCTATGTTTATTTAAATAATAATTTAACCGACCTTGTTTACTTAGCTGATGGTACATGGAATTTAGATTATGACAAAACCACAACAACTATCAATAAGTTTAATGTAGTAAACGAACTTAACTTCTCAAGCGATGCCGATGAATATAGATTGATGAGAAATGTTCAAATGCAAGGAACTGCTAAAAACTACATCACCATTTATAAAACGATGATGGGTGGTGGATTAGAAGAAGATGTTACTTCATATAAAAACATGCTCTTTAAAGCTAAGATTTCAGGAGCAGGCAGAATTAATGTAACTTTTGTTAAGAAGAGCATCAGTAAATGGTCAGATCAATACAACTATACTTTACCAATTGATGGTAGAAATGGAGATTATGTTATCAACTTTAATCAACTAAAATCTGCTAAGTTCAACACGCCTATAGTTGCAGATGATATTACTGCTGTTAGCTTCAGCTTTATTAATAACAGTGGAGTTGCAACACCTATTAGTGTCGATATGAGTAAAGTAAGATTTACAAATCAAGATGTAACAGGAGAAATTAAAGTATATCCAATTGCAATTTTCCCTAACCCAAGTAATGGAAAATTTGTTACCAGATTTACAAGTGAAGTAGAAACAACTGGACAAATGAAAATTTATGAAGCTTCTACTGGCAAACTAATAAAAACACAATATGTAAACACTAGAAAAGGCGAAAATCAAGTTAGTGTAAACTTAACCGAAGATCAAACTTTAACAAGTGGTGTTTATATTATAACTCTTGAAGGAGAAGAATTAAGATACGCTCCTACTAAACTGGTTCTAACGAAATAAAAGCCTCCTTAAGCTTAAATTCAGCAGAACCTTAACCTCGGCAGAGTAATCTGTCGGGGTTTTTTATTTTAAGAATCGTTATAATTATTAATATTTTTATAAAAAATATTAAATGAAAAATTCAACTTTAATTATAATATCGGTACTTATCTCATTTTCTTTTGGATTTACTGTAAAAACCATTTTAACCAATAAATCTCAATCACAAAATAAAACGCCAAGGGTTACTGGTATTGGAGGAATTTTCTTTAAGTGTAAAAATCCAGCACAAATGAGAGCCTGGTACAAAACAAATCTTGGTTTAAATACCAATCAATATGGCTCAGTATTTGAATGGCGACAAGGTGAAGACACAACGCAAAAAGGATTTACGCAATGGAGCCCCTTTTCTGAAAAGACAAAATATTTTGAGCCATCAACAAAAGATTATATGATTAATTATAGAGTTGAAAACTTATCAGCTCTTTTGGAACAATTTAAAAAGAATGGAATTGTAATTACCGACACTGTTGAAACAGCTAGCTATGGAAAATTTGTTCATATACTAGATCTTGAAGGAAATAAAATTGAACTTTGGGAACCTAATGACATAGAATTTGAAAAACTAGGAATTCAAATTGGAGCTAAAACAACAAAATAATATTTGTCACTGCGAGGAACGAAGCAGTCTACTAATGAAAAAATCAGATTGCTTCGTTGGGCAAGAACCCAAGCTCGCAAAGACTTTCAATGTAATTTACTCCAACAACAACCCATCATCAACATCATCCAATAAATTCATATTAATACTATCGGCCCCAGCAATCCCTTCTATACTTCCACGAATATGAGTAGCATTCAATAATACTTTTTCTAATTGTTTTTCTCTAGCTTTCCAAATTCTTTCCATAGCATCTCGTTCTTTCTGTATAGAAAGTTTCATACTCATAAAACCTTCACGAATGGCTTTCCATTGTTCACCAAATTCGTTGCCTACTAAATAATCGTACAACATCACCATTTTATCGCCTTGGTTTTGCTGACTTTTCTTCACTTCAAATATTTTTAATAAGGCATTTCTTAAAATCGCAGCTACACTCCTCACTTCTGCAAAAGTGCAAATGTAAACGCCTTCTTTTTCGCCAAATCGTTCAATGTCTTTTGGCAAAGCTTGTGTAACAATCACTGCAATATCAGCACCAGAGCTTCTCATGTTGGCTTTTAATTTGTCTATCCATTCATTAGAAAAATCTTTGGTACGTTTACTTTCATAAATAATTTTTCCTGCTTCAGAACCCAAACGATTATGAATAATTTGAATACAATCTGCACCCTTCACTCCTTTTCCAACTTCTTCAATCTTATCAAAAGGAAAAGTATTTGCTAATAATTCTTCTAACATCAATTCTTGAACTTCACCTTGCATTTGCATACTGCCTTGTTCTGCCTTTTGTTTCATTTGATCTACCAGCTTAATTTGATCTTCTAATTGCTTTTCTTTTTCGGCTAATTTAAATTGAAACTCTTCTCTAATCTGTTCTAATCTTAATGCTTCATTTTTTTGTAGTTGTTCAGCCATCTGCTGTCTTTCTTCTAACAATTTACGCTGAATAATTAAATCCATTTCAGCTTCTTTATTTTTAAAGTTTCTTTCTTTCTCTAAAAATTCAGCTTCTCTTTTATTTGCTTCTTGTAGTTTTTTATTTTTTTCTTCATCAGCTTTTTGCAAGTCTTTTAATTTATTTTCAAAATCTACTGCAACAGAAGTTTTAATTTTTTCTTCAAGTTCTTTTTCTAAAGCTTTCTTTTCAGCTTCTGCCTTGGTTTTTAATTCAGCTAGTTGCTTATTAAATTCTTCAACTTTGCCTAATTGCCAAAGTCTTGCTTGTTCATTCACTTCTTTTTGTAATTGACCTTTCAAACTCGAGGTTGCTTCAAATTCATGTTGACAATTGGGACAAGTAATATTAAATGAAGTCATATAACTTTCGTTTCAGCAAATCTATTATTTTGCTTTTTACTTAAAATGATTTTTTATAATTTGTGAAGAACTAGATTTGCTAACGTAATATGCATATTTTAATCTAAATTTATCAGGATGAAAACCATACTTACAGCCGAAGAAATACAACTCATTATAAAAAGATTGGCTTTACAACTAATAGAAACAGCATCTGCTCAAAATGAAATTACCATCATTGGCTTACAACCTAGAGGTGTTTTATTTAGCGACAAGCTTATTGAATGTATTAAACAACTTTCTGACTGTACCATCAATTACGGCAAATTAGATATTACTTTTTATAGGGATGATATAAGAGATAATCTGCACTTAGCCACTAAAACATTAATGCCTTTTAGTATTGAGGATAAAAAAGTGATTATTGTAGATGATGTTTTGTTTACCGGTAGAACTATTAGAGCTTCACTGGATGCTTTATTGGCATTTGGTCGACCAGCAAAAGTTGAACTTTGTGTATTGATAGATAGAAAATTATGTAGAGAATTTCCAATTCAACCCGATTATACTGGACGAGCTATTGAGACTTTAACAGGCGAAAAAGTTAAAGTTTTATGGCAAGAAATCGATGGAGATCATAAGGTTATCATTCCTTAGATTCATTTTGGTTTTTCTATTTCGTTCATAGCATATACTTTCGCACTAATTATCATTCAAAAAATTACATAATGTCATACGATTTAATTGTTATTGGAAGTGGACCAGGTGGATATCCTGCAGCTATAAGAGCTTCACAATTAGGCTTTAAAGTAGCTATTGTAGAAAAAGAAAGCTTGGGTGGAATTTGCTTAAACTGGGGATGTATTCCTACCAAAGCATTATTAAAAAGTGCACAGGTATATGAATATATGAAGCATAGTGCTGATTATGGCATTAATGCAACAGGTGTAATGGCAGATTTTAATGCTGTAATCAAAAGAAGTCGTGGTGTTGCAGATAAAATGAGTAAAGGCGTTCAATTTTTAATGCGTAAGAATAAAATTGACGTAATTATGGGTTATGGTAAAGTTGCAGGCAAAGGAAAAGTTGAAGTAACTGCACAAGATGGTTCAGTAAAAATTGTAGAAACGAAATATATTGTTTTAGCAACTGGTGGTAGAAGTAGAGAATTACCAAATCTTAAACAAGATGGTAAAAAAGTAATTGGTTATAGAGAAGCAATGGTTTTACCTACTCAGCCTAAAAGCATGATTATTGTTGGTTCTGGAGCCATTGGAGTTGAGTTTGCTTATGTATATAACAGCATGGGAACTAAAGTAACTATTGTTGAATTTATGCCAAGAATTGTTCCTGTAGAAGATGAAGATGTTTCTAAAGAATTAGAAAAACAATATAAAAAACAAGGCATTGAAATTATGACAAATGCTTCTGTTGAAGCTGTTGAAACTTCAGGTGCTGGTGTTAAAGCAATGGTTAAAAAAGCTGATGGTTCTACAGTGGTTTTAGAAGCTGATATCGTTTTAAGTGCAGTGGGTGTAGTGAGTAATATCGAAAATTTAGGTTTAGAACAACACAATATAAAAACAGATAAAGGCAAAATTGTTACTGATAAATATCAGCAAACCAGCTTACCAAGTGTTTATGCAATTGGAGATTGTACTCCAGGACAAGCTCTAGCCCACGTTGCTGCCAAAGAAGGTATTAATGCTGCAGAACATATGGCTTATTTAGAGAAAAAACACAAACATTTACCTGAGCCTTTAGATTATAATAATATTCCAGGTTGTACGTATTGCACGCCAGAAATTTCTAGTGTTGGTTATACAGAGAAAGCTGCAAAAGATGCAGGATTTGATGTTAAAATTGGTAAATTTCCTTTTGTAGCAAGTGGTAAAGCAAGTGCTGCAGGTAATACTGATGGATTTGTAAAAGTAATTTACGATGCAAAATATGGCGAATTGTTAGGTTGCCATATGATTGGTACTAACGTTACTGAAATGATTGCTGAAGTGGTGGTTGCAAGAAAATTAGAAACTACTGCTCATGAAATTTTAAATGCAGTGCACCCTCATCCAACAATGAGTGAAGGCTTTAAAGAAGCAACTGCAGCTGCTTATGGTGAAGCGATAGATATTTAATATTGATGATTGATTGATTTTTGATTGAAATATTGAAGCACTTGCATTTTGTAAGTGCTTTTTTATTTGAGCATATTTTTTATTTCATTCAACTTCATTAATGCTTCAACTGGAGTTAGTCGATTGATATCTACTGCAGTCAATACTTTTCTTATTTCATCAAAAGTTTGTGAATGTGCATCGAAAATAGAAAGTTGCATTTTGGGTGCATTTAGATTGCTGACTTTTGAACTGAGGTCTTCAATATTTGGAATTTGTAATTTGCCTTTTGACTTTTGACTTTTGACTTCATCATTTTTTATTCCTTGTTCATCATTCGATATTCCTTCTCTTTTCTCTTCTAATTGTGCTAATACTTCATTGGCTCTAGCTATTAATTCTGCTGGCATTCCAGCCATTTTGGCCACATGAATACCAAAACTATGAGTACTGCCTCCAGCAGCTAATTTTCTTAAAAAAATAATTTTATTGGCTACTTCTTTGTTCGTTACATGAAAGTTTTTTACCCTTGGTAATTGAGCTTCTAATTCATTCAACTCATGATAATGTGTTGCAAATAATGTTTTAGGTTGATGTACTGAATGATGCAAATGTTCAACAATACTCCATGCAATACTAATGCCATCATAAGTTGAGGTTCCTCTTCCAATTTCATCTAATAATATTAAACTTCGTTGAGAAAGATTATTGATGATAGAGGCTGTTTCGTTCATCTCTACCATGAAAGTACTTTCGCCACCACTTAAGTTATCACTAGCCCCTACCCTTGTAAATATTTTATCTGTCAATGGAATTTTTGCACTACTTGCTGGAACAAAACTTCCCATATGTGCCATAAGTGTAATAAGTGCAGTTTGCCTAAGTATTGCACTTTTACCACTCATATTTGGACCAGTAAGAATAATGATTTGTTGAGAAGTTGCATCCAAAAAAATATCATTGGCAATATAAGTTTCACCAAGAGGTAAATTCTTTTCAATAACAGGATGACGACTATCTTTTAAATCAATTTCAAAGCCTTGGTGAAGTTGGGGTTTTTTGTAATTATTTTGAATGGCATTTGTTGCAAAGCAAATTATGCAATCCACTATAGCTATTACTTGTGCATTGATTTGAAGTGGAATTATAAATGCTTGCAATTCTTCGATAAGCTGATTGAAAATATTATTTTCAATTGCTTGAATTTTATCTTCAGCACCAATAATTTTTTCTTCGTATTCTTTTAATTCTGGAGTAATATAACGCTCAGCATTTGCTAAAGTTTGTTTACGTATCCATTCTGTTGGAACTTTGTTTTTATGCAAATTGGTAACTTCTAAATAATATCCAAATACATTATTAAAACTAATTTTTAAAGAATTGATACCCGTTTTTTCTGCTTCTCTTTGTTGAATATTATTTAAATAAGCTTTGCCCCCTTTTGCAATGTTTCTCAATTCATCTAACTCTTTATGAATTCCATTCTGTATAACTGAACCCTTGTTTAAAGCAATTGGCGGGTTTTCAACAATCGTTATTGTAATCTTTTCTTGTATGGTTTTACAATCATCTAATTTTTCTGAAAGTTTTTGTACATAAGGATTTGAACTTTCATTACAAATCATTATAATCTCTTCAACCTGTTGCAAACCTTTTGCAATTTGTAATAATTCTCTTGGGTTAATTCTTTTGGTTGGAATTTTACTCACCAATCTTTCAATATCTCCACATTGCTTAATAGCTGCCTTTATTTTATTTCTTTCATCAACAGATTTGATAAAAAACTCTACAGCATCTAATCGTTCATTGATTTTTACAATATCTTTCAAAGGCAATACAGTCCATCTTTTCAATAAACGAGCCCCCATTGGATTTACAGTATTATCCAAAACTCCCAGTAAAGTTTTTTCATCAGAATTATTTCCAAAACCTAATTCCAAATTCCTGATAGTGAATCTATCCATCCACAAAAAGTCATCTTGTTCTAATCGTTGAATTGAAGTGATATGTTGAATATTGGGATGCTCAGTTTCTTTTAAATAATATAAAATAGCACCAGCTGCAACAATGCCTTCTTTCAAATGTTCAACTCCAAAGCCTTTAAGAGAAAGGGTTTGAAAGTGTTTAAGTAAACTTTCAGTGGCAAATGCTTCTTCAAAAATCCAAGATTCTAAAGTGTAGGAATAATATTTATCGCCAAACTTTTCTTTGAAGTATTTTAAATGATTACGAGTAAAAATAACTTCAGCAGGTTTTAGACTTTGCAACAGCTTATCAATATATTCTTCATTGCCTTCTGCAATAAAAAATTCACCAGTACTGATGTCTAAAAAAGAAATACCTAGTTGTGTTTCTGTAAAATGAATTGCAGCTAAAAAATTATTAGAATGATGCTCTAACAATTTATCATTAGTGGCAACGCCTGGAGTTACCAATTCTGTAACACCACGTTTTACAATGCCTTTAGCTTGTTTTGGATCTTCTAATTGATCGCAAATTGCAACACGAAATCCAGACTTAACTAATTTATGCAAATAAGTATCTAAGGCATGATGTGGGAAACCTGCTAATTCATTACTATCATCAATTCCATTATTTCTTTTGGTTAAAGTAATGCCTAAAACATTAGCAGTTTTAATGGCATCTTCACCAAAGGTTTCATAAAAATCTCCTACACGAAACAATAATATGGCATCAGGATATTTTTGTTTAATAGCCTTATGTTGTTGCATTAAAGGAGTTTCTGATTTGCCTTTTGCCATAAGCAACAAATATAGATATTGAACAATGGATTAAGTCATTCTCTAAAACAAAAAATCCTTTGCTTTTTTCTGAGCAAAGGATTTTTGAACTTTCTATACATTCTACAAATTCATATCAGCCTGAATAGCTTTTATTTTATCTTCAAGCTCAGCATACTTAGTATCAAATTCTTCTTTACTATTTAATTTAGTCTGCACACTGAAATAGAATTTAATTTTAGGCTCAGTACCACTAGGTCGAGCAGAAATTTTACTACCATCTGCCAAAATAAATTGAAGTACATTGCTTTTAGGCAAGTCGATAGCCCATGTTTCACCTGTAAATAAATTTTTACCAGTTTGCATTTCATAATCTAATAATTCCACTACTTTACTATTATTAATTGTTGAAGGTGGGTTGGCTCTATAGCCTTCCATCATAGCAGCAATTTCTTTAGAGCCATTCATGCCTTTTTTAGTAATACTAATTAACGATTCTAAGTAAAACCCATATTGCAAATACATTTCAATCATTTTATCGAAAAGTGATTTGCCTTTTTCTTTTTCAACAGCAGCCATTTCACATAATAGAGCAACAGCACTTACAGCATCTTTATCTCTTACTTTATCGCCTATCATTAAACCAAAACTTTCCTCTCCACCAATAATATAATTTTCTTTCCCTTCTTTTTCTTTCAACAAAGAAGCAATCCATTTAAAGCCTGTCAATACATTATAGCAAGCCACACCATTTTGTTTGGCTACTTCATCAATCATGTCGGTTGTTACAATTGTACTTATCACCATATCATTAGGTTCAGCAATTCCTTTTGCTTTTCTGGCTTCAATCATGTATGCAAAAGCCAAAACTGCAGTTTGGTTGCCATTCATTAAAACCCATTCGCCTTTATGATTTTTTACACCAATGCCAACTCTATCACTATCAGGATCTGTACCTAATAAAATATCTGCATCTAAATCTTTAGCTTTTTGCAAACCCATACTCATGGTTTCTCTTTCTTCTGGATTTGGATAAGCTACTGTAGGAAAGTTTCCATCAGGTTTTGCTTGTTCTTCAACAATAGTAACATTTGTAAAACCAAATGCAGCAAGGGTTTGAGGCATAACTGTAATACCTGTTCCATGAATTGGTGTATAAACAATTTTTAAATCGTTTTGCTTTGCAATAATTTCAGGATAAACGCTTAAACTTTTTATCATGTCGATATAAGCTTCATCCATTTCTTTTCCAAGCATTGAAATATTGGTTTCTCCACCACTCCATTTTACATCATCAACATTAGCAATAGCTTCAACTTCTTTAATTACATTTTTATCGTGTGGAGGAACTAGTTGAGATCCATCATTCCAATAAGCTTTATAGCCATTGTATTCTTTGGGATTATGGCTAGCTGTACAAACCACACCTGCATGACAACCCAAAGTTCTTATGGCATAACTGAGTTCTGGAGTTGGTCTTAAATCTTCGAACAAAAACACTTTACAACCATTTGCTGCAAAAACATTAGCTGTAGTTTCTGCAAAAAATCTACTGTTATTTCTACTATCATGACCAATTACAACTTTTATTTCTTCATCACGATATACTTTTTTTAAATAATTAGCAAATCCTTGAGTTGCCATGCCAACAGTATATTTATTCATTCTGTTAGAACCCACACCCATGATACCTCTTAAGCCACCTGTTCCAAATTCAAGATTTTTATAAAAGCTATCTTCCAAATCAGCAGGATTTTCGTTTTGTAATTGTTGAATGATTTTTTTTGTATCATCATCATAATTACCCTCTAACCAAATTTGTATTTTTTGTAGTGTTTCTTGATTCATACATTATTATTTTCTAAACTTGAAGCAAGGTTAATGAAATATTTATTAAAATGCATCAGTTGTGAGCAACAAATTCATCAAAGCCTTATGTTTGAATAATGTTTCGACATCTGATTCTATTATTTTTTTTTCAGCCATTGTTTTGTTCTGCTCAAGACAGCATAAAAACAGAACTGAAAGTCGATCTAAAAAAAACAATCCTTACAGATTCTTTTCAAACCACACCAAAAAAAGGGAATCGATTTTTTCAATATTCTAAGAAAAGAGAGCAGTTAGTAACTTATGGCCAAATTGCTGGATATACAGCCAATTTTGCTGCTTTATATCAATTCTGGTATAAAGATGCAGGATTAAATCATTTTAAATTTTTTAATGATAATGAGGAGTATCTACAAGTTGATAAAGCAAGCCATATTTTTGCAAGTTATACTGGTGGAAGAATGAGTATGCAAATGTGGAAATGGTCGGGAGCCTCTAAGAATAAATATGTTTGGCTTGGTGGATTAACTGGCTTAGGTTATTTGTCAGTAATTGAAATCATGGATGGATTTAGTCCAAAATGGGGATTTAGTTGGGGAGATTATACAGCTAATGTTGTTGGAACTAGTTTATTAATTGGACAAGAATTATTATGGGATGAACAAAGAATTCAAGTAAAATATTCAACTCATTATCAAAAATATGAGCCAGAAGATTTAGAAAGATTTGCTCAAACCCTTTATGGAAAGGATAAAACAAATAGGCTGTTTAAAGATTATAACCCTCAAACTTATTGGCTCAGTTTTAATATAAAATCTTTTTTTAAAAAATCTGAATTACCAAGTTGGTTGAATATTGCAGTGGGTTATGGTGCAGAAAATATTATTGGAGCACGAAATAATAATTATATTGATGCAACTGGTTTTTGGTCATCTGCAGAAAATGAATTTCCCAGATATCGACAATGGTATTTAGCTCCAGATATCGACTTAACTAAAATAAAAACAAAAAGTAAATTTTTAAAGACTGCACTTTTTGTATTAAATAGTTTTAAATTTCCAACTCCTTCTTTGGAGCTATCTCAGGGAAGTTTGAAATGGAATTGGATACACTTTTAATAATTATTAATTGTAAATTATAAATTTTAAATTACAGTTTACAATTAACACTTTATAAATTACAATTAACTCATGTTTGGAGTAACAATACTTGGAAATAACTCTGCTTTACCTGCTTTTGATAGGCATCCTACAGCACAAATAGTTACTTTAAACGAGCAATTATTTTTAATTGACTGTGGTGAAGGCACTCAAATGCAAATTGCAAAATACAGAATAAGAACTGGTAAAATCAATTACATACTGATTTCGCATTTACATGGAGATCATTATTTTGGTTTGATTGGCTTTTTAACAAGTATGAGTTTATTGAATAGAGAAAAACCCATTCATTTGTTTGCCCCAAAAGCATTAGAAGCTATTATTCAGTTGCAATTAAATGTTGCCAACACAAACTTATCTTATCCACTTATTTTTCATCCAATAGAACAAGAGGGCGTTTTATTTCAACATCATCAATTTACTATAGAAGCTTTTGCAACAAAACATAGAATTGAATGTTGGGGTTTTAAAATTTATGAAAAGAAATTGCCAAGAAAAATTAATAAAGAGAAAGTATTAGAATTTGAAATTCCAATGGCATATTATGAAGAATTACAAAAAGGAAAAGATTATATCAACAAATTTGGCATAACAATTAAGAATGAAATAGTAACTATTGCCAACACTCCTGCCAAATCTTATGCATTTTGTGCTGATACCATCTATGATGAAACTTTAGTCGAAAAAATTAAAGCTGTAAATGTTTTGTATCATGAAGCAACATACTTAAATGCAGATACAGATAAAGCTGCTCAACGTTTTCATAGTACAACCATTCAGGCTGCAAGTATAGCAAAACAAGCAGAGGTTAAATTGTTATTACTTGGCCATTTTAGTAGTAAATATGAAAATCTTGATGAGTTTTTAGTAGAAGCCTCAAGCATCTTTCCTAAAACAGCCTTGGCGTTAGAAGGAATTACTTTTAAAATTATTTAGCTTTTTAACTGATAGATTGCTTTTGTGTTTCTGCCAAATCCATCATAATCTAAACCATAACCAACCACGAATTTGTTGGGAATACTAAAACAACAATAGTCTATATGCAAATCATAAACTGTAGCCTCAGGCTTGTGCAATAAAGTTGCAATTTTTACAGAAGAAGGTTGTTGATTGATAATTTGAGGTAAAAAAGTATGAAGTGTTTTTCCTGTATCAATAATATCTTCAACAACAATAATATCTCTTCCGGTAATATTAGAATCTAAGCCAATAGCAGTAATTACATGCCCTGTAGATTGAGTGCCTTTATAGGATGCTAATTTAATAAAACAAATTTCAGCATCAACTGTTACAGATTTAAACAAATCTGCTGCAAACATGAAAGAACCATTTAGAATAGCTACAAACAAAGGTTTTTTATTCTGGTAATCTTTATTAATAGTAACAGCTAAAGATTCAATTTTACTTTGTATGTCTTCTGCAGATAAAAAAGGAACAAAGGTTTTATCTAAAACTTGTATTTCATTCATGTTAATTAATTGTACTAGTTGAATTATTAATGGTTGAAGCAATGCTAAATTTAGGTGTTACCAAAGCTTTTGATCTTAGGTAAATGGTTTCTCCAATTAAAGGATAAATGTTTTTATTCAACCCGTTGTATTCAGCTAATACATCTAACCTTACCCCTTCTTTCTGTGCTATATCATATAACGATTCTCCAGCTGTTACAATATGAAAATCTTTGTTTCCCTTTTTTTGTTTTTTTTCTAAGAAAATGAGTTGATCATTTTCTAATACATCAAAATTGTTCAATTCATTATACTCAATCAATTTCTTTAAAGAAATATTATGGGTTTGTGCAATAGCTAATAATGAAGTTCCTGCATTGGCCTGAATTACTTTAGAATCGTTAATTCTAAATACTTCAAGAGAAACAATAGACTTAGTTTCCTTAATTTTTATAGTATTGTTTTTGGGTAGTGCTAAATCTTTTTCATCTTCAACAATAGTTGTTGCTATTGTTGTTGTAGTTAAATCTTTATCTGAAAGATTGTTAGAAGCCCAACTGAATTTTGGAATATAATTTTTATCAAGAGCTAAATAAGTATAAGCGTTTAGATTATAATTTTTAATTAAGCCAATTAATTTTTCAGCATAAGATTTTTCTGTAGCATAGCCTGCTTTTTTTAAACCATGAGCCCAACTCTCAAAATCTGTAGGGTCTAATTGAAATAAAAAAGCATAATGAGGACGAGATTTTAAAAAATCTGAATGATCTTTATACGAAGCTAATGGATCGGGATATTTTCTAAAGCATTCATTTGCCTCATCATCATCGGCATAAGCTTTTTCTCCAACCCAATCTATTTTACATTTTATACCAAAATGATTATTCGAATTTTTACATAATTCACTTTCACCAAAACTTGATTCTAAAATACCCTGTGCTAAAGTTATTGCTGCTGGCACACCAGTTCTTTGCATTTCAACAATAGCAATGTCTTTATATTTTTCAACATAAGCATTTACTTTATCTTGTTGAGCAATAGCAATAAAACTCGACACTAAAAAAAAGCAGCAAAACAATAACCTCATATCTATTTCTTTTTAATCAACATTAAACCATCACGAACACTTAGAATAATTTGTTCTGATCTTGCATCTTTACTCACGTGTTCATTAAATGCATGAATGGCTTTAGCGTTTTTTCCTTTTATATTTTCTTGCAATACATCTCCATGAAATAATACATTATCTGCAATGATTAATCCATTAGGATGTAAACTTGGTAATACTAATTCGTAATAATCAATATAACCAGTTTTATCTGCATCAATAAAAACCAAATCCCACTGAACTTTTAAAGTAGGAATGATTTCTACTGCATTACCAAGATGCAAAAGTATTTGATTTTTATTTTTTGAAATGCTAAAATTTGCTTGTGCAATTTTTGCATCTTGTTCTCTAATTTCAATAGTATGTAGTACGCCATCTTCTTGTAACCCTTTTGCCAAACATAAAGCACTAAAACCCGTAAAAGTTCCTATTTCTAAAATATATTTAGGTTTACTAAGTTGACTCAGGAAACTAAGTAATTTGCCCTGCACCCAACTACTTTGCATATGATTTTTAGGATGATTTCTTAAGGTTTGCTCGTGAATAACCCATAAATCATCATTATCTTTTGAGCTCCATTGTTCAATATATTTTTCTACTAAATCATTTATTAAATCCATCTCAATCTTCAATTAAATAATCTTACAGCATTCAATATTAATAGTACAACGAATTAAAGCCTGAATTCTATATATATCAAGTGTTATAATTGTATTTGAACAAAATAAAACTATTATTGTCAATTAAAAGCATTACTTTTGCAAAGTTAATTTGAGTTCTACGCGATTTGTAATAAAGTATATCTTCTTAAAGTTAGTCTTCTACGCCTCTGCTAAGCCTCAAAAATTTTTCAAAAAAATATCAATTTAGAATGAACATTTATGTTTCAAACTTAAGCTTCAACGTGCAGGATGAAGACTTAAAAGAATTCTTTACCCCTTATGGTGAAGTAAACTCTGCAAAAGTAATTATCGACAAATTTACAAACACTAGTAAAGGGTTTGGATTTGTTGAAATGCCAGATGATGAGGCTGCTAAAAAAGCCATCAGTGAATTAAATGGTGGAATGGTTGAAGGTCGTGCTGTAAGAATTATGGAAGCTAGACCGAGAGAAGAAAGAAGTTCAAAACCTTCTTATTCTAATTCAAAAAGTCGTTGGTAATCCCTAACGTTTTTTAATATTGTGGAGGGTGAATATTTTACCCTCCATTTTTATAACCTAAATTTTAAGATCTATGAATGTTGAAGCAATAGAAAATTTTATTACTACCAAAAAAACTACAGAGAAAAAAACTACAATTCAATTCAAAAAAAGAAATTCCATTACAGGCATTTTTGTAAAAGGAAAAGATTATGAAGAATTGAAAGAAAAAAATTTCTGGAGAATTGTTACAGGAACCAATATTGAAAATTATAATAAGACACAAGATTTAAGCCTTGCTAGAATTTTTAGTGGCTTAGAGATGGTTAAACTTAGTTAGTTCTTTATAAGTATTTTTTTGCTTGCTGAGGGTTTATATTTATGTTTACTGCTTTATAAATAATATGTTGTATTAGCAATTGAATACACATATCAAAACATTGATTCATGAGTCAAAAAAAGGATTTTGTTTATTCCAATCAAAGTGAACCTCATAGAGCTAGAACTAAACAAATTTTAAAAGAACATCCTCAAGTAAGAAGTTTAATTGGCAAAAATCCTTTCAGTGCATTAGCTATTATTAGTATTGTAGCTTTACAAATTGTATTGGCTTTTGTATTACAAGATCAATCATGGTGGTTGGTTTTTCTTACTGCTTATATTATAGGTGCTTTTGCAGATCATGCACTTTTTGTTCTCATTCACGAATGTGCTCACAAACTTATTTTCAAGAATAAATCGCTTAATAAAATTGCAGGCATTATTGCCAACCTCCCTTTAGTTTTTGCTAGTAGTGTTTCATTCGAGAGATATCATCTCAAACATCACTCCTTTCAAGGTGTTCATGAATTAGATGGTGATCTTCCTAATAAATGGGAAGCCAAACTCATTAATAACTATTTTATTGGTAAAGCCATTTGGTTATTATTCTATCCCTTCTTTCAATTATTCAGATTAAGTCGCTTAAAAGAAATTAAACCCTTTGATGGATGGGTTGCATTAAACTGGCTGGTTCAAATTCTATTTGTTACAACCATTATTTACTTTTTTGGAATTAAATCTTTTATTTTTTTACTAGCGAGTTTCTTTTTTTCTGTTGGTTTACACCCTTTAGGTGCCAGATGGATTCAAGAACATTATTTAACTCATAGTGAAGAGCAAGAAACCTATAGTTATTATGGGCCTTTTAATAAACTGGCATTTAATGTTGGTTTTCATAATGAGCACCACGACTTTCCTTCTATTCCATGGAATAAATTACCACAACTAAAAAATACAGCTCCTGGTTTTTATAATAATTTATTTAGCCACCGTTCTTGGACCCTTTTGTTTTTAAGATTTTTATTCGATAAAGAAATTTCGCTTTACTCTAGAATTGTACGTAAAAACAGAGGTGCTGTTGTAATAACTGATGAATCTAAACCAGATTTAGATTTAGTAGCTGCAAAAGCTTAAGCTAATTAGCCTTCATAAAAAACAATCACCGTATTAAGTATTGTTGCTCCTTTTATTGAATTAGAAATTAAACAAGCAGCTTCAGATTTTTGCAGCACTCTTTCTGCTCTTTCTTTATCTGCTTCCTTTACAATTTCTAATCGAACATGAATTACAAATTCAGTCATCAAATATTTTCCATCTACAATTTCTAATTTACCAGTTGTCTTACTATTAAATTGATGAAAATTTAATTTTGAATTTTCAGCTATGGCCAAGAAAGTGGTCATAAAGCAACTATTTACTGCTGCAGTTATTAAATGCTCAGGCGACCAAATACCCTCTATACCTTTTGGAAATTGTGGCGGTGTGGCTACTTCTATTTTTTGTTTTAATTCGGGTGATGATATGATTCCTTTTCTTTCTTCTAACCAATTTAGCTCTACAGTGTAATAATGAGGTTCCATTAATATATTAAATTTATTGTTATACAAACTTCAGTTATATACCAATGGAAATAGGTTACAAAAGTCACATATAAATATGATTGTGGTTAGTTTATTAAAGTAAAAAGTTAAAAGTCAAAAGCTAAAAATTCAGCAATACACTTTTAATCAATTTTATTTGTTTGTTGCTTTAAAGTTTTATTCATATGAACAAAAGCTTGGTGGATGACTTTGCCCCAGGTATTACCTTGAAAACTGGTTATAACACCAGTATTTTTATGAATGATAGTGAGTTCGTACAAACCCTCTTCTGGCATGTTTACATCTAAAGTATAAAGTTGAAGTAAGAGTGGAATTTTATGACATATTCTCATCGATATCAAAGATAAATACAAACAATTCATTGCAAATTTTAATTAGTAATTCAATAATTACTAATAATATTAAATATTAATTTTAAGCTACAATTCAATATTTATATGTGTTTCAGAGCTCCCCCCCTAGTTTAAGGGATTGTGCAGGTGTAGTATTAGTTTGATTTTTGCTTTGTCAAACTCCTTAAACAACTAAACAACACAAACATGAAACACATTCAAAAAATCGTAGCGTCTATTATAGTAATAGCAGCTACCATCTCAACTGCAAATGCTCAATCAACTGCTTCTGCATCTGCCTCAGCCACAATTGTAACTCCAATCAGCATTGTAAAAAATGTAGATATGAACTTTGGTAACATTGCTGTTA
>JAGXRG010000048.1 GCA_018335935.1 Chitinophagaceae bacterium | reverse complement strand
CCGTTGACCGTTGACCGTTGACCATTGACCGTTGACCGTTGACCATTACAAAAGTTTAGCCCAAAAAAATAGGCATCATATTAAAGTGATGCCTATTTTTTTAAATTAATATAACAATTCTATTTTCCAATAGAATCTACTTTTAACTGAGTTTGTTGAACTGCCTTAAACATTTGCTCCATTTGATCTAGGCTTCTGCCAAATTGCTCTAAATCTGATTTTTCTTGCATCATATTCTCAGCCTTTAAACCTTCTAGAGAATTATAATAATTCATTTCTTCCTTAATCTCTTTATGCAAAGCTTTAGAAATTTTATTGGCTAAGGTTGTATGATCTGCTCTATAACAGGCATCTAAAAGCATTAAAGAAGTTCTGTTGTGCATATTACCACGACTTACTAAACCATAGGGTACATTTTCTTCTAACATCATTTTATCAACTTTGTCTAATACTTTTCTAGCGTCTTCTTTTCTGTTTTTTGAAGCTAGAGTTCCTGCAAGTTCTGCATAAGCCCCTCTAATACCCAAAAGATGTCTTCTGTTTTCTTCATCAAAATAAACTCCTTTCTTGTCGGCATTTCCAGATGTGAATTTGTTTAATAATTTATCCATCATCCAATCGGCATTAAGTTCTGGATTAGCACTTGGTACTAAACGATAAGTTAAACCATCTCTTCTCAAATAGTTGGTCAATCCAATACCGTCTAACCCATAATTAGAAGTAAAACATATTGGTCGTTTCCATTTATTAGCAGCTATGATATTTAATATAGCTAAATCGTTTTTATACAAAGTTGATTTACTGATTTCGAAGTTGATTTGCGATAATACTGAATCTGATGAAGCGATTGTTTTATCATTAGCAATTGTATTTTTATCAACAGGAATGAATAATTTTTTTGTTGGAATTGTATTGATAAAATCACCTGTTTCATTATCCATAATTTGAACCTTGTCTTTATCATCTTTTCCAACATAGTTTTTCATGATATCGTACAAATCATAATATTGTCCTTCGGGATATGCAGGATTTGCCTGATATCTTACATAGTCTCGTTTTCTTCCTTGAATTTGAGCTTTATCCCATATTACATCAATAGCAGGGCTCTCATTTACTTTGTATCTCATTTGATTGATATACCAATCAATACCCAATAAGCTAAAGTTGATTACTCGAACGTCGGGACGAATATTTTCAACTTCTTGGGCATACCATAGGGGGTAAGTGTCATTATCTCCAAAAGTGAATAAAATAGCATTTGGTGGGCAGCTTTCTAAATAGTTTCTTGCCAAATCTCTTGCTATAGTTTTGTTACTTCTATCATGATCATCCCATTCTTGACTAGCCATTACAAGAGGCACTGCAGCAAAGCATAGTACAACAGCTAAAATACTTGCTATTGATGCTTTCATCTTTTTTTGTAGCCAATCTGCAATAGCCATTACGCCTAGACCAATCCAAACTGCATATGCATAAAAACTACCTACATAAGCATAGTCACGTTCACGAGGCTGAAAGCCTGCTGGATTTAAGTAAATATTAATTGCTACACCTGTGAAGAAGAATAATAAAAAGTTAACTAAAGCATCTGAGCCTTTGCGTTTGAAGTGAAACAATAAACCTATTATTCCTAAAATAAATGGTAAACCATATAGCTTGTTATTAGCTTTATTATTAATAGTGGTTTCTGGTAGCACATTTTGATCTCCATAAAATATTTTATCTATAAAATTGATACCAGTTTTCCAGTTACCATCTCTTGTATTTCCAATAAAAAATCCTTGATAATCGTTTTGTTTTCCAGCAAAATTCCAAAGAAAGTATCGCATGTACATCCAGTAGAATTGATAACCAGTAAAGAAGCTAATATTGTCTTTAAAATTTGGTCTTGTTCCATCTTCATCATCCCATTTTTCTTGTCCTGTTTGAGGGTCTTTCATTCTGCCTAAACCAATATAAGTAGCATAATAATATGCGTGGTTTTGATCGTCACTTGCATCCCACATTCTTGGGAAAACCATCTTATCTTTTGGCATATAGATTAATTTTCTATCCTTGCCAATAATTTCGTATTTATCACCAATTTTTTGATACTTGGTTCCTGTTTCCATATCCTGAATAGGAGAGGCAGTGAACTTTTGACCATAAAGTATTGGAAAATCTCCATATTGATCACGAGCTAAATATCCAACTAAGCTAATAGGATTATCAACATTGTACATGTCAATTGCAGGATCTGCATTACTACGAACCATTGTAGTAAAATAGGTACTGTAACCCATTAAAATAAATACCACACTATATAAACCCAAACGTAATAAATCCCAGTTTTTTTCTTTGGCTTTCTTTAAGCCATACCAAACACCAACAGCAATTGCTATAAAGAAGAATATAAAACCACTAAAGAATGGTAATCCAAAGCTGTTTACAAAAACTCTATCAAAAAAACCGGCTCCTTTAATAGAATATTGAATAACTGCAATTTGAACAATGCCAACCAATACACAACCTAGAACAAAGAAGATATACATACCACCGTAATATTCTTTTTTATCTTTTTTAAATTTCTCAACCAAGTATAATAAACCTATTGCAGCTAATGTGCCCAAGAGCATGAGTCCAACTAAAGTTGTGTCAGATATTACAACATCATCACCAAAATATTGGCGAAGGTTTGGAGCAATTTTTTCTAATTGTGCATTTTCTCCACTATGCCCTAAGTAAGCACCAATCATTGCTAAAACACCACCCAATAATACAAACTGAATAAAACCTCTTCTTATTTTTTTATAATCTAACGAATCTTTTTTCTTTAAATAATACACCATTACAATGGCAGGTATGCATAATAAGTTTAACAAGTGAACGCCAATTGATAAGCCCATCATAAAGAAAATAAATATGATCCAACGATCTGGGTGAATTGAATTTTCAGTTTGATTATCTACAGCAGTTTCCCACTTTAAAATAGCCCAAATTACTATAGCAGTAAAGAAAGAACTTAAAGCATATACTTCTCCTTCAACAGCACTATACCAAAAACTATCACTAAAAGTATAAGCTAATGCACCCACTAAACCAGAACCCATAATAGTCCATGCTTGAGTGCTAGATAAATTGTCGTTTACAGACAAACCTGCAATTTTTCTTGCAAAGTGAGTGATTGTCCAAAATAAAAATAAAATAGTAAAACCACTAGCAACTGCACTCATAATATTAACAGCATGAGCAGCAGTTAAAGGATTATCTCCAAAAAGTATAATAAAACATCTTCCTAATAAAACAAATAGGGGAGCACCTGGAGGGTGTGGTAATTGAAGTTTATAGGCACTACTAATAAATTCGCCACAATCCCATAAACTGCCAGTAGCTTCTGCAGTTAATATATAAACTGTGCAGGCAATAGCACATACAATCCAACCACTAATGTTGTTAAGCTTTTTAAAGTTCATTATTCAATTTTTTATAGTGTGGCAAACATAATGAAATGTTGTATAATAAATATTGAATAGTAATAAGCATTTGATTAAAGTTTTACGAAATTGAATGACATAAAAAAGCCTCAATATTATATTGAGGCTTTTTGAGTTTGAAATTATCAATTACATTAATGCTTGAATTTTTTTCTCTAAAACACTTTTTGGTACAGCACCAATTTGTTTATCTACAACTTGGCCGTTTTTAAAAAATAAAATTGCTGGTATTGATGTGATACCAAAGTTTGTACTGATGTTTGCGTTGTTATCTACATTAACTTTCCCAATGTTTACTTTTCCTGCATATTGTGTTGCTAATTCTTCTACAACTGGTCCAATAGCTCTACATGGTCCACACCATTCAGCCCAAAAATCAACTACTGATAATTTATCGCTTTCTAATACTTCTTTCTGAAAATTTGCATCTGTAAATTCTGCTGCCATAATATATAAATTTAATGTTTTGAATATAACAAATTTAATTCCATTTAGCTTAAGCTGCTCAAATGACTAGTAATTGTTACTAAACTAGTAAAATGATGCAATTAACTGACAAAACAACCGAAAATGGTTACTTTATCTAGCAATAAAAACATCTTGTTTCTTTTTGTTTTTAAATTTTAAGGCAAAATTTAAGTTTGGTGATCTTGTAGTTGGATTAAAAGTTGGATGAATATTTAATGCTAAATCGTTACTTACATCAAAATCTTTCAAATGCCCAAATACTGTGGCATCTGCAACATTCAATCCCCATACAATTAAAAACCATAGCACTGAATAATCTCTATCTCTACGAGCTGCATTTCTTAAAGTTTGTATGGCATTAATATCTGCTCTTTGATATTTGGTTTCTAAAGTAAAATAAGCGGTACTATCATAACCCCCTTCTGCAGTAGCAGCAAATCTGGCATTATAAGCATAACGAGCTTCTTTATATATGTTATTATTATAAAAGAAAGTAATAGTTGGAATAGATAATGCTCCATAAACAACTGGAATTTTCCAATATTGTTTGTTATACGCTTGCCCCCAGCCTGGTAACATTAAAGAACGATTGGTAGCTTTTTTGGGATCGTGTTTTACTTTAACTATGGGATTGGGTTGTGTAATAATTTTAGATGAAGTATCAACAACTGTTGTTTCAATAACTTTTTCTTGGGCAATAATTGTTTGTGAGAAAATTAAAACAAACAAAAATGATAAGAATAAATTTTTATTAAAATATGTATATGAGTGAATCAATCCAAAAAATTTTAGTTTAACTTATGACCACATTCATTTGTTCTAAAATTTTGTTCAATTCTTGAATGCTATAATATTCTACAGCAATACTTCCATGTCCGCTTTTATTATGCACCAGTTTAACTTTTGTTCCAAAATGCGAAGCTAAAGTATCTTCAATTTTTTTATAGGTTGGAGGTAAGTTGTTTTTTGATGATGATGTATTAGGTTTTGAAGTTTCGCTTTTATATAATTTTCTAACCAATTCTTCGGTTTGACGAACACTAAGTTGATTGGTTTTTATTTGATTAAATACGTATAATTGTTTATCTATAACATCAATAGCAACTAGGGCTCTGGCATGACCCATAGAAATTGTTCCATTTCTTACTGCTAATTGAATATCGGGAGGAAGTTTTAATAAACGAATGTAATTGGTAACAGTGCTTCTTTCCTTGCCCATTCTTTCAGCCACTTTTTCTTGAGTATATTCAAGTTCCTCCATCATTCTCTTATAACTCAAACCAATTTCAATGGCATTTAAATCTTCTCTTTGTAAATTTTCTAATAGAGCCCATTCTAATAGTTCAGTATCATTAGCCTGACGAATGTATACTGGCACATCTTTTAAACCTGCAATTTTAGAAGCTCTAAATCTTCTTTCACCAGCTATTAATTGATATTTTCCATTTGCCAGCTTACTTACAGTAAGTGGTTGAATGATATCGTGCATTTTAATTGAAATGGCCAATTCACTTAAAGCTGTTTCATCGAAATCTCTTCGAGGTTGTTTGGGATTTATGGAAATTTGATCAATCGGAATTCTTGAAGCTTGTACTGCTTCATTTACAGCAGTAGAGGGAAAACTCGAAGCTGTTTGTTTAAGGTCAGCATCAATATTTTGTAGTAAAGAACGAATCCCTTTACCTAGTAATTCTTTATTTTGTTTTGGAGATGTCATTACTCTTTTACAATTTATAATTCAAAATTATTATTCTAAAATTCTTTCCGCATTACTCATTTTAGTCATGTTGTTTTTTTGCAAAATCTCTTTAGCTAAATTGAGATAATTTATTGCACCCTTACTTTCAGAATCGTACAAAATAGCAGGTTTTCCAACACTTGGGGCTTCACTTAATCGAGTATTTCTATGAATTAAAGTATCAAATACCATTTCATCGAAATGTTTTCTAACCTCGCTCACCACCTGATTACATAATCTTAATCTTCCATCATACATAGTCATCAAGATGCCTTCTATTTGTAAATTAGGATTTAAACGACTTTGAACAATTTTAACTGTGTTTAATAATTTTCCTAAACCTTCAAGAGCAAAAAACTCGCATTGTACTGGAATTAAAACACTATCTGATGCTACTAAAGAATTTACAGTAATTAAACCTAAAGAAGGAGAGCAGTCGATAATGATAAAATCATATTTATCTTTTATTGCATCCAAACAATTTTTCATTACATTTTCACGGTTTGGATAGTTAATCATTTCAATTTCTGCACCCACTAAATCCATTTGAGAAGGAATGAGGTCTAAACTTGGGATTTCAGTTTTTAAAATGACTTCTTCAGCAGGAGTATTATTCGCCATACAATCGTATAAACTGTTGGTAATATTATGCAAATCAAAACCAACACCAGTTGTGCTATTTGCTTGAGGGTCAGCGTCAACAAGCAAAGTTTTAAATTCTAATACCGCCAAACTTGCAGCTACATTAATTGCTGAAGTAGTTTTACCTACACCACCTTTCTGATTGGCTATGCCAATAATTCTTGCCATAATTTATTGAAATATTATAATGGTTATATTGATAACTGTTGCAAATGTAAATATATACAAGCGTTTTTAAATGCCTATTAAAAATAGATATGCACAATATTAGCATTATAACAAAAATCATGTAAATGTTTTTCTATAAAAATGCTAAATGAATTGTTCTAATTGCAATATAAATTCAGGATTTGGACAGTTTAGGCTATACTTTGTTTTTTCTTCAATACTACAAACGCCTGGATAATCACCAAATTTTCCTTCAAGGTCTAGAATGATTTGAAAATGCAAATGTGGTGGCCAATTTCCATTTTCAGAAGCTGCTCCAAAATGAGCAAAATGTTCTCCTTTTTGAATAGATTGCCCAACTTGAATATGTTGAATATTTTTCAACGCGAGGTGGCCATATAAAGTAAAAAAAGTTAAGTCATCTAATTGATGTTTTAAAATAATGGTAGCCCCATAATCACCATTATGATGATTAAAAGCAAATGAATGAATGGTTGCAGGTAAAGGTGTAAAAACCTTAGTGTTAACTTCTCCCCAAATGTCTGTTCCTAAATGCAATCTTCGAGGTGAAGAGGTTTCTTCACCATCAAACAAATTACTTCTTCCATAAAATTCTCTGTATTCTAAGTATCCACCCATTCCAAATTTGGCATTAGATTGCTGTAGTTTATTGGATATGTAAGTTGAAAACAACTCAATATCATTAAATATATCGTGATTAAGTTCAAAATTATTTTTTGTAAAATCTAATTCAACAATTTTTTCTATTTGTTGATTAAATTCAATAACAGAAGAAAATGAATGCTGATATTTTGAAATTATTGACTCGAAATTTTGTAACATGAAAAAAATAAAGTGTAAAGCATTATAGAATAAAAACTCAAATAAAATATTTTTTTGATAAAGTAAAAATATTATTTGTTTGGTATGAGTTGAGCCCCTTATTTTGCACCCGGAGAGATGGCAGAGTGGTCGATTGCGGCAGTCTTGAAAACTGTTGACTGTTACAGGTCCGGGGGTTCGAATCCCTCTCTCTCCGCCGAATCACAATTCAAACTTTATTAAATCCTTGCAAACTCAATGGTGGCAAGGGTTTTTTATTTTGGGGATACCCCAAATCATTCAAAAAACTCCAAACAAAAGGGTCTATATCGAGACTCTTTTCAAACATTTTTAGAGGTCTCGACAAATCGCTGAAATCCTTTACCAGCAAGGGTTTTGTGGATAAAAAGTATTTGTTTGTTACTAACAGATTTAGTAAATTTATACATCTAAAAAGGGCGAAAAATGAACAATTCCATGTACCTGTCTTTCCAGGTAAAATCATCCAAGAAAAATGAGTTTGGCAAGGCTCCCATCTATGCCAGGATTACTATTAATGATGTGAGAACCGAGTTCTCCATCAAACGACTTATTGAACCAGACAAATGGATCAACTATCTAAAGTAGATGCAGTCAATGATGTAAATATTGATCTTGCCAAAGAAGAAGCAACTATTAAAATGGATAAGCATATCGCAACAGCCATTTTACAGGAAGCATTGAAAGACTATCCGAAATATCAATTAACAGATAACAATCAACAGCACCTGCCAATTAATACAGAAGAAGTTGAAGAAACCAAAACCTGGCTAACAACTTACAAACCCATCTTGTTAATATTTGCATTTATTACCGGTATAACATTTTTGAACGAATGGGTAGTTGGTGATTTAGTATGGTTACGCTGGATGAGTAATTTTATGGCCGGGTTCTTTTTGGTTTTTTCATTTTTCAAACTGCTTAACCTGAAAGGCTTTGCGGAGAGTTACTCGATGTATGATGTGATTGCAAAAAAATGGAGCAGTTGGGGGTATGTTTATGCATTCATTGAGCTGGGCCTGGGTATTGCATTTCTTACCGGTTTCAATCCCATACTAACCAATAGTATTACCTTTATTGTAATGTCAGTAAGTATAATTGGTGTGCTGCAAAGTGTTTTCAATAAGCGTAAAATAAAATGTGCCTGCCTCGGCGATGTATTTAATTTACCCATGAGCACCATTACTATTATTGAAGATGCACTGATGATTGGAATGAGTGCGGCCATGCTGTTAACGATGTTATTATGATACTATTTAGATCAATAGGGCAGTTTTTCTGGAAAGCTTTTAAATTCCTTTTTGTAAGTAAAAAAGACTGTTGTAAATAGGGTTTAAGTCATTTAAGTATAAATAGTTAGCAGAATTATGTAAGAATCCTCAAAAAATTGTTATACTTTTGTAGCAGTTTAATACATGAAAAAGTTCATTACCGCCATATTAGCCGTTTTGTATCTGGGTACTTCTTCAGGAGCCACAATACACATGCATTATTGCATGGGCAAGCTGGCCGATTGGGGATTGGGTCATAATAAGTCCAAAACCTGCGGTCAATGCGGCATGGAGAAAACCGAGTCAAAAGATAACGGTTGCTGCAAGGATGAACACAAATTTTTAAAAGACGATTCAGCACAAAAGGTAACCGAGAGTAACCTGCAATTGATGCAGTTAATGGCAACAGCTTTACCGTCTGCCTATATTCAGTTACCTGAAATAGGATTGCCTTCTTTAACAGAAGAAAGCCCTAACAGCAATGCTCCTCCCCGAACGCAGGGCGTTCCCGTTTACATTCGCAACTGCGTTTTCCGTATATAATACAATTTCCTCTCGTTGAGCCAGGCAATTGATTTGCCGGGCTATTGGCATTTACCGATGCCATGCATTCTGCAATTTTCTACAACTAAATCAATTTAATATGAAAGCAATTAAAATACTGATGATGGCAGCGTTAACCATCGTTTCTGTTTCGCTTTTTGCACAGGACAGTACAAAACAAAAATCAAAAGCACCTAAACAAAAAATGGAGCAGGTGAAATACAGTTGCCCCATGAAATGCGAGGGCGATAAAACCTACAATAAACCCGGCAAATGCCCCAAATGCGGGATGGATTTAACCAAATCCAAAAAAGAACAAATGAAAATGGTAGTGATTAAAACCTATACCTGCCCCATGCACCCGGAAGTAACAAGTGACAAACCGGGTAAATGTTCAAAATGCGGTATGGCTTTGAAAGAAAAAGAACCGGCTGTTGCAGCTTATAGCTGCCCCATGAAATGCGAAGGGGATAAAACTTATGATAAACCCGGTAACTGCCCTAAATGCGGCATGGCATTAAAAGAGCAAAAAGACGATCATTCCAATCACAAACATTAATCAACTAAAATATATTCAAATGAAAAAGATAATCCTTGCACTAACAGTAATCGCAGCTATAGCAGTGGTCTCCTGCAACAGCAACAATTCTGCAAAAGACAACAGCACGGGTATGAACCATGACAGTATGCCCATGCCCATGAAAGACAATACAATGGCAGATGACAATGTAAAAATGGTAGCAACCACATTCGCTACTGTTGATCCCGCTGTTTCTACCTTTATGAAATCAATGGTGGCAGATTACCTGGCGGTTAAAAATGCACTGGCAAACGGAAATGAAACTGATGCGGCTGCAGCCTCTGGAAAAATGTTTGATGTCATGAAAGGGTTTGATAAATCACTATTAAGTGCCGACCAGAAAAAAGTATATGATGATATTGAAGCTGACCTGAAAGAACATGCAGAACACATTTCAAAAAATAAGATTGAACATCAGCGGGAACATTTTGCTATGATGAGTAAAGACATGTATGATATGGTAAAGGCATTTGGGGCTGGTATGACATTGTACCACGATCATTGCCAGATGTATAATGAAGGATCTATGTGGCTCAGTGAATCCAAAGACATCAAAAATCCTTACTACGGAGATAAGATGATGACCTGCGGTAGTGTAGAAGAAATGATGAAATAATTCACAAGCCAAAAAAAGCATTATGATTCCTAAATTAATTTCCTGGTCATTAAAAAACCGGTACATCGTTTTGCTGATTGCAGCAGGATTGTTTACCTGGGGTATAATAAACATCAAGAAAAACCCCATCGATGCCATCCCTGATCTCAGCGAAAACCAGGTGATAGTATTTACCGAATGGATGGGCCGTGGGCCGCAGATCATGGAAGACCAGGTTACCTATCCGCTGGTTAGTAACCTGCAAGGCATTCCAAAAGTGAAAAACATCAGGGGCACTTCTATGTTCGGGATGAGTTTTGTATATGTAATTTTTGAAGATGATGTAGATGTGTATTGGGCAAGAACAAGAGTACTGGAACGGCTGAATTATGCACAACGCTTATTACCCACAGGCGTAACACCTACACTTGGCCCCGATGGTACAGGGGTTGGTCATGTATTCTGGTACACACTGGACACAAAAAACCTTGACCTCGGTGAACAAAGAGCCTTGCAGGACTGGTATGTAAAACTGGCTTTGCAAACCGTACCCGGTGTTGCCGAAGTGGCATCCTTTGGCGGTTTTGAAAAACAATACCAGTTGGTAATTGACCCGGTAAAATTACAGTTCTATAACATCAGCCTTATGGATGTAATGAACAAAGTAAAAGCCAGTAACAATGATGTGGGCGGCCGCAAATTTGAAATGAGCGATATGGCCTATATCATCCGGGGATTGGGTTATATCAAAAATAAAGACGACATCGAAGCTATTGCAGTGGGCAACAACAATGGTATTCCGGTAAGGGTGAAGGATATTGGCACGGTACAGATGGGTGGCGATTTACGATTAGGAATCTTTGATGAAAACGGTGAAGGCGAAGTTGTAGGCGGAATAGTAGTGATGCGTTATAGCGAAAATGCAGATAAGGTGATCAATGCCGTAAAAGAGAAAATGAAAGATGTTCAAAAGGGATTGCCCGAAGGTGTAACCTTTAAAACTGCCTACGACCGCAGTGAACTGATTGAAGCAGCCATCGGCAACATTAAAGTAAAACTGGTTGAAGAAATGGCTGTAGTGGCGCTGATCGTTATCATCTTTCTTTTTCACTGGCGCAGTGCATTAAGCATCATTATTCAGATTCCGATAACCATTGCTATCAGTTTCATCCTGCTGAATATGTTTGGTATATCCTCCAATATCATGTCACTAACAGGTATTGCCCTGGCTATCGGTGTAATTGTAGACAATGGAATTATTATGAGTGAGAATGCCTACCGGCATTTATCAGACTATCAAAATCAACACACCCCTAAATCCTAAACAATGAAAAAATTGTTCAATAAACTAAAACGTAAACAAACCTACTACCGTATTCCGGAGTTGGAAAGGATGCGGTTGATTGAAAAAGCCAGCATACAGGTGTCAAGGGGTGTATTCTTTTCTACCATTATAATCATCACTTCTTTTCTGCCGGTATTTTTACTAACCGGCCAGGAAGGAAAACTCTTTCACCCGCTGGCATTCACCAAAACATTCATCATGATTGTGGATGCCTTGCTGGTGCTAACCTTAGCCCCCGTTTTAATTTCCTTTTTTATGAAAGGGCGTTTCAGGCCCGAAACCAAAAATCCGGTAAATCGGTTTTTGGAAAAAATATACGAGCCGGTTATCCGTACCTGTATCAAATGGCGAAAAACAACACTGGCTGTAAACATCATTGCTCTGGCTATCAGCATACCCATGCTGATGAGCCTGGGTAAAGAATTTATGCCGCCACTGGATGAAGGCTCTATTTTATTTATGCCCGTTACACTCCCGGATGTTTCCAACAGTGAAGCCAAGCGGATTTTGCAAGTACAGGATAAACTAATCAAATCTGTGCCGGAAGTAAAGAATGTTTTGGGCAAAGCAGGACGAGCCAACACAGCAACCGACAATTCCCCGATCAGCATGATTGAAACCATTATCCTTTTAAAACCTCAATCGGAATGGAGAAAAGGATTGACTAAAAATGATATTATCAATGAACTCAATGCCAAATTGCAGATACCCGGTGTTACCAATGGCTGGACACAGCCCATCATTAACCGTATCAATATGCTGTCAACCGGTATCCGTACCGATGTAGGTGTAAAAGTATATGGACAAAACCTGGATACCATCTATGCATTTGCTGAAAAAGTGAAGAAAGAACTGGAAGGCATTGATGGTGTAAAAGATTTGTACGTAGAACCTATTACCGGTGGCAAATACATTGACATCATTGTAAAAAGAGATGAGATTAGCCGGTACGGATTAACAGTTGATGATGTAAACAGTGTGGTGGAAATAGCATTGGGTGGTATGCGACTTACTACAACTGTAGAGGGTAGGCAGCGTTTTTCCGTCAATGCAAGATTTGGGCAGGATTTCAGAAACAATCTTGAATCACTAAAACGCCTACAGGTGCAAACCATGAACTATGGCCCTGTGCCATTGGAAGCAGTGGCTGATGTAAAAATTACAGAAGGGCCGCCGATGATCAATTCTGAAAATGCCATGCTGAGGGGTACGGTTTTATTTAATGTACGGGAAAGGGATTTGGGCGGTACTGTTAATGAGGCTAAAGAAAAACTGGATAAGATGATTACCAAGTTACCCAAGGGGTATTTTTTGGAGTGGAGCGGCCAGTATGAAAACCTGATCCGCAGTGAAAAAACATTGAAAATGATTTTGCCGGTGGTACTGCTCATTATTTTCCTGTCGATGTATTTCGCCTTCCGCAATGCAAGAGAAGCATTCCTGAGTTTGATTTCTATACCATTTGCATTGATTGGAGGGGCGGTGATGATCTATTTATGGGGTGTTAATTTATCAGTGGCAGTAGCTGTTGGCTTCATTGCCCTGTTCGGATTAGCTGTGGAAACAGGTATTGTTATGGTGATTTACCTCAACGATGCCATGCAGCAATTGGTTGATAAAAAGGGTAATTCAAAAGATACCATTACAAAAGCAGATTTACGGGAATATGTAATTGCAGGTGCAGCAAAAAGGCTTCGTCCCAAATTAATGACAGTGAGTGTTTCGCTGTTTGCACTGATTCCCATTCTTTGGAGCCACGGTGTAGGCAGTGATGTGATGAAACCTATTGTATTGCCCATGGTGGGCGGGGTTTTAACATCTGCAACGCATATATTATTGGTGACCCCATTGATATTCTTAATGGCAAAGGAATATGAATTAAGAAAGCATGGAAAAATTGAAGTGCTGGAAACAAAACACTAAGCATACAAAAAAGTAAAGAATATGAAACGTTTTCAAATATTGATTGGTTTAACGCTGATAACATCAGTTGCCATATCGCAACCGGTGTTAACCATGCAGGAAATTCAATTGGCTATTCAAACCAATCATCCTGCTTTAAAAATGCTGGATGCCGAAGCCCGTTCTATGAACGAAGCAGCCAAAGGGGCTTATAGCTGGATGCCACCGGAAGTAGGTGCAGGATTTTTTCAAACACCTTATGATCCGGGCAGGTGGAAATCAATGAACGGCCAGCCGGGCATGGGTGCTTTTATGATTTCAGCTCAGCAGATGTTTCCCAATAAAAAAAGACAGGATGCTGAGTTTGCTTATATGAATGCACAGTCATCCGTAGAGTTGCAAAAAAAAGATGTAATAATAAATGAACTAATGTTTGCCGCAAGAAAAAACTACTACGACTGGATAGTGCTGGAAAAGAAACTGAAAGTGCTGGATGAAAATGATAAGCTGCTAAAATTTATGATGCAGAGTGCGGAGATAAGGTATAAAAACGGCCTGGGTAAAATCAGTGCCTATTATAAGGCAAAAGCAGCTTTGGCTAACGTAGAAAATATGCAGTTGATGTTGCGTAATGAAATTAACCAGAAACGTATTGCCATCAACACAGTGATGAACAGGAGTACGGAAACAACTTTTACCGTTGATACAAATTATGTATGGTACAACTTTAACAGGGCCATGTTTGATTCTGTATCCCTGATGAAACAGCGTAGTGATATTAAAGTACTTGACAGAAGTATTGAAGTGAATAAACTGGAACGCACAGCAGAGTTGGCAAAACTGAAACCGGAGTTTGGAATACAATACAATCACATGACGGGCTGGGCCAGGCAGCCCCTGATGTTTACAGCAATGGGCATGGTAAAAATTCCGCTGGCAAAATGGTCCTCCAAAATGAATAAAGCAAAGGCCGAAAGCATCCTCTGGCAAAATGAAGCTTTGCGTAACCAGCAACAGATGATCATTAATGAAGCAAGCGGTATGGCTGATAACAGTTTCACCGAACTGGAACTGAAGAAGAAGCAGATGAAATTATACGAAGAGCAGATCATCCCGGCATTGCGACGGAATTTTCAGACCATGCAGTTGGGTTATGAGCAGAACACGGAAGAGTTATTTGAGTTGTTTGATGCCTGGGAAGCATTGAATATGACACAGATGGATTATTTCGATCAGTTACAGAAAGGATTGCAGATGCAGGCTGAACTCATGAAAATTTTAGAAATAAAATAAAAAGAACCGCATGAAAATGATTCATATATTAAAATGGATGGCAGTTATTGCACTGGCTGTTTTCTTTATTGCCTGTAACAATGGTAATGATAAAGCTGCAGTAATGTACACCTGTCCCATGCCGCAGGATTCTGTTTTCAGCGACAAGCCAGGCAAATGTCCCAAATGCGGTATGGACCTGGTGCTGATGGAAAACCATTCGATGCATTCCGGCAATGAGATGTCCGACAGCAGTATGGCTATGACAAAAGGCTATACCTGTCCCATGCATCCGAAAGTGCAGAGCGATACCGCTGGTACTTGTCCGGTTTGTGGCATGCAACTGGAAAAAGTTAAATCACCCAATGAACCCAATGCTGTTTCGCTGAATACTTTACTAAAGCCTTCCAACCAGCAGGTGATTGCCAATGTGCCGATGGTACACATGATGGCAAGAGAAGAGGATATAGAAATGGAATCATACGGCTTTATCACTTATGATACCCGGCAGACAGGAGTCATCTCTTCCAATTTTTCCGGCAGGATAGAAAAACTGTATGTGAAATACCGTTATCAGAAAGTCAGCAAAGGACAACACATCATGGACATCTATAGTCCTGAATTATTGACTGCACAAGAAAACCTCCTGTTTCTTTTGAAAAATGATCCGGAGAACACGATGCTCATCAATGCATCCAGACAAAAATTGTATTTGCTGGGAATGGGCAGCCAGCAAGTAAGCAATGTGATAAAAACTGGTAAACCATCTTACAAAGTTTCTGTATTCAGCAATTACAGCGGCCATATTCAAGAAAGCAACAGCACGGGCATGGGCAACAATCAACCCGAAGCCATGCAGCAATTGGCGGTTACTACTGAGGAATTATCAGTTAAAGAGGGCATGTATGTGCAAAAAGGGCAAAACATTTTTACCGTGTATAATCCCAACAGGGCATGGGCATTGCTGAACATTTTTACCGGTCAGGCTGCCATGGTGAAAGTTGGTAATAAGGTACGTATCACTCCCGAAACAAATCCGGAGAATGATTTCAGGGCCTCAATCAGCTACATAGAACCTGTTTACAGAGCCGGTAGTAAAACGGTTACTGCAAGAGTTTATTTCGATAATTCAACCTACAGGATTCCCATAGGCAGCCAGGTAAAAGCGACCATTTTTGCCGGTGACCGATCCGCCAACTGGCTGCCGGAAGAAGCGGTTTTATCATTGGGTTTGGATAAAGTTGTTTTTGTAAGAACAGGTGAAGCGTTTACAGCAAGAAAAATAGAAACAGGCATTACCAATAAACATCTGGTGCAGGTGTTAAGCGGTTTGGAAAAAACAGAAGCCGTTGCTGCTAATGCACAATACCTGGTAGACAGTGAAAGTTTCATTAAAACAGAGAAACAATAAGCAATAGGCAATGGGCAAAGTGCAACGGAAAATCGGCTGTTTAATGAACTAAGTAAAATTTAATAAAATGGCATATAAAAAAATTAATGAAACAAAAGTTTATCTGCTGGCTTTTGAACTGGCGATGAAAATTTTTGAAATTTCAAAGCAGTTTCCTAAAGAGGAAACATATTCTCTAACAGATCAGGTTAGAAGATCAAGCAGGAGTGTTTGTTCTTGCCTGGCAGAAGCCCACAGAAAAAGACTATACCCGGCTCATTTTGTTTCAAAAGTATCTGATGCTGATATGGAGAATTCAGAAACGCAAACATGGCTGGAATTTGCATTAGCCTGTACATATATCGACCAGGACACTTATACACAACTCATAAATTTATCAGAACAGGTTGGGAGCCTGCTTCATCACATGATTAGTAATCCAGAAAAATATAAATGATTATGATAGCTTTTAATAAATGGGGACATCTTCGAACATTGCTGATTGCATTTTGCCTATTGCTTATTTATTCCTCCTGTAAAAGCAAGAAAACAACAACTGTAAATAAGGATGAATATTACACCTGTAGTATGCACCCGCAGATCATGCAGGACAAACCGGGAACCTGTCCTATCTGCCACATGGATCTGATTGTAGTGAAAAAAACAAATACCGCTGCAGATGAAATATTGCTCAATGATGAACAGATTCGTTTGGGCAATATTCAAACTGATACGATCCGTAATGGGATGATTGGAGATAAAATGATTCTTACAGCAACACTGAATACAGATGAAACAAAAATAAACAGCATCAATGCCCGTATCATGGGGCGTATTGACAGGTTGTATTTTAAAACCCTGGGTGATTATGTTTCAAAAGGGGCACACTTGTATGATTTGTACAGTGAAGAATTGAATAATGCAAAACAGGAGTATATTGCTGCCGTTGAAAAACAACAATCGCTTGATAATTCCATCATAGATTTTAACAGGCTGGTTCAAAGTGCAAAAACAAAATTGCTGTTATGGGGTATGAATGAGGCACAGGTGAATGAATTGACAAAAACAAAAAAGTCGTCTCCACTCACATCTTTTTACAGCAACGAGTCAGGATATATTACTGAACTGCCGGTGATGGAAGGACAGTATGTATCGGAAGGAAGCATCATAGTGAAGTTAGCCGACCTATCTTCATTGTGGGCAGAAGCACAGGTATATACATCACAACTGTCGGCCATAGACCTGAAAGGAACTGCCATCGTTCAGTTTCCGGATATACCCGGCAAAGAATGGAAAGGGAAAATTGAATTTGCAAATCCTGAGATTGTCTCGGATAGCAGGCTCAACCTGGTCCGTGTTTCAATACCTAATCCCGGGGGTTTACTTAAACCCGGAATGCCTGTATATGTCACCATTAAAAGTAAAGAACTGAATACACTTACACTTCCATCAGATGCAGTACTGCGTGACGGCAAAATGAATATTGTATGGGTGCAGTCGGGTAAAAATAGCTATAAAATGAAAATGGTACAAACTGGTTTGGAAAGCGGCGACAGGCTGGAAATAAAATCAGGCTTACAAAATGGTGATGTGGTGGTAATGAGAGGCGCATATTTATTAAACAGCGAATTTGTATTTAAGAAAGGCGGTAATACAATGGCAGGAATGGAAGGCATGGATATGAGTTCACATTAAGAAAGAAAAATGAAATATTTACCTAAATCAAAATGGAAAAAAGCAGGATTGATATTGCTGCTGATATTTGTTTTGATTCAATTCTATCCAAGACCAAGAAAAAATATTTCATCTGTACAAAGCAGTAATTCGATTGAACAACTATATCCCATACAGGATTCCATATTACAGGTTTTAAAAGCAGCATGTTATGATTGCCACAGCAACAATACAAACTACCCCTGGTATAGTAATATACAGCCCGCTGCATGGTTTCTGAACAGGCATATAATTGAGGGAAAGGCAGAATTGAATTTTGATGAGTTTGGAGCTTATTCAAAAAGAAGGCAGCAAAGTAAGTTGAAGGCTATAGTCAATCAGGTTAAAGATGGAGAAATGCCTTTGACTTCTTATAAACTGCTGCATAAAAAGGCAAGACTGTCTGGCAAAGAACGCAGTATGATAACAAAATGGTTCATGGAAAAATATGATGCCAGTAGAAATTGAATTGACACAACATGGAGAAACAAAATAAAACGACAAATTGGTTTGTCATTACCGGTGGGCCCAGCACTGGGAAAACAACTGTCATAAACCTGCTAACGGAAAGAGGTTATAAAACCACTATTGAACATGCAAGGCATTATATAGACACAATGAAAGAGGAAGGGAGAACTGTTGAAGAGGTCAGGGCGAATAAAAGAAAATTTCAGTTAGGTGTTTTAGATATGCAAATTGAACAGGAAGCAGAACTAACACCTGATGAAACAGTATTTCTTGACCGGGCAATCCCCGATGCTATGGCTTATTACCGTTTTTTGAATCTCGAATATGATAAAATATTACTTGGTGCAATGAAGGCAGTATCCTATAAAAAAATATTTATTCTTGACAGGCTGCCTTTTGTAAATGATTATGCAAGAACAGAAGATGAACAGGCACAAAAACTAATTCACCAGTTAATTATAGAAGTATATCAGTCATTAGAATTTCCAGTTGTTTTTGTACCGGTAATCAGCCCCGATGAAAGAGTGGAATTTATATTAAAGAACATGTAAAATAAGTTATCATGGATCATAGCAAACACGAACATAATCAACAGCAGGAAATGGATCACAGTAAAATGAATCATTCCAATCTGCCTGACGACAAGGCAGGAATGGATCATAGTAAAATGCAGCACGACCACGGCAGCATACCGATGGGTATGGCAGGCCACGACCATCACAAAATGATGATAGCCGATTTTAAAAAACGGTTTTGGGTAAGCCTTATTCTTACTATACCCGTATTGATATTATCACCGATGATACAAGGTTTTTTTGGGTATAGCTTATCAGTGCCAGGCAATCCATACGTATTAATGGCTCTTTCATCTGTAATTTATTTCTGGGGCGGCTGGCCTTTCCTGAAAGGTTTCATTACCGAAATAAAACAGAAAGGTCCGGGTATGATGACCCTGATTGCAATGGCTATTTCTGTCGCCTATTTTTACAGCACAGCAACTGTTTTCGGATTAAAAGGAATGGATTTTTTCTGGGAACTGGCTACATTGATTGTGATTATGCTCTTAGGCCATTGGCTTGAAATGAAATCTGTATTAGGGGCATCCAAAGCCCTGCAATTATTAGTTAGCATGATGCCTGCCGAAGCACACCGGGTAAAGTCAGATGGACAGGTGGAAGATATAAAGCTGGAAGCATTAAAGAAGGAAGATATTATACTGATCAAGCCCGGTGAAAAAGTACCTGCTGATGGGATTATTGTAGAAGGCAGTAGTTACTTAAACGAATCCATGCTCACAGGAGAATCAAAACCTGTAAAGAAAGAGAAAGAAAACAAAGTGATTGGAGGCTCTATAAATGGTAACGGCTCTTTGAAGATAAAAGTGGAACATACAGGGAAAGACAGTTACCTGAACAAAGTGATTAAGCTGGTAGAAGAAGCGCAGAAAGCAAAATCCAAAATGCAGAACTTCAGCGACAGGGCTGCCAAATGGCTTACCTATATTGCTTTATCGGTAGGTTTTGGAACATTGGCTGTTTGGCTGATAGCAGGATATCCATTTGTATTTGCATTAGAGCGTATGGTAACGGTAATGGTAATTGCTTGCCCTCATGCTTTAGGTTTGGCTATTCCATTGGTAGTAGCCATTTCAACAGCAGTATCAGCACAAAACGGTTTATTAATTCGCAACAGAACGGCTTTTGAAGAATCAAGAAAAATCACAGCACTCTTGTTTGACAAGACAGGAACATTAACAACCGGCATTTTTGGTGTCACCAGATTTGAGTCTGTTAATACTGAATTTTCAAAAGATGAAATATTGAGATTGGCGAGTGCTTTGGAACAAACATCAGAGCATCCTATTGCTGTCGGTATAATTAATAAAGTAAAAGAACACAAAGTTAACATTCCCAAAGCTGAAAAATTTAATGCCATTACAGGCAAAGGTGTTGAAGCAATGGTAGAGGGGAAATCAGTAAAAGTGGTAAGCCCCGGATATCTAAAAGATAAAAATCTGACCATTCCTGAAGGAGCTTATTCAAGCAAAGCAGAAACTGTTGTTTTTGTTTTAGTTGATGATAAGTTGACAGGATACATTGCATTGGCAGATGCGATAAGGCCCGAAAGTGCAGAAGCAATCCAGGTGTTTAAAAAGAATGGAATTAAAGTATTGATGGCAACCGGAGATAATGAAACCGTGGCCAAAGCCGTATCTGATGAATTGAAATTGGATGGATACTATTCAGAAGTGTTACCGCACCAGAAAGTGGAGATTGTAAAAGAATTGCAAAGCAAAGGTGAGTTTGTTGCCATGACTGGTGATGGTGTGAATGATGCACCGGCTTTAGCACAATCGGATGTGGGTATTGCAGTAGGCTCCGGAACAGATGTAGCAGCAGAAACAGCCGATATAATTTTAGTAAACAGCAATCCAAAGGACATTGCCAATTTGATTCTCTTCGGAAAAGCCACTTATAAAAAGATGGTACAGAACCTTGTTTGGGCAACAGCATATAACAGCTTCGCTATTCCATTGGCAGCCGGAGTATTATATAGCCAGGGATTTGTTCTCGGCCCGGCAGTTGGTGCAGTGTTCATGAGTTTGAGTACAATTATTGTTGCTATTAATGCACAGTTGTTAAAAAAGAAGATCAGCGCTTGATAGAATTTTTATATTACTCTATAGGCTGGTTTTCCACGCCGATTGTTTTTGTTTTTGAATTAGGTTTAAGTTGAAAGAATGATAAATCCCATTTTTCTGTTTATTGATTTGTGAAGTGTATCAATTCAGCCACATGCACTGAGAGCGAGTAAGCTAGTTAACCTTTTGGTTTATTATGGCTTACACTGAAATGGAGGCAGGAATGTTTCGCAAATTTATTAATATAAGCCACCCGTTTTTGGGAATGCTGATTTAGGTTTTTTGATATTAGTTTTCATACACTCTCTCCACCAGCAACCTTTCACAAACCGTATGACTTAGTACTTCAGCGGTTTTTTTTGAATAGCTTACTTCCATACTGCCGTCAAATTTTTCCAATCGTACTATTTTCAGCTTCAACCCCAATTTCAAACCCCGCCGATTTAGAAATTTTAAAAAATCATCTTTAGTATGGATGACAGCAGCCAGTTTTACAGTATCACCAACTTTGCAACTGCTCAGCTTTTCGTATTTAATCCATTCCATTTTACCCGTCTTGTCCGGTATGGGTGAACCGTGTGGATCTATTTTGGGGAAGCCAAGTAAGGCATCCATCTTTTCAAAAAATACAGGCGACTGCAAATGTTCAATCTGTTCCGCTATTTCATGTACTTCTTCCCAGCCAAAATCCATTTGCTGCACTAAAAACATTTCTGTTAACCGGTGCTTTCGTATTATCAGCCCGGCTTCTTTTTTTCCCTTTTCAGTTAAGCGGATAGGCTTGTAGCTCTTATAAATAACTAATTTCTTTTCGGCCAGCTTCTTCATCATGCTGTTAACGGTAGGCATTTTAATACCTAACTGTTTGCTTACCTCGTTGGGGCTTACTTCGCCTTTTTCGGCAGAAAGGTTAAACAGTGCCTTTAAGTAGTTTTCTTCAGTAAATGAGTGCATACGGCAAAAGTAAATAATAAAGGTAGATTGGTGAAAATTAAAAGGACTGCTATTTAATTTATTTGTTAGATGAATCTAAGTTATTACTTTTGTACACATAATTACAGTTTTATAAGAATGAAAAAGATATACCTTATTCCGGCTGCACTGGTTATTTGCATAGCTATTATACAGGCTTGCACCAAGCTGCAGCCTGCTGCCCCGGCAGATGATGAAATACTGGATGGGCCTGTAGCTGGGCTTTCTTACGATCAGAATAGGCAATTCCTTGCGGGGGATGTAGCCTTTAATGATGAAATCTTTACTACTCAAACCGGGCTGGGTTCCATTTTTGTAGCTACAAGTTGCGGCAGTTGCCACGCCGGAGATGGTAAAGGCCACCCATTTACTACACTCACAAGGTTTGGACAAGCCGATAGCACCGGCAATCAGTTTCTGCATCTCGGCGGCCCGCAATTACAAAACAGGGCTTTGCCCGGTTTCATGCCAGAGCAGATACCTGCCGGAGCAACTTTTTCAAAATTTACTCCCCCGGCAACTACAGGCCTTGGTTTTTTAGAATTGGTTTCAGATAATGATATACTGGCTATGGCTGATCCATTTGATTTAGATGCAGATGGTATTTCCGGCGTTCCTAATTGGATTGCCCTGCCTTCATTTATTACACCTTTTATTAATGCACTCCCACAAAACGGCAGGTATATTCATCGTTTTGGAAAAAAAGCAGCAGCTTATAATTTACTTCACCAAACGGTAAATGCATATAACCAGGATATTGGAATCACTTCTACCTTTTCACCAAAAGATGTATATACGGGTTTGGATATCGATCCGGAAGTTTCAAACTTAACCATCAATAATGTTGTGTTTTATTTGCAAACTTTAAAAGCTCCCATTCAACGCAATCAAAATAATCCGGAAGTAATTCAGGGGAAAAATTTATTCATTCAGGCCGGTTGCGAAAGTTGCCATAAGCAATCTTTAAAAACTGCTTTTTCAAATATTGAGCCACTTTCTAATAAGATATTCTATCCTTATACCGATTTATTATTGCATGATATGGGGCCTGGGCTGGATGATGGATATACTGAAGGCAATGCCAAAACATCTGAATGGAGAACACCGCCATTATGGGGTCTTGGTTTATCTCCAAATTCACAAGGGGGGCAATTTTTTTTAATGCACGATGGAAGAGCAAAATCAATTGATGAAGCTATTCAAATGCATGGCGGTGAAGCAACCAGTAGCAAAAATAAATTCAACCAGATGACAACATCAGAAAAAAATGCGATCCTTAAGTTTTTAAAATCATTATAAATAATGGACAGAAAAGATTTTATTAAAAACTGTGGTTTTGCCTGTGTGAGTGGGGCTGCTTTTTCCGCTATACTACAGGGCTGTACTTCCACTAAAATAATGGGTGGTAAAATTACAGGCGACGAATTGATTGTAGCTATCAGCGACTTTGAAACAAAAGCAGGTAATGAAAAACATTTTAAAAAATATGTTGTAGTGCAAAATGATTTACTACAATATCCCATTTGTGTGTACCGCCTGAATGAAAACGAGTACAGTGCTCTTTGGATGCAATGCACACACCAGGGAGCAGAGCTGCAGGTGTTTGGCGACAAATTGCAATGCCCCGCACATGGCAGTGAGTTTTCCAATAAAGGAGATCTGCAGACTGGCCCGGCCGAAACAAAACTGCGAACATTTCCTGTAACTATCGAAGCCGGTCTATTAAAAATCTCATTGAAAGCAATATGATAAAATCCATCCCTTTCATAACCGCCTTATTTTTTTCATCTGCTGTTATTGCACAGATAGATCCTGCTTTATTAAAACGTATTCCAAAAGATACCACTATACCGGTGTTAAATATGGATGCCGTGTATAACCGTCCATTTGTAGCCGTAGGCAAGTTACCTGTATCAGTTGGTGGATATATGGAAGCCAACTGGCAGCATTTGGGTACCGACGGTATTTCTGAAGGACACCAGTTTCAGTTTCGGCGAATGACTTTGTTTGTGTCATCTGCCATAGGCAAACGCTTAAAATTTTTGAGCGAAATAGAATTTGAAGATGGCGCAAAAGAAATCTCAATTGAGTTTGCCGCACTGGATATGGAAATACATCCTTTATTAAATCTTCGGGGCGGTATAATACTAAACCCTATCGGAGCATTCAATCAAAATCATGATGGTCCTAAATGGGAATTCACCGATCGGCCAATTGCTGCAACACAGATGTTGCCCGCCACCTGGAGCAATGCAGGTTTTGGAGTATATGGCAAGTATTACAAGAAAGACTGGATGTTTGGTTATGAAGCTTATTTATCCGGTAATTTTGACAATACCATTATTGACAACGCAGAAAACAAAACATTTTTGCCGGCTGCAAAAAATAACAAAGAACGATTTGAAGAAATTAACAGCGGCCTTCCATTGCTTACGGCAAAAGTTGCAGTAAGAAACAATAAGATTGGCGAATTAGGCTTGTCTTTCATGGGCGGTGTGTACAATAAATTTCAGGACGATGGCCTGCAACTGGATGATAAACGAAGAGTAGATGTTTTTGCGATTGATTTTAACAGCACATTACCCCGGTTAAATACATTTATTACTGCTGAGTGGGCATGGATAAAAGTAAATGTGCCATCAACATTCACACAACAATATGGTAACAAACAACAGGGCGGTTTTATAGATATAGTACAGCCTGTTGTAAAGAAACCAATATTGGGTTGGCAAAATGCAACAATAAATCTTGCATGCCGTATAGAATATGTAGATTGGAATAAAGGAAAATTTACCAGCACCGGCGGCAATATTGCAGAAGATTTGTGGAGCATCATGCCTGCTATAAGTTTCCGGCCAACGTCTCAAACCGTATTGCGTTTAAACTACCGGCATCAAAGCCAGAGAGATTTATTGGGTAACCCACCTGCAAAAACCGGCGGCTTTATTTTTGGGATTTCGACTTATTTTTAAAAGGTTTTCATAAAAATTGATTGTTTTTTTGCAACAACGTTGATTTAATGATTGCTTGAAAAACTAAAAAATGCAATAAATCCTTCTATATTTGCAACAATGAAATTCTTATTCTTCATAACGGGCTTTTTTCTCCTTTACCTGTCATGCCTTCCTTGTGGCGACAGCAAAGAGTGCAATGTAAAGGCTCCGGCAGAATTTTCAGCCAATGATGACCACCAGCGGCAAACAGATGTATTAGGTAATCCACCAGCAAGTACAGGTGGGTTTAGTTTTGGTATTTCAACTTATTTTTAATTTACTAACTACTAATAAAATAAAAATAATTTTCCGTTTTATTAAATTTAAAATTTTGGTTTCTATGAAGGCCTGCTCAACTGGCAACAATTTATTACAATATCTTTGATTTTATATTGCAGGGAAAATTGACACAATAAAAATTATAAGTTATAGAATTTGAAAAATGACATTCATACAAACCGGTTCAATACTCAATGAAGAGAAAACCAATTGCAAAGCCTAAAGAGAAAAAAAAATTCAAAATTGTTAGGACAATCTTGATAATACTTCTATGCCTCTTTGTGTTGGCACTTTTTCTCCTTGCTATGCTGCTCCGGCACATCAGGATTGAAGATAAATGAAGCTCCTTTCTTTGCAATCATCAGCAATGAAGGCTTTTGAAATAAGGAATTTTAATGGACAATCGGCTGATTTGCAACAATATTGCTAAATTAGACCTGCGAGGTTATGAAATTTGCAACAAAACATCCTATTTTTGCAACCAATGAAATTTCTTTCTTTAATATTATCTATTGCGATTTTGGCAGTAAGTTTTGTCCCTTGTACGGACAATCTTGTTATCATGACGGGCAGTTCTTTAAAGAAAGAGATAAAATCTTCTCCCAACTCTTCAAACGAGCATAACAATACTTCGGATAGTTGCTCTCCTTTTTGCACTTGTTCCTGCTGTGCTGCCTCTGCAATTTATTCCCCCTTTTCCAGAGCACAGGTTGTAAAAGTTATTTTTCAATCAAAGAAGTACCCCCTTTACAACATATCCTTAAATTCAGAAGTTTTCTACTCTATCTGGCAGCCCCCTAAACTGTCATAAACCCCTTCTCACATTGCTGAGTTATTTGTTCTCCCATGTTCAGAAACAGTACTGACGTGGAGAATGTCATTCATTAGAATTACGATTTCATAAGGATGTCAGTTAAAAAAAAGCCCAAAAAAGGTAAAAAACCTTTGGCTATAAGAATAATTAAATTCATTCTCATAGCATTAGCATGTGCAATACTTGTCGCTGCTATTATCCAAAGGACAATTCATTTCTTCAGGTATCATGTATAATTAAACAGAATTAAAATATGCTTAATAAAATCATTCAATTCTCCATAAAAAATAAACTGGTAATAGGTTTGTTTACCCTTGCCCTGATTATCTGGGGCGTTTATTCTGCTAATAAATTGCCTATTGATGCGGTTCCGGACATTACCAATAACCAGGTACAGATTATTACGCTAAGCCCCTCACTGGCTGCTCAGGAAGTTGAGCAACTGATTTCTTTTCCGGTAGAGCAAACAATGGCTACTATTCCGGAAGTCCAGGAAATTCGGTCTATATCCCGTTTTGGTTTATCGGTTGTCACGGTCGTTTTTCACGACGATGCCGATATATATTGGGCACGTCAACAGGTTGGAGAGCGGCTGGTAGAAGCCAGGAACCAAATACCTGATAACATTGGCAATCCTGAAATGGCACCCATTTCAACGGGATTAGGTGAAATTTATCAATACGTTTTACACGCCAAAAAAGGATATGAAGATAAATATGATGCCATGTCTCTGCGAACACTGCAGGACTGGATTGTGCGACGACAATTATTAGGCACACCCGGCATTGCAGATGTAAGCAGTTTTGGTGGCCTGTTAAAGCAATATGAAATAGCCATTAATACTGATAAGTTAAGAAGTTACAATCTCTCTATTAAAGACATTTTTAATGCACTGGAAAAAAACAATCAAAATACCGGAGGTGCCTATATAGATAAAAAGCCCAACGCTTACTTTATACGCAGTGAAGGCCTCATTAAAACAATCAATGACATTGAAAAAATTGTGGTAACCAGAACCACAAACGGTGTTCCCGTTTTAGTTAGAGATATTGCTTCTGTACAGTTAGGTCATGCTACTCAATATGGTGCACTTACACGTAATGCCGAAGGTGAAGTTGTGGGCGGTATAGTATTAATGCTAAAAGGCGCCAATGCAAGTGTAGTAATAAATAGTGTAAAAGATAAAATAGCACAAATCCAAAAGAGTCTGCCTGAGGGAGTCGTAATTGAACCTTTTCTTGACAGAAGTGCATTAGTAGGAAGAGCAATTGGAACAGTAAAAACTAACCTGATTGAAGGAGCATTGATTGTAATATTTGTTCTTGTAGTTTTTCTTGGTAATATCAGGTCGGGCTTAATAGTGGCTTCGGTTATTCCTTTGGCCATGCTTTTTGCAATATCACTTATGAAAGTGTTTGGTGTATCGGGTAACCTGATGAGCTTGGGAGCTATTGATTTTGGATTGATTGTAGATGGAGCAGTGATTATTGTGGAAGCTACCATGCATCAATTAGGCCTCCGTAAGCCTGGAAGAATGACTCAGGACCAGTTAGATGATGAAGTTTATAAATCGGCTGGCAAAATGATGAACTCTGCCGCTTTTGGTCAAATTATAATATTAATTGTATATCTCCCCATACTGGCACTGGTAGGTATTGAGGGAAAAATGTTTGGCCCAATGGCACAAACAGTTTCCTTCGCCATCCTTGGCGCTTTTTTACTCTCTCTTACTTATGTGCCCATGATGAGTGCATTGGTGCTTAATAAAAAGGTAAGTCATAAAGAAAATTTTTCTGACAAAATGATGAAGTTCCTTCAAAGACTTTATACGCCACTTATACGTGGAGCATTAAAAATGAAATTGTTGGTAGTAAGTATAGCCGTGGGTTTATTCGTTATCAGTTTATTAGTTTTTAAAACCTTGGGTGGAGAGTTTATCCCCACTTTGGAAGAAGGAGATTTTGCTGTGGAAACAAGATTAATGGTAGGTAGCTCATTGAGCCAGACTATTGAAAAAATAACACAAGCTTCCGATATGCTGATGAAAAAATTTCCTGAAGTAACGGAAGTCATTGGTAAAATTGGTGCATCTGAAATACCTACTGATCCTATGCCAATAGAAGCATGTGATATCACGATTCTTTTAAAAGATAAAAAGGAATGGACAAGTGCACACAGTCGGGAAGAACTATCTGAAATGATGCAGAAGGAGTTAGAGAAAATACCAGGAATTACCTATGGGCTTTCTCAACCCATTCAGTTACGATTTAATGAATTGATTTCGGGTGTCCGACAGGATGTAGGTATCAAAATTTTTGGTGAAGATTTGGATGTGTTGGCTGACCTCGCTAAACAAATTGGAGTAATTGTTCCAACTGTTAAAGGAGCAGAAGATTTATATGTAGAACAGATTACCGGATTACCTCAAATTGTAATTAAATTAAATAGAGATAAGATTGCCCAATTTGGCTTAAACGTAGAAGATGTGAACCGCACCATCAGTACGGCATTTGCAGGTGAATCAGCAGGTATAGTGTATGAAGGCGAAAAAAGATTTGATATGGTAGTGAGGCTGGAAAAAACCGGGCGCCAAAGTATTGACGATGTAAAAGGATTGTTTGTAGTTGCTTCAGACGGTAACCAGATTCCTTTAGAGCAGGTGGCCGATGTTAGCTTTCAATTAGGCCCCAACCAGATACAGAGAGAAGATGCAAAGCGAAGAATTATTGTAGGCTTTAATACCAGGGGCAGAGATATTTCTTCTGTAGTAAAAGAGATGCAGGGGAAAATTGACAAAGAGGTAAAAATGCGCCCTGGCTATTTTATTACATATGGAGGCCAGTTTAAAAACCTGGAAGAAGCCAACAAAAGATTATCTGTTGCTGTACCTGTGGCATTAGCATTAATCCTTTTATTACTCTATTTCACTTTCGGTTCCATCAAATATTCCTTACTCATTTTTACAGCGATTCCTATGAGTGCCATTGGTGGTGTATTTGCTTTATGGCTTCGTGGTATGCCTTTTAGTATTTCAGCAGGTGTTGGTTTTATTGCACTGTTTGGTGTGGCTGTACTAAATGGTATTGTATTAATCAGTGAATTTAACCGGTTAAAAAAAGAAGGTATGACGGATATAAAAGCAATTATATTAAAAGGTACTTCGGTCAGGTTAAGGCCTGTTTTGATGACTGCAGCCGTAGCTTCATTAGGTTTTTTGCCTATGGCTTTATCAACTGGCTCCGGTGCAGAAGTTCAAAAACCTTTGGCAACAGTAGTAATAGGGGGCTTGATAACAGCTACATTTCTAACATTGATAGTGTTACCGATCTTATATACCTGGTTTGAAAAAATAAAACGTAAACCTGGTAAATCTTCTGCTGCTAAACCGATGATGTTATTAGCCTTTTTAGTGAGCTCTTTATCTTACTCGGTAAGTGCCCAAACAAATCCTGTTATTAACCTCAATGAGGCAGTAAGTTCCGCCATTAAGAATAATCCAATGGTAAAAGTTGGGTCACTCGATATTGGCTACCAGCAACAGTTAAAAAGAACAGTGAAGGATTATGGTAAAACAAATATCGGACTTACGTACGGTCAATACAACAGCCGTATTACTTACGATAATAATTTTACGATTAATCAAAGCATACCCAATCCTGCTTATTTCAAAAGCCTGATCAGGCTCTCAGAATCAAATATCAAAAGCAGCCAATTAAGGCTGAATGTTTTTCAAAGTGAGTTGGCTGCCAATACAAAAACTTCTTATTACCAGTTAAGCTTTTGGAGTGAGGAAATAAGATTACTGAAAGAGCTTCTGGCTATTTATGAAAATGTATTGAAAGCTGCTTCATTGCGTTACAAAACCGGAGAAACAAATGCATTGGAAAACTACAATGCCGAAAGCAGGGTAAACGAAATAAATGCTCAAATTAAAAGTGCCGAAGAAGATTACCGTATTGAGTTGAATCGTTTGAAGGTGTTTACTGCTGATTCTACTTTTACAGCAATTGCCGATACTTCTCTCGTTGAAAAAACGATACAAGTAAATTTCGATGATCAAGCCGTTTTCGCAAACCCAACTTTGGCTTTCATCAGGCAGCAAATTGATATTGCGGATAAAGAAAAGGGTGTCGAAAAAGCAAAACTGAAACCAGATTTCAATGTAGGCTACTTTAATCAATCCCTTGTTGGATATCAAACAGTAAACGGCCAGGATAAATACTATGGTGCAGGTCATCGTTTCCAGGGTGTTAACTTAGGCATCAGCATTCCCATATTCGCCAAAGCACAAAAAGAAAAAGTAAAAGCAGCTGAAATTAACCGTTCGCTAAGAGAAGCTGAACTTACTAATTATCATTATAATCTGCAAGCTGAATTAACCAGGTTGTTTGGTGAACTGCAAAAGCAACGAGTTCAAATTAATTATTACAGAATTACTGCTTTGCCTCAGGCTGATAGAATTATAAGCCAGGCACAGAAAGCATTTACTGCCGGTGAAATTGGTTACTATGAGTTAACACAATCACTCAATAATGCAGTTGTAGTAAAACAGGAATATACCAAATTACTAAACCAGTATAATCAAACAGTAATTGCCATTGAATTTATTGCTGGCATCAATTAATAAAAAAAATAATTAAATAACTTATTATGAAACAGAAATTATTTGGCTCACTAATTATTCTTTTCCTTTCAGGCATATTATTTTCTGCCTGTTCGTCAAAAGGCAATGCAGAAGCAACAACAACTGAAGAAGCAAAAACAGATGATGCAAATTCAGTGGATTTAACAGAAGAACAGTTTAAAACAGTGGATCTGCAGTATGGTGCAATTGAAGAAAAAAACCTCAGCAGCATCATCCGTGCAGCTGGAGTATTAGATGTTCCTCCCCAACAACTGATAACGATTTCTTCTCCATATGGAGGCACCTTAAAAAATACTGAACTGTTGCAAGGTATGCCGGTAGCAAAAGGTGAAGTAATTGCTGTTTTGGAAAATCCCGAATTTATACAGTTGCAGCAAGATTATCTGGACTATAAAAGTCAATTGGTTTACCTCAAAGAAGAATTGGACCGTCAGCAGGAATTGGCAAAAGAAAATGTAAATGCAAAAAAAACGGTTCAAAAAGCGAGTAGTGACTACAATAGTATGATGGCAAGAGTTCAGGGATTACGCTCAAAACTCCAGCTAATTAATATAAATCCCGATAAGATTAACCCGGCTAATATTTCCGGCAAAGCAAATATTTATGCTCCTATTTCAGGTTTTGTTACTAAGGTATTGGTGAACATAGGAAAGTTTGTAAATCCTAACCAGGAGCTATTCGAAATAGTAGATACACGTCACCTACATGCTGAGCTTACCATTTTTGAAAAGGATGTTCCAAAATTAAAAATTGGACAAAAAATCCGCTTTGTATTAAATAATGAAACAAAAGAACGATTTGCAGAAGTGCATTTAATTGGCAGGGAAATTAGTGCTGAAAGAACAGTTCGGGTGCATGGGCATCTTTTGCAGGAAGATAAAAACTTATTACCCGGCATGTACCTGAAAGGAATTGTAGAAACCGGTGTTGCTACTACTACTGCGCTGCCTGATAAAGCGATTGTTCAATCCGCCGGTAAGTCATACATTTTTATTGCCAATGATGAAAAAAATGATGAAAAAATATCAGCAGATACAAAAAAAGAAGAATCGCTTAAAAAACATATCGCTTTTAAAAGAATTGAAGTAACAACCGGTGTTTCAGAAAATGGATACACGGAAGTTATTTTACCGGAAGGTTTTGATAGAAACAGTAAGGTAGTTATTAACGGGGCTTATGATTTATTATCGAAAATGAATAATGTGGAGGAAGAAGAATAAATACTTACATGGGTCGGAGCCCTGCTTTGTTGTTCCGTTTTAAATGAAAAACCGTTCATAACAGGGCTTCCGAACCCATTTGATTGACAAACAATTAAACAATTAAAACTTAAAATTATGAAACAGTTATTTGCTTTTTATCATTTTAAAAATTGAGTTTACAGATGATTCAATTCATTATCATTCTTTTTAACATTAAAATATAAAACTATGCAAAAGAAAAAAAGCCTATTCCTTTTGGCAACATCAGCAATCATTTTGTTTTCTTGTACAAAACAAAACATGAAAACTAAAGAAAAGGCGGTCTCAGAAAATTCGACAAGTACATTTTTAGTTCGGGAAGGAACCGAATGCAATGAGCCTGGTAATCCTGAAAACAATTGGGATTCTGTTGGAATTTATCATAATCAGGCATTAGAATATGTAATACAGGAAGCTGTAGGTCAGCCAAAAACCATAACAAATTATGTAGGCTACTCCAACCAATTTATTAAAATTACTTTCAGTGGACGAGTACCGGATATTTCTTCCAAATTATTTTCAGTCTCATCTGTAGAAAAGCTATTATCGGACACTGCTACATATTTTAATAATACTATAGATAGTAGCCGTTATTCAAAAAATGTAAAAACCTACTTGAAAAACTTAATCTCTATAATGAAAGATACCACTGATGACAATTCTTTCAGCTATTGTTTTATAAAATCAAAAATAGTTGAATTGGAGAATAAGGTTCCTAATGATTTAAATCTATCTCAAAGTGAAGAAGATGAAATATTAAGAGTTACGTCTGTTGCACGGCACTCCCTTTTTTATTGGAACAATACTTTTCAAAGTAAGCTGAATGGCGGAGAAAGTGTTTCCTCCCAAAAAAGAAAATGGTGGCAATGGCTTATTATTGGAATTTCTGACGTAGCAGGTGGAATAGCAGGTGGAATAACAACTGGGCCTACTGTAATAGGTACTATAGCAGGTGTTGTTGCCGGTGCAGCAGGCGCAAGCTCCGGTGCCGCTACTCTTGTGGATGATTAATTAATTGACGGGTTATCCTTTGAAATGTATAACCCATTTAAAATTTAAGATTATGATGCTCCATTTTAAGAAGAGTGCGTTTTCATCACAGTATATTTTGCTCTCAATACTGGTTCTTTTATTATTTACTTCTTCAGACAGTTACTCCCAAAGAAATAATTCGCATTCTTTTTTTCAATTATTAAACTCCGGAAAAAAGAAAAAGCAAAGTAAACAATACGAAATTGAAGGGACTGGAAGATTAGAGTACAAAGATTCATTAATATATGGCCAGTTATTAATTACAGAAGCTGACATACAAATGAAAAATGAAAATGGGCTTTTAAAATATGCTTATTCTGACACTTCACTTGGGCATATCATTATGAAGCATAACGGCCAATTTCTGAACCTGGTCAGATTAAAAGATTTTGATAACAAACTATGGCGTTTAATAAAAGATACTTTGGGAATAAGGATATATGACAAAAACATTTCTTACTCAATTGATGGTAGCAATATAGATTATAACTCATTATTATTTCAGCGCAATTCTGAATTTATTGAGGCTGTTACATTTTGGGTAACCAGCACAAAAAGAAATATTGTAAAGATTATAAATCAGTTATTAGAGCTTGATTTAAAGCCAATAGACTTTAAAGGCAAAGAGGATATTATGAACAGAATAATTTATAATGATAAGACTGTCTATTCTAAAACTTGAGCTATGTAAAGAGAAAAAAGTAAAATTTATATGGGGTCGGAGCCCTGCTTTGTTATCCCGTTTTAAAATGGAAAACCTTTGACAACAGGGCTTCCGAACCCATTTAATTGACAAACAATTGAACAATTAAAACTTAAAATTATGAAACAGTTACTTGCATTTGTTGTGATGCTGTTATCAGCATCTGTGCTGTATGCACAAGATATTATCACCTTACGAACAGGTGAAACTATCAGTGGCAGAATATCCGAAGTGGGTATTTATGAAATAAGATACTATAAATCTGACAACCCGGATGGGCCTGTTTATGTAACAAGCAAGGCAGATGTGGCGGAGATTGTTTATGCTAACGGTAAAAAAGATGTTTTTAAAACGCAGGCACAACCTGTTACACAAACAAGAAAATATGGAAGGCGGTCTGGCAGAAATTTTTACCGGCCTTATTTGTATCCAATAATTACCCCCCATATTGATTTAGGCCACCACGGATTTTTCGGAGGACACCATGGAGGAGGGCATCACGGCGGTGGACATCACTAACCGTAAACGAATCGGGAAGACGAGAGTAAACTATTTAGAAATGAAAGAAACCATTTTATTATGCTGCAGCTTTTAGATTTTACTCAAAAAAATATCATAGCAACAGAAGCTAATGATTTATTGGGCATCAATGATTACGAAAAAATTCATCCCCTTATCCATAACATTATCAATACCGGCAAAAAAGTCAGATGGTATTTTGAAATGGATGATTGTCTTATTTCAAATTCAACCGGTTTTTGGGAAGACGGTATAATCGAAGTTAATTATGGTAAAATGAATTTTACGCATTCAGAAGATATTGAAAAAATTGCGATTGTTGGTAATAAAAAATGGGAAAAGTGGATGCTGTCAATTATGAAACCGTTTACAAAGGCAAGCATAATGTATTTTGATTTGCCCGATAGAGAAAAAGCAATGGACTGGATTATGAAGCAGGAAGAAAATGTTGAACCTCTTAATCAGATATAAAATATTCAAATCAATTTAAAAGAACAGATAATGGATATAAGAGTAGAAATAATTATCGTTTCAAAACTCATTGTTTCTTTTTTGTTAGGCGCATTTATTGGTTTGGACAGAGAAACACATGGCAGAGATGCCGGGATTAGAACCTATGCAGCAGTTTGTATTGGAGCAACATTGTTTACTGCAGTTGCAAATCATTTAGTGAATGATGTAACAGCAGTGTCGAGAGTTATTGCCAATATCGTTACAGGTGTCGGTTTTTTGGGTGCTGGTATTATCTATCGCAATAGTAGTGCCGGCACTTCGCATGGATTAACCACAGCAGCTACAGTTTGGTGTACGGCAGCAGTGGGTGTAGCAGTGGGTTTAAATATGTTCATCATTGCTGTAGCAGGTTCCTTAGCCTTGTATTTTTTGTTGTCATTACATCATCAGAAATGGTATGTGAAATGGAAGCAAAAAATGTTAAGTAAGCATGATGATGGACACAAAGCTGATTAATGCTTTTAATGTTTGTATCAAAAATTAAATAAATCTAAAATGGGTAAACGAATTTATAATACTATAAAAAAACCTGAGTAGCAAGGTGTGCATTCTTCTTTCCTCCTTAATTAAAAAGAATAAACATTTCAATGTTTCCTCTTTTAAGAAAGAATATGAAGTAAACGCTGCCATAGGTTATGTCAGCGTTTACTTGCCTTTTCTATGCAACATAAACTTGTATAAAAAATGTTGAAAGTTACTTCAGAAGCTAAATAAAGCGATACTAACAATGATAAAAATGGATGAGCTATTGTAAGTGCGGAAGGCAGAAAATAATTTAAAGTAATCGTTATGAAAATAAAGAAATCAAATTACATACCGGCACTAAAATATAACTGGCTTACCCGGTTTTATGATTCTTTAATCAGCAAATTCCTTAGAGAAAAGGAATGGAAGAAACTGTTAATTGTTTCTATAATTAATCAAAACCCCGAAAAGATATTGGATGTAGGCTGTGGCACAGCAACACTTACCACCATGCTGCAGAAAGTATTTCCGGCAGCATATCTAACTGGTATTGATGGTGATGACAAAATATTGGCTATTGCAGATAAGAAAATCAAAGAAGCCAAACTCAATATAGATCTTAATAAGGCGCTTTCTTTTAAACTGCCATTCGCTGATGATTATTTCGATGTAGTGGTTTCCAGTCTTATGCTGCACCATTTAAGTGATGAGGATAAGCAGAAGACTTTGCATGAAATCCTAAGAGTATTGAAGCCGGGCGGCCAGTTTGTAATTGCTGATTGGGGTAAACCCAACAGTATATTCATCCGTTGGCTTTTTTATATCGTTCAATTATTAGATGGTTTCTCAACCACCAACTCAAATGTAAAAGGCTTGCTTCCATCTATGATAATTGATGCCGGCTTTGTTGCAGTAAAAGAATTACAACGTATTCCAACCATATTGGGAAGTATATCAATTGTATCATCAAAAAAGCCTTAAAACCTTACAAAATGAAACATCTGAATAATAAAGAGCATTGGGAAAAAATCTATCAGCATAACCAACCAGCTGAGTTGAGCTGGACAGAGGAAATTCCATACATATCCTTAGTTCAAATTCAAAAAATGCTGTTGCCAAAAAATGCTGCGATAATTGACGTAGGCTGTGGCACTAGCTATTTTGTTGATCATTTATTAAAGAACGGCTATACAAATATTACCGCACTTGATATTTCGGAAACAGCTATTTCAAAAGTAAAATCTCGGCTTGGCAGCCAAGCTGACAACGTTAACTGGATAATAGGTGACATTAATCAGTTTGAACCAGAAGGAAGATATGATTTTTGGCACGACCGGGCCACATTTCATTTTCTTACAAAGGATGCCGAAATTGAGAAATACATTTCAGTTACTTGTAATGCAATTGAAGATCACGGCTTTCTTTCGTTAGGCACTTTTAGCACCAATGGTCCTTCCCAATGCAGTGGCCTCGTTGTAAAACAATACAATGAAGAAAGACTAATTAAAGTATTTGCACCTTTTTTTAAAAAAATATGGAGTAATGAGCACAAACACATTACTCCTTTTAATACGGTGCAAAAATTTATTTTATCCCTGTTCATGCGTCTTTCTTAAAACCATCCTTAATGAAAAGCTATTATAAGGTAATTGTAAACAGAATCGTAAAATATAATAAACACTAAATAAAGTATTATGGCACATAAACACGATGACACAAAAATTGCAGAGCAAGAAGCTTGTTGTGATTTGGATGAAAAACTTACTGAAGCAAAAGTAATTACCATGGAAAAGGGGGAAGGTAATTCTGGTGAGAAGGATGCCAAAGGAATTAAGCCCTGGTTACCGTCTATTGTCAGTCTTGTTTTGCTGATGATTGGTATCGCTATTGATAACTGGATAAAGCCATCCCCTTCCTGGTTTCCAGGTTGGCTACGTTTGGTATGGTACATTATTGCCTATGTTCCAGTAGGGTTGCCTGTAGTAATAAAGGGGATAAAGACGGCCATTAAAGGTGATGTATTCACAGAGTTTTTTTTAATGAGTATTGCAACTATTGGCGCTTTTTATATTGGAGAGTACCCCGAAGCTGTGGCAGTAATGCTCTTTTATGCGGTAGGGGAACTGTTCCAGGATGCGGCAGTAAACCGTGCCAAGAGAAGTATTAAAGCGTTGCTCGATGTACGACCAGACAGCGCCGATGTATTAAGAAATGGCATTTACGTCAATTTACCCCCGGAAAATGTAAAAGTTGGCGAAACTATACAGATAAAAGTTGGAGATAGAGTTCCGCTGGATGGGGAAATGTTAAGCGAAGGAAGTTCATTTAATACTTCAGCATTAACCGGCGAAAGCAATCCTTCCACATTTTCCAAAGGGGAAACAGTGCTGGCAGGAATGATTAACCAGGAAAAAATGGTGCAGCTAAAAGTTACAAAACTGTTCAATGACTCTTCCCTTGCAAGAATTTTGACCCTTGTACAAGATGCTACAAGCAGAAAAGCCAAAACAGAACAATTCATCCGCAAGTTTGCAAGAATATATACTCCCATCGTTGTGCTTCTTGCAATCGGCATTACTTTAATACCCTATTTTATTGTTGACAATTATGTTTTCAACACATGGCTGTACCGTGCTTTGATTTTTCTTGTTATCAGTTGTCCATGTGCATTAGTAATTTCTATTCCATTGGGATACTTTGGCGGTATTGGTGCAGCCTCACGAAGCGGCATTTTATTTAAGGGTTCCAATTACCTGGATTTAATGACAAAAATAAACCAGGTAGTAATGGACAAAACCGGTACACTTACTAAAGCCGTTTTCAAAGTGCAGGAAGTAGAAAGTTATGATATTCCGAAAGAGGAATGGTTGCCGTTAGCCGCAGCTTTAGAGGCAAAGTCAACTCACCCGGTAGCAAAAGCAGTTGTTGAATATGCTGGAGACAGCTTTATTAAACTAAACGTTGATGCATTGGAAGAAATAAGTGGCCATGGATTGAAAGGAGATGTAAACGGTAAGGAGGTACTGGCTGGAAATATAAAGTTGATGGATATGATGAAAGTGCCTGTGAATGACGGATTGAAAAAAATTGTGGACACAATTGTAATAGTAGCAATTGACAGAAAGCTGGCAGGCTACCTTACTATTGCAGACGAAATAAAAGAAGATAGTAAACAGGCAATAGATGCCTTGCATAAACTAAATGTGAAAACCACAATGCTTAGCGGGGATAAGCAAGCCGTTGTAGACAAGGTAGCGGCGCATTTAGGTATTGATAAAGCTTACGGCGACCTTTTGCCCGAACATAAGGTGCAAAAAGTAGAGGCTATCAAACAAGATAAACTGAATGTAGTAGCCTTTGTGGGAGACGGAATTAATGATGCACCGGTGCTGGCTTTAAGTGACGTAGGGATTGCAATGGGTGGTTTAGGAAGTGATGCAGCCATTGAAACAGCCGATGTGATAATACAAACAGACCAACCTTCAAAGATTGCAAAAGCCATTAGTATTGGGAAAGCGACAAACAAAATAGTCTGGCAGAATATAGGGCTGGCATTCGGCGTAAAAGTGATTGTACTGATTTTAGGGGCAGGTGGTTTAGCAACAATGTGGGAAGCTGTTTTTGCCGATGTAGGTGTTGCTATGTTGGCAATTTTAAATGCGGTTAGGATACAACGAATGAAATTTTAGGACATTGAAATATAATACAATGGATGCTATAGTTAAACAGGTTTCGGAATACGTAGAAAAATTGTTTCAGGATTATCCTAATCCAAACTTGTATTATCATAACATTGATCATACCCGCTCTGTAGTTAAATATGCAGGAGAAATAAGCCAGTACTGTCAGCTTTCTTCGGCTGACAAAATGATTGTAACAGTAGCCGCATGGTTTCATGATGTCGGACATCTTATCACCGGAATGAACGAGCATGAAAAGAAGAGTATTGCTGTTATGAAGCTGTTTTTGTCATGCTCAAATGTTGAAGAAGAAACCTTAGATAAAATTGCAGGATGTATTATGAGTACAAAATTACCCTCCTGTCCTGGTAATTTACTGGAAGAAATTCTTTGTGACGCAGATACCTACCACTTAGGTACAGGCGAATTTTTACTATCTGATGTTTCAGTAAGAAAAGAATTTGACCCAATCGGAAATATAAAAGATGCTGAATGGCATAAACAGACCTTGCAGTTTCTGCTTCAGCATAAATATTATACAAGTTATTGCCAGAGGCGATTGATAGATGGAAAAAATATCAATATTCAATTGGTTCATGCAAGAATTAAGGGGCCTTAATTAAGTAATATAGCAGATGAGAACCAGTCTTAAAATGTTATTAATAGTTAATGTGCTTTGTAATTTACAGGCAGCAATGTGTTTTTCACAACAGTATGCAGATACAACTGTTTCTATTATGCCTGCTGATTCTGTAGATGCTGATAAAAACAGTCTGCTCAAAACCTATCTGAAGCGAAAGTTTTTGACAGGTACAGTGTCAGTAGTCGGCCTCGGGAGTACATTTATTTCACTGAATAATTCATGGTATAAACAGTATGATAAAGTGCCCTTTCATACTTTTAATGATGCAGCGGAATGGCTTCAGATGGACAAAATGGGACATGCCTGGACTGCATACAATTCCTCTTTTCTAATTTACAAAATGTGGCGATGGGCAGGGGTAAAAAGAAATAATGCAATTCTTTTGGGCGGTCTTACTGGTCTCGGCTATTTAACCACAATTGAATATCTCGACGGGCGGTCAGCAGGCTGGGGCTGGAGTTGGTCAGATATGGGTGCAAATATTTTTGGCATTTCTCTATTTGCAATACAACAAGCCGCCTTCAATAATCAGGCAATTCGCATTAAGTTTACAACACACAACAAACAATATCCTGGGCAAATGAAAGCAAGGGCAGATGAATTGTTTGGTAAATCTTTTTCATCAAATCTTTTGAAAGACTATAATGCCCAGACATATTGGCTAAGCTTAAATTTGCAGTCATTTTTTCCTAAATCTAAATTGCCCCAATGGCTAAATATTGCTATTGGCTATGGAGCAGAGGGTATGTTAGGAGGTTTTAATAATAAAAAATATGACGATAACGGGCTTCTGATTTTTGACGCATCGGATACTAAGCGGTATCGGCAATTATACTTTTCTCCGGACATTGATTTGTCAAAAATTAATACCCGTAGCAAGTTTGTAAAATCCCTGTTGAATACGCTAAATGTTATTAAGATTCCTTTTCCTGCTGTAGAATATAGCAACGGAAGACTTAAAACACATTTATTTTATTTCTGAAGCTAAATATTTATAGCATGGTTTCAGTCATCAAAATTGGTAAAATCAAAAGAAAGATTGTTTGGCATAATATTATTCTTTCTATGGCTGTTAAAGTATTTGTTCTGATTTTAGGTGCTGGCGGTATAGCTACTTTATGGGAAGCGGTAATTGCTGATGTAGGTGTGGCTTTGTTGGCTATTCTGAATGCGGTGAGAATACAAAGATTGCACTTATGACTTCTTTAAACTTTTTATAAATTTTTACCCGTTTCAATTTTTAATCCACGAAGCCCACCCTGCAAGGTAATTAGGTGTTCGTCATTCGTCGTCAGCAAGTAGATGCGCCAAACCATCCCGCTATTACAAATTATCAGTTTATAATCTTAAAGGTATTTGTAAAAGCGGGATGCCCTTCGGGTGCTCCGCTTCGCTACGCAGTTTGTCATGCTGCTTGCAGTTCCTCCTCATTCCTCACGGCAGCTACTGTGTCCTTCACGCCACTTCGTTCATTTCTTCCTGCGTTACGCCTCATTACACCTCGTTCGCAGCTTTATATTTGCTGCAAGGCTGGGCATCCCATAGCCAGGCAATAGGCAAAACACAATGGGAATGCTCCAGCCTTTTCGCAAGCCAGCCCTACAATACTTACCGGGTTCCATTCCGCTTCACTTCGTCATTCATTCACTTCAGTAGCGTTCAGTCCACCCGCTGCCCATAATTTGCTCGCCTTGCGTACCCATTTCGGCTGCGTTCACCTTGCGACTGCTAATTGCTCATGTCGTACCTCCATTTTGCAAAGCATCGCTAAGGTTCTCTTGCTTAGTTCATCCCGTGCCGTATGCTTCGCTTAATCTACGGCACGGGATTCCTAAGTAGGCAGCATCGTTGCCAGCCCCTTAGCCGGGCTTCTTTACATTGGCTCGAAAAGGGGCTGTCACTTTACTGCTGCCCCCTCATGGGTGCTCGCAGGCACGTCCGGTCGTTCCTTCCTCCCGTGCCTTATGGCGGCTCGCCACCCACGCTACAGTGTGGACAAGTGTGCCACACGGCTATGCTTCTTTTTTGCCGCAGGCGCTATTACCTTTTGCCTACGCACAGGAAAACGTTTCCACAATTAGCATCTGTTTGAAAGAAAAGAAATCTTAAAACTAACTCAAAAAAAAGTACAGCAAGTTAGTCGGCTGGCACAGTCCTACGCTTTAAAAAAAACAAGGAACTACGGCATAAACACAGCCCCATCGCACAAAGCCATCATTTATTCCGTTCCTCCTTGTTTTTTTAGCCACGCCGCCTGATGTGATTGCTTTCTTTTTTTCCTTTTTTCTTTTAAAATAAATTTTATTACAATGAAAAATGCAAATCACTTCTTCGGTTCTCACAATGATTCAGAAAATTTTTATTGCTACAAACCTTCACTGATTCTTTACACTGATGGTGTGAAAGAATTGGCTGAGGGATGCAGTGCATACTGGCTGATTGATTTAATCATAAGCCATCAATGTCATAAAGAAATAAACCTTGAACGCTTCCAGGTGTGGGATTTAAAACGGGTTAAGCAGAATGAGTTTTCTATTCTTGCCACCGATGGAAACCACAACAAAGTGACAAGTCAGGAAATTCCGTTCAGTGATTTTCCTTATGATCTTGCAACGGTATGGCTGGTTGATGGTTGCCTGATGCTACCAAGTGAGTACTAAATATTAATCGGTCAATTACGGCCGCTTTTTTTTCAATCTTCCACGACCTGATGAAGCTATCTGACTTTTGCCTATGTGTTTTTTATACAGCAAAAATAGCTACGGCAACCCGACGCACTGATCTGACGCAAAAAACTAAAAGACTACGGCATAAACACAGACCCGGCACACAGAGCCATCTTTTATTCCGTTTCCTTTTGATTTTTTGTTTGCCTTCGCTGGTGAGATGCTTATAAAAATCACAGTTATGCAAAAGCAGCTTCGTATCATCACCAGTCGCCGTTTGGCAGTTTGTCCATTCAGCCGGTCCCTTTTTCAGCCTGTTCCTGTTGTTCCTTCCTTTGCTTTCAGCAGGCACTTGGGCAGGCGTTTCATTTGTTATCGCTATTCTGGCTCCCGGGTTTTTCCTTTGGGTGCTTCCGGTTGGTATCTTCATTGTTCACCATCCGGCCGCCGTTGGCTTTCAGCATTGCCCTTTTAGGGCTTTGCTGACATAAATAAGCCCCGCCAGGAATGGCAGGGCTTTCGGACTGAAAGAATGAACTATTTGAAAGTCTTATGAACCACTTACTTTAACCAATGATAAAGCATTATAAGCGCCGTTTTTAAGCGGGTACATCTGACCATTGACTTGCTGGTAGAACTCGATACCAAGTGCCAGAAATAAGGGCTTAGTGCTGTTTGCGGTAACTGTGTTAGTCAGAGTTAAAACAGCAGTTGCAGTAGTATCCCAGGCCAGAATCGCAGTTTCGCTGGATTGCATTACAAAAGTTTCATTTTCAAAATCAATCTCTGCACCGGCAGAAACAATTTTGAAATGAGTGGTTCCTCCCGGAGCTGAAATCATGTTCAGCGGAACAAATGATGGAATACTTGCTTCCAATGTTCCGGCTACCCGGTCAATAGTGGAAGTGTAAGGAGCATACAAAGTAGTTCCCAGCTTTCCAGCAATATTGAACTCAAAACCCTGAAGCAATTCAGCTTCGCCGTCAATAACATTTCTCTGACCACGGGGATTTGTTGCATCTGCCTGGACAACTTCAACCATTTTTTGCGTGAGTCGGCTAACCATCCTGCTGTCAGAAGCGTTTTGCAACATTGCACGGATTGCATTACGTAAAAGTTTACCGGCTTTACCAGCCCTTCCAAATTCAGCACCGTTTTCACGGGTCCTTTGAAACGCCGGATCATTGGCGATACGGTCGGCAGGTATGCCGCCTTTCTCCCTGGCTAAATAACCGTCCTGAGATTTGTAGAAGGTAATATCGCCGATTGTACCATCCAGTTTAATAATTCCTTTTTGCTTTGCCATTTCTTAAAAATTATGGGTTAATAAAATTGTTATAGCATTTGATACCCAAAAATACTTTGTGTTTATACCGTTATGAAATAGCCGCTTCCGTTCCTGCCGTTATGTGCATATTATTCCATCAAGTGTTGTTATTTCCATAATATAAAAGAAGTAAATTTGTAGTGTCTTTACTCCGTACTTAAAGCATAGATAAAGTATGGATAGAGTATTAAACAGTTAATTGAAATGGAACGAGTTTGTATTTATCCAAAGGATGTGCAGATTGTAACCGGCAAAAGTGAAAGGTGGGGTAGAGAGGTAATCAAAAAGATTAAATCTCATTACTCAAAAGAGCCTCATCAGTTAGTATCTATTGAGGAGTTTTGCCAGTATACAGGCTTATCTGTGCAGTCCGTAAAGGAAAAGCTAAGAGCATAATTTGAGGGGCTTAAAAGCCCTTAAAATGCGTATCTTAGCATTAGAGCAGTAAAGGAAATGTGAGAGTGCCACAGATGTTTGAAGCGAGACTTTTCCGAGACCTGCAAGGATTGAAAGTTTGAAACCCTTATTACTAAACGATTTGAGAGGAAGGTTCAAGACCCTCTCTCTCCGCTTTTAAAAGTCTAAAACGTTTGATTTACAAAGTTTTAGACTTTTTTATTTTTGAGTTAGTCCAAGTTTTTAATAGTTAGACTTTATTTCTTTAATTATAAAGATTATTCTAAACCGGTTACTCTTTTGTTTTACATCTTTACTCAACCATAATTTTTTCAACAGTAGAAAACTGTAACTTTATAGATTATATATTTTATAATGATTTCTGCTTTATTGATTGATGATGAGTTAAAGAATCTAGAAAATTTAGCATTTTTGTTAGAAAACGATTGTAATGGTATTCGCGTGGTTGAAAAATTAACTTCTGCAATTGACGCTAGAGAATGGTTACAGTATAACAAAGTAGATGTAATTTTTTTGGATATTAATATGCCAAAAGAAAACGGATTTGATTTTTTAAAAAGTATAGCTCAACAATATTTCCAAGTAATTTTTGTAACTGCATATAATGAGTTTGCCATTCAAGCTATAAAAGCAAATGCATTTGATTATATACTAAAACCTATTAATATTGATGAATTAAAATTATCCGTTTCAAAACTTAATACTCGCATTAATAATAATCTAAATTCAACTGTACAAAAAGAACAATTAGCCCAATTATTACATTCTTTTGAACATAATCAACAACCTAAAAAAATTGCATTGCCTCAATTGGGAGGAATCAGTTTTATAGATGTTGATGATATGGTTTCGTTACAAGCAGATAGTAATTATACCATTATACATCTTTTCAATATGCAAAAAAAAGTAATCAGCAAAACCTTAAAAGATTTTGAGGATTTGTTAGATGCATCACAATTTGCAAGAATTCATAAATCATACATTATAAATTTAAAATTTGTTAAAGAGTATAGTACTATAGATGGGGGTATAGTTAAAATGATTGATGGAAATCATTGGAGTATTAGTAGGCGTCAGCTAGATTCATTTTTAAGTAAAATGAAAATTGCAAGCTTAATGTTTAATAAATAAATATAGTTCTAGTGCGAATTTCATTTCTAGCTTTCAGCTTATTTTTTTTAAATTCATTTGTTTATTCTCAAAATGAAAAAATTGTAGCATTTACAATTAATGAAGGGTTACCTAGTAATCATATATATAGTTGTATTGAAGACAATAAAGGGTTTTTGTGGATTGCAACAGATGCTGGTGTTGCTCGGTTCGATGGTAAACATTTTCAAATATTTACCACAGAAAATGGATTGTCTGATAATGAAGTATTAGAGATTGTTAAAGAACAAAATGGAACTATATGGATAAATTCTTTTAAACAGAGTCCTGCATATTTCGATGAAGCAAAAAACAAGTTTATTGTTGCAATAGATAATTTTAAATTAAACAAATTATCTGGCACTACAAATATGTCTTTGTTTGCATTGCCTGATAGTGGTGTAGTTTATCATAATGAAAATGGTAGTTTTATTTTCTATAATAAAAAACTAGATAGTATATCTAGTAGTATAAAAAATAAGATGTTGGTTTTTGGTAAAATCAAGAAGAATGAACAATGGTTTTATAAAAGAATAATAGATAAAAACAAATGGAGATCAGAATTGATTTATAAAAACATATTATTAAAAAAAACTGATCACATTAATTTAAAAGAAAAGTTTGAAAAATATATTCACTTTTTAAATAACGATGATAAACTCTATTTAACAAATCTCGAATCTGGTAAGTGTTTTATTTATTCTAACTTTAAAAGCAACCCCCTTCAATATCAGATAGATTCTATCGACCTTAAAGAATCTATTTCTTATGTAGGTGCTCTTGAAAAGTATATATATTTTACTACGCATTCAGGTGAAGTGAAAATTTATTCTAAACAAAGTTTAAAATTTGAAAGAACAATAAGTGGAAACTATTTGGCAAATAATATATTTATAGATAGTAAGCAAAATACTTGGGTGGCAACTGTAGATAAGGGTTTAATTGTTTACACCAATACCCCTTTAAATAAAATTCAACTACCAATTGCATTTCAACATAATAACTTTTTAAGTATTGCAAAAAAAGCTGATACTATTTTAGCTGGAACTTATTATGGTTCTGTTGTTGCTTATGCAAAAAATAATTTTCAATTACACCAAATAATAGAAAAAAAACCTTCTAGACAAAGAAAAATAATTGTTGCTAAAAATGATATTTTCAGTATTTCTGAAGATGGTATTTATGTAAATTATATTACAAAGTTAAATAATCCTCAAGGTTTATTAGTTAAAGGAAAAACTGGTCTTATTTACAATGATACATTATTATTAATAGGCAATGTTGTAGGTATACAACATATAAATCTTACTAATTACAAATGTAATATTTCAACTCGTTTCAAAAGGGTCATTTGTCTATCTAAGTCAAATGATGGAAAAGTTTATTATGGGTCAACAGATGGTTTATATACATATGATGTTAATACCCAACAATCAAATTCATTGCAATATATTCATCCTAAACTATCTCAAAGAATCGTAGCTATAACAATAACCCAAGATAGTTTAATTTGGGTAGCTACTGCAAATAATGGGGTACTTGTATTAAAAAAAGATTCAGTAATTCGGCATATAACCACAGAAAATGGATTAGCTAGTTATTCAGCAAAGTGTATGGCAACTAGTGAATTAAATCAAGTATGGATAGGCACTTCAGCTGGTATTAGTAAAATTAAATATCAAATATACAACAAGCAATTTCAATATAAAATTCAAAATCTCACAATTACTGACGGGCTGCCAAGTAATGAAATCAATGAAATGATATATAGCAATGATACTATGTATATAGCTACAAGTAATGGTATTGGAATTGTGCCTAAATCTATATTAATTCCACAATTTAATATTCCTGTTTATTTAATTGATATTAAAATTAATCAACAAACAAAAAATATTAGTGATAAATATGATTTAGATGTTAATGAGCAAAATATTCAAATGAATTTTGCCGCTGTTGAATTAAGTGGGCACTTTAAAAAGCTGCAATATAAATTCGACAATCAATCTCAATGGTTAGATTTAAATAATATGACATTGAGTTTGCAATTAACAAGTGGAGATTATAAAGTTCTTGTAAGAGCTCTAGATGTTAATGGAAATATTAGTAATGAAATTTTAAAATTACGTTTTATTGTTGCAACACCCATTTGGAAAAAGTATTGGTTTTGGATTATTGTTTTATTGATGAGTCAGTTTTTTCTTTACTTATTTGTTAATCGAATTCAAATAAATAGAAGAAATAACAAAATGGCTAAAGAATTAGCCACTGTTCAAACAGCTGCATTGGAACAACAAGCGTTTACAAGTTTAATGAATCCCCATTTTATTTTTAATGCTTTAAATAGTATTCAAAATTTTATTAATAAACAAGATCGACAAAATGCCAATAGATATTTAACAGATTTTGCATCACTTATTCGTAAAAATTTCGAAGGAGCACAAGAATCGTTTATAGCTTTAGAACAAGAAATAGAGAATCTTAAAATTTACTTTAGACTTGAACAAATGCGTTTTGAAAACAAGTTTTCTTACACCATAGAAATTGATGATAAAATTGACTTGGATGAATGGATGATACCTTCTATGATGTTACAACCTTTAATAGAAAATTCTTTATTACATGGTATTATGAATTCTGCTGTAAAAGGACAAATTTCTATTCATATTAATCTGGAAATTGATAATTTGAGGATTGTTATTGTTGATAATGGAATTGGTATTGATAATAGTAAAAATTTTAATAAGTTTAACTTGCATAAGAGCAGAGGCATGGGATTAATATTAAAAAGAATACAAGCACTCAATCAACTTATTAAACACCCAATTGTTTTTAATACTTCTATTGCATATAATGATGATAAAAATCCGGGAACTAAAATTTCTATTCTCATTCCTCTCGATTTATATGAGAGTTGGTTGAAAGTACAATCAAAATAAATTGCATTACCATTTACTCAACTGATTTGGGGTTTTAATCATTAAACCCTGTGATTTAGAAGATAAAATAAATAATGCCAATATTTAGTTCTAGCTTGGTAAAATAATTTCATTTATCAAACTAAATTTTATGAGAAAATCTCTTTGGTTTTTTGTTTTAATATTTAGTTCTCAAATTGCTGCACAAACATTTCCAATAACATCCATTAATATATCCTTGCCTAATAGTCCAAATGCAAATACAGCTAATTGGTCAACTGGTTCTTCATTAGTAATGATTACTGCAAATGCTAGAATGGTTAATGGTAAAATTGATGATAGAGTAAGAGACGGTAAAATACTAGTAGTTATTAAAAAAAATGGAGCTAAAGTTTGTGGTTTAAATTCTCCAAATTCTGCACCTAGTGCAAATTTTAACTCTAGTACAAAAGTTTGGAGTGGAGCCAATGCAACTTCATTATTAGCTCAAGAATGTACATTACCTGCAGGAGATTACGAGCTATGTGTTCAGTTTTTTGCTGATGCAGGTGCAGCACCAATGCCAATAAGTGAAGAAAAACGAAAACTGTTTACAATTAAAGATGTAGATCAAATTAATTATCAATCACCACAAAATTTATCACCAATTGATGGCTTTTCAATTTCAGAATCAGATATCAAAAAACCCATCACTTTTCGATGGACACCAGTTGTTCCAAAACCTCAAGAACCCGTAACTTATAGATTAAGAGTTTGGCAACTCATGCAAGGTCAAACTAGTTCTCAAGCATTAAAAACAAACCAACCAATTATTACAAAAGATGTAGAAAATATTACTCAAGCTATTGTAACTAATATTATTTCTGGTCCTTGTAAACCCCCTTATTTATGCGATTTTATTTGGAACGTTCAAGCAATTAATAAAGAAGGTAAATCTCTTGGAAATAATGATGGAACAAGTGCTGCATCAACTTTTAAAATTGGAGAAGAAAATAAAAAGAAAAAAAGTACTGATACTACAGGCAATCAAAAAACAATTCCACCAAATCCAACAGACACTGGTAAAGCAGCAATTGGAGATACAATTAGAGCAGGACAAGATGGTGAATTTAAAGTTATAGTTACAGATGTTACAGTTGAAGCTGATGGTTCATTAACTGGAAAAGGAACTGTTCGAATTCCATGGCTAAAAGCATGCGTTTCTGTAGAGTTTAAAAAAATACGAGTAGATACAACAAGAAGATTAACACTTGGTGGAATTGTTACTACTGAAAGTGGTAGTTCTGCAGGCTCATATTTAGATTATCCTAAAGCTTGGGCAATGAGTTTAATTTCTGGGCCAGGTGTAGCTAACCCTTTAGATGCAAGTATGAATTGGTCGAATAATCTTATAACGAATTTAGTTTCTTGGGTAAATGATGTGGCTCCAGGTAAGCAACCTTTAATTCCTTATAATGATACAATTCCAACCCCTGCACTACCTAATAATTGTTTAAAAATGCCATTTGGTTTAGTGTTTAAAAAACCTGAAGATATGTTGGTGATTACAGAAATCATTTTTAAACCCAATGAATCTAAAATTAATTTCTTAGCTCAAAAATTATTTTCTAAAGGTGTTACAGATTATAAGTTAGGCTTTGCTGGAAAATATTTTAAAATTCATCCTCATAAAATTGAATTTGGAAGTGGACGAGTTGAGTTAGCAGAAGATATTAATGTGCCTAATTTAACATCCAATCCAAAAATGACTTTCACTTTTAAAAAAGGTGCACCACAAGCAGGTTGTTATATAGAATGGGATAGTACTGGGGTGAAAGATATTGGTTTGGGGCTTGATGTGAAATTTACAAGAGACTGGTTGGTGCCTGTACCATTAACACCTGACTCTGTAAAAGCTACAATAGCAGGAAATGGAACAAGTTTAAGTGATATTATTTTAACTGGTAGTTTATCTCAATGTAAAATTGTTGGAACAAATGGAGTGAAGTTGCAAGTAGATTCCATTGCATTAGATTTATCAGATTTAAGAAGTCCAACATCTATGCATTTTCCTGCAAATTATATCAATGATACAACACCTCAAGGAAGGCTACTTTGGCAAGGATTATATATTAAAAAATTCAATCTTACTTTACCTGATACTTGGAAAACAGGAGCAAATCCTACACAAATAATTGCCAATAATTGTATTATTGATGATCAAGGTGTAACGATGAAAATTGTTGCAACTAACATTATTACCTTTCCTATGGGTAGAGTTTCTGATATGAGTGCAAGTTTAGATACTTTAGATCTCTCCATTCTTAAGGGCTCTTTAACTAGTGGCAATGCAAAGGGCAAATTGGTTTTACCTATAAGTAAAGACACCATCACTAATACATTAAAATACACTGCAACATTTGCACAGGCTCAAGCATCCAATAGTTTACAAATTGTTATTGTACCAAGTGGTCCAATTGATGCAGATGTGTTGAGAGGAAAAATGACTTTAAGTCCAACATCAAATATTTCTGCTTCACTTACAGATACTGCAAAATCTATGTCCATCACTTTAAATGGAAAATTTGATTGGGGGAATAAAGATTTTAGTGTAACAGACACAGCCACCAACACAGGAGCTGCTCCTATTAGAAAAAAAGGCATTAAAGGCATTAAAATGGAATTAGATTTTGAAAATGTTTCACTTGTATATAGTAATAATTCTGTTACCGATGTTCAAAAATTAACTTTTAGTCCTGGTACTTGGAGCTTTGCTAGTCCACAAAAATTGTTGGCTAATTTTCCTGTAACAATTAAAAAAGTTTATTATAAATCGTTAACCACTGTTCCTCCAACAAACACTAATAATCGAGAATTGTTAAGAGGTGCATTAATGATAGACGTTGTTGCAAACTTAACAGATGATATTGGTGGTAAAACTACACTTGGTGGTGCTTTTGCAATTGAACAGAGTAAAAGTAATTTCTTTAAATTCTCACCAAAATTTAAAGGTGTTTTTATTGAAGATATTGAAGTGCATGCCGATATGCCTGCTGTTAAAATTGATGGCAATTTAAAAATGTATGATTATGATGCTGTTTATGGAGATGGATTTTTAGCAACTTTGGGTGTAACCTTTACTGCTGTTTCGTTACAAGTAAATGCATTGGTTCAATTTGGAAATACTGTTTACAATAATAACAATCAATATTACAGATATTGGAGAGTAGAAGCAGATGCTAAATTTCAACCAGGCATTCCATTTTTAACAGGTGTTGGTTTTTATGGTTTTGGTGGTGGTGCTTTTTATAATATGGAAGCCAATTTAGTAACAAGAACTGCTCCTGAAGTTGGATTTAAATATGTGTTTAAACCAAAGAAAAGTAGTTTAGGTTTTGTTGCAAAAGCAACCATAGCTACTCTTCCAAAATTTGAAACATTTAATGCTGATGTTGCTTTATTAGCACAGTTTACAACATCTGGCGGTATTACTAAAATTGGATTTACTGGAGATTTTTGGTTAGCTGCCAAATTGGAAGAAAGAGTAGATTCTAAAATAAAAGGTGGTGTTGTGGTAGAATACAATTTTACTGATAAAATATTTTACATGGCAGCATTATTATCAGTAAATGTCCCTCCTGCAATAACCACTCCATCTCCTGTTGGTTTTGTAATGAATATTAATGGCACAACTAATAAATGGTATTTTAAAGCAGGTACTCCTTCAGCAACAAATACAGTGAGAATTTTTGGAATTGATTTATATTCTTACCTCATGTTTGGAAACGACATTCCTGTGCCTACAGGATTTACACCACGGTTTGCTAATAATTATTATGCAGCTACTGGTTCATGGCCAAATAATGGAAATGTAGGTTCTGGTGGTGTAGGCACCAATACAGCAACGGGCAAAGGAATTGCAGCTGGTTTGGGAATTGAGTTTTCTCAAAATATAACAAAGAATTTATATAAAGGAACATGCAGACAATGGGCTATAAGTGGTGATGTTATGGCAGGTGCAGAATTAAATTTAGCATTCATGCATCAAACGGGTTGTATTGGTATTAATGGTTATAGAGCTTCAGGAAATATTGGACTTTATGGAAGTGTAAATGCAACCATTACTGGTACAAGTTTTAAAAATGTTTGCGATAATAAGTCTATCAATTTATTTAAAATACAAACGGGTGCTTGGCTTACAGGTAAGTTTCCAAATCCTGAATACGTTGCTGGTGCTTTATCAGCTAATATTGATTTGTTTGGGGGGTTGTGTCAAATATCTTACAGTCAGAATTTTCAAAAAGGAACAGATTGTTCAGGAACAGCAGTTGTTACAGCTGATGCTCCACAAGAAGATGAAGCTGCAGATTTAGTAAATAAATTAATACAATCTGTTGCTCCAACAACTCGTTATAATTTTCCAATAACATCTCCTATAAATGTAAGATATGGGTTAGTTCCAGATAGATCTTTTGATGTTGCAGAAAATCAGGGTGATGGTACAATTAAAAACAGAACGTTTAAATTGAAAGTGGTTGCTACTCTTGAAGTAAAAAATGCAAGTGGAGCTTGGGTAGCACAAACTATTCATTCTAAAGTTAATAATCTTGGAGAGTTTCAGTATTACAAAAAACCACCATTAAATGTAAACAATGCTACTATACAAGTTTCACAAGCATCTCAAATGAACATGGTGAATACTAATAATGCCAATTCTATGGTTTCAATGAGTGGAGCAATAAAAAATAATTTAATTGTAAATCCTGTTCCACCTCCTCCACCACCAAATTATCCAAATCCTGTTCCTGATGTTGTAAATAATCTAGAAGTAGATAAAGATTATCGTTTTATAGTAACTGCAACTTTAATGGAATATGGGCCTAATGAAGTTGCAAACACAGGAGTTGCTGCTGGTAAGGGAACAGGTTTTCATACTGAGGTTTCTTGGTTTCCTGCTAAAACAAGAACCAATCAAATAGTTACCGAGACAAAAACTGTTTTATTGAGAACAGGACCAATGCAAATTTTTCAAGCAAATGCAAATAATCAAGTAAAGTAAATTATTATACCATGAAAAAATTTATTCCATATATATTGTTTACTTGTTTGATGGGCGTTAGTAATTTTTCTCAAGCACAATTAGAAGTAGGCACTTGCAAAATTGCTACAATAGCAAGATATAATCAGAAAGGAGTTGAGTTAAGATGGATACCTGACAATAAAACTATTCTTAAACTTAGTTTCAAAAATGGATTCACAATCGAAAGATCAGATTCTGGAACAAATCGTTTTGCGAAAATTGGAAATGTTCAAGCATTTGACCAAACTAAATGGGAGCAATTAGTTGCATCAGAAACAGATTCAGCCTCAAAATCTAATCTTGAACTTGCAATGGAATTTTTGTTTGCAAATCCATCTTCCGAACAAAATGTAATTAGTCTTGATAAAGGCATTGCAGAACTTAATGAACAAAAAAGCAAAGAAGATATGGTGTATGCCATTTTTGTTTTAACTGCAATTAAAGATGCAAAAGTAGCAGAGGCATTGGGTTTGGGCTTTATTGATAAAAAAGTTCAGGAAGGGAATATTTATACTTACAGAATTACTTTATCAGCAAAATCTGATTTATATAAAATAGAAAATGGTATTGTAAATATTAAAGCAGCAATTAATCCTAATAAATATAAAAATGAAGTATTCGTTTATGCAGGCGATAAACAATTGACTTTTGCATGGACAATCAATCCCAATATTTCGGGTTATTTTGTTGAGAGAAAAGCTGATGCTGAAAATAGTTTTAAGCCTTTAAATACGACTCCTTTTTATGATTCAAAAGGAGAAGGCTATGATGGAAATATTAATGGAACATTTAAAGATGATTCATTAGTAAACTATAAGTGGTATCAATATCGCTTCTATGGACTTACAGCATTTGGCGAAAAAGTACTTTTTGCAGAAGTAAAAGGAATGCCAAAAGATTTAACTCCACCAGATGCACCTATACTAAAACTTCCAAAACAAATAACACCAAAAGAAGTAGAAGTGGCTTGGGATATGTATGGCAACCTTAGTGATTTAAAAGGATTTATTGTAGCAAGATCGAAGAAAGATTCTGGAAATTTTAATATACTTCATACTACTATTTTAAATAATAAAGCAAGAAAATATATCGACAAAACTTTTAATGAAAACGAAAATAATTATTATGTAGTGTATGCATTAGATACTGCAGGAAACATCAGTTCATCTTACCCAGCTTTTCTTACTCTGATTGATAGTACAGCACCTGTAAAACCAGAAATACAATCTGCATTAATTGATACATTAGGAATTGTAACACTTAAGATTAAGTTGGGACAAGAGAAAGATTTAAAAGGATACAGGATATTTAAAAGTAATAGTGCAGAACATGAACTCAGTGTTGTTAAGGAGTTATTTAAGAAAGATAAATTTGATACAACTGCTATTCAAGTTATTTTTTATGATACAGTTGGATTAAACTCATTAACTCAAAAAATATTTTATAGAATTAAGGCTTTAGATTTTAATTATAACCAATCTGTTTTTTCCGAAATAGCAATTGTAAAAAGACCAGATACCATTCCTCCAATAACACCAGTTTTTACTAATGTTATAGTTAAAGAAAATCAGGTTGAATTATATTTTGCTCCAAGCTCAAGTATTGATGTTAAAGAACAAATTGTCTATAGAAAGATAAATGTTGCAGATGATTGGAAAATAATAATGAAACTAAAATCAACCGATAAACAAATAATAGACAGCAATGTAAAAACTGGAGTTACATATTATTATTCAGTTAGAGCAATGGATGAAAGTAATTTATTTTCAGGATTTGCAAATATGGTTTATGGTAAACCTTATGATAGTGGTGTAAGGCCTGTGGTTACTAATCTATCATCTAAAATACAAGATAAAAAAATTGTGTTAAGTTGGGATTATCCAGAAAAATATAAGGGTGCCACTTTTGCTATCTACAAAAAAAATGATAAAGGCGATTTAGTACAATACAAAAAAATAACTGAAAAATTATTTGTAGACAGTGTAGTTGGCAAAGAAAATATTTATGCAATTAAAGTGTTTACTTCAGATGGTGGACAATCTTCATTAAGCAATTTGATTTCACAAAAAAATAACTAGTGTTAAACAATGTTTTTATTTTTTTCAAAAAAAACTTATGAAAATAAAATTAATCTTCCTTCTAGCAATATGCATTTCCTCAGTAAATGCTTACTCTCAAAATGTTGCTAAGAAAAAAGACCCCATAAAATTAATTGGCACAATGGGTATCACCTATGAGGGTTATGGATTAGATGTTAAACCAACTGGAAGTAATTTTTATAATCCCAGAAAACCCTGGAATCAAGTTCGATTTAACTTTGCACCATCCATTCAATTCAATAAAAATTTTACACTTCCACTTAATTTTAATTTTGCAACAGTTGCTACAAATTTTGCTGGTCCTTATGCTGGTTTAAAAAATCAAACAGTTGGGCAATTTATTACCAACCCTATGAATAATTTTTCTATCAATCCAAAATATAAATGGACTGAATTATTATTAGGGACTCAGTACATCAATTATAGTGATTTAAGTACTGGTGATATAGGAATTTTTGGTGCAGGATTTAATTTGCACCCTGGAGAATTTATGATAAAATTTTTCACTGGACTTTCACAACAATCAATAAATTATTCTCCTTTGCCTTTACCTAATGGTGTTACAGGTGCTTTTAAAAGAAATCATTTTATGTTTCAGTTAGGAAGAGAAAAAGAAGGCAACTATAAAGTGTCACTTAATTTTTCAAAAGGCAAAGATGTTATTGGTTCTGTAAGCTCTCCTCCTTTATTAGTTAAACCACAAGAGGGTTTCAATTTTAGTTTTCAGGTAGACAAGTTTTTTAGTAAAGGGTGGTTCTTTAGAGCAGAAGTTGGACAAAGTTTTTTTACACAAGATTTAAATCAGCCTATAGCAAATGTTAATACCAACTTATCTTTTAAACCTTTTATTGAAGGAAGAACATCAACTATAAAAGATGTTGCAGCTATCGGTTCTATTGGAAAAAAATCTCCAAACTTCGATATTAGTTATGCAACAAAATATATTGGGGCTGGATATCAAACCACAGGATTTCCTTTAATGCAGCCAGATAAATGGGATAACACTATTAATACTCGTTTTAATGCTTGGAAAAATAAAATAAATGTTACTGCAAGTATTGGTCAACGTATAAATAATTTAAGTAATACAGCACTTAAAGCAGAACAATTTATTGGTAATATTAATTGGTTTACTCAATTTAGTGATAAGTTTAGTTTAAATGTTAACTATAACAATTTTGGTTTTGAATCTGCAAGTGGTACAAATCCTTTTGGAATAAAAAATGTAAGTAATGATTTAGGTATTAGTCCAACTTATACTTGGTCAAGCTCAACAATGACGAACATTTTAACCATGAGTTATAACTATAGTAAATACGATGAAAGAGATGTAATTTCTGGTATTGTAACTAGTAATAATACTCATACTGCTTTATTAACTTATGTGCCAGTTTATTTTAATAAAGAACTAACACCAGATTTTAGTGTTTTATATTTTAATAATACAATGCCTACATTTAAAAATTCTTTACTTACTTTAAGCAGTAGCATTGGCTTTCCAATTGCAAAAAAGAAAGTACAATTAAAAGGTCAGTTACAATATACCATAGGTAAACTCAATAATTTTTCTTCAAACAAAAATTTAATTGCATCTTGTAACATAGATTGGAAGATTGATAAAAAATTAAGTTGGAATACTTTTCTTTCAACAAATTATTTTAAATATGGGGATGAATTAGGAAGTGTGCCTTTAATTGGTGCAAACTATTTAGAAAGTAATTTAAGAACAGGGTTGCAATATAAATTTTAAAATATTGCATTAATAAATTAAAAATAAAATGAAAAAATATATAATCATATTTCAACTTAGTTTTTATAGTGTATTTGCAACAGCACAATTAAATACTACTCTCGAAATGCAAAATGCACCAACTGCAGTTTTGAGCGAATGGGCAAATAAAAATTCGATAATCAATTTTATAATAACCAAAATTGATCCAAACCCTCAAACAATTATTTTAAAAACAGAGATAAAACTAAGCGATGGAACTGTAGTTGCTACTACAGATTTAACGAGAGTTCCTAAAATAATTTTAAGAAGTGGCACCTCAGTTTTTTATAGTAAAGATGTTATGCCACTAGAAACAATGGTTTTCTCAGGAAAATATAAAACTACATTAGATAAAACAGGGAAGTTGCCTTCAGATAATTATCAATTATGTGTTCAACCAGTAACACCAGATACATATCAACCTCTTGCTGCAGTAAAATGTAAATTTTTTATATTGGTAGCTTCTCAATTGCCTTTTCTTATTATGCCTGCAAATAATGATGTGTTAAATAAACTTGTAGCACAAACTGCAATAACTTTTCGTTGGACACCTTTAACTCCTGCTGCAAAAATTCCTCCTTACTATAGAATTCAAGTTTTTGAAATTTTATCTAATCAGAGGCCAGTACAAGCTTTAAGAAGTAATCAACCAATACTAGATGAAGTGGTTAGAGGAATAACACAATACATTTGGCAACCTCGATTAGCATTTAATACTTTAGATTCTTTGCCAATGAAATTTATTTGGACTATTCAAACTTTAGATGATAACAAGCAACCTGTTTTGCAAACTGATGGTAATGGTGAAAGCAGAAGTGAACCTTTTGTGTTTTCTATTGCAACAAAAAATAATTAAAAAAATATTTTATGTATTTGCTAATTATTTTATGAACAAGGCAGATGATGAAAGTATTTTTTCAAAACTTTAGCAAGTCTTATTCCGGCATCTAATAATTGTTTTTTAATGATAGGGGAGTTGTAATTGATATAATGATCTTCAATTTTGTTGGAAGAAAATTGATAGACTTGTGTAAGATGACTTCTAGATTCATTCATCCATTTCACAACATCAATTTTCTTTATTTGTCTGATTTGTTTTTTGCTGTATGTATTAAATTTAAAACAGCTATCTAAGTTCATTTTTTTGTATTCAATTATATCTGAATCCCAAAGCCTATGAAGGTTTGAGCCTTTACCAAAAAATGAAACTTGTATCGTATTGCCTCCTTTATCTACTCCATAACCACAATGCAAAGGTTGATGCAAATCGCCAATTAAATGAAATAAGATTAATAAGTTTAAAGTAATTTCTTCTTTACTTAAATTACTCATATTATTTAACTTCAGCATGGCATTATTAATTCCATTGACAATATTATCCTCTGTTGTTGGTGTATAATTTTCACCTTTTTCAATATTAATATAATGATAGGGTTTTAAATAATCGTAAGACTTATCATTCCTTAAATTATCCATCCAACTTGCAGCTTGCTCAATAGTTAAAGTATCTAAATACTTCATTACATTGGCTTTTGTTTTTTCATCTAAATAACTAAAGGCAATTTGTGCAACGATTGAATGGCCCGTTCTTCCCCAAGCAAATGATTTATTAATAGAAAAACTTAAAGTAACAAGTACTAGAATTGAAATAATGATATTTTTTTTCACAAGGAAAATTTAGAGTTGTAATAAATGTTGTAAGATTTTACCGAATTGAAAAACGTCTGTAAAGGTATTGTATAAAGGCACTGGAGCAATTCTAATAACGTTAGGTTCTCTCCAATCAGCAATAACTCCATGTTGACATAAAGCATTAAAAAAATCTTTGCCTTTATTTTTCATGAGAATTGAAACCTGACAACCTTTTTCGCTTTCATTTCGTGGTGTAATAATTTCAATTAAAGATTCAGTAAAACTTTTATTGATTTCATCAATAATAAAGAATAAATAATTACTCAGTTGCTTTGATTTTGTTTGTAAACGATTCATGCCGGCTTCTTCAAAAATATCTAATGCTGCTTTATGTGCAGCCATAGATAGGATAGGAGCATTACTGAGTTGCCAACCTTCAGCAGTTGGAATGGCTTTAAAACCTTTTTCCATTTGAAATCTGGTTTCTTTATCGTAGCCCCACCAACCTGCAAATCTTTGTAAATCGGTATTGGTAGCATGTTTTTCATGAATGTAAATTCCAGAAACCCCACCCGGACCACTATTTAAATATTTATAACTGCACCAACAAGCAAAATCAACATTCCAGTCGTGTAAATGTAATTCAATATTTCCTGCTGCATGAGCTAAATCGAAACCTACTAAAATACCTAATTGGTTTGCTTTATTTGCAATTTGTTTCATTTCGAAAACCTGACCAGTATAGTAATTTACACCACCAAACATTACTAATGCCAATGAATCTTTGTTATCTTCAATAGCTTGCAAAATATCTTCAGTGCTAATAGTATGTTCTCCATTTCTAGGAGATACTTCTATCACTGCATCATCATATTCAAAACCATGAAATTTTACTTGAGATTCAAGGGCATATTGATCTGAAGGAAATGCTTTTGCTTCGCAAAGAATTTTGTACTTTGTTTTTGTTGGTTGATAAAAACTCACCATTAATAAATGAAGGTTAACTGTAAGCTGATTCATTACTACCACTTCATTTGGTAAACATCCTACAATTTTTGAAAGTTGATTGGGAAAAATTTCATGATAAGGCATCCAAGGATTTCTTGCATGAAAATGACCTTCAACACCCATACTTGCCCAGTCTTCTAATTCGTTTAAAACATAGTCTTGTGTTGATTTTGGTTGAAGTCCTAATGAGTTTCCTGTAAAATAAATGCATTCTTTTCCATGTACTATGGGAATGTAAAATAAATCTCGAAAATGTTTTAATTCATCTTGCTCATCTAATTCTTGTGCAAATTCTAAAGTATTTTTAAAGTTCATATTTTTTCTTTGTGCCTTTGTGGTTGTTTAATCAATAGTTGCAATTACTTTTAATTCTATAGCAATTGGTGTTGGTAAACTTTTTACTTCAACAGTTGTTCTGCATGCTTGAACATTTGTAAAATATTCAGCATAAATTTTATTATAAATAGGAAAATCATTTTTCATATTGGTTAGAAAAACTGTTACATCAACAATTTTATCCCAACTGCTTCCACTTGCTTCTAAAACAGCTTTTACATTTGCCATTACTTGATGTGTTTCGGCTGCAATATCATATTTTACAATATTTCCATTTTCATCAAGCTCAAGTCCAGGAATAGAATTGTCTTTTGCAGAACGAGAGCCAATGCCTGATAAGAAAAGTAAATTTCCAACTCTTCTAGCATGAGGATAAGCACCTAATGGAGTGGCAGCTTTTTTAGTGTTAAATAAACTGTTTGGAGTTTGGGGTTTGGGGTTATCTTGTTTGATTGTTGTTCTATTTAAAAATTTTTGACCTTTGAATTCAGCTTCATTTAAATGCTTCATTAAAGCTCCTATTTTATTAATAATTAATTTTACAGTTGAATTAATATTATCAAATTTTTCACTTGAAATGTAATGCCTATCCAAACTTCTTGTAATTTGAGATTGAAGTTCATTTGCTGAAGCTTTTGCAATACTGAGAAATTGAATAAATTCATTTCTACCACCTCTTCCAAATCCTTCAGCAATATTATCCATAATTGAGCCTGCACTTCTATTTAATTGATCTTTCAAAGAATAATCTTTTGATAAAAGTCCCTCATTCGAAATTTGAAATATTTCATTTTCAATTTGACGAGCTAATTGCCAAATTTCTAAGTCTTCAAACTTTTTTATTGTAGCCATATAAGTTAAATCTTTAATTTGGAACCTTAAACACTAAACTCCAAACTCCAGACAAATATTCTTAGTTTCAGTAAAAAATTTCAAAGCATCCCAACCACCTTCTCTTCCTACACCACTATTTTTAATTCCTCCAAAAGGAGTTCTTAAATCTCTCAACAACCAACAATTTATCCATACAATACCACTTTCTACTTTAGCGGCCATTCTATTTGCTTTTGAAATATCTTGTGTCCAAATTGTTGCAGATAAACCATAATTACTAGTATTGGCAAGTTGTAAAGCTTCTTCTTCAGTTTCAAAAGGTTGTAAAGTAACAACTGGGCCAAATATTTCTTCCATATTGGTTTTACAATTAGCGTTCAAACCTTCAATAATTGTGGGTTCAATAAAATATCCATTTTCACATCTACCTGTTAATTTTACTGCATTTCCACCAATTAAAATTGTACCACCTTCTTGTTTTGCAGTTTCGATACAAGACATCACTTTTTCAAATTGAGTTTGGCTTACAATTGCACCTTGCTTACTTTCTTCATCAAGTGGGTCTCCAACCTTTAATTTCTTTATAATATCAATGAAATACTTTTTAAAATTTTCATAAGCACTTTTTTCAATTAAAATTCTACTTCCACACAAACAAATCTGTCCCATGTTTCCAAATGATGAGCGTACAGTTTCTTTCAACATTTTTTCCCAATTACAATCATTGAAAATAATTACAGCATTTTTTCCTCCAAGTTCTAATGACATTTTTTTGAACATTGGAGCAGCAATACTTGCAATTCTTTCACCTGCTTTTGTACTGCCGGTAAATGAAATAGCTTTAACATCTTTATGCTTAACCATTGCCTCACCACAACTTGGCCCATCGCCATGAACAATATTTAAAACACCATTAGGCAACCCTGCCTCTTTGCAAATTTTTGAAAGAAGAAAAGCAGTAACAGGTGTTACTTCTGAAGGTTTTGCAATAACACAATTCCCTGCAGCTAATGCAGGAGCTATTTTCCAAGTAAAAAGATATAAAGGTAAATTCCAAGGAGAAATACAACCAACCACACCAATAGGTTGTCTTAATGTATAATTTATAGCTTTATCAGTCATGCTATGACTTTCTGAAGCAAAATGCATAATACCTGTTGCAAAAAATCTGAAATTGCTACTTGCTCTTGGAATATCTACTGATTTACTTAACCATAAAGGTTTACCATTATCTGTAGTTTCTGCTGATGCAAGTGCTTCAATATTTTCATCTATTAAATCTGCAATTCTATTTAGAATTTTAAATCGTTCTTCATTTGAAGTTTTACTCCATGTTGTAAAAGCTTTTTTTGCAGCATTTACAGCAATTTCAATATCTTTTTCATTGCTATTTGGTACTTGACTAAAAACTTCTCCAGTAGCAGGGTTTATGCAATCAATAAAATTACTTGATAAGGGAGCAATTAAGTTTCCATCAATATAATTTTCTAAATGGTATGGGATGTCTAAATTCATTTGTTGGAAGTTGGAGGTTGGATGTTTGTTAAAGATTTAGGTTTTCCTTTAAAGTTAGATGATTGCAAATAATCAATAAATGATTTCATTCTATTTGCCAAGAAATTTGAATAATCTAACCTCAAATTTAAAATTTCATGATCAATATACTTTTTATCAAAAGCTCTATAAAGTTGAGATCGAACCTCGCTATTTGAACCTTTTGCTATAATTAAAAATTGACAAAATTCCTTATTACTAAACCTTTCGAATCCTTCAGCTATATTATCCATCACAGAACCTTTCGAATCCTTGATTTGATTTTTTAAATCAAAGTCTCTCTTAAAATCAATTGTATTAGTTAAGAGAAAAATTTCTTTTGATTGCTCTCGAGCCATCTTCCATATTTCTAAATCTTCAAATTTTGTAATTGTTGCCATAAAATTAATTAACATCCAACAATAAAACGTAAAACATCGAACTAGAGTGTTCCCGTTCTTCCACCATCAACAGGAATACTAACACCATTGATATATGATGCAGCTGGGGTAGCTAAAAATGCAACAACATTCCCAATTTCATTGGGTTCTGCAAACCTTTTCATAGGTATTTCATGCTTCATATCGTTTTCAATCTCTTCAATTTCTTTATTTTTTTTATTAGCATTATTCGAAATGATGCTTTCTAATCGTTGTGTTGCTGTAGCTCCAGGTAATACGTTGTTTACTGTAATATTAAATTGCCCTAATTCATTGGCCATTGTTTTACTCCAACTGGCAACAGCTCCTCTAATAGTATTTGAAACTCCTAAATTAGGTAAAGGAATTTTCACAGAAGTTGATATAATATTAATGATTCTTCCATAGCCTTCTCTCTGCATGCCTTCAACAACGGCTTTGGTTAAAATATGATTGCAAATTAAATGACGATTAAAAGTATTAATAAACTCTTCTTCCTTTGCAGTGCTTATGGGACCTGCATTTGGACCACCTGAATTATTCACTAATATATGTACAACATTATTTTTAGTAAAATCTTCAATTACTTTTTTTACCATGTTTGAATCATCAAAATCTGCAACTAAGTATTGATGTTTTTGGTTTTGATTAGTATCTAATTTTGAAATTGCTGCTTTGAGTGAAGTTTCATTTCTTGCCATCAATATACAATTAGCACCAAGATGTGCTATTTCTTGAGCAGCTGCAAATCCTATACCTTGAGAACTTCCACAGATAAGGGCATTTTTGTTTAGTAAAGACAAATTCATAGTTTTCAAAAGTAGTTGTTATTTTTATTAAGTGAATTGTAGTGGTTAATTTTATACTTGAAACTCTAAAATAATTTTATTGAATTATTATTGCTACAGATTTATCAAATATTATTCAATCTTAAAATAAAGTATTATGTCAGTAACAGCACCTTTTAATTTAAAAAAATGGATTGATGAACATAGAGATTTATTAAAACCACCAGTGGGCAATCAATGTGTTTACAAGGACGCTGAAGATTTTATTGTAATGGTTGTGGGTGGGCCAAACTCTAGAAAAGATTATCATTTCAACGAAACTGAAGAATTATATTATCAGTTAGAAGGAAATATTGTGGTAAAAATTATTGATGATGGTGTACCTAAAGATATTCATATTAATGAAGGTGATATGTTTTTGTTGCCTCCAAGAACGCCACATTCACCTCAAAGAGGTCCTAATACAATTGGATTAGTTATTGAGAAAGTAAGAAAAGATGAAGAAGATGGCTTTATTTGGTTTTGTGAAAATTGTGGCAATATGCTGCATGAAGAAAAACTAGTAGTTACAGATATTGTTTCTCAGCTTCCACCAGTAATGAATAAGTTTTATGGAAGCGAAGAACAAAGAACATGCAATAAATGTGGAAGTGTAATGCAACCACCCATTAAAAAATAAGTAAACTTTTAGCTTTTATTTTACTTCGAAATACTTTTTAAAAGTAGCTACAACTTGATTGTCAGTCATTGAATCTGCATTTTCTACAAGCTCAACTTTTTCTAATAATTCTTTCGAGGTTGCCATTTGTTTATATAATTCTTTTTTAGCCTCTGCAGGCCCAATTATAATTATGGAATCTTGACTTTTTATTTTTGAAATAATTGAATCGTAATACTTTTTAAGAATTTGTTTGTTTTTTTCTTCTCTTGATTTTTCATTTGGAAAAACTTGTTTTCCTAATCGGGTATATTGTTTTGTTTCTCCATCAATTCTTATTTTACCCTCGTAATCTGAATTCACGGTCTCAACTTTTTCTTGTTTACCATTTAATTTTACCAATATTGATTTTTGTTTGTCAATCCAAATGCCTACCATTTTCATATATAATTATTTTAGTTGTAAAGAATTGCTTGTAATCTGGTTAAGAAAATAACTTCAGATTTGTTTTTACCAAAGAAGGAATGAGCTATTGAATTAGCAGTTTTTAAAATAAGGTATTTAATTTCCTTTGTAAAAAAATGTTGATGATGTTTTACATACTCTTCAAACTCTTTTAAAGTGTTCTTGGTATCGTACTCATTTTCTAATAACCAATCAAAAACTACTTCAATTTGGTAAGCAGCATCAGTGCCAAATTCATCAACAGTATCATCTACCGATAACCATTCGTCTCTTAATATCTGCTTTAATTTATTAATTTCTTCCTTCTGTATGCTGGCATCACTTGCAGCAACTGCATAAAAAACTCGGCCTAATCGTTGATAAAAATTTACATTTAATTTAGTATCCATAATTGGTACTTTAATTCGACTAAATTTAGTTCATTATTGTTACTTCGCCAACTATGAGCCAATTTTTCTTAAAAAAATGAATTGCGATATTCTAAAAAAATTAAATTCACTGACTTTTAAAATATTCTACAGATAATAATTAATAACTTTTTATTATTAATGATGACTCAAGTTTATCTCATAACTAAAGCCAACTAGTAAAAACTCTTGATTCGTTTTACCCCAAGTGAAGAGATATTCAATATGTGGTGAGATTTTACCAAAATGATACATGAAACCTAGTCCTGTATTATACGACCAAAAGTGGGTTGAGTTTTCATGATTTTCTGTAGTTCTTTTTTCTATTTCTGTAGTATGACTAAATCCCCAAATGGGATAGGCTTTTAGATGTTTCGATACTTTAAATGAATAATGAAAATTACAGTCAAAATCCCAAGCCGAAAGTTCAATTTCTTCAATTTTATTTTCTACCTCAACATCTTTTCTTAAAATTTTTTTTCCAAAAAATCTATTCACTTCAACTCCACCTGATAAATGTTCAGTAAAATGGAAAAAAGTACTAATGTTAATACCTTTTAAAGCATCTTTAGTATTTATTACATTAGAGAAGTCGAGGCTTATTTTATTTTCCTGAGCAGTTAATGGTAGAGAAAGTATTAGTGAACTAAGGCATAAATATAACTTCATCATAACCTAAAGTTTCATTATGCAAAAAGACTTTATTCTTTTCTAATAAATATGTTGATACATCATTAAAAAACATGATTGAAATCATTAAATAAAGAAGATTGTAAGAACTAATTCGCTTTGATAATAATGTATTTGATATTTTTGATGACTTGCCTAACTAATTCAGATTTATGAAGATTGATATACACACTCATATTATGCCAGAGCAAATGCCCAATTGGATGCAGAAGTTTGGTTATGGCGATTTTATTCATCTTGAACATAGAAATTGTAAAGCTTGTATGATGAAGGGCGACAAGCTTTTTAGAGTGGTAGAAAACAATTGCTTTAATGTTGATGTTCGTTTACAAGAAATGTTAGATACAGAGGTTTCGGTTCAAGTACTATCTACAATCCCTGTATTATTTAATTATTGGGCAAAAGCAAAAGATGGGTTAGAAACTGCTCGATTTTTAAATGATCACATTGCCAACTCTGTTCATAAACATCCAAAACATTTTATTGGATTGGGTACGGTTCCTCTTCAAGATATTGATTTATCTATTCAAGAAATGGAACGATGTATTACTGAATTACAATTGCCGGGTTTAGAAATTGGAACTAATATTAATGGAAGAAATTTAAATGATGAAATGTTCTTTCCATTTTATGCTGCTGCAGAAAAGTTGGGTTGTGCTTTGTTTGTTCATCCTTGGGAAATGATGGGAGAAAAAGAAATGGAAAAATATTGGTTGCCTTGGTTGGTGGGTATGCCTGCAGAAACCTCAAGAGCTATATGTAGTATGATTTTTGGCGGAGTATTTGAAAAATTTCCTAAACTTAGAGTGGCTTTTGCTCATGGTGGAGGTTCTTTTCCTTTTACCATCGGTAGAATTGAACATGGTTTTAATGTACGTCCAGATTTGGTTGCTATTGATAATGCAATAAATCCAAGAAATTATTTAGATAAATTTTGGTTAGATAGTTTGGTTCATGATGAATCATCACTTCAATTTTTAATCCAATTAATGTCTGATGGACAAATATGTTTAGGAAGTGATTATCCTTTTCCACTTGGTGAACTTCATCCTGGAAAATTAATAGAATCAATGAATTTAGATAAAACTACCAAAGAAAAATTACTTTTCAAAAATGCAGGTAACTGGCTCAACTTAGATATTACAACTTTTTCTTAAATAAATACGGATCGTACTCTACAAAATCACTCACCTTAATATTAAGAGCTTTTACTTTTTTATTTTCTATTTCAAACTTGGTAGAAAAAATTCCAAGCATAATTGGATTATAAGTAATCATCCATTCATCATTATCCATGTATTGCATTGTAGCAGATAAATTTCTATGACTATTAAATTTAACTTTTAAATTATTCTCATTAACTGAAATTTCAATTGTTCCATATAATTCATTTTCGTAAGTGCCAATATAATTTTCTAAGGCAAGTGTAGGTTTATTATTTACAATTCTAGCTTTCCAATTTTTAATTTCTTTTAGTTGCTTTTCATTGTCTTCTTTAAATTTTTGTAATTGTTGTTTGCTACGATTATTGAAAGGCAAGTTCAAATAAGCATCTATTATTTGCCACCTTAAAATCTCAAAAAAATTTTGATTATCATTATTAGTTAAAACTGCAATACCTAAATTAATTTCAGGTATAAAACAAGTGCTGGTTACAAAACCATCAGCTCCACCAGTATGGTTAAAAATTTGTTTTCCATGATAATCGCTCATAAATAATCCTAAACCATATCCTGTAAAATGTGTTGCACCTCTTTTTCTACTTGAAATAGGAGTAACAATATCTCTTGTTTTTGCAACTACTGCCCATGGCAAAATTTGTTTGCCATACAATTTACCACTATCTAATTGCATCAACAACCAATTACTCATGTCTTTAACACAACTTACCATGCTGGTAGCAGGAGCTAAATTGTCAATATTGTCATAAGGTAGTTGTGTTAACAATCCTGTAAATGAATTGGAATAAGGACTAGCTATATTGTCTAAAGCTGCAATATTATTAGTTAGAGTTTTAGTTCTAAACATGTTTAATGGCACTACTAAACTATCGTATACATATTTTTCCCAAGAACTTTTTGTAACTTTTGGTATTACTTCTCCAGCAGTTAAAAAACAACTATTACAATATCCGTAACTGGATCTAAAATCGGTTGAAGGTTTTAATAATCTCATTTTATGCATCACTTGAGATCTTGTTAATGCACTATTCCAAAATGTGAAATCGCCTTGAAATGTTTTAGTGCCAATTCTATGGCTTAACATGTCTTTTATGGTAACTAAACTTGTTGATGTTGCATTGTATAATTTAAAATCTGGAAAATATTTTATGATTTTGTCATCTAGAGAAAGTTTTTTTTCGTATTCAAGTTTAGCCAAAGCAGTTCCTGTAAAGAGTTTACTATTACTTGCTATAATAAATAAAGTGTTCTCATCTACTGGTTCATTAGAGAGAATATTCCTCACACCAAAACCTTTATTCACAACCACTTCGTTGTTATGAACAATAGAAACAGCTAATCCTGGAATACTCCAATCTTTAATTCCTTCTTGTACATAACTATCCAAGCTATCTTTAATAAAGCTAGGCTGAGCTAATACTATAAATCCATTTAAAATAAGTATTAATAAAACAAATATTTTTTTCATAATATTTTGTTGATTGCTGCAATATACTGCTTAGAAATATTTTGTTATAAAATGTTAAAAAGTAAACTAGGAAGTATTTGATTTAAACTTATACTGCAATTTTGGTGTCTGAAATAAAAATACAATTATGAAAAAACTTATTTTATCAATTTCAACTCTTTTATTAATTACTGGCATTGCAATAGCCCAAGATGCTAATATTGGAATTAAAGCTGGAACCAACATCACTAAAATAGATGGACAATCATTTAAAGATGGCTACAAACTTAGCTTTCAGGGTGGTTTGTTTATGGAATTAGATTTTAATAAAAAAGTAGGTATTCAGCCAGAGTTTTTATTTTCTCAAACACAATCAGAAAATAGTGGCGGTACCTTACCCTATACTTTTCAAAATAGTAGTGTTAATTTAAATTATTTAACCATACCTATTTTGTTTAGATATAAAGTGGCTAAGGTTTTAATATTAAATGTAGGGCCTCAATATAGTTTTCTGTTAAATAAAAGCGATAACAGATTAATTGATAATCGTGAGGCATTTAAATCATCAGATTTTGCCATGGTTGGTGGTGCACAACTTAATTTTAAATATTTAAGAATCTATGGTAGATATGCAGTGGGACTTAATAATATTAACGATTTAAGTGAAAGTAATAAATGGAAAAGTCAGCAAATACAATTAGGTGTAGGCTTTAAGTTTTAGTTTTAAGAATTCAATTATAAAAGTCAGCAATCAATATGGTTGCTGACTTTTTTATTTTGCTAAACGAACTAAACTTTTAACTTTAGTGCCTCAACCTTAAATTCATCACATGGCATTAAGCCGAATCTGGAGTGCTTTTATTATTGTAGCAATAGTTGTTGCTGGATTTCAATTTTTCTTAGGCTATCATCCTAAGATATTTTCTCAGATGGTTATTGGCAAACAAGGTGATACTTTGTATTCAAGAGCCATTGAACAAAAAGCTTTACCACTTAATATAGCAAATGAATTAATTAACAAATCTGAAGTTAAACTTGGTAACGATAAGTATTATAAACTAAACGATAATGAATTTATAGTAAGCAAAGAACAACAGGCAAATGGTATTTTAACAACATGTAAAGATGCTGTTGATATCTGTATTGGATTAATTGGTATAATGGCTTTGTTTATGGGGTTAATGAGTATAGCTGAAAAAGCAGGTGGAATAAGATTTTTGTCAAGAGTTATTCGCCCATTTTTTTCTAAACTCTTTCCTGAGGTACCCAAAGATCATCCTGCTTTTGGACATATGATGTTGAACTATTCTGCAAACTTGTTGAATTTAGATAATGCTGCAACACCTTTTGGAATTAAAGCCATGCAAAGTTTGCAAGAATTAAATCCCGATAAAGACAGAGCCTCAAATGCTCAAATTATGTTTTTGAGTTTACATGCTGCTGGTTTAACCTTAATTCCGGTAAGTATTATTGCCATTAGAAGTAAAATGGGTGCTGCCAATGCTACAGATATTTTTATTCCTTGTTTAATTACAACTTTTATTGCAACAGTTGCAGCTATGATTATTGTTTCTATTAAACAAAAAATAAATTTATTACAACCAGCCATACTTGCATGGGTTATGGGTATTAGTGCAATTATTCTTGCATTGGTTTTATATGTTCATCAACTCTCTAAAGAACATGTAGATGGATTTTCAAGTGCTTTAGGAAATGGAATTTTAGTGCTCATTATTTTACTTATAGTATTAGGTGGAGTATATAAAAAAATAGATGTTTTTGATTCTTTTGTTGATGGAGCAAAAGAAGGTTTTAATACTTCAATTAAAATAATTCCTTATTTGGTTGGAATGTTAGTGGCCATTAGTATGTTGAGAACAAGTGGAACTTTTGATGTTATTCTTTTAGGGATGAAAAATGTTTTTGTATTGATGGGTTTTGACACCAGATTTGTTGAAGCATTACCAACAGCCTTAGTTAGACCACTAAGTGGGAGTGGAGCTCGAGGAATGATGGTAGATACTATTAGAACTTATGGTGTAGATTCTTTTCCTGGAAGATTAAGTAGTGTAATGCAAGGATGCAGCGATACAACTTTTTATATCATTGCTATTTATTATGGATCAATTGCTGTTAAAAATGTACGATACTCCATAACAGCAATGCTTTTAGCAGATTTGGTAGGTATTATTACTGCAATTTTATTAAGCTATATGTTTTTTACTTAAAAGAGTTGATAGTCCTAAGTCAATAGAATATAGTTTAATTTTTCCTAAAGACTTACTACTAAAAACTATTAACTTATCCCTTCAACAGTTACATCTTTAATAATTTTTTGAACCAATCCTTGTAACACTTTACCAGGACCAACTTCAATAAAATGAGTTGCAGCATCTCTATGCATAGCTTCTACAGATTGCGTCCATTTAACAGCACCGGTTAACTGAGCAATTAAATTTGCTTTTATTTCTTTTGGATCTGTAACTGATGCAGCTACTACATTTTGATAAATAGGACAAATTGGAGTATTGAAATGAGTAGCTTCAATGGCAGCAGCTAATTCTTCTTTGGCAGGTAGCATTAATGGAGAATGAAATGCTCCACCAACAGGTAAAACTAAAGCCCTTTTGGCACCTGCAGCTTTCATTTTTTCACAAGCAATTTCTATGCCTTTAATAGAACCACTAATCACCAATTGACCAGGACAATTATAATTGGCAGCAACAACAATTTCATTATCGTTTTGTTGTATTTCGTTACAAATTTCTTCAACCTTATCATCAGCCAATGCTAATACAGCAGCCATTGTACTTGGAGTAGTTTCACAAGCTTTTTGCATGGCTAAAGCTCTAATGCTTACTAATTTTAAAGCATCTTCAAAGCCTAATACTTTATTTGCCACTAAAGCAGAAAATTCTCCTAATGAATGGCCGGCAACCATATCTGGTTTAAGGTTGTGTTGAGTTAAAAAAGCTATTGTTGAATGTAAAAAAACAGCAGGTTGTGTAACCTTTGTTTCTTTTAAATCTTCTATGGTACCTTCAAACATAATTTTTGCAATATCAAAACCTAATATTTCATTCGCTGATTGAAACATTTTTTTTGCATCTTCACTTTGTTCAAATAATATTTTGCCCATTCCAACAAACTGCGAACCCTGACCAGGAAAAATATATGCTTTTTTACTCATGATTTAAAATTTGAGCAAAAATAAGAGAATGAAATTTATAGCGTATCATCTTACCAAACTTCAAGTAAATAATTAAGTATTTAAAGGTTCACTTATTTTCGCTACATGTTTTCTTTAAATAGCCAACAAATTAAAACATTGATACGAAAAGATTTTTTGTTAGAAACAAGAAATCAGTATACTATTTATGGAATTGTTCTATATGTGATTAGTACAACCTTAGTAGTTTATTTAGCCATGGGACAACCAGAAGAAAATGTTTGGAATGGATTGTTTTGGATTGTACAGTTATTTGTTTGTATAAATGCGGTTGCAAAAAGTTTTTTAGCAGAAAGTCATAGTAGAATGATTTATTATTATTCAATTGTTGGTGCTCGAGAATTTATTGTAGCAAAATTATTGTATAATGCTGTTTTAATGATGCTAATGTCGGTATTGTCTTTACTGATTTTTATTGTGTTTTTAGAAAATCCCTTTACACATATTTATAAGTTTGTGTTAATAACACTTTTGGGTGGTACTGGCTTAAGTTTATTGTTTACATTTTTAGCTGCAATTGCTGCAAAAGCCAAGCAACAGGCTTCTTTAATGGCTATCATGGGTTTGCCAATCATCATTCCTCAATTATTATTATTGATGAAAATATCTACTGTTGCATTTAGTAGTGTAATACAAGAAGGATTTTGGGAGATGACAGGTTTATTAATGCTATTGAATGGAATGGTAATTGCATTAGCCATTATTTTATTTCCTCATTTGTGGAAAGATTAATTTTTAAATATGATAGAACAGTTAAGAAAAAAATATAATCAAGAATTTACTATTGAACAATATCAAAAATATGTACAAGCATTAGAGAGTGATTTAGTGCCTAATGCTTTAGATTATAGAATAGCCGAAACTCCAGTATTTGTTGATAAACAATTTAAAAATAAATTATTAGATACTTGCGAAAGTATTGTAGATATTATTGTTGATGAGAATTTTAAGCATAAAACTGAACAAGCTATTCCAAAAGAATTAAGGGTGCCTAATGAAAATGATAAATGTGAGTTTTTTGTTTTTGATTTTGGTGTATGCAAAAATGAAGATGGAGAATTAGAGCCTCAATTAATAGAAATGCAAGGCTTCCCAACACTTTTTGCATTTCAATATTTTCAAGATAAAAACATGAGAGCTCATTTTAATATTCCAAATAATTTTTCTGTTTTTCTCAATGGAAATACTAACCATTCATATGTAACAAAACTTAAGCGTATTATACTTGCTGATTTTAATCCTGTAAATGTTGTGCTTCTAGAAATATTGCCACATCAGCAAAAAACAAGAATAGATTTTTATAACACTCAAAGTTTAGTGGGCATTAAATCAGTTTGTCTTTCAGAGCTCATTGAAGAAAATAATAATTTATTTTATATAAACGAAGGAGTAAAAACTCCAATTCATAGAATTTACAATCGAATTATTTTCGATGATTTGCAACAACAGTCAGCAGAGTTAAAAGAAAAAGGAAAAATTTTATTCAAAAATCTTAATGTAGAGTGGTTACCACATCCCAATTGGTTTTATAGAATTAGTAAATACACTTTGCCATTTATTCATCACCCATTTGTACCTAAAACTTATTTTTTAAACGAGTTAAAGCAATTGCCTAACGATTTAAACAATTACGTTTTGAAACCATTGTTTTCTTTTGCTGGACAAGGAGTAATTATTGATGTAACCATTGATGATATTACAAAAATTATAGACCCAGAAAATTGGATTCTACAACAAAAAGTTCAGTATGCAGATGTTATTGCATCACCTGATGGCTTTGCCAAAGCAGAAATTAGAGTCTTTTATTTTTGGGATAAAGATGCTAATAGACCAGAAGCTGTTTGCAATTTGGCCAGATTAAGTAAAGGAAAAATGATAGGTGTTAGGTATAATCAAAACAAAGAATGGGTGGGCAGTAGCTTGGCTTATTTTGAGCAATAAAAATTGACATGAAGAAAATTGTTATAGCAATAGATGGATACTCGTCTTGTGGTAAAAGTACTTTAGCATTACAACTAGCACAAGAATTAGATTATATTTTTGTTGATAGTGGGGCTATGTATAGAGCTATTACATTGTACTTTTTACAACATCAAATTAATGTTGAAGACCCTATTCAAGTAAATAAGGCATTAGAACAAATTCATTTAAAATTTGTTTATGATTCTATTCAAAAAAAATCATTCATTCATTTGAACAATACAAATGTTGAACAAAAAATTAGAGAAAAAATTATAAATGATAATGTAAGCATAGTTGCTGCAAACAAGGCTGTACGCGAGTTTGCAATAGCTCAACAACAATTAATGGGTGATGAAAAAGGAATTGTTATGGATGGTAGAGATATTGGAACCACTGTGTTTCCAAATGCAGAACTCAAAATATTTGTTACAGCAGATGTTGATGTAAGAACTGAAAGAAGATATAAAGAGTTGCAAGAAAAAGGAATTGCTTCTACAAAAGAAGAAGTGAAACAAAATTTGCAACAAAGAGATTTTATTGATAGTAACAGAGATTTTAGTCCACTTAAACAAGCAGATGATGCTGTGGTTTTAGACAATAGTCGTATTACCAAACAAGAACAATTTAAATTGGTGTTAGATTGGGCAAATAAAAAAATAAATGGATAATATTTAATGAATACAAGAGTTTTTGAAGAAATCAGCAATAGTTGGAAATACTATTGGGCAAACAAAAGATTTAGAGTCCAAGTTATTATTGGAAGTTTTATTCTATTCTTAATTCTACTCCTTTTCTCAACTTTTCTTAATTACATTGAACAGCGAAAAGGAATTGTATTGAACGACTGGTTATTGAATCAAATTCCAAGTATAGATGTATCAATTCCTGTTTTTGCAATCATTTGGTTAAGTGTAATGCTGTTTATTTTTCGAGCTATAAAAGATCCATCAATATTCATTACTTTTTTATGGTGTTATATTTTTTTAATGTTCTCGAGAATGCTTACCATTTATCTTGTTCCATTAGATCCTCCACGAGATTTAATTCCTTTAGTTGATCCTTTAATTAATAAAACTTTTTATGATGGAGTATTTATTACTAAAGATCTCTTTTATTCTGGTCATACTGCAACTATTCTACTCATGAGTTTTTGTTTAAAAAAATCATTGTTTAAAAAATTAACACTAATTGCAGCTATTTGCATAGGAATTATGGTTCTTCTACAACATATACACTACACAGTAGACGTAGCAACTGCACCTTTTTTTACTGCTGTAGTATATTGGTTAGGAAGAAAGTTTGTAGAAAAGAGTATAGTATAATTTTTCAACTAACAGTTGTTAGCTTACATTTGCCAACAAAATTTTAATATATGGACTTTGTTTTTACAGAAGAGCAGTTAATGATTCAAAAAGCTGCACGTGATTTTGCCATCAATGATTGTTTACCAGGTGTAATTGAAAGAGATGAACTTCAAAGATTTCCTAAAGAGCAAATTGAAAAATTAGCCGACTTGGGTTTTATGGGAATGATGGTGAGTCCTGATTATGGTGGAAGTGGGTTAGATACCGTTAGCTATGTTTTAGCTATGGAAGAAATTAGTAAAATAGATGCTAGCACAAGTGTATGTGTAAGTGTAAATAATAGTTTAGTTTGTTATGGATTAGAATCATTTGGTACAGAAGAACAAAAACAACAATATTTAACACCATTAGCTCAGGGCAAAAAAGATGGAGAATTATACATAGGTGCATTTTTATTGAGTGAACCAGAAGCTGGTAGTGATGCTACATCTCAAAGAACAACTGCTGAAGATAAAGGCGATTATTATTTATTAAATGGAACCAAAAACTGGATTACCAATGGTTCATCTGCATCTGTTTATTTAGTAATTGCACAAACTGATCCTGCAAAAGGACATAAAGGTATTAACTGTTTAATAGTAGAAAAAAACTGGCCAGGCGTTACTGTTGCAGCAAAAGAAAATAAATTAGGAATTCGTGGAAGCGATACTCATAGTATAATGTTTAACGATGTTAAAGTACCAAAAGCTAATAGAATAGGAGAGGATGGATTTGGATTTAAATTTGCAATGAAAACACTTGCAGGAGGTAGAATTGGTATTGCTTCTCAAGCCTTAGGAATTGCAAGTGGTGCATATGAGTTAGCATTGAAATATTCAAAACAAAGAAAAGCATTTGGCAAAGAAATCTCTCAACATCAAGCTATTCAATTTAAGTTGGCAGATATGGCTACAAAAATAGAAGCTGCACGTTTATTATGCTTAAAAGCTGCATGGGAAAAAGATAATGGTTTAAACTACGATTTAAGCAGTAGTATGGCTAAAGTATTTTCTAGCGAAGCTGCCATGTGGGTGACTGTAGAAGCTGTTCAAATACATGGTGGGTATGGCTTTGTTAAAGAGTATCATGTTGAACGTTTAATGCGTGATGCAAAGATTACTCAGATTTATGAAGGAACTAGTGAAGTACAAAGAATAGTAATTAGTAGAAGTATATTGAGCTAAAAGAGAAAGTGAGGGAGATACTCTCTTCCTCACTTTGCAAAACAGGAAATATCACCTGCTTAATGGAGTTGCATTGCTGCAACTGATATGAACCTAAAGGTAGGGTTAAATTTTTCAAAAAACAACAATTTATTTGTTGTTTTTTTTGTTTAATTTATGTTCTTCTGTAAATCAGCAACTTGTTGTTGTAAGTTATTTACAATTCCTGCAAGTTGATTAACATCCCACCTTTGAATATTACCTGCTTTTTGTAAAATATAAACCGCTTTCCACATTTCTAATAAGTCGTCTGTATTTATTTGATACGGTTCATAACTTGGATTATCGCTAACCAATGTTACTTTATTTTTTGCTTTATTATTTTTTAAAACTCTTTTATAAACTATACCATCATTCTTAGATAATACAACATAGGTGTTTGAAGTTTTTACTTCATCAATATCATTTACCTTTTCACCAACAATTACACTACCACTAGGAGTAGGCATCATACTATCACCTATAATTTCAAATGCTCTATAATTGCCAGGGGTAAGCATGGGTAATGTAAAAGTATTTAATTCATCTAAAAAATCTGGATCTTCATAACCCGACATATAACCTGCTGTTGCTTTCTGAGGAACAAAATGAATGATACCAGTTTTGGTAGATTCCATTTTTAAATTCCTTCTTTCCTCTAAATAATTATTGGCTTTTGGAGTGGATAAATCTTTTAAAATTAAATCGTCTAAAGTAATTTTAAACATCTTGCAAACCCTTTCCATGGCTTCTAATTTAGGTTCGGCTCTTTCTTCTTCATAGGCACCAATTAATGATCGTTTAACATCTATTTTATTGGCAAATTCTTCTTGTGTTAAACCTTTAAGTTTACGTAAATAACGAAAGTTTTTTCCAGCATAACTCATGGCTAATAAATTTGGCACAAATATACTAATAAATTTAGTATACAAAAATTATTTTTACACAATACAGATTATCTTCAATATTTACAGTCATATTTACAAAAAAAGTCTTGTGAAGTATTTATTCAAGAATGTCTTAATTTTTTTATTTTTTGTACTTGTTACTTCTTGTGGAGTTTACTCTTTCAGAGATGTATCAGTTGATTATTCTAAATATAAAACAATTAGAATTGGTTTTATAGAGAATAAAGCAAGATATATTAATCCTCAAATGAGTGTTAAGCTAACTGATAAAATTCAACAAAAAATAGTTAATCAGACTAAATTATTAAGAACTAATAATGCTGAAGCTCATTATGTTTTATCTGGTTATATCAGCAATTATGATCCTTCTCAAACAGTCGGCATCAGTAATTCTCAAACACAAACAAATAGACTAACAGTAACCGTGCATATTGTGTTGAAAGATAATGTTGAAAATAAAACGCAAGAATTTGATGTAACCCGTAATTTCGATTATAATGCTTCTTTATCGTTACAACAGGCCGAAGCTCAATTGTTAGATAAAGAGATTATACCCACCATAACAGATGAGATATTTAATAAAATATTTTCTAACTGGTAAATGATTAGGAATGAATAAACAATTAGCTGATACAGTTTTTTATGTTACTGGTAAAGGAGAGTTACAAACTGCAGAACAAGCAGAATTGGAGCAATTAATTCAGCATCATCCATACTTTGCACCTGCACAACTCTTATTAGTTGCTAAGCTAAAAAAAGAAAACAGCATTCATGTAAAAGATCAAACCCAAAAAGCTAGTTTGTTTTTTAATAATTCTAGGTGGTTTCAATATCAACTTTCAGAAATAAAGTTAGATGCTGGCAACTTTGAATATAAAGGCATAGAAGCTGCCACTCAGCCCATTTTTAAACCCACAGTTGTAGAAAGTGATATTCATTCAATAGATAAGCCTCTCGAAGTCGAAAACATTATTCCTCCATTAAATCAAGAACAAACCGAAAAAGAGCTCTCTTACACAGAAGTTTTTATTCCAAACTTCTCAATTCCTACAGTAGAACATGTTAAGGAATTGTATAATAGTATTGATAAAACTATTTCTGTTTTGGAAGCAATTCCAGAAACCAAAATAGAAGTAATTACTGCTGAAATTAGTAGTTCTAATGAAGAAAGTAAAGAGGCAAATAGTTTTGAAGAAGGTGAGAATAAAGAAAAAATAGCACCATCATTAGATTTAACAACCTTAAAAGCTAATTGGGAAAAGCCAATTGATGAAAAAGCCAAATTACCATTTGAGGCTGAACCTTATTATACAATTGATTATTTTGCATCTCAAGGCATTCAGTTCGATTTTAACAAAGAGCCACATGATAAGCTAACGACTAAAATGTTAAAGTTTACTGACTGGCTTAAAAAAATGAAAGGCATAAAACCAGAAAATATTGTTTTTGAAGAGGATGAGGAATTGAACAAAACCATTCAAAACATTGCATTAAACAGCAATGAATCAAAAGAAATTGTAACAGAAACCATGGCAGAAGTTTTTGCTAAACAAGGCAAAACTGATAAGGCAATTCAGCTTTATATTAAATTAAGTTTTTTAATTCCCAATAAATCATCTTATTTCGCAACCAAAATTCAAGAATTAAAAGGTATATAAATGACAACAGTATTTGTAATTTTAATAGTAATAGCATCTGTAGTGCTTGGTTTTATTGTGTTAATTCAAAATCCAAAAGGTGGAGGATTAGCAGGTAATGTTGGTGGTTTAAGTAATCAACTGATGGGAGTAAAACAAACAACAGATGTTTTAGAAAAAGGTACATGGATATTTGCAGCAGCTATTGCAATATTATCTATGCTTTCAACTTTGTTCTTAAATAGTGGTAATGGGTTATCTGATGATGCTTCAAAAACCTTAAAAAACATTACTCCACCAGCAGCAAATGCTCCAGCTCCTGCCTCTCAGTTACCCCCAGCAAATTCTGTAACTATTCCTGCTCCAAGTCAACCAGCAAAATAATTTAATAACTTAGGATATATAATTTAAAGGCTTCATTAGTGAAGCCTTTTTTATTTCGTTTTTTTTTAAAACAAATGTGTACATTAAACACATCATAATTTTTTTATAAAAAAGTTATAAATTGTTAATATAATGTTATTGTTATAAGCACATAAACGCTTTACTTTGCTGCACTAAATTAATTTTATGAGTATGAAAAGATTTTTTCAAGCAATCATTGCTATTCTGTTTTTACCCATGGGTGTTTTTGCTCAGGTAACTTCAGGTACAATTACTGGTGTTGTAAGAGACATAGCTGGAGGTTCTTTACAAGGAGCTTCAGTAGAAGCAATTCATGAACCAAGTGGAACAAAGTATTCTACTGTTTCTAACAAAACGGGTAATTTTTATTTACCTGGCGTTCGTGTTGGGGGTCCTTACAAAGTTACTATTCGTTATGTAGGTTTTAAAGAAGAAGTAACTAGCGACATTTTTGTACAATTAGGTGAACCAACAACAGTTGATGTAAGAATGGCTGATACAAAAGGCGAACTTAAAGAAGTTGTATTAACTGCTACTGCAAGAAAAGGAGCTTTAATTTCAAAGGATAGAAAAGGAGCATCTACTAATTTAAGTGCTCAATTAATTAGTTCTATGCCAACATTAAGCAGAAGTATTACCGACATGGTAAGATTTACTCCACAATTAAGTGGTCCTAACCAAGGTTTTGGTACTTCTTTTGGTGGTGCCGATAATAGAGCAATTAATTTTACTCTTGATGGTTCTATCTTCAACAATTCATTTGGTTTACAAGCATTAAATGGTAGCCAAACGAATTCGACTCCAATTTCATTAGATGCAATTCAAGAAGTAGCTATTAACTTATCTCCATATAATTTAAGAGATGCTGGTTTCACTGGTGCAAGTATTAATGCTGTTACAAAAAGTGGTACAAATACAGTTCATGGAACAGCTTTCTACAATACAAGAAATCAATCTTTAGTAGGAAAAAGTACAATCAAAGGTCAAGATAATGTTGTTGTAACAGACTTTGATGTAAAACAATATGGTGCAAGTTTTGGTGGTCCAATTATTAAAAATAAATTATTCTATTTTGCTAACTTTGAAGCAGAAAGAAGAAACGATCCAGGGGTAACATCTGCAATGGTTTTAAATAACCTTGTAACTCCAACTCAAGAAGCAGAAATCAATGGATTAACAAGTTTTCTTTCTTCAAAATTTGGCTATGAAACTGGTGGATATAAAAACTATAACTCTTTAACATCTAGTGATAAAGCTGTAGTTAGATTTGATTGGAATATTAGTGATGTTCATAAATTAAGTGTTCGTGGTAACTATCTTCGTTCTAACAGAGATGTGCCAATTAGTAATTCAAACTCTATTGGTGGTGCAAGAAATAGTGCTAATGCATTATCATTTGCTAACTCTCGTTACGAAATTAATAATGATATTACTGGTATAGTTGCTCAATTAAACAGTCGTTTTAGCAATAAAGTAAGTAATGAAATTATTTTTGGATATACTGCTAATAGAGATTACAGAGGAATTAAAGGAAAATCTTTTCCAACAGTTGATATTCAAAACGGTACAGGGCAATCATATTTAACTTTTGGTGTAGATCCTTTCACACCTAACAACGTATTAAATACTGATACTTGGCAGTTTAGCGATAACTTAACAGTTTATAAAGGCAAACACACAATTTCTATGGGCTTAGCATATGAAAGCTTTACTTATACAAATGGTTTTACTCCAAGAATTAATGGTATTTATACTTTTAATAACTTAACAGACTTTTACACAGCAGCTAATGCTTACATTGCAAATCCAAATGCAACAACAAGCCCAGTTCCTTTAAGAGGTTATTCTGCAACTTGGAGTAATTTACCTAGTGGCGAACCTTGGTTAGTAACAACTAAAGCAAGAAGCATTGGTTTATATCTTCAAGATGAATATGATGTTAATAATAAATTTAGTGTAACCTATGGTGTTCGTTTCGATATTCCATTCTTTGCAAACAACGGTTTTGTGAATACTGAAGTAGATCAAATGAGCTTTAAAAATGAAAAAGGTGCTGCTACTAAATTAAGTACATCTAAATTACCTGGTTATAAAATCATGATTAACCCTAGAATAGGATTTAACTATGATGTTAATGGTGATAAATCTGTTCAAATACGTGGTGGTGCTGGTTTATTTACTGGTCGTCCTCCATTTGTATATATCAGCAATCAAATGGGTAATAATGGTGTGTTAAATGCAGATGTAAACTACACTGGTTCATTTGGTAATGGTACAACTACAGGACCAACTGCAACACAAATTCCATTTAATCCTAATACGCCAGCAAAACCAATTGTTGGATATGGATTAGCACCTGCAGTGCCTGGAAAACCTGCACCTTCTTACAACATTGCAACAACAGAAGAGAATTTCCGATTCCCACAAGTTTTCAGAGCTAACTTAGCTGTTGATGCTAAATTAGGTGGTGGAATTATTGGTTCAATTGAAGGGTTATTCTCTCAATATGTAAGCAATATTTTCTATTACAATGCTAATTTAATTCCTTCTTCAACAAACTTCTTAGTTGGTCCTGATAACAGACCAAGATTTGGAGCAGTTGCTAATGGTACTTTAAATCCAACTACAAATACTTTATCTGGAGTTTCTACACCTTCTGTAAGTAATATCAGAATCAATTCTAAATTATCTGATGCTATTGTAATGAAGAGTGGAACTTTTGGTGGAGGATTTATGGGTACTTTAAAATTAGAGAAACCAATGAAATCTAAAGGATTTGGTTGGATGGTTGCTTACAATTTTGGTTATACTCGTGATTTTGAATCAGCAGGTTCTATTGCTTCTTCTAGCTGGACTGGAAAAAGAACTGTAAGAGGTAACAATGATCCAGATATTTCTTTTAGCGATAATGATACTAGAAATAGATTAATTGGTAACCTAAACTACAGAACTGAAATTTCTAAAAATGTAGCTGTTGGATTCTCAATCTTCTATCAAGGTAGCAACTGGGGTAACTTCTCTTATACCTATAATGGTGATATGAATGGAGATGGAGTTTTTGGAAACGACTTAATGTTTATTCCAACTGCTGCTCAGGTTCAAACAATGAAATTTGAAAATTATACAGTTGGTGGTGTATTGCAAACTCAAGCTATGCAAGCTGCAGCTTTTGAAAAATACATTTCTCAAGATAAATACTTAAGCTCAAGAAGAGGTGAGTATGCTCAAAGAAATGGTGTTATAATGCCTGTTGTAAACAGATTCGATATTTCAGGTGTTGTAGAATTATTCAAAAATGTTGGAGGAAACAGACATACTATTCAATTACGTGCTGATATCTTCAATGTAGGTAACTTAATAAACCCACAATCTGGTGTTTCTTATGTAATCAATCAAGCTTCACCATTATCATTTAGAGCGTTAGACAATACTTCTGGATTACCAGTGTTTAGAATGCAAGCTGTTAATAACAGTTTAAATTATTCTACATACAGAAAAGGTAGCTTTGTTTCAGATGTATGGCAAGCTCAATTTGGTATTAGATATATTTTCTAAAACCACAACTAACAATTACTCAAATCCCTCGAAATTTATTTCGGGGGATTTTTTTTGAAAAACTTATGTCCAATTCATTTTTTAAGTTTAAGCAATTTACTATTCAACAAGACCAATGTGCCATGAAAGTTTGCACAGATGCTTGTTTATTTGGTGCCATTATTGCTTCTGATTCTAACAAATATCCTCTTGCCTTAGATATTGGAACTGGCACGGGTTTATTGAGTTTAATGTTTGCTCAAAAGCATACTGAATCTACAGTTGATACTATTGAAATAGATTCTGATGCATTTAAACAAGCTCAGCAAAATATTGATGCTGTTGAATTTGAAAATAGAATTAAATTACTTAATGATGATATACGTTTCTTCAAGTCAGATCAGAGGTATGACTTGATTTTTAGTAATCCTCCATTTTATGCAAAAGATTTAAAAAGTACAAATGATAAAAGAAATTTAGCATTACATAGTACTAGTTTAAGCTTTTTCGAATTATTAAATAAGGTAAATGAATTGCTTAAACCAGAAGGCTTATTTTTTGTATTGATACCTTATTCTGTTGAAAGTACTTTTCTTAAAATTGCTAATGAAATGTGTTTGTTTGAAAACCAAATTATTCGATTCAAGCAATCTTCAGCTCATGATTTTTTTAGGTCTGTAATTATTATTTCAAAAATTAATAAGGAAGTATTAAGCTCAGAAATAGTCATTAAAGAATCGAATGGAGAATATAGTTCAGAATTAAAAGAATTACTAAAAGATTATTATTTATTTCTTTAATAATTTATAATCTAATTAAGGCCTTATCGTTTTCCATTAACCATTAACCATTAACCATTAACCATTAACCATTAACCATTAACCATTAACCATTAACCATTAACCATTAACCATTAACCATTAACCATTA
>JAGXRG010000047.1 GCA_018335935.1 Chitinophagaceae bacterium | reverse complement strand
GAATTCCGATTCTGTCGGAATGAGAAATCTATTTATTTGAACTATAAGATTTCTCGTTCGTTACCTCTCTCGAAATGAGGAATTCATTAATCTTTCACCAATGGTCGTTTTTTAATCATACCTCCTTTAGTGTCTTTAACACTACTCATAACCATAAATGCATTGGGGTCAATTTTTTCAACTTCAGCTTGCAAACGTGCAATCTCTAAACGAGTAATAACAGTATAAATAATATCAGCAGCTAATGAATTTTCTCCTCTTCTACCAAATCCACTTTTGCCTTGATAAACAGTAAATCCTCTACCCAAAGTATCAGTCAACATTTTTTTAATTTCTGAAGCATGAGATGAAATTATGGTTACACCAGTATATTCTTCCACACCTTCAACAATAAAATCTACAGTTTTTGAAGCTGCCAAATAAGTTAGAATAGAATACAAAGCTGTTTCAACAGAAAGTAAATAAGCAGCCACACTAAAAATAATAATATTTACAAAAAGCAGAATATCGCCAATGGTTAATCCAGTTTTTCTACTAATGTATATAGATAACACTTCTGTACCATCAATTACTCCTCCTCCTCTAATAGATAATCCAATTCCTGCACCAAGAAAGAAGCCACCAAATGCAGCCACTAATAATTTATCTGAGGTAATAATAGGGTAGTCAACAGTAGCCACTACAATTGCTAAAGCAAGAATGGCAATAAAACTTTTTATTGCAAACCCTTTACTTAATTGTTTATAACCCATATAAACAAATGGGATATTGATGAGCACAATGAGCACAGGAAAAGAAAATAAAGTAACCGAAGAAATTAATAATGAAATACCTGTTGCACCACCATCAATAAAGTTATTGGGTAGTAAAAACCCTTTTAATCCAAAGCCTGCAGAAACGATTCCTAAACTGATGTAAAAAATATCTTTAAATAAATAAAATACAGATACCCTAAATCGGACAAACTCTTTAGCAATATCATAATTACTAATGGGTTTATGGGCACTTTTTTTCCTAAAATTGTTGCCAATTTTTTGAATAATAAATTCTTTAATGAATCGCTGCATGATGTGTTACAATAATACAAAATTTTATTCATTGAACTCAATTCATTAACACATCTTTCAAATTAAAAATCAGTTTTAGTTTGTTTCTTTGTAATCATGCCGTTTCAACTTCAAGCACCATATCAACCAAGTGGAGACCAACCTTCTGCAATTGCTCAATTGGTGCAAGGCATTTATGATGGTGAAAGATATCAAACATTGCTAGGAGTAACAGGTAGTGGTAAAACGTTTACCATGGCTAATGTTATTCAGCAAGTTCAGAGACCCACTCTAGTTTTAACGCATAACAAAACTTTAGTAGCTCAATTATATGGTGAGTTTAAACAATTTTTTCCAGATAATGCTGTTGGATATTTTGTAAGTTATTACGATTATTATCAACCAGAAGCTTACATGCCTGTGAGTGATACTTACATTGAAAAAGATTTAAATATTAATGAAGAGTTAGATAAACTCCGCTTACAAGCCACAGCAGAATTGTTAAGTGGAAGAAGAGATATTATTGTGGTGGCTTCTGTAAGTTGTATTTATGGAATGGGCAATCCTGTTGAGTTTGAGAATGGTATTATTAGAATTGAAAAAGGACAACAATTTCCTCGTCAAGCTTTTCTTCATGCTCTTGTAAATGCTTTGTATAATAGAAGTCAGGGTGATTGGAGCAGAGGAACTTTTAGAGTTAAAGGAGATACAGTTGATATTAATTTGCCTTATGTTGATTATGCTTATAGAATTACTTTTTTTGGTGATGAAATTGAAGAAATTGAAACTCTTGAAAAAGAAACCAGCAAACGAATTGGCACTTTAGAAAATGCTGCTATTTTTCCTGCAAACTTATATGTAGCTCCTAAAGATGTATTGCAACAGGTGATTCATGAAATACAAGATGAAATGCGTTTGCAATATGAATATTTTACTAGTATTGGAAAACGTGTAGAGGCACAACGTGTAAAAGAAAGAGTGGAATACGATTTAGAAATGATTCGTGAATTAGGCTACTGCACAGGCATTGAAAATTATTCTCGTTTTTTTGATAGACGAAAACCAGGAACAAGACCTTATTGTTTGCTAGATTATTTTCCAAAAGATTTTATTTTGATGGTAGATGAAAGTCATCAAACCATTTCGCAAGTTGCAGGTATGTATGGAGGTGATAGAAGTAGAAAATTGAATTTGGTTGATTATGGTTTTCGTTTGCCATCAGCCCTAGATAATAGACCATTAAATTTTCATGAGTTCGAAAATATTATTGGTCAAACCATTTTTGTAAGTGCAACTCCGGGTAATTATGAATTAGAAAAAACTGGTGGTGTAGTTATTGAACAAGTAGTTAGACCAACAGGATTATTAGAACCACCCATTGAAGTTCGCCCATCACTCAATCAAATAGATGATTTGTTAGAAGAAATAGATAATAGAGTGACTAAAGGAGATAGAGTTTTAGTAACCACACTTACTAAAAGAATGGCTGAGGAAATGGATAAATATTTACAACGCATCAACATTAAATCAAAATATATTCATAGTGAGGTGGATGCTTTAGAAAGGGTTGAAATCCTTCGTCAGCTTAGATTAGGAGAAATTGATGTTTTAGTGGGTGTGAATTTATTGAGAGAAGGATTAGACTTACCAGAAGTTTCACTTGTTGCCATTTTAGATGCAGACAAAGAAGGTTTTTTACGTAACGAAAGAAGCTTAACACAAACTGCAGGTAGAGCTGCACGTAATGTTGATGGTTTAGTGATATTTTATGCCGATAAAATCACTCAGAGCATGCAAAGAACCATTGATGAAACCAATAGAAGAAGAGAAAAACAAATTGCTTATAATATTGCTCATAACATCACTCCAATTACTGTAAAAAAATCTATTGAGCAAATCATGAAGCAAACTAGTGTTTTAGACATCAAAGGATTTGATGAAAGAAATACTTATGCCATAAAAGATGATAATGGATTAATTGCAGCAGAAGAGCAAGAGATTTATCAAACCATTCCTCAAATTGAAAAAGCCATTAAACAGGTTAAAAAACAAATGGAAAAAGCAGCGAAAGATTTAGATTTTATAGAAGCTGCTAAACAAAGAGATGAAATGTTTAGATTGCAAAAGGAATTGGAGGAGATGAAATAATAGTTTCAGTTTTTTAAATCATAATTGAGGAATAAAAGTTGAAAACATTAGAAATAATTAAAAATTGTATTACTTTTGACTATTGATAGTAAATAGTCAAAATAATGATTCTTAAAAACAAAATATTAGACCTCTTTACAACTTATAACGAACTAAGTGTTAAAGAAATAGGTAATAACTTAATGGTTTCTAAACAAGCTATTCATTATGCTCTAAACCAATTACTTGCAGAAAATAAAGTTGAAAAATTAGGAAGAACTCCTAAAACTATTTATAGAATAATAGCTAATGATTTACAAAATAAAGCTATTCCATCTTACCCAGAAATAACTTTAGATGAGGAAAATTTTCTACAAAATAACTTTTTAATTATTACCGAAACTGGTAAAATGTTAGAAGGCATTGAGGGTTTCGTACATTGGTGTAATCAAAGAAAATTACCTGTACTAAAGACTGTAAAAGAATACATTAATACTAAAACAAAATATAATGAATATTTTTTACAAAATAATTTAATTGATGGAACAAATAAACTCATCAACACTGATGGATACGATTCTATTTGGCTAGATAAATTATATTATATCGACTTTTATGCTATTGAAAGATTTGGAAAAACAAAATTAGGAACCCTTTTACATTATGCTAAACAAGGACAAAATAAGATGCTTATGAAATTATTGGTAGATGAAATAAAAACAAAAATTTTAGCTTTTATTAAAACAAGTAATGCAGATGCAATAGCATTTGTTCCTCCAACAATTAGACGAGAATTACAAATTATGAAATTTTTAGAAACACATTTAAAAATTCCTTTGCCAATTGTAAAAATTAATAAAATAAGTGGCTTAATACCAGTGCCTCAAAAATCACTCAATAAACTTGATGAAAGAATTAGAAATGCAAAAAATACATTTTCTATCACTACTTCTACAAAATATAATCACATCGTTTTAATTGATGATGCAGTAGGCTCGGGCAGTACATTAAACGAAATTGCAGGAAAAATAAAAAATAAAAAATTAACTAAAAAAATTACTGGCATTGCAGTAGTAGGCAGTTTTAAAGGTTTTGATGTTATAACAGATGTTTAATAACCTTAATTACTTTTGAATAAACTGTTTGCCAAAATTCTTAATTATAAAACAACAACTCTCAACATAAATTTCATGACCTTTCGCCAAAAACTCTTACAACTCATTTATCCAATATTTAAACTCCTTTCTAATAATAAAAATTTAGCTGGAAAAATTATAGTGAATAACAATGGAATAGTACCAAGCGTTTCATTTTATTCTCTTTCGTCTATCTTAAATAATGGTGAAGATTTTTCTTTCGAAAAATTAAAAGGAAAAAATGTTTTAATTGTAAATACAGCTAGTGATTGTGGTTATACTGCTCAATATGATGAGTTGGAGAAATTGTATCAGCAATTAAAAGACAAACTCATTATTCTAGCATTTCCTGCCAATGATTTTAAAAATCAAGAACAAAGTAATGATGAGGCTATTGCTGCATTCTGTAAGCTCAATTATGGCATTACTTTTCCATTAATACAAAAAACAAAAGTTGTTGGCAACAACAGCAACGAAGTATTCAAATGGCTTTCAAATGAACAACTCAATGGCTGGTGTAACCAACAACCTATATGGAATTTTAGTAAATATTTAATTAATGAAAAGGGTGTACTGACTCATTTTTTTGGACCAGCTATTTCTCCCCTAACATCTACAATTCTTAAATCGATTCAACTGTAGTTTTTACTGCTATATTTTCTGCTAGCCACAAAAATTCTTTGGCAAAAAGATCAATATTTTTACTGAAACCTTCATCAATTAAATTTCCTTCTTCATCAAATTTTTTATCAACTAATGGGGTAATCAACATTTGAGGTGATGCAATACCAAACAATGCAGGCACCATAAGTAATAATTGTTGAGATGCTCTCATGCCTCCCATGGCTCCAGGACTTGCAGTAACTAATCCAAATGCTTTTCTAGATTGCTTTGGGAAATGATCCATTAAATTTTGTAAAGCTGGAGAATAACTGCCATTATATTCTGGTGTAACAATAATAAAAGCATCTGCATTAAAAATTTTTTCTGCTAATGGTTTATATTCTTCTGGTGTTTTTTCTAAAGTTGACCAAACATTTTGTAATAAACCTATGTTCCAATCACGCACATCAATTAAGCCAATTTCATGTGTTGTATTTTTTTTAAAATAATTAACAAGAAAAAGGGCTACACGATGTGTTACACTTACAGCTCTAGGGCTACTACTAATGATTTGTATGTTCATAATTTTATTGTATGATGCTTTTGAATTTATGTTTATTTATAAAAATTCCTACAAAGTTTAAAACCAATAATAAAATTCCAATACCTGGTTGATGTACCAAAAACAGCTCGAATAATACAATATTCAAAACAATGGGAGCTATTAAAATATATCCTAAAGCCCGAGTTTTAGGTATCCAAAGCGAAACTCCTATAGAAATTTCTAAAACTTTTACGAATGCAAGAAAACCTGAAGTATACAAAATACCTGCAAATGTTCCAGCATCTCCTGTAGCACTGGGTTGACTAGGTAAAAAATGCAAGAAAAAATCGAGACCAAATACTATAAAAATTAATCCAAGCATATATGCTGGTAATTGTTGAATGTGTTGTTTCATTTTTATTTTTTTTAAGCTTGTTTAATCATTTGAATATTTAATTGCAATTTAACTTCATCACTTACCACAACCCCTCCAGCTTCAGTTACTGCTCCCCAGGTTAACCCAAAATCTTTTCGATTAATAGTTCCAGTAATTTCAAAACCAGATTTTACTTGTCCGTAAGGGTCTGTTACAGTTCCAGCATACTCAACTTGTAAAGCAATAGATTTTGTTAGTCCTTTAATAGTTAAATCACCCACTAGTTCAAAACTTTTATTGCCTTTATGATTAAAAGAAGTTGATGAAAAAGTTAATTTAGGATGAGTTGCAGCAGCAAAAAAATCATCACTTTTTAAATGACCATCTCTTTGTTCATTGTTAGTGCTAATTGAATTTACATCTGCAGAAAAATTAATTTTTGCATCAGAAAAATCAGTTGCTTCAGATTCCAAACTTGCATCGAAGCTGGTAAAATTACCAGTAACATTAGTAATCATTAAATGTTTTACTTTAAAAGTAATTTCACTGTGTGTTGGGTCAATTTTGTAAGTTGCCATAGTTTTAATTTTTTAGTTTTTAAAATTTTAGTTTTTAGTTTTTGCTTATTGATTTAATTCATTGGAACATCTATCAATAATAATTCTGCTCCTTGATTTATAGTTATAGATACATTATCAGTATCCCAAATTCCGATTGCATCTCTCTTTGAAAGTATATTTCCATTTATTTCAATATTGCCTTCAATTACTAATACATACAATCCATTTCCCTTTTTCTTAATGGAATAGCTTGTAGTTGTTGATTCAGAAAAATCACCTAATGAAATCCAAGCATCTTGATAAATCCACAATCCTTCATTTCCAAAAGGAGATACTACAGTTTGAAATCTATTATTTCTTTCGGCTGGATTAAATGTCTGCTGATCATAGCGAGGTGTTGCATTAGGTTTATTCGTAAAAATCCATAACTGAAATAAATTCACATCTTCGGTTTTGCTATGATTGAATTCACTGTGCCTTATACCACTACCTGCACTCATTACTTGAACATCGTTTTTTTGAATAACACCGTGACCACCAGTATTGTCTTTATGCTCTAATGCACCTTTTAAAGGAATGGTAATGATTTCCATATTATCATGTGGATGCTCTCCAAAGCCATAACCAGCTTTTACTATATCATCGTTTAAAACTCTAAGTTTTCCAAAATGAACTTTTTCTGGACTGTACCATTGTCCAAAACTGAAACTATGATGAGCATTTAGCCAACCATGATTAACATGCCCTCTTTCATTTGCTTTGTGTATTGTTGTTTTCATTTTATTTTATTTTATATGTATATACATGTATTTTTTTAAAAAAATTTACTCTTTTATTCTGAGTTTTTCTAATAACTCGTTTAAGCTATTTGCATCTGCACTACTAATAGAAATAGTATTATCCCAAATAGTATTTAAGGCTATTGTAGCGTTTTCTAGTACTTTTATTCCATGCTCAGTTAAGCTCATAACTGTTTGTCTGCCATCAATTTCTCCTTGCCCCCGTTTAATTAATTTCTTATTTTCTAAACGATCAATAATTCTTGGAACATTAGAACTTTTTTCAATCATTCTAGAAGCAATATCTTTAACACACATTTTTTCTGGGTGTTTTCCCTTTAAAATTCTTAAAACATTATACTGTTCGTGTGTTAAATCAAAATTTTTTAGTTCTTTTGAACTTAATGTTTTTAACCACCATGCAGTGTATAGAACATTTAATCCAGCTTTTTGAACTTCGTTCTTGAATTTTGTACTTTTTAAAGCTTCTTCTAGTTTCACAACACAAAGATACATGTATATACATATATTATCCAAATTTATTTTTCGGTTTTCTTAAAATAAGCATTCAGCTTACATTTGTGCTATGTCATTAACCTTTACACTCGTTCAAACCAATCTTTTCTGGGAAGATAAAATGGCAAATCTTTTAATGCTAGAAGAAAAGATTTATAATATAAAAGAAAAAACTCAGATTGTAGTATTGCCCGAAATGTTTAGTACCGGCTTTAGTATGCAACCCCAATTGTTTGCAGAAAAAATGGATGGTTATTCGATTGACTGGATGAAAAGAATTGCATCAACCAAAAAAATTATCCTTACAGGGAGTATTATTATAGAAGAGAATGGTAAATACTTTAATCGATTAATATGGATGATGCCTAACGGACAAATGGGTTATTACGATAAGCGTCATTGTTTTGCTTATGGAGGAGAAGATTTACATTATACCCCTGGTAAAACCAAAACAATTGCACAAGTAAATGGCTGGAAGATTAACTTACAAATTTGTTACGATTTGAGATTTCCGGTATGGAGCAGACAACAAAAAAATAATTTATACGATCTAATTATTTATGTTGCTAATTGGCCACAAAAAAGGAGTCATGCTTGGAAAAACTTACTCATGGCTCGTGCAATCGAAAACCAATGTTATGTTATTGGTGTAAATAGAGTAGGTAAAGATGGAAATGAAATTGAACATAGTGGAGATAGTATGGTAATTAATCCACTTGGAGAAATTTTATACCACAAAGAACATCAAGATGATTTATTTACCATAACCTTAGATAAACAAGTTCTGGAAGATGTTAGAAATCAATTTCCTTTTTGGAAGGATGCTGATGAATTTTTATTGAAATAATTAGCATGGAAAGCAAAACTGATAAAATTAGAATTGATAAATATTTGTGGTGTATAAGAATTTTTAAGACTAGAAATTTAGCTGCTGAAGCGTGTGACAAAGGAAGGGTAAAATTGAACGATACCAGCATTAAAGCCTCAAAGGCTGTACAGGTTGGCGATCAGTATGAAATTAAAACAGAATCAAGAAAATGGATAATAAAAGTCAATTCTATTATAAGCAATAGAGTTGCTTACATAGAGGCTATTAAGCATTATACAGACCTCACCCCTATTGAAGAAAAAGAAGCACAAGATTTTCTGGCTCCATCATTCCACACAGGAAAAAGATTATCTAAAACTGGTAGACCCTCAAAAAAACAAAGAAGAAATTTAGAAGATTTTTTAGACTAAGAAGTTTGAATCTTATCTTTTAATAAGGCTCTTAACTCATGCCTTATATCATCAGTAATATCATCTTTTGGAATAAGAAAAAAAGATTTTTTATTAAAATAGAGATGAAAGAAATGTGGACTTTCAAAATAATTGGTAAACTGATTCCATTGCCAACTTACAAAACCTTCCTCACTTTCAATTCGTATAGCAGATTCACTAACAAAAGCTGTGAATCTGTTTTGAAAAGTTTCAGATTTTTTATACACCATATTTGGCATAATAAACCAAATAGCAATTAAAATAATTAACCAAATAAAAGTACCAAGTAAAAAAGGTTCTGGTCTTATTTTTTTTGTATAAAGTAGAATGGCTGATAGTATAACAAAAACGTTTACCACTATCATTAACCATTTTACTTCTTTTACAGATACAAAATGTAGTCGTAACCCCTGTATTACTTTTCGCTTATTATAATTAAAACTGAATTGCATAAAAAATATTAGAGCGAAAGTAATAGTAAATTAAAATGCCATTAGTGTTATTTATTAAGGCTAAAGAAATAGCTTAACTATTTAAATTTATAACTTAAACCAACACCAATACCATGCTGCATTTGAAGTTTACCAATTTCCCAATCATTGTATCGCATATTTACAGATATAGTAGCACCTAAATACTCGTTTACTGTTAATGTAAATAGGTTGGTCCAATCCATAATAATAAGTTCTGGCTTGTTTAAGTAATCACTATAGAAAGTTGCAAACCCTTTGTAAGATACTCCTTTAGAAATATTATAATCTGCTTTTACTTGAGCAAAAGCACCAACCCCAAACTTTGTTGTTTTGCCAGCTTCTACACCATAAAGTGCAAGGTTTTTTTGCTCTGTTGCAAATTTGGTGGTAACATTTGCTATTGCAGGTGAAATAAGCATAGAAAAATGTTCATTAGGTCTGTGTAAGAATCCAGGACCAAATCTTAGCTCTCCTGGCGATAAGAAAAATCTATCGAATTGTGTATTCATATTAAACATGAAAGCCAAACTCCAGTTCTTCCTTATTTCTCTACCATAAATGGAAGTGTAGTTTAAATAATCATCCATTTTTTGAAAACCTTGTCCATTAGATGCAATTTTTGAAATACCATAACGAGCACGAATATTATTCATCCAAGTGCTTTTACCTTTCTTTAAATCAAAGTCGAAATCAACTATTGCTCTAATACCTATAGTTTGTTCTTCTCCACCTCTAACATCACGCCAAGATTGATTTAAACCACCCTCGGTGATATTGAAGTTAAATGAGCCCGATTTTGCCCAACCATCTTTAAGCTCCTTATTAGTTGTTAATGTTGCTGTTGCTTCAGTTGTTTTTTTATTGGCTTGTTCAGTGGTTACCTGAGCTATTGTTTGTAGAGTTAGAAATGCAATACTATAAATAGTAAAAAAGTATTTCATCATAAAAGTTATTTTGGTTTAAATTTCTTCAATAAAAACTAAAATTACAAAGATTTAAGACTGATTATCATCATCTTTTAAAATGCTATTGGCCTCATTACTCTCAGCAATGCCATCATCTAAAATATCCTGTTCTCTATTTTCATTCCATTCAACAATAAAATTGTTTTTTCCTTCACCCAATACTAATTTGATAAATTTTTGCTGAGAAAGTTCTAGAATTGATAGAAATAAGAATATGGCATGAATTCTATTTTCGCAAACCTCAAATATTTTTTCAAAAGATACAGTTCTTTCTTTTTCCACAGTTGCCATCATATAATCTTTACTTCCTTCAACAGTATAATTATACTTTACAACAGTATGTACAGGTTTATTTTGACGTTCATGAACACGTGTCATTACTTTTTCAAATGCTTTCATCAATTTGAATAAAGTAATATTTTGAATTTCGGTTCCCTCTCCACTTTCTTCACCAATAGCTACTAATTCTTTTTGTAAGTTACCACGTTTAATCATTAACATTCTCATGGCTTCCATCTCAGCCATTTCAGCAGCTACTTCTTTAAATCTTTTGTATTCAAGAATTTTGTCAACAAGCTCTTGTCTTGGATCAATTTCATTTCCTTCGGCATCAATCTCTTTTCTTGGTAATAATAACCTGGCTTTAATACGCATTAAAGTAGAAACAAATAATATAAACTCACTGCTGAGTTCAATATTCAATTTTTCTTGTGTATGTATATAATCTAAAAAATCGTTGATGATTTTTGTGATATTAATATTATAAATATCTAATTCATCTCTTTCAATAAAAAATAACAACAAATCAAAAGGACCCTCAAATTCGGGTAGCTTTATTTGATATTGAGTAGTATTCATAAGCCTTGTATAATTATGCAAATAAACTACTTTGATGCCAATAGTTACAAAATAAAAAGCCTTAAACAAAAGACTTTATTAAATCTTTTATTTAAGGCTTGATAATGTGTTGATAAGATTATTTTTTCAATGAATCTCTAATTTCAGCTAATAACTTATCTGTTGAAGATGGTTCTGGTGGAGCAGCAGGAGCTTCAGCTTCTTTTTTCTTCATATTATTCATGGCTTTAATTACCATAAACATTACAAAAGCCACCACTAAAAACTCAATGGCAACAGTAATAAAAGCACCATATTTAATAGCTACTTCAGCATTTTCGCCTTCAGCTGCTTTCATTACATATTTCATATCATTAAAATCTACTCCTCCTGTAAGCATACCAACAGCAGGCATTACCATACCATCAATAAAAGAAGAAGTTACTTTACCAAAAGCACCACCCATTACAAAGGCAATAGCCATATCAACTAAATTACCTTTAAGAGCGAACTCTTTAAATTCTTTGATCATTCCCATAAAATAAAAGTTTTGGTTTGGTTAAAATTAAGAACTAATATACAACAATTGTAGAACAAATTTTATTTTTTTAGTCCAGGATACTTCATTTGCAGACTTTTGAGTAAATTATAAAGGTTAGATGCGATAATAAATTCTTTATACCAATTTTGATCTGATGGAGTAATAATCCAAGGAACTTTATTGCAGTTTCTAAAACAATCTTCATAAACATCCATATATTCTTTCCAAAGTTTAGCTTCTTCAAAATCTTGTTCATTATATTTCCATTGTTTTCTAGGTATGCTCAATCTTTCTGTTAGTCGTTCATGTTGCTCTTCTTTACTAATGTGCAAATAGAATTTTAAAATATGAGTGTTGTTGAGTTGTAATAATTCTTCAAAGTCATTAATAGCCCTCATTCTTTTTTTTGCAGTTTTATCATCGCACCATTTATGCACTCTTGTAATTAAAATATCTTCGTAATGACTTCTATTAAAAATTTGAATCATCCCTTTTGCAGGAGTATGTTTATGCACTCTCCATAAAAAATCGTGTGATAATTCTTCAGCAGTTGGTGCCTTAAAACTCTTTACTGCAACACCTTGTGGGTTTAATTTGCCAAAAACATTTCTAATTGCTCCGTCTTTACCTGAAGCATCCATGCCTTGAAAAACCACTAAAATGCTGTGTTTAGATTCAGCATATAAAAGGTTTTGAAGTTCATCTAAATCCTCTATTATTTTATCTGTTTTAGCTTTAATTTTTTCTTTATTATAATTTTTTGGAGCCTTAGTGCTTATTTTTAAAAAAGATGATTGTGGCATAATAGTTTTATTTGAAGATAATGAAATGATAGATTCAATTAATTTGAATTTCCTCATATAAATTTAGAAGCCTATTTTTACATGAGCAAATTTGAAACTGTATATAATAATTCATGAAGGAAGGATTTTATAAAAAATTAGTAGAAAGAAAACAGCAAGCAAAAAAATCTTTTGCTGTTTTAATTGACCCCGATAAAGTAGATGCTTTAACGATAGATAAGATTATTGCTTTATCTGTACCAGCTAAAGTAGATTATTTTTTTATTGGTGGAAGTTTGGTGATTTCTTCACATTTAGATGAATGTATACAACAAATTAAAGCCTCTTGTAATATTCCTGTTGTTTTATTTCCTGGATCTCCATCTCAAGTGAGCAAATATGCTGATGCTCTTTTATATCTTTCTTTAATTTCAGGTAGAAATGCTGAACTATTAATAGGACAACACGTTTTGAGTGCTCCTTTTGTAAAAAGCAGTGGTTTAGAAATTATGCCAACAGGCTATATTGTTGTAGATGGTGGTGCACCTACTACAGTTTCTTATATTTCAAATGCAGCACCCATACCTTGCGATAAAACAGATATTGCCATGTGTACAGCAATGGCTGGAGAAATGTTAGGCATGAAATTAATTTATATGGATGCAGGAAGTGGAGCCAAACATCCTATATCTGAAAAAATGATTGAAAAAGTTAGTTCAAGTGTTGACCTGCCTATAATTGTTGGAGGTGGCATTATTGAACCAGAAAAAGCATATTTAAATTGCAAAGCAGGAGCCGATATTGTTGTTGTTGGTAATGCCATTGAAAAAGATGCTTCTTTGATCAATGAAATGTGTGCTGCTGTTCATAGCAGTTTTGTACAAGCTTAAAATTTACCTTCTAATTTATTGGTGTACTCTAAAGATCCTAATCTTATTCTTAATGGGATTTTTGTGGCTTTTTCAAATTGCCATTCTTTCTGGCAAAAAAATCCCCAACCTAATGTTTGATAAGTGGTTTGTATTTGATAAGTTTTTGAAGAAAAATAGCTGAACTTTTGGTGTTGAATGCTATCAGATTTTGCAGTTTTAAATTGACAATACACATTATTACTACAAATGAAGAATATGAATATGCAAATCATTTTCATAACTCCGAATTTAAGTCATTAAAAATTAATTTGAGCTTGTAACCTTAATAAATTTCCCGTTTGATGATTATCCTGCAATCCAAAATCCTCATATCGTCTATTTGATATAGTATACATTCCAACTAACTCAAATTGTTTTACTGGCTGCCATTCGAAACCAATTTCTAAATCTTTTACAATATAGCTTCTTGCATCACGTTCATGTTTTTTTCCACCATTATAAACCTGATACTTGATAAAAGGCATTAGAAATTGTTTCTTTAATGGAACATTATACATACATTGTATATAGCCACCTGTTAAATTTTTAACTTCTATAGAATCGGTTATTTTATTAAATTCTGGTCCTTGACCAATATTATATTCTGCTTGAATTCCAAATGGCTTTGGATATAGTACAAATGTTGCAGCCACTCTTCTATCTAAATAATTTAAATCAGATTTGTATTTTACACCATTACTTAAATTAGATTTAGATAATACAAATTGACCTGTATACCCCTGAAGACTTGCTTCTACAACTTGATTTTTTATTTCGAAAGGCCAAGTTAATCTGGCTACAACATGTAAATTATCATTAAGCTCAGGATTATTGGCAGTTTGACCATTATATGCACCTAAACCAAAAACACCATAATCGCCCGAGCCTTTTAAACCAGAGGCTACTAAGGATCTGAATAATTCTCTTTTCTTTTTGGGAGCCCAATAGAAAAACACACCTAAATCTCTTTCGTTTCTTAAAGCACTGTTTAAAGCATCATTTCGGTCTAAAGCAAGTCTGTTTTGGCTCGATTGCATATTCTCAAAGCCAAATGGAACTTTGCTTTGCCCCACTCTAAATCTATACTCATTATCTTCATCCAATCCAATATCAAAATAAGCATCTCTTAATTGACCATAATGTAACCTATCTGAACCAGCACTACTTGCAAAATCTGGTTGAATATAGAAATATACTTGCTTACTGATTTGACCAAAAAATATAATTCGAGTTCTACGAATAAAAAAGCCTCCCCCTTCGCCCCAAGAATTATCACATTGTTCGCAACCTAATTGGTCATTGGTTTCAAATAATCTATTATACCTAACTTGAACGTAGCCTCTAATAGAAAATCTATCGTACCATTTTATATCCTTTGAACTCTGGTTTGTATTTTGAAGGTTGAGATTCTGTGTTTTTACATCATTAACAATAAAAAATAAACTTATTATTATTACAAGTAATGACTTAATATTTTTATAATTCAATATTGCTTTTTTTGAAAGAGGAATGAATGAGATTATCTAGTAAATTTTAATTTTTTGCCTGGATAAATTCCTGTTGCTCCTAATTCTTCTTCAATACGAATGAGCTGATTATATTTTGCAATTCTATCTGTACGAGAGGCAGAACCTGTTTTGATTTGACCACAATTTAAAGCTACTGCTAAATCAGCAATAGTAACATCTTCAGTTTCACCACTTCTATGACTCATAATAGTGTTGTAACTATTATGCTGAGCTAAACTTACTGCATTAATAGTTTCTGTTATAGTACCAATTTGGTTTACTTTAACTAATAATCCATTGGCAGTTTTAGTATCTATACCTTGTTGCAAACGAGTTACATTAGTAACAAATAAATCATCACCAACTAGTTGGCATTTATGACCAATTGTATCTGTTAAGTTTTTCCAACCCTTCCAATCGTCTTCTGCCATTCCATCTTCAATTGAAACAATAGGATATTTTTTAACCCAGCTTTCCCAATACTTCACCAATTCATCACTACTCATTACTTTGCCATTGCTTTTATGAAAAACGTACTTCTTTTTCTTAGCATCCCATAACTCACTATTGGCAGCATCCATTGCAATCATAATTTGAGATCCTGCTTTATAACCTGCTGCTGTAATAGCTTGTAACACTGTTTCAATAGCTTCTTCATTGCTTTGAATATTAGGTGCAAAACCACCTTCATCACCCACGTTAGTACTATAACCTTTCTTCTTTAAAACAGATTTTAATACATGAAAAATTTCAGTACCCCAACGTAATCCTTCACTAAAAGAACTTGCACCAACTGGCATAATCATGAATTCTTGAAAATCAATTTTATTATCGGCATGTGCACCACCATTTAAAATATTCATCATAGGCACTGGCAATGTTCTGGCATTTGCCCCACCAACATATCTATATAGAGGCAACCCTGCTTCTTCAGCAGCTGCTTTAGCAACAGCCATACTTACAGCTAAAATGGCATTAGCACCAAGTTTAGATTTATTAGGAGTTCCATCTAATTCAATCATAGATTGATCAATAGCAGCTTGTTCACTCACATCAAATCCCATTAAAGACTCAGCAATTTTTTCATTTACATTTTTAACAGCTTTTAAAACGCCTTTACCTGCATACATTTTAGCATTGCCATCTCTTAATTCAGCTGCTTCGTGTATTCCAGTACTAGCACCACTAGGCACTGCTGCTCTACCCATATAACCAGCTTCTGTAATTACATCTACTTCAACAGTTGGGTTACCGCGACTATCTAAAATTTGTCTTGCATGTACGTCTAAAATAAAACTCATAGCTAATTGATTTGTTGCAAATGTAATATTCGTAGACTTTTTACCTATTAAATTTGTTGGTTAATTGATCTTAGGAACAAAAAATGCAAAAAATAAACAATAAGAAATTATATATTTTTCTAATTACAGTTGCAGTAATTAAAATTTTCTTTTCTTTTTTTATTGAATTAGGAAACGATGAAGCTTATTACTATACCTACGCTTTAAAACCTCAATTAAATTATTTTGACCATCCTCCAATGGTTGGCATTTTAATTAGGTTGTGTACGCTAAATCTTTGGGTGGTGAATGATGTTTTATTAAGGTTAGGACCAACTATATGCTGTTTTATTGCATCTATATTCTTATTCAAAACAGTTGAAATATTATTCAACAGAACTGCTGCATGGTATAGCATAGTGATTTATAATTTATCTGTTTACAGTACCATAATTGCAGGATGGTTTATTCTACCTGATAGTCCTCAATTACCTTTTTGGTGTGCTGCTCTCTATATAATGGTTCAAATTATTTTTCATCAAAAAGAAAAATCTGTTTTACTATGGATTATTTTGGGAAGTTTAATTGGGTTGGCTGCTTTATGTAAAATTCATGCTTTGTACTTATGGGTAGGCTTTGGCTTATTTATTTTAATTTATAGAACAAAGTGGTTATTTAATTGGAGGCTTTATATAAGTTTTTTTATTACACTATTATTCTTACTACCTATTTTAATTTGGAATATTGATAACCATTTTATCACCTATAAGTTTCATTCAGAAAGAGTTTCTAATACAACAATAAATTTTGATTCTTTATTGAGAGAAGTCATTGGTGAAGCTTTATACCAAAACCCTATAGTTTTTATTTTAATTATTACATCTCTCATCTTTCTACTAAAACAAGAAACCACAAACGAGAAAATCCAAAAAACTAACGCCAAACAACTAACGCCAAACAAAAAACAGTTTCTTCTTTTACTGAGCTTACCCATGATTTTTTTATTTTGGGGTTTTAGTTTGTTTAATGATATTTTTCCGCATTGGAGTGGACCAGCATACATTCCTTTATACATAATTGCAGGGTATTATCTTTCAGAAAAATTTACAACCCCATTTCCAATATGGTTAAAACTCAGTGCTGGTTTGTTACTTTTTGCTATGATCTCCATCACATACTTAGCAAATCTTTCTTCAATAAATTTAGGTAGCAAGGATAAAGAAAGCTTTGGAGAATACAGTCCAACTTTAGACATCAGTGGCTGGAAAGATTTTAGCAATGATTTTAATAAGCTTGTAAAAGATGATATTGCTCTAGGAAAAATGAAATCTAATAACAAAATTATTGTCAATAAATGGTTCCCAGCTTGCCAACTAGATTTATATACATCAAGAAAAACAGGCTTAAACATAGTTGCTATAGGTAATTTAGAAGATGTTCATCATTATGCATGGCTAAATAAAATTAGACCTACTTTAAAAATTGGAGATGATGCTTATTGCATTGTGCCATCAAATGTTCCAACAGATGTTATTAATCATTATAGTAGATATTTTACTACAATTCAACCACCTGATACCATTAAACAATTAAGACAAGGTATTGCCGTAAGATATTTTTATATTTGGAGGTTAAAGAATTGTAAAGAAATTCCTAAAGATATTTTAGACCATAATTTTAACAAAATCATGGCACGATAAATGTCTATTAACTAATAATTAATAATTTAATTTGACAAACTTAAAAACCTAGTTATGGAAGAAATAAAAAAACACCGTATTTTACTTTGTGAAGATGATACCAATCTTGGTATGGTTTTAAAAAACTTTTTAGAGCTTAACGATTATGATGTGGTTCTAGAACGTGATGGTGGTTTAGGATTAGCTGCTTTCTCTAGAGAAAAATTTGATTTATGCTTATTAGATGTAATGATGCCAAAAGTTGATGGTTTTAAGTTGGCTGAAAATATTAGAGAAGTTGACCCTGATGTTCCTTTATTTTTCTTGAGTGCTAAAACCATGAAAGAAGATATTATTAAAGGTTTTAAATTAGGTGCAGACGATTATATTACTAAACCTTTTGATAGTGAGCTGTTATTATTAAAAATTAAAGCCATCATCAAAAGAAACGATGAACAAAATGCCTACAACGATACTATTGAATATGATTTTGGCAAATTTCATTACATCCCACGCTTAAGAGAATTAACTGTTGATGGTGTTACTGAAAAACTATCGCCAAAAGAAGGCGGATTATTGCGTTTGCTTTTAGAGAATCAAAACGACTTACTTTCAAGAGAAGAAGCATTGAAAAAAGTTTGGGGTAGCGATTCTTATTTTAATGGAAGAAGTATGGATGTTTATATAGCTAAACTTCGCAAATACTTAAAAGTTGATCCAAGTATAGAAATTAAAAATATTCATGGCAATGGATTTAAATTAGTAGTACCAGTTGCAGAAAACTAAAACTACTCTTCAATAAACTTATAACCTACACCCCGAGCAGATAAAAAATGTTTGGGGTTTTTTGGGTCTTGTTCAAAATACTTTCTGAAGTTTAAAATAAAATTATCGATAGTTCTTGTAGTTGGATAAACATTATAGCCCCATACCATTTGCAATATTTTTTCACGATTCACTACTTCGCCTTTATTATCTATTAAGAGTTTCAAAAGCATAGCTTCTTTCTTACTTAAACTAAAATGTTTATGCTGAAAATTTGTTGCTGAGAGTGCTTTAAAATCAATAGTATTATTGTTAAAACTGTAATGCTCAATATTTGTTGAACTTTTTTGTAAACGCTTATTCTTTTCAATCAATTTCTCTACACGTAATAACAGTTCTTCTAAGTTGAAGGGTTTAGTTAAATAATCATCTGCACCCTTTTTTAATCCTAATATTCTATCTACACTAGAATGTTTTGCACTTAAAATAAGAACAGGTGTTTCAATATTCTTTAATCGTATATTTTCTACTACACTAATTCCATCTAACTCGGGCAACATGATATCTAATACAATCAAATCAAAATATTCATTTTCGATAGCTTTCAAAGCTTGCGGACCATCATAAGCTGAACTTACTTGATAACCTTCTAACTCAAAATTAAGTTTGATGGTATGATGCATATGCTCTTCATCTTCTACTAATAAAATATTGGCTTTAGATTTAGACATGGTTAAATATGGCTTTAAAAATTGAACCTGTTGGATTATTATCTGTTACAAAAATATCACCTTGATGTTTTTGCATTATTTTTTTACATAAGAATAAACCTAACCCAGATCCTGTGGTGCTTTTCAATGCTTTTTTACTTCTATAAAATTTCTCAAATACAGCTTGCTTTTCATCATCTGGAATACCCATACCTTGATCTGCTACTGTTAGCATAACTTTTGAATTTTCGCGTATTAAACTAATATTTACTACACTGTTTTTGGGTGCATATTTAGTAACATTTTCTAGTAAGTTATTAATAAGTATTTCCATCATTAAGATATCACTTTCAACATAAACTTCATGTTGTATTTGCACTTGAAATTGAAAAGATGTAAAACTTTTTTGGTACTTGCTAATATAGTTATTGACTATTTCACTTAAACAGATTTTCTCTTTTCGAGCAACATAAGCACCTGCATCTAATTGTGCAGCCCATAAACTGTTATTACATAAATTATTTAAACGAGCAACTTCCTTTAAAGAATCATTAATCATTTTTTCTCTTAGTTCTTCACTTAAACTTCTTTTTTGAATAGTTTCAAGATTGAGTTGTGTAATGGCTATAGGTGTTTTAAGTTCATGAGTAACTGCCATCATAAAATTTTGCTGACTTTCAGAGAACTTAATTTGCCTTCTCGTAGCTCTGAAAATAAATACAGCACCAACCATTATTACAATAAAAAAAGTAATTCCTTCTCCAAGGTATTGCGTGGTTTTTCTTTTTCTGTAATCTTCTATATTATTTATTTTAGAATCAAATTCTGGGTCTGTGGTAGATATCTCGGCTATAGACATTTTAGCCATAGTGATATTTTGGTTATTTAAAGCAATAAACCACCACAATAATGCAGCAATAATATACAAAAGCAAAAACCAGTATGTAATGGAAACAAATGCTAATTTATGTTTTTGTAAAGCTTTCATTAACGAGAAACTTTTTGTACTCGAATACCAGCACTCATAATATATGGCAATGGGTCAACACGCATAATTTGTCTTACATTAAAATTATAATTCCCTTTTTTTAACCTTATAGGTTGTGGATTGAAAATTAAACGATGATCAGTAATATCATCTATTGTACTACCCAACCATTTATTGTTATCAGCAAGCGTAAACTCTCGTTTGATAGTAGTTGTAGTATCTGGGTCATTAACTATCAACTCTATCCAAATATTTTTAAAAGGATATTTTTCTTGATGGCGTAAAACAAAATAGAAATTATAATAACTGCTGGTATCTATTACATCAAAACTAAAATTTAAAGAATCAGTACTATTCCATGTTTGAGTAGGAAATAGATGATTTTTTTCGTAAACATCAAGGGTTACACAAGAAGTTAAACTAAGTATTAAAACACCAATAATTAATTTATACATGTTGCAAATGTATTATGCTATTATAAAAAAAGCATTTCTAATTAAAGAAATGCTTTTAAAAAATTTAATGAATTATTTTATCTATTACTTAATCTAACCCCAATGGCATATGGATATTGTTGTAAGCCAGTACTTGATTTATGTAAACTATTTAAACTATAGCTTCCATATAAAGTAACGGGCCCTAAACCTATTTCTGTAATTGTAGCTACTCTGAATGGTTCTAAATCAAAATTTCCCTTAATTTTTTGCTTACCTCTTTCATTACTAATTTGCTTGTTTCTACTGCTGATTAAATACCCAAAGCTCATACCAAAACTCATTTTAAAACTATTCTTTTTAGTAGGCGTTGGAGAAAAATTAACCATTAAAGGCACTGTTAAATAACCTGCGTATAATTTATTTTTTGTGAAGATTATTGAATCATTAAAAATTTGACTAAATGGATTTTTTCTATAACTCAAACTATTTTCAAATCTATAATTATACATTTCTAATCCTAGTCCATACTTCAAGTTGAGAACATGATTAGAAACATTAAGCTTTTGCATAAATATCCAAAGATTAACATTCAATGATTTGCCATTAATTAAGTTCATGCTATTTTCAGTTACTGGTCCATTTTTGTAGGTCTGAAAATAATTGCCAGCTTGTGCTGCTGTATAATTGGTTTGATCTCTAAAATTGGCAAAACCTAAATCTAAAATCCACCAACTTGTAGAAACATTTGATTGTTTTCTTTTACTACTATAACCAAAAACAATGTCTGATTTGTGTTTCTTTCTTTTTGAGCTTACTTCATCTGTAGATGAATAAGTTTTGTTGGGTATTTTATAAACACCAACTTCAGTAGTATCTGTTGAATTGGTTGCTGTTTCTGTTTGTGCAAATAATAAGGTTACACAAGAAATACTAAGTATAATAAGTAGAACTTTTTTCATGATGTTACAATTTACTAAATAAAAAACAAAAGTTATACCAACAATATATTTAAATACTTGCTATAAACTTATTTAACGAATTTATAATTAAATGTTCCTCTGCTGGTGTTTTAGGACATTCCTTATTGCAACATTGTTTCTTTTCAGAAGCAATACTTTTACTATTCAATAGAGTTAAAGTAATAGTCAATAACAATACGAGGGATAATCCTAAAACGATTTGATTTTTTTTCATAATCAATATTATTGTTTATTTTTTTTATCTAATTGGTATGCTTCAAATGCTTTTTGTATTAAGTAACCAAACTCAATATCGTTTAAACGAGTCATGATTTCATAATCAGGTCTATGGCTATACATGAACTTTTCTAATTCTGGAGATTCTAACTTGGTTAATTTTCTAACAAAAGATTTAGTAAATCTGCTATCAATATATTTTTCTCTTTCTTGTTGCAATAATCTCTTTTGTAATGCTGCTAAACTTCTATTGCGTTTAAAACGAAACATATTAATAATTTCTTGCAAGTCGAACCCCACTGAAACACTTCCAGGACTATAGTTTCTATTATCACTAAGTACTAAGCTAGGCTTTTTATAGTTAAAAACTTTAGCATATTCTCTTCTGTTCTCAATAGAATCTTGTTTATAATTCTTATTTCTAACCCTTACTTCTGGTAATTCGGTTACTTTTAAATGAATCATAATATTAAATTGCTCTACATTAGCAATGGTATCTACCGGAAATTTTACAGTTGTTTTTCCTAACATACTAAACCAAATTGAATCAGAAGTTTTAACCGTAAAACTATATTTTCCTAAACTATCTGTAAGTGTACCATTACCTGATGTACTTAAAACTGCAACTGCTTCAATGGGTATTCTTGCAGAAATATCATAAACTGTACCACTCACAGTTACATAACTCACTTTTTTGTTTTGTGCTAAAACAAAAAACGAGTTTATAGTAACTAAAATGAGTAACAGTATTCTATACAAAATCTTTAATTAGAATGTAATATTAGCAACGTAGTACATCTCAGCCAAGTTTAGAACAATCCTTAACTTTTTTTTAGAAAAAACTTAAGGATTAGCATATTACAGCAAGTTCTACATTTGCAACAGAAAATCATCAAAAAATATTTTATGCCAGGATTTGAATTTTTTGGAGCCGAAGAAAGAAAAGAAGTGAATGATGTATTAGAAACTGGAATTTTAATGCGTTATGGCTTCGATGCTGCTAGAAAAGGAATATGGAAATCGCAAGAGCTAGAACAAGAAATTTGTAAAACTTTTAATACTCCATATGCTCAACTTACTAGTAGTGGAACTGCTGCTTTAACTACAGCTTTTGCTGCCCTTGGAATTGGTGCAGGTGATGAGGTTATTATGCCATCTTTCACATTTGTGGCCAGTTTTGAAGCAGTACTAAGTGTTGGTGCAATTCCTGTTTTGGTTGATGTTGATGAATCATTGACTTTAAATCCTGATGCTGTTAAAAAAGCCATCACAACCAAAACAAAGTGTATTATGCCTGTACACATGTGTGGTAGTATGGCAAACATGGATGCTTTACAACAAATTTGTAAAGAGCATCATTTATTATTGTTAGAAGATGCTTGTCAAAGTATTGGAGCTACTTATAAAGGAAAACATGTAGGAACCATTGGTGATGCAGGTACTTTTAGTTTCGACTTTGTAAAAACAATTACTTGTGCTGAAGGTGGTGTTGTAATGACAAATAATAAAACCATTTATGAAAATTGTGATGGTTTTACAGATCATGGACACGACCATAAAGGAGCAGATAGAGGTGCAGACTTGCATCCTTTTTTAGGATATAATTTTAGAATAAGCGAGTTACACGCTGCTGTTGGTTTAGCACAAATTAAAAAGTTAGATACTTTCTTAGCTATTCAAAGAAAGAATTGTAACATATTAAAAGATATTTTATCTACTATACCTGAAGTTAGTTTTAGAAATGTTCAAGATGTTGAAGGTGATAGTTGTACTTTTTTAAGTTGGTTTTTACCTACAGAAGATAAAACCAGGGCATTTGCTGCAGCTATGAAAGCTCAAAATATAATGGCTGGCAACTTTTATTGGTACGATAATAATTGGCATTACATTAAAAAATGGGATCATTTAAAATCTGCTAAAAGCTTATATCCTTTAACTGATGCTCAAAAAACTAGCTTGGAAAAATTAAATTCACAAGATTTTAGTATTAGTGATGCCGTAATGAGCAGATGCATTTCAACTGCTATTAGCTTACTTTGGACAGAAGAACAAGTTATTTCCAAGGGAAATAAAATGCTAGAAGTAATTAAGAGCATTTTGTAGAAAGTCTTTAGAGTTAGTCTTTATTAAAAAAGATAAAGTAGTCATTAAAGTCCTTAATTTTATTTATTAATCAAATGCAATGAAAAAGATTTTTTCAGCTCTACTTATACTTTCTGTTTTAGTTCAAGCTTGCAGTAAATCAGATTCAGGTTCTGGTACAAATAGTGGGCCTCAAATTACAAGTACAGGATTTGTAAATAACCATGCCCCTGGTAATAAACTTAATAACTACAGATTAGATTCTGGAATAATAAAAATTCCAAGCCCTGGCACTTCAATTTCTTTTAATTATCTAAATGTACCCAATGGCATTCCATGGAGCGATACTTTAAAATCTCCAAGCAATTTGATTGACTTTCCTGGAGCAACTTATACAATAGGTTTTAAAGATTCTTTATTGGGGCAAAATATTTCTCTTTTTAGATATTACAAAGCCAATACTACAGAATGGAGTTTAATGGGTGATGATTATAATGCTTTCACACTTTCTATTTCAGGCACAGGAACAGCAAGTATTCCAAAGCAAGCAGTGAAGAAAAATCCAGTTCAAATTTTAGCAAATTTTCCAATAAAATATGGCGATAGTTCAAATCAAACTTGTCTTTCTGCTTTAAATGCCACAGTAACAACACCCCCTGCCCCTCCTTTAAATTTACCTATTACAGGGCCCTTAACTATTAATCAAGAAACTAAAGTAAACAGTAGAAATATTTGTTGGGGGACCTTAAAAATTAAAGGCTATACCGATTCTATGCAAACTGTGGTTCAAGAGTATACAACTACTATTAAGAATACCTACTCTTCAACCAATATGTTTATTAATGCTTTAATTCCTGGCATCTTAAACAGTTTTGGCATCACTAATGGACAATCTATTACTACAAAAATTTATAGATTTTGGGTGCCCAATAAAGGTTTAGTAATGACTATTAATGCCGATGGAAGTGCAACTGTTACAACAGGGTTGTAATTAATTAGTACTTTTTTTATTTCTAAAAATGAATCGTAATGTTTTTGAACAACATTACACTCACTTTTACGTTTCTACTCTCATTAACTAGCATAAATTTGTCGGACAAGTTCTACTAATTAAGTTAATGAAGAAAATTGCAATTTACAACATAAAAGGAGGTGTTGGCAAAACCACTACCTGCATTAATTTGGCTTGTTTATTAGCCAAGAAAAAAATTAGTACATTAATTTGGGACCTTGACCCCCAAGGTGGAAGTAGTTTTTACTTTAACAAGCAAAACATTAACGATAATTCTCATTCAAGATTATTTAATAGATATATTTCAATTTATGATGTAATTCATTCTACCGATAATCATCATATCGATATCATCAGCAATGATTCATTTTTCTCAGATCAATTTATTAACAAAGCATCTCAATTAACAACCTTAAATTTTTTAAATAACGATTTAATAAAAATAACTTTAGAGCAAGTAAAAGATGATTATGATGTATGTTTAATTGATTGTTCGCCTGGTAGATTTATGTTGCACGAAAACATATTTAAAACTATTGATTTGCTCTTGGTACCCAATGCCCCATCTCCATTATCAGTTTATTGTAATGATAAATTAATGGAATCTTTTATTGGCAAACCGCAATCTAAATACAAGATTTTTAGCTTTTATAATATGGTTCAGATTAATAAAATTCTTCATCGCCAATTTGTTGAAAATAAAAACGGAGACCAAAAAATTCTGAATAATTATATTCCATTTTATACAGACATAGAAAACATCACCTTAACAAAACGATCTATTTTTGAACAATCAAATCACTCTAACTCTATAATGCCTTATAGCAAATTATGGAATGAAATTAGTGAGAAAATGGAGTGGTTACTATAAGCATTGCTTTTTCATTTAAGGAAAAAATAATATCAACATTCAAGCTTCATCTCCTGAACTGTATATTTGCTGCTCTTTATGAACTTGAGTGTGTTGCAGGATAAATTTCAATCATCCCCCCACCTAAAAAAATTGGTGGAGCAGCTATCTTTTGCCCAATCAAAAATATTTCTAAAAAATTTACAAGGTAGTTCCATTGAATTTTTAGTGAGTGCTGTTTTTTCAAACCAGGATAGTGCCAACCTTAATCATTTGATAGTTTTAAATGATTCGGAAGAAGCTGCATATTTTCATAACTCATTAGAAAATCTAACACAAGCTTTAGATTTATTCTACTACCCATCATCTTACAAAAACAAAAAGAATTTTAAGCTACTTAACTCATCAAACGTGATGTTGAGAACAGAAATGTTGACAAAACTTTCTTTAGGTGGCAATAAAAAAATTATAGTTACTTATCCTGAAGCTTTGTTCGAAAAAGTAGTGATTCCTTCTACTCTTAATAGCAATATCATATTCATCAAAGCCAATGATACTATCAATTTAGATAGTATTATGGAGTTGTTTATAATGTATGGTTTTACCAGAACAGATTTTGTATATGAGCCTGGTCAGTTTGCTTTACGTGGTGGTATTTTAGATATTTATTCTTTTGGAAACGATAAGCCTTACAGAGTTGAACTTTTTGGAAATGAAGTTGACAGCATAAGAATTTTTGATCCTGAAACACAGTTGAGTGAAAGAAAAATTTTACAAGTTTCCATCATTCCAAATGTTGAAACACAATTTGAGAGTAATGAAAAAATTACACTCTTAGAATATCTTTCAGAGAATACAATTGTTTGGTTGAAAGATTGGGAGATCATTAAAGAGACGATTGAGTTGCAAGAAGAAGCGTTATCGTTATTTGTCAACAGTCAACAGACAACAGTCGAAAATTCTGTTGATAGTGAGCAGTTGACAGACGACTCAAATGACGATACCAAAATTGTAAAAGAAGTTAAGTTAGAAGATTTTGTACCTATTGCCACTTTAGAAAGACAATTACAAAGTAGAACTATTGTTGAGTTTGGAAGCAAGGAGCAATTTGGAATTAGGAATTTGGAATTGGGAAATCATCATTCATCATTCATCATTCATCATTCTACCAAGCCTCAACCTTCCTTCAACAGAAATTTTGAAATGCTCATTAGCAATTTAAAGTTGTATGAAAGTAGTGGTTATCAAATTTATCTATTTGCAGAGCAGGCCAAACAATTAGAAAGACTTTATACCATTTTCAAAGACCTCAAAACTGAAATTAATTTTGTACCCATTGCAACTGCCATACATGAAGGATTTATTGATGACGAATTAAAAGTAGTTTGTTATACTGATCATCAAATTTTTCAACGTTATCATAAATACAGGGTAAAACAAGCTTTTAATAAAAACAAAGCTCTTACTTTAAAAACCCTACGCGACTTACAACCAGGAGATTTTGTAACGCATATAGATCATGGTGTTGGTAGATATAGCGGTTTACAAAAATTAGATATTAATGGAAAGTTGCAAGAAGCTGTAAGAATTATTTATAAGGATAGTGATATACTTTATGTCAACATCAACTCTTTACATAAAATTTCTAAATTCACTGGTAAAGATGGCACAGAACCTAAGATTAATAAATTAGGTAGCGATGTTTGGAATAAACTGAAGGAAAAAACAAAAGCTAAGGTTAAAGAAATTGCTTTCGATTTAATTAAATTATATGCTCAACGTAAAGCACAGCAAGGCTTTGCTCATACGCCTGACAATTACATGCAAATTGAATTAGAAGCCAGTTTTATTTATGAAGATACTCCAGACCAAGCCAAAGCAGTTGCTGATGTAAAGAAAGATATGGAGAGTGCATCACCTATGGATAGATTAGTTTGTGGTGATGTTGGTTTTGGCAAAACTGAAGTTGCTATTCGTGCTGCATTTAAAACTGTAGTTGATGGAAAACAAGCTGCAATACTAGTACCAACAACTATTTTAGCTTATCAGCATTATCAAACTTTTTCTGAACGCTTTAAAGATTTTCCTGTAACAGTAGATTATATTAATCGCTTTAAATCATCTAAAGAGAAAAAAGCAACCCTTCAAAAATTACAAGAAGGTAAAATTGATATTATTGTTGGTACACATGGTTTATTAGGTAAAGACACTAAGTTTAAAAACTTAGGCTTAATGGTAATTGATGAGGAACAAAAATTTGGTGTAGCACATAAAGAAAAATTAAAACTTTTAAAAACAAATGTTGATAGTTTAACACTAACAGCAACGCCTATTCCAAGAACCTTACAGTTTAGTTTAATGGGTGCAAGAGATTTAAGTATTATTAATACACCTCCTCCAAATCGCCAACCTATACAAACAGAAGTTCAGGTATTTAATATAGATTTTATAAGAGATGCTATTTATTATGAAACTTCTAGAGGTGGTCAGGTTTTTTTTATTCATAATCGAGTTAAAGGCCTGAGTGAAATGGCTGCTATGATTCAAGCTCAATGTCCTGATTTATCTATCTCCTATGCTCATGGACAAATGTCCACCCGTTCTGGAACGGACGGGGAAGGTGATTTGTTAGAAGAAAGGATTTTAGACTTTATAGATAAGAAATACGATGTGCTTATTTGTACAAATATTGTTGAAAGTGGTGTTGATATTGCTAATGTAAATACCATCATCATCAACAATGCACACCAATTTGGTTTAAGCGATTTACATCAATTAAGAGGCAGAGTTGGTAGAAGCAACAAAAAAGCTTTTTGCTATTTATTAGCTCCTCCCTTAGGTACTTTACCAACAGACAGTAGAAAACGTTTACAAACTTTAGAACAGTTTAGTGATTTGGGAAGTGGTTTTCAAATTGCCATGAGAGATTTGGATATTCGTGGAGCTGGCAATATGTTGGGTGGCGAACAAAGTGGTTTTATGGCTGATATAGGTTTTGAAACTTATCAGAAAATTTTGAATGAAGCTATAAGAGAATTAAAACGAAAAGATTTTAAAGATTTATTTCAAGAAGAAATTTCTCAGCAAGATGATTATGTAACAGATTGCACCATTGACACAGATTTGGAAATTTTAATTCCTGATAGTTATGTTGAAAGCATTACTGAGAGGCTATCATTGTATACAAGATTAGATAATTGTGAACAAGAAGATGAGTTAATAGAATTTCATGCAGAAATGCTAGATAGGTTTGGACCCATACCAAAAACTGTTGAAGACTTATTTACAACTGTTCGCTGTAGATGGCATGCTGTAAAATTGGGCTTTGAGAAAATGAGTTTGAAAGAAAACACCATGAGATGTTATTTTATCAATAAAAATGATAGTCCTTATTTCGAAAGTGATGTTTTTAAAGGTATTTTAGACTATCTTCAAACTTCAACTAACAAAGCACATTTAAAACAAGTAGCTAAAAACTTTCTATTAGTTGTTAATGATATTAAAAGTATGGAAGAGATGGAACAATTTTTGAGAAGAATGGCACAAACAGTTTTACCTAATTCTAAATAAAAAAAATATGAAAAAAATATTTGCAATCATCATTTCAATAGCTATTGTTCATACTTCAATAGCTCAAGGTTGTAGCGATGCTGGTTTTTGTTCAATAGGTTCATTTTCTTCTCATCAAAAAAATAAAATTGTAAATAATCATCAATCTACATTAAGAGTAGGTAATGCATTTGGAGTGGGTGAGCAAAGTATGAGCATTATTACTCCTTATATACAGTTCGACCAGCAGTTTAATAATTTTCAATTACAAGTAAAAGCAACTTATAATAGTTCATCAAAAAATAATTATTCTATTGCTGATATTGGAGATTTATTTGTTGTAGGAACCAAAACTTATACAAATAAAAATGGAAGTAAAATATTGATTAATGCTGGAATAAAATTCCCATTAGGGAATGAAGATAATAAGAGTAATAATCAGAGTTTGCCTATGGCATATCAATCAACTTTAGGCACTGTAGATGCAATAGCAGGCATTACTTATCAAAAAAATAATTGGGATTTATCTGCAGCATTTCAAATTCCATTAACAAAAAATAATAAGAATAGTTTTATTACACCTTTAATAGGTTCTGAATTAAACACTTTTTCTTCTACAAGAATGTTTAGTAGAAAAGCAGATATGCTTGTAAGAGCAACCAAATCTTTTAGTGTTTCTAATAAAGTTAACATGAGCTTTGGAACCCTTGCTATTTATCATTTAGGCAATGATGCTTTTACTGATAATTCAGGCAAAGTAAATACTATTAATAATTCTGAAGGATTAACATTGAACTTAAACTTGGCATTAAACTGGAACATTAGTAATAATGTAAGTTTTAATTTAATTACTGGAGCACCAGCAGTTGTAAGAAAATCAAGACCAGATGGACTAACCAGAAGTTTTGTTTTTATTCCTGAATTGGTTTTTAAACTCTAAAATAAAAAGGCCTCACAAATTGTGAGGCCTTTAAAACTTTTGCAAAAAACTAGAATCCTTTTTTAGCAACACCATCAGCAATTGCTTGCATTGCTTTTGCTTCGCTCATAATAGCTGCCATTTTATTTCCTTTTCCATCATTGCCAGAAGCCATATAACCTCCACGTGCAGTTTTAGTGATAACAGCATCTTGCATTGGAACATTTTTTTCTTTAGTTTTTAAGCAGTATGCTTTGATCATTTTACTTGTGTCCATTTTTTAAAATTTAGGGTTAGTAATATTACATGTAATGTGTAAAGATATTGTTGTATACCATTTAAAAAATTTAAATTATTAACAATTGTAATCATTTTTTTAGTTCCATTTTCCCAAAGGGTTCCTTCATTAATTTTAAAAAATTTTCATCTTCATCATTCGGATAATATTTATCTAACCCATAAATAATTTCTTGTGGTGCTAATTTTAAAAAAGTACCCAACATTCTATCCCAAATAGAAAGTACTGCGCCATAATTACTATCGGTGAAAGGCTGCTTAAAATGATGGTGTACTTTATGCATGTTTGGAGACACAAAAAAATAACTTAATGCTTTATCAATTTTAATGGGCAGGCTAATATTAGCATGTGTAAAGGCAGTGGCAAAAATGAGAATGGTTTGATAAATCATAACTGCATACATAGGGGCACCAGCAACAAAAATTCCCATAAAAAAGAATATGCCTCTCAAAATACTTTCTACAGGATGATGCCTTAATCCTGTGGTAACATCTACATTATTATCGGCATGATGTACTACATGAAAACGCCATAATAAAGGAATTTTATGCTCTGTAAAATGTACCAACCATCCTACAAAAAAATCCAAAACAAAAAAAGTAATTACAATACTAGCAAGGGTTTCAGCTTTAAACAAGGCAACTAAACCAAAATTATTATAGATACACCAATCACTAATTTTAATAATGACTATTGCTAAAAAAGTATGAATTATCAGATGAATAATAGTGAATCCAAAATTTACAGCTGCATGTTTAATTTTATTCTTTTTATAATTAAGTTGTAATAATGGAATGGACCCTTCAATAATCCAAAAGAATAATAATCCGCCTATAAGAAAAGACATTCTTTCTAGAGGTCTTTGATCTAGAGTAGAAAAATATGAAATTAAATTATCAAGCATAAATTTTATTTACATTATAACATTTCCTCAATAAAAATAGAGAAAATATTTTTGATGTAAAATGTTATGTAGAACAGAATTCATTATAAAAAACTTAATTCGGCTTAAAGTTGTTGAAGCATATGTATAATCTACTATTTTTACTACTCTTAAAAACCATGATTTTAGATGAAATATTTGTTAGTTAGAAGTATAGGAATGTTGCTTTTTTGTCTCATACAATCTCAAACTTATTCACAACCCATTGGTCTATTTTCTACAGGATATTCAGGAACTGGTTCTAATATTAACGTAACTTATCAAAGATGTGAATGGATTGCCGATCCTGACGACGCCACAAAAACACTCACAGGAAAAGTAACTACTTACTTTTCTACCATTACAAATAATGTTTCTTCCATAAGTTTTGACTTTAATAAAAATGCTTTTAATAATAGTTTTTTGTCAGTAACTTATCATGGCAATTCTTGTAGTTTTAACTTTCCTTCTTCTGGAAATAACAACATTCTAAATATTAATTTACCCATTACAATCACTAATACTGGTACTGTTGATTCGATCACTATAAATTATAAAGGAAGTCCTCCAGCTGCAAGTGGTAATGCATTTGGATATCAAAGAGGCATAGATGCTGCAGGCAATAACTATATATATACCTTATCAGAATCTTATGAAGATAGAGATTGGTGGCCCTGCAAAGCTGATATGCAAGATAAAATAGACTCACTCGATCTTATAGTAACTGTACCTAATAATTTTTGGGTAGCTGCAAATGGCACCATGACAGATTCAACTATTAATGGAGCTTCTAGAATTTTTACATTTAAACATAGATACCCTATTGCTAGTTATTTAGTTGCTTTGGGAATTGCAAAATATAATAGATATAATTTAGGAAATCTTACTGTAGGTTCAACATCTGTACCCTATATTCTAAACATTTTTCAAGGAAAATCATCTCCTACAGAAACAAATATTTTAAATGTAATGAATAACCACAAACTGGTATTTAATGCATTAAATAATTTATTTGGAGATTACCCTTTTGCTAATGAAAAACATGGTTTTTATGAATTTGGTTTTAATGGTGGTATGGAGCACCAAACCTTTTCTGGTATTGGGGGAGGCAGCTTACAAAGTAATGGCATTTTAGCACATGAGCTTGCTCATCAATGGTGGGGAAATAAAGCTACTTTTTCAACCTGGAATCATCTTTGGTTAGCTGAGGGATTTGCTACATATAGTGAAGCATTGGCTTATGAATTTGCACCCAGTTTAGGCATCAGCTATATTTCAAAATTAGCAAGTGTAAAAAATAGTGCTCGTGCTAATACATCAACTTCAATCTATTTAAATGATATAACTAGTTCAAACACTATTTGGACCAACCCAAATGTTACAGCAATATACAACCGAGGTTGCATGGTGGCATCAATGCTAAGAACAATATTAGGAGATACAAAATTTTTTACTGCTTGCAAAAACTATTTAAACAATAATAATATAGCATATAAATCTGCTTCTACTTTGGACTTGCAAACACACATGGAAAGTCAATTAACAGCAATAAATTTAGCCGATTTTTTTAATGAGTGGATCAATAAAAAAGGAACACCGAATTATAATATTCTTTGGGGTAACAATGGTAATACCATAAACATTAATCTAACACAAACTGTTACATCATCAGGTTCAAGTGGAACAGCTGCAACACATTTTCCAATGCCCGTGATTTTAAAAATTGCTAATGCTACTGGTACTTTAGATACAACTATTATAGTATATCACAGAAATGTAAGTGAGATATATTACGATTGGCAAGGAACAATGGGTAATTCAATTAATGGTAATACTATTAGTTTTAATTTACCTTTTACACCAGCAACAATAACTTTTGATCCAGAAAATAGAATAATGGCAAATGCTACAATTAATTATTCAAGTGCTTTAGCTATTACTGATGTTAGACTATCAATTAAAAAGAATGGACTATCAAACACATTTGTTTTAGCTTTAACTAGTGATGAGCCTATTGCTAAAGTTGAATTAGAAAAAAGTGCTGATGGAAGCTATTTTGAAAATTTTGAAGAAATGAAAAAAATACTTCAAAACAATCTTCAACATCAATATGAATATTCATCAAGTTCAGATGTTGTAAAAAATTATTTTAGAGCAAAAATTATTACATCAAATAAACAAGTTTATTCCAACATCATATTTCTTACTAATTTAAGTCCTTCAACAAAAATTTTAATATACCCAAACCCAGTACAACATCAAGCAACCATTCAATTCGAAAATCAACAAAATAGCAATGTCATCATTAGGCTTGTAACTATTGAGGGCAGAGTATTACAAGAGATGAATAGCACAAGTAATTTTATTAAATTAAATACATCGCATATAAAAAAAGGCAACTATTTTATTCAAGTTTATAGAGAAGATATTCTACAAGGAACTGAGAAAATTTTCATCAAGCATTAATCATCTATCATTTTATATTTATTTTTAACAATTAAAAGCAATTATGAACGTTTAAATTTGCAACATCTAGTCATTCAAAAATCATAATGTTTCGAGTAATGCTATTAGCTATTTTTTCTTTTTTATTGTTCTCATGTACAAATCCTAATTTTTCTGATGCGGTTTTGCCTTCTAGCGACTCAACCATAAACTATAAGCCCTTAACTGAAAACGCAAAAGAATACTATCAACAACAAATAGAAAATACCTATTCAAAACTTTTAGCAAATACAGGTTTTAGTGGTGGAATTATTGTAGCCAAAAATGGTGAAGTGCTATTTGAAGATTATAGAGGTTATGCAAATTATACAAAAAAAGAACCCTTTACAAAAAACACATCTGTACATATAGCTTCAGTTTCTAAAACATTTACAGCCATTGCTGTATTGCAGCTCATGGAAAAAGGATTGGTTGATTTGGATGCTGATGTAAGAAATTATCTTCCCCACTTTCCTTATAAAAATATAACAGTAAAAAATTTATTAAGTCATAGAAGTGGTCTACCTAATTATGTTCATTTAATGGATGGTAAAAAAGTAATTCTTACTCGCAAAAAAAATAAAAGAGGTAAATGGGTAACTTATAAAAAAGTGGTAGCCAACAATTGGGGTAGTGGTTTAGTCACCAACCAAAAAGTATTAGATTTTTTTGTTGAAAGAAAACCTGCTATTGAAGCATTACCCAATAGAAAATTTAATTATTGCAATACCAATTTTGCATTATTAGCATTAATAATTGAGAAAGCAAGTGGACAATCTTATCCAACTTATATCCAAGAAAATATTTTCATACCACTAGGTATGAGCAACTCCTATGTTTTTTCTATAAACGATACTGCTCGATACACACCATCTTATAAATACAATAATGTTGCTTACGGTATTGAAAAACTTGATTGTGTTTATGGTGATAAAAACATTTACAGTACACCTGAAGATTTATTACTTTGGGATCAAGCGTTGTATTCAGAAAAGTTACTGAAAAAAGAAAACTTACAATTAGCATTTACCCCTTATAGTTTCGAACGACCAGGAAACAACAATTATGGTTTAGGGTTCAGACTGTATACCTACCCAGATAAAACCATTCCATATCATAATGGTTGGTGGCATGGTAATAATGCTGTGTTTACCAGATTAGTTCAAGACTCAGCAACAATTATTGTTTTAGGCAATAAGTTTAATTCTAAAATTTATAAGGCTAAAGAAATGGCTAGCATCTTTACTACTAGTCCTGAAAGTTTCCAAGAAGAAGAGCAATAATACTATAATAAGCCCTTTTATAAACTGTATTTTAGCTTCAATCCCCTATTTTTGCCTCCCAAAAATTTTATTAAACTAACATATGAATTATTTATTTTACGCAGTTCCCTTAATGGGCATTATTGGGCTAATTTATACTTTAGCCAAATTTAACTGGGTTTCAAAGCAACCTGCTGGTAACGAAAGAATGAAAGAAATCAGCACTTACATTGCTGATGGAGCCATGGCATTCTTAAAAGCAGAATGGAAAATCTTAGGGTATTTTGTTGTAATTGTAGCAATTTTATTAGGCTTTATGGCATCTACAAATCATGATAGCCATTGGAGCATTGCCATTTCATTTATCATTGGTGCTGTATTTAGTGCAACAGCTGGTTATATAGGTATGAAGGTTGCCACCAAAGCAAATGTGCGTACTGCAGAAGCAGCAAAAACAAGTTTAAGCAAAGCATTAAATGTTTCTTTTACTGGTGGTGCTGTAATGGGTTTGGGTGTATCTGGATTAGCAGTGTTAGGTTTAGGTGGATTATTTTTATTAATTAAACATTATTTAGCTCCAACAGGAGATGCTGAAGGCATGTTAAAAACTATTGAAGTATTAACAGGCTTTTCTTTAGGTGCAGAAAGTATTGCACTTTTTGCTCGTGTGGGCGGTGGTATTTATACAAAAGCTGCTGATGTGGGTGCTGATTTAGTTGGTAAAGTTGAGGCAGGAATTCCAGAAGATGATCCTCGTAATCCTGCAACTATTGCAGATAATGTAGGTGATAATGTGGGTGATGTTGCTGGTATGGGAGCTGATTTGTTTGGCTCTTATGTGGCAACTGTTTTAGCAACTATGGTACTTGGCCAACAAACTACTTCAAATGATAATTTTGGTGGTTTAGCTCCAATTCTTTTACCAATGATTATTGCTGGAGTTGGTATTCTTTTATCAATTGTAGGTACACTATTCGTAAAAATTAGTGATAAAGCAGGTGTTAGTACAGATGCAGTTCAAAAAGCTTTGAACATGGGTAACTGGGGCTCAATGATTTTAACTGCAATTGCTGCTTACTTTATTGTAAATTATATTTTACCTGAAACCATGATTTTACGTGGTTTAGAATTTACTCGTAATGGTGTAATTGGTGCAATTGCTGTGGGTTTAGTGGTTGGTGCTTTAATGAGTATCATCACAGAATATTATACAGCTATGGGCAAAAGACCTGTGTTGAGTATTATTCGTCAATCTGCAACTGGTCATGCTACTAATATTATTGGTGGATTGGCAATTGGAATGGAATCTACATTTTTACCAATTTTAGTTTTAGCTGCTGGTATATTTGGATCTTATGAGTGTGCTGGATTATATGGTGTAGCTATAGCTGCAGCTGGTATGATGGCAACCACAGCTATGCAATTAGCTATTGATGCTTTTGGACCCATTGCTGATAATGCTGGTGGTATTGCTGAAATGAGTGATTTACCTCCTGAGGTTCGTGAAAAAACAGACATTTTAGATGCTGTAGGTAACACAACTGCTGCAAGTGGAAAAGGCTTTGCTATTGCATCTGCTGCTTTAACAGCCTTAGCATTATTTGCTGCTTTCGTTGGTGTTGCAATGCCGAATAATCAACATATCGATATTTATAAAGCTGATGTTTTAGCTGCATTATTTGTTGGAGGTATGATTCCTTTCATCTTCTCTTCTTTAGCGATTAGAGCTGTTGGTGAGGCTGCTATGGCAATGGTTGAAGAAGTTCGTCGTCAGTTTAGAACTATTCCTGGAATTATGGAAGGCACAGGTAAACCAGAATACGAAAAATGTGTGGCTATTTCTACTGAAGCATCTTTAAAGAAAATGATGTTGCCAGGTGCTATCACAATTATTTCTCCTTTATTAATTGGATTTTTATTAGGACCAGAAGCATTAGGTGGATTTTTAGCAGGTGCAACTGTTAGTGGTGTGTTGATGGGAATTTTCCAAAACAATGCTGGTGGTGCTTGGGATAATGCAAAAAAATCTTTTGAAAAAGGTGTTGAAATTAATGGAGAGATGTATTACAAAAAATCTGAACCACATAAAGCTTCTGTAACTGGAGATACTGTTGGTGATCCTTTTAAAGATACATCTGGACCTTCAATGAACATTTTAATTAAATTAATGAGTATTGTTTCATTGGTAATTGCTCCAACTTTAGCCTCAATGTATCCAATGAAAGCAACAAATGCAACAGAGAAGAATATAGAGATTACTATTAATAAGAATGATTCTACAACTACAGAAGAAGTTATGATCAATAATGAAAATACTTCAACTGTAAAAACAACTTTAGATGGTGAAACATTAGTTTCTGATCTTAAAAAGGATGGCATTATTACAGACGGTAATGCTTCTATTGAATTAAAAAATGGTGTTTTAACTATTAATGGTTTAAAGCAATCTGAAGAAGTGCTTAAAAAATATTCAAAATATTTCGGTGATGCATTAAATAAAAATGCAACAATGAAACTAGAGTTTAAAGAGAAATAAAATCTTTTATGATTAAAAGTAAAATGGATGTCAAATGACATCCATTTTTTTTGCTTTTCAACAAAAGCTAACACATGTTAGTTAAACGATTTCAATTAACTTTACAAACTCAATAGTTGAATTATGGAAGTAAATTTTGAAGAATTGTTCTTATCGAAAATTGATAAAGAAATAAAAATAGAACCCAAAGATTGGATGCCTGAAAAATACAGACAAACCAATATTCGCCAAATTAGTCAGCATGCACACAGCGAAATAGTTGGCATGTTACCCGAAGGTGCTTGGATAACAAGAGCCCCTTCATTAAAAAGAAAAGCTATCCTTATTGCAAAGGTTCAAGACGAAGCTGGTCATGGTTTGTATTTATATTCTGCAGCAGAAACATTAGGAATCAGCAGAGATGAAATGATTGATCAACTACACACTGGCAAAGCCAAATACTCTTCAATCTTTAATTATCCATCTTTCACATGGGCAGATATGGGTGCAATTGGCTGGTTAGTAGATGGTGCTGCAATTCTAAATCAAGTCATGTTATGTAGAACTAGTTATGGCCCTTACGCAAGAGCAATGGTGAGAATTTGCAAAGAAGAAAGTTTTCATCAACGTCAAGGATTTGAAATATTATTGGTTTTAAGTCAAGGAACTGAAGAACAAAAAGCCATGTGTCAAGATGCAATAAATCGTTGGTGGTGGCCAAGTTTAATGATGTTTGGTCCGCGTGATAGTGAGAGCACCAACAGCGATTTAAGTATGAAATGGAAGATTAAACGTAAGAGTAATGATGAACTTCGTCAACAATTTGTAGATATGTGTGTCATGCAAATTAAGGTGTTGAATATGACTTTACCAGACCCTGATTTAAAATGGAATGATGAAAGAAAACATTATGATTTTGGAGAAATTAATTGGGATGAATTTTGGCAAGTGGTAAAAGGAAATGGACCTTGTAATGCAGAAAGACTAAAAGCAAGGGTAGATGCATGGGATAATGGCAAATGGGTTAGGGATGCAGCGATTGCACATGCTGAAAAAGTTGCTAGGAGAAAGGAAAGAAATGTTGCATAATGTAATAATCAATAATTAATAATCAATATGCTTAAAAAATATTACTACGGAGATTACGATGCTATTCAAGGTGGCGGAGAGCCTTCATCAAATTCATCAAATCAAATTTCTGATTCTTCTTCTTGGCCTTTATGGGAAGTTTTTATAAGAAGCAAACAAGGCTTAGATCATAAACATGTTGGTAGCTTACATGCTGCTGATTCATCTATGGCTATTGAAAATGCAAGAGATGTTTATACTAGAAGAATGGAAGGTGTAAGTATTTGGGTGGTTGAAAGTAAACACATTCATGCCACAAATCCGGATGATGCAGAAAGTTTATACGAACCTGCTCAAGACAAAATATATCGTCATCCCACTTTTTATGATTTACCAGATGAGGTTGGGCATATGTAGATTTAAGGATTTGGGTATTGGGTATTAGGAATTGGTAAAATGCAAATAATATAAAAATGCATTATAAAGGTTATAAAGAATTAGAATCTTATATAAAAGCGAGAGAATTAAGAATTGAAATTTCTGAGATTGTTAAACAATTCCCGACTTCAGAAAAATTCTTACTTACAAATCAAATTATTCGTTCATCAAGGTCTATAACAGCAAATATTGCAGAAGGCTATGGTAGATTTACATATACTGACACAAGAAATTTTTTCATTATAGCAAGAGGTTCTGCTACTGAAACAATTGAACATTTAACTACAGCTTTTGATGAGAAATTTATTTCTGAAGAAGTATTATATTCAATTCAGGATAAATGTGAAGTTGTGATTAAACTAATAAATGGATATATTAATTATTTAGATAAATCAAAAGTAATAAACAAGTGATGCAATCGAATATTCAACAACCAATTCCAAATTCCAAATTCCAAATTCCCTACCTGCTTCACTTAGCAGATACAACTCTTATCATTTCTCACAGAAATAGTGAATGGTGTGGGCATGGGCCAGTTTTAGAACAAGATATTGCACTCACCAATATTGCTTTAGATTTATTAGGACAAGCTCGTAATTTTTATCAATACGCTGTTGAAAAAAGTCAACAGTCAACAGTCGACGGTCGACATTTAACTGAAGACGATTTGGCTTATTTAAGAAATCCAAACGAATTTAAAAATCACTTATTAGTTGAACAACCAAATGGTGATTGGGGAGTTACAGTTTTAAGACAGTTTTATTTCAGTTGTTTTCAACATTTCTTTTATCAAGAATTACAACAATCTAAAGATGAACATTTGGCTGCAATTGCAACAAAATCTTTAAAAGAAGTGGCATATCATTTACGTTGGAGCAGTGAATGGGTGATTCGTTTAGGAGATGGAACAGAAGAAAGTCATACAAGAATGAAAAATGCAATTGATGTATTAAAAGATTTTACTGATGAGTTTTTTGAAATGACAGATTATGAATCTGAATTATTAAAAGAAAATCTAAGTGTTGATTTAAATCTCATCAAACCAAAATGGATGAATAAAGTAAAAGAAATTTTTGAAGAAGCCACTTTAGAATTTATTCCTTCAACTAATCCTCAAACAGGCGGAAAAAATGGAAATCATTCTGAACACCTCTCCACACTTTTAGCTGAAATGCAAATTTTACAAAGAACTTATCCAAACAGTGTTTGGTAAACTATTATGAATTCATCCATCAATAAAGAAACCATTTGGCAAATACTTGAAACTGTTTGTGATCCAGAAGTACCAGTACTCACTATAACAGATTTAGGTATTGTTAGAGATGTTGAAATTATTGAAGATGCCATTCGGATTTCAATTACTCCAACCTATACAGGATGCCCAGCCATGGATATGATTGCTATGAATATTAGACTTGCATTAATTGAAAATGGCTATCAAAACATCATCATCAAAAATGTAATTTCTCCAGCATGGACAACAGATTGGATGACTGAATCTGGCAAACAAAAATTGTTGGAATATGGCATTGCACCACCAAAAGGAAATGCTGGAGATATTGCTAAAGATGGAGTTGAGTGTCCTCAGTGTAAATCAAAAAGTACTTTATTAATAAGTGAATTTGGAAGCACTGCCTGTAAGGCATTGTATAAATGTGAAGATTGTAAAGAACCTTTCGATTATTTTAAATGCTATTAAATTCTACATTTGATAGTAAAACTAAACCATTGTCTTTTTTAAAATTTCAAACAGATACTATTTTTACAGGAACTGAAGCCCTCAGTTCAAATCATGTTCTCATTACAGATACAAACGGAAAAATAGTTGATATTGTTGATGAACAATCTGCAGGTGAGGATATTCAACAATTCAAAGGAATCGTTTCTCCAGGTTTTATTAATTGCCATTGTCATTTAGAATTAAGTCATTTAAAAAATAAAATTCCTGAACATACAGGCATGGTAGATTTTATTTTAAACGTATTACAAAAAAGAACTGCTCCCGAAGAAGAAATTCAACAAGCTATTCAAGATGCAGAAGCTGAAATGATCACAAATGGAATTGTTGCTGTAGGAGATATTTGTAATACAACAGATACTTTAGCACAAAAGCATAAAAATAATCTTTACTATCACAACTTTATTGAGGTTTCGGGTTTTGTTCCATCAAAAGCTAAAGAACGATTTGATGAAGGCATGAAAGTGTTTGAAAGCTTCAACCAAATCTTCCCCAATCAAACTTCATTAGTTCCTCATGCACCATATTCTGTTTCAGAAAATTTATTCAATCTCATTCAAAACAAGTCATCTAACCAGATACTATCTATTCATAATCAGGAGAGTGAGGCTGAAAATGAATTGTTCCTAACCAAATCGGGTGATTTTTTAAGATTGTATAAAGAATTAGGGATTGATCTTAGCCATTTTGTTCCAACTCAAAAAAGCAGTCTATCTTCTTGCATAACTTATTTGAGTAAAGCTGCTAAAACAATACTGGCTCACGATGTATTTACCAGTAAAACAGATTTAGAATTAATAAAAACTTACAGTTTAAAAAGCAAAACACAATTTTATTTATGTCTTTGCGTTTTAGCTAATAGATATATTTCGGACAGCTACCCTGACCAATTTATATTCCAAAACAATTTAGATAATATAGTTATAGGCACAGATAGTTTAGCAAGTAATCACTCCTTAAACATATTATCGGAAATAAAAAACATTAATCAAAAGTATCCACAAGCATCTGAGTTTGAGTTGTTACAATGTGCAACCTACAATGGAGCTGTGGCCTTAAATATAGAACACCAGTTTGGAAGTTTTACAAAAGGTAAACAACCCGGTGTAATATGGATTGAAGATTTTAAAACATGTAATAAACCAAAAAAACTCGTTTAAATTCATTTTTATGACAAAGAACCTTTCAATCATTTCCATGTTGGCTATGGTTTTCTTCATTACCACATCATTCACAACATCTAAATTACAAACTGCAGCAGCTGAAACTGATAAATTTGGTTTTCCATTTGCATTTTTTAAACCAGCTCCAATAGGTGCAGCAACTAGTCAAGTAAGTTTTTCTGTTCTTGGCATAGTTGGAGATTTAGCCATTTGGTTCTCTTTAGCATTTGCTTTAGTATTCTTATTTACTTCTTTATTTAAATTCGAAAAAAGTAGAGCAGTTTAATATTTTTTTCTTTCTTATTATAATAGCCCATCGTCAGCAAAACTATAATAGCCTTCTGTACTGACTATTATATGATCCATAACTTTTATATCTAAAAGATTAGCAGCCTCCTTAATTTTTTGGGTTAATTGTTTATCGGCAGCACTTGGTTTTAAATTACCACTGGGATGATTATGGCACAAAATAATACTCACTGTATTATAATTCAGAGCTTTTTTTAAAAGCAAACGTGTATCAACAACAGTGCCTGTTATACCACCTTCACTAATGGTTTCTTGATGTATGATTTTATTAGATTGATTCAGAAAAACCGCTAAGAAAATTTCATGATTTTTATATTGTAATTGTTCTTTTAAATACAATGCAATATCACTACTACTAGTAATGGTAGTTTTTTTGTTTTCAGTTATTGCTCTTCGAATGCCTAACTCTAATGCTGCAACAATGGCAATGGCTTTTGCCTCACCCAATCCTTTTACTTTAAGTTGTACTAAGTCTTTTACAGATAACTGACCTAATCTTTGTAAATTGTTATTCACAGCAAGTAATAATTCTTTGGCCAAATCAACTGCCGATTTATTTCTTGTACCATTATTAATAAGAATAGCTAAAAGTTCTGCATTGCTTAACACAGAACTTCCTTTCAATAATAGTTTCTCTCGTGGCCTATCATCTACACTCCAATTTTTAATAGATTGGTTTTGCATCATGATTAAAAAATGATTTCTAAGTTAATTATTTTTTAAAATTGAAGGATTAATAATTGAGAGTAATTTGCGAATTCTTTGATAAATTCGATTCCGATTATTTGCAAAACATAATAATATGAACCTCTCACAACATATTGCTAAACAATTTAATGAAATTTATTTTGGAGGAAATTGGACAGACTCTAACATTAAAGACAATCTTAAAAATGTTACTTGGCAACAAGCCACAACTAAAATTGATGATTTAAATACCATTGCTAGCTTAGTCTTTCATATGAACTATTATGTTCGTGCAGGATTAGAAGTATTACTGAATAACACTTTAAATGCTCATGATAAATTGAGTTTTGATTGCCCTGCCATTAATAATGAAAATGATTGGGAAGAGTTACTCAAAAAATCTTTTAATGATGCTGAACTCCTAACTACATTAATAGAAAAATTACCAGAAATTAAATTGGCCGATATTTTTATTCAGGAAAAATATGGTAATTATTACAGAAACTTAAATGGTATTATTCAACATTGTCATTATCATTTAGGTCAGATTGTAATCATTAAAAAAATACTAGAGCAACGCAGCTCTAAACCAGCAGGATAACTATTTCATTATAAATCTTTACTTTTAAAAAGAAGAAATGGTATCTGCATGAAAAAGTTTCTCTCTTTGAACATTGTTTTTTTATTTGTAGTTTGTATCTGTAGTTGTAATGGACAAAACAATTCCGATACACTTATTACAAATAATAATAAGCTCATAGGAGGACCTTTTGAAAATGCTGAATTCTTTTATGTGGATATGCCAAAACAAATTCCATCAATTGATACTAGCCCAGGTTGGCATCAAAAAGGTCAAAAACTTTTAATAACAGGAACTATATATCAACAAGATGGTAAAACTCCAGCACCAAATGTTATTCTGTATTATTATCATACCAATATAAATGGTTTATATGCAAACAAAACAGGTTTAAATCCTAAAGTTGTTAGGCATGGATATATAAGAAGTTGGGTACAATCAGATGCAAATGGTAAATATGCAATTTATACTGTAAGGCCAGCACCTTACCCCAATTCAAATGAACCAGCACATATTCATCCAGCAATAAAAGAACCCAACAATTATAATGAATATTATATAGATGCTTTTGTTTTTGATGATGATCCTTTACTGAAATCTTCTTACAAAAATTCTATGGAGAATAGAGGTGGCAGTGGAATTTTAAGACTATTACAACATGGAGATTTACAAATAGCAGAGCACAATATTATTTTAGGATTGTATATTCCTAATTATCCTAAAGATGATAAATCTACGCTCATTTCTGGCTTAGAAATAGGTGAAGATAATCCATCCTTTATTCCACACCATGCATATGGACCAGATAAAGGAACAAGGGCTTACCCGGTTTGTAAATATGGTCGTCATCATGGTATTTTATATTTTGTAGGCAACCAACCCAATTGGAATGAAATTAAACAATGGCTATTATTTTTAGAATCAGAAAGTATAAACCGTGCTTCGCTATTGAAAGTTTATTTTGTTTATGGTAATGCAAATAATTATTCAAGAACCATTAGAGAAAAAGAGTTGGAAGATTTAGGAAAACAACTCAACTTGAAAAAAATCGCACTGACTTATGTGCCTTCATTCTCAGATGAGGAAACTGAAGTTAATTTGAATAAGATAAATGCACAAGTTGAGAATACTTTTATCATTTATAAACAAAGAAAAATTATTGACAAATACATTAACTTAAAACCAAATTCAGATAATTATAAATTAATCACCAATAGTCTCAACCAAACTAAAAGTGTTTATTCAAATTTAAAAGAAGTTGGACATGATTAAAATTAATCATCCTAAAAATAATAGATGAAAAAAACAAGACTAGAAGCATTCAGTGATGGCGTTTTAGCTATTATAATTACTATTATGGTTTTAGAAATTAAAGTGCCACATGGAACTGAGCTATCCGATTTAAAACCTTTACTTCCTATATTTTTAAGTTATTTACTTAGCTTTATTTATTTAGGTATTTACTGGAATAATCATCACCATTTATTACACACTGTTAAAAATATTAGTGGTAGTATGTTATGGGCTAATTTACATTTATTATTTTGGTTATCATTAGTACCATTTGTAACAGGTTGGATGGGTGAAAATCATTTTGCACCACATACATTATTTTTATATGGAGTTGTATTATTAATGGCTGCTCTTGCTTATTTTATTTTACAAAAAATTATCATACAAAATCATGGTAATGACTCTATCTTAGCAAAAGCAATTGGAAATGATTTTAAAGGAAAAATTTCACCAGTATTATATATTCTTGGTATAATCTCAAGTTTATTTAATGTTTGGATTTCAGGGGGATTTTATATTTTAATTGCACTTATATGGCTTGTTCCTGATAACAGAATTGAAAATAATTTTAAGAATGGGCCAGACTTTTAAAACTTAAAAAATGAAAAACAAAAGACTTTATTTCATCATTCTCATCATTATTGGAGTTTTATTATTGCCCCTTATTGCAATGCAATTCTCTACAGAAGTAAACTGGACATTATTTGATTTTCTAGTTGCTGCAGTTTTATTATTTAGCACAGGGTTTGCAATTGAATGGGTACTTAGAAAAGTTAAAGACAAACGCAGAAGAATTGCAATTTGTCTGGTTCTATTAGCAACACTTATGTTAATTTGGGCAGAGTTGGCAGTTGGTATATTTGATTAAGAATTTAGTTGTTCTTTCTTAATCAAATCATCTCTTTCAACTTTCTCCCAATATTTTTTTGCAACATATAACATACCAAAGCTCTCGCCATTTTGTTTATTTAAATGTTTATGGTGCATTTTATGTGCCCAACGAATTACTCTAATATATTTATGTTTACTACGAGTAAACCATTTAATTCTTTGATGAATGATGACTTCATGAATCATAAAATACGCAAAGCCATACAATGCAATACCAAAACCAATAGCAGCAGCAATATAGTTTTGATATTTTAGCCCAAGCATTATACATAACCAACTAGGTATAGCAAAAATTAAAAAAAAGGCATCGTTTTTTTCTAATACATGATCGTGAGGTTGATGATGATCTTCGTGTAAATACCATAAAAATCCATGCATTACATACTTATGTGTTAGCCATGTAATACCTTCCATTAAAAAGAAAGTAAGTAAGCAAATAAAAATATACAACCAAATCATAAATAAATTCTTAAAGCTATAAAAAACAATAGTTGAATTATAAACAAATGAATAGCAAATGGGTTTAGTTTATTGAAAGGTAACTTATTTAGAATAAGTAATAAAAGTCCACTTACAAAAAACCAACAAGTGTAATTAAAAAATGGAATTTCATTGTTCTTCCATTGCCAAAAACCTAATTGTTGAGCCACAGGCTCCATTATAAAATCAAATAAAGTAGCCAATAATGCTGCATCTATAATTAGTGAAATAGATTTTACCTTTTGGGTTTTGTGATCTTCAATCCCTAAATCAATAATTTTTTGATAAGCCCAATTATTTACATATTGCATAATAACGCCACAGCAATATACTATAACAAACCATTGTACTCCTACTAAAAGTGGAACGTTATAAATTTTTACACCCATTACATTTCCATAACTATAACTTCCAAACAAAATTCCTGTATTAACCCCAATAATCTCTACTAATAGTCCAATAGAAAATGCAATAACAAAAAATAATAAAAAGTAAATATTGATTTTGGGTTGAGTATAAATTAACAACCCAGCCATTAAAATTAAATTGAGGGAAGTATTTTGGACAAACCAATCTTTATAGGGAGTAAATAAAATTCCAATAGCACCACTAACATGAAACAACAATGCAATAAAGATGGCAATATTTTTTTTGGTAAGAAGAGGCATGTTTTTATTAGTCTTCAAAATGCAAGCTAAACATTATCATTCGAGATTGAATATTATCGAACACTGCAGAATATTTTAAGTTAGGATCTCTATCTAAAATATTATTCAACCCATAACTAATTTTAAGTTCAGGTGTTAGTGTAAAGAATTTTAAGAACAAATTAAAACCCACTCCTGCTTCAATACCATAATTATATTTAGCAAGTTTAATATATCCTTCCTGATTTCGTGCAGCAGAATTAGCACTTAAGTCAACATCGGCCTTAACTCCAAACAATAAGTAAGTTCTAAAATTATCAATTCTATCGCTATTGAATTTGATACTTAAGGGCAAACTAAGAACAGTTGTAGGTAGAGTATAGCGTTGTTCAATTGGTTCGTTGGTATTATATTTTTCGTTTAAGGTATAAGTAAAATATCTTGCACCTCCTAAAATAATTAAAGGATTAAAACGAGCTTGTAATCTTTTAGTTAGTTTTACTGTAGCTTGTAAACCAATTGTAACACCACCACTAGCTGCAGGTTCAGCTACCAAAATACTATCTTCTGCTAAAAATTTTTCAGATTTTTTTGCAGCCAAATACCCTAAGTTATAACCTAGGGTTGCTCCAAAATAATAAGGCAGATCATCGTGTTGAGAACGATATTGTTCTCGCTGAGCAAATAACTCAACAACAAATAAACTCAATACAGCAATCAGGATTATTTTCTTCCACAATAAATTGTACATACACCAAGGCTTAATGTTTTTAAATAAGTTTGTGTAAATCCTGTTTCATGTAAAATTTTTATAAATTGTTGTCCTTCGGGGAAGGCTTGAACACTATTGTTCAAATATAAGTAAGCTTGTTTATTACCAGAAAATATACTTCCAAATTGAGGCATGATTTTATTCATGTAAAAATGATAAAAACCTTTTATTCCTTTTTTTTGTGGCTTACTAAATTCTAATACTACTAATTTACCAGTTGGTTTTAATACCCTAAAAATTTCTTTCAACCCTTTTTCTAGATTTTCAAAATTTCTAACACCAAATGCAACGGTTACAGCATCAAAATAATTATCATCAAATTTCAGGTTCTCACTATCGCCCAATTGCAAATCAATAATTCGTTCTTTCTTTTGTTTTATTACTTTTTCTTTTCCAATATTCAACATGCCTTCACTAATATCTATTCCAATTATCTTATTGGGCTTCAATATTTTTTCGGTGAGCAAAGCTACATCTGCAGTGCCTGTAGCAACATCTAGAATTACTTTTGGTCGGTTTAACTTAAGCTCTTTAATCGCTTTTTTTCTCCAACCCACATCAATTCCTGCACTTAAAAATCTATTTAAAAAATCGTATCGATGAGAAATGTTATTAAACATTTCAGCTACTTGGTTTTTCTTAGACAAGCCACTATTTTCCGTAGGAATAATTACATCATGGGCGTATTTAGCCATAGCATGCAAAGATATTAAATAGGCTGTTGTAAAAACTTGTTTTTAAAAGCAACTAATAAGTTTTAACAAAATCGAAAAGATATTACTATACAAAAGGTGTTTTAGCCACTTTTGCTTTAATTAAATTATTCCTGATTTCAATAAATATTTCAGTATCTAAAGTTGCTTGATTTGTAGCTACATAACCCAATCCAATTGCTTTTCCTAGACTTGGGCTTTGAGTTCCACTACATACTTTTCCAATTGTATTTCCTGAAGCATCTTTTATTAAGTAATCATGGCGAGGAATACCCCTATCAATCATTTCAAAGCCTACTAATTTTCTTTTTATGCCATCAGCTTTTTGTTGTTCTATAATTTCTTTTGCTGTAAAATCTTTTGAAAATTTAGTAATCCAACCCAAACCAGCTTCTAATGGAGTTGTAGTATCATCAATATCATTGCCATACAAACAATAACCCATTTCTAAACGTAAAGTATCCCTTGCTCCTAAACCAATGGGTTTAATATTAAAGGGCTTGCCTTCTTCAAAAATGGCATCCCAAATTTTAGACGCATTATCTCCACTATTTTCAAAATAAATTTCAACACCACCTGCACCGGTATAACCTGTTGCACTAATAATTACATTATCTACACCAGCAAAATTCGCCTTTGTAAAAGTGTAATATTTTAAATTTAATATATCGGCACTTGTTAAAGCCTGTAAAGCTTTTGTTGCATTCGGACCTTGAATAGCCAATAAAGCAGTTTTATCGCTTATGTTATGCATTTCAACATTTTTGGTATTGAATGAGCTAATCCAATTCCAATCTTTTTCAATATTGCTGGCATTTACTACCAACATGTACGACTTATTCTCTTCTAAACAATACACTATTAAATCATCTACAATACCTCCTTCTTTGTTAGGCAAACAACTGTATTGAGCTTTACCAGCTGTAAGTTTACTAGCATCATTAGTAGTTACTCTTTGTATTAAATCGAGAGCATTTTCTCCCTTTAAAATAAATTCACCCATATGACTTACATCAAAAACGCCCACACTAGTTCTAACAGCAAAATGTTCATCATTAATTCCTGTGTAACTGATAGGCATATTGTAACCTGCAAATTCAGCCATTTTAGCTCCAAGTGCCAAATGTTTTTCTATAAAAGGCGTATTCTTCATTTTTATCTTTTTCTTTTTATAAATTGATGAGGATGTTTTATAAAAGATGACAATTATCCAATGTCCATTCTATTATCTTTGTCCCTATTAAACGCAAATATAAACGGTTGTTAGTTTTAATATTTTTTTCTTTGATGAACTAATACACTACTTGATTTTTTATGATGACTTCTTCAACAATCAGACAAGCTTTTTTAGACTTTTTTAAAAGTAAAGGCCATCAAATTGTTTCTTCAGCACCTATTGTTGTAAAAAACGATCCTACCTTATTGTTTACCAATGCGGGTATGAATCAATTTAAAGATTATTTTTTAGGAAATAGAACTCCAGAAAATCCTAGAATCGCAGATACACAAAAATGTTTGCGTGTTAGTGGTAAGCATAATGATTTAGAAGAAGTAGGTGTAGATACTTATCATCATACCATGTTTGAAATGTTGGGCAATTGGAGTTTTGGCGATCCTGCCCGACTTGAAAGTCATTCAGGCGGTTACTTTAAAAAAGAAGCCATTGCCTGGAGTTGGGAATTATTGACAGAAGTTTATAAGCTTGATAAAGACAGATTATACGTCACCATTTTTGAAGGTGATGAAAAAGAAGGTTTGCCAAAAGATGAAGAAGCATTTAATGAGTGGAAAAAAGTTATTGCAGAAGACAGAATTTTACTTGGCAATAAAAAAGATAATTTTTGGGAAATGGGCGATACTGGCCCATGTGGTCCTTGTACTGAAATTCATGTGGATTGTAGAAGTGATAAAGAAAGAAAACAAATTGATGGATCAACTTTGGTCAATAACGATCATCCACAAGTAATTGAAATATGGAATAATGTTTTTATTCAGTTCAATCGTTTAAAAGATGGAAGCCTACAACCTCTACCAGCAAAGCATGTTGATACAGGCATGGGTTTTGAAAGATTGGTTAGAGTAATACAAGGCAAACAAAGTAATTACGATACAGATGTGTTTACTAGAACTATTGCTGAAATAGAAAAAATCACATCTAAAAAATATGATTATAGTGATAGCAAACAAGCTGTAGCTTTTAGAGTTTTAGCAGATCATATTCGTGCCATTTGTTTCACTATTGCAGATGGACAATTACCCAGCAATACAGGTGCAGGTTATGTTATAAGAAGAATTTTACGTAGAGCTGTTCGTTATTATTATTCTTATTTAGATTATAAGCAAACTCTATTGCATCAACTCATACCAACACTTGCCAATCAATTCGAAAATGTTTTTCCTGAGTTAAAAGCACAACAAGATTTTGTTACAAAAGTGATTAAAGAAGAAGAAGAAGCTTTTTTAAGAACACTTGATAAAGGTTTGAAAAGATTAGATGACATTATTACATCAACAGCAAAAACTATTGATGGTAAAGCAGCATTTGAATTGTTTGATACTTATGGTTTTCCGATTGACTTAACCAGATTAATTGCCAGTGAAAATAATTTAAATGTAGATGAAGCAGGTTTTGAAAGTTCATTAGCAGAACAAAAAAATCGTTCAAGAGCAGCCACAGCCATTGATACAGCAGATTGGATAATTATTAATGATATTACAGATAGTGAATTTGTGGGTTACAACCAATTAAGTACTACAACAAAAGTTGTTAAGTACAGAAAAGCAAAAGCAAAGGGAAAAGAAAGTGTACAAATTGTTTTAGCAACAACTCCTTTTTATGCTGAAAGTGGTGGACAGGTTGGTGATGTTGGGAAATTGGGAATTGGGAATTGGGAGTTGGAGGTTTTTGATACTAAGAAAGAAAACAATTTAATTATTCATTTTGTTGAAAGCTTACCTGAAGGAATTGATTTAAGTAATGATGTTATTGCAACTGTAAATTCTTCAACAAGAAATGAAACCACGAGAAACCATTCTTCCACTCACCTCTTACATGCTGCTCTTAGAAATGTTTTAGGCACACATGTTGCACAAAAAGGAAGTTTGGTGAATGATGAACATTTGCGTTTCGACTTCTCACATTTTGCAAAAGTTACTGATGCTGAAATTGCAACAATTGAAACCATTGTCAACGAAAAAATAAGAGCTAATATTCCTGTAGTGATAAAAGAAATGGAAAAAGATGAAGCCATTAAACTCGGTGCTATGGCTTTGTTTGGAGAAAAATATGGCGATAAAGTTCGTGTGGTTATAATGGATGAAAAATATTCGATAGAACTTTGTGGAGGAACTCATGTTGGTTATACAGGCGAGTTGGGTTTCTTTAAAATAACTAGTGAATCTGCTATTGCTGCAGGGGTTAGACGTATAGAAGCTGTTAGTGGAAAAGCTTGTGAGCATTATTTGAATGAACAATTACAACAGTTAAATGAAGTAAAATCTGCTTTCAATAATCCAAAAGAACTCATTAAACAAATTGAAAATTCTTTGGCAGAAAATAAAGAGCTTAAAAAGAAAATTGAAAGTTTAGAGGCCAAACAAATTGCTCAACTTAAAATAGAACTTGAACAACAAGTTGAAAACATTAATGGTATTTCATTTATTGGTAAAGTGCTAGAATTGAGTAATGCAGATGGATTGAAAAAATTGGCTAGTGATTTAAATCAACAAAGTTCTGTTGTTGTATTAGCTGCTAACATCAATGGCAAAGCCTCAGTGGCAATTGCATTATCCGAAACTATGGTAGGTAAAGGATTTGAAGCTCCTAAAATTATTAAAGAACATATTACTCCAATTATAAAAGGTGGTGGTGGTGGACAAAAAACCTTAGCAACTGCTGGTGGTCAGGATGCTAGTAATTTGAACAAAGTGATTGAATCAGTAAAGAATTTATTCTAATGTCAACAGTGAAAGAAATATCAATAGTTGACAAACAGCCTACACTTTCTGTTGTGGTGCTTTGCTATAGAGCAGGTGAAAGTATTATTGCATTTACCGATACTTTACAAGAACAACTCAATCGCTTTGAACCCAATTGGGAATTGGTTTTAGTAGGAAATTATTTAGTAGGTTCTGATGATAAAACTGGTGAAATTATTACTCAATTAGCACAAAATAATTCAAAAATAAAACCCATCATCAAACCCAAAGAAGGTATGATGGGTTGGGATATGAGAATGGGTATGAATGCTGCAACAGGTAAATATATTTGTGTGATTGATGGTGATGGTCAGTTCCCGATTGATAGTATTGAAAAAGCCTATCAATACATCAAAGAAAAAAATGTTGACCTAGTAAAAACTTTTAGAGAAGCACGTTACGATGGTGCTTACAGAAAATTTATTTCCTTTTGGTATAATGTATTTTTTAGAATTTTATTTCCAGGATTACATAGCAGAGATATTAATTCTAAACCAAAAATCATTACACAACAAGCTTTCAAACAATTACAGCTTACTTCAAACGATTGGTTTGCCGATGCAGAAATTATGCTTGAAGTGAGAAGATTGCAATTAAGCTTTTATGAGTTTCCTGTGGTGTTTAGTCAGATTAAAGACAGGCGTTCTTTTGTAAAAGTTTCTGCCATTCTAGAGTTTGTTAGAAACCTTATTACTTATCGTTTTAGAAAAAATTAATTTCATGCAACAAGTTTTAGTAACAGGTGCCTCAAGTAAACTGATACAAGGTGTTTGTGCAAACTTGATGAAGGATGGTTTTCAATTTACAGGGGTTTCAAGAACAAAAAAAAATAAAGATTCAAACCTATATGCTGAATGGATTTCAGCAGATTTATCTACAGAAATTAATTCAATAAATTTTTCAAAATTTCAAACTATCATTCATGCAGCAGCATGTACTCATGCTTTTAGTTATGAAGCATACAAAAAAATAAATGTTGATGTAACACAAGAGATCGTTACAAAAGCAAAAGCATCTGGTGTAGAAAATTTTATTTTCATTAGTTCTAGAGCAGCTGTAAACAATGGAGGTTGGTATGCAGCAACAAAACTTGAAGCCGAAAAAATAGTTCTTGAACATTTTCCAAATGCCATCATTATAAAACCTTCTGAAATTTATGGAGGTACAAAACAAGAAGGTATTGATGCATTGATTGAAAAAGTAAAAAATAAGAAGTTCATATTTTACCCTTCTGGAATAAATGATAAAATGTATCCTATTCAAATTGATGATGCAACAGATTACATTGCCAAAATCATTGGCAATAATAAATCAGGAGATTATATAGTTAATGGACCAGAAGGATTTACCATGCTAGAGTTGATCCATCATCTTGCAAAAACATTCAACAAAAAAATAATTGCTATTCCAATACCTCAATTTGTTTTAAGAATCATTTGTTTCTTGCAACAATTTCTTAAACTAAAAATTGGTATTTATCCAGATCAATTAAAAAGATTAATTGCACCAAAACCAAATTCTGTTCCACCAAGCTATATAAGAACTATAAAAGAAACCCTTAGCTAGAAATAGTACAACATTATTTACGTTATTTTTGGTTTACCAAAACTTATTAAATTTTATGTCGAAAAAAAATAAGCAACAACATAAAGTTATTTCTACTCCATTGCATACCATTAAAGAACCAGTAAGTAATGGCACTGATACATTTGTAATAACTGACCTTCAGGCTTTATTGATTACTCTAGTTATGGCTCTTATCAGTTATATATTTTCATTTTATTATACTTCTTTTTATCAAGGAGAAGAAGGTGCACAATACATGAATGCCTTATCTTTTTGGCACGACAAAAATTCCATTCTCGGCAACTGGCCAAAAACAGGATGGAAAATAATTTATGCCCCCATTGTATTATTAGGCAAGCAAGCTGTGTTAATTGCTAACTGTCTTTTTTCTGCATTTACAGGATTTTGGGCTTATAAGTTAGCAAGCAAAATAATTGATAAAAAAACAGCATTACCCTTTATTCTCTTAATTAGCCAAACACTTTGGTTTATACTTTCGTTTAAGTTTTATAGTGAAATACCAACAGCGTTTTTCTTAACCTTAGCCATTTATTTATTCTATTCAGAAAAATTTATTGGCTTTGCATTATGTGCTTCATTTGTGTTGTTGTTAAGACAAGAATTCGTTTTCATCTTTCCCTATTTTGCTTTTGTTTTATTCAGAAAAAAACATTGGTTAGCGTTTTTTGCACTTGGTACTTTTCCTTTTCTCTATAATATTTGGGGATGGCAAGCTACGGGAGATATTCTTTATGCACTAAATGAAAGTAGAAAATATGCTGCATCAATTAAAGATGCTTATCCTCGTCAGGGTTTTGATCATTATTTAATTATGAGTGGCGTAATTTATAACCTAATTGTTTTGAGCTTGGTGGTTACCTATTTAGCACAAATTGCTACAAAGCAAATTAAGCAAATAGAGTTTGCTATCATTATACCTGCATTGGGTTTTATATTGGTACATTGTTTATTTAATTTACAAGCTTATCCAATTTTAACTAGTACCGGTGGTAATTTAAGGTATTTATTAGTGGTTTCTCCCTTAATGGCTGTACTAGCAACAATAGCCATTTATAATTTTCAAAAGGTTGAAAAGAAAGTAAATTTATTGCTCATACTTATTCCCTTTATTGCTCTTGTTGCTGCTTATATGACCTATACTCATAATTGGGTAGTGATGGATACTGAAAGTGGAGTTAGAGATAGAATACCTGTTTTACTATCTATTATAGTTATTGGTTCACTTTATTTAATTAAAGCTCAAGCTACATTAATTAAGGTCATTTCTGGTTTATGTGTAGTTTCTATGTTCATTTATATTCAACCCAAAGAATTGTGTTGCGATGAAAATTATGAACAAAAGAAAATTACCGAATACGTTATTGCAAATAAATTAGACCAAAAACCTATAATTCAAAATTTGGCTTTAATGGATTATTTCTATGGTAAGAATAAATGGGATTACCCTGCCGGATGTATTTCAATGAGTGGAGATAGCACCTTAGATCAAGCAAAAGTGGGCACTATAGTTATTTGGGATACACACTATGCCACTAAGTATGGAAAAGTTGAATACAAATATTTTGAAGCGAATGCAGCAAAATATAAAATGCTTAAAGATTTTAAAAGCGAAGACAACAGATTTGCTGCAGTAATACTTGAAAAGATAAAGCCTTAATTCTATTTAAAAGGATCAGAAAATTTAGGTTCAGTTAAAATTGTATAATCAGTAAGTGTATTTAAGAAAGCTGTTAATCTAGCTACATCTGGCGGTGGAACTGAGTGTTGAGGAATGCCAGGAACTGCTGTAAACATAGCTTGTAAATTAGCTATACTTCCATTATGAAATAAAGCTTTTCGATTACTAATATTTCGTAAGGAACCAGATTTAAATCTATTCTGTCCATTAATTCCTAAATCATTTGGATCTAATAAAGCAAATGCTGCTTGTGGAGTTGATGTTATAAACATAGGAGGTGTATGGCAACTTGCACAAGTATTAGCTCCAGCTGTTAAAAATAGTTGTTCACCTTGAGCTTCATTTGCTGTAAAGGTGGCAAGTCCTTGTTTTACAGAATCGTATTTTGATTGATAAGAAACTATTGACCTGCAAAATTGTGCCAAAGCATATGAAATCTTGGTAGTATCTATGGTTAAAGATCCAAATGCTTTTTGAAACAAAGCAGGATAATAACTTTGACTTGAAACTTTAGTTACTAATTCTGATAAGGTTAAACCCATCTCCACATGGTCTTGAATAGGTTTTAAAACTTGTTCTTCCAAGGTTGCAGCTCTTTCATCCCAAAACATTTTACCCGATTTATAAAAGCGTAAATTGAGAATTGACATTGAATTTCGTGGTGTAAAGCCACCATTAAATCCTTTGCTTAATGCTATATCATCATCAAATGCTTCTGTTTGTTTATGACAACTTGCACAGCTTATGGTATTGTTTTTAGACAATTGCTTGTCGTAAAATAAAACTCTACCCAAAGTAGCACCATCGTTAGTAAGTGGATTATAATTAGGGGTATTATCGTTTAAGGCTAATGAGCTTTGTATATGATTTGGATAATTGATAACATAACTAAAAACAGTATTTGGTAGAACAGGTTGTGTAGTTGTGTTATTAGTAGTGGCATCATCTTTAGTACAATATTGAAAGAAGAAAACAGCTACAATTAAGCTACAGATGACACTAACTTTTTTCATAATATGATTATTTAAACATTGCAGAATTGTAATTTATTTTTCAAATCTCAGCAATTCATAAAACTAGATTTCAGACTATAATTAATAGAAGTAGTTTAACATCTACATAATTAAATGTAAAAAAAGAAAACCCCACAGTTGTGGGGTTTTCTTTAAGATATATGAAATATCTAATTATCTTCTTAATCTAAACTCGTAGTTAGCAGTAGTTACACCACCAGAAGAGTTTAATAAATCACAATATAATGTAATTGAATTATCGCAAGATGAGAAAGTGCTAGACTTAGTTGTAGATCCTCTTACAAAAGGAGGATTACCAGCACCTACACCACCAGTTGGTTGTTGTGGAATAATAACTCTAAAATTAGAAGGGTTAGTCCAATCTAATTCAGCAGAAATATCATTCCAACCCCAGTCGTATAAGTTAGTAAACTTACAAGTTGCTCTAGTTGTAGAACCAGGAACCATTACTAAGTTAACACAGCTAACTGTATAAGGACCATATTGTAAAGCACCAGCAGCATTATACTCTTTAGTATCATTATATGCACCACCCATTGCAGCTAAAACTACAGGGCAATAGCGTTGAATAACTAATTTAATAGAATCTTTTCCAGGGAAAGCAGGAATTGCTCCACTAGAAATTTTAACCATCAAAGTATCAATTCTACCAGTAGTATAAGGAGCTAAAATACCAGTAACTTTTAAAGTATCAATAGCTTGACCAGCTTTAATAGTTATAGAAGCTGGGGCATTATAATGAGTACCTGCTACAGCACCTGTACTTGAAGTATAGGTAAAGTTAACTGTTCTATCAACTGAAGCTACACTTGTAACACCAATAGGAATAGCATAAGCTGTTGGAGTTGGTGGAACCAAGTTGTATGGTTTAGCAGTGAATGAAGTAAATAACATCTCAGCATAAGGAGCTGGAGTTACAATTGGGGTTTTGTCCACAACCAAATTATTCTTCGTGCAAGAGCTAGCTCCTACAAGAAGAAATAAGGCCATGAAACTATAATTTATTAATTTTTTCATACTAAATTTTGTGTTTTAATTATGGATTTTGATCATTAGGTGTAAATGCTAAGTTAGCATTGAATTCTCTTTGACAGATTTTCCAAGCAAACAATGGATCACCAGCTGGTAAAACAGTTTGACCAGGATTAAATGCACCATGGTTTCCAGCACCTGTTGGTCTGTTTAAGCCTACTTTTAATCTTTTTAAATCGAACCAAGAGAAACCTTCTCCCCATAATTCAATTCTTCTTTGCAATAAAATTTCATCACGTAAAGCTGTTCCACTTAAAGCAGCTGCTGTATATGCTGGGAAACGTGCTTTTACTAAAGTTTCTAAAGCTGTTCTAGCACCAGCATCATTACCTTGACGAGATAAAGCTTCTGCTTCAATTAAATACATTTCAGAAGCTCTCATAAATAAGTAATCAGCAGCCCATGAAGATGGGTTAGCTAAACGAAACTTAGTTTGACAGTAATCAGGAACACCTGATGTACCAGTACCTGGAGTTCTGAACAAAGATTTACGAATATCTGCAGCATTAATTTGATCGTATAAATCTTTTGTAATTTTCTTTTGACCACCTAATCCAGCATAACTTACTCCACCATTAGATTGAGCATCAATATGTGAGAAGAAAGAAGCAAAGATGGTAGCTTGGTCAACAATAACTGTTGCACCCCACATCCACTCAGGATTAGAAACTGAATTAAAACCTTTAGTATATTCAGTGGTTGGCATTGGTGTATATCCAGTACGAGCTAAAGCAGCATATTTTGAAGCGTTAACCCAATCTTCCATAGTTAAAGCAACTCTTGCTCTCATACCTTGAGCAGTTCTTAAACCAATATGAGATTTATCTTCTGCAGCTTTTCCTGTCAATAATAATTCAGCAGCAGTTAAATCTGCAACAATAGCATCATAAACTTGTTGAACTGTACCTCTACCAACACCTACAGTTGCAGGAGTTAAGTATAATGGTACACCTTTATTGCTTTCATTTCCTTTATAAGTTTGTTGGAAATAATTAATTAAATTATAATAACAAAAAGCTCTCATTGCTAAAGCCTGACCTTTAATGCTTTCTTTATCAGCAGCAGGTCCATCTGCTTTATCTATATTCACAATAATGTTATTAGCATTATTAATTAAAGTATAGTAGTAACCCCATAATACATGAGGACGAGAATTATCTTGTATTCTTAAAAGTTCTGTATATTGATAATCTCTATTAAACCAACCATATCCTTGTGAGTGAACAACCATGTCGTTACCCATAAGATCATTAACTAAATCGTAAGCTTTTTGACCAAAGTCAGCATGCAAACTACCTCCACCATATCCAACAGCTGGGGCATGAGAGAAAGTAATTCTGTACATACCCTCTAAAGCTGTTTTTGCATTAGTGGTATTTGTAAAAATCAATGTATTAATTACATCGTTACTTGGGTTGGTTTCAAGATAATCTTTTTTACAACCCACCATCAAAATTGGGATCATTGCCCAAATTGATATTTTTATTAATTTATTCATTTGTTGAATTTTAAAGTTTAAAATTATAGATTAACATTTAAACCAAAAGTAATTGTTCTGGTTGGAGGGAATGTTGCATCCGCAGTACCAGCAAAATTTCTTTGAGGATCCATACCTTTTTTAGCTGTAAATAACCATGCATTGTCTACATTAGTAAATACAGATAAACCATTCAAATGCAATTTAGTTGCAGTTGCTTTTGGTAAGTTATAGGTTAATGTTATGTTTTTGATGTTTAAGAAAGAGCCATCAAATAAGTGTCTTGTAGAAACACCATCTTGATCAGCAACTGCATTTTGAACTCTTGGAACATTAGTAACATCGCCTGGTTTTTGCCATCTGTTTAAGATGTCTGAATGCCATGCTGTACCATAAGAACCAAAGTGCATAATTCCTTGATAGTTTCCATCGTAGAATTTACCTCCATAAGAGAAAGTAGTTAAGATAGATAACTCATAGTTTTTAAAACGGAAAGTATTAGTTACACCACCAGAAAAATCTGGTAAAGCTGTACCACCAACATAATATTGAGTACCTTGAGACCATTTATCAGTTACAGTTCTTTGTCCTGTTGCTTTACCTTGTGCATCTAAAACATCTTTGTAATATAAAGCTAAACCTGTTGCAGCATCAACACCAGCAAATTCTCTGATAAAGAAGTCATAAATTGAATGACCTTCTGATAATTTTTTAGTACCAGAAATAACTTCTTTACTTTCAGCTGGCATTTTTGTGATTTCGTTTTTAAATGTTGTAAAGTTTACATCAATTCTCCAATCGAAATTCTTTTTAGTGATAGCATTATAACCTAATTGAACTTCCCAACCATAGTTAATCATTTCAGCAATGTTTCTTGTTACATATGCATTACCTGTTGATGGAGGAAGAGGCACATCAAAGAATAAACCTTCAGAACCACGTCTGAAATAATCAATAGAACCTGTTAATTTTCTATTGAATAAAACGAAGTCAACACCAAAGTTTGAACCTGTTGGTTTTTCCCATTTCAATTCAGTATTAGGTGGAACGTTATTAGGTATATAACCAGATGCATTAGCATTGTTAAAACCAGAAACATAAAGATTTTGATAAGCATAATATGTACCAATACCTTCGTTACCTAAGCTACCATAATTAGCTTTTAATTTTAATTCGTTAATCCAACTTGCTTTTTTCATGAAAGCTTCTTCAGAAACTCTCCAACCAGCACCTACTGATGCAAAATTACCCCAACGTACTGGCTCAGCAAAACGTGAGTTACCATCTTTACGAATACTAGCTGAAATTAAATATTTTCTGTCGAAATCATAATTTAAGTTAGAGAAAACAGATTGAATTCTTAAGTGATCAACTGAAGAGCTAGCACCTTCTAAAACTGCAGCTGAACCTAATTCAGTTTGACCAGGGAAAGCAAAACCAGTTCTAGTAGCTGATGCATTATCTATTCTTAAAGAATAGTTCTCATGACCAACTAACATGTTGAAATTATGCTTGCCAAAAGATTGATTCCAACTTAATACTTCATTTAAAGTGTAAGATACTTGAGTTGAAGTTGATTTTGTTGTTCTTCCTTTTACACCAGCAGCATCACCAAATTGACTGTTTTGGTGAGTTGTATTATAACCAGTGAATAAGTTAATACCAAAAGTTGTTTTGAAAGAAAAATGCTTGTTAATTTTAATATCCATGTAGGTATTAGCATTAGCATTTAAATTTCTAGAATTTCTATCATCCAACTGTAAGCTACCTAAGTTATTTGAATTACCAGCATATGGTCTTGTACCCATTTGAGTAGGAACACCCCAGTCTAAAGCAGGTTGACCAGTTGCAGGGTCAATAACATAAGCACCTGTAGTTAAATTTCTTTGATATACAGGATAAATTGGACCCATTTGACGAGAATAATAGAATGGGTTACTGGTTGCAGTACCACCATTTAAAGAATTCTGACGTAGAGTATAAGCTCCATCAACATTTAAACCAGTTTTTAACCAGTCATTAGCTTGAGAGTTCACATTTAAACGCATATTGTAACGTTTAAATCCAGTTTTAATCATAGTTCCTTCTTCATTTAAGTAACCCATAGAAACTAAATAATCAGATTTATCTCCAGCACCAGCAATTGATGTATTGATATTCTGACGATTAGCTACTCTAAATAAAGCTTGTTCCCATGAATCTTCCCACAATAATCGAGCATTTGGATTAATTTTTCCAGTTGCTGAGTTGATTAATTGATTTCCAGGAACATTATAAGCATTATACACTAAACCATTTGGTCCAGTTAATTCATTTGAAGCTTGAACACCAGCAGCTGCAAAGCTCATTTGTTGAGAACCATAAACATAAGCATTTCTACTAGCTTCCCACATCATCTCATAATAATCTTTAGAACCTATTCTGTCGTATTCAGGAATACCACGTGAGATGTAACCTTGAGTTGCACGAACATTAATTTGTGCTTTACCTCTTTTACCTCTTTTAGTAGTAATCATAATTACACCATTAGATCCACGAGCACCATATAAAGCAGTTGAAGCAGCATCTTTTAATACTGTAACTGTTTCAATATCTGCAGGGTCTAAAGATGAAATTGATCCATCATAAACCACACCATTTAAAACGTATAAAGGAGCTTGATTACCATTGATAGAACCAATACCTCTAATACGAATATCAGCATTAGAACCTGGAGCACCACCACCATTAGTAGCATTTAAACCCGGTACTAAACCTTCTAAAGTTTTGGTAAACGAAGCCACTTGTTGACGCTCCATTTGTTTTGCAGTTACAGTTCCTTCAGATCCTGTAAAAGATGTTTTCTTAATAGAACCATAAGGCACCTGTACTACAACCTCATCTAAATCAGCACCAGCAGCTGGAGCCATTCTTACTGAAATTGCACCAGATCTTGGAATAGCAACATTACTTTGTGTAGCTAATCCGATTCCACTAATGTTTAATGATTTTACACTGGCAGGAATAGTAATTGAAAAGCTACCATCTGCACCTGTACTTGTACCATAATTAGCCCCATTGGCTCTTACTGTAGCCCCTGCCACAGCAGCTCCTTTTTCATCAGTTACCTTACCTGTTACAGTTTGGTTTTGTGCCCATACTTGAGCGACTGTGAAAAAGAAAAACATGATTAATGTTGCGATTTTTCTCATATCTCTTTTTTAGTTTAAAAATTTAGTTTGCAATAATAAGACAATTTATTTTAACTTAATGTTGCATTTTATTGGTTTCTTCAAATTAATTATGTAGTGTAATTTTTACATTTTTTAAAGATTTTGAGCTTTTTATCTATGATTTTATACGATTATATTATTACCGGATCTGGAGCAAGTGGCTTAAGTTTATTATATAAAATACTGAATAATAAACATTTATCCAAAAAAAATATTCTCGTTATAGATTCATCAGAAAAAATAAACAATGACAGAACCTGGTGCTTTTGGGAAAATCAAGCTAGTGATTTTGAATCTATTGTTTTTTGTAAATGGAATAATATTAAGATGAATGGTACTTTATCTGAAAACAATTACAATATTCTTCCCTACCAATATAAAATGATCAGAGGCATAGATTTTTATGAATTTGTTTTAAACTATTGCAAATCTTTCCAAAATATTAGCTTTTTAAAAGCAAACGTGCTGAAAATTGAAAATTTAGAAAACAAGGCTATTGTAACCACTTCTGATGCGGTTTATTCTGCTACCTATGTTTTCAATTCTATTGTCTTTAATACAGCAAGCCATATCACATCAAATAGTTTACTTCAACACTTTAAAGGAATAGAAATAGAAACTGAAGAAAATAATTTTGAATCAGACATTGCTACATTCATGGATTTTAACATTCCACAAACCCACGGACATAGTTTTGTATATGTATTACCCATAAATGAAAAACGTGCATTGGTAGAATATACAGTGTTTTCTAAATCAACTATAACAGATGATGAATATAATAGTGGTTTGGTTGATTATATAAAAAATAATTTACAGCTTAACCATTATAAAATAATACATGAAGAAAAAGGCGTAATACCCATGACTGACTATGTTTTCCCTTTACATAACAAAAACATCATTAATATTGGTACAGCAGCAGGTTGGGTAAAAGCTAGTAGTGGCTTTGCTTTCAGCAATATTCAAAAAAGAACAAAACAAATTGTAAGCTTACTAGCAGCAAATAAAAGCCCTATCATTAAGCGAAGTTTTAACGACAAAAAATTTCATTTTTATGATAGTGTTTTGTTAGAAGTACTTTCTAAAAACAAACTGACTGCAGAAAAAATATTTACAACCATCTTCAAAAAAAATCCTTCTGAAAGAATTTTACGATTCTTAAATAATGAAACATCCGTTTGGGAAGATTTAAAAATCATGAGTTCTGTACCTACCTCAGTTTTTTTACCCACTGCATTCAAAAAAATTATACAACACATCTTTACAAAAAGTTAAATATTTCTATAAACATTTATAAACTACACTTATTCAATTGCAAGATTATCTTTGCCACCTATGCAATCTCTCACAGATCAACAATTATTACAAGCAGCACAGCAATTTGGAACACCTTTGTATATCTATAATGCACATAAAATTACTGAGCAATATCAAAAGTTGAAATCGGCTTTTTATAAGCCCAATACAAGATTTTTTTATGCCTGTAAAGCATTAACTAATATTCATGTTTTACAACACATAAAATCTATTGGTTGTAATATTGATTGCAGCAGTATTAACGAAGTTAAACTTGCTTTATATGCAGGTTTTGAGCCAAAGCATATTTTATATACCAGCAATGGTATTCATTTTACCGAAATTCAAGAAGCAGTTGGCTTGGGTGTAAATATTACTATTGATAGCATTTCTAACCTTAAAAAATTTGCTATACAATATCAAAACACTTATCCTGTAAGTATTAGAATACGACCAGATATTATGGGTGGTGGAAATATTAATATTTCTACTGGTCATGAAAACAGCAAATTTGGTATACCTATAACCCGATTGAATGATATACTTACTCTTATGCAAGAACATCCTTTACATGTTTCAGGCTTGCACATTCATACAGGAAGTGATATTGAAGATATATCTGTTTTTATTGATGGAATTGAAGTGTTGTTCGAAATTCTTCCTCACTTTCCTCAACTGAAATTTTTAGATCTAGGTAGTGGATTTAAAGTAAAATACAAAGAAGGAGATAAAGCAACTAATATAGAATTATTAGCTAAAGAAATTTATGAGGATTTTGATCAGCATCCATCAGCAAAACATTTAGAAATTTGGTTCGAGCCAGGTAAATTTTTAGTGTCTGAATCTGGTTATTTTCTCACTAAAGTAAATGTGATGAAAGAAAATAATGAATCGAAATTTATTGGTGTTGATACGGGTTTTAATCACCTGATCAGACCTATGTTTTATGGTTCTTATCATCATATTAAAAACTTATCAAACCCAAGTACAGCAAAAGATACATATACTATTGTAGGCAATCTTTGTGAGACAGATACATTTGCTACAGATAGAACTTTAGACGTTACTAACGAAGAAGATATTTTATGTTTTTATAACGCTGGTGCTTACGGATTTGAAATGAGTAGCAATTTTAATAGTAGATTTAAACCTGCAGAAGTATTATTTAAAGACAATGAATTTTCTTTAATCAGAAGAAGAGATGTTTTTGAAGATCTGTTACATCATCAAATTAATTTATCAACTGTTAAGTAGTTATGATTACCATAAAAAACATTAAAAAATCTTTTGGAGAGAAAACGATACTTAATGACATTTCTGCTACTTTTTATGATGGAAAATGTAATTTAATTATTGGAGCAAGTGGCAGTGGAAAAACTGTTTTAACCAAGTGTATGGTTGGATTATATAAACCTGATTTGGGAGAAGTTTTATATGAAGATAAAGACATGTTGTTGATGAGTACTGCTGAAAAAAAGTTGTTACGTCAACAAATTGGAATGCTCTTTCAAGGTTCTGCACTATTTGATAGTATGACTGTACAAGACAACATTAAATTTTCGCTGGATATGTTTACCAAGTGGACTTTAAAAGAGAAATTACATAGAGTTGATGAGGTATTATCAAGAGTAAATTTGCAAGGTTCTAATAAAAAATTCCCAGCTGAACTAAGTGGTGGTATGAAGAAGAGAGTAGGTATTGCTAGAGCCATTGTGTTAAATCCTAAATATTTATTTTGCGATGAACCCAATAGTGGCTTAGATCCTCAAACCTCAATGGTAATTGATAAACTCATTCAAGAGATTACTGAAGAATATAACATAACAACAATCGTGGTTACTCACGATATGAATAGCGTTATGGAAATTGGCGATAATATTATTTATCTACATCAAGGAGAGTTACAATGGAAAGGCAATAACAAAGAAATTATTTTTAGTGAAAATAAATTACTCAACAACTTCATTTTTGCTTCTGAGTTTTTACAAGATGCAAAAGAATTAAGAATGATGGAAGCGAAGAAGGGGAGTTAGTTGATTGGTTGATTATTTGATTAGTTGATTGGTTGATTGGTTTGTTGTTTCTGTTTTTTTATTTTAGTTTTTCTGTTTTTTTACTTTTAGTTTTTGACTTTTTACTTTAACAATATGAAATATAAGTTACTAATTATACTTTTAGTCTTCCCTTTAATTGCACATCTTCAGCCATCGAAAGATAAAGATGCACCATATTTTAAGCATCAATCTTATCCAGATATTAAATTAATATTGACAGATAGTACTACTATTTTCAACAAAGAAAATCTACCTAAAGATAAAACTGTAGCCCTTATTTTCTTTTCACCAGATTGTGAACATTGTCAGCATACAGCTCAAGAAATTGTTCAAAAAATGGATAGTTTACAAAATATTGTTATGGTATGGAATGGCCCAAGCTATATACCCTTAACTGACACTAAAACTTTTTATGAAAAGTATGAGTTAAATAAATATCCAAACATTATTATGGGTAAAGAGGTTGCTTATTTTATGCCCATTTTTTATAGAATAGAAATTACGCCTTATGCAGCTATTTATAAAAATGGCAGCTTTTACACAGAATTAAGAAACAGTATAACAGTAAAAGATTTAATAGCCATTAGTAATAATACTTATCAAATTCCAGACTACTCTTCAGATTTAAAAAAGAATAAAAAAGGAAAAAATAAATAGGCTATTTTATTTGCTTTTACCTTTGCCAAATTATTTAATCATTTACTTAAAATATATTTCATGAAAATTACAGTTGTTGGTGTTGGTGCTGTTGGTGCCACTTGTGCAGACAATATTGCACGTAAAGAATTAGCTACAGAATTAGTTTTACTAGATATTAAAGAAGGGGTTGCAGAAGGTAAAGCTCAAGATTTAATGCAAACTGCATCTTTATTGGGTTTTGATACAACAATTACTGGCAGCACAAACGATTACACCAAAACTGCAAATTCAGATGTGGTGGTTATTACCTCTGGTTTACCAAGAAAACCAGGTATGACAAGAGAAGAATTAATTGGGGTAAATGCAGGTATTGTAAAAGGGGTTTGTGAGAATATTTTAAAACATTCTCCAAATACAATTATTGTGGTGATTAGTAATCCAATGGACACCATGACCTACTTAGCCTTACAATCAACAGGTCTTCCAAAAAATAAAATTATTGGAATGGGTGGTGCATTAGATAGTGCTCGTTTTAAATATCAACTTTCAACAACTTTAGGTTGTAGTCCATCAGATTTAAATGCTGCTGTTATTGGTGGTCATGGAGATACTACTATGATTCCTTTAATTCGTTTTGCTACTTGGAACAGTGCTCCTGTTACAAAATATTTAAGTTCAGAACAACAAGAAAAAGTTGTAGCTGATACAATGGTAGGTGGGGCTACTTTAACAAAATTAATTGGCACATCTGCATGGTATGCTCCAGGTGCTGCAGGTGCTGCTGTAGTGGAAAGTATTGTTAGAGACGAGAAAAAATTAATTCCTTGCTGTGTGGCTCTTGATGGTGAATACGGACAAAAAGATATTTGTTTAGGCGTACCAGTAATTATTGGAAGAAATGGCTGGGAAAAAATTGTAGACTTTGGTTTAAATGAAGAAGAGCAAGCATTATTCAACAAATCTGCAGATGCTGTAAGAAGCATGAATGATGTGTTAAAGACATTATAATTTTACTTTATTTCGAGTGAGGAACGAATGAGAAATTTGTTTAATTTTATTAAAGGTTGGTGTCTCACCAACCTTTTTCGTTTTTTATAGTGATGCAACAAACACTAAATCTATTCTTTTAAATTAAACAGATTTCTTAATCTTGAATCTTCGAAAAGACTTAAAATAAACAGTAACCAACTCTTTCATTTCAATTCTCTTTACATTCGCCACCATGATTAACAACTCATCTTTTGCCGAAGGAAAAGTATTGCTCATTAATAAACCACTTCAATGGACCAGCTTTGATGTAGTAAAAAAAATTAGAGGCTTAATTAAAATTAGAAAAATTGGTCATGCAGGCACATTAGATCCTTTGGCTACGGGTTTACTCATTATTTGTACAGGCAAGTTCACCAAAAAAATTAATGAGTATATGGGGATGGAAAAAGAATATACCGGTACTATTACATTAGGTGCAACTACCCCAACTTTTGACCTAGAGAGTGAGCCAGAAAATTTTAAAGACACTTCACATCTTAACAAAGAACAAATTCATTTAGCAACTAAACAATTTACAGGAGATATTTTACAAATGCCTCCACAACATTCTGCTATAAAAAAAGATGGTGTAAGATTATACGAAAGTGCCAGAAAAGGTATTCATGTAAAAGTAGAACCCAGACCTGTAATTATTCATGAGTTTGACATCACAAAAATTGAAGGAAAGTTGATTCATTTTAGGGTTTTATGCAGCACAGGAACTTACATTAGAAGTTTAGCAAACGACTTTGGTGAAGCCTTAGGTGTAGGTGGTTATTTAAGTAGCTTATGTAGAACAAAAATTGGCAATTTTAATGTTATTGCAGCTCAAAGCATCGAAGACTTTGAAAAGGAATTAAAAACCCTTAGAGAATATGAGATAAAATAATGCCTGTTGCAACCGATGCATTTAAAGACTCTGCTTGTCCTACCCTTGCAATATTGATAGGATGTTGAATAAATGGTAAAATATTACTTCTTATTCCTTTTGATTCATTGCCAATAACTATAATACCCTCATCAATAGTTCCTACTTTTTTAATATTTTTTCCATTTAATAATGCTCCATAAACAGGCAATGTGTTTAATGAAAACCATGTGGGCAAGTCAGTATAATCAACTAAAGTTCTAATAAAACTGCCCATAGTACTTTGTATAACTTTAGGATTAAACAATTCAACACAATCTTCTGAACAAACAATATTAGTAATACCAAACCAATCTGCAATTCTAATGATGGTGCCAAAATTTCCAGGGTCTTGAATTCCGTCTAATACCAAGCTAATCTTGCTATTTGACTTTGCTCTTAGTGTTGGCTTTTCAACAACAACTAAAACCTGATGAGCTGTTTGATGGTTTGAAATTTTTTGAAGCTCATCTTCACTTACCTCAACAACAGTTTCATTTGTTGCATGGTTGTTAATCCAACTAGATGTTGCATAAATTTTTTTAATTACAAAATGGCTTTTGAGAACTTCATCAACAATTTTAGGTCCTTCAACTAAAAACAATCCTTCTATATCTCTTTGTTTTTTATGGTGCAAAGATTGAATATATTTACTTTCGCTGCGGCTTAACATAATATGCAATTTAATACTATCAGACCGACAAAATTATATTTTCTATTCATCGCAGTAACTTTTATTAGTTCTTGCATTAGTGTAAAAAATTATCCAGCAAAAAAACCCTTTGTTTTTGATAATAAAGTAGTGATTAAAAATGATATTAATAAAGATCAAAAAAAGAAATTAATAACTGAACTTAATAATTATTGGGACGATAGTATGCAAGTGAAAAAAATTGCAAAACTTGGCGTGTTTAATATCATTAAAAACCCTCCTTCATATGATGAAAGTAATTTTAATAGGTCCATCAACTTCATGGATAATTATTTAAAATCACAAGGATATTATTATGCTTCATACGAACAAGATACCATTAATCAAATTAAAGGCGATCAATACAGAGTAACACCAACTGTAACCATAGATCTAGGAAAAAATATTACCATTGATTCTGTAGCTGTTGATTTAATTGATAGCAGTCTACAAAAATTGGCTGTAGAAAATTTTGATAATACTTTATTAAAAAAAGGCACCCCTTACACCAAACAAAACATCAGTAACGAACTTGATAGATATACAGCTTTATTTAGACGTAATGGTTATTATAATTTTAGTAAAGATGATATTTATGCCTTAGTTGATACTACAGATTCTAGATTTTTAACTTTAACTATTGACCCTTTTGAGTTAGTTAAATTGCTAGATGAATACAATAAAAATAAAAAAGAAGATCCAAAATGGAGTGTAACCATTAAACAACGTAAAGACACTTCTGGACGAGTTTCAAAGAAATTTTATATTGGCCATACTCATTTTTATACCCAAGCAGGCAGTTTTGATTTAACCGATTCTATTATTAAACAACCTTGGTTACACCAACATACTACAGGTAATTTTACTTTAAATTTTGATTATGAAAATATTAAACTAAACCCACTTAAAGAACATAGTTATTTAAAATATGGTGAGCCTTTTAATCAAAATCTTTATTATAAAACACTAAATGCTTTAAGCAAACTTGGGCCTTGGAAACAAGTAGATGCTAAGTTTATAGAAAGAGATAACGATACACTAGACCTCCATATTTCTATGATTCAAGAAAAGAAAAGAGGTATAGAAATTATAACAGAACTAAGTAAAAATACAGGCGATTTAACAGCAGGTAATTTGGTAGGAATCTCTTTAGGCACAACATATAGAAATAGAAATGTTTGGAAACAAGCCATTCAATCGTTCACAACTGCACGTATTGGTGTGGAGTTTAATCCAAACGATAGCACTAAAGCCTTACAAACTTTTTTTACCACATTTGGGCATACATATAGTTTTCCAAGAGTTATTGGCAATAAACCCATTAAAGCATTAGTAAAACTAATTCCAATAAAAATTTTAAGAAAAAACATTGAAGATATTTTGAATGTTGATGATAGAAGAACTTTATTTTCTCTTAATGCATCATACTCTGATAGGTTTGGTTTGTTTCGTTTAAAATCTTTCACAGGAAGTTTTGGTTATGATTTTAAGGAACTAGATAATGTTTGGAGTTATAGGCCTTTTAATGTTGAATTGTATTCATTAATTAAACTACAAGGACTTGATGACCTAATAAAAAACAATCCATTTTTAGTGCTTTCTTTCAATAATGGAAATGTAATTGGGCAAAGTTTTTCATTTACAAAAAGTAAAATAGATCCTAAAAACCCAAATAAATCTTTTTTATTCAGAGTGGGCGTTGAAGAATCTGGTTTAGTAGCAGGTATGTTTAAATCACTAGAAAATACTGTTTACAGATACGTAAAACTAGAAGTAGAATATAGAAAAAGTATTAAGCAACAAAAAACAGAATGGGCCTATAAACTTTTTGGAGGATTGGGTATTAACTATAGTAGTAGTAACGAAATTGGCAATATACTTCCTTTCTTTAAACAATTTTTTGCTGGAGGACCAAATAGTATGAGGGCTTGGGGTTTAAGACAACTTGGTCAAGGCTCTTCTCTATTATACGACACTAGCACTTCTAGTTTTAGAGATCGTTTTGGAGATATAAGAGTTGAGGGAAATTTTGAATATCGTTTTACACTTTATAATGGTAGTTTTCTAAAAATAGGTTCTGCATTATTTGCAGATATTGGAAATGTTTGGAATCTGAAAAAAGACATTAACAATCCTAAAAGCGAGTTTACATTCAATAATTTCTATAGAGATTTGGCAGTTGCTATGGGTACAGGTGTAAGATTAGATTTTGGAGGATACTTTTTATTGAGGCTAGATGTGGCATATAAAGTAAAAGACCCAGGTCGTCAGTATAATAACGGCTGGGTCAATTTATCAAATGCTTCTTTTAAAGAAAATAGAGCAAATGGTGTAGAAGTTAGAAATGTTGCTTTTCAATTGGGTATTGGTTTACCCTTCTAATTTATCTGTTCATACTTGCTAAAAACTCCTCATTATCTTTTGTACCTCTCATGCGTTTTAGCAATTCATTCATGGCTTCGTCTGTATTCATATCGTTAATGTACAAACGCAAAATGTTCATTCTTTGTAAAACTTCTTTATCTAATAATAAATCATCTCTTCTTGTTGATGAAGCTACTAAATCAATTGCAGGATAAACACGTTTGTTGGCTAACCTTCTATCTAATTGCAACTCCATGTTACCAGTTCCTTTAAACTCCTCAAAAATTACCTCATCCATTTTGCTACCTGTATCTATTAAAGCTGTAGCTAAAATAGTTAAACTACCTCCATGTTCAATTTTACGAGCAGCACCAAAAAATTGTTTTGGCTTTTGCATGGCGTTTGCTTCAACACCACCACTTAATACTTTACCACTTGCTGGTGCAACTGTATTATGTGCACGAGCCAAACGTGTAATACTGTCTAATAATATCACAACATCATGACCACATTCTACTAATCGTTTAGCTTTTTGTAAAGCTATAGTGCTTACTTTAACATGTTTTTCTGCAGGTTCATCGAAAGTGCTTGCTAAAACTTCGGCTTTAACACTTCTTTCCATATCGGTAACTTCCTCTGGTCTTTCATCTATCAACACTACCATTAAATAACACTCTGGATGATTAGCAGCAATTGCATTTGCAACTTCTTTTAATAACATGGTTTTACCCACTTTTGGTTGGGCCACAATTAAGCCTCTTTGTCCTTTACCAATAGGTGTAAACAAATCCATGATTCTAGTGCTGTAATTATTAGCAGTAGTATATAAGTTGAGTTTTTCGTAAGGGAATAATGGAGTTAAATAATCAAATGGAACTCTATCTCTTACTTCATCGGGCTTTTTACCATTAATGTAATCAACTTTCAATAAAGCAAAATATTTTTCCCCTTCTTTAGGAGGGCGAACAGACCCTGTAACTGTATCTCCTGTTTTTAATCCAAATAATTTGATTTGTGATGGAGAAACATAAATATCATCGGGAGAACTTAAATAATTGTAATCAGATGAACGTAGAAAACCATATCCATCTGGCATCATTTCTAAAACACCCTCACTATTAATAACACCCTCAAACTCTAAGTTAAAAGCTGGTGGTCGTTGAATATGTTTTTGTGGAGGTGGAGTAGGTGTATTTACTGGTTCTGTTTTATTAGTCTCTTCTGTGGCTGCTAAAAGTGTTGCTGCAAGATGGTTGATGTTTTCATCTTCAACTTCATTTTCTTTATCATCTGTATCTTTTGGCTGCTCTTTTTTTATAATAATTTTTGGAGAAGGTTTACTAGGTTTTGGTTTACGCTTTTTATCGTTATCGTCAGTTTCTTTATCTTCTGCCTTAGAGCTCATTACTTCTGCTTCTTCAGTAATGTTTGAAGTTGAAGTTTTAACTGTAACTGCTTTTTTAGTTCGCTTCTTTTTTGTTGCATCATCTTTTTCAGCACCCGAAATTGCTTGCTTATCTAAAATTTTATAAATTAAATCTTGCTTTTCTAGTCCTTTAGTGCCTTTAATGTTTAATTGTTCTGCCATATCTAATAACTCAGGCATTAACATGTCATTTAATTGTATAATATCGTACATAAATTATTTTGTAAAACTTGTAAAAAGTAAAATTTGGTAAACTAAGTTTTGTGTTGAAACAAGAAAGGGAAACCGATTGTCTGTAGGTAAAATCTGAAGCTAATCAGTTCTCTGCACTGCAATATTAAAATAGTTTCGTTGAAATAATGAAATTTTTTTTATTTATTATTTAAACTGAATATTAATAAATCATTATTAATTCAGTTTTTTTAAATTTTAAAAAACAAAAAGTTGTTGTTGAAACCTAAATTTGCCGTACCTAATTATGAAAAGCAACCTCATCCACAACGAATCAGTTGTAACCTCAAAAAAGAAAATTATTGTTTTAGGTAGTGGGCCTAATAGAATTGGTCAAGGTATTGAGTTTGACTATTGTTGTGTTCATGGCATAATGGCTATAAAAGAATCGGATTTTGAAGCTATTATGATTAATTGTAATCCAGAAACAGTAAGCACAGACTTTGATATTGCCGACAAACTTTATTTTGAACCTGTGTTTTGGGAGCATTTATGGGAGATAATTGAATTAGAACAACCCGATGGTGTAATTGTTCAATTAGGCGGACAAACTGCTTTAAAACTTTCTAGAAAACTACATGAAAGGGGTATAAAAATCATTGGCACTTCTTTCGACAATATGGATATTGCTGAAGATAGAGGCAGATTTAGTGATTTATTGAAAGAACTTGACATTCCTTATCCAAACTATGGAACAGCTCATACTGCAGACGAAGCTATAGCAGTTGCAAAAAGTGTAGGATATCCTGTTTTAGTTAGACCAAGCTATGTTTTAGGTGGACAAAGAATGCGTATTGTAATTAATGATCAAGAGTTAGAAGCAGCAGTAGTGAGTTTATTAAAACATATTCCCGATAATAAAATATTAATTGACCATTTTTTAGATAGATGTCAAGAAGCAGAAGTAGACGCCATTTTTGATGGTGAAGATTTTCATGTAATGGGCGTAATGGAACATATTGAACCTGCAGGTATACACAGTGGCGATAGTAATGCTGTTTTACCAGCTTTCAACTTATCTCCATTGATAGTTGAAACCATGGAGCAATACAGTGAAAAAATTGCCAGAGCACTTAATATTAAAGGATTAATCAATATTCAATTTGCCATTAAAAATAATACAGTTTATGTAATTGAGGCAAACCCAAGAGCTAGTAGAACAACTCCATTTATAGCAAAAGCATATAACATTCCTTACATAAACATTGCTACAAAAATTATGTTAGGGGTGAAGAAATTAAGCGATTTTACTTTTGAGAAAAAACTTACAGGATACGCCATAAAAGAACCTGTTTTTAGCTTTAATAAATTTCCTGGTGTAAATAAAGAATTAGGACCAGAAATGAAAAGCACAGGCGAAGCCATTCGTTTTATAAAAGATTTAAGAGACCCATACTTTAGAACTTTATACAAAGAAAGAAGTATGCATTTGAGTAAATAATTTGTTTTGAGTATGCACTAAAAGTATATACTTTTGTAAAAAACAAGATTTATGAAAACACTTTCTTTAAAACTTGACGATAAAATTTTTGATGATACAGAAGAAATTTCTGGAAAATTAAATTTAGCTAGAAATCGTTACATTAACGAAGCTGTTAGCATGTATAATCTTTTTAATAAAAGAAGATTATTGAAAAAGAAATTGGCTAAAGAATCTAAACTTACATCTTTAGACTCAAAAGAAATTTTACAAGAATTTGAAAGTTTAATGGATGAAAATTAAACAGTTTGATATTTGGCTGGCTGATTTGAATCCAAGTAGATGCACTGAACCTGGAAAAACCAGACCAGTAGTTGTTGTTCAAACAGATTTACTTAATGAAGAACATTCATCTACTTTAATTTGTCCAATTAATACAAATGTTATTAGTTCAATTGATATTTTAAGGGTTCACTTAAAATCCTCTCAGTTAGATAAGTTGAGTGATATTTTAGTAGATCAGATTAGAGCAATAGATAATCAAAGATTTATAAAAAAATTAGGCCAACTTACCAAAACTCAACAAATTAAATTGAAAAATAACCTTAGAATAGTTCTCGATTTATAATCTACTGCTCATCCTTCCAAGCCCATAAATGCAAGCAAGCATAGGTTCTATAGGGTGACCATTTTTGTGAAATTGTAATCATTTTTTGCTTCATTGCTTTTTTATCTGCAGCATCTAATTTATAGATTTTTGTCATGGCTTGCTGTATTCCTAAATCATCTACTGCAAAAACATCCTCTCTCCCTAAAGCAAACATTAAAAGCATTTCAACTGTCCAACTCCCTACTCCTTTAATTTGAGTTAATAAAGAAATAATTTCTTCATTAGATAATGCATGTAATTTTTTATCTGTGATTTTATGTTCTAAACAAAATGCTGCTACATTTTTTACATATTGTGTCTTTGCATTACTCAATCCAATTCCTCTTAAAGTTTCATTTGGGGTATCAATTACTTGTTGAGGTTTCGGTTCTTTCTTATTGTACAGACTTAAAAATCTATCATAAATAATTTGTGCAACTTTAGTACTTAACTGTTGAGAAATAATGCTAGATATTAATTTCAGAGTAATATTAGATTGAGCTTCAAGGGTAAAATCATTATCATTAATAATTCTAGCCAATTTACTATCCCTATATAAATGAGTTTTGTAGTGCATATATTAATTGAATACTATAAATATAATTTCTTAATCTTGTTCTTTAATCATCTACCATGAAAAAATATTTTTTCTTTATTAGTATTATGTTGCTTAGTTTCTCTAGCAATGCACAAGATAAAAACGAAATCGCCATTAGAAAAATGTTATCTGCTCAAGAAGCTGCTTGGAATAATGGAAACTTAGAAGAATTTATGAAAGGGTATTGGGTTGACGATAGTTTATTGTTCATAGGTAAAAATGGACCAAAATATGGTTACCAAACAACTTTAGATAATTATAAAAAAGGATATCCCGATACTGCACATATGGGAAAATTCACCAGTACTATTCTCAGTATTAAACAACTATCGTCAAATTACTATTATGTTGTTGGCAAATGGTTTTTGAAAAGAAGTGTAGGAGATGCTACTGGCTATTACACTTTACTCATACGAAAAATTAAAGGTGAATGGGTAATTGTTGCAGATCATAGCAGTTAGTCATTATTTTAAACTTATTTTTAGCAACATACATCATCCCTTATAGCTAAATCTACTACTTTTGGCAACTTAAATAATTAGTTGCTGTCAGTTTGACCAATTTCAATGTATAGCACTTTATTTGACTAAAGAATTCTTTTCATATACTCATTACTTTTTATAAGCAGCAGAGTACACAATTTGAACATATGTTAAAACTATTAGGCAAGTTATTAGGTGGAAATAAAAGCGAAAAAGACGTTAATAAAATAAAACCAGTAGTAACTCAAATCAATACTTTCTTTCAGGAGTATCAAGGTTTAAGTAACGATGCATTAAGAAATAAAACCCAAGAATTCAAGCAAAGAATTAAAGAGCATTTGCAAGAGATTGATGCACTAATTAAAGAAAAGCAAGACCAAGCAGAAGCATTACCTTCTACCGAAATTCATGTAAAAGACTCTATTTATCAAGAAGTAGATAAACTAAAAAAAGATAGAGATAAAAAAATTGAAGAAATTTTAGCTAGCATTTTACCAGAAGCTTTTGCTGTTGTAAAAGAAACTGCTAATCGTTTTAAAAATAATACAACCATAGTTGCAACAGCTACAGATTTAGATAGAGAGTTTAGTGTTAAGAAAGATTATGTAACAATTGAAGGAAATAATTCTGTTTTCAAAAACACATGGACTGCTGGTGGTGGGCAAGTTACATGGAACATGGTGCATTATGATGTGCAGTTAATTGGTGGTATAGTTTTACACGAAGGTAAAATTGCTGAAATGGCAACAGGTGAGGGTAAAACTTTAGTATCTACCTTACCTGCTTACTTGAATGCATTGGCTGGTGAAGGTGTACATATTGTTACAGTAAATGACTACTTAGCTAAAAGAGATAGTGAATGGAATGGAACTATTTTCGAATGGTTAGGATTAACCGTTGATTGTATAGACAAACATCAACCCAATACAGAAGAAAGAAGAAAAGCATATTTAGCAGATATTACTTATGGCACCAATAACGAATTTGGTTTCGATTATTTGCGTGATAATATGGTACACAATCCATCAGAAATGGTGCAACGCAAACATCATTATGCCATGGTGGATGAGGTGGATAGCGTTTTAATTGATGATGCTAGAACACCTTTAATCATTTCTGGTCCTATTGGCAAACAAGATAATGTTGAACAATTTTTCGAATTAAAACCTCGTATTCAAAAATTAGTAGATGCTCAGAAAAAAGCAACCTCTGCTTTTTTACAAGAAGCTAAAAAGAAAATTGCAGAAGGTAACGACGATCCTAAAGATGGTGGTTTAGCCTTATATAGAGCACATCGTGGTTTACCAAAAAATTCTGCCCTCATCAAGTTCTTAAGTGAGCCTGGAATGAGAGTGAAGTTACAAAAAACTGAAAACTATTATTTGGCAGATCAACAAAAAGAAATGCCAAAAGCCGATGAAGAATTATTTTTCTACATAGATGAAAAAAATAATAGTGTTGAGCTTACCGATAAAGGATTGAATTTAATTACAGGTGCTGGTGAAGACCCTAACTTTTTCATCATTCCAGACATTAGCATATCGTTAGCTGAAGTAGAAAAAAATAATGCTTTAAGTTCTGAAGAAAAACTGCAACAAAAAGAAGCCATCATTAACGATTACACTTCAAAAGTTGATAGAATTCATACGGTTCAACAATTATTAAAAGCATATACCATGTTCGAAAAAGATGTGGAATATGTAGTGATGGAAGATCAAGTAAAAATTGTTGATGAGCAAACTGGTCGTATTCTAGATGGTAGAAGATATAGTGATGGATTACACCAAGCTATTGAAGCCAAAGAGAATGTTAAGATAGAAGCCACCACTCAAACCTATGCTACTGTTACTTTACAGAACTATTTTAGAATGTATCACAAGTTGGCTGGGATGACTGGTACTGCAGAAACAGAAGCAGCTGAGTTGTGGGATATTTATAAATTAGATGTGGTTTCTATTCCAACCAATATTCCAGTAATTAGAAAAGATGAACAAGATTTAGTGTACAAAACCAAGAGAGAAAAATTTGGTGCAGTTATCGATGAAATTGTAAAATTAAAAAATGAAGGAAGACCAGTTCTAGTTGGTACAACTTCAGTTGAAGTAAGTGAATTATTAGGAAGAATGTTGAAGCAAAAGCAAATTCCTCACAATGTATTAAATGCTAAACAACATACTCGTGAAGCACAAATTGTTGCTGAAGCTGGTTTGCCTGGTGCAGTAACTATTGCAACCAATATGGCTGGTCGTGGTACAGATATTAAACTTGGGCCTGGAGTTAAAGAAGCTGGAGGTCTTGCTATTATTGGTACAGAACGCCATGAAAGTAGACGTGTAGATAGACAGCTTCGTGGTCGTGCTGGTCGACAAGGAGATCCAGGTTCATCTCAATTCTTTGTGGCTTTAGAAGATGATTTAATGAGAATGTTTGGTAGCGAAAGAATTGCTAAAGTAATGGACTTTGCTGGTTACAAAGAAGGTGAAGTGATTCAGCACAAAATGATTACCAACAGCATTGAAAGGGCTCAGAAAAAAGTTGAAGAAAATAATTTTGGAATCAGAAAAAGATTGTTAGAGTACGATGATGTAATGAACAAACAACGTACTGTAATTTATGCTAAAAGAAGTCATGCTTTATTTGGTAATAGATTAGCTCTTGATTTAGATAATGGATTTTATAGCGTTGCAGAAAGAGTTGTGTTTAGCAATAAAAGCATGCAAGATTATGAAGGCTTTAAACTAGCAACTTTTGTAAATTTTGGCATTGAGTCTAAAATTACAGAAGATGCTTTCAATAAATTAAACGAACAAGATTTAGCTGAAAAATTATATCAAGAGGTTATTACACATTACCAAGCTAAAAAAGCAGGAATGGCAGCTCAAGCTGTTCCCGTTTTCAAGAAAATACGTTTAGAGCAAGGTTCTAGGATTGAAAATGTGATTGTGCCTTTTACAGATGGTAAAAAAGTAATTCAAGTTTTAGCACCAATGCAAAAAACTTTAGATACCAATGGAGAGGAATTGCTGAATGCTCTAGAACGTACAGTTGCATTGGGTTTAATTGATGATGCTTGGAAAGAACACTTAAGAAAAATGGATGATTTAAAGCATAGTGTTCAAACAGCATCATACGAACAAAAAGATCCATTAGTAATTTATAAAGTAGAAGCTTTTAATTTGTATCAAGCTATGGATAATGAAATCAATAAAAACATTGTTGAATTCTTATGCCATACTTCTATTCCTTTTGATGATGGTTCTACTCAACAATTAAAAGAGGGTCATCAACAAAAAACAGATTTAAGCAAAATGAAAACTCAACATGATAGTGTTGATGGTAATAGTGGACCAGATTATCATGATCCAACACCTGTAAAACAAGAACCAATTCGAGTAGAAAAAGTTGCAGGAAGAAACGATCCTTGTCCTTGTGGAAGTGGCAAGAAATTTAAGCATTGCCATGGATAATTGTTTCAATAAAAAAATAAAAAGGATTAGCAATTGCTAATCCTTTTTTTGTGAAATATGTTTCGTCATTTCGAACGAAGTGAGAAATCTGCTGAGTTTTTTTTGTCATTTCGAACGAAGTGAGAAATCTGTTTTTAAATTATGAGATTTCTCGTTCGTAACCTCACTCGAAATGACGTTAAATTCTGTTCGACAATTCGAAGAAAGATTTGACAACTTTTTGAAAGTTGTCAAATCTAAAAATTATCAAACAGCATAAATAAAAAAACAACCAATTAATATAGTTATTGGTGCTAGTATTTTAAAGTAAACAGGTTTAATTAAACCCACATATTTATTGGCAAATTTGTGATGCTTTTCTTTTGATACAAAGAACAATACTAAGGAAGTTGCAATCATGAACCATCCCATTATTTTAAATAGTAAGGAAAATGATGAATGATTTGAATAAATGATTAATCCAGCTGCAGGAATCATTCTAATGGTAATTTCAGAATAATTTATCCAATTTGTAGTACCCGCTTTTTTAATTATGAGAATAATTTTTTGAGTAGAGGTGAACATTAAAATTCCCACAACTATAAAAAATATTCCAAACAAAATCACTACCCATTTTGCAGCTATAATCATCTCCATTTTAAAATAAAATTCTTAGGTAATCGATTCAATCATCTTATGTGTACCATCGCAAAAAGGAGGATTTTTTGTGTGCTTACAATTACACAACCAAACTTCACCATCTTCTTCAGCAGTAAATTTCATACTTTTAAAAGGCATAATCGTTTCACCATTTTCTTCAGTAGCTAATTGTTTATGTGAGCCATCGCATAAAGGATTTTTTTCACTTAAGCCACAAGTACACCAAGCATAGGTTTTATCTTTTTCAACTTTAACAGCAGTAGGGTGACAAGCAAAGACTTTAGGTTTCATCATGAGATATATTTTTTTATGTATTGATACAAATTAAAACTTTTATTCTTGTTTTCTTCTTCAATTTCTTCTTTCATTTTTAACTTATTGAAAGGTTTCATTCTAAACTGCTGAATGATATGAAATGCTTTTTCAGTAAGCAACCAAGATTTCTTGTCGTTAGTTTTTTCGCTAATGGTTTGAAAGATTTTTACTACTTCCTCTAAACCAACTTTATTCGTAGCCACTGTTTTTAAAATTGGTATTTCTTGTTGATGTAAATGAAATGTGGGTGCTAGCATTTGTTTTAAATTACTTACAAAAGCATCTGCATCGGGTCTGTCAGATTTGTTTACAATAAATATATCTGCAATTTCCATTAATCCGGCTTTCATGGTTTGTATTTCATCTCCAGCTTCAGGTACAAGAACAACTGCTGTAATATCTGCTAATCCTGCAATTTCTATTTCACTTTGTCCAACACCTACAGTTTCAACAATAATATAATCAAAAGGAGCAGCTTTTAGCACATCAGTTATTTCAATAATTTTCGGATGCAATCCACCCAAACTTCCACGCGTAGCTAGTGAACGAATAAATACATTGGGATGATTATACCAATTGCTCATTCTAATTCTATCGCCTAATAAAGCCCCAAGATTAAAGGGAGATGAAGGATCTACACAAACCACTGCAACCTTTTTATTTTGTTGAACCAATTGCTCAATAATAGTATCAACCAAAGTGCTTTTACCTGCTCCAGGTGGGCCAGTTATACCAATAATTGGAGTTGATGTAGTTGGAAGTGTTTGTAAAAAATCAAAATAACCATCCACTTCATTTTCAACCAATGAAATGGTTCTAGCTAATGATTTGATGTTGCCATCACTAATTTCTTGCAATAAGTTTTGCCACATGATATGCTAAAATAAATGCTTTACACTAAAGCTCATTGTATATTCTACTGAAAGAAAAATTTATCTTTTGTTTTTAAAAAACAGTTTCATTAAATCAGCACATTCTTTTTCCATGATTCCTTTTACTAATTCTGCTTTGGGATGAAAAGGCCAAACTTCAGGTTTTATTAATCCATCTTCATCAACAAAAAATCTGAGTCCTCCACTTTTTACATCACTTGCACCATAAACAATTCTTTTAATTTTACTCCAATACAAAGCACCTGTACACATTAAACAAGGCTCGACAGTTACATACAAACAAGCTTCTGGTAAATACTTTGAACCCATTGCACTAAATGCTGTAGTTAAAGCCAAAATTTCTGCATGTGCAGTGGCATCGTTTAATTTTTCTACTTGATTATAAGCTTTTGCAATTATTTTATTATTCATCACAACCACAGCACCTATAGGCACTTCATCTTCTTCAAAAGCAAGCTGGGCTTGTTTTAAAGCATGCTGCATAAAATATTCATCATTATACTCCATTATCAATTCTTATAATTCTTCAAAAACTTGTTGAGCAAAATCTGCAAGACTAGGATCTCTAGCCCCCATTAATAATAACACTGTATTTTTTTCTAAATGAGATTTAACTTCATTTATAAAATTATTTCTATCCTCAACAAAAAAAGCTTTGCAGTTTTTTTTGTTTAAATCATTAATTAAATCATTAGCACTAATATCTTTTATGGCTGTTCCTCCGGCATAAAAAATTTCACTCATCCAAATTTCATCTTGTTTACGTAATACTTTAGAAATTTCATCCACAAAATCATGTCTTAAAAATTTAGTGGGTCCATATCCATGTGGTTGAAACCAAGCAACTACTTTATTGGTTAATGGCTGAACTCCTTTTATAGCAGCAGCACATTTTGCAGGATTGTGGGCATAATCATCAATTACTATAACATCATTCTTATTTCCTAAAATTTGATTTCGACGATAAATGCCTTTATAATTTTTTAGAGCTTGAGCAGATGTTTCAAGCCCAACTCCACACAAAGCACTTGTTGCAACTGCTGCTAAAGCATTTTCCATATTATGTGCACCAATGCATTTCATTTGAAAAGGAACATTGTTAATGTTGAACTTCATTTCAAAACCTTCTTGCACAAAATCTGTTGCACAAAATCCAACATTACTTTCAGCCACAGAAAAATCGTAATTGTTGTTTTGTGAAAATTGAAGAGTTGCTTTTTGATGTGCATTAACAATAAACTTTTGGCTATTGTTTTTAAATGTTTGAAAGATGGAAAATAACTCCTCAATTTCTTTATGGTCTTTATCAATATTCAACAACAAACCAATTACTGGTTTATAATAAACAATACTACCATCACTTTCATCTGCTTCAATTACCAACCATTCTCCTTTTCCAACAAATGCATTACCAATCAATCCTTTTTCTTGTAAGCGAATTAAGCCTGCACCAGAAATAATACTTGGCTCAAGACCAGAAAATTCCAATATATCAAATATCATAGCTGTGGTAGTGCTTTTGCCACTTGTACCACCTACTGCAATGGTTTTTTTTGTTGAACTAATTTCATTCAGCAATTCACTTCTTTTTATTATAGGTATATTCAGTAAACATGCTTGTTGAATTTCGATATTGCTTTCTTCAACTGCAGTTGAAATAACTATTAAATCAATAGAACTAGTAATACCACTAGCATCTTGAGCAAAACATTCAATGCCATAGTCTATTAGCATTTGCTGTGTTTCACCAATATCGTTTTGATTAAAATAACGATCACTACCACTTACTTTTTTACCAATACCCTTACAATACTGTGCTAATGCACTCATGCCAGTACCAGCTACACCAATAAAAAAAATATGATTTGCTTTATGAAAGTTCATTTGTGAGTCTTTGGGTAAAAGTCTTTAGTTGAAAAAATTAAATCTTAAGACTTACTACTATCTACTTAATACTAGAAATTATTTTACATCAAAATCAACAACAACTTTTTCAGTTGTGGGATGGCTTTGACAAGTGAGTATATATCCTTGCTCTACTTCTTCTTGTTCCAAACCCCAATTTACATCCATTTCAACTTTACCTTCTATAAGCTTGGCTTTACAGGTACAACACACACCACCTTTACAAGCAAAGGGTAAATCGGCCACTACATTTAATGCAGCATCGAGAATAGATAAATTATCGTTTACATTCATTGCAACTTCAAAAGTTCTGCCATCACTAATTAAAGTAATTACACTTTTTACATTTGAAACTGTTGTAGTTGCTGAAACTGTTTTAGGTTTTGCTGTTGCATTAAATAATTCAAAATGGATTTTTTTTCTATCAATACCCAAGTCTTCTAAAAAATCTTTAGTGGTAACAATCATTTCTTCTGGGCCACATAAAAAATATTCATCAATATTTTTCCATTGAATGAGTTTGCTGAGCTGTTCTAATTTTATTGCATCAATTCTACCATTGTTAATAGGTGTTTCTGTTCTTTCTCTACTGAGTACATGAATCAATTGCAATCTGCCTAAGAATTTATTTTTTAATGCTTCTAATTCTTCTTTAAAAATAATAGAGTTAGTGTATTTATTTCCATACACCAAAACACATTCACTTTTAGGTTCAGTATAAAGAATAGTTTTAATGTTTGAGATGATGGGTGTTATTCCACTACCAGCTGCAAATGCAACATATTTTTTTTGATGAGAAGGATGCAGGGCAGTATTGAATTTACCTAATGGGGGCATTACTTCTAACTGATCTCCTACTTGCAATTGATCATTTGCAAATGTTGAAAATAAACCACTATCTATTTTCTTAATAGCAATTCTATATTGATCTTCTATAGGAGCAGTACATAAAGAGTAGTTTCTTCTTATTTCTTCTCCTGCAATATTTTTTTTAATTGTAATGTGCTGACCTTGTTGAAAAGCAAATACTTCTTTTAATTCATTAGGGATTAGAAAACTTACTGACACACAATCTGCAGTTTCTTTATTGATATCTTTTACCGTTAACGTATAAAAATGAGCTGACATTAATCTCTAAATATTATTTCGATTTTTTTAATCCATCTATTAAAATGGCTACCATATTTTCTTGTAATTCTTTACCACTAATCTTTTTAGTGCTTCTATGCCAACTTTCAATACCACTTATAGCATGAAGCATAATTAATACTGCAGTTGGAGCATCTATTTTTTTAATTTCTTTCTTTTTTATTCCTTCATCAATAATTGCAGCAAATCTTTTGCGATATGTTCTTCTTTGATTTTGCATATTATTTAAAAAAGGAGCATCTAAATGTTTCCATTCTCTATCGCTTACATACACTTCATCAAAATGCTGAATCATACCATTGATATGATACCTCAATAATAATTCTACTTTTTGAAGTGATGACATTTTCATGTTTTCAATCTCATCCATTTGTTGAACATATCTGTTTGCTACTTCAAAACAAATAATATTTAATAACTCGTTTTTGCTTTTAATATGATTATATAAACTTGCAGCTTCTACCCCAACTACATCAGCTATTTCTCGCATACTTGTAGCCTTAAAACCTTTTTCTTTAAATAAAGAAGCAGCTTTATCTATAATAATATCTTTTCTGCTGAGATTATTATTTGCCATTTTAATTCTAGCCATGTTTCAAAAATACAAGAACAAACGAAAAGCACCTTAAATAATATGGAATAAAAAAGCCACAGTAAAAATTACTATGGCTTTGATAATTTAAATTGTAAGCATTAACTAAATAATCCGCCTTTTTTAAGTGTTTTAACAGCTTCTCCAATTTTAAATCCATTATGATATACTTCAATAATATAATCTCCTGGAACAAAATCTGTATTTGATTTCCAATCGAAACTTACAGGAGTCACTTTGCCTTGCTCATAATTTACATTTACTTTATTGGTGTACTTAATCTCTGCACCATCACGGGTTTTAATACTTCCTTCAGCAACAGAGGTAGAACCATCGGGGTTTTTAACAACCACATAAATAGTTTTAGCACCAGAAGGAGCAACTCTATTTTCATCTAATACAAAAGATATTCTAAATAAATCTGCACGTTTTGCTGTAGTGGTTTCTTTTTCTTTTTCGCCACGAACTTTAATAGCAGTAATATTAAAATTTGAAGCTTTTAATGTAGTTGCCACATCAACTTTATCTTCTAAATTTTTCTTTTCAGTTGTTAGTTGTTCTTTGGCAACAATCAATTCACTTTTATCTGTACTCAACTGTAAATTAGCTGCAGTAAGTTCTTTGTTTTCACTCTTTAATTTTGCTACTTCTGCTAATAAATTATCTACCTGTCCTTTATATTCAGCAATAAGTTCTTGTGCTTTTTTCAAATCGGCAGCAGAAATATTTTTTTGCTGAAGTAAAGTATTAATATTCGATTTAATGCGAGTAATTTCTAAATTTTTAGCAGATAATGCCGCTTCTAATTGTGCATTATTTGCAGTTAAAGTATCTAGCTTCATAGTAGCCACATCAAATTCTGCTTGCAAAACATTTTTTGCACTGTCTAAATTTTCAACTTTTTGTTGTGTGGTTTCTAACACTTCAGCTACTTTTTTATCTTCAGATTTATCGTAAATAATATAACCTAATAATAATAAAATGATTCCTACTAAAATGGCATAAATGGTATTTCGATTATCCTTATTTGGTGTAGGGCGATTTGCTGTTGCAGATGGTACGTAATTCATTTTTCTCTAATTTTAGAGTACAATATTAAACCAATGATTTCAAATTTATTGTTAATTGATATTGAAACAGTTCCTCAAACGGCTAGTTTTAGTGAATTAAATCCTTGCTGGCAGCAGCTTTGGAGAGAAAAAAATCAAAATAAATTAGCCGAAAATTTAACTGATGAAGAAGGCTGGAAAATGCGTGGAGGCATTTTAGCAGAATTTGGAAAAATTATTTGCATTAGTACAGGATATTTTTATAAGGATGAAAAAGATCATCAATGTTTTAAAATAAAGAGTGTATTTGGAGATAATGAAGTTGAAGTATTAAAACAGTTTTGCGATCTAAGTAATAAATTTTACAAACACCATAGAGATTTTATTTATGGTGGTCATAATATTAAAGAGTTTGATATTCCTTATATCTGCAGAAGAATGCTCATCAACAATTTGCCTTTGCCAGAATATTTATGGTTACATGAACGCAAACCTTGGGAAATAAAAATGTTTGACACTTTACATTGGTGGAGGTTTGGAGACATCAAAAATTACACTTCATTACATTTATTAGCCAATGCTTTGAATATTCCTACTAGTAAAACAGATATTGACGGTAGCATGGTGCAAACTGTATATTATCAGGAAAACAACTTACCAAAAATTGTTGATTATTGCCAGAGAGATATTGAAGTAGTAGCTAACATTATTCTTCGATTCAAAAATCTTCCCTTATTAAAAAAAGAACATATCATAATTACTGCTTAACTGAGTTCTGTTTACTTATTTTTGTTTCATGAGTGTTGAATCTATTATTTCTGATTTAAAAAAGAAAAAATTTAAGCCTGTGTATTGGCTTGAAGGTGAAGAACCCTTTTTTATAGATGAAATAATGAATTATGCCGAACATCAAATTCTGAAAGAAAGTGAAGCAAGTTTTAATTTGTCTATTTTTTATGGAAAAGATACACATTGGGCAGATGTAGTGAATGCTTGCAGAAGATATCCTATGTTTTCAGAAGTTCAGGTGGTTTTGTTGAAAGAAGCACAACAAATGAAAGATTTAGAACAATTGGAGTCTTATATAGAAAATCCATTGTCATCAACACTTCTTGTAGTGAGTTATAAAGAAAAAAAGCTAGATGCTAGAACAAAGTTTGCAAAAACAATTAAAACAAAAGGTGAGCTTTTTTCTACCAAAAAAATATACGAAAATCAATTACCAGAATGGATTAATAGCTTAGTTAAACAACATCAATTAAGCATTACACAAAAAGCTACATTGTTATTGTGTGAAAATATAGGCAATGATTTATCGAGAATAAAAAATGAAATTGAAAAAATTGCTGTCAATTTAAAAGATACTAATGCCATTAGCGATGAAGTGATAGAAAAATACGTTGGTGTTAGTAAAGAATATAATGTTTTTGAATTGCAAGATGCTATTGCTAAAAAGAATTTGTCGAAGGCCATTAGAATAATTCAATATTTTGAAAAAAATCCAAAAGCTGCACCCATTCAATTAGTGCTACCTTCTTTATATAGCTTTTTTAGTAAAGTATTTTTAATTTTTAGTGCTAATGGTGGAGACGATAAAAGCATTGCTGCATCACTTGGTATTAACCCTTACTTTATGAAAGATTATTTACTAGCTTCTAAAAATTATAGGTATGAGGGAGTAGAAAAAATTCTTTTACTATTACATCAATATAATTTAAGAAGTATTGGTATAAACGATAACAATACTAATGATGCAGAATTATTAAAGGAGTTTGTGGTAAAAGTTATTGCACTGTAGAAGTAATAAAATCAGGATCCATTTTATCTAAACGATAGACTGCCCAATTTTCAGTTTCAAACATCATTGTAGTTACTAAAGCGTCATGCTTTGCAATTTTATTCAGATTATAGCTGTTTAAAACAGTAAAACTTTTTAATCTATTTGACTCTTTTGCAACACATACATATTTGGCTTCAGTCATTGGATTTTCAGCAACAGTAATAAAATTAAAGTCTACTGGTAATATAACATTAGTGCCTAATTTACGCAATTGGGCAACTATAGCATATGCAGCAGCATCATCCATTAATATTTTATTCTTTTCTTTCAAAGTAATTTCTCGGCTCATTAAATTACTAATATAAGTAGCCATTTTATACTCTTCAGAATAAGCTCTTTCACCATTCCATTTAGCTGCACTTTTTAATGTTCCAAAAAAAGCCTTTTCTTCTCTATCACTTGATCGTTCAAAATACATGATACCAGTAATAATGTTAATTAAAGCAATTAGCATTAAAAATGGATACATGGCTTTTACACCAAACTTTTTACCAGAATAAGTATACACTCCAATAAGTGCTAGCACTAAAAAGATGAGGTAGTATTCAATGGTTAAATAAATTTGGTTATCGAGTAATAAAATTCCAATAAAAATTAAAGGAGCTATTAAAGTTAACAACTCATATAACCTTCCTCTAAAAATATAAAAAACATAAATCATTAAAGGAGTCAACAACAATATATAACCTTGAAATATAATTTGAGTTTGAGAAAGAACATTTCTTCCCACTAAATTTTCTCCTAAAAATATTGAACCTAATGAATTGTTTCCAGTAATACTCCAATTAGCATATTGACTGGTTAAAAAATATGTAGGATTACCAGCGTGTAAAGAGTTTAATAATCTAAACAAATAAACTGTGCCAATGGGTAACAAAAATAAAATGATATAAATAGCAACAGTTCTTAAAGTAAGTTTTCTTCTTTGTGAACGATTGTTTACAGATTCATAATATTGAACAATCGGAGATCCGTATTTTGATTGCTTTAATCCTTCTAAAGAAATTAATAATACAAATGGAACTAAGGCTAAAATTAGCCAAATGAAATTGAAGTTGCAAAATATTAAACAGGTCAAGTAAATACTTGCCATTGATAACGAGAAAGTGGTTTGAGTTTTATAATAAATAAACAAACTTCTAAATAAAAGGAAGAAAAATAATAATTGAACAGCTACACTTCTACCTGTTGTTCCTGCATAGATTAATCCAGGATGTAAGAAGAATATTAAACACAACATAGGTATAAAAAATCTTCTTTGCATATTGGTTTTTGCAAAATCTTGTGCAATAACAAAAAAGATTAATGTAGTAAAAGTGGCTGATGCTAGAATAGGTGCAAAGGGATATCCAAATAAAGAAAATACAACTGTAGATAAATATGGTATAGTTGGAAACGTAGTACCTAAGGTTAATAAAGTATGCTTTTTACTTCAAACAATAAACGAGCTTTCTCTGCTAAGAATAATGATTCTGAATGCTCGTACCCTGTTCTATGCAAAACCCATGATAGAATTAAGTAATAACTCAATAAGAGAATAGCTAAAAAAACCGCTACATATTTTCTTAAAAAAACCATAGTTATTAAATTGCTGGTACTGTGCTAGCAGACGATTGCTTGCTAATACCATGATTTGTTTTTTCCCAATAAAATGGTTTATAAATCAATTGCCATAATCCTTTATAAGCCGCAATGGAGTGCATTAACCAATAAATTGGATTAAGTGCAGAGAACAAGATTAACTCGTAATATCTGCGTTTGAACACTGCCATCATGTTTACATAAATCATTAAAACGTTTCCTGCAACGAAATTGAAAATTGCAAAGTATAATACAATATCAGGGAATACAGTTTTAACTGAGGTTATGTTGAATACCACATAAACTAAGAAGAAAGCTAATAATATGGGATATACTAAAAACGTAATTGCTGTACCACCAATAAAGAAATTAAAACCAAAGAAACCTCCCCAACCAATTCTTTTAATTAAGTTGATGGGTTGACGCATATGCACTAAGTAAGTCTGTAAATAGCCTTTAATCCATCTACTTCTTTGACGAATCCAGTTAAAAGGTTCGTTATTGGCCTCTTCAAAAGTTGTACTTCTTACAATACCAATTTTGTATTGTTTATCATAAACTCTAACTCCTAAATCAGCATCCTCGGTTACGTTAAATGGATCCCATGCTCCAAGTTCTACAAGTTTATCTAACTTAAAGTGATTACTTGTTCCACCAAGTGGAATAGGAACATCGAGTGTTTCAAGACCAGGTAGCATATAGTCGAACCAATAAGAATACTCTAATGTAAACATTCGAGTAAGCAAATTTTCGTTTCTATTAAAATAGTTTAATGCACCTTGAACCACCACATACTCTTTTGGTAGTTTGCTGAACATTAAATAAGCTTTTTTCAACTGCCATGTATCTGGAATATCTTCAGCATCATAAATTGTTAACAGTTCTCCTCTTGAAAAGTATAAGCCATAATTACAAGCTTTTGGCTTTGTTTTTGGCATCATGAAAGGAACTATAATTACTTCAAAGTTTACTGGAAATTCTAAACTTCTTACTGCGTTTAAGGTTTTATCATCATCCTCTTCAATCAATAGTTTAACGTCTAATTTTTCTTGAGGATAATTTAAACCTCTTAAGTTCCAAATAAGTTTACGAATAACTTTATCTTCTTTATAAACAGGCAAAAGAATTGTATAGATAGGAACATCTGCATCTTTTACTAATCCTAATTCTTCAACTGTTACATCATCATGCAACTCTGATTGAGATCCTTTTAATGCTAGATATAATTTAAAAAGAATAGAACCTAAGAATGCCAAACTAGCTAATAAATTTAAAACAATAATAGTTGGAATGCTATATAAGAAAAGCATTACAATTACAAAAGCTAAAAATCCGAAGCTAAAAATAAGTTGTGCATCAGTAAATGTGATATGACCAGAACTTGCAGGGTCTTTTTTCATTAAACTGAAAACTGCATCATTTACTAAATCTCTTCCTTGAACTTTATGAGCCAACCAAATAATATCTAAATCATCGGCAGCGACTAGTTTAATATTGGTTCTAAATTTAACCATTAAACTGTTGGCTAATCTTTCATCAAAAGGATCAGCAGCAGCAACAATTAAATGACCATCATAATCTAGTTTTAATGGAATGTATAGGTAAGAGTTCAAATGATGAATATCGCATTGACTCAAATAAGAGTAATCTATATCATAATTCTTAATATCAACAATTTCTTTGCCTTCACTTTTTAGGAAATTGAAGTATTCATTTCGAGTAATAAATCCAAAACATAAAGCAACTTTAATGGGTGCATAGTTGTAGGTAGCTGCTATAGCTTCTACATTACTCAACTTATTTGAATCAAATTTTAGTTGAGAGGCCATTAAATCAATTGCACTACGAATCATATTGTATTTCTTTCTTTATGAGAAGACATTCTTATATAACATTACTTTATTATACTACAGAATCGGTAGCAGATTTTACTCTACGACGAATCATAATATAACCTAACAATAATGCCACTAGAATTAATCCTAATACCCAATATTTATAAGCACTCCAGAACTGTTCAAAAGCACTGGTATTATTACTATAGCTTACAATACTATTATCGTCTGGGGCTTTAAAGAAATAATTGCTTAAACCATTACTGTTAGCTATACAAACATTACTCTCAATTTCTGTTAACTGTGTGCTGAAATTTTTAACAACACTTAAATAAGCATTAGAAGCACTACTATCAGCACCTAAAGCTGTAACCATTAAAATGGTACTTCCTTTATCTGAGAAAATTTGTCCTAAACCACTTCCAGAGAAATCGTTTACAGAGTAACTTGCAGAACCTTGTAAGCCTTTATAAATTTGAAAATCTTTGTCAAATTTTACAGGCATATTATCGAATCGTTTAGCAAAAGGATCTTGTCTATCAATTAAGGCAATTAAATTATAATCTCCAACATTTGTTGCACTTGTTGAGGTAACAATTGGTGGAACCACTAAGCGACTGAAATTTGATTTTTGAGGAGAATTTAATTGATAATAAATTTCTCCAATTGAAGCTACTACTTTATCTAACAATGCAGGAGAAACAACAATTTTAGTTTGTTTTTTTCTGAACTCTGCTGGAAAATTAAAGAAGCTATAGAACTTATTGTCTTTTTCTCCAAAATAAGTAAGTGTAGATGTTTTTGTGTTGATAGAAGCAAAGAAATTGCTAAATCCATCTTTACATATATTGCTACCTGGATGAAAACGAAACTCAATTTCTAAAGTATTGAATTTAGTTAACAAGTGTGGCATTAAATCAATATCATTAATAAAGCTTGATTTATCTGATAAACTTGCATTATATACCAAGTTTTGATTTAGATAAATATTCAAAAATCCTCTATCATCAGTTTTTAGTGCAGAATAATAACTTTCTAAGTGTAAAGAAAGTTTAGTAGGCATTGCATTAAAATCGGCTAAAGAAAAATTGAACTTTCTTCGTAATGCACCTATACCTTCTAAAAATCCTTCTTCACCACCTAAATCACTTAAGCTGGTAACTAATGGAGAAACGCCAGCAAAAACTTCTGAGCTTAATGTAGCATCAGAAATCAATAATTTATCAGTAAATGCACTACTTAATCTTTTATTATTGGCTAATGTGTTTATTGCTTTTTTGTAGCCTGCATTATCACCACCAGTAACAACTAAAACAAAACGATTAGAGATTCCGTCGTTAACAGGAACTAATGCAATTAAACCTTGACCACCAGAAACTGCAGGTAATGATTGTTTAATGGCATAGGGTAATTTATCAGCAACGCCACAAACTACACCAGCAGGAGTCTCTTCTTGAGAACTATAAGTAGCAGTATACACTTGTTTAGAAGCAGCCCCTTGTCGTACAATAGTATAAATTAAACCTCCAGCCATTAAATCATCAACATCTGCTGTAGCAGGTGTATATACAGAGTTAAACTCTTGTATCATTTCTTTGATACTTCTTTGATATGAAAATCCTTCTTGTAAAGAAGAATTAATGTGAGAGCTATTTCTTACAGATACCCAACAAGCAGGGTTATCAATATCTTTACAATATTCATCGCTGATACTCATTTTAGCTAATACTCTCAACTTAATAAATCTACCATCTGGTTGTAAGTATTTTGAACTTAATGGTACACGAACAGTTAATAAAGTATCTAAGGCAGAGGTAACAACTCTTTGTGTAAATACTGGCTCATCTTTTAAATAGACTACCACAAATGAATTATTAGCATTCAGCACTTGAGATGCTCTAATGTTTAATACTAGAGTGCTTTGATCTATATTATCATCTGGTTTAACTTTTAAAAAGTAACTGAGTGAACCAGATATCCCCGTTATAGAGGCATCATCATAACCCATTGATTTAAATGTTCTTTCTTGTGCAAATAATTGTATTGCACTGAACATTAAGGCTACGGTTAAAAGGAATTTAGACTTCATATTGATTAAATTTACTGGGTGCTTGGAAATTCTATTTTAAAATAATTACCTGTTTTTTCATCACTACTATAGGTAAGTTTACCATTCATAGTTTCTACTAATTTTTTTGTTGCAGCTAACCCTAAGTCGTTTAAATCACCTTCTTCATTAATAGCTGCATTTCTCAACTTATTAAACATTTCGTTTAATTTATCCATACCAATTAAAGCTCCATGACTAATAGTTTCTACAATAGCCCTGCCTTCACTTTGCTCTGCTCTAACTGTTATAATAGATCCTTGCTGTGAATGTCGAATAATATTATTTAATAATTTATTTAAAACCTGTTCTGTAAACAATTTGTCTTGATGAACAAAATTTGCTGCAGGAGATATATTTAATTGCAAATTCATATTCTTCAACATTGCAGATTCAGCAATATCAATAACTGCTTTTTCAACTTCAGGATTTAAATCAAAGGTTTCACTATTGAATTGTACACTATCACTACTACTGGTTTCTCCACCAACACCTGTAAGCTTTTGAGCTAAATAACGAAGCTTTTCATTTTGTGTGGTTAATGAATTTAAAATATCTATTTGTTCTTGTGTAAGATTGTATGATGAAGACTTAAAAGTTTCTAAAGAAGACTTTACTGTATCAGAAAAATTTTGATAATCATCCATTAAAACAGTCATGTTTTCCTGACTAGTTTCACTTACAGCTTGCAGTTTTCTGTTGGTTTCTTTGATTTCAAAATGTTGATCTTTGATGAGCTCATTTCTTTCAATTAATTTACTATGGGCGTCTTCTAGAACAACAGTTCTTTCTGCATCTCTTTGTAATATGTTATAACGAGTATAAGCCAAGAAACATGAAAAAGAAGAAATGAGAAAATAAATACCACCTCCATGTTCTATCATGAAGCTGTATTTATCTGGTCTTGATTTTAATGAATAAATAAAGAAAATCACTAAATAAGAAACCAAACATGCATATATAGAATGAATGGGTGGCCAAAATATAGTTGTATTAATAATGAGTATAGATATAGAGAGAATTAAGAAATATCCGAGAGTTGAACCACTAGAAGGTACAATACCACAAATAATAGCATGTACAACAATATTAACTACAACAAACCAAAATATTGTTTTTAAGTATCCCCAGTTTTCTTTTGTAGAATGAACATAAATTAAATAAGATACACCCCAACCAATTAGTCTGATTAATGTAAAATCAACCCATGCTGACTTACCTAAAAGATAATCAATTAAAACAAACAGTGGTAATAATAGTAAGGTTGTCCACATTACAACATTTGCATAATACGAACCACGTTTGCTCACTTCTTGAACAAAAGCAGTTTTATTGATATTTGCAAATTGAAATTTGAAATTGTTATCCATATTTGTAGTTATGCAGTCAATTTATTTAAAGCAGTTATTAACAGATTTCAGCGTGAAGTTAAAAATAAACGTATCAAGATTACTAATCTTAATAACTTTCAATTTTTTGCTAACACAATTCACATTTTGTGTGAATAAACGAAGCATGACCGTTTCTGAAGTGAATAAAACTTTTGGTGCTGGCGTAAATTTATCAGTATTTGAACATACCTGGAAGCCCTCGGAAAGTTTATTAAAAACTGATGTCACTCCTACTTTAAAAGAAATAGCTCACCATGGTTTTACAACAGTTCGATTACCCATTGCTTTAGATTCATTTTTAAACCCAAACTCATCAAACATAAGACCAGAGTTGCTTTCAAAGCTTAAGGAAATTTATTTTACTTGTTATAATTTAAAATTGAAACTGATCTTATCCTATCACTATGGCTTTTTAAATAATGATAACTTAACACAAAAAAATATCAATCATGTGTCTTGGATATGGAAACAGGTGCAACAACATTTTAAAGGACATGGATACGACTATTTATTTTTTGAACTTTACAACGAACCCACTTTAACAACAGAGAATTGGAAAAATACTTGCGAAAAATTGGTGAGTTATTTAAGACATGAAGATGAAAATAGGTTCTATATAGTTGGAGGAACTAATTATAATGGATTAAACGATTTAATGAATCTAGGTAAATTAAAAGACAATAAGCTCATTTATACTTTTCATTTTTATGAACCTTACATCTTTACACATCAGGGGGCAGATTGGACTAATAATAAAACTTATATGAAAGGTTTTCCTTACCCTTATAAGAAAAGAAAAATGCCAAATATGAGTAAGGAAGCAAAAGGCACAACTGTAGAAAAAGATTATAACAAATATTACTACGAAGCCACTAAAGAATATATAAATGACAGAATAAATCAGATTGCTAATTATTGTCAGAAAAACAATATGACATTGATATGTACAGAAGCTGGAGTAATAGAGTTTGCAGATGAAACTTCGAGAGTGAATTATTTAAGAGACATTACACAAAGTATGTATCAATACAATATTCCTGTAATGCTTTGGGATTATGACCAAAATTTTTCTATTAAAAAAGATTCAACAAACTTGCTAAAACCTCTTGAAAGTTGGATTAGAAAAAATAAATAGTTTATTTTCTAGTAATACTCGCTCCTAGTGCATTTAAGCGTTGATCAATAAATTGATAACCTCTATCTATTTGTTCAATATTTTGAATAGTGCTTTTACCTTCTGCACTTAATGCAGCAATTAATAATGCTTGACCTGCTCTAATATCAGGACTACTCATTGTTATTCCACGAAGTTTATTTCTTCTTCCTAAACCAATAACTGTTGCTCTGTGTGGATCGCAAAGAATGATTTGTGCACCCATATCAATTAATTTATCTACAAAGAATAATCTACTCTCAAACATTTTTTGATGAATAAGAATACTACCTTTTGCTTGCGTGGCAACCACTAAAACAATACTTAATAAATCTGGAGTAAAACCTGGCCATGGATGATCTGACATGGTTAAAATACTTCCATCTAAGAAAGTTTCAATTTCATAAAACTCTTGTTCTGGGATAATAATATTATCTCCATCTATTTTTAAATGAATACCAAGTTGTCTAAATTTTTCTGGAATAATTCCTAAATGTTCAACACCTGCACCCTGAATAGTAAGGTTGCTTTGTGTCATAGCTGCAAGCCCAATAAAACTACCTACTTCAATCATATCAGGTAAAATTCTATGAGTTGTTCCATTAAGTTTTTCAACTCCTTCAATCACCAACATATTGCTTCCAATACCAAAAATTTTTGCACCCATTGCCACCAACATTTTACAGAGTTGTTGTAAATAGGGCTCGCAAGCTGCATTATAAATTGTAGTTTTTCCTTCAGCTAAAACAGAAGCCATTAAAATGTTTGCTGTACCAGTAACCGAGGGTTCATCTAACAACATAAAAGCCCCTTTTAGCTGAGAAGCTTTTAATGTGAACACGTGTAAATTATCATCGTAATTAAATGCTGCACCAAGTTTTTCAAAACCAATAATGTGCGTATCCAATCTTCTTCTGCCAATTTTATCACCTCCTGGCTTAGGTATATAAGCTTTTTTAAAACGTGCTAATAAAGGACCAGCAAGCATTACAGAGCCTCTTAACATACCTCCTTTGTTTCTAAAAGTTGGACTAGCTAAATAATCTATATCAATATCATCTGCAATAAAACTATAAATATCGTCATTGATTTGTTTTACTTTAACTCCCATTTCTTTCAACAAATCAATCAAAAGATTTACATCAATAATGTTTGGAATATTTTCAATAATAATTTCCTCAGCACTTAATAAAACTGCACTAATTATTTGTAAAGCTTCATTCTTTGCTCCTTGTGGAATTATAGTTCCATTTAATTTATTGCCTCCTATAACTTCAAAACTTGCCATGATATCATTCTTTTTTTTAAATTATTTATAGTTTACCATTTGGTAAACATTTTTTCAATATAATCTTCTTTAAACTCTACAAAAGTTGGATTTCCATTAGCTTTTTTTTGAAAGCTATTTAAAATTTATTTTTTTAGCAAATCACAGATTGCATCCATTTGATGACGAAGTAAATCAAGTGTATGTTGATTAAGTTCATTTTGTTGTTTAATAATAGCAATTGTTTCATTAGCCTCAGTGTGTAAATTTTCTACATTATGTATATAGCCGTTTTGAACTTTTTCATTAAATGTTTGAGTTATTGAATTGGTGAATAATTCGTTAGGTTGAATATTGAACAACTCACAGATTGAGGATATTTTATCTGTGCTAATTTGGTGTTTACCAGTTTCCCAACCACAATAAGTATTTTGTTGAACATGCAATGCCTTAGCAACTTCTTCCTGACTTAAGCCCTTTAGTTTTCTCAGTTCTTTAAGTTTTTCGTGTAACATAAACTTTTTTTTAAATACTGTAAATATCTAGTAATTTGATAGAATTATCAACTAATTAGATAGAAAAAGTCACCAGTTATAAATTTTCAATTGAAAATTTGTATACCCTTAAAGTAATTGCCTATGATTAATTAAAAAGAACTATTACTTTCAAAAATTTCTAGAAAATTATTATTAAATCTACCAGACAATTAACACAAAATCATCATGAAAAAATTATTAACATCGCTAGTATTCTTGTTTGTACTAATATTTAATAGTACCGTAGCAAATCCAATTAAGATTAATATGGAAAGAAACTTAACTCCTCTTTCAAAAAACGCTGATTTTATTTTGCTTATGAAGGAAAAAATTAATTTAATTAATAAACTAAAAAATAATGTATCGAAAGAGATGCTAAATAAACTTAAGCTTCAACAAGCTTCAAAACAAGATTATATGGAAGTAATTAGAAAATTAGGATATGAAAATTTTAATGAATTTAAAGAAAAACAAAAATATTTAGATGATTTACAATTAAAACTACAAAAAGATTATTCAGATATTTTTTTGAATAAAGAACGGTTTGATTCAGAGGTAAAATATTTAATCGATAATAAAATAATTTTGTTCTCTAGTAGTAATGATTGCAATTCTTTGTTATGGATTTTATCGAGTATCTGCACATTAAATTTTCTGTTATCAACAGAACCAAATGCTGGTGAAATGTGGTTTGCCTGTATGGCACTTGTTACAGCTTTATTTTTAGATTGTGAATTTAATTAATTTGTAAACTAGTTTTAATATAAAAATTATAAATTAGCTTTTATTAGATATAATCTTACCATAGCTGTTAGTTAAAAAACTACTATGAAAATTATTAATAAATCTCAATGGCTTGTACTAATACCAGTTATTGTAACACTATTTGTTTCATTTACAAAACCATTTTATTTAAAACAAGATATTTATAATCTAAAAAAAGAACTTCCTGTTTATGTAGAAGCTATCAATGAAAAAGAGCAATATGGAGAAGTTGTAGCGGGTTTATTTTTACAAAAAGCGGGATTTACTGTTATTAGTAAAGCTCAACTACCAGAACTTAGAGAAGAGTTTGCAGCCAAACTTGTTAAAAAATTTTCTGGATCAGATTTACAAAATCTTACTTCAGATGCATTTAATAATATATTCAAAAATGCAGACCCATACGTTCAAGGTTTGAAATATAAAATAAAGTATAATGAAGAAAAAAATGTAATAACAGATTTTGAATTTTCTGCTTTTACTATACCGAGTGGTTCAAAGAAATTTTCTTTTATAAAAGTGCATGATAGTTTAATAGCCAAAAACAATATTGATTTATTAATAATGAGTATGATAGATATGGTAAAATAAAATTAAGGTACTAATAGTAATATGTCTGTAATAATTATAAAGTAGCCTTATTACTAATTATCATTACCATTTGGTAAACATCTTTTCAATATAATCTTCTTTAAACTCAACAAAAGTTGGATTTCCATTTGCTGTAATATTGGGCATCTGACATTTAAATAAGTCCTCTACCAATGATTGAATTTCTTTTTGAGACAGCATTCTTCCAGCTTTAATAGCATTTTGTCTGGTTAAACAACGAATCAATTTTTCTCTTCTGCTAAAATTTACTTCACTATTAAAATGTTTGTATTGTTCTAACAACAATTCAATACTATGCATTTCATTTCCTTGTAAAACATCGGCTGGTGTGCCTTGTATTACAAATTTTTCATTTTCTAAAAACTCAATATGATATCCTAATGCATTTACGTCATCCAACATTTCATGCAACATCTCTGCATCACTTGATGATAGCTCTAAGGTTATTGGAAATAAACTTTTTTGTGTTGCTGCTTGTTTATTATTTACTGCTTTACTATAGCGTTCGTATAAAATTCTTTCGTGTGCCAGTTGTTGATTAATTAAAATAAATCCTTTTGAAGTTGATGAAATGATATAAGTATTATGCAATTGCAAATACACAGAATGATCAGTTTCGAAGCTGGCATGTTTAAATTTATTTGCAGTAACACCAATTAATTCATCAGTTGTAATAGTTTCTGCTTCTTCTTTATGTATGTTAGCACTTAAAGGCACAAAAAAATCTTTCCAATGTTTTAATTCGCTTTTTGGTGTGGCATCTATAAAATGTGCCTGATCTTTTTTAGTGAATGTTTGATAAATGTTTGAAGTACTTGTAACTTCTTTTTTCTCTGTTGTAAAAGGTTTTGTTACTGCATCAAGACTTTGAATGTTGGCATTTAATGTAAAATCTAAACTTGGTGCAATACTAAACTGTGCTAGTGCATATTTTACTGCAGATTGAACAAATGCATAGACAATTTTCTCATCTTCAAATTTTATTTCTTGTTTGGTAGGATGAACATTGATATCAATTTGTTCGGGATCTAAATCTATAAACAATACATAACTCGGAAAACTATCTTTTGGTAAAAGTGTATCATAAGCAGAATTTACAGCATGATTTAAATAAGCACTTTTAATAAATCGATTGTTCACAAAAAAGTATTGATCGCCTCTGGTTTTCTTAGCTGTATCTGGTTTTCCTATAAAGCCATACACATTTAAATAATCTGTATGTTCCTTTACTGGTACCAATTTAGCATTATACTGATTACCTAAAACTTGTAAAACCCTTTGTTTTAGATTACCAGACTCTAAATGAAAAACTTGTTGCCCATTACTGGTTAATGAAAAAAAGATATGAGGAAAAGCCATGGCCACTCTTATAAACTCCTCAATAATATGTTTCATTTCTACGGTATTGCTTTTTAAAAAATTCCTTCGTGCAGGAACATTAAAAAACAAATTTTTCATAGAGATGCTGGTTCCATTTTCAAAAGCACAGGGCTCTTGTTTTTGAACTGTACTATTTTCAATTTCAATATAAGTACCTAAGCTATCAACTTCTCTTTTGGTTTTAATTTCAACTTGTGCAACTGCAGCAATGCTTGCTAAGGCTTCGCCTCTAAAACCCATGGTGTTAATTCTGAACAAATCTTCAATTTGTCTAATTTTACTGGTGGCATGTCTTTCAAAAGCCATTCTTGCATCGGTTTCACTCATTCCTTTTCCATTATCAATCACCTGAATTAAACTTTTGCCAGCATCTGCAACAATCAATTTAATTTGTGTGGCTCCTGCATCTACAGCATTTTCTAATAATTCTTTTACTGCACTCGAAGGTCGTTGAATCACTTCACCGGCTGCAATCTGATTGGCAATATTATCGGGCAATAATTGAATAATGTCTACCACAGTTCTGTTTTTAATCTCTAAAATTGAATAATTTAAACGGCGAATGTAATTTATAACCATTTAAAAATATAGCCGAATTGAGTCAAGTTTGAATAATCAATAAAAAAGAAGCGTAATTTCCTTATTTTAGCCAATATCTATCATTACATGCAAAAAAACACAACTTCTTGGCATAGCCCTTCATTACATAAAGAAATGCCTATTGCCAGCTACGGCCACAGTGGCTTTAATTTACTATTGGTGCCTACTGCCGCTGCTGATTATTTAGAATATGAACGATTTCAAATGATAGATGCATTAGCACCTTTTATTGATGCAGGCAAAATGAGGGTTTACAGTATTGATAGCATTAATAATGAAAGCTGGTTAAATAATGAAATGGAACCAGCACATAAGGCCATTCGCCAAAATCAGTTTAATAATTATGTGTTTAATGAGGTGATTCCTTATATCAATGCAAATTCTGGAAACGATAGCTTGACTTTTACCTGTGGTGCCAGTTTTGGGGCATTACATTCTATGAACTTGTTTTTAAAAAGACCCGATATTATTAATGGTTGCATTTGTATGAGTGGCGTGTATGACTTGAGTGAATACACCAAGGGCTTTTGGGATGATCAGGTGTATTTTAACAGCCCTTTTCACTACATTCCTAATTTGAATGATGAATGGTATTTAGAAAAAATAAGATCTAGCCATCACATACATATATACTCTGGTAGTGGAAGTTATGAAGACCCTGAAGCCAACAGAAGATTTAGTCAAGTGCTGTGGGATAAAGGCATTTGGCACGATTTGGATATTTGGGGACCAGATATTACACACGACTGGCCAACTTGGAGAGCCATGCTTCCTTATATCATCAGCAATAAGTTTTAATCTATTGCATTTAAGTTTTGTGAATGAAATCTATATTTCGATTTATTAAGAAATTATTTTTCTGGTTTTTCATTACTTCACTCATTTATATCATTGCTTGTAAGTGGATCATGCCTCCTATTACCATTACACAAATTAGTAATGCTATTAGTTTTGGTTTAAAGAGAGATTATGTGAGTTATGATGAGATTTCAATTCATGCAAAACTGGCTGCTATTGCCAGTGAAGACCAAGCTTTTCCAGATCATGGAGGATTTGATTGGGATGCTATTGAAAAAAGCTTAAAACCTAAAAAGAAGAGAAAAAAAACTAAAATTCCATTAGGTGGTGGAGCCAGTACTATAACACAGCAAGTGGCCAAAAATGTTTTTCTATGGCAAGGACATGGAGTAAGCAAATACATTAGAAAGGTACCCGAAATGTATTTTACTAAAATGATTGAATGGATCTGGGGCAAAGAAAGAATTTTAGAAGTATACCTTAATACCATTGAAATGGGCAAAGGCATTTTTGGTATTGAAGCTGCTGCACAAACTTATTTTAAAACTTCTGCAAAAAGATTAACCCGTGAACAAGCAGCAAAAATTATTGCTTGCTTACCTAACCCTAAAAAATTTACAGTAGTTCCTTTAAGTAAAAGGGTGGCTTGGCGTTACCCACAAATTTTACGAGAGATGAATAATATTAGCGACGATGAAGATATCATGGCCATCATTAAATAATATCCATTGAAGAACGTCAACAAAATATTAATCAACATTTTTTACTTTTTTCTTCCACTCATTGTAATTCTTGGTTATTTAGAATACCAATTAAGAAATCATCATTTCAATAGCAGTTATGCTGCAAAAAAATTTTTATTGGAACAACAGTTAGATAGTATTGAAACTGTGGTATTGGGTTCTTCAGAAAGCTTTAATGGTATTGATCCTTCTTATTTTTCTACAAAGACTTTTAATCTGGCTAATGTTTCTCAAACTTTATTTTATGATAAGTTAATTACTTTAAAGTATTTACCTCAAATGCCAAATTTGAAGCATGTCATCATCAACATCAGCTACTTCTCTTTTTTCTATCAACTTGAAGATATAGAAGAAAAATGGAGAACAGATTACTATAATTTATATTATCAAATTAAATCTCAAAGAAATAAAAATTTTACTTTAAACAATTATTCATACCTATCAGTCTATCAGCTCAAACACAGTATAGAATTAGCCTTTAACCAATTTAAAGACAAGGATGCAGTAACTATTTTAAGAAATGGGTATCAACCAAAATACAAATCTGAATTAATTAATGATAGTTCAGGATTAGCTAGAGTGAGCATTCATCACCATGAAATTTTTGAACAAAGAAGAATAGAAATTGTAAAAGAATTAGAAGATTTTGTAATGCAATTAAAAAAGAAAAACATCAAAATAATTTTTATTACAACACCTGTTTATAATACTTACTCTAAATTTTGTAACCCAAAAATTATAAAACAAAATTCAGCTTTCATTAACCAACTCTGTTCGAAATATCAAACAAAATATTTTAATTATTTTACAGACAGTAGTTTTATTAAAGCAGATTTTTTTGATAATAATCACCTCAACTATTTAGGAGCAAAAAAATTGAGTATAAAAATTAATGAAGATTTAAAGCAAGATTAGAACTTAAACTTTGGTGCTTTATTTGCGGCTTTAACTGACTTAGGATCTCCAGCAGCTAATTTTTCAGCACCAACAGCTCTGCCATTTGTAGGACAGCCCGTTTTGTTCGATTTGAAAATTGAGCAAGATGTTAGAAAAGCAACCAATACAATTGCTAAAAGTATTTTTCTCATGTGAGTGAATTACACCACGAAGTAAACGATTTTTTCAATTAGCTATAATCAATTTATTCAATTGATTTAAACCAACTGCTATACATTACATAATTATTAGCTATTCTATTAATTTCACCTTCAATTAACTCTTTCGAAATGTCTTTCACTTTTTTGGCAGGCACTCCAGCATAAATAGTTCCACTTTCAACCACAGTATTTTCTAAAACTACTGAACCTGCAGCCACAATACTATTGCTTTCAACCACACATCCATCCATTACAATTGCACCCATTCCAATCAAAACATTATCTTGAAGTGTACACCCATGAACAATAGCATTATGTCCAATAGAAACATTATTGCCAATTACAGTTGCATGTTTTATATAAGTACAATGCACCACTGCTCCATCTTGAATATTCACTTTATTGCCAATGGTGATGGTGTTTACATCTCCACGTAAAACTGCATTAAACCAAATGCTACAGTCGTTGCCAAAACTTACTTGTCCAACTATGGTAGCATTAGGAGCAATAAAACAATTTTCACCAAATTGTGGAGCTACGTCATTAACAGGTAAAATAACAGCCATAATATTTATTTTGCCGAAAGTAATCAATCAAAAAATAATTAAGTTCTTTTGCAACTGAATTTAAATTATGGGACAAAAAAAATTAATCCGTTTCGAAGAAATTAATCGTTTCGAAAATGTGTTTCAGCACAGCATAGAAATGAAAGGTAAATGGCATGAATATTTTAAAAATAATCATCCTATAATTCTTGAATTAGCTTGTGGAAAGGGAGAATATTCTGTGGGTATGGGAAGATTATTTCCTGAGAAAAATTTTATTGGAATTGACATTAAAGGCAATAGAATATGGCGTGGAGCTAAAACGGCTTTAGACGAACAACTTTACAATGTAGCTTTTTTGAGAGCAGAAATTGATAAGGTAAATGAATATTTTACAATTAATGAAGTAGCTGAAATATGGATAACTTTTCCCGATCCACAACTTCGATTATCAAAAGCTAAAAAGCGTTTAACCCATCCTAAATTTTTAAGATTATATCAACAAATTTTACAACCAGGTGGATTGATACATTTAAAAACCGATAGTCCAGATTTATACAATTTTACAAAAACTGTAATCGAATTATACAATTTAGAAGTGTTAGTTGATTATGACCACCTATATCAAAATCAAAATCTATCACAAGAACTTTATATTAAAACTCATTACGAAAGTTTAGATATTGCTCAAAGTAATCGAATTCATTATCTTCAATTTAAAATCAATAATGAATTACCATTAGAGTTAGATATAAAACTTAAAACTTTGATTAATGAACAATCCTCAACCCAATAAAGACTATTATTTCGACGAAAATGGCTTATTGGTTTTTACAGAAAATTATTTACTACAAAGAAGTTATTGTTGTGGTAATGGTTGCAGACATTGTCCTTATGAATATATCAATGTTCCAGAAGAGAAGAGGTTAGCACTCTTGAAACTACAAAAAATACATGATGAGCAAAAGTAAAAAAGAGTATACTTTTTTTGAAGATGTGTATGACGTGGTAAGAAAAATTCCCAAAGGCAGAGTAACATCGTATGGAGCTATTGCGGCTTACTTAGGCACTAAAATGAGTGCAAGAATGGTAGGCTGGGCTATGAATGCAGCTCACAACATAACACCTAAAGTGCCAGCACATAGGGTAGTGAACAGAAATGGATTGTTAACAGGAAAAGCCCATTTTGAAACTCCCACAAAAATGCAAGAGCTCTTAGAAAAAGAAGGAATTAAAATTGAAAAAGATGCTATTATTAATTTCGAAAAACATAAGTGGGATCCTACAAAAGAACTCTCTTTATAGAATTATAAACTAAGTTTGCAACCACATAATTTACTATTACACAAAGTTTAGTGTTACATGAAAATTACAGAACATATTGCTCAGGCAAAAGATACTTTAGTAAGTTTTGAAGTTTTACCTCCCCTAAAAGGTAAAATTATTACTTCTTTATATGAACATTTAGACCCATTAATGGAGTTTAAACCTAGCTGGATTAATGTTACTTATCACAGGGCAGAAACCATGTTCAAACGCAGAGCAGATAATACTTTTGAAAAAGTTGAAGTAAGAAAAAGACCAGGAACTGTGGGCATTTGTGCTGCCATAATGAACTATTATAAAATAGATGCAGTGCCCCATTTAATTTGTGGTGGTTTTAGCAAACGTGAAACAGAAGATGCATTAATCGATTTAAATTTTTTAGGAATAGATAATGTGTTAACCCTTAGAGGAGATGCCCCAAAAAATGAAGCCAGCTTTATTCCTGAACCTGATGGTAATTTTTATGCTATTGATTTAATGAAGCAAGCATTAAGAATGAATAATGGTATTTATATAGATGATGATATTAGAGATGGAGGAAAAACTAATTTCTGTGTTGGTGTGGCTGGATACCCTGAAAAACATTTTGAAGCACCAAACCTAGAAATTGATTTGAATTATTTAAAAGAAAAAGTTGATGCAGGTGCTGAATACATTATGACTCAAATGTTTTTCGACAATAATAAGTATTTTGCTTTTGTAGATTCGTGCAGAAAAATGAATATTAATGTACCTATTATTCCAGGGTTAAAACCTTTAACTACAAAAAAACAATTATCAGTTTTACCACGAATTTTTCATGTTGATATTCCTACAGAATTATCCAATTCAGTTATGAAATGTAAGAGTGATGCTGAAGTTGAAAAAGTAGGTTCAGAGTGGTTGGTTCAACAAAGTAAAGAACTTAAAAAGTTTGGAGCACCAGTTTTACATTATTACACCTTAGGCAAATCTTCTGTAATTCGAAATATTGTAAAAGAAGTGTTTTAATATTTACTAGCCTCTTTTACTACTAGTTGGTTATTTTTACAGCGTGCCTTATTTTAATTTTAACGATACCGTAAACCTACTTTCTAAAATTACTTTCCCTAGAGCCTTTAATGCTACTAAGGTTTGGACAAGTTATCAATTGGGTAAACTTTTAAGAAGACCTATTCAGTGGGGGTTACCCATTTCAATTTCTTTTGAGCCAACAACAAGTTGTAATCTTCGTTGCCCTGAATGCCCTAGTGGTTTAAGAGAATTTTCCCGACCGACAGGCATGTTGCAAAGTAATTTTTTTGAACAAACCATCGATGAAATTCATAAAGAATTAATGTATTTGGTTTTTTATTTTCAAGGAGAGCCATATTTAAATCCTGATTTTTTAAAAATGGTGAAATATGCTCACCAAAAAGGTATATACACCGCAACAAGTACCAATGCACATTATTTAACCGAAGAAAAAGCAAAAGCAACTGTAGAAAGTGGCTTAGATAGACTAATTATAAGTATTGATGGCACCACCCAAGATGTATATCAACAATATAGAATTGGTGGACATTTGAATAAAGTAATTGAAGGTGCCAAGAATATTATTAAATGGAAGAAAGAACTTAAAAGTAAAACCCCATTCGTTTTCTTTCAATTTTTGGTAGTTAAACCCAACGAACATCAAATTGAAGAAATAAAGAAATTGGGTAAAGAAATCGGAGTAGATCAGGTTCGTTTTAAAACTGCACAGGTATACGATTATGAAAAAGACCCTAATCAATTAATTCCTAAAACAAATAAATACAGCAGATACAAAAAAGACAAGTTGGGCAAGATGACTGTTAAGAATGGTTTAAGCAATCATTGTTGGCGTTTATCTAGCAGTAATGTTATTACTTGGGATGGATTAGTGGTTCCTTGTTGTTTTGATAAAGATGCTATGCATCAATTAGGAAATTTAAAACATCAAAGCTTTAAGCAAGTTTGGCAAAATGATAATTACAAACAGTTTAGAAAAGAGCTCATGACCAGCAGAAAAAACATTGATATCTGTGCAAATTGTAGCGAAGGATTAAAAGTTTGGGAAGATTAAAACTTCATTCATCAAATATTTAGTCTATAAAAATAAAAAATCTTACATTCACACTTTCATTCACAAAAAAATCTTAAGATGACAAAATTTATACCCTCTTTTTTTAAAGTTGGCTTTTTATCAATACTCCTATTGAGTTATTGTCAATTTTCTTCAGCACAAACCGCTACCATTACCTCAAATCCTGGTTATTCTGGAAATGTTGGTATAGGTGGTAGTAATTATCATGCAAGTGAGCATATTTATTTAGACAGCGAAATTGGTGCTAGTAACTTTCTTACTATGGGTACTGCTATCAATAGAGTTGGTTTTATGCTAGATGCTACTTCAACAGGAACATTTCCAACAGCTATAACAAATTTTGAAATTTACATGATGAATGTTCCTTCTGGAACTACAACAATTGCAACAGGTGTATATAGTTTAGTAGGTTATACACAGGTTTTTAATGGTACTTTAAATTTAACAGGTTCAGGTGTTTGGTTAAATGTTGATTTAACTACTCCATTTGTTAGAACCGCTGGTAGTAATTTACAAGTGCTTTTAATAAGAAACAATGGTAATCTACAACAAGGTTTTAACTTTAACTGTTCTATTGGAAATACAACAGCAGGTAGTTCTGCAGTAACTTCTCGTCGTTATAATGGAACAACTCAACCTAGTTCTGGTTCAACATCATTATCACAATCAGCATTTAGAAGTGCAATTCAATTAAGTAAAACAACAGCAACAGATGTTAGTCCTACTGCATTTACGCTTCCTTCATCAAGTTGTTTTTCTACTCCACAAAGTATTTCAGTTACCATTACCAACACAGGCACTTCTAATACCATTGGTGCTGGTGCAGTAAATGTTAATTTAAGTATTACAGGTGCTAATACTGCTAATTTAAATCAAGCATCAGGTGCAGCAATACCTGTAGGAGGTACTCAAGTAATTACATTTACTAATATAAATTTAAATACTGCAGGTACAAACAACATACAAGCACTTGTTACTTTAACGGGTGATCAAAATTCAAGCAATGATACTTTAAGAACTGCTTTGTCAACATTAACAACTATTACATCTTTTCCTTCAGTAGAATCTGCAGAAACCTCACCCTTAAATGTCTTCCCTTTTGCATCACTAGTAAATGGAACAAGACAATTATGGACAGTTATTGGTCCAACTACTAAATATAAAAATGGAGATTTAACCGACTCATTAGGTGCTTATAATGGAAATGTATTTTACTTATTTGATTCTTGGAGTGGTGCAAGTAGTGTAAATTTTGTTAGCAGACTTTACTCTAATTGTTTTAGTATACCAGCTGGACAGCCTGCAGGTAATTACAAAATGGAGTTTTGGATGAGTCACGACAATTCTTATGCAACAGCATTAGATAGCTTGTATGTTACTATATCTACCGATAAAGGTGTTACATGGAATAGAATTGCTGGATATCAGAGATATGGTGCTGCATATACCACACCAACTTGGGCAATGGAAACGGTTTCATTATCAGCTTATGCTGGACAAACCATTCAAATTGGTTTCGAGGGTGTGAGTCAATATGGTAATGTAATTGGTTTAGATCAAATTACAGTTACTGCCAATTATCCTTTACCAATAACCTTAACCAATTTCTCAGGTGTGAGAGAAAGTGGAAATAATATTTTACATTGGTCAACTGCAAATGAAACTAACAATAAAGGTTTTGAATTACAACGCAGTGCAAGTGGAGAAAAATTCAGCAGCATTGCTTCTATTAATTCGAAAGCAGAAAATGGTAATAGTTCTTCTGTACTTTATTATTCATTTAACGATTCTAAACCTTTAGCTGGAACCAATTACTATCGATTACGTCAGATAGATTTTGATGGAAAAGAATCTTTCTCAAATATTGTTGTATTGAAATCTGCCTCTATCACAAAAGCAGAAATTACAAGAGTTTATCCTAATCCAGTTGAGGCTCAATTAAACATTGTTTTAAATACACCTAATAGTGAAAAAGTACAAATTAGAATTACAGATTTAGTAGGTAAAGTAATCTCAGAAAAAGTTTTACAAACTAATCAAGGTGATAATAATGTTCAATTCAATACTTCAAACTTATCTAGAGGTACTTACTTAATTAAAGTATACTCTTCTAGCAACAGTGAAATGAGTATTCAAAAATTCATTAAACAATAGTTCCTTTTTTGGACTTATAAAAAAGCGATTGCCAAAAGCAATCGCTTTTTTTTGGTAATATGTTAAATTTAAATACACTTTAAACTAAAAAAATAAGGTATCGTCTTACACCAAATTGTTTTCATGTCTATAACCAATTTTCAAAAAAATCAACATTTATTATGGCGTGCTGGTTTTGGAATAGATCTTCAAAATCTAAATCAATTACAACATGTAGAAACAAAAGATTTATATACAGCTCTACAAAAAAATTGCCTAAACACTATTGAATATTTTGATGTTGCAGATAATGCTTTAAAAGGGTTGTTTAAAGGGATAGATGAATTAGCCAAAATGCAAACGCTTGCAAAAAATGGATTAAATAATGAGACTAAAAAAAAGTTGAGAGAACAATCTAGAGAAGATATTAAAAACCTCAACATAAAATGGGTAAATGAAATGGTTCATGGTGCTAACCCTTTAAATGAAAAAATGGCTTTGTTTTGGCATGGCCATTTTGCTTGTAGAGATATTAATATTTTCTTTCAACAAAATCTTCTACATGAAATCAGAACTCTTGCTGTAACAAATTTTAAAGATTTATTATTTGCTGTAAGCAAAAGTGCAAGTATGTTAAGTTTTTTAAATAATCAACAAAATAAAAAACAACACCCCAACGAAAACTTTGCTAGAGAAGTTATGGAGTTGTTTACTTTAGGAAGAGGAAATTATACAGAGCAAGATGTTAAAGAAGCTGCAAGGGCTTTTACTGGCTGGGGTTTTAACGCTAAGGGAGAATTTCAATTTAGACCATTTTTTCACGATTCAGGCACTAAAACTTTCCTGGGTAAAAAAGGAAATTTTAATGGGGATGATATTTTGAATATTTTATTAGATCAACCTCAAACTGCATATTTTATTACAAAAAAAATATATGAATATTTTGTAAATGAAATTATTGATGATGAAAAAGTAAAGCAATTGGCTTCTGCTTTTTATCAATCAAATTATAGTATTTCAACATTGCTTGAAAATATTTTTACAAGCCCTTGGTTCTATCACGAGAAAAATATAGGAACAAAAATAAAATCGCCAATAGAATTATTAGTGGGCATAAGAAAACAAATTCCCATGGAAATTGAGAACCCAGAAATACAATTATTGTTACAAAGAGCATTAGGACAATTATTATTTTACCCGCCTAATGTTGCTGGATGGCCTGGTGGTAAAAATTGGATTGATAGCAGCTCTTTAATGATTCGTTTGCAGTTACCTAAGCTATTGAAGGACGATGAAAGCTTTACTATTAATACAAAATCTGACGATGACCAACAAATGGGTATGAGAGAAATGTACAGTATGCAAACAAATATGCCTAATAGATTTAAAATAAAAACTAAAATTGACTGGGAAAAATTTATTGATGCTTTTTCTGGAATTAAGCGAGAAGAATTAACAGAAAAAATAAAACAATTTATCTTACCATCTACTGTTTCTAAAATCAACAATAAAACAGTAGAGAAATTTTCTGATCAATCAAGCAGAGAAAATTTTATTAAATCTTGCAGTATAACATTTATGAGTACTCCTGAATATCAAATGTGTTAATTAAAATAATTTTATGCATATATCTCGTAAAAAATTTATTCAAACTACTGGTCTTGCCACTGCAAGTTTTATGGTACCAAAATTTCTTAAAGCATTTGAAGAAAAAAATCATGCACTCGTACCACAAGGAAATAAAGTATTAGTTGTTTTACAGCTTAGTGGAGGAAATGATGGCTTAAATACAATTATTCCAGTAAGAAACGATATTTATTACAGAGAAAGACCTAGAATAAAAATTGAAAAAAATCAAGATATTAGTTTAACTGATGAGGCAAGTATACATCCTGCATTAAAAGGTTTGGCAGATATTTATCATGATGGTGGAATGGCTATATTAAATAATGTAGGATACCCAAACCCTGATAGAAGCCACTTTAGAAGTATGGATATTTGGCAATCTGCATCAAATAGCAACGAATATGTAAATTCTGGTTGGGTAGGTAGATTTTTAGATGCACAATGCAAAGGATGCGACAAGCCAACCTATGCTTTAGAGTTTGATGATGTATTAAGTTTAGCATTAAAAGGTGAACAAGAAAAGGGATTAGCTTTTAAAGATCCGAGAAGACTATTTAATTCAAGTCAATCTAATTTCTTTAAAGCAATGGCTCAACAACATCATAACCATCACGAAGAGAGCCCTGTCGACTATTTATATAAAACCATGACGAATACTATTAGTAGTGCTGAATATATTTTTAGTCAAAGCCAGAGTCGCCTGAGCAAAGCAGAATATCCAAATACAGAACTTGGCAAAAATTTTAAAACAATTGCTTCTCTTATTTTCTCAGAAATCAATACTAAAGTTTACTATGTTAGTTTAGGAAGTTTTGACACACATGTAAATCAACAAGCACAACAACAAAGATTATTTACAGATTTAAACAACGCAATAACTTCTTTTGTAAAAGATTTAAAAACTAACAACAGATTTGATGATGTGCTGTTGATGAGTTTTAGTGAATTTGGAAGAAGAGTATCTCAAAATGCAAGTGGTGGAACCGATCATGGAACAGCAAATAATATGTTTTTAATTGGTGGAGGATTAAAGCAAAAAGGTTTACTAAATGAAATGCCAAACCTGAACAATCTTCAAAATGGAGATCTAACTTATACTGAAGATTTTAAAAATGTTTATGCAACAATTTTAAACAAATGGCTCAATGCAAAAGATGAAGACATATTAAAAGACAAATATAATATCATGAATTTTATTTAGATTTTAACTTTATAATAACGACGAAAATTTAAACTAATAGACAAACTATGGCTCATACAAAAAAATAATCTTATGAAAAAACTATTTATTCTCTTGGGCATTTTTTTAATGATGCTAACCAGCATATCAGCTCAAGAAAAAACAAACAATAATAAAAAACAAATAAATGATGAATACAAACAAGATCTGAAAAAAGAATTAGATCTTACCGAAGACCAAAAAAGTAAAATGAAGTCGATTCATGAAAAGTATAAAGTTGAAATGAATCAACTAAAAACTAATGATCATATTGCCAGAGGTGAATTTAAAAAACAAATGAGTAGTCTAAATGAAAGTCGAAAAACAGAAATTGATGCAGTGCTTACTGCAGAACAAAAAAATAAGATGAAAGAATTGAAAGTAAAGCAACAAGAAGAAATGAAACTTAAGTCTGAAGAACGATTTGAAAAAATGAGTAATAAACTAGAATTAGACGAGAAACAAAAAGCTACTCTTAAAGAACAACAATTAAAAACTCAAGCCCAAATAAAAGCAATAAGAGAAAGTAAAACTTTAATCGATATTCAAAAAAAAGAACAAATTAAAACTTTAAGAGATCAACAAAAAGAAAACACAAAAACTATTTTGACCGATGAGCAAAAACAAAAAATAGCATCGCATAAAAAAGGGGGAAAGAAATAGATTAAGAAAAATCTCTAATAAAAATGCCTGCAATTGCAGGCATTTTTATTAGAGTGAATGTTTTAAAAATTAGTTGTAGTTAACTGTTACGTTAAAAGGAGTAGCAGTAGTGTACAATCCAGCAGCTTGGTTAGCACTTACATCAAGTGTAGCACCAACAGTGAAAGATTGTGTACCTGTACCACCACTAGATAACTGACCAGCAGTTAAACCAATACTTGCAGTAAAGTTGTTAATGTTCATACTGTTTGCACCATTAGCTAATACTATGTTACCACTAGGTAAAGTGATATCATAAGTGTAGTTACTTTGACCAGATACAGTAAAAGCAGCAGCACT
>JAGXRG010000046.1 GCA_018335935.1 Chitinophagaceae bacterium | reverse complement strand
GTTGTTTTCGTCATTGCGAGTTGGGTTCTTGCCCAAAGTGGCAATCTCATTATTAATAAACAGACTGCTTCATTCTTGGCAGTGACAAAAAAGAATTTCAATTGGTTGTTGCTAACACCAATCACTAATTTAAATCAACTTGCTCTTCATAAATTGATCGTCATTTAGAATTCCGATTATAACGGAATGAGAAATCTGTTAATTAATAAAAATGAGATTTCTCGTTCATGCTTCACTCGAAATGACGTTATGTTGTTTTCGTCATTGCGAGTTGGGTTCTTGCACAACGTGGCAATCTCATTATTAATAAACAGACTGCTTCATTCTTCGCAGTGACATATATTTTTTTAGTGGTTGGTGACGACACCAACCACTAATTTAAGCCTTCATTTCCTTATTCAACAACTCCCATAATGCATCTTTCAATTCAATCAATCCTTTTTGTGCAACAGATGAAATAAATAAATGTGGAACATTTGTAGGTAATTCCTTTGAAATAGCTTGTTTCAATTCATCATCTAACATATCACTTTTACTCACTGCTATTAAAAAGTCTTTTTGAAGCATTTCAGGATTATATTTTTCTAATTCGTTATGCAATACTTCAAATTCTTCTTTATGATCTTTACTATCGGCAGGTATTACAAAAAGTAAAATGGAGTTTCGTTCAATATGTCGTAAAAAACGATAGCCTAAGCCTTTGCCTTCAGCAGCACCTTCAATAATCCCTGGCAAATCGGCAATACAAAAACTTTTATTATTTCTGTATTCTACCATACCCAATTGTGGTGTTAAAGTTGTAAAAGCATAATTAGCAATCTTAGGTTTTGCTGCAGTAATAACTGAAAGCAAAGTCGATTTTCCTGCATTAGGGAAACCCACTAACCCTACATCTGCCAACACTTTCAGCTCAAGTGTTTTCCAACCTTCACTACCTGTTTCACCAGGTTGAGCATATTCTGGTACTTGATTAGTGGCTGTTGCAAAATTGCTGTTACCTAAACCTCCTCTTCCTCCTTTAATCCAAATGACTTCTTGCCCATCTTCTAAAATTTCTACTTCTAAATTTCCTGATTCTTCATCTCTTGCAATTGTTCCTAATGGCACTTCAATAATTACATCTTTACCATCGCGACCAGTCATTTTATTTTTAGCACCAGCTTCTCCATTTTCAGCATGTACATTTTTAAAATAACGTAAGTGTAATAAAGTCCATAGTTGAGCATTGCCTCTTAAAATAATATGACCTCCTCTTCCTCCATCTCCTCCATCTGGTCCAGCTTGTGCATTGTATTTTGTACGTGCAAAATGTTTACATCCAGCACCTCCATGTCCACTCTTGGTAAATATTCTAATATAATCTATAAAATTCTTCTCCATAATCGTTGCAAAAGTAACGTTAATCAGCTTCTTAGCTATAAATAAAAAAGCTACTCATTGAATTGAGTAGCTTTAAAAATTTTGTATATTATTTTTTATGGGAAAATACCTAACTCTGTATAGCTTGTAGCTACTTTGTTAATGGCATTTACGTAAGCTGCAGTTCTCATATCTGGAATATCTGGATTTGATAACCAAATATCCATAATTTCTCTTGTGGCACTTACCATAGTTTCTTCTAATCCACTATGCACTAAATCAACTTCATCTGGTCCGTGAAGAATTTTACTTCTTTCTTTATCACCAACAGTTTTTTCTGTTAGCTTTTCCATTTGAGTTAAGATATGAGTATTTAAATTTTCGGTAAATCTTTTTTCCATTCTGCCATAACGAACGTGGCTTAAATTTTTTAACCACTCAAAATAACTTACAGTTACACCACCGGCATTTAAATACATATCTGGCACAACAACAGACCCTTTTGCTGTTAAAATTTCATCAGCTTCTGGTGTTAATGGACCATTTGCTGCTTCTGCAATAATTTTTGCTTTCACTCTTGGAGCATTTTCTCCATTAATTACATTTTCTAATGCAGCAGGTACTAAAATATCACATTCTAATTCTAATGCATCTGTATTTTTTGCCAAATTAGTTGCACCCGGAAAGTTTAAAATTGAACCAGTAGTTTTTCTATGTAAGAATAATTCTTCTTCATTAATACCATCTGCTTTATAAATTGCACCTTCATATTCTGCAATTGAAGTTACAATAGCACCAGCTTCTCTAAAGAATTTTGCACTATGGTAACCCACATTACCCAAACCTTGAACTACAACTGTCTTGCCTTCAATACCAGTTTTTAAATCTAATTTTTTCATAATCTCAGGCATGTTACACACTTCTCTGATACCATAAAATACACCTAGCCCTGTAGCTTCTTTTCTACCTCTTACACCACCTTGAGTAACAGGCTTACCTGTAACACAACCAGCAGCATCAATTTCTCCTGGTTTTAAAGATGCATAAGTATCAACGATCCAAGCCATTTCTCTTTCACCAGTTCCATAATCAGGAGCAGGAACATCAATACCAGGACCAATAAAATTTTTCTTCACTAATTCTGCAGTGTAACGACGCGTAATTTTTTCTAATTCGTAGGCACTGTATTTTTTAGGGTTGATTTTGATACCACCTTTACCCCCACCAAAAGGAACATTTACAATAGCACATTTGTAAGTCATTAAAGAAGCTAAGGCCATAACTTCATCTTGATTTACTTCATCGCTAAAACGAATACCACCTTTACATGGACTTTTATGTTGACTATGTTGAACTCTGTAAGCTTCTATAACTTCAATTCTACCATCATCCATTCTCACAGGAAAACGCATGCTGTAAATACTATTACATGCTTTAATTTGTTCTAACAATCCTTTATCCCACTTAGTAAATTTTGCAGCCTTATCAAAGCTTGTCTCAACGCTTTTAAAAAAGCTATAATTTGTGTTTGACATTTGAAACTTGTTTTATTTATTATTCAATTTTTAGATTAAACATTTTTATTTTGCTCAAGAGCACTAATTTTTTTATCGAGCCTCCACACGTATAAATATAAGCCAATTAGAATTGTTAATACAACTGCAACAACAACATATATTTTTCCATTACTTTTCATAACATCCATCGATGAGTTGGTTACAACTTCTTGTGAAAAACTAAAGATAGAAATTAATAAAAAAAAGATGCTAGTGAATAGTTTACTCATTTTCTAAAAGTTTGGTTCTAATTCTTAAAGTAGTAATCCATGTTGCTAATAAAGTCCAGCCAATTACAGCAGGCCAAAACACTAGCTTAATTGCAGCGTTAGAATCTTTTGGATTTAATCCAGGATTTCCTTCACTACCCATTCCTCCAGGATGTAAGCTTTCTACCAAACGAGGCATAATCCATAGTGTAGGAAAAAGCATACAAAATGCAAAAATATTGTATACAGCACTAATACGAGCTTTCTTTTCATCTACAATATTGCCTCGTAAAACAAAATAGGCCATATATATTAATACAGCAATTGCTGCACCAATTTGTTTTGGGTCTCCACTAATAGGTTTACCCCATTGATAGTTTGCCCAAATCATTCCTGTTAGAAAACCTAGAATACCTAAAACAATACCAGTTCTTGCAAATTCAATAGAATTTGCATCATTAACAGCTGTTGGGTTTTGCAAATATTTTATAGAGTAAATAACAGAAACAGTAAATAATACCATCATTCCAAACCACATGGGCACATGAAAAAATAAATTACGAATAGTTTGTTGTAATGGCACTCCTGCAGGTTCAGGAACTGTAATCAAAAATCCAGCAATGCAAGTATAAACGAGCAATACAAAGCTTAATATTTTCCACCAGCGTTTACGAAACATAGTATAGAAACTAACGGTTGTTTGTAGTTGGCAAAAGTAGGGGAATGCTTTTGATAATGAATAGAAGTTTTTCTTAATGTTGAATATAATGTACTTCTTAATTTGATTATAGACTGAGTCGAAATAATTTAGAAGATAAAATTTACAACTTATAATTTTACATTTAAATTTAAAAAAATTGTCTACCATTCTTGCCATAGAATCTTCATGCGATGAAACATCGGCAGCTATTTGTGTTGATGGTAAAATTGTATCGAATATGATAGCTACGCAATCTATTCATGAAAAATACGGAGGCGTTGTACCAGAATTAGCTAGCAGAGCACATATTGAAAATATTGTTCCCACTGTTGAAGCAGCATTAATGGAATTAGGAATTGGTGATTGGGATTTTGAGATAGATAATAATGTTAAAGAAACATCAATCAGCAATATTAAATATTCAGTATTAAATTCGATTGATGCTATTGCATTTACTCATGCACCTGGCTTAATTGGAAGTTTATTAGTAGGTACACAATTTGCAAAATCTTTGGCTTTGGCATTAGACAAACCACTTATTGCAGTGCATCATATGCAGGCACATGTATTGGCTAATTTGATTGCAGAAGAAAAACCAGCCTTCCCATTTTTATGTTTAACTGTTAGTGGTGGTCATACCCAAATAGTTTTAGCTCATTCGCCATTACATCTACAAATTTTAGGTGAAACTATTGACGATGCTGCGGGTGAGGCCTTTGATAAAACTGCAAAACTTTTAGGTCTACCCTATCCTGGCGGACCATTAATAGATAAATATGCACAATTGGGCAATGCTCATGCATTCAAATTTGCTGAACCACAAATTTCAGAATTGAATTTTAGTTTTAGTGGTTTAAAAACTTCTGTTCTTTATTTTTTACAAAAACAAAAGCCGGAATTTATTGAAGAAAATCTGAATGATTTATGTGCTTCTATTCAATTTACTATTTGTAATATACTTATTAATAAAATGAAGAAAGCCATTAAACAAACTGGAATAAGACAGATTTGTTTAGCAGGTGGAGTTAGTGCCAACTCGGGTTTAAGAAAAGCTTTTGAATTATTAGGTGAAGAAAAAGCTTGTAAAGTATTTATTCCAAAATTTGAATATTGTACAGATAACGCTGCAATGATTGCTATTACTGGATATTACAAATATTTAGCACAAGATTTTGTAGATTTGGATTATAGTCCAAGTGCAAGAAGTATTTGGTAACTATTGAAGTAAAACTGTTGCATAAGCCACAAGGCCCTCTTCCCTACCAACAAACCCAAGTTTTTCAGTAGTTGTAGCTTTTATTGAAACATCTTTATTGGTTACACCACAAATTTTTGCAATGGTTTCTTGCATAGCAGATACATAGGGCTTAATCTTAGGAGCTTCTAAACACAATGTTGCATCTATATTAATCAATTGATATCCTTCTGCTTTTATTAACTCTATTGATTTAGCTAATAAAATTTTACTATCAATATCTTTAAAATCATTTGATGTGTCTGGAAAATGAGTTCCAATATCTCCTAAACAAGCTGCACCAAGAAGTGCATCACAAATAGCATGTAAAAGAACATCGGCATCGCTATGGCCTAACGCACCTTTATGATGTGGAATTTTTATACCACCTATCCATAAATCTCTTCCTTCAACTAGCTGATGAAAATCAACTCCAGAACCTATTCTCATATAATTAATTTCAAATCATTAAATAAAAAAACCACAGATAAAAATCTGTGGTCAAATATCTATAATAAAATTTATTTATCTGTCACTATCCGGATCCAAATCGAATGAAATACCAAAACGAACTGTATTATTCAATGGATTTTGAGAAACTCCAGAACCAGATGGTACTAAATAAGAGAAATTAAAATTCATTACATTGTACTTAATACCAGCACCTATAGTGAAATATTTTCTGTTGCCTTCGGTTCTATCTTCCATAAAATAGCCAGCACGAAAAGCAAATTGATCGTTATAAACATACTCTGCACCAATAGAAACTTGTAACGATTTAAATAAACCATTACCATCACTAAAAGATTTACCCCAGCTGCTAATAACACTACTAGTTCTATACTCAGCTAAGTTTACAGAATCTTGATATTGATCTCCAGTAGATAAAGGTGGAGCTGGAACTAACAGTTTATTTACATCAAAAGCAAGATTTAATTTATTTACTTCATCTATACCAAAAGTATATTGAAAGCCTAAACCTAAATTAGCAGGTATATAATCTTTGTTTTGATTATCATTAGTATACCCAATTTTAGAACCTAAATTGCTTAAAGCAACACCCCAAGCAAAACCACCACCAGTTTCACTTGTAACACCATCGTAATATAAAGTAATATCTCCTGCAATGGCATTACCTGCTTTAAAATTAACACCACCAACATTTCCTGAAACTAGGTTTGAGTTAATGTATCTTAAGGCAACACCCAAGCTTAAACGATCACTTAATTTTCTGGCATAACCAAAATCTATAGCAGTTTCTCTAGGACGGAATTGAGAAATATTGTTACCTGCATAATCGGTAAACTGAATATTTCCTAAACTAAAATATCTAATAGAAGCACCAATAGCACTTTGACCATCACCTAATTTATTATTAAAACCTAATGTAGCTAAGTAAACATCACTTAAGCCCAAAGCTTTTAACCAAGGTGCATATGTAAAGCCAATTGAAGTTTTATTTTTAGAAAAGGGAGTTTTTGCTAAATTCCAAAAACTTGAAAAAGCATCTGGAGTAGTAGCAATACCCATATCGCCCATTCCTGAAGCACGAGCATCTGGTGAAATACGTAAGAAAGGCACTGCAGTGGTTCTAGGATTTATAGTTTCACTAACAGTTGTTTGTGCTGTTGAATTTTGACTATAGAAAAAAAATAGTCCACAAGCACTTAAATATACAAAACATCTTCTCATTCGGGATAACGTTTAATTAATCAATAAAAAATTCTGTGTAGATGTTTAGTCATTAAGCTTTTTTAGAGCAGATTTATTGGTTTTTCTTTTTTTGTAAGATTTTAACTGTGCAATAATAATATAAAAATTAATAGTTATACAAATATCTGAACAGATTTCTTATAAAAAACCAACCTTCCACTAATACTCAATAACGCAAATAAATCACTTTTAGTACATTAAAGTTGTAACAATTATTAACCAATATTTAACTGATAGCCAAATCATAAAAAACCAATTGAAAAGTTATCATATAAGAATTACAGTTATAATTTAGTTTTTTTATAACATTGTCAAAACTATCTTTGAACTGTAAAAAGAATTCACATTTAAAATTTTATTTTAGTATTCGCCTTTGAACCTATATTTTTACCCCTCTAATTATTAAATTAATTCAATTTTCATTTATGCAAATGCAAGCAGTTGTAAAGAATTGTATTTTGGTACTCAGTATTGCTGGTGTAATGGTATCGTGCAATAAAAAATCTGGCGGAACTAAAAAAGGAGAATCTAGTGTTACTGGATGGAAGTATAACGACAAAAATCAAGGTAATTTTAATGTACCTAAACCAAAAGATGTAAAAACTGCTCCAGGGCTAGTTTTTGTACAAGGTGGTACGTTTATGATGGGCCAATCTCAAGAAGATGTAATGTTAGAATGGAACAATGTTCCTAAAAGAATGACAGTAAATTCTTTCTTTATTGATAGAACTGAAATTGCTAACGTTCACTACAGAGAATTTTTATATTGGCACGAAAATGTGTTTCCAGATAATGAAGATATGTTAGCTGCTATTAGACCAGATAGCTTAGTTTGGAGAAGTGAACTATCTTACAACGAGCCTTATGTTGAATATTATTTCAGACACCCAACATTTAACTACTACCCTGTAGTAGGTGTTAATTGGAAACAAGCTGAGCGTTTTTGCCAATGGAGAACAGATAGAGTTAATGAATTAGAATTAATGAAACTTGGATTTTTAGATCCAAAAACTCAAATCAAAAAAGAATTAAACGGAGCTGGTCAAGATAACTTTGTTTATGAATCATATTTAATGGGTGAATATACTGCTGCTCCAGGTCCAAAAATTAAAGGTGGTAAAAGTCCTTTAAAAGACGCTCAAGGTAGACCAAGAAAAGTGGTAAAGTTTGAAGATGGATTAATGTTTGGAAAATATCGTTTACCATCAGAAGCAGAATGGGAATATGCAGCATTTGGTTATATTGGTCAAAATCCACAAAAGAAATTTAATGCTAAAAAAAGAGGTGAAGAAGTTCATGCTAATAAACAAATGTATCCATGGAATAACGATGGTTGGGATAATATGAGATACACTAAGCGTGGTGCCAATCAAGGTGCATTTTTAGCTAACTTTAAAAGAGGTGCTGGTGACTTTATGGGAGTTGCTGGTGGATTAAATGACAATGGTGCTTATACTTGTGAAGTTGATGTTTATGCTCCAAATAATTTTGGATTATATAATATGGCTGGAAATGTGAACGAGTGGGTTGCTGATGTATTTAGACCATTAAGAGATGATATTGAAGACATTTCTGGTGTTCGTGGTAACGTATTTAAAGTTGTAGATGTATCTAAAGGACAAGGAAATTTAAGAGATAGTTTAGGTAGAATAATTACCGTTGCACAACCAGATTCTGTTTTAAGAAATAGAAGAAATTATCAAAGATCTTATGCCATCAATTATCTTGATGGTGACTCATTATCTGGTGCAGATTATGGTTATGGATTTACTACTTTAATCTCTGATAAATCAAGAGTATATAAAGGTGGTAGTTGGAACGATTTACCTTATTGGTTAAGCCCAGGTACTAGAAGATATTTAGAAGAAGATCAATCAACAAGTACAATAGGTTTCCGTTGTGCTATGGATCATGTAGGATCTCCTCAAGGTACAAGTGTAAAAGACAAATCTGGTAATGCCTTCCCAACAAGAAAAGCTAAAAGATAAGGACAGGATAAAACAGCTCATCTGAATAGATGAAGAGTTTAACAAAAGCCATCTGAAAAGGTGGCTTTTTGTTTTATCTCATCTCACAACAATAATTATTTCAATTTTATTTACTTTGTAGCGAAAGATACATTATGGGCAAAATAGCAATTAATATAGCAACAGGAAGTTTACAACAAGCTGAAATGATTGTAGGCATTGATTTAGGCACAACAAATAGCTTGGTAGCAATTGTTCACCCTGAAACTAAAAAACCAGTTTGTTTAAAAGAACACAATGCCAATTCAATTGTACCAAGTGTTATATATTTTGACGAATTTGATAATATTACTGTTGGAGAAATGGCACATGACCAGTTAGAGCTTAACCCTGCAAATACTATTTTTTCTGCAAAAAGATTAATGGGGAAAAGTTATAACGACATAAAGTCTAAAGCAGCTTACTATGCTTATAAAATTATTGATGATGATACTGAAAGCTTAGTAAAAATTCAAGTAAATAATAAGTTCTACTCTCCCATTGATTTATCATCATTAATTTTAAAAGAGTTAAAAAACAGAGCAGAACATATTTTAAAAACACCTGTAACTAAAGCTGTCATTACTGTTCCAGCATATTTTAATGATGCACAAAGACAAGCTACTCGTGATGCTGGAAAATTAGCAGGACTTGATGTATTAAGAATTATAAACGAACCTACAGCTGCAAGTTTGGCTTATGGTTTAGGTATTGATACAACAAAAGAAAAAACAATTGCTGTTTATGATTTAGGTGGCGGAACTTTCGATATCTCAATATTAAAAATCACCAATGGCATTTTTGAAGTGTTGAGTACAAATGGAGATACTTATTTAGGTGGTGATGATTTTGATAAAGCTATAGTAGATTATTGGCTAAAAGCTAATGAAGAACTTCAAGAATTATATTATTCCAATCAATCAATTGCACAAACATTAAGATTACAAGCAGAAGCTGCAAAGAAGCAATTAAGTACAAGCAATAATTTTAGTACAACCATTAATGAATTTCAAATTTCCATTGATCTTGATACATTCAATGAATTAATTCATCCCTTCATTAATAAAACAATTGACTGTTGTAAAAAAGCTTTAAAAGATAGTGATTTGAAAATTTCAGATATTGAAACAGTTGTATTAGTAGGTGGCAGCACTAGAGTTCCTGCAGTAAAAAAAGCAGTACACTCTTTTTTCAATACTGAAATTAATGATAGCATCAATCCTGATGAAGTAGTTGCACTAGGAGCAGCTATACAGGCAGATATTTTAGCAGGTAATAACAAAGATTTTTTATTGTTAGATGTTACTCCTCTAAGTTTAGGTTTAGAAACAATGGGCGGTTTAATGGATGTTTTAATTCCTAGAAATTCAAAAATTCCAAACAAAGTTTCAAGACAATATACTACACAAAAAGATGGACAAAGCAGCATGAGAATTTCTGTTTTTCAAGGAGAGAGAGATTTGGTAAAAGACAATAGAAAACTGGCTGAATTTAATTTTACAGGTATACCAGGAATGCCTGCTGGCTTGCCAAAAGTTGAAGTTAGCTTTCTAATTAATGCAGACGGTATTTTAACTGTATCTGCAAAAGAACTAAGAAGTGGTATTGAACAAAGTGTAGAGGTAAAACCACAATATGGTTTAACTGATGCAGAAGTTGAAAAAATGTTGTTAGAAAGTATTACCTATGCTAAAGATGATATGGCAACCAGAGCTTTGGTTGAGGCAAAAACTGAAGGAGAGCAAATAATAAGTGTAACAGAAAAATTTATTCAGAAAAATACTGCTATTTTAAATAAAGAAGAAATTCTTGCTACAGCTAATGCATTACAAGCATTGCAATTATCTTTAACTATGACCGATAAAAATCTTATTCAATCTAAAATTGAAGAACTGAATGAAATTACTAGACCATTTGCTGAACGTGCTATGGATGCTGCTGTAAGTAATGCTTTAAGTGGAAAATCAATTTTGTAATCGAGCTTTATCTAAAAGAATTTGATGTAATTCTAATACTTGAGGAATCACCAAATGCTCATCATCATTGTTGATAATATAATGAGAAAGTTGTTGAGTTAACAATTCATCTTGTTGCTTAGATATTCTCATTTCAACTTCTTTTTCTGTTACGTTATCTCGTTTCGTTACTCTTTTAATCCTAATATTTTTGGGCGATACTACTGCAATAATATAATCGAGTTCTTTATAGCTTCCAGATTCAAATAACAAAGCAGCTTCCTTAATTACATATTTACTTTGTTGTTGTTTAGCCCATTCGTCACTAGCTTTTATAGTATGAGGATGAACAATACTGTTTAATAAATTTAATTTAGTTTCATCATTAAAAACTATATCTGCTAAATACTTTTTATTTAAGACTTGTGCATGAAATACATTTTCTCCAAAAACTTGTATTAATTCTTTTCTTATGGTATTGTCTGAATTCATTAACATTTTTGCATTTGAATCAGCATCAAAAACTGGAATACCTAAAATCTGAAATATTTTAGCTACTGTAGTTTTTCCTGATCCAATTCCACCTGTTAATCCCACTTTCAACATAAAATCGTTTTATCAAAAGTATTAAAATAAAAATCCTAAACTCAATGAAGAATTTAGGATTTCAAAAAAGATATTATTTAAAATTAAGCTGATGCTTTATTTGCAGCTATGCTCCACTCCTGACTAATTGCAGATTTTTCAATCTTTAAATAACTACCAGGATTAACTTCAATTTGCAAAGTGCCATCTTCATTAATTTTATTGATAGAAGCATGAATACCAGCAATAGTAACCACTTTATCTCCTTTCTTTAAATTTTCAATAAAGTTTTTTTGTTCTTTTGCTTTTTTAGCTTGAGGGCGAATCATGAATAACCAAAATACTAAAATCATACCTCCAATCATTATAAATGAAAACCAAGGACTTTGTTGTTGAGGTGCTTGTAATAAGAAAAATAGAACTGTCATATTTGATATTTATTATTGATTAAAAAATTATTGAGGTTCATGAGGAATTACAATTTTATCATTGCTTTCACAATTTGTAATTACACCAGAAAATTTTAAAACTCTTTCAGGGTCGTTTGAAGTATTTGAAATCACTAAAATAGACTTTACCACTAAATCGCAAAAACGTTTACTATCGAAGTTTGCTGTAACCCAGCCTTTATTTCCAGGCAAAATAGCTTCTTTGCTATAATCTGCAACAGTACAACCACAGCCTGGTCTAACTTCTTTTATAACTAATGGTTTGTTACCAGTATTAATACAAGTATAAGTAAAAGATTTCTGCTCTCCTTGCTTGATACTGTCAAAGTTAAAAGTAGTATCAACCCATTGTATAGTAGTCAGATTTAAAGAATCGGCATTTGCATTAATTGTAATTTTTTTATTTTTTGTGTCATCATTACAATAACAAAAAACTACAACTAAGATCAGTAAATAAATAATTCGTTTCATTATACAATTACTTTTTCACTTTTTTAAAATCAACTTTATGAATTTTTCCTTGAGTTAACATCTCTTTATGTAAATTATCTAAAATTCCATTTACAAATTGACCACTTTGAACAGTGCTGTATTCTTTAGCAATATCAATATATTCATTAATGGTAACTTTTGTTGGTATAGTTTCAAAATATAATAATTCTGCTAACCCCATTTGCAAAATTATTAAATCGATAGAAGCAATTCTATCAGCATCCCAATTTTTAAATTTAGGAGTAATGCATTCTAATAAAAATTCTTTTTTTTCAATACAAGTATTCAAAAGTGTTTTGGCATAATTAAGTTTATCTGCATCAATCAGCTGATGAAATTTTAAACTTTGAATTTTATTAAAATAACTATTAATTACAGTTTGTAACATTTCAGCATCATCATCCCAATTATCAAAATAATCTTCGGCAGTTGAAATAAATAAATCAGATTGTAACATGATGTTGTTGAAAATAAAGCTCAACATTTCTAATTCTTCTTTTCTATCTCTGCTTTCTTGATGAATGTAATGTTGATATTCTTTGGTTTCTATGAGTTGTGTAAAAAGTTTTCTTACAATACTACTATCACAAATAGAATCTGTTTTAAAAGATTCAATTGCATTTTGATAAGATGAATTTTCTACAATTTCCCAAAGAATTTGATTGCCAGAAACTTTGGTATTTACATTTAAATCTTCTTCTGTAGGAATATATTTTGATGCCCTACTTTTTGCAGAAACCTCTGCATATTTTGCTACTAAAACAATATGATGAAAGAGGAAGGTAAGTAACTCACTAGTTTGAGTAAATTTTTTTTCTAAAGCAGCTGTTGGATTTTTAATGGCATTGGTATCGTTAATTGAATCAATCGAATATAAAAGTTGCATCACTTTTACACGTATATTTCTTCTTGTTATCATTTCCTTAGTAAGAGCTTAATTTGGCTGCGAAGATAAGGATTGGCAAGTATTGTAAATGATTTGCAAAACTTAATTTATGATAAATTTTGTAAATAGATTTTTATTTGTTGATGTAATCCTTCACTAACAGGAGTTAATGGTAAACGCAATTCGTTTTGTATTAAGCCTTGTTCAAATAAAAATGCTTTTACTCCGGCAGGATTATTTTCGGCAAAAAGTAAATCATAACCTTTCAATAATTTATAATGAATAGCTCGTGCTGCTTCAAATTTATTTTCTCTTGCTAAATTCACCATTGTTGAAAATTGTGTAGGAAAACAATTAGCAGCAACACTAATTACACCATCCATACCTAATGCAATTTGACTGCAGCTTAAAGCATCATCACCACTCACAATTAAAAAATCTTTGGGCCTATCACGCAAAATTTCCATGCATTGCTGCATGTTATCTGTTGCTTCTTTTATACCAATAATATTTTCTACTTCATGTGCTAATTTAGTAATAGTAGTAGCAGAAACATTTCTACCTGTTCTTCCTGGCACATTATAAAGTATGATGGGTTTTGGTGCCTTTTCAGCAATAGTTTTATAATGAAGAAAAATACCATCCTGAGATGGTTTGTTGTAGTTTGGAGATGCACTTAAAATAGCAACAGCTTTTTCTAATGGCAGTTGTTGCATTTCTGCAATCACAGCTTGTGTATTATTACCACCAACTCCCACAACTATAGGTACTCTATTATTTACTTTATCGAAAGTATAATTGAGGATGGCTTTCTTTTCTTCTACATCTAAAACAGGAGTTTCACCAGTTGTACCAAGACTTACAATATAATTAATTCCACCTTCAATAATAAAATCAATCACTTTACCTAGAGCTGGAAAATCAATAGATCCATCTTTTGCAAAAGGTGTAATAATGGCAACACCAGTACCTGATAATATATTTTTTAGAGACATTTTAATTTGTTTTTTCGGTTTCTAATTCTTCCCAAAAGCCCATTTTATTGTACTTTTCTATACGATCATTAATTCTTTGGTTAGGGTCTAGATCTTTTATTTCTGATAAAGCCTTCTTGATGCAGTGTTTCATTTTTTGTGCTGTTTCAACATAATCCCAATGAGCACCACCATCTGGTTCTGGTATAATTTCATCAACTAAACCAAATTTTTTCATGTCCATAGAAGTAAGTTTTAACTGTTCAGCAGCTACTTCTTTTTTCTCCCATGTTCTCCATAAAATACTGCTACAACTTTCTGGACTAATTACGGTATACCAAGTATTTTCCATCATTAGGGTTCTATCTCCCACTCCAATACCAAAAGCACCTCCACTAGCACCTTCACCAATGATAACAATAACAATTGGCACTTTAAGTCTAATCATTTCATAAATATTTCTAGCAATGGCTTCACCTTGCCCTCTTTCTTCTGCTTCCAATCCTGGAAAAGCACCAGGGGTATCAACAAAAGTGATGACAGGTTTATTAAACTTCTCAGCTAAACGCATTAATCTCAAAGCTTTTCTATACCCTTCGGGATTAGCCATACCAAAATTTCTGATTTGGCGAGACTTAGTATTGGTGCCTTTTTGTTGACCAATAACCATAATAGTTTCACCATCTAATTTAGCAAAACCACCCACCATAGCTTTATCATCTTTCACATTTCTATCGCCATGTAATTCAACAAAATCGGTAAAAATATTTTCAATATGTTTTAAGGTATAAGGTCTGTTGGGATGACGACTTAACTGAACTCTTTGCCATGGTGTTAAATGGCTAGTAATTTCTTTTCTTTTTTGATCAATTGCTTGTTCAATTTTAGCAATCGCATCAGATAAGTCAATTTTACTTTTCTCTGCAGATTGTTTTAGCTTTTCTCTTTCTTCGTATAATTCTTTAATTGGTTGCTCAAAATCTAAAAATTGTCTATTAGTAAACTCGATCATAATAAAAATTTATAATGTAAAAGTAAGGGTTGATTTTTTTGTATAAAAAATTTTGCTCATATAAAATACTTACCTATATATTTGCAACCCAATTGAGAATAAAACTGAAAAGAATTATTCAAAACGGATCGGTAGTTCAGTTGGTTAGAATGCCGCCCTGTCACGGCGGAGGTCGCGGGTTCGAGTCCCGTCCGGTCCGCTTTTAAAAAGACTAAAGGCTTGTAAATCAATGATTTGCAAGCCTTTTTTCATATCGGGGTAAACATAGGGTAAACAATTCAAAATATGCCTGTAAAAGCATACAAACCCTTTGCAGATTGCTTCGCTAAAAAATTCAACTGCTGATATTTTGAAAGATTGGAACAATAGTATTCATCCAATGCTTTTGCGTAGCCTTCTGTTATTAGTATTTCATTCAAGCAACTCCCATCAGGTAAAATAATGTATGCTAATTGCCTCTTGTAAAAATCAAAAAAATACTTCTCTTCTGTTATCAATGTAATGTTTGTGCCGGGTGGTGCAATCGTTAAAACAAAGTCTGTTGATTTTCTACCCAACTGAATTAAAAATTCACCTGCTACCCTTGCTTTCTTTTCATCTTCAATCAGCTTTCTATTTCTTTTATTCTCTGGTGCATCAAGACCGTATAAACGAATTTCTTTTTCATCTTTTGAAAAGATGTTTTGTACCATAAAACTGTCTCCATCTAAAACCCTGGTGATTTTACAATGAGTTTCTATTAAATATGGTGCGATAGCATCAAATTGCATTGCTTTACCTATTGATTGTCAAATACTTATAACGAAGTTAGATTTATTTTTGTACTGTAAAATTTTTCATTTTTAAACAACTAAATTTTTATAGTTATGGCAAGGCAAACAGGCTTAGTAAAATACAACGGCACTATGGGTGGTGTTCGTCATTTCAAAATCAAAGGGCTTGCTGGTGACTTTGCAGGCATGGCAGGTGGGCCATCTGCGGAGCAAATAAACAACGACCCGGCGTTTATTAGAACCCGTGAAAACATGAATGAATTTGGTGGCTCTGCTGCTGCTGCAAAATCCGTAAGGGTTGCACTTTCCCAAATCATCAAACAGTTTTCTGACCCTCGTTTAACTGGCCGTCTTACGGCTATTATGAAACAAATAAATCTGGAAGACCAATCAGAAGCAAGAGGTAGAAGGGCTATTGAAATTTCAACACAACGCCAGTATTTGGAAGGCTTGGAGTTTGATGCAAATTTGAGTTTATCGGGTTTGTTCAATGCTCCCTATTCACTTTCAAATACGGTTGCCCGTGATAGTGCAACATTTACTATTCCAGCTTTCAACCCTGCCAACCTTGTAAATGCTCCGGCAGGTGCAACACACTTCCGTTTGGTAAATGCGATTGCAGTCGTTTCCGATTGGGTTTATAATGACACTACCGGAAAGTATGAGCCAACTGATATTGCATTGAATGAGCTTGCAGACGTTAAGTATTCAGGGTATCTTGATTTAAACGCTGTAACTGCTGCAACAACCGTAACCACTACATTGCCAGGCTCGCCAACAATGACCGCAACAGTAAGCGTTTTAAATTGCGTAGGCATCGAATTTTATCAGCAAGTAGGTTCAAACTATTACCTCTTTGCATCGGGCAATGCGTTAAGAGTTGATGAAGTTTTCTAAATATTTTCCACTGCAAAAAATGCCCTTACCGTAAAGGTGGGGCTTTTTTTATGCCTTATCCCCACGGTGCATCCTCTGCAATCATGCAGCAATCATCGCTAAATTTCACTGTAATTCGCTGCTTTGCTTTGCTTTTTTTTTCCAAAATGGTGCAATCATATACGGCTCATATTGGAAATATGTAGGAAATAAATTGCTGTCAAGCAGTGTTTCAAATCCTGTGTGTAAGGTCAAATAAAGGCTTTACAGGGTCGTAACCCTGTAAGCTGGTAGCTCACTATCAAAAGAAAAAAGCACTACCCCTAAAAGGGTAATGCTGATAACTGACGGCGACCTGATGGAAAACACCAAAGCCAACCACCGCAAGGCAAGTGATAAACTGCAACACCCGGAAGCGGATGGTAATGAACCGGCAAACGCCTGGCATGACGACTGAACGCAAGAGGCGAAATGGGAACTGACGGCGGAAAGAATGACCTACTGAAAGGACAAACTGATAAACGCCTGCTGGAAATGATACGAAGCTGCTTGTGCATAAGTAAAAATTTTATACGCTTCTCTCAGCAAGGGCGGATTAAAAAACCAAAAGGAAACGGAATAAAAGATGGGGCTGTGTGTTGGGGCTGTGTTTATGCCGTAGTCTTTTTGTTTTTTTTGTCGGGTCTGTGCGGTTGCCCGCCCTTGCTACTTTTGCGTATAAAAATTTTTTACTGCACATACAGCGTATTTCATAGGCAGGATTTTGTTTTTATCTTTTCAGGTAGCGGTATATGGTAGCCCTTTTCACATCTGCTATGACTGCCAGATATTGTTGCAGTTGCTTTTCCTTTTGCTCCAGCAGTTTTATTTGGTCTATGGTTTTTGTATATGCGGTTTTTTGTTTGCTTACATGCTCTGCCTGTGTTGCTACTTCCTTTTTAAATTCATCAATTCGTATAAAAGGGATAACCGACCCTGTTAGTAATTGGTGGAAATGTTTTGCCTTCCATAAACCGAACAACAACCAGAAATAAAAGTCTTTTTCATCCTGATTTTTGCAGATACAAACGAATGAATTTGGGCAAGGTTTTTCAAGAGGCTTGCCGCTGTTCAATCCTTTGGAAAGAATATAAAATTCAAATGAAGTGCTTTGATGTTTTACGCTGAATGTTTGAAACTTTGGACTGTGCATAGTATGAGCATTTAATGATTGCTCCGCTACGCTCCGCCTATACATAACCCAAAAGAAAAAAGAAAAAAAACCGAAAAAAAAAAGAAAAAAGAAAGCAATTTTATCAGGTGGCGTGGCTAAAAAAACAAGGAGGAACGGAATAAATGATGGCTTTGTGCGGTGGAGCTGTGTTTATGCCGTAGTTCCTTGTTTTTTTTAAAGCATAGGGCTGTGCCAGCCAACTAACTTTGCTGCATTTTTTTATTTGTATGACTTATGGGATTTTAAAAAAGAGAAAGAGATTTACTTATTACCTGACTTGCCTAAAATTTCCTTTTGATGTGTCTTAACTGCTCTACTGTTTTTTGATAGCATTGCTACTTCAACATCAATTATTAAAGAATCATTGTAATGAAACCTTGCTTGTTTCTGCATTTGGATATTGACAATATCAATATTGGATTGGTCTATAAAACGGATGCCCGAAACGGGCTTTCGTTTATTCTTTAACCATATAGTTATCCGATAGAAAGGCATTGCTAATATTATTAGTAAAGGTAGGATGGGTAGGATGAAATTGAAAAATCATTTTTTTATGGAACGGAATTTTGTATTTGTGTGCTGGCCGGGGTAATATGCCGCAGAAAAAAATAAAGCATACCAGATGTACTGTGCGGATGGAAAAAGCAAATGCAATGACTGAACGCAATGGAGCAAATGTATTGGGTGGCTTGCAGTGCCATGAGCAATACCGATGTAGCAATGGTTATGTGCTCAGGCTATCGGGATGCCATGACACGGAAAGCCTGTGTTCAGGTTTGTGGAATGAAGGGAAGGAATTGCTTTTGCTGTGCGGTGCTGAGGTTGGTGAAATAAACGCAATGAACGGGTGTAGCGGAATGCAGTGAAACGGAATGTAGCGGAACAATTGAATGAAGAGAATGAACCTACCGCAAGCACATGGCAAACAAATAGATTCATGCTTTATTTTTTTCTGCACCATTGAAAGGGTGGTTGGGGTGTGTGGGGTTTTAAGGGTGGGTGCGATGGCTAAAGGAACGGCTTACCACATAAAGCAATTTCATGGGTTTTGTGAGTGAGCATTGCTTTATGTGGATGTGGTGTTGGCTACTTAACATAATGGCGTATTATAGGATAGCCATTGCTTTGGCATGTTTACATAAGCGTAGGATGGCTATGCGTAGCGAACCTATAATGCCGCATTATGTTTAAGTATGCTTCCGGCATTTTTATACTGGCATAAGGGCTGCGAAGGGGCTTTGGGGCAGCCCGTCTTTTTGTGGATATGCTTTGCGTTGGCTTGGCTCTTTGACTATGGAACGAAGTGGAATAGGCAATGTGCCAAATGGCTTTGCTGCATAGGCACAAAAAGTATGACAGTTAAAAATGACGGCAACACCACAAGTGCAGTGAAGCGTTGGCTTTGTGATGTGAGCCACTGCACAAGCCGTTCCTGTGTGTGGGCTGGGTGGGTGCAAATAGATTCGTGGCTTCGCCACACCGCTTCTTTTGGCTTAGGGATAGAAGTGAAAAGCCCGGTGAGGATCTGTGTATTGGCTTTGTGCCGGACTTGTAACGGATAGCCCGACCCAAAGGGTAAGCCCCAAATTTTTCTTAATAATATTTAAAAAAAAGAAAGGACATAGAACTAAAAATTACATGTAGAAACTGTACTTTAATTGCATCTCATCATCAGGGTCAAGGTATTTTAAAATTTCCCCTACATTTCTTGCACATTCAATTGTTATTGGCATTTGCCTGTCGAATTGTGTGTTATTCCAATTCATTTTTGTGAGAGCAATTATTTCATCACAAATCAGATTTGGAGATTCATCGTAATAAGCCAATTTAATTTCAATAGGCTTGGGAATATATTTACCAGGATAAGTTTCATAGTAGGGTACTGAGCCTCTTGTATATAAAATATTATGCTTTTCAGTTAATGCTAAATGAGTACCCCTCATTGGCGGATAATTTCCTTCCCGGTACAAACGAATATCTGAATATTGAATAGAAACTAAGTCAATTTGATTAATGTTTAATTGCTTTGCAGCTTGTGTAAAACCATAAACTTCTCCTTCACTAAAATTTGATGTTTTATGAAGCACTAAACGCTTTGGATATATTTTTACGGCATCATAATATTCTTTGAGAGAAAGAGTAAGCAAACTAAATGCTTGCTCTTCTGCAAGATGCGGTACTCTGTCATTTTTTTTGAGGGTAATCTCTTCGCCTCTTAGAATTACACCCTTTCCTAATTCGTTAAAAATTTGGGCAATACTCGTTTGCGTTGTTGATTTATCTCGGCTTTTAAAAAAACTTATTCCTGCATAACAAGTAGTCTCTGCTGAATCTTTACGGATTAAAGCCCACGGAGTGCCTGATGCTTTATAGTAAAGAGCAGTAAAGAAATTCCATGCTATTGTTGCTTCATCCTGCATTTCAGCCGTAGGCTTTGCAATCCTATCCCTTACTATCTGTATCGGAACATTGAACTGCATTGCTTTTGCTTTTAAGTATCGCCTAAAGTTTTGCTCTTTGCTGGATATGTCATCTGCATCAATTTCGGATTCTCCTGAATTGCTTTCCTTTTCAGTTTCTTCATCTTCTTCAGGCTCAACTTCTTTTTCTTGTATGTAGGTTATGAAATTTTCGCTCAAAGCACAAAGGATAACATCGGGGTTTTTATTTTTAGAAAGGAATTTAATTTCAGACAGATATAATTCAGCAATATCATTTATTCTTTCTTCAAGATTTTCTTTCTTTTTAATTATTTCATCGAAGTCAGAATTTTTTAGCTTCCTGATATAAGAATCATCATAAACAATATCGCTGTGAAAACCTACTTCTTTATTGAAACCACAAAAATTTAAAAATAAATTCGGGTGTGGATTTTTACTTTGCTTCCCATCAATATGATTTTTACAAGTTTCAATCCAGCCTAAAACTTTATCTACACTTTCTCCTTTACCAATAATACCAATTGTAATGCTTTGGGGACGAACCTGATTAATATCGAAAGGGCTATAATTGAAAATACCATATTTAGGACAGATATGTTGGTTCTCTCCAAATTGCAATGAGGGTTCTTCTATGTATCTAACTTTCATAAATTAAAAAAGGGTATTATCGGTTAATTCATTGTCTGCTTTAATTTCTATATCAATATCCTTTGAGTGGCTCTCGATAATCTTTACTGGTTTCCATGCTTTCTCTTCCAATCTTGGTGTAATACTTAATTTTTCGGCAGCATGAATTTCTATGTAAGGATAATCTGGTGTAAATAAATTTTTATGTGAAAAGTAATAGCTAAAAAATCTAAAGTAATTATAAATAGAGCCGTTGGCTTCCAGCCGTTTTATACCGGCCATATATGCTGATTCAAACCTACTTGAATTGTAACCGCCGGGATTGGTAAAACTCCATGTTGGGTTCAATACCAGATACCAATCATTTTCGATATTTAAAAATGAACTCTTAAATGCAAGGCTGCGAAAGCATACAATATGACCTTCTTTTTTATTGTGCATTTCAAAAATTACTGTCTTCGTTGCTTCATTTTTACCTTTCCATTTTATTTTCTTTTGATTTGGCACTATCTGACTGTTTGCAAACCTGAAAATCTCCTGTTGACCGTACCATTCAATTTCTTTTAGTTTACATAATTCAATTAAGGTATTACGCAAAAGATGTTTAAATACCCTCAATGTATTTTCGTTGCTTTCATAATAGTCTTTGCACTCAATCAGCGTTATTGTACCAATATCTACTATTTTACGGAACGGCTCTGCTCTGTCATCCAAATTCCGAAATGTATAAATATATTTTTCGTGTAGCACCCATTCACCTGCTTTTATATGAATTGCCCTTAATGCTTTTTTTACAAGATTGCCCGGTTTAAGTTTCTTAACAGGTTTTTTGTTATTTGAAATGAGATAGGAATTTACATCGTTGGTTATTGCCTCTTCATCAATGTTCAGTTCTGCCTGATAAAAGTATTTTGGAAAGGAAATTTTTAAAAGATTAGGACAAATGGGTTCTGCCTCGGTATTTAAGCATCCGTTTACAAAAGTCTTTTGCCGCATCTGAACCTGAAATTCTGAAAATTCATGTTCATAGATTTTTGATATCGTTTCAATTTTAAGGGTTGAACTAAGTGTATTAATCTTCTGCAATAAGTTGTCTTTATCAATTACATTTTCTGTAGTAGAAAAAACAAAATCGGCAGGGATGAATGACTTTAATTTATCGTCATTGTATTTATCTTTTTTGTGGGTTATGATATAGATATAAAGCACATCGAAGGCTGCATTAAGTTTATGGTCTTTAAATTTTTCTAAGGTTGTTTTAATTTTATCAAAATCGCTTGTAGCTGTAACCTGAAATGCTACCCGGTTTTTAAAATCTGCTAAATCAATTGCCGGATAATTTTTCTTTTCTGTTGCATTCAGGTTCTCTAATCTTAAACCAAACACTTCATTTAAAACAGGAATAAGAAAACCTTCTGCATGAATATTTATATCATAAAGATTAGAAGCATTAAAGCCTTCTACTTCTAATACAAACCTTGCTGCATAGGTGTTTATTTTATTTATGTAATTGATTCTATTCATTTCACCAAACCATTAAGGTATTTAAAGGTTGCCAGTTAGTCCCGTCATTCAATTCAAATTCTGTAGAATAGTTTAATGCTCTGGGAATATGAGAGTAAGCTGCTTGACCATGTAAATGATTATACACTACATCGTATGAATTTGCAACAGATAAATATTGAGCAACTGGATTTGTGTTATTAAAATTATATCTGCTTATTTCATTAATTCCTTGTAGTGTATAGCAAGTTTTGCAATGGCATTCACCTTCTGACAATGTAATTGTACCTGCATCGTTTAGTAAATAAATAGCTTCTTTCGGAAAGATTTCATAGTAACCAGTATCTGTAGCATTAATTATGAACCTCAATTTGAACATCTTACTATGCGGAATAAAAAGACGATAGTTAGGTACTAAACTCTTTAAATATGGCTCTAAAAGTTCAAGGCACTTTTGTATTTCAATTAGTTCAACTTTATAAACTGGTGAAGTAAGATTGAAATGAGATAAAGGATGCAAAAGTGTATGCAATGCGTTTTTTAGTATCACTAACAATGCATCATTTGCTCTTATTTTTCTTACAAAATGCAACGCACTGTTTACCAAATTTGTAAGTTTATAATTTTCAATCAATGAGTAATCTTCATTTCTAATTTCATGGGAAGGAATATTTAATTCATTTGACAAGATGCTTTCTGCATATTTTCTAAAATAGTTTGCTGCTGCCGGGTAATCAGGTTTATGAGGGTGATGCAAATAGTAAATAGCTTTGCTATATTCATTATCGTTTTGAACTAATATAGGCTTATCAAAGGTTATAGCTCCATCAGTTTCAGTGCCAACATAAAGATTGTCATATGACCATTTGCCAGGCATAAATGAATTAAAATGACGTTGTGCCAACTCATACCAATATTTATCATAGGTGGTTATGAATATTTGATAATCATTAAACTCATTTCTTAAAATTTCTAAAATGGGTTTTCTGTTTGAAGCATCAATACCAATAAATACATCGTCAAGAAAAAGTAACTTCAAGTCAAAATTTGAAGGATTGGTTCTTAGGGAGGCTAAATATAAACATACTGCAAATGCTGAAAGCCTTGCCTCGTTTAGAACCTCACTGTAATCGCCATGAATTAAGTTACCATCTTTCACTACTTGTAAACGTAAATCGGCTGTAGTATGCCATTCCCATTTACCATTACCATAAATAAATGTAAGTGGCTGAAGAATAAAACCTAATTGTATTCTTAGGTCAGGATAATAGGTGTTTAAAAGCCTGTTTAGTTCATTAAAAACACTGCTCAAGGTTTGATTTAAATTAGCTTGATAAGTTGGTAAATCAGCTAAGGCATTTTGGTGTGACCTGTCATTTCTTGTGTAAGCATTATCAATTAAGTTTTCATTTAGGGTTTGCCATTTGTTAGCGAAATTATAATTACCCGCTGCTGGAATGTGAGCACCTAAGATTTCTAATACTATTAAATTAAATAGGTTTGGATTGGCTTCTTTATGAAAATAAACAGATAACAAATTTCTGTAGTCCAAAAAACCTTTAACCAAATCAGCATCTTGTACAAATTGTACATTGTGATTTGAAACATTATTGCTGAATGTTAAAAGCTGATTTGACCCCGCTACAATTTGCCTTGTTACTGGGTTAACATCAACAAAATTAATTTGTACATTACCCTGAATAGGTAATGGTGTTGTTACATAGCTATTTAATTCAAAAGGGAAGCCAGCAGCATTTCTGGAACTTTGAAAATATGTTTTTAACGCTTTAAAGAGGGAACTTTTACCACTACCATTTTCACCATAAAGCAATAGGTTTTCGCCATTAGGCAAAACAATTGGTTCGTAGCTTTTATAAAAGGCTCTAAAGTTTTCTAATTGTATGGAAGTTATTCTTTTCATTTTATCCCTTCAATTATTTTAACTTCTTCTACATTCAAGAGCTTTAGTAATGCTGCACTAATAGGATGTGTAGGATTGCTTAATTGTTTATATTCCTTTTCAATTGTTTTTAATTTTTGTTCATCATCCCATTCTTCTCGTAATTCTGGTAAACTGGTAAGGTGTTCCAAAACATTGCACCCTGCGACGTTAATTTCATCAGGCAAATAGAGTTCATAAACCATTGCATCAACTAAGCGTTCAAAAAATGTAGAAAGGGATATTTCATTATTCTGTTTTAAGAAGAGAATGTAAGAAACTGTGTGGGTAAAAATATTTACTTGAGGCTTGGTATATTCTGCAATAGGTAATTTTTCTAAAAATGTCTTTGAAATATTAACAGTAAGGTTTGAATTATTTGAAAAACTATTTGCATAAAACCAATTTAAAACTTTAGAGTTTATTAAGGCAAGTATAAATTCATACAAGTTTGAATATTCTTCTTTAAGAAGCAAGTTATTTATAGATGCAAACGTCTTGTATTTTTTGGTATCAATTGTACCAGATAATGGAGAAAGCCCACCACTTATTCTTTGAATTAAAATCTTTTTCTTGCTATTCCAAAGATATTCAGGTCTTGTTCTATGAATTTCTTCTTTATTCCACGTTATGAATTTATTAGGCGGATTTATTAAATATTTTTTTATCGTTTTACCTTCAAGAAGAGGCTGGTTATATTTAGTGGAGACTTCGCTTATTAAATGCTTATGAGCTACAATCCCCTCAATGATGTCAATACAGAAATCACCTAAATGTTTTGTAGAGTTCGATATTTTAGTGAGTAAGTTATTAACGGAAGTGTCGGCAAATAAATTGAACGTATAACTCACATTATTCAAAAATTGGCTTTGCTCAATTGCAGATTGAGTAAAATATTTTTGCTCTATATTTTCAATCTCTGTTATTATTTTAGTTTTATTTGATAAATTGATTTGATTCGATACCCTGAAAATAATTGTAGATGCAGTTACGTTATCAAATACTCCACTACCTAAATCAACAATTTCATCTATTTGACTTTTTTGCAAAAGATATTTTCTAATTAAATCGTATGTTGTTGTTCTAAGTAAATTATTTGGCACAATAAAAGTTAAAATACCACCTTTTCTACATTCGAGTAATCCCCTTAGAATAAATAAAGCAAATAAATTTATTTTACCAGATTGATTTGCCTTAGATTTTTTTTCATTCGCTGTTAAGAGAGTAAAATATTTTTTTGTAATATACTCTTTGAAATCGTCTCCGAAATCTGCATCCCTTGTAAATACATAAGGTGGGTTACCAATTACAATATCAAACCCTTCCTTTACATTAGGGAAGAAATACTGAATTTCAAGAAAGCCGACAGCTTCATTTTTGAACAAATTTGCATAGCTGCCCCATAGTTTAATTTCTATCTCACCAGCATCAGTTTGTTTTTTATTTCTTACATCAATAGCTCTTTTTAATTGCTTTTGTTTCTCTGCAATTTTATTATCTATCAGCTTCAATATTTCCTGCTTCTTATCCTTTTTATCTTTGGGCAAATGCACATTGAAATATTCATTTGTCAATAAATCAAACTGCTGAAAAAATGGGTCTGTTTGTCCTGCAAATAAGCCGGTTGTTACCGTATCACTTTCTGGTGCTGCTATCAGCGTATTTGCGGCAATGAGTTTAAAATCTAAATTAGGTAATGGCTCAAAGCCCCGGTTGGGTTCTTTAGGTCTTTCTGTTTGGTCAACCAACAATGAAATGAAAAAACGAAGTTTAGAAATTTGGATAGCTATTGGTTGTATATCCACTCCATAAATACATTCCTGTATGATACCTAACTTTCTTACAAAGTTCCAGTTCTCCTTTTCTAAACGTTGCCTGGCAACATTCTGCATAGCAGATGGAAAATTGGCAATAACCAGCTCAAACCAAATTTTGTTTTCCGGGTCAAGTTTATGTAATATATGAATGAGCTTTTGTAACACACCCATAGGAAATGCACCAGAGCCACAGGCAGGGTCTAAAATCTTTGCTGTATTTATAGCTTCTATCAATAACCTTGTTTCTTTTTTATCAAATGGATTTACTGTTTCATTGTAGCTAAATAAATTACGCAGTCTTTCTTCATCATCAATTGTATTTTTTAAATAGCATAGTAAACTTTCATCTACCATGTAGTTCACAATTTCACGGGGGGTATAAAAACTTCCTGTTTGTTTCCGGGCAGTTGTTTTTGTTTCGGGGTTATAACTTGCCAAAAGATTTTCAAATACTTTCCCTAATAGTTCGGGGTCAAGTGCAATTTCTTCTTCAAGTGGTGTGTTTTCTTCAATGGTAAATTTGTATTGGTGCAAAATGTCCAGCAGTCCAAATACTTTTACTTTGCTTTTTCTTTTATCATCATATTCTTCACTTAAATCAATGCCATCATATTCGCCAAAGAAAAACATATCCGGCATAATTGGTTGCTTATCTTTCTTTGTAGAAAAGCCATCCAAACGAATTTCAACAGGGTTGTCTTTGTCCTTTTTTTGGTCTAAACAATCGAACAAACCACCATTTAAAAAAGGGATATTTTCAAAGTGAGATAAAACACTTTTAGAATCTTTAAATAGGTCTTCGTACCTGTACACTAAAGGGTCGCCATATTCTTTTTTATTAAACCCTTTATCTATAATTTTTCTTTCCTCAATTGGTTTGTTGAGTGTGGCAAAAAATAGATTTTGCAATATTGCTTTGTAGTAAATGGTTTCTTCGCTTCTTATGCCTTCAAAGCCTTTCAATATTTTTCTTAAATAATCAATATTAAAAAGGTTGGGATTAATTAAGCCTTTCTCTTTCATAAACCAACAAAACAATAACCTGGATAATAAGCGTATTAATGATTCGCTTTGGTGAACATCGTTTTTAATTTTATCCTCTTCGGGTCTTATTTGCGGAAACTCGGCTTTGGTGAGTGCCCACAAATACCAGTTAAATAATTTTTGGTAAAACTGTTTATTCAGAACACTTACATCCAATACCTGTAACCAATGTTCATGTAACTGTGCATAATTGTTTACTCCAACCGGCTTTACCAAATCCAGCAATATTCTTTGATGGCCTGCATGGGTATTAATCGTTTTTACATCTCTTAAAATAATTACTTTACCTGTTTTTTCTCCCTGCCGCCAATTCTGTTTGTATTTAAATCTTTCGCTGATAGTGATTGATATGGCCACTTCAGCCGCACCCTTTTCCGATAGAGTGGGAAGCATTTTGTACTTTAGTATTAAAGCAACAGGCATTTTCTGGCTTATGCGATTAAAAGCCCTTGTAAGGTTTGAAATCTCCGTTCTGGTAGGCTGCTTGGCTAATTCCAAAGCAAAGAACATTAAGCCATCATAAGACCTATCTGCTTGGTGTAAGGCATCACTGTAAGAGTAGTCGCCTTTAAATAAACTCATTTGTTGAAAAACGCTATCATCAATAATACCAATGAAAAAAGTTTTGGTTATTGATTTAAAAATTTCTGTGTCTTTCAAATGTTGCTTTAGCAACCCTTCAATTGGTAAAGGTTCTGATGTATTTGAATTTACCTTTATACCCAACTGCTGAAACATATCGGCAGAGGCATCATAAAGCGACAAAGTATGGAAAGATGAAAGATTCATAATGACAGGCTTTATTCAGGTTTAATTTTTTTATAGATTATGTTATGCAGTTCGTCATAACTGACCTCGTATTTACTTAAATGTTTCAGGGCATTATTTATATTGGTTGTTAGCTGTCTTTTTGCATTTCTGATTTGATTGGTTAAACCCAATTTTTCAATCTTGTTTTCCGTATTATTTTCGGCATAGCGAAGCAGTACAAGATTGTTTGTATTGAGTGGTAAATCATTATCCGGGTTTGAAAAAATTGTTTCAACCCTTATTGCCTTTGAATTATAAATAGAGCTCCCACATTGCATTTCACCTTCTTTAAAAATAAATGAGATACTTGCTGTGGAGGTAGTTTGCATATATGCTTCTAACACTTTTGTTGGGATGAATATATCCGCAAAGCCTTCTGTTTTTGCAGTAAGAAATTTAATTACACCCTGTATTGCTATTTCAACCTTATCAGGCAATACTGAAATTTTAAGCACATCATTATTATAGCTTTTGCCTGCCACTCTCTTCATTGAGCTTAAAGCCTGTTTAAGACTTTTTGTATTAAGTGTGAAAGTAGATTCCATAACTCAACTATTTATTGCTTATTATAAACCAGTTTATCAAATCGAAATTCTCTTCTTTGTATTTTTCTTCCAGTTTCTTTTGTTCAGGGGATAATTTTTGTGGTGCTATTTGACCGGTAAATAAATCCTGAATTTGGTTTACTGCTACTGTTGGAGCTTGTGCCTTAACCCAACTGCCTATGGAGGTTGATAGGTTTTGTAATACATCCTTATCGCCCATTTCAATATTTTTAGGAACAACTCTCATTTCTAACTTATGGTTGCGTAATAATGAAAGTATTTCCTGATTGTTATTCAACACTACTGCGGTTGCTGCTTTTTTGCCATCCTTATCATAAGGTTGGTGCAACAAATGAATTTCATTATATACATGGTCTGTTGCTTCGTCTGGTTTACGTGGATAGCCTAATACAGCTACAATGCTATCAGGCATTTCTTTCCATTTCTTATTAGGCTTAAACCTGAAGCCGGTAAAAACTCCGTTAGGAATTTTCTTAAAAAATTCTTCGTTCTGCTTAAAGAACTCGAAGAGTTCCTGCCTGAATTGCTCTAAGGATAAATCATTCAAGCCCAAAGTCTCATCGCTGGTTTCTACATCATCCCATGTTATCTGCAATTGCTGTAACATCTTTTCAGCCTGTTTGGGTAATAAAGGATTTTCTTCTACCATTTTCTGAAACTCAGGTGTCATGTTATCGTCTAACTCTGTACCAACCACACTCATTAATGCCATCCTGTTTTCTACCCTTTCTTTTAAACGGAGGTAATCTTCATAGTTTTCTCCAGGCCAAAAATTAATGCCTGAAATGGTTTTGTTGGGAGAACCTAAACGGTCTATACGACCCATACGCTGAATTAACCTAACCGGGTTCCAATGTATATCGTAATTGATAAGATAATCGCAGTCTTGCAGATTTTGCCCTTCACTTAAACAATCAGTGGCAATTAATACATCAATAGGGCTTTCAATTTTCTTTAGTGTGGTTTTATCAAACTCTTTTATTAATTCCAGCCATTTTACATAAGGCACAACCCATTTATCAACCGCTTTGTATTCAAGGCTTAAATGTTTTTCATACAATTCTGTCCAGTCTTTTTCATTGTATAGTTTTGTATAAGGTGCAAACCTTTCTAAAATAGGTTCAAACTTAGAGCCTGAATATCCATCATGGGTTTCAGATAAAGCACCCGATACATAGGCAAGGTTTTTAATGCCGTTCTTTTGAAGTTGTTTATACAGGTATTGTGCAGTATCCTTGAATACAGTAAATACCAATACTTTTTTATTCTTTGAACCCTTTTGTTTTGTAGTGATATGGTGAATGAGTTTACTTAGCTTTTCGTCTTCTGCTTTACCTGCATTAAAGGCGTTTTCAAACTCAAGCAAATTATTTTTTAATGCAGTGAGTTTTTCAACATCTGCTTCTATATGTTTTTTAAAAACATCAATGTTAGTTATAGATGAAAGATGTATTGGGTTCTTTTTACCTAAAGTAAAATTTGATTCCTCTTCATCTTCGCCATCGTAGCCTTCGGAAGTTTCATCAATATCATCTGTTTCATCTTCTGAAAAATCATCTTCAATTGTTGCATCAACTTTGCTTTCAATAAAGGCATTTACTTTGATTAATGCGTTTGTATGATGGTTCAATATACTTTCAACTGTATTCTTAAAAGAAAACCAACTTGATTCTAAACGCTTCATCAATAATATGTACATCATTTTTACCAGAAACTTTTCCCGTTGTTTTGGATTTTCCAAAACACTTTCAATCTTTAAGTCTTTGATATATTCAGATGGCCGGTAAGCTGTAAGATTTACCCGGAGTGCATGTAGTATATCATCAAATGATTTTAAGCTGCCGAAATTTTCAGGAGTGATATACTCATTTATTGGCTTTTCTTTTTTGGGAAAATTCATTGAGCCAAACTCCCCTTCAATTAATTTTCTTGTTCTTGCAACAATTAAAGCATCTGTTAGGGCAAAGAATTTTTGAGGTAATTTGGAAATGAAATCTGAAATTTTTCTATTATCAAACTCACTCCAATCGTTGAAGTCTTTTTGTGCTGTTCTAAAAATGCTTTCAAGGCTGCTTATTTCTAACTCTGTTGCCGCAAAGCCATCATCATTGCCTTTGGACATTAATTTAAACTGGTTTCTAATATCCACCAGCTTGTTATTAATCGGCGTAGCCGATAAGTGTAACACTTTTACATCCCGGTTAATCCTGTTTGGCATTAACACCTTTTCAACTAAAAATTTGTACCGTGATGATTTATCATTACGCAGGTTATGGCTTTCGTCAATAACAAATAAAATCTTTTGTTTGCGTTGCAATTTGCTCAATGGAAAATCAGGGTAGTTAGTTGATAATCTTTCATCCTGTAAGTCTGTATGGTTTCGTACATAGTATTCTATTTCATCCCTTTCAAACTTAGAGCTTCTGCCGGATTGGTATTGCTCCCAATTATTACGCAACTTCTTAGGACAAAACAAAACAACTGTATATCCCTTGATTTCAAAATATTTCATTACGGCAAGTGCAGTCCAGGTTTTACCTAAACCAACTGCATCAGCTAAAATTGCTCCGTTATATTTTTGAAGCATTTTTATTAAACTGATTGCCCCTTTTTGCTGATAAGAAAACAGTATATTGTAAATGATGGTTTGTTCTAAGTGTGCAATCTCTCTTTTAAATTCTGCATCATTACTTAGTTGTAGTAAATCTTCTTTGAAGAGTTCGTACAATACTTTATAGTAAAGGTCGTGAGGTGTATATTCTTTAAACAGATTGTTTATTAACTCAATGATATGTTGTTTAACATCAATTTTCGTTTTATCAGGCATTTCAATTTTATCCTGTGCAATATTTTCCCATTGATGTTTAAACCATTTCTTTAATTCTTTAAAGTCTGCATCGTTACCAGTAGATGCAGTATTTAATTCAATATTGCTGGTTTCTTTTAATCCTAAACCTGCATCAGTAAGGTTTGAACTACCAATTATGTGAAAGTTTTTTCGTGGGTCTTTATCGTTATAGATATAAGTTTTTGCATGGCAAAAATTACGTTGTATGTTTTTTACAGAAACCTTTTCCTGCTGTAAAAATGCAACTGCTTTTTTAGCTGAAAGGCTTAATGAAAGTGTGTTACCAATACCAGCATCGCCATTAAGCAAATCAATGATTTTATTCTCTTGTGATTCATCTTGCAGCAGATTGCCTAAAATCATTCTGAATGATTCAGCTTGGTTAGTATCTTCATTTAATAATGCAAGTGCATTTACCGAAAAGTATCCGGTAACAAGGTCAAGGTTGCCCTTCTCTATATAATTTTTAAGAAAATCAAATACTTTAAAGTATTCGTTATCTTCTGTTTTGGTTTTATTATCTAATAGCATTTTTACCTTTTAATTTTTTTACAACCTGTTCCAAAGCCTCAATAAAAAATTCTTCTTTTTCAAATTCCTCTTGCAATAAATCAGCAAGGAATTGTACTTGTAATTCTTTAAAATCTTTGCCAAACAACTTTGCTACAATAGGTATCATATCAAGGCTGGCTTGTCGCTCACCCTTTTCTATTTTACTTAGTGTAGATGTATCAATATCTAACTCCGCAGCTACCTTGCGTAAGGGTAAATTATTCTCTGCCCTTAGCATGGAAATCATGCTGCCGAAAGACTTACTCCATTTGTTAGGCATAATGTTTTGGACTTTGTTGTCAAAGATAATGTATGCAAATGAAAGTAATTTAAAGAAAACTGGATAAGGCAGGGTAAGTAGCTTATTAGGGCAGAATAAACGAAACAAAATAAATGCTTTTGCTATTGCTTCCCTTTGCAGTATGTAGGTGCAAAGTAGTCCGAAAAATGAGGCTTTAAACTAACTACGGAAGGTGTATGTAATTTATCCTGCCTATCCTGCCAATGCAAAGCATTGGATGATTAAATACCGGCCTTTGATTACAACCTTTCTTTGGCAAGTCTTTCTACTTCTGTTATAGTTCTTTCCCTGACAACAAAAACCTGCTTACCGTTCTTTTTTAGCTTGAGGTATTTATGTTTGTGAAGGGCTTTGCCTAATAAATTAATTGTAGAATTTGAAACATTGATTTTACTATGTACCGAAAGTTTTGTGGCAATTTCTGTAGTGGTTAAATAAGAAGCATCTTCTGCATCATTCATTTTTTCAAACCATGTTAGTAATAATTCTTCTTCTACTGATTTTAATTGGTACTGTTCATTATTGGCATTAATAATTTTAATCTCTTCTTTGTCAAACCAATATTGAAATCCTGAATTGTAAAGATGTAATGCCTGTGCATATACTAAAGTTAAATCAACCGTATGCTGGTAAGTAATATCAGTTACTTCAAAACATAAAAACCTACGGCTGCCGGTGGTATCATTTAGAAATTGGTTGCTGTTTACACTACCTGCAAAAGATGCTCTACGGGGCATGGTTTCATTATTATGACCATATGCTTTTCTGATACGGATATGTGCTTTAGTGATAGTTTCCTTAAGAGAACCAATTTCGGATTTATTCAGGTTTTCTAATTCATCAAGGTTTATTAAGAAGCATTCAGACAAATGAATAAGAGTGTCCTTATTATTGGGATTAATAGTACCTGAATATAAATAGTCTTTAAGCTGAGCCGGAACAAGATTTGTTATCCATGTAGTTTTGCCAGCTCCTTGCATACCTGAAAAAACAATTACAGTATGATTTATTGTATCATCATTAATAGCAGAACCAACCATTGCTACTAACCATTTGCGAAAGCAAAGTTCCCATAACTCATTATGTGTCGTAGTAATAGTTTTTGATAACTGTTGTATATAATCAGTAACGCCATCCCATTGCTTTAAGCCTGTAAAGTAGTCAATGAAAGGATTATATATTTTACAAAAATCCGAACCTAAAATATTTCTTAGCTTGGAGATATTACATTTAATATTTGCTTTTAGAAGCTCTCTGAACATTGAGTTTTCTGCATAGTCATTAGATGATTTGTAATTATTTTCTTGCAGCAACTTATATTCTAAACGCTTTGTAACAATGTTGTATCTAAAATTATATTTAGCCGATAAAAAGTTTTCTATTTGGTCAATAATTGAAACTGCTGGTTCTTCGGTCTTACCACTTTCTGTATTGTGTTCTGAAACATTTTTATAAGCACTACTAATAACTGATTTAATTTCCTCTGTTGCCAAATCAAATGTATCGCAGGTATAGTAAAGGCATTCTTGTTCTGACAAACCTCTTCTATTACAATTATTTGCAAGCAAATAAATATAATTGTTACGGTTGCCATTTGCATAAGTTTTTTTCTTATCAGTATATCGCTTGCAATGTTCAAACAATGCGGCTGGGTCGTTTGTTTCTTTATTATTTTCCATCTGCAAAATATTTTTTGGATTAAACACTTGTGAAGTTTCAAGTAAGTAAGCATCGGGGTCAAATGAGAACAGGCATAGGCGTGGAATGTCTGAACCGCTTTCATCAATAAACAGGTTTAACCATTCCTCATAGTATTCTTTTAAGGCTTTGTAAACTTGCTTATGTGTTGTTATTGTGGCTGCTGTTTTGCTAATGATTTTTAACCCTCGATTGCTTGGGCTAATAAAGCAGGCAAAAGTGTACACTGATTGCCTTGCTTTTGCAATGGCAGGCTGTAATAAATTACTTGGCAACTTATCTACATCAATAACTATATTCCCATTATACTCATGTAAATTTTCAGTTTTTCTTCCATTGCGGAAAATACCTGAGACTGTGAAGCCGGGTAACTTTTTTTTCAGCTTGTCGTATTCTTTGATTTTACCATTGTTAAGCAATTGCCGTAAGGCACTCACTTGGGCTTTTGTACTACCACTGCGGATGGTCTCTATAACCATTTGTGTGCTGGTATCACTATCGTAATACTTGCACTGTTTAAAAACAGAAACTTTCATTTTGCTGAAATGATTTAAAAATTTTCCACTGCACTTTCAGCAAGTGATTATTTCTTATGTGCTTTGATGTAATGTTTGTCTAAAAGAATTTCAATATCACTAAGGCGATAATAAATTTTATTACCAACCTGTGAGAAAGATATAAGGCCGCTATCCCTGTAGTGCTGGGCAGTTCTTTTTGAGATTTTGAGCAACTGCATTAGCTCTTGGTTGTCCAGCCAATTTTCTTTTGGCTCTTTCTCTTTAGCATTAAGACGGGTGTTGATTGCATCAAGTTTGCCTACTATTTCCTGATAGGCTTGCGATTGAATTGTAACTACTTCCATTTTTTAAATTTTATACTGTTATTGAATGTGTAACAGTGTAAAATTGTGAAGAGTAGTGCAGGTTATTTGGAACAGAGAAGTGCTAATTTTGGGGGTGCTTGTTCCAATTGATTTTCAATTAATTATACTGGTTTAGTCTTTACTTGTTCCTTAGCTTCTTTAAGCCATTGTTTGACTTTTTCCTGTACAACATATTCTTCATCCCTTATGTGATTAAAGATAAGGCAACGCTGCAAAATAACGGCAATTATCTCTGAATATTTGTCTGTCGCTGATGCTACTGTTCTTTCGGGTGGAGCTTCATTTAAAAGAAATTTATATAACCTTGTACATAGTGTAGGCAGAAATCTTTCACCTTGTTTTTGATACCTTCCTAATTCTTCAATTCTATGTGCACCAGTTTGTGGATTCTCATGGATTTTAGAAGCGAAAATATCAATATCAAATTCCTCTTGATGGTTATGGTAATATTCTGTCAATGCCCTTTCAATCAGCATCAAAGGCAATTCATCTTTTATGTGGTATGTTTCCGGTTTATGCTCTAACTGAAAAGAAAGTTCAGTTAATCTTACTTTGTCTGTATCAACTCTAAAGGGTGAAATCAATTTAAAAAGAGTGCCAATGGTTGGATGGTCTTCAGTCGGTACACCCTGTGTAGAAAATTGCCAACCTATTTGATGTTTTCGATTTTGGATACAATCAATTAAATGTGCAAGTTCTGTTCTTAAATGCTGTATGTCGAAACGTTCACTTATGTAGATTGCCTCTTTTAAAATATCAATGTGTTTTTCCAATAGCACTGATTTAAGAAAGTCCTTCTCAAAATACTTTTCAAGCATTTCAAAATTTGGTTTTGCTTCTATGTGGCTTGGGTAAGTTAAAAGCGGATTTCTTTCAGGCTTTATATAATTGCGAATGTTTTTTATTTTTTGAGGTTCGGAAATTCCTTCTGCTCCGATTTTGATTAAGCCATATTCAAGAATTTTTGCAACGCAAAGCATTTCGGCATCCGCCGTGGCTTTGCCCGGCTTAACAGGAAATGTTTTAAGGTGGGTAAAGAAATTATGCAATGCTTTGGCAACATGAAAACGGTACTTCTGTTTTTCAATATCTTCATTATACATCGCTGCATATTTCTTCACTTCTTTACGCCAGTTCTTATATGGTCTGTCTTCAAAGTCTTTTTTGATTGCCTCTACAAGAGAACTATTAAGCCAGGGGTCTTCAATTTTAATGGGGTCAATATCTGGAAAGTCAAATGTTATATTTCTAAGTTCAGGCAATCGCTCTTTATTCCATCGTTCATGTATGTCTGGTCTTACCCTCTCAATAACTGTAATTAGTTTTTCCGCTTCCTTACCTGCATTATTTATCTGCTTAACCATTTCAGGTCTCTCGAAAAATTCAATTTCACTGATATATACATCGCCGATTTTAGCAATGATGAAAAATATTAAGTCCTGAACATGAGTGAGGTTATTGTCTGTAATCAACTGCTGTATTTCATCAAATGTTTTCTTCCTGATAATTATTCGTGCCAAATCAAACTCATTCATCATGCCGCCCATTGTGTCGGGCAATTTGAATACTTCTTTGAAAAAATGGTATGCAAGGCTTCTGCACCATCCATGATGCCTCATGTGATTATTGTCGGGTCGCTCCGGCATTTTAAAGAGCTTGTACACCAGTATTTTGTTTCTTTCCAGTTCGTCTTTTTGTTCTGCAAGGTCAGCATCACATATTAGGTTTGCAATCTCCCTGTAACCGCCATAGCTATCATCCCACTCATGGAAGATATGTGTGGCGTGCCACCGATTGATTTCAGCCCAACTAATATTAACGTCTGGAAAAATTACATTGCCGTCCTCATCACGGGGGTAATCTCCTTGCTGTTCTTCAATTTCTTTGTGTTTCATATTCGTTAATCATTAAAAATGTCCATTGCCTTGTCCAACTCTGCATTTACAATTTTTGCATAAATCTGTGTTTCCCTTAATTGGGCATGACCCATAATTTTTGAAACCTTATCTATGCTAATGCCTTTCCTTAAAGCACGGGTAGCCCATGTATGGCGGCTAATGTGGAATGATAAGGGCTTTTCAATTTCTGCCTTTGTAGCCAAAAGTTTAAGGTTCTTATTTACATAAGCTGTGGCACTTGAAATTTGATTGTAAGAAACTTGGGGGTTATCTAAATCAATACCATTTGGAAGCATTGGGAAAATAAAATCGCTTTGCTTTGTTGCTTTGTTGTGGTACTTATTTATTATCTCAATGGCTTTATTTGGCAGCTTGATTGATAGCTGTGATTTTGTTTTATGGATAGCAATATGTATATGTGAGCCATCGAAATTTTGCCATCTTAATTTTAGCACATCAGAAATGCGAAGCCCTCCGGTATAAGCTGCAAAAATGAACATGAGTTTATGCAAATCCATTCTTTCGCCAGGAACTGTTGCCACATCTTCGATTGCCTTTAGTTCTTCATCGCTTAAAAAGGAACGGCTTGTTTTTTCAAGTTTAAGTTTGTACTTAGTAAATGGATTGTGTTGGTATTCGATTTTTTCTGCCCTTAGAGCATCATTGAAAAGTTTCCGCAGGAACTTTAAATGCTTGTGTATTGTGTTGGTTTTTAGTTTCTGCTTTGTTTGCAGGTACTTTTCATACTTTGCCAAAAACTCGGGGGTTATATCTTGGAACATGATGGAAGCATCATTTACATAATCCTTCAAAGTTTTGATAGTGGAACTGTGGGTTATGTGGGTGCTTATTTTTCCATCATCCTTGTAATTATTTACAACTTCATCAGCGAAGGCAAAAAAATCCTCTGGCTTCTTGCCATAGATTTTTTCCTTTAGCTGCCGGGTGGTGGTAGATTTGGAAACGGTTTCGTGTTCAAATACTTGGTCTTGAAGCTCCGCAAATTTATTAGTGATAAAAGAATTGAGCCTGGCACTGTTGGTATGCTTGCCCTTTATCTTGTTTTTGGTAGAATCCCAATTTTCTTCGGGTACTAAAATTCCTGATGCGATATAGCTAATTTTCCTATCTTTGATGATGCGGAAGTGGATAGGAGCTTCGCCCTTTTTGTTTAGCTTATCCTTGCGGTAAACTATTGATACACTTGCCATTTGCTTCGGTTTTGTTGCATCACAAATTTAAGCAAATAAGTGCAAAATGGGGTAAACAATGGGGTAAACATTATCCACATTTCGTTGCTTTTTTCTGCATTAGAAAAAACAATGAAAACGCTGAAACGCTTGATAACAGGGCATTTGGAAGAATAGCGGCGAAAACGGAAACAAGAAAATTAGTCCCGTCCGGTCCGCATAGAGTTAATCAAAGCTCACCAAATCCCTGCAAATCATTGATTTTGCAGGGATTTTTGTTTGGCACTATGTCAAACTATTCATTAGAAATCAAAATTCTGGTGGGTAATTAGGTGAGAAAAAAATGTTCCAAAATTTACTCACCGAAAACTTCTCAAACGCTTTTCTGGTAAGGGGTTCATAATTTGAACATCTTGTTTGTTATTGGTGGCAATTCTTAATTTCAAATGTTTCTACTGTCATGTTAAGAAAACGGAAAAATTTAACATGTTTCTATTTTCATGTTAAAAAAATAAAGAAGATTATCCATTTGTTTACTCTCTTGTCCTAAACTAGGAAAATCAAACTACTAATATTCATAAGTGGGTAGATGGTGGGTAGATAGATGGTAAAAAAATATCAATTTTGTCATACAGATTTATTCTCATTTTAGAACATCATTTTTGTATCAAATTTCTTTGAAACAGCTGTATTCACAAGTTTTTATTACACTTCTATAAAAAAAATCATTAATAACTATTTATATAGATTTGTTTTACTAAAGTGGGTAGGTGGTGGGTAGATGAGTATCTTTAATATATTCTAAAAGCTTTACTTTTAAATAGGTCTATCATAAACTAATCGCTTCTCCAATAATATGAGGATAAATAAATGTTGATTATTTACAACATAATCACTATTTTTGTGGATAATATACAACATTTTAATATGAAACGGAAAAAGCAAATCTTGTTTCCTAAATATCATAAGATATTGGAACAGATTGGAGAAAATATAAAATTGGCCAGAAAAAGAAGGAAACTGACCACCATTCAAGTGAGTGAAAGGGCTGGTATTGATAGAACTACTTTATATCAAATTGAAAAAGGAAATGGTAGTGTTTCTTTGGCTGCCTATTTTAATACGCTGAGAGTTTTAGGCTTACAAGATGATTTTTTAAAGTTAGCAAGTGATGATGAATATGGTAGAAAATTACAAGACCTTAGCTTAATTGGTAACCAATAATTATGGCAACAACTAACACAAATATTTTTGTTTATGCTCATTGGCTTGGCATGGCTGAGCCTAAAAGAATTGGTGTGCTTAATGCTCAACAAGCTAAAGGCAAAAAGGCATTCAGTTTTGAATATGATGCTGACTGGATTAACTCTAAAGAACAATTGTTGATAGACCCAGACATTGCTTGGTACAAGGGTCAACAATATCCTAACAATAAAGAAAATTTTGGATTTTTTCTAGATTCGATGCCAGATACTTGGGGAAGAAAATTAATGATGAAACGCGAAGCCCAAAAAGCTCTTGAATTGAAAAGACCTCAACAAAAATTGTATGACATAGATTTTCTGCTGGGTGTGTTTGATGAAAGTAGAATGGGTGCCCTTAGATTTAAACTTGATGAAAATGGGCCTTTTCTTGATGACAATAAAAATACTCCTACTCCACCTTGGAGTAGTGTAAGAGAATTGCAACAAGCATCTGAAATATTAGATTCTGATGATGATTCTAAAACTAATAAAAAATGGCTGGCCATATTATTGGCACCAGGTTCTTCATTAGGTGGAGCAAGACCAAAAGCTAATATTGTTGATGAACATGGTTCATTATGGATTGCAAAATTTCCATCAAAAAATGATATGGTAGATAAAGCAGCTTGGGAATATTTGTCTTACCGATTAGCTTTAAAAGCTGGTATTGAAATGGCTGAAAGCAGAATAGAAAAAATTGCAGGAAAATCTTATACATTTTTCACCAAAAGATTTGATAGAGAAAACCATGAAAGGGTTCATTTTGCTAGTGCTATGACCATGACAGGGAATAATGAAGATACCCTTAAGGATCATACTGCTAGTTATTTGGATATTGCTGAATTTATTCAGTACCATGGTTTTCAGAACACAAAAGATTTGCATCAATTGTGGCGAAGAATTGTGTTTAACATAGCAATTTCCAATACTGATGACCATTTGAGAAATCATGGTTTTATTTTAACTAACCATGGTTGGAAACTTTCTCCAGCCTATGACATCAATCCTTCAACAGATAAAAATGGATTGGCACTAAATATTGACACCAATAACAATAGTTTGGATTTTGAATTGGCTAAAAGTGTTGGCGAATATTTTCAACTTTCAAATGATGAAATGGATGCCATTATTATTGAAATAAAAAAAGTTGTTAATGGTTGGAAAAAAGTTGCTACTGAAATTGGTATTTCAAGAGCTGAACAGGAAATGATGAGTGCAGCTTTTAAATCACACAAAAATACATTAGTTCTAAAAAAATAATTATATTGCATGAATTGTGGAGTCTAGAAACCACTTAAAAAAACAGGGCGATTCTGAAAAGCCATACGAGTAAGGTACCCAAAATTAACAAACATGATTACCAAAAAAGTTTTAATCGGTAGTATAGTAGGTGGTATTGCCTATTTTTTACTAGGTTGGATTATTTATGGAATTCTTATGAAAGATTATTGTGCAGCAAACTTTGACCAAACTAACATGAGACCAGAAGCAGAAATGGTTTTATGGGCAATGGGCTTGGCTAATATAGCAGCTGCAATGTTGATGGCACTCATTTTTAGCTGGGCTAATATTTCAACTTTAATGTCTGGTGCAAGGGTTGGTGCTATTATTGGTTTTTTAACTGCTGTATCTCTCGATTTTAGTTTTTATGCAATGTCCACTTTTTACAAAAATTGGTCTAGCTTATTTGTAGACATTTTAGTAGGCACCTTAATGTCAGCTATTGTTGGTGCAGTAATTATCTGGGCTATGAACCTTGGAAGCAAATCTGAATAATTACAACCTCTAAAAAAATAAAAAATCTCAATAACAATTATTGAGATTTTTTTTTGCCATTTTTCAAATCAATTTCATTCATCATTCTTATTAAATTAAAATCTAACAATCATTACATTTGAAAAAAATAATTTATGCTTAAAAAGAAATTTCTACTTTTCTTATTGCTTTGCTTTTTTAGTGCTTTAGTTCAAGCACAATCAAATTTTAAATATATTGACAAAGCAAATATGGATATGAGTATTGCCCCTGGTGAAAATTTTTATTTATATGCCAATGGCAATTGGATTAAAAATTATCCAGTACCAAATTCAAAAACCCGTTGGGGTAGCTTTGATTTATTGAGAGAAGAAAGCAGCAAAAGATTACAATCTCTTTTAGAAGAAGCTGTAAAAAACAGAGACAAAGACCGTGCAACTCAAATTATTGCAAATATGTTCTCTAGTGGTATGGATAGTGCAACAATTGAAGCAAAAGGTTTTTCGCCCATAAAAAATGACTTAGTTAGAATTAATAATCTTCAATCAGTTGCAGAAATTTTACATGAAATAACAACACTAAGAACTATGGGTATGGGTAGTGCATTGTTTGGATCTTTTGTTGGACCAGATAGAAAAAATGTAACAATGTATATTCCTTCAATCTCTCAAGGAGGAACATCTTTACCAGATAGAGATTATTATTTAAAAGATGATGCAAGAAGTACTAAAATTAGAAATGCATTTAGCAATCATTTAAATACCGTTTTTGGTTTAGTTGGTGAAGATGAAGCCACTGCAAAAGCAAGTGCTGCTTCAGTTTTAAAAATTGAAACAGCTTTGGCAAAAGCACAAATGAGTAGAGTTGAAATGAGAGACCCTTACAAAACTTATAACAAGTTTGCCATTAAAGATCTTAATGAACTTACTCAAAATATGAATTGGAATATTATTTTAGAAGAACTGAAAATTCTTGGTGCCGATAGTGTAGTTGCCAATAATCCAAGTTTCTTAAAAACAGCTAATCAATTGTTAGTTGAACTTCCATTAAGTGATTGGAAAAGTTATTTAAAATGGGTGGTTATTCGCTCTGCATCACCCTATTTAAGTAGTGCTTTTGTTAATGCAGATTTTGAATTAACAAAAGTGCAAACAGGACAAAAAGAACAAACCCCTCGTTGGCAAAGAATGAGTAGTTTAATTGATAGAAGTCTTGGCGATTTTATTGGTCAACTTTATGTAGAAAAATATTTTAAGCCCGAAGCTAAAGCCAGAATGAAAGAGTTAGTTAATAATCTGCAAGTAACATTTGCAGAGAGAATTCAACGTTTAGATTGGATGAGCGAAGAAACTAAAACTAAAGCTCTTGAAAAATTAAATGCTATTGTTAAGAAAATTGGTTACCCAGACAAATGGAAAACTTATGAAGGTGTTACTGCCAGCCCTGATGATTTTATTGGCAATGTACGCAACGTGAGTGTTTGGCAATATAATTATATGGTAAACAGAATGGGAAAACCAGTTGATAGAACTGAAATGAATATGACACCACCAACTATTAATGCTTCATATAGCCCTTCTAATAATGACATCACTTTCCCAGCAGGAATTTTACAATTTCCATTTTTTGATTTTGGTGCAGATGATGCAGTAAATTATGGTGGAATTGGAGCTGTAATTGGGCACGAAATGACTCATGGCTTTGATGATCAAGGTAGACAATTTGCAGCTGATGGAAATTTAAAAGATTGGTGGACAAAAGACGATGCAACTAAGTTTACTGCAAAAGCTAATGAAGTTGTACAACAATATAATGCTATGACAGTTTTAGACACAATTCATGTGAATGGAAAATTAACTTTGGGAGAAAACCTTGCTGATCTAGGAGGCTTAAGCATTGCTTATGAAGCTTTCACTAAAACAGAACAATTTAAAAAAGGTAAAAAAATTGATGGCTTCACTCCTGCCCAAAGATTCTTTTTAAGTTGGGCACAAGTTTGGCGTAACAATGCTTTACCAGAAACTCAAGCTCAATTAATTATTACCGACCCCCATTCTCCTGGAATGCATAGAGGTAATGGACCAATTGTAAATATGGATAGTTGGTACAAAGCTTTTAACATTAAAAAAACAGATTCAATGTATAAAGAAGAAGATAAACGTACTAGAATTTGGTAATTAAACCGCATAAAAAGCCATCTCAAATGAGATGGCATTTTTATTTTTTGTAAGATGATTAAGAAGGTAATAAAACGGTATCTACTACATGTATTACTCCATTGCTTTGATACACATCGCTAATTGTAACCTCAGACTTTCCCCCTTTTTCATCAGTTATTATTAATTTTTTACCTTTCATTGAAGCTTTTAAAGCACCTCCTGAAACTGTTTTTAACATAGCAGAGCCCTTGCCTTCTTTAATTAATTGAGCAATTGCTTTTGCATCTAGCCTTCCAGCAACAACATGATAAGTTAAGATTTTAGTAAGTGTTGCTTTATTTTCTGGCATTACTAAAGAAGCAACTGTTCCTTCAGGTAATTTATTAAATGCGGCATTAGTTGGAGCAAAAACAGTAAAAGGTCCGGCTGTTTGTAAAGTTTCAACTAAACCAGCAGCTTTTACAGCAGCTACTAATGTGGTATGGTCTGCTGAATTAACTGCATTTTGAACAATATTTTTTGAAGGATACATTGCTGCACCACCCACTTCAACTGTTTTTTCCATGCTTTGTGCAAATACTGTTGATAGTGTTAACATAGACACTAATACTAAAGAGACTTTTTTCATAATTTGTTTGTTTTTAAATTTTTATAATTTGTTTCAGTTTATATACGAGGAACAAATTGATTTGGATTTTAAAGTCTGAAATTAACAATATGTATAGAATTTGTTCTAAACATAATACAGCATCTAAAATTTCGTTATTAAAGTTGAAGCAAGCATATTGTAGAATTATATTTTAAACTGAATCAAAACCTGTTATGAAGAACTAAGAATAATAAAGAATAGGTTTTTCAATATCCATTCTTTATGAAGAAAGGGGGAAATTTTTATATATTTTTTTTAGCATTCAGTTTGAGTGCTTTTGCTGTTGTTGGCCATGCTCAAACACCTACAGACAGTGTCCCAAAAGATCCTGGTGGTATAATTGTATATACAATTCAGAATCTAAGTTTTGGTGCCTTTACAAGAGGCAATAATGGAGGTACTATTAGCATTTCACCATCTGGTGCACGTGTGGCTACTGGTGATATTATTCCTTTAAGTTTAGGGTATCAATTCTATTATGCCATTTTTGATGTGGAAAGTCCACCGGGTAATATAATTTCAATATTGTATGGACCACCTGTTATTTTAAATGGAAGTAATGGTGGCAGTATTACTTTAAATATTGGTGGCTCAGATCCTACTACTCCCTTTATTAATTATGCAACACCACCCAATAGAACACAAATTAATATTGGTGGGGCATTAACTATTGGTCCAATTGCAGCTGCACCTCCAGGTAATTATAGTGGCACTTTTTTCTTAACATTTAATCAGGAATAAAAAACAAAATTGTTACAGCATAATCAACATATCAAATTTTTCAAAAGCGGGATTGCAACTTTGCTGGTTGTTTTTTTATTTTGTTTAAATAATCAAAGTACTTATGCTCAAAGCAATGATAATTATGATGAGATTGTAGTTAGCTTAAATGTACAAAAAATTGGTTTAACTGAAATACCAATAGTTATTAATAATAAACTAGCATATTTGCCTGTTAAAGAAATTTTCGATTTCCTGAAGATTAAAGCCAACCTTTCTTTAGAGCTAGACCATATTGAAGGTTTTTTCATTTCTCCTGATAATAATTACACAATTGATAAGTACAAAAATACCATTCAACTAAAAGACAAAATTATTCAATTAGATCCATCAGATTTAATAAAGACTGAAACCAGTATATATTTAAAGCTCGAATACTTTTCTTCTGTGTTTGGTTTAGATTGTGATTTCAATTTTAGGTCACTTTCGGTTAATATGAGCACTAAAATTGAATTACCTGCAATTAAGGAAATACAACAAATCACATTCCGACAAAACCTGAATAGAATACAAGGCGAAAAGAAAGTTGATACAACTATCAAAAGATCATTTCCATTATTTCAATTAGGTATGGCAGATTGGGCAGTATTTTCAAATCAAAATGCTGGTTCTTCTACTAATGTTAGAGTTAATTTTGGACTAGGAGCCGTTATTTTAGGTGGTGAAACCAATGTTTATCTTAATGCAAACTCCAATGTTCCTATTAGAGCACAAGAACAATTTTACAGATGGCGATTAGTAAATAATGATTTTACACCATTAAGGCAACTTAGTTTAGGTACTATTTTTACTCAATCAGCCTCAACCTTATATGCTCCTATTAATGGAATCCAGATCACAAATACTCCATCAACTTTTAGGAGATCTTTTGGCTCATATATTATAAGCGATAAAACTGAACCAGACTGGACTGTTGAGCTTTATGTAAACAATGTTTTGGTAAATTATACAAAAGCAGATGCTTCTGGTTTTTTTAGTTTCGACGTGCCTTTAGTGTACGGGAATTCTGATGTTAAATTAAAATATTATGGCCCTTGGGGTGAAGTAAGAACTAGCGAACAACAAATACTTATACCTTTCAATTTTTTACCCAAAAATCAATATGAATATACCATTACCAGTGGTATTGTTCAAGATGATGAGCAAAGTAAATTTACAAGAGCAGCAATTAATTATGGTTTAAATAAAACCATCACTTTTGGTGGAGGAGTTGAATATTTGTCAACTGTTAATAAAGGCAAGCCAATGCCATTTGTAAATGCATCAATAAGATTAGGATCTAATTTACTATTTAATGGAGAACATGTAAAAGATGTTATTTCAAGGGGTATTTTAACTTATACCCTTCCTTCAAATGTGAGAATAGAATTAAACTATGCTAAATACGATAAAAATCAAACTGCAATTCGCTCAGGTAAAAATTCCTCTAATAATTTTTTAGAAGAAAGAAAACTTGTAGCTATTTTTCCTATACGAACAAAAACGTTTTCATTATTCTCTAGACTTACCATTAATCAGTTGGTATTGCCAACAAGCACTTTCAATGCAAGTGAATTAATGTTATCTGGCATTATTTCGAACCTTAGTGTTAATTTAACAACTAACATGACTTTTAGTGACCCTAGTGAAAAGATTATTAATTCTAACCTCTCTATAACAACTCGTTTGCCTAAAGGTATTAGACTTACTCCTTTAGTACAATATGATTATATACAAAAAAACTTTTTGCGTGTTAGAACCGAAGTTGAGAAAAATATAGGAAACAGAGGTTTCGTAAATTTTACATTTGAACGTGATTTATTACGTCAAGCCAATTTTTATAGCCTTGGCTTTAGGTATAATTTTTCTTTTGCACAATTTTCATTTTTTGGAAGAAGAGCTAATGAAACTACAACCATTACGCAAGCCATGAATGGTTCATTATTATATAATCAAAAAACAAAATCATTTATTACTTCAAATTTAAATAATGTTGGTAGAGGCGGTTTTATTATTCAACCTTTTTTAGATGTTAACGGAAATGGTATTAAAGATGAAGGTGAGCAAAAATATTACGATCTAGGAGTTAAAATCAATGGAGGAAGAATGCAATTAAACTTAAAAGATTCTAGCTATAGTGTAGTTGGTCTCGAAGCTTATAACGCTTATTATATTGATCTTGACAAAGATGGTTTTTACAATATTGCTTGGAGAATTTTAAAGCCATCTATAAAAGTAACTGTAGAGCCCAATCATCTTAAACTCATACATGTACCCATTTCTATTATGGGAGAAATTTCTGGAAAGGTTTGGTTAAAAAATCATGAAGGGAATAAAGGTATTGGTAGAATACTCATTAACATTTTTGATAATGATGGAAACTTTATAAATAAAGTACTTTCAGAAGCAGATGGCTATTTTAGTTATTTGGGTTTAAAACCAGGAGAATATTATGCCGATTTAGATGAGGCCCAACTTTTAAAGTTGAAGTTTAAAAACACAACTGAAAAAATGTATTTCAAAATTAAACCTTCTAAAGATGGTGATATTGTAGATGGGGTGAAATTTCAAATTGAAGCTATTGAAAATTCTAAGAATGAATAAAAATATTGATATGAATTATTTAATAAAAACGCTAACAAGTATAATTATGGTCTATTTGTCCATAAATTATTCCTTTGCTCAAGCCACTGCAAGTGCAACAGCTACAGCTACAATTGTAACACCTATTAGCATTACTAAAAATATTGATATGAATTTTGGAAACATATCAGTAACAAGTAGTGGTGGAACTGTAATATTAGATCCAAATGGCACAAGAACCAAAACTGGTGGCATAACCTTACCCATTATTACAGGTACTGTAACTGCAGCACAGTTTACTGTTTCTGGTCAAGGAAATTACACTTATGATATTACATTACCATCTTCATCAGTTGTATTGTCCTCGGGGGCTAATTCAATGAATGCAACTAGTTTTACATGCAGTATTGGTACAACTGCAGGATCATTATCTGCCGGTAGTCCGGGTACACAAACTTTTAATGTGGGAGCTACTTTAGCTATTAATGCCAATCAGCCTTCTGGAAGTTACACTACTGCTACACCATTCAATGTAACAGTAAATTATAATTAAAATAAACTCTTTACTTTAAATAATTATATAACTCAACTAAATAGTAAAATCAGCAGATGAAAACAAAACCATTCTTACAAAAAATATTACTTATTGCTTTTATTACTTTCGCTTTTTTTCTTGAACAGGTTTCAGCTCAGGGAAATTTACTTGTTACACCTAAAAGAGTAGTTTTTGAAGGGAATAAGCGATCTGAAGAACTTAATTTGGCCAATACAGGTACAGATACAGCTTCTTATGTAATATCATTTATTCAAATTAGAATGAAAGAAGATGGAACTTTTGAGCAAGTAAGTCAACCAGATTCTACCTTACAAACTGCTAGCAATTATTTAAGATTTTTCCCAAGAAGTGTAACCTTGGCTCCAAACGAAGCACAATCTGTTAAAGTACAATTAATAAAAACCAATGAGATGCAAGATGGCGAATACAGATCTCACATGTATTTTAGAGGTATTCCGAATAATAATAGAGCACTGGGTGAAGAAGCTCAACAAAAAGAAGATGGCATATCAGTAAAAATTACACCCATTTTTGGATTAACTCTTCCTGTTATAATTAGAAGGGGAATACCAGATTTAAAAATTAATATTTCGGATCTAAGTTTTGCTTTTAATGAAGAACAAGAACCTATTTTAAGACTTAGATTGAATAGAAAAGGAAATATATCCTCATATGGAGATATTAATATTAACTATAAATCTAATTCAGGTGCTATAACAAGAGTTGGTCTATTAAAAGGTTTGGCTGTTTATACCCCTAACAGTGCTAGAAATTTAATTTTGAAATTAGATAATAATAAAACTTTAGATTGGAAATCAGGTTCACTTGAAATTACTTATACCGATCAAGCAAATCAATCTTTAGTATTGGCAGAATCTTCTTTAAAATTGAACTAGTTTAGGTGTAAAGTAATACTGCAATCTTTTGAAATATATTGGCCCGATGGTGATAGTGCATTAACATATACTAAACCATCAATTAAGAATTGATGTTGGGTTAATGAAATTAATGATTCTTTAAAACTCAGTTTAGCTAATACTGTTTCATAACTATCCATCTTTTGCAAAGTAACAATACTAGACATTGAAATATCAAATACAGTATGAAGTGGAGTATCAAAAGTAAATTCGGCTAATTCTGTTGCTCGTTGACTATACATTGTTGGAACTGCGATGCTTTTGTAATCTGCTCCAAAACTTTTAACCACAACATCTTTTTTTGATAAATTATTAATTTCGATATTATTAAAAATAATATCGTTTGTTTTCTTAAGTATGGCAGGACTTACAATATTTGCAGATGCACTTGCATAAGCCGTTGCAGAATTATCTCCTGATGTACTGATAGCAATAACATTATTGGCTTTTTGGCTTGATGTATTACTTGTGTTTTGATTAATTATTTTATTTTTAGTAGTAGCTTTAAGATAATTTTCGTCTTCATTTTCAAAATCTGAATGAACAAAAGCTTTATTTGAACAAGCTATTGTTAAAAAAAGAAATGATACAATACAAATCTTAATTAGTGTTGTTTTCATGATTCTCGGGTACAAGTAGTTTATAAAATTACTCATCCAAGCCGAAACAGAATATCCCTTAAATAAAGAGTTTAAATAACCTGGGGTTACTGTTTTTTCTAACTTTAATGAATCACTAAGTTATGGAAATATTATATAAGTAGAAAAATTTAATGAGATAAAGACTTAATCGCATTAAGTTATCACCTAATTCTATCTACACTTTTAATGAGTTTTTCGTCATTAAAAATGCCTACAAAAGCAAAGATTAAAGCAATTGGATTAACAAAAACAAGTATAGCACTCATACTTAAAGTTCCATCAACAAATTTTTTTGTTTCAGAATAATAAAGAAAAATTAATAAAATAGAGAGCAAGAGATTTAGAAAAGTAAACAACATTTGCTTTTTTCTTTCTTTATATAAAAAAATGATAATTAGAGAAGCTGTTGCTATAACAATGGTTAACATTAAAATGGGTAAAACTAATTGTGCATTTAAAATATTATAGTTCTTACTTAAATCACTACCCATTTTATTTCCAGTGTAAAAAGGAAAAGCAATAGAGCAGAAAGAAGCTATTGCACTTAATAAAAACCACAGACTTTGTTTTCTTTGAATCATTAGAATTTTATTTTAAAATTACCACTCTGGATAAAGTTTAAACTGAGCCATATAATCATTAACCTCAGCTTTTACTTTAGCAATAACAGAAGAATCATCTGATTGGGTGATCACTTTATCAATTACAGACACAACAAACTTCATGTCATTTTCTTTCATACCCCTTGTTGTAATAGCTGCAACTCCAAAACGAATACCACTAGTTATAAATGCACTTTTATCATCAAACGGAACCATATTCTTATTGGCAGTAATATCAGCTTCACCTAAAACACGCTCAGCTTTTTTACCACTAATATCTTTATTTCTTAAATCAATTAACATTAAGTGATTATCTGTTCCTCCACTAATAATGTTATACCCTAAGCTTACAAACTCTTGTGCCATTACTTGTGCATTTTGCTTCACTTGTTTCATATAAACTGTAAACTCATCAGACAAAATTTCACCAAATGCAATAGCTTTTGCTGCAATAACATGTTCTAAAGGACCGCCTTGAGTTCCTGGAAAAACAGCCATATCAATTAGGTTGCTCATCATTTTAATATTGCCTTTGTTATCGGTTTGACCAAAAGGATTTTCAAAATCTTTTCCCATCATAATCACACCTCCTCTTGGGCCTCTTAATGTTTTATGAGTGGTAGAAGTTACAAAATGACAATATTCAAATGGACTACTCAATAATCCTTTGGCAATTAAACCAGCAGGATGAGCAATATCAGCAAGAACCAATGCCCCTATTTCATTAGCAACATTTCTGATTCTTTTATAATCAATATCTCTACTATAAGCACTTGCACCACAAATAATAAGTTTAGGCTTTACTTTTCTGGCTTGAGCTTCTAACATGTTATAATCAATCAATCCTGTTTCTTTTTCTACTCCATAAAAATGAGGTTGATATAATTTACCACTAAAGTTTACTGCACTGCCATGAGTTAAATGCCCACCCATACTTAAATCTAAACCAAGAATTGCATCTCCAGGTTGCAAAATGGCCAACATTAATGCAGCATTAGCTTGTGCACCACTATGAGGTTGCACATTAGCATATTCAATATTAAAAATTTGTTTTAAACGATCAATGGCTATTTGCTCAGTTTGATCTACAATTTCACAACCTCCATAATATCTTCTTCCAGGATATCCTTCAGCATATTTATTAGTCATTACATTTCCCATGGCTTGCATAACTTGCATGGAAGTAAAGTTTTCTGAAGCTATAAGTTCTATTCCTCTTCTCTGACGTTCTAATTCTTGTTGTATTAAATTAAAGATTACCGTATCTCTTTGCATGTAATGATGATTTGCCACAAAAATAGTAGTTAGTAAGTTTATTTAAAGAATTGAAGCCAACAAAAAAGGCTAGAAAATTCTAGCCTTTTAACTTACCATATCCAATAAGGATTATTTATATCATCGTCTGCATCGTTTAATCCCATTAATTTCTTTAAGTAACAATAATAATGTTTTAGTTTTTTACTCATAACACCTCCATTTTTAATTGTTAAATAATAGAACTAATGAATAGCCCCGAGCTAAAAAACTCAGGACTATTTTTATTTTTTGATTGATTAATAAATTAACCAATTAACTACTCAATTATTAATAACCCATATCACCCATTCCACCACCATGCATAGGAGGCATTGCAGCAGATTTAGGTTCTGGTTTATCGGCAATTACACATTCTGTTGTTAACAACATACCTGCAATTGAAGCAGCATTTTCTAAAGCTACTCTACTTACTTTAGTTGGATCTATAACACCAGCTTTAAATAAGTTTTCGTACACTTCAGTTCTTGCATTAAAACCAAAATCGCCTTTTCCTTCTCTAATTTTTTGAACAACAATAGATCCATCAATTCCTGCATTGGCAGTTAATGTTCTGATTGGTTCTTCTAATGCTCTACGAACTATTGCCATACCAGTTTGTTCATCTGCAATTTGGCCTCTTACTTTTGCTTCTAAAGAATCTACAGCTCTAATGTAAGCAACACCACCACCAGGAACAATACCTTCTTCAACTGCAGCTCGTGTAGCATGTAAAGCATCATCTACTCTATCTTTCTTTTCTTTCATTTCTACTTCAGTAGCAGCACCTACATATAATACAGCAACTCCACCAGCTAACTTAGCTAAACGCTCTTGTAATTTTTCTTTATCGTAATCTGAAGTTGTGTTTTCTACTTGAGCTTTAATTTGATTAACACGAGCTAAAATATCTTTTTTAGCACCTTTACCACCAACAATTGTAGTATTGTCTTTATCGATAGTTATAGAAGCACATTGACCTAAAGCACTTAATTCAGCACCTTCTAATTTATGACCTAATTCTTCACTGATAACAGTTCCTGCAGTTAAGATTGCAATATCAGTTAACATTTCTTTTCTTCTATCGCCAAAACCTGGAGCTTTAACAGCAGCCACTTTAATAGTTCCACGTAATTTGTTTACTACTAATGTTGCTAATGCTTCGCCTTCTAAATCTTCAGCAATAATTACTAAAGGACGACCACTTTGAGCCACTTTCTCAAGTATGTGAAGAATATCTTTCATTGCAGAAATCTTCTTATCATAAATTAAGATATAAGGATTTTGCAATTCAGCTTGCATTTTTTCGCTGTTGGTTACAAAGTATGGAGAAATATATCCTCTGTCAAATTGCATACCTTCAACTATATCAACAGTTGTATCGGTTCCTTTTGCTTCTTCTACAGTAATAACACCTTCTTTACCAACTTTAGCAAAAGCCTCAGCTATTAATTTACCAATAGTTTCATCGTTGTTTGCAGAAATAGTAGCAACTTGTTGAATTTTTTTACTGTCGTTTCCTACAGTTTGAGATTGGCTTCTTAAATTTTCAACTACTAAAGAAACTGCTTTATCAATTCCTCTTTTTAAATCCATAGGGTTTGCTCCAGCAGCCACCATTTTCAATCCTTCACTAATAATTGATTGAGCTAAAACTGTTGCAGTTGTTGTACCATCTCCTGCAATATCTGCAGTTTTAGAAGCAACTTCTTTAACCATTTGTGCACCCATGTTTTCAATTGCATCTTCTAATTCAATTTCTTTTGCAACTGTAACACCATCTTTAGTAACTTGAGGTGCTCCAAATTTTTTATCTATAACTACGTTACGACCTTTTGGTCCTAATGTAACTTTAACTGCGTTGGCTAATGTATCAACGCCTTTTTTCATTTTATTTCTTGCTTCGATGTCGAAGAATATTTGTTTTGCCATTATTTAAATTGTTTTAAATTTTAAATGTTGAATGTTAAATGCAAAGTCAAAGACTTTTGGATTTTGACTTTTTACTTTTTACTTTTTTTGATTATACAATTGCTAGAATATCAGATTCTCTCATAATTAATAAATCTTGACCATCAATTGTAATTTCGGTTCCAGCATATTTACCATAAAGAACGGCATCTCCAACTTTAACAGTCATAGGTTCATCTTTTTTACCAGTTCCAGCAGCTAATACAACACCACGTTGTGGTTTTTCTTTAGCAGTATCTGGAATAATAATTCCACCAGCAGATTTAGTTTCAGCAGCAGCTGGTTTTACAATCACTCTATCGTGAAGAGGTGTAACATTTAGCTTCTTTGTAGCCATTTTTTATTGTGTTTTATTGTTAATAAATAATTTCTTTCCCTAAGAATCAACTATTTTGCCACAAGTCTTTTACTAGTCAAAATTTCAGTATTGTCATAATACAAGCCTGTAAATGTGCATTCTTGTCAGAAAGGATTGCAAATGTGAAGCATTTTACGCCAAATACTGAAATTAAATTGAACCTTAAAATTTCAATCCTTAATAGTAGCCAAACATCAGTTAAATATTCCATTCATAATCTTTAAAAGCATTTTGATAGAATGGGCAGTTTAAATTTGTAGTAATGAAAAGTAGATTATCTCTTTATTGGATTTATCAAATTGGAGGCTGGAGTTCTTATTGTGTTATCTATACTTTTTTTTACTTAACCATTAGAACCAAACCATTAGACCATTTTTTTACGAGTTTATTTTTTGACACAGTTTTAGGTATTTTATCTACTCATTTAATGAGGATTGTTATTAAAAAAGGTAAGCTTTTAGCAAAACCAGCAAATCTTCAAATTGTTTATTTTTTCATCATTACTTTTTTCTTTTCCTTATTCTATTCTTTTTTATCTGTTTTAATAGAAGATAATATGCTTGGTATTTGGGGAGATAGAATGAAAGATTTAAAGTTTACCAATAAAGTCATCAGGGTTTCTTTAGGCTGTTTTCTTTTTCTAACCATTTGGAACCTGTTGTATTATATCTATCATTTTGCTAAAAGCAGTAGAGAACAAATGATTGATAAAATTAGATTAGAAAGCTTAGTAAAAGAACTTGAACTAAAAACCATCAAATCTCACATCAATCCTCATTTTATTTTCAATGCTTTGAATAGCATAAGGGCTTTGGTAGATGAAGATCCTCAAAGGGCTAGAACAGCCATTACAGAATTAAGCAATATTTTAAGAAGTAGTATGAAGGCTGAAAAAATGGAAACCACTACTCTAGAAAAAGAATTAAATATTGTGAAAGATTACCTTGCTCTTGAGCTCATTAGATTTGAAAAAAGGTTAAAAATTACTTATCAAATTGATGAAGATACCCTTGACCAACCCGTACCTCCTATGATGTTGCAAACCTTAGTTGAAAATGCCATTAAACATGGAATTAGTAAAAAAGTAGAAGGTGGAAACATTCATATCATTTCAGATTTTGTTGGAGATAAACACGAACTTGTGATAAGAAATTCTGGTCAAATTGAAGACGAAGTAAACTCAGATGGTTTTGGAGTAGCCAGCACCTATAACAGATTAAATTTATTGTTTGGTAAAAATGCCAAATTTGAAATAAAAAATATTGATACTGATACGGTAGAAGCAAAAATTACCTTGCCAGTAAGTATATAACCAAAAAATAACCAACATGTCTATCAAATCTATCATCATCGACGACGAAAGATTAGCCAGAAATGAATTGAAAAAGCTTTTACAAGAGCATCCCGAAATTAATGTTATTGAAGAAGCTGTAAATGCTAAAGAAGGTATTGAAAAAATTGAAGCCTACAACCCTGACTTAATCTTTTTAGATATACAAATGCCCGATAAAACTGGCTTTGATTTATTAGCAGAACTAGAAAGAGCACCAAGAGTAATTTTTACAACAGCTTATGATGAATATGCCTTTAAAGCATTTGAAGTTAATGCTCTTGATTACTTATTAAAACCTATAGAGCCCAAACGTTTGAACGATGCTATTCATAAAGTTCAATTAGAAATTGCTAAAGAAAAAATGGAAATCAATGGCTTAAACAAAAACCCTTTAACCGATGCCGACCAAGTTTTTGTTAAAGATGGCGAACGTTGTTGGTTTGTAAAATTAGCAGAAGTAAGATTGTTTGAAAGTGTAGGCAATTATGCTAAAGTTTATTTTGGCACCAATAAACCATTAGTGCTAAAATCATTAAATGCATTAGAGGAAAGATTAGACCCAAAAGTTTTCTTTAGAGCCAACAGAAAGCACATTATTAATGTAAAATGGATAGAAAAAATTGAACCCTATTTTAATGGTGGTTTATTAGTAGAATTAAAAGGTGGTGAAAAGATAGAAGTCAGCCGCAGACAAACTGTGAAATTTAAAGAAATGATGAGTTTTTAGTGAGGCCTAAACCCTTTTAAAAAGTCTTCAACATTCATTTTCTTTTTGCCTTCTAATTGAAGTTCTTTTACATCTATTACACCATCTAAACAATTGAAATGTAAAAAAGTTTTATAATCTGAAACATAACTGCCAATACTACCCTGTATTGGCTTTTTTATTTTATTACATAAAAATATTTTTAACTTTTTACCTTGTAAACTTGTAAATGCAGTTGGATAAGGTGATAAGCCTCTGATTAAATTATACACTTCATCAACAGATTTTGACCAATCTATTAAACAGGTTTCAGTAAATATTTTTGTAGCTCTTTTTTCTACATCACAAAACTGCTGTGGTTGCTCTATAATGGAGTTTGTGGCTATTGCCTTTATTGTTTTTAATAATAATTCGGCCCCAACAGCTTTCATTTTATCATGTAAGGTTCCAGCAGTTTCATTCTCCTCAATACTGATTTTTTCTTGCAATAAAATGTCACCAGTATCTATTTCATGTTTAAGCTTAAACGTAGTTACTCCTGTTTCATTTTCACCATTAATGATGGCCCAATTGATGGGTGCTGCACCTCTATATTGTGGCAATAAACTACCATGCACATTAATAGTGCCCATAGGCGGCATATTCCACACTACTTCTGGCAACATTCTAAATGCAACCACAATCTGAAGATCTGCTTGTAAAGATTGTAGCTCTGTTAAAAATAACTCATTCTTTAATTTTTCTGGTTGAAGTATATGTAATCCGACTGATTTTGCATATTGTTTTATTGCACTTTCTTGTAATTGTAATCCACGTCCTGCAGGTTTATCAGGTGCTGTAATTACTCCAACAATTGTACACCCTTCATCCACTAAAGCTTTTAATGAAGCTACTGCAAATTCGGGTGTGCCCATAAATACAATTCGTAATTTCTTAAATTCGTCCATAGTACAAAGGTATAAGCAACAGATAAAACTTTTCTACAACCTATAATATTCAGTTCAAGATACTTATTTTGCATTGATGCATTTTTTTCAATTCATATATATTCTTATTTACAGGGCTTTTTATATTTTACTTCAAAAAAAGAAAGAAGCTGCTTTTGCAGCTAAGTATATTAAAAAATTAGAGCTACAATTTGAGGGTGAATTTGATGAAAAAACTTTTAAAAAAATTGTATTTTATTATTCTTTAAAAGTACCAGCTATTTATGATGCGTTTTTAAGTCTACATAGAAGAAGAACATTTCAGCATGAAAAAGAACGATTACTTAAATATTTTATTTGTAGCAGTGTATTTGACAACTTTTTTGATAGAAGAGAATTAAATGATGAAGAAATTTACCAAATTACTTTTAACTCAAATCAATACCAACCTAAAACATTTACTGAAAGAATTGCCTTGTACTGTCATTTAGATATTTTAAATTCAGTTAAAGACAAAACAAGCTATTTACAAGTTTTGCATTTTGAGTATGAGGCCCAAGTAAACTCAAGAAAACAATGCTCTGTAACTATTACTAATAAAGAGATTGAAGATATTACCTTAAGTAAAGGTGGTAATGCAGTTTTATTATGTAGTTTTTATTTAGATATTTTACATACTGAAGCAGAACTTAATTGTTGGTATAAATTAGGCAATGCTATACAATTAGTAAACGATTTATTCGATATTTATAAAGATGTTCAATCTGGTTTACAAACCATTCCTAACAGAGTGCAAAAAGTTGATGAATTAAAAAACTATTATAATAATTTTATTCAACAAGTAAAAGTAGAAATTAATAATATTCCAATTCAATCTTCAAAAAAACTTCATTTAAAAATATCATTAATGGGTATATGTGCATTGGGAGTTGTGGCCATACATCAGTTAAAAAATATAGAAACAAAATATAATGGATTACCAAAGTTGAATACTTTAACCAGAAAAGATTTGATTATTGACATGGAAAAATTTTCGAATATTTGGTTGTGGTTAAAAACAGTTTATTTTTTATCGAAAAACTAATTTATATTTCAACACATGCAAATAGTTTTAATAGATAATGACCAAAGAAATCAGTTGTTCCCCTTAAATGAAATAAGGGCAAATGCCAACATTACATCTGGCATACTTACCAACAAAGAAAGGTGGGAGTATGTTTCAGGAACAGAAGTTACTATTATTACTCCAGCTTATCTTCAAGATCTATATCCTATACATTTAGATGAAGATATTTTGTGTGTTGATGCTTCATACATTTTTAATGAATTTCAAATTAAAAAAATATTAGAACTTTCCTTGGGAAATGCATTTGTTTTTAATAAAAAAATAATTGCAGGAAGAATGCTGACTCATTCAACTATTCATTATAGTTTTTTTCAATCTTACCCATTCACCACATTACTAGAATGGCAAAATGATCTGATTCATATAGATTATCCCTGGAAAATATTTCAACATAATGATACATTAATTAGAAACGATTACAACTTAATCACAGCTGATAGAATCTCAAACTCTATAAACAAAACCAATACTGTAATTAACCCACAACATATTTTCATTGAAGATGGTGCCGATATACAATACAGTTCTTTAAATGCAACAGCAGGCCCTATTTACATTGGTAGAAATGTTACCATTATGGAAGGTTGTTATTTGAGAGGTCCACTTTCAATTGGAGAAAATAGTTTAGTTAAAATGGGAGCAAAAATTTATGGAGCTACCTCTATTGGCAGTAATTGTGTTATAAGTGGAGAAATAAAAAACACAGTTATATTCGATTATAGCAATAAAGCACATGATGGATATTTGGGTGATAGTGTTATTGGTTCATGGTGTAATTTAGGTGCTGGTACTAGTAATAGCAATTTAAAAAATAATGCAGGAGTAATAGAAATTTTGCATCCATCTTCAATCACCAAAAAAACAGTTGGACAAAAATGTGGTGTAATTATGGGCGATTATACAAAAACTGCTATTAACTCCTCTATCAATACAGGTTCAATATTTGGTGTATGTTGTAATATTTTTGGTGCTGGATTATTGCCTAAATATTTGCCTAATTTTTCATGGGGAGTAGTAGAAAAATATCAACTAGAAAAAGCGTTTGAAGATATTGAAGCTTGGAAAATATTTAAGCAAGAAACGCTTACAACTGAAGAAAAAAACATCTTAACTTATTTAGCAAAAAACAATAATTAATATATGAGAAAACAAATTGCAGCAGCCAATTGGAAAATGAATTTAACAGCACAACAAGCAGAAAACTTAATGAATGAATTAGTGGCTTTACCTCATCAACTATACGAACATCAACAAGCCATTTTTGCTGTTCCATTTCCTTATTTACAAATGATTGAGCAAAAGCTTCATGGCAAACAAAATGTTTTTGTTGCTGCACAAAATTGTTATTACAAAAAAAATGGAGCATTTACAGGTGAAGTAAGTGTAGAAATGTTGCAATCCATCAACATTAATCATGTAATTATTGGTCATAGTGAACGTAGAGAATATTTTAATGAAACCAATGAAGTTTTAGCTTTAAAAGTAAACCATTGTTTAGAAAATAATGTAACTCCAATTTTTTGTTGTGGCGAACCTTTAGCAGTTAGAGAGTCAAATACTCAAGAAAGTTTTGTAGCTAAACAACTAGACGAATCTTTGTTTCATTTATCTGCAGAGCAAATAATTAAAGTTGTTATTGCCTACGAACCTATTTGGGCTATTGGTACAGGAAAAACAGCTACAAGTGAGCAGGCACAAGACATACACTTATTTATCAGAAATCATATAGCTGCAAAATACAGTGAAAGAATAGCGAATGAAATTTCTATTTTATATGGAGGAAGTGTAAAAGCAGCCAATGCTAAAGAAATATTTTCTCAGCCAGATGTTGATGGAGGCTTGGTAGGTGGTGCTGCTTTAAATGCACAAGAATTCAATACGATTATTAATAGTTTGAAATAAATGAAGTCATTACTTTTTTTAATTATTTCATTAGGATTCTTTAGTTTTTCAAAAGCACAACAACCAGACTCCTACCCTTTTTTTAATCAAATGAAAGGTAAAAGAATTGTTGTTGCAGATACAGCTATACTACATGTAGGACCCAGTGCTGGTGCAGCATTTACAGATACTTTATTTTTTGGAGAACCTATTCAAGTTTTAATGGCAGTACCCTATTTTGAGCAGGTTAAATCAATTGATGTGCCCTGGTTAAAAATTACTTATTTCAAGAATGGTTTTACGAGAGTTTCATATATACTAGCCCATGAAGTTTCATTAACTCCTATTATTGAAGATGAAGCTTTCATATGGCTAACAGCATTGCAACAAAGTGCTTCTACTGAAAAATATATTCAAGTTTTAAAATTGAAGGATAAGAAAATTGAAAGTAAAATCACAATAGCTGTTCCTACTCAATTTGTAGTTGATAGCATTGAACTAGAAGTAGCTGTAAAGCCTTGCTTACAAAATACTTCTCAAATGTTATCCCTCAACTTAAAATCAATTACTGCTGAAATGGGTATGTATAATAAATGGGTTGTACAGTGTATAGATTCACAAATAACAAGCCTACCATTTACACATACTTATTTCAGTACAAAACTTAAAGCTCAGATTCAAGAAAAAATAATATTCCAAAATCAAACGAGTTTTAAACTATCCTCAACTATTCTTGCAAAAAAAGTAAAAGAAACTGTGGTAAAATACAAGTGGCAAGATTGTAACTATATAAACTTATAAAATTGAAAATATTTTTTCGAGTTAAATAGCTTTTACATTATGTTTGCAGCCGTTAAGGTCCTGTGGCCGAGTGGCTAGGCAGAGCTCTGCAAAAGCTTCCACAGCGGTTCGAATCCGCTCGGGACCTCATAAAACCTACAAGACTAACCCTTTTGTAGGTTTTTTAATTTTATATAATGAAACATTCACAAAAAATTGGAATTCTGGCATCTTTATTATTGATTGGAGCATGTTTTTTGCCTTGGATAGAAATATCCAATCTTAACATCACTATTAATGGGTTGCAAGGTTTTGTAAACGAAAAATTTACTTTTGGCACTCAAATAAAACCACATACTTTTTTTGCAATAGTTGCTATTGTTTTGTTTTCAGTAAACTCTTTAATGGCTAAAAGGGTAAATATTTTTATTTGCTTCTTAAACATAAGTTGGGCCATTAAAAATTTTATTTTAATGTCAATGTGCAGACCAGAATGCCCTACCATAAAACCTGGGCTCTATTTATTAGTATTTTTTGCAGCAATTATGTTGCTCATGTCATTTCTTCCTAAAATAAAAATTAATTCAGCATCATGAAAAAACTAATTCTTCTTTTTTTTATTGGTATTGTATTTCAACAAATTCTTTTAGCTCAATACAGTTTAAGATTAGTAGTAAGCACTGTAGCAACAAAGGTTGAAGAAGATATTTATGTTGCAGGAAATTTTAATAATTGGAATCCAAAAGATCCTAATTACAAACTAAAGCCTTTTGCCGGAGGAAGAAAAGCCATTGTTTTAAAAGATTTGTCTGCAGGAAACTATGCTTTCAAATTTACAAGTGGCAGCTGGGATAAAGTTGAATGTGAAGCTGATGGTAGAGATATTGAAGATAGAATTGCAGAAGTGAATGGAGATCTAGTCATTGATTGTTCTGTTAAAGGTTGGAAAGATAACTATCCGCAACGACCAAAACCTTATACTGCAAGTCCACAGGTTAAAATTTTAGACACTGCTTTTTTCATGCCTCAACTCAATAAAAAAAGAAGAATTTGGATTTATCTGCCAAAATATTATGCAGCATCCAACAAAACTTATCCTGTTTTATATATGCATGATGGGCAAAATTTGTTTAACCAACAAACTGCAGGATTTGATGAATGGAAGGTTGATGAAAGTTTAGACAGTTTACAAAAAGCAACTGGTAAAGAATGTATTGTTGTAGGAATAGATCATGGCGGAAATGATAGATTAGCAGAATATGCACCTTACGATTTTGAATACAATAAAACTAAAATTACTGCTCAAGGAAAAATGTATGTAGACTTCTTAGCTCAAACTTTAAAACCATTTATTGATTCAAAATATAGAACAAAAAAATCTTTTGAAAATACTTTTATTGCTGGCAGCAGCATGGGTGGTTTAATTAGTTTATATGCTGTAATGCAGTATCCTTCTGTATTTGGAACAGCAGGAGTTTTTTCTCCTTCCTTATTTATAGCTAAACAATTGAATGCAGAAGCACAGCAATTCAACAACCCCAACCCTATTAGATTATATTTTTATGCTGGAGGAAAAGAAAGCAGCAGTTTAGTAAATGATACTAAACAATTAGCTTCAATTTTTGAACAAAAACAAAACATTAAAGTATTTACCACAGTTACTGAAATTGGCAAACACAACGAAAAATATTGGCAAATAGAATTTCCTTTCTTCTTTAACTGGATAATGAATTAAGTTGGTTGTTTAAAATAAATAGTGAATCTTTGTAAGGGTATATCTACCAATTCAAACACCTTATAAATTATTTTTTATGTATACTGGATTATTAAGCTTACATAGTTTATTGCGTTGGGCTATTATAATTTTATTAATTGTAAATATTTCAAGAAGTTTATTGCATAAAAACGTATATAGCCCTCAGGATAGAAGTTGGAATCTTCGTTTAGTTATTATTACACATATAACCTTATTAGTAGGCTTATACCAATATTTTTTTGGACCAAAAGGTATTGCATTAGTAAAAGCTTTTGGAATGAAGTCGGTAATGAAAGACCCTACATTAAGATTTTGGGTGATTGAACACTTAACAGGAATGATTATTGCTATTGTTTTAATTACCATTTCAAGTTCTTTTTCAAAAGCAACATTTGAGTCGGATGCTAAAAAACATAAAAAACTTTTTTGGTTATATACCATTGCCTTATTTGTAATTATTGCCTCAGTACCTTGGCCTTTTAGATTTGCTGAAATTCCTTGGTTTAGAGGTTTCTAATTCTATACTTACATGCCTTTTTTTAGAAATTTTACATATCATATTGATAAACGAAAGTGCCCGCCTGGATGAAACATTCGGACAGGGAAATATATTTTTCCATTTAATGACACTCGAATTTTCAAAATATATTTAAGGTTAATTATAATATTTCAAATTAGATTTTAATAAATCGTAATTCTTAATTCGTCAAATCGCAAATAAAATGCCTCATTATATTTCTTTGGGGGAAATTCCCCATAAACGTCATACACAATTTAGAAAACCTGATGGTGGTTTATATTCAGAACAATTATTTTCAACAGAAGGTTTTAGTAATGATTATTCACTTTTATATCATATTTATCCTCCCACTCAAATCATCAAAACTGATGAGCCTATAAATATGGCTCCAAAAGTTGCTGAAGAAAAAATGTTGAAACATAGAAGCTTTGAGGGTTTTAACATAAAACCAGAAGCTGATTATTTACAAAGCCGAAAACCAATTTTGGTGAATAATGATTGTCATATTGTGTTATCAGCTCCTCAAAAAAGTACAACAGATTATTTTTATAAAAATGCAGACGCCGACGAACTTATTTTTATTCATGAAGGTTCTGGAAAAGTATTAACACAATATGGAACTTTAGAATTTGGTTATGGAGATTATATCATCATTCCTCGTGGTACTATTTATCAGATTTATTTTAATGATGAAAACAATAGATTATTTATAGTAGAAAGTTTTAGTCCTTTCAGATATCCAAAAAGATATTTAAGTAAGTATGGGCAGTTGTTAGAACATTCACCCTATTGTGAACGTGATATTAGAACTCCACAAAATTTACAAACATTTGATGAACAAGGCGACTTCATCATTAAAACAAAAAAGAAATCGATACTTTATGGTTTGCACTATGCCAATCATCCTTTTGATGTGGTAGGTTGGGATGGTTGTTGTTATCCCTATATTTTTAGCATTCACGATTTTGAGCCTATAACAGGCAGAGTACATCAGCCACCACCAGTGCATCAAACTTTTGATGCCAATAATTTTGTGGTGTGTAGTTTTTGCCCAAGATTGTACGATTATCATCCAAACGCCATTCCAGCACCTTATAACCATAGCAATATTGATAGTGATGAATTATTGTATTATGTTGATGGGGATTTTATGAGTAGAAA
>JAGXRG010000045.1 GCA_018335935.1 Chitinophagaceae bacterium | reverse complement strand
TGTCAATACTGCTTTCTTCACTGTTATACATCCTCCTGTTGCTGTATATGTATAGTAAATCGTATCTACTCCATATTTTGAAATAGATGGATCATAAGTTCCTGTAGTCGTATTCGTAAAGGCATTCTTGAAACTAGAGAATACGCCTGTTCCTGTTGCTCCATTGGTTACTGTTGGTGCTGCAATGGTAATTACTCCTCCATTTTCACAAACTGGTGCTTGACTTAATTCTGTTAAAGATGCTGTTTTATTGAAAGTCTGGGTTTGTGCTGTATCGAAACTACAACCATTGGCTGCTAGTACATTTAGACTGATTGTGAATGTGCCACTGTTATAGTTATGACTTGGAGTCATTCCATTTACTATTGCTGATGGTGTTTCAAACTGCCAGTTATAAGAACTAATAGTTGAACCAGGTACAGTTATGCCTGCTGCTGTAAAATCTACTTTACCTGTAGTATCTAAACAACCACTACTTGGACTGAAAGTGAATTGACCTCTAGGGCGTGCCATAATTGTCAATACTGCTTTCTTCACTGTTATACATCCTCCTGTTGCTGTATATGTATAGTAAATCGTATCTACTCCATATTTTGAAATAGATGGATCATAAGTTCCTGTTGTCGTATTCGTAAAGGCATTCTTGAAACTAGAGAATACACCACTACCTGTGGCTCCATTGGTTACAGTTGGTGCTGCAATGGTAATTACTCCTCCATTTTCGCAAACTGGTGCTTGACTTAATTCTGTTAAGGCTGCTGTTTTGTTGAAAGTCTGAGTTTGAGTTGTATCAAAATTACAACCATTAGCTGCTTGAACATTTAGACTGATTGTGAATGTACCACTATTGTAATTATGACTTGGAGTCATACCATTTACTATTGCTGATGGTGTTTCAAATTGCCAGTTATAAGAACTAATAGTTGACCCAGGAACAGTTATGCCAGCTGCTGTGAAATCTACTTTACCAGTTGTATCTAAACAACCACTACTTGGACTGAAAGTAAATTGTCCTCTAGGGCGTGCTTTAATAGTTACACTCTGAGAAATTGAATCTTTACAACCACTCGTTGCAGAAAACACATACCAAATGGTATGATTACCTGGAGCTAATAAAGAAGGATTAAGTGTTCCTGCAGAGTTATTTGTAATTCCAGGTCCATTATAAACTCCTGTACCTGGAGCTGCAGTTAAATTATTACTGCCAGCAAAAGCTACACTATGTGTTGTTGATGTTTCACAAACACTAGGTATTGCATTATAATATAAGTCAGGTGAAATATTAAATGTTGCATTAAATGTTGTATCAGAAATACATCCCAAATTAGAAGTTACTGAATGATATATTGTATAAGTTCCATATTGATAAGTATGAGATGGGCTACAAACATTTGAAGTATTTGGGTTTGAAGCATTTGCATTAGGATCACCAAAAGTCCAATTACAATTTGCAATGGTTTGGCTATCAGGCATCTTGCTTGTATCAACAAAATTTACAATACCGTTAGCAGGTAAACAACCAGCTGGGTATGTAAAATATATAATAGGTTTAGCATTTACTTTTATGTTTTGAGTAGCAGAATCTACACAATTACCTGTTGAAGTAAATACATATTTAATTGGATGCGTTCCCCATCCTGCTACACCTGGACTAAACACCCCAGCAGTTGTTGTACCAGCTCCAAAATAATTTCCACTTCCAGAAACTCCATTAACTATAGTTGCAGAAGCAACGTTAATATTATTTTGATTCTGACAAACATCTGGTAATGCCGCGAATTGCACATCTGGTGTAACGCTAAATATAATTGTTATTGTTGTGTCGCCTATACAACCATCAAAGGAAGTATCAACTAATAGGACATTATAAGTACCTGTATTTTGAAAAATATGTGAAGGATTAATGGAATCTACAATATTAGGATTAGAAGCTGTTGCATTCGGATCATTAAAATTCCAATGAAAACTCTTTAAAGTTCCAGGAGCTTGAATTGTAGAAAGATTATTAAACTGTGCAATACCGTCTTTAGCCAAACAACTTGTCGGATAATCAAAATTAGCTTTAGGCTTTGGATGAACAGTAATTGATTGTGATAATGAATCTTTACAACCTCTTCCACTTGTATATACATACCATATTGTATGTGTACCAACACCAGCAGTTGCAGGATTGAAATTACCAACAGTATCAGTCCCATTACCAATAAATTTCCCATACCCTCCAACTCTACCACTATTAAAACATCCAGCTTTTGAAGCAAATGAAGTTGAAGCTGCATTCTCACATAAATTCGTCAAAGAATTAAAGAATATGTTTGGATTAACTTTAATTTCAACATTTTTTGTAGTATCACCAGCACATCCTGTTGAATTTAGAACACTTAATTTAACTGCATAAATACCTTCTGTTGCATATTGATGTGTTGTTGGATCAACAGCAGAAGAATCTAAAGCTCCAGAGGATGGTTCTCCAAATTTCCATTTAAAACTTGTAACACCTGGTGGACCATTATATGAAAAGTTTGCAACGCCACTAGTGTCAATACAAGCAGTTGGATTATTGAAGTTTACATATGCTTTATCATTTACCAATACAGTTTTTGATAAAGTATCTGGTGGACAAGAAGCACCTGTAATGACTATACTATGTCGAATTGTATATGTTCCATTTGCAGCATATGTATGTGTAATTGGAGCACAAGTTCTATCAATAATAATTGTTCCATCTCCAAAATCCCAATAACAACTATCCTTTGGTAGGGTTGAAATTGTAGAATCTGTAACAGTAATTGATTGACCCAAACAAACTGCAGGTGAACTAACCCCAAATTTAATTGAACTAGTATCTACAAAAACAGTTTGGTTTAAAGTATCAATTCCACCATATTGAAAAATAGTTATTAATCTTACAGTATTATTTCCATTATTGAGAATTACATTCTTCACTTTTGCTGTATCATTTGGACTCCCATTAAACGACCATATCCATTTTATTGCTGGATATTTAAATGGTGGATTGTTAATAGAAGAATCTTTGCCTGTAAATGTTGCCGCTTGTCCAGGACATGGTGGTGGAGAATAATCCAACCCTCCTTTTGGTGCTGGATAAACTTGAAATAAAACATATATTGTATCCCCTAAAGCACCTCCTGAACCAGTACAACTTGCAGGTATCCCAGTTTCAGGTAATGAAAATAAAACTACAGGCACATAAATTGAATCTATAACATTTGCAGTTGAAGCATTCTTCTTTACAAATTTATAAGACCCAGGGATTTCGTATTTATAATCTGTATATTTCCCTGAACCTAAAGGAAACTCTAATGAGTCTATTGGTACAGGAGCTAAATCTATAGTATCTTTATTACGAGCACCATCAGATTGTCTGAGTATCGTTACAAAATTTGTATCGATACTTCTACTCAGTGGCCATGAAATTTGAACAGGTTTAAAAGACGCCAAAATTCTCATCTTCGTTTCAGAACCACTATAAACATACGGATGGTTTGTTTTTTTAATGGTATCACTATTTGATATTGTATCATTTACATTATACTGTCCACCTTTTCCACTAATATTATTAAAATAAGCCCCACCACTATAACCATAACTTTCAGCACCACCCATTCCATAAGTAATGGCATTAAATCTAGCATTACTAGATATTAGAGTTTGTGTTCTTGCAGCTGGCCAACCTTTTACCACAACTTTGTAACCTGGCAAATTTGGATGATTTCCTACATATGAATTTCCACCCCATGGATTTAAAGCACCATCGATTCTTAAATTAGCTAATCCACTATCAGGAATTATTAAGCTTACAAACTGAGCATTTATAGATTGTTGAGTATTTCTGTAAAATCCCACTCTTGGAATAGCTTGTTCAATAGGACTTAAATATATTACAGCAGGATCGCCTAATCCACCACCACAATTGTTGCCAAACATAAATTGACCTAACATAATTGGTTTATTAGCTTCAACATAATTTGGTGTACTGTTTGTAAACTGATAAAAACTGCCTACTGGAACAGGAATTGCTGCACCTCCATTAATTCTTACAACTGTTCCTGTGTCTTTAGAAACAATTTTATAGGAAGTTCCTGAGAAAGTACTTGCTTGAATATTTGAAGAACTACTTGCTCTAGAAAATGGAGTGGTTGCATAATTTTTACCCCAAGTATGTTCTGGAAAGCATTGTTGCATATCATTGTCTCTACCAGAATTAGTACAACCCCCATGATTTTCACCACCAGTTCTACTGCTACCAGCAAAAACTGCAATTTTTTTACAGTCACCAGCAGCATTGGGTACTGACTCAATTTTTGATGCAGTTAGCTGAACTCCATTTCCAGAAACTTCTGCTTGCCCAATATATTGATATATCTGACCTTTGTTTAATTCTACAAAAAATGGTGTATTGCCTGGAGGTGGTGTAAATGTACAAGCAGGATCAGTTCTTGGTGCTGCAGACCCTGTAATTTTAACTCTAGTATTATCTTCTCCTGCTAAAACATAAAAGAAGTTATACGACCTTGAGGCATCAACTTGTCTACTGTTAATTGTTGTATATGAATAACCCCAAGAATTTGTAGGTAATAGCATCGTTGCACCAGAAGATACTCCACCATAAATATGTGAATAGGCTACAATATCATAATCACTAGTGATGTGAATTCCTTTCTTTCTAAATATTCCAAACCCTGCTGTTCCACCTGGACAAGCATCTCCAAAAAGTCTTGAATCAAAAGAAGTCGATGTGTTTGCACCACCAGTAACAGGTCCTTTAGGCATTGGCCCCCAACTTAATGCAGCTGCTGGAGAAAAAGAAAATGCAGGTGTTGCACTATTATCTATTGAAAGAACTGTATATGCAGGAATATGGTACACTCTTTTCCACCATAATGCAGGAGTTAAACCACTACTATCAATGGTTATGGTAACTGTTGCATAAGGAACTCCAACTGGTAGTCCTTCTACACTAATATATATAGTCATATTTTGACTATTATCAGTTGAAGTTTCCATATATTGATGGTGACCATAACCTACCCAAAAATCTTTCCCTTTATTAGAGATATTTTGAGAAAAAGCTGAAAATGAAACCAACAATCCAAATAAGCCTAAAAGTATTTTGTTCCTATGCTTCATACGAGTTATTAAATTTAACTAACCAAATATTTAAACAATAAATCTTGAACACATATTTTTCAATAGTTATTCAAGATTTACTGTATTGATAATGAAATTATCTTACCAAATTAATTGTACCAGTTTTTTCTTCAACTTTACCATCTAAGAATACCAATCTACTTGTATAGATATAAACACCATTAGGTTGCAATTTACCTTTATGAGTTCCATCCCATAAAATATAACAGCCATTAGCATCTTGATTTGGTGTAGTTGTTTCCCAAATTTTTTCACCCCATTGATTGAATACCATATATCTTAATTCTTTTACAGAAGAACCACAAATTACCATTTTATCATTTTTACCATCACCATTAGGTGTAAATGCATTAGGGTAGTAACTCTGATTTGCAATTGTTTTTCCATATGCAGTATCTGAAATACTATTTTGACAAGCATTAGGCCCTAGAGCTTTTACTGTTGCTTTATACTTTTCATTTGGAGATAACCCATTTAATACGTGGTTTAATCCTGTACTACCACTACTTGGTGTAACATAAGATCCTCCATTAACTGATATTTCATAACCTATAGCAGAAGGTACTGCATTCCATCTAAATGTAATTGTATTTGTGAAAATAGTATCAGCAGTTACAACCGTTTTAGCTAGTACAACTAAAGTATCAACGCTAACTGTAGCTCTTGAAATACTTGTACAACCATTACTTACACCTTCAACATAATAACTAGCTGCACCATTAACAGGTGGTGTTGTAAAGGTTGTTGTATTACCAGCAACTAATGTTCCACCAGCAGCAGCATTATACCAATTATATGTTGCACCTGAAATTGGGCTTTGAACTGTGAATATATGTGTTGATCCTTTACATACACTTGCAGTAGCTGGAGCTACAACTGTTACAACTGGTTTTTGATTTACAGTTAAAGTAACTGCCGTTCTAGGAGAAGTTGTACAACCCTCAGTTGAAGTTCCACTAACATAATATGTAGTTGAAGCTGTTGCAGGATTGATAACATAACTTGTTCCTGTAAATAAAGCAGTACCACCAGTTGCAGCAGCATACCAATTATAAGTAGCTCCTGTAGTTGGAGAAGTAATAGTAAATGTTGCTTGTTCTCCACTACAAACTGTTACTGTTGTACTTGCTAAAGTTAAACTTGGTGGTGTTGCCGCAGTTAAAGAAACCATGAATCTATTATCACTAACACAACCATTAACAGAAGCTTGTACATAATAATTGCCTGAAGTTGTAACAGGATTTACAGTAAACGAATTTCCTGTGCCTAATGCAGTACCTCCAGTTGCAACATCATACCAAGTATAAGTTCCGTTCGAAGCAGGACTAGTAACATCAAATGTTGCACTAGTACCTATACATCTGGTTAAACTAGTAGGTGTTGCTGTAGGAATAGGCTTTTGAGTAACTTGTATTTTCACCATTTTTCTGCTAACGCTTTCACATCCCGTAGAAGAAACACAGCCAATATAAATTATAGAATCTGCATTCATATTAGGGAAATTAAATGGACTTGTTCCATTACCACTAGCTAATGCAGTACCTCCTGTTGGTGAAGAATAAATTCCATAAGTTGCACCAGCAATTGGTGAAGAAATACTTACAGAAGCATTTGAACCAGCACAAACATGAACTGAATCTGATACAACTGTAACAACTGGATTAGGATTAATTAAAACAGTATGCATAGTATCTCCAACACAACCATCAGTTGTTCTTACCCTTAACTTAACTGTATCTAATCCTGCAGATGTATAAGTGAAATTGATTGTACTATCATTAGCAACAGATATTCCATAAGGGTTAGAATTCCATCTCCATAGATCTACTAATATACCAGTTGTAGGATCTGCTGTGACAGCATTAAATGTCACATTTGTATTTGGACAAATAGTTGTTGGAGTGAATGAAAAATCAATTTTTGGCGATGGTATAACTTGAATGTATTGTGCATCAGTTGTGGTTTTATCACAACCTTCAATATCTGGATGATACCAAACAACTGCCAATGTATAGAATCCTGGCTGATTAATGGTATAATAGCTAGGTAAAGTGAATTTATATGAAGAATCTCCATTTGGAAGCAAAGATCCAACAGGTGCTGGGCCTGTAAACTTATTCCAAACATAATCTTGAGCTGGAGACATACCAGGTATTCCACTAATTTTCCATCTTATTGAATCTGGCAATACTGGGAATTTGGTAGTAATTAAGAATGGTGTTTCACTACAATTATAAATGGTCTTAATATCTGGTTCAATAGGATCTCCACCATTTTGAAGTGAGTCTCCAGTACTTACTAAGTTTTTAACCAAAGTACCAGCATTATATCCATAACTTTCTACAGACCCTAAACCATAAGTAATAGCTGTAAATGACGAATCACCAAATACTCTAACTTGTGTAGCTGCAGAAGGTTGCCAACGTGCTACATAAACTCTTTTACCAGGATAGTTCGGATGATCGTATTGATAATCCCAAGCCCTATTTGGAACTGTTCCAACTCCATCAATAATCTTAGGAACATCAGTTGAAGAACCTATTAAGGTTAATGCGTTAACTGTAATTGCTTGAGTTGTATTTCTATAAAATGCAATTGAATTAATTCCTTGTTCGATAGGACTAATATACATTGTTGAAGGATCTCCAACGCCTGCACAACCTCCTCCCAAGAATTGAGCAACTGTTATTGGTCTATCTGCTCTGATATAATTTGCATTTACAGTTGAGGCAACAGTTGAATTTGCAGTACCTGTATTACTTGTAAACTGAATAAATTGACCTGCTGCATTGTAAGTTAAATTAAATATTCCTGTTGGTAGCGTTGGTGGAATTGCAGGGTAAACTTGAACATTATTAATCCAAACATTAGTTGTAGGATCTTTTAATCCAATCCTAAATAAGTTACCTTGTAATACATTTGCACCAGTAGAGCTAGAAGTAGGTGCTGTTAGGTAATTTTTACCCCAAGCTGTTCCTGGGAAATTCTGAGTCATGAAAAAATCTCCACCTGAAGAACATGGTACAGGGTTTTGAGTTCTAGAACTACCACTAAATACAGCAATTGGGAAACATTTTCCATCACTATTTACAACAGAAGTTATTAAACTACCACTTAATTCTTCTGTTTGACTTGAAGCTAAAACTTGATACCACTCTCCTTTATTCAAAATGATATCATGAGGTGTAGAAATAGCAGGTGCTTGCACAGAAACTGTTGGTTCTATGTGAACCTTAGTGTTATCTTCTTTCGCAATTACATAGAAGAAAGAATAATTATTTCCACCATAAGCCTGAGTTTGACCTAACATTCTATATTCATAACCCCATGTACCTGTTGGTAATAACATACCAGCACCAGAAGAGGCAGAACCCCAAACGTGAGAATAGGTTACAATTGGCACATCACTGGTTATATGAATTCCAGAACAGAAAATACCTGAGTTAATTTGTTTAGCTGTTAAAGGAATAATATCAGAAACCACAACTGTATTGGCAGGTATATTATAAGTTCTGTGGAAATTAATACAATCTATATCAACTTTTACATAAGCTGGCTCTGTTGCACTTAAATATAGTTGATAGGTTTCAGTTACACCAGAACTTGTTCTAGGGTATGCAACCCAGAATTCTTTGCCTTTATTACTGGTTTCTTTTTCAGGAATAAATGGAGGAGCATATTGATTAAACATTCCTGTAAACTTATTCAAGTAAGTCACACTATTTTGATAAATCAATTTCTTAGGTACATCATTTCTACTAGAGAATCCTACTATCCATGAATTTCCAGCTGTAGTTTTTCCTAAACCTAATTGATATTCACTAGCCACCGATGGAATAGAACCTAACCAAGGATCAATGTAATATAGTTTAACATCGGCAGTATAAGTTGTTGTTCCTGGAGTAGTTACTTGAGTATAGAAATACATAGAATCTGGGCGAGCCTGGGCTCCTAAACCAGTTGGCACTACTCCACTAAATCTTCTTACTTCAACACTAGGTGGAGGATTTAAATCCCATTTAATTCTCATGACAGTATCTGAACCTAAGTAAAAAGTTTGCTCAGTATTCGCTGCTGGAACTGCTGGAATTGCAGTTAAAACAGTTGGTTGAGAAGTTGGGAAAAATTCATAAGCACCTAAATCTGGTGCACCTACTAATAATGAGTCTGGTCTATAATTTCCATTAATATCAGAAGTGTATCCTTTATTTTGAATACCTCTACCATGTATAGCCCAAACATCAGGACTAGATAAGTTTGGTCTTAAGTCGGTATTTGAAACAAAAGCAGGAGGATAAACTAGAGACCATTTATCTGCACCAACAGCAGCCCTCCAAGCATTAATATCTGCATAACCGGTAGTTCCACCATATACTAAATTAGTACCAGTTACATACAGCATATTATAATCTGATGAGAAGTTCGATATATTATTCATAAACATCGCTCTTCCACCTCCTGTGTTTGAGAAGATATTGTTTTTTAAGACAAAATTTCCAGCAACACTTTGTGTCAATTGGGCTGCAGCACTTGTTGTTGAAGTAGCTGTTACATTAACACTATTGTGATAATATTTAATGTTATTTATATTATTGAAGTTTGTTATACCAAATGCACCCGTTGCAGATGCACTATTAATTCCAACAACATTATTTAATACATCTACTCCGTCTGAACTAGTTATATATAAACCATTAATAGTACCTGTATTATTAGAGTTGGCATATACTTGATTGCCATTAACTTTTGCAACACCAGTTGCTGTTGTATTTCTTGAGTTGACTAACTGAATACCATTGGTTGCTCCTGTGGTATTAGAAATACTGATCTTATTGTTTGATAAGTTTAAACTAGTATCACAGTAATTAGCATAAATACCAGCAATTCCAGCACCAGAAGCAGCATTGTAGTTTACTGAGTTTCTGGTAACTACCATTCTATTAGTAAATTGTACAAATATACCGGTACCAAAAGAACCAGTAACAGTATTACTATCTATTAGATGTCCTGGTTTAGTTAAATTGGCAGCCGAAGTTCCTGCAAAATAAATACCATTAGATCCATTGTTAATTGTATTCCCTTTTATGGTAATGTTAGTGCCATTTGTAGGGTTTGAATAAACAGCTGCTTGTGCATTTGTTGTAGAAACAACTGACTGAGCTTTGATGTTACAATTTAAAATACTATTGTTCGATGAATTACTTCCAAACTCTACTACTCTACCATAAAGTGTTGCTGTATTTTCTAAAGTTAAATTTTTGAAAGTAACATAGGTACAGCCATCATATTTTAAAACATAGTTTGTATCAAAATAAGTAGTTCCCCATCTTACTATTTTATCTGAAGAAATACCTCCAAAACCTTGGAATGTAATGGTCTTAGTGGATGAAGTTCCAGGAACATAAGGTACAGTAACTCTTTCAACATAAGTACCTTTCTTAACATCAAAAACAACAGAACCTAAAATACCGCAAGACATGGCTGTAATAGCTTCTTTAAAAGTATTAAAGTTCTGACCAGCAATACCTGTATAATTTGTGGCCATTGCACTATCAATAGTGTAGGTACCTGCTGGCATTATAGTATTTAAAGTTAATTGAGCAACTGTTGAATAAACAAAAACACCAGACTGAGCACAGGTTACTTTACAACGATAAAAGTTTCTTATTGATGAAACTGTATCATAAACTGGCGAATATTTCAAAGGACCTAAATTTTGCCATGTTCCACCAGCAATGGAATCTTGCCATTGGAAATTGATAGTTCCTAAAGATGAATTACCAGTTAAGTTCAATTGAATTGGTACTTCTAAACAAATTCCAGAACTTGGTGTAACAGATGCTGTACCAGCTACTAAAGGTGTAGGACAAGTAGCTGCTGTAAATTCCCATGCACCAATATCAGGTGTAGCTGAACGTGTAACATTTAATATATCTGTAGTAACCCCAAGATTAGCACCTTGATTATCTATTAAATAAAATTGAGGTTTTAAATCACCAGTCGAGGTATTAGTATAAATTGGATCGTAGTTAAACGATTGTAAATCTTGGGCAGGTGTAAAGGCATTTTGCCATTCAGATAAGGTGGCTCTATTACCATTTAATGCACCAATAAATCCATTACTTGAAGATGGATCTATAAAATATATATTATTATTAAATTCAATACTTCCAGCAGTAGTTGGTGTAGTAAGGTTTATGCCATATTTGAAAGCAGTTCCGCCTCTGTTAATACTAATAATATTATTTTTAAATTGAATGCCACTTGCTAATACAGTTTGGTAAAAACCTGCTGATGCACCAATAGCTGCAGCTCCAGGATTATCAATGGCAATAGAATTATGATAATAAAGTACATTATCAGAACCATTATTATAAAGAGCATAGACAACTCCAATACCATCTAGGTTGTAGAATGCATTATTAATTACTCTATTTTCATTACCAGTAGTAGCATCTATATTATTAAAGTAAATTCCGTAAGTACCTGTATTACCAGTTGGAGCACCTCCATAGAAGCTAGTGAATCTATTCTCAGAAATATTACAATTTAAAGATTGTGCAGCAGTAAAATAAATACCATAACCTAAAGAAACAGGAGTTCTTGTTGGTCGTGAAATGGTATTTTTAGAAATATTTGTGTTTCTGGTACCAGCAACATAAATACCTGTATTATAAAAATCTGAAATGGTATTATTACTTATAATATTATCAGTAATTTGAGTAGCAGCAGATGTACCACCAGCTAATACAATACCATAATATCCCCCAGAAATTTTATTATTAGAAAAATTATTACCATCACAAAGTGTATTACCTGTATTAATAATACCTGCATCTACTGCATTAACAACTATACCTCCAAAATTTTGACCAACTGAAGTTGGATTTACTAAAATTGTTGAATTAGTTACTGAATTTGAATCTGCATTATTTAATAAATGTACCCCATATCCAAAGTTTGGAGCTGTTGATGCATCAATTACTAAACTATCAAAATTAATAAAGTCAGCTCTTGTTAATTTAATTACTGCTCTTTCTGCACTTAATGTAGGTTGACCAGGAGGAAATGCTAGTGTTGTATTATTACCTTTAAATACTACTTGTCTTGTTGGAGTAGCCCCCATTACAGTATCAATTTTTACTTGTTCGTAATAAGGTCCACTTAATGGTACAACATTAAATACTACATTTCCTGGTGACCCTTTAATTCCACAAAAACGCATGGCTCTTACTGCTGTATCATAAGTTTGGAAATTGCCACCAGCAACACCAAATGTATAATTCGAAGGAGAACCACTATTAATTGTATAATTACCCACAGGCATTGCAGGGATAGAACTAATTTTTCTCCAATTAGTGAAGAAATCTGTTCCTAAACAAGAAATTTTACATCTAAAATAATACGATGTATCATTTGTTGAAAAAATAGTATCAGGAAGTACCATAGGGCTACCAAGGGTTTCAGGTGTTCCTGCTAATGTTTTAACTCTTTGCCATTGGAATGTTTGAGAAGATCCATAAGGTCCAACTACATCAACACCCAATCTAATTTCTGTATTTTCACAAATGGTAGTATCACCTGCCACTTTAACCCCAAAAATTCTAACAGTAGTAGTACCATTTAATGAACCAGGCACACAAGGAGGTGGTACAAATTCGTAACAGCCAATATCTGGAGTATTTGGATCTCTTGGGCTATTCTTGATATCATAATTAAATCCAATAGGGAAACCTTTATTATCCATTGCTGCATTTGTAGGAGAATAATTACTGGTATCAGAAGCTGGATTTGGTTGGAAAAATACCGGTGGTACTGTAATACTTGTTGCATCTTGAGCAGTTGCAGCTTGCCATTGTGCTAAAGTGTTTCTATTTGCAGTAAAAAAACCAATATGATTCTGTGTACCTGAAGCAGCACTCATATCATAGTTATTATTATCAGCAAAAACCGGTAAAGTAGTAAGATAAATACAATGTTTTGTACCTGTTCCTCCTCTACTAATTGAAAATAAATTATTAATTAATACAATACTTGCAGCAGTACCAGTTTGACTGTAACCACGAGTGGTTGTAGTTGATGATGATAAATCATCAGCTAGTGCTACAGTATTGTGAACATATTGAACATTTCCTGTACTAGTATTACCTAAACCCACTTGAGCACCATTGCTCACAAAATCATAAATCAGATTATTATCTATTAAATAATCATTACCAGCAGATGCACTTGCATTATCTAAATTAATACCAGTACTGATATTTGTATTAGTAGTATTTGCTTTAAAAGGAGAGAATATTCTGTTTCTAAAAATATGTGCTGTATTACTTTGAGTATTAAAATAAATACCGTCAAAAGCACCTAAAGTTGTTCTTGTAGGACGGCTAATTCTATTTTGTTCAATTATAGTATTATAACTAGCTTTTACAAAAATACCATAACGATAAAAATCTGTAATACTATTATTTTCTATAATATTATTACCATTTGCTCCACCAGCAAAAGTTGCTGTTAATGTTACCCCATAATATCCACCAATGATTTTATTATTTGAAATTCTATTCACATCACATAATGCAGGACCAACAGCTTCTGCACTATTATCTGCTCCAGAAATTGCAATACCAGCAGTGCTTCCAGCTGTAATATTAGTTGTTGAAGAATATATAGTACATCTTCTGATGATATTTGAATCTGCATCGTTCAATAAATGAAAACCAATACCATAAGTTCCTGCAGATGCATCAACTTGTAGACTATCGAAAATAAAATATTTAGCTCCTTTTAATTTAATAACAGCTCTTTCAGTAGCATTAGTTGGAGCAAATTGAATTACGTTATTGTTACCATTAAAGGTGATTGTATTTGTTGGGGATGAATTTGGAATTTTTCCATTAATAATTAGTTGCTCAGAATATGGACCAGAACCTGCTACAACATTAAATGTTGTTGGAGCAGATATACCACATTTAATGGCATTATAAGCATCATTAAAGCTGGCAAAATTTGTACCTCCAGGCCAGTTAGTTGGAGCACCTTTGTTAATTGTATATACTCCCCCAGGAACAGGTGGAGATATTACCTGAATTGCATTAGAATATGATGAATCATTCGAGAATGAACATTTTATTTTTAATCTGTACCATGTAGTAACTAGCTGAGTTGTTCCGAAAGTTTTTGTAGTACCTCCAACTATATTAGTAAAGCCTGAACTACCAGGTATTGAATCTTGCCATTGGTAACTTAAGCCACCAGCAGATGTAGACCCTGTAGTAGTTAATGTGATAGTTTGTCCTAAACAAACAATTGTTGGATTAGCAGAAGCTGTTCCTGCTACTGGAGTACCAGCACAATCTACATCTGGCATCCAAGTAAACGTAATATTTGGTCTTGTTGTTTGAGTTCCAGTATTGGTAGTTGTAGTTGTGTTACAAAGATTGCCTAAATCATCAGCTCTGTAAGAGTGTGAACCATTAAAAGCCAAACCTGTTGTCCATGGAACAGTTACATTATTTGTATAATCAGTAAATCCAGCATTTCCAGGATCTCCATTACAAATTTCAATAACAATATTATCAGTACCATTCCATAAAAAAGGTGCAGGAAATGTAAAAGTGTTAATACCTAAAGTAGGTACGTAATTTACAGGACCAAAAACTGTTAATGGTACATTTTCCCAAGTATTAGTACCTAATGATGCTGTTGGTAATTGAGCAATTTTGATTCTCATTTGAGGAATATCACCAGAAAATGTATTTAAATTAGTAACATTATATTTAATTGCTATAATGTTACCAGAATTCATGCCAGCAGCTGTTAATTCAGATGCTCTATACAAAAATTGCATTCTTGATCCTTCATACCAATCTTGTAAAGGTGCTGGATATGTTGTACCGGTATTACCAACAGTTCCGGTTCCAATAGAATAATCTGTTTGAGATTGTACAGATAGTGTATTTAAGAACAAAAAACCAGTTACGAGTAGGGTAAGTTTGTTACCAAAGAGAGTAGAGATTTTTTTTAGCATAAAAAATAAAATTGTGTAAGAACAAAATGTTCTAAATGATGCTGATGAATTTTACCGTTATTTAAGGGGATAAAAATAAGGTTATTTAACAAAACTTTAGCTAGAAAATTAAAATAAAAAAAAAGTCCCTTTTTTATATTTCATTTCAGGTAATAAACTAAAAACTGAGTAGAACTAATGCCACTTATTATGAAACATTAATGATGAGAACAGGTATTTTAAGTAGATGTCTTACAGCATCTATGGTTTCACCAAATAGGTAATCTTTTATTCCTGTATGCCTATGTGCTCCCATAATTAGAAGTTCAGCATTACTTTCATCTACTATTCTAACAATTTCTTTTATCCTATTTCGATAACCTAAAAAAGTTTGAACTGTATATCCTAAGTCTGAAAGCTGTTGTTGATACTCTTTCAATCTTGCAGCATCAACTCTGGTTTCAACATCATCAGAATCGCTTCCTAGATATTTTGCTGAAGCACTTTCTACAATATGCAGTAAAACATATGTAGCATTTTTTCCACCCTGACTTAAAGCATTTGCTATTAATCTTTCATCATTTTTTGTAAAATCTAATGCCACTGCAATTCGAGTAATTGGCTTCAACTCAAGGTTAGAAAGTGGAGTTGATTCATTATGAATTTTTGAAGAAGATTTTTGTAAATTCTTTTTGATAACTGGTAAAAATGTCATCATTAAAAACAACCATAAAAAAATTAATCCTAAAATAATAATTGTTATTTTCCAACCTATATTTCCATCTTCTTTAAAAACTTCCAAAGACGCATCAACAACCATCTTTACATTTAAAAAAACTAAAATGGCTGCCACTAACCATGCAACGAATTGAGTTAAGGGTTTAATGGTAAATTCTCCCATTGTTTTTTTATCACTTACAAAATGTATTAGTGGAATAACAGCAAAACCTAATTGCAGACTTAAAATAACCTGACTAAATACCAGTAGATCGTCTAACTTTTCATCACCAAAAACCATGATTACAATAACAGCCGGAACAATTGCAATTAAACGAGTAATTAATCTGCGTAACCATGGATTAATTCTCAGCTTTAAATAACCTTCCATTACAATTTGTCCTGCTAGTGTTCCTGTAACTGTACTGCTTTGTCCTGCAGCAATTAAAGCAACAGCAAATAATAATGGAGCTAGGTTTGTGCCTAATAATCCATCTAACAAATGATGGGCATCTTCAATTTTTGCAACATCAGAATTTCCTGTTGTAAAAAAAACAGAAGCAGCTAATACCAAGATTGCTGCATTTACAAAAAATGCAGCATTTAATGCAATTGTGCTATCGATTAAATTATACTTTAAAGCTTTTTTAATACTTAAAGCATCCTTACCAATTTTTCGTGTTTGCACTAAAGCACTATGTAAGTATAAATTATGAGGCATTACCGTTGCACCAATGATACCCACAGCAATATATAAAGCTTCATTGCTTAATGAAGTAGGCACAAAACCTTTCACTAATTCTGATACATCTGGCTTGGCTAAAAATATTTCTATTAAAAAACAGGCACCAATGGTAACCACTAATGCAATGATGAAAGCTTCTAGTTTTCGAATTCCAAATCTTTGCAACCAAAGTAGTAATAGTGTATCTAAAACAGTAATACCAACACCAGCTAATAATGATATGGATGGAAATAATAAATGTAAGCCCAATGCCATTCCTAATACTTCTGCCAAATCACAAGCTGCAATAGCTATTTCTGCAAGAATGTATAAACAAAAGTTGATGAGAGGTGGATAAGCTTCTCTATTTGCTTGTGCTAAATCTCTTCGTCGAACAATTCCTAAACGTGCTGAAAGTCCTTGTAATAATAAAGCCATTAGGTTACTCATCAACAACACCCAAATCAATTGATATCCAAATTTAGCACCTCCTTGTAAATCAGTGGCCCAATTTCCAGGATCCATATACCCAACACTCACTAAATAAGCTGGACCAATAAATGCTGCATACTTTCTTAGCCCTTTTTTTGGCAATGTAGTATCTACAGATTCATGTACTTCGCTTAAAGAATTTTCTTTCTCGTAAGATGATGGCATGAAATGATTTTATAGTTATGAAGCAAAAAAACCTAACTCTTTCATGAGTTTTTCTGGTAAACTAGGAAGCTTTTTACGCTCTATTAAAAAAGTTGCCAAACCCGAAATTTCTTTATAAACAAAATGCTTGTTTAAAGCACCTTCTAAATAACCGGCACCCGAAGTATTTCCTGTGCCAACTCTCATACCAATCATTCTTCTAACCATAACTAAATGTTTATGCCTCCAAGTTGCCATTGAGTGATCAATTTCAATTAAAGCATCTAATATTTGATAGGAAGTTTGAAACATAGGGAAATCTCTGTACAACATAATGAAAAGCCCAGCCCTTAAGGCTTTTGCTGAAAAACTAGATCGAAGATTTTTTTGAATTTCAACATCAGAAATTTGTGATGTATCATCAAAGAAAACATACTTAAAATCTGCAAATTTTTGTTGCTCTCTTTCAGTTAATCCAGATTGGTAAACTTGAGTATATTTTTCCCAAAAAGGGTGTTGCATAAAATTACTGTCAGCAGCATTTTCGTTCCAATATTTTGCATCAAAAAATGGCAATCTTTCTAACCAATTATTAATAAGTTCTTGAATAGATTTCTTAGCTTCTGTTTGATTAATTTCTTGATAATCTTTTGCATTAAATCCACCTTCATCAGTTCTTTTGTAATAATCTTTATGATGCCTTTTTTCCATTTGCAAACCAAGCTTTGCTTCTATTAATCTAAACTGTTTACTTTGAAAGCCTGATGATGGAGTTAACAAATTTCTGAATTCTAAAAAATCTAATGGAGTCATCGTATCTAGCACTTCTACTTGTTGATTGAGTAGTTGCATAATTTTAATGACTCGTTGTAATCTATGACGTACTAAATTTAAATCTTCTGAATTATCATTTACAGTTTCTTGTTCAAAAACAGTAGAACAATAATCTAACTCAAATAAAATTTGTTTAAACCATAATTCATAAGCTTGATGAATGATAATAAATAACATTTCATCATGAGCAGGCGTGTTGCCTTCTCTAAAACTAACAGGAAATTGACTATCTAAAATTTTTTCTGTTTGTAAATAAGACCCATAATACATTGATTCACTCATAAATTCTATTTTGTAACAACAGTATTCCATGTTGCTGGGTTCTGTTGCCAGTCTTTAATTACTGCTAAATCTTTTTCTTGAATAATATTTTTTTCAATGGCCTTTTGTAAAAGTGCATTAAAATTTGTAATTGAAAAGAAAGGAACATCAATGACTCTAAAAGCCTCTGTTGCCTCAACAAATCCATAATTAAAAATACTTACTAAGCCATTCACATTTAATTCTAATTGCTGCAAAACCTCAATAACTTTAATACTACTTTTCCCTGTAGAAATTAAATCTTCTATAACCACTACTTTTTGATTTGTTGCATAATCACCCTCAACCTGATTATTTAAACCATGAGATTTGGGTTGTGGTCGAACATAACAAAACGGTAAATTTAATTCGTTTGCTACTAGTGCACCCCAAGGAATGCCTGCAGTGGCAACACCTGCAATTAAATCAACTTCAACAAATTTTGTTTTTATGGTATTACATAATTCGGTTACAATAAAACTTCTAACTTTTGGGTGTGCCAATACTTTTCTATTATCGCAATAAACTGGACTTTTCCAACCACTGGCCCATTGATAAGGTTGTTGAACATTTACTTTAATGGTTTTGATATCTAATAATTGTTCGGCTAAAAAAATATCTGCACTCATAAAGCAAATTTACTTGCTCCATATTATTAAAAAGATTTTTTTTGTAACAATGGCACTAAAAAAAATAATTGCAGCAGGTGGTTTAGTTATTAATGAAAGAAAAGAATTGCTTTTTATTTTTAGAAGAAATCATTGGGACTTACCTAAAGGTAAATTAGATGAAGGCGAGAGTATTGAAGCATGTGCTGCAAGAGAAGTACAAGAAGAAACAGGAATTCAACATGCCGAACTTTTGAATTTTTTATGTAAAACTTATCATCAATATTTTGATAAATGGTTGAAAGAAGAAGTGATAAAAGAAACTTGGTGGTATTTAATGCAAACTAATTCCTCAGAAAAATTTATTCCACAATCCGAAGAAGATATAGAACAAATTATTTGGATGAACTGGAGTGAATGGGAAACTTTTAAAAGTAAAACCTACCCTAATATTATAGAAGTTGTTCAGGCTTATAAAAGCAATTAAAGACTTTCTAAATTTTTAACCACACCTATTGTTTTGGCTAAAATTTCTACATCAAGTTTTAAAGAATGGTTATTGATGTAATATAAATCATACTCAAGTTTTTCTAAATTTTCTGCAGGTGTTGCCATTGGTTTATGCACTTGAGCCCATCCAGTAATGCCTGGTTTAATGGTATGCCGATGACTATAAAATTCGTTTTGTTTAGAATAATGTTCAACAATATCAATTCTTTCTGGTCTTGGACCAATAATGCTCATATCGCCTTTTAAAACGTTCACAATTTGTGGCAATTCATCAATCTTTGATTTTCTTAACACATAACCTACAGGTGTAATTCTTGCATCATCTTTTACCGTATGATCTACATATCCATTTTTACTATGCACCATTGTTCTTATTTTATACATAGTAAAAGGAATACCATTTAATCCAACTCGTTTTTGTTTAAAAATAATTGGACCCCGAGAATTTAATGCCATAGCTATGCTTCCAATAATAATTAGTGGTAGAGCAATTGGCAAAACCATTAGGCAAATTAAAATATCCATTATTCGCTTTGCAATGATGTGCGAATACGGAATTTCTTTTAATTCAACTTTATTATTATTAGAAGGAGAAACTGCTACAAGCATAAAGATTTTATTCTTTCTTTGTAAGAACAGCAACAAAATAAATGTTTTTTAAACAAAAAAACAAAATATAAAAATCAACATTTCATTGAAAAAGTATTTTCAACTATAATTATTTTGCACATTTAAACAATTTTCATGAAGGTATATTCAGCCGAACAACTACATACTTTTTGCCAAAAAATATTTTTAAAGATGGGTTGTGCTCTTTCTGATGCAATACAAGCATCAGATATTTTAATTAGTGCCGATTTAAGAGGCATTGATAGTCATGGTATTGCAAGATTAATGGGCTATGTAAGGCTTTGGGAACAAGAAAGAATAAATGCTATACCTAAAATAAAAATTATTCATGAAACCCCATCAACAGCAACTATTGATGCAGATAAAGCTTTAGGATTAATTGCAGCTCCTTTTGCCATGAAATTGGCAATTGAAAAAGCAAAAATTTCTGGTACAGGCTGGGTTTGTGTTAAAAATAGTAATCATTTTGGAATTGCAGGCTATCATGCAATGATGGCTTTAGAACAAGATATGATTGGCATTGCAATGACCAATGCCAGTGCATTAGTTGCCCCAACTTTTGGATTAGAAAAAATGCTAGGTACAAATCCTATTGCTGTTGCAATTCCAGCAAAAAATCAACCTCCTTTTGTAGCAGATTTTGCAACTACAACTGCAGCAAATGGTAAATTAGAAATTGCTCAAAGAAAAAATGAATCAATCCCTGAGGGATGGGCTCAGGATAAAAATGGCCATACTACAACAAATGCTCATATATTAAAAGAAAATGGAGCTTTACTACCATTAGGTTCAGATAGAGAACATGGCGGTCATAAAGGCTATGCTTTAGGTAGTATTGTTGATATTTTTTCTGGAGTTTTGAGTGGAGCGTCATTCGGACCTTGGGCACCACCCTTCCCTGCTTATATACCATTACCCACTAATATGCCTGGTGAAGGTCTTGGGCATTTTTTTGGTGCTATGAGAATTGATGCTTTTCAATCTGCAGAACATTTTAAACAAAATATGGATGTGTGGATTGAAAGATTTAGAAACACAAAACCAATTAATAACCATCAAACTGTATTAATACCAGGTGATCCCGAAAGAATAATTGAATTAGAACGAAAATTGAATGGAATTCCTGTAGACGATGAAGTTGTAAAAAGTATAAAACTGTTAACTGAAAAATTTAATGTAGAACTTTAGCTAATTTTTTAGCTAAAAAGAAATATTATTTAATCAAAATATCAATGATTTTCAATTAAACAGCTTTTACATTTTGTAGTTTTAAATTCAAACCTTAGTTTAGTGCCCTTAAACCTATTTTTTAGTTAAAAAAATATTAAATTATTGGTCTCAAACATTAGATTTGCATTCCACTTTTTTAAGATTTCATTTTTAGAAAACACTTGCTCATGCTAAAAAAATTATTCAAATCTACTTTAGTTTTATTAACAGTATTATTTTCCGTTAACACACAAGCACAAGTAGATCCTCATTTTTCTCAATACTATGTTTATCCTCAATGGTTAAATCCTGCATTAACAGGGGTTATGGATGGAGATTATCGTGTTGCAGCAATTTACAGAAGTCAATGGACCAACATTGATAATGGATTTGTAAGCATTGGTGTAGCAGGAGAAATAGCTACCAGTAAAAACTTAAATTTCGGTGTTGGTTTATTTCAACAATCAGCTGGTAATGGTGGCTATAAATATTTTACTCCATATGCTTCTGTAGCATATACAGGAATAAAATTTGGCAAACAAGGTACTCATCATATAACTATAGGTATTAATGGTGGTGTAATCAATAGAAGATTTGATTTATCTAAATTCAAATATGGTAATCAATACAATCCAATTGTTCCTGGTGGTTTTGATCCATCAATTTTATCGAACGAAGTTATTTTAAACCCATCTCAAACTGCTTTAGATTTAGGAATGGGTATTTTATATTTTGATGCTACTCCTTATAAAAAATCTAATGCATTTGTTGGTTTTTCTGTTGCTCATTTAACACAACCCACAGATAAGTTTACCTCAAACTCAGATGCTAGAGTTCCCATGAGATTTACATTACATGGAGGATTAAGAATTAATTTAAGTGAAAGAGTTAGTTTAACACCAAATGCTTTGTATTTAAAACAAGGAACTGCAGAAGAAAAAATGATTGGAGCTTATGCTCAAATTAAAGGTGGTGAAGGATTTGATTTTTTGTGTGGAGCCAATTACAGATTTAAAGATGCATTAGTTCCTTTTGCAGGTTTTTATTATAAAGATTTTGTTTTGGGTTTAAGCTACGATGCTAATACATCTGATTTAGGAAGAATGGCAGGTGCAACAAATAGCTTTGAACTTTCATTATCGTTTACAGGCAAAACAAGAAGAAGTTTAAGCGATCAACCATTTATTTGTCCTAGACTATAAATGTCAGCTTAAAATTAATTGTCATAAAAAACTATTTAATCATACAGAAATAATTACACATGAAATTGATGAAGTCAATATCGCTGCTTATTTTTCTTTCACTAACTACTTCTATTTCTTTACAAGCTCAATATATTAAAGATTATAAACGTGAGGCTGATAAATTTTATGCTAAGGGAGATTGGCAGTCAGCAGCTATTTACTACGAAAGATTTTTAACCGATAAAAAAGGTCCAGGTAAAGTTAATGTTGATTATAATCCTTATGCTGTAAGACCTGTGAAGCAAAAAAAAGATTCTATTCAAAAACCAAATGTAATTCCTGAATCTGATGTAATTAATAGTGTAACTAACAGAATTGGAGAATGCTATTACAATTTAAATAACTTTTTTAATGCTGAACCTTGGTATGCTAAAGTAGATAAAACTAAATACCCAATTGCTTCTTATAATCATGCAGTTTGTTTAAGAGCATTAGCTAGATATTCAGATGCAGAAGCTGCATTTACTGCATTTTTAGCAGATTATAAAACTGAAGATGAATACACTAAAAAAGCCAATGATGAACTAAAGAACTTGAAATTCATTATGGCTCAAATGAAAAGCAACGAACAAAAATTATTTGTTGTTAACAAAATGCCACAAGGAATTAACACAACAGAACATGGTCAAAACACAGCACCTTACGTGGTTAACAGTAAATTATATTTTACTTCATCAAGACCAGATACTTTATTAATTAACAAACAAAAAAAAGTTATTCATCATAACAGTTTATTTGTAACTGAAAATGGATTAACTGCAGAAAAATTACCATTACCATCTGCTGATGGCATGCACCAAGGTAGTGCATGTTTTACTGCAAATGGCAAAACTGCATTCTTTACCAGATGGCCTATTCAAGGACCAAAAATTGCAGCAATCTATCAGTCTAATTTAACTGAGCAAGGCACTTGGTCTGACCCAGTTAAACTTGGTGCAGATATTAACGCAGAGGGTTATAGTAGCCAACAGCCAAGTATTACAGCAGATGGAAAATATTTTTTATACGCTTCTAATAAACCTGGCGGAAAAGGAAAATTTGATATTTGGTATGCAGCAATGAATAATGATCAAATTAGTTCATCTATGAATTTAGGTGAACCTATAAATAGTGCTGATGATGAAACAACACCTTTCTATCACACACCAAGTTATCAATTGGTATTTTCTTCAGCTGGTAGAATAGGTATGGGTGGTTATGATTTATTTGTTTCTAAAGGAAGTTTTGGAAGTACATGGAGCGAACCTAAAAATTTAGGATATCCTGTTAACTCACAAAAAGATGAACAATATTTCTTTAGTAATGATGATAAGTTTTTATTAAGAAATTTTTATATCAGTAGTGATAGAGGTAGTGAATGTTGTTTAGAACTATACACTGCCAACAAGCTTATTAAAAAATGGGTTACAGGAAAAGTTGTTGATAGTAAAACTGGTGCACCAATACCAGGAGCAAATATTAGTGTTGTTAATGATGCTGGCATTACTTTACCAACTGTTTCAACAGATGAAAAGGGTATGTATTTTATAGAATCAGATCCGTTTAATTCTTTCAAAGGAAATGCAACAAAAGATAAATATGAACCTTCTACAAAAGATATAGTTGCAGATTTCAATATTGATACATTAAATGTTAGTGATTGGTTTATGACACCAATTCCTCCTAAACCTCCAGTTATTACAGAGGAAAAACCATTGATAGTAAGATTTGATTTTGATTCAGCAAATATTTTAGATGAATATAAAGAGAGTTTAGACTCATTAGCAGCTATGATGAATAGAGAGGCAGGAATGTATGTTGAAATTGGTGGTTATACCGACCAAAAAGGTGATGTTAAATACAATTTAAACCTTTCTCAACGTAGAGCAGATGCTGCTAAAGTTTATTTAATCAGCAAATACAATATTGACGAAAAACGTTTATCAACTAAAGGTTATGGAGAATGTTGCCCAATTGAACCTGAAACTGATGAGAAGGGTAATGATAAACCAGAAGCAAGGGCTATTAATCGTAGATTAGAATTTAAACTGCAACTGAAAAAGCAAGTTCCGGTTCAACCTTAATTCATACAAAAACTCCTCGAAATTTCGAGGAGTTTTTTTTAGTTAAAATAATTTATTGAGTTCTTCTTTTAATTGAAGCAAACCTTGAGAAGCTGTAGATTCAATAGCTTTTATATTTTGAATTCCATTTGTATGAGGAACTTTTTTATCAATGATAAATTTTGGAATTTCTTTTGAAGCAAAATTGATTAATGATGCAGCAGGATATACTTGCAAAGAAGTACCAATAATAACAAAGACATCAGCACTTTCAATTATAGGCACAGCAAATTCTAACATAGGTACTTGTTCTTCAAACCAAACTATGTGTGGACGTAATTGATAACCATCTGGGGCTTTATCACCAACATTAATATCATCTCTTATTTCATAAATAGTTTCAGTATCAAAAACACTTCGCATTTTAAAAATTTCTCCATGCAAATGAAGAACATTGGAACTTCCTCCCCTTTCATGTAAATCATCTATGTTTTGTGTAATAATAGTTACATCAAAATCACTTTCTAAATTTGCCAATTCAATATGAGCAGCATTAGGCATTGCTTTGGAAACATCTCTTCTTCTCATATTATAAAAATCCAAAACCAATTTAGGGTTAGAGGCAAATCCTCTTGGTGTTGCTACTTCATAAACATTATGACCCTCCCAAAGACCATCAGCATCTCTGAAAGTTTTTAAACCACTTTCAGCACTAATGCCAGCACCAGAAAGCACTACCAACTTTGGTTTATTTGTTTGCATGAAATATTAATTAAAATTTATAGAGATGCAGCTTGCTGTATCAACCAATCAATTGCCAATCTATACCCATCTAGTCCAAACCCACTCATTACTGCTTTTGCTTTTGAAGAAACAAATGAATGTTTTCTAAACTCTTCTCTTGCAAAAATATTAGAGATGTGAACTTCAACAACTGGAGCTTGAATTGCAGAAACAGCATCAGCAATGGCAACTGAAGTATGACTATAACCAGCAGGGTTTAATACAATACCTTGAGTAATAAATCCAACACGTTGTAATTCATTAATAATTTCTCCTTCAACATTACTTTGAAAGTAAGTTATTTGAACTAATGGGAATTGTTTTTGAAGTTCTTTAAAGTATGTTTCGAAAGACTGATTACCATATATGTCAATTTCTCGGGTTCCTAGAAGATTTAAATTAGGTCCGTTGATAATATGAATGTTCATGTAGTAAAATTAATTCATTAGAGCCACAAACTCATCAAATAAATATCTGCTATCATGAGGACCAGGTGTAGCTTCTGGATGATATTGTACACTAAATGCAGGTTTATCTTTTAGTTTAATACCTTCTATACTATCATCATTCAAATTAATATGTGTAATGATGATATTATTGTTTTTTCTAACAGCTTCAGGCTCTATACCAAAGCCATGATTCTGAGTGGTGATTTCACTCTTTCCTGTGATAACATTTTTAACTGGGTGATTTAAGCCTCGATGCCCATGATGCATTTTATAAGTTGGAATATTATTGGCCAATGCTAATAATTGATGACCTAAACAAATACCAAACACAGGTTTTTCTTCTTTTAAAATATCTTTAATAGTAGCAACAGCATAAGGCATAGCTGCAGGGTCTCCAGGCCCATTTGAAATAAAATATCCTGAGGGATTAAAAGTTTTTAACTCAGCAAGATTTGTTTTTGCAGGAAACACTTTAACATGAACTCCCCTTTCGACCAAGCAATTCAAAATATTTTTCTTAATACCAAAATCTAAAACTGCTACTCTATGTTTTGAACTTGAATCTCCAAGTTCGTAAACTTCTTTTGTACTAACAGAACTTGCTAATTCTTGTCCATTCATATCTGGACAAGTTTCTAATTGTTTTTTCAACTCATCAATATCAAAAATTTCAGAAGAAATAATACAATTCATAGCTCCTTTTGTTCTAACATGAGTAACTAAAGCTCTTGTATCTACTCCTTCAATCGCAACAATATTGTTTTTGGTTAAGTAGGCAAGTAAATTATCATCTGCTTGTGCCCTACTATAAATTTCTTCTAAATTTTTACAGATAAGTCCTTTGATTTTTACATTATCACTTTCAACATCAGAAATTTTAGTGCCATAATTTCCTATGTGAACATTATTCATGATTAATACCTGACCACTATAACTTGGATCTGTAAAAACTTCTTGATATCCTGTCATTCCAGTATTAAAACAAATTTCACCCATTGATGTTCCTTTTGCTCCAAATTGAAAACCATGTAAAAAAGTGCCATCATTTAATAATAAAACAGCAGGATGCTTAGATTGTATCATGAACTTTAAATTAAATTGCTGCAAAATAAACTTATTCTAATTAAAAAAATCGGGTTAGTTACATAAAGTAACAATAAGTTATTTTCAAGCTTTACATTTGTAGAGAAATTGTTAGTATACATCTCATTAATAACTCAGTTTGATGAAAATACTTTTAAAAAAAGCAGAAATAATAGATAAAACTAGTCCTTACCATCAGCAATTGAAGGATATACTTATAGTTGATGGTTTAATTGCAAATATTGAAACTGATATAAATGATGAAGACGCATTAATATTTGAGCATGAAAACTTAATGGTTTCAGTAGGTTTTGTAGATACTTTTACTAAAATTGGAGAACCAGGTTTTGAACAAAATGAAACCTTCGAAACTGCTGCCCTTGCAGCTCAAGCTGGTGGTTTTACAAGAATTTTAATGTTGCCCAATACCAACCCAACCATATCAAATCAAAGCCAAGTAAATTATATTAACGAGAAATCTAAAAATTTACCAGTTCATATTCATTCAATAGGTGCTATTTCAAAAAATACAGAAGGAAAAGAATTAGCCGAAATGTATGATATGTTTAATCATGGTGCTATTGCTTTTTCAGATGGTGATTTACCTGTTCAATCTGCAGCCTTATTTTTAAAGGCTTTACAATATGTAAATAGTTTTAATGGAACATTAATTCAAAAACCGGTTGAAAACAGTTTTACCAAGCTTGGAAGTATGAATGAAGGGATTGTTTCTACACAATTAGGTATAGCAGGAATTCCAAGTTTTGCTGAAATTTTAATGATAAAAAGAGATATTGAATTATTAAGATATTCTAATGGCCGATTACACATTTCAGGCGTATCAACCATTAAAGGAATTAACCTTATTCATGAAGCTAAAAAAGAAGGATTAAACATTACTTGTAGTGTAACACCACATCATTTATTGTTTTGCGATGAAGATTTAGTCAACTACGATAGTAACTTAAAAGTGAATCCCCCATTAAGAACTAAGACAGAGATGATGGCTTTAAGAACAGCAGTTGTTGAAGGTAAAATTGATTGTATAGCATCTCATCATGTACCATTACATTCAGATTACAAAGATTGTGAATTTGATAAAGCTAGCTTTGGTATGATTAATTTACAAACTGCATTTTCAGTTTTACAAGAAGTTGCACCAAACTTATTAATTACTGATATAATAGATCTTTTCAGTCATAATGCAAGAGCAATTTTTAACATACCGAAAAACTCAATTGAAGTGGGTGAAGTTGCTGAATTAACATTATTTAGCACTAAAGATAAATTTGTACTAACTAAAGAAAACAATAAAAGCAAATCCTATAATACTTCTATTTTTAATAGGTCATTAAATGGTAAAATTTTAGGAACCATAAATAAAGGAAAGCTCTTTAAAAACTAATATGCAACAAAAAACTCATATACAGAAAGGCTTAACCATTGCAGCTTTATTAATAGTATTTAAATCTATTACTCATTTTACACAAACAGTTTTTGCAGAATGGACTGTTTTTGTTTTTGGTCTTTTAATTCTTTTAGGTGTTTTAATCAGTGTTGTAATGCTGAAAAAAGAACAACCTACATTGCAAAAGTTTTCAGAATTATTTTCTTATGGATTTAAAGTAACTGCAGTAATTACTTGTATTTATTTTATTTTTATGTTGATGGAAACTAAAGTTTTCTTTCCAGATTATATTCATCAAAAACTATTAGCAAGTATTGAGCAGTTGAAACAATCTGGAACCATTGAACCAAAATTATTTGAAGAAAATTTAGATCAGGCTTTAGTTTTAGGAAAAAAAGTAGAATCGTATAAATATTTTGCTGGTAGCATTATGAGCATTTTATTTTTAGGTGTTTTAGGATCATTATTAGGCACTGTTGTAACAAAATCAAAATCTAGTAACTAATTATGAATGTATCAATAGTTATTCCTTTATTTAATGAAGATGAGTCTTTGCCAGACTTATGCAAGTGGATTACTAAAGTAACTACAGAAAATAATATAAGTTACGAAGTCATATTAATTGATGATGGAAGTACTGACAATAGTTGGAATGTAATTACTCAAATTTCATCTGCAGACTCAAATTTCAAAGGCATTAAATTTCAAAGAAATTATGGTAAAAGTGCTGCATTAAATGAAGGCTTTAAAGCCGCTCAAGGAGATGTTATAATTACCATGGATGCTGATATGCAAGATAGTCCAGATGAAATACCATCACTAATTAAAATGATTCATGAAGGAAATTTTGATATTGTTAGTGGTTGGAAGAAAAAAAGATATGATAATACCTTAACCAAAAATATACCATCAAAAATTTTTAATGCTGCTGCAAGAATGAGTAGTGGCATTAAACTACACGATTTTAATTGTGGCTTAAAAGCCTATAAAAATAATGTAGTAAAAAGCATTGAAGTATATGGCGAAATGCACAGATACATACCTGTAATAGCTAAATGGAATGGATTTAAAAAAATTGGTGAAAAAGTTGTTGAACACAGACCAAGAAAATTTGGTGTAACAAAATTTGGTTGGGAAAGATTTATTAATGGATTTTTAGATTTAGCCACAATAAATTTTGTGAGCAAATTTGGTAAAAGACCCATGCATTTTTTTGGCTTATACGGAACACTGTGTTTTTTAATTGGTTTATTTATGAGCATCTATTTAATAATAGCTAAAATGCTTGATAGTCATTTTGCTTTAACCAATAGACCTGCTTTTTATATAGCTCTGGTTATAATGATTATAGGTATGCAATTATTTTTAACTGGGTTTGTTGCTGAATTAATCTCTAGAAATTCTGCAACACGTAATGAATATTTAATTGCACAAAAAATAGGACTTTAACTCAATTCACTTTTTGCAGTCATCAAAAAAAAATATTGTCATTATAGGCTCAGCCTTTCCATTACGTGGAGGTGGTATTGCAACTTTTAATGAAAGATTAGCACAACAATTTATAGAAGAAGGTTATCAAACAACAATCTTTAGTTTTTCATTACAATACCCTAATTTTCTTTTTCCAGGAAAATCGCAATTATCTACAGAGCAAGCACCTAAAGGTTTACATATTATTTCTTGTATTAATTCTATCAACCCATTTAATTGGATAAAAATTGGTTTTAAACTAAAAAAACTAAAGCCAAACATTATAGTAGTAAGGTTTTGGCTTCCTTTTATGGGGCCCTGTTTTGGAACAATTTTAAGAATTGTAAAGTGGAATAAAACAACTAAAATCATTTGTATTGCAGATAATATTATTCCACATGAAAAAAGAATTGGCGACACTATTTTCACAAAATATTTTGTAAAACCTATAGATGCTTTTATATGCATGAGCCAAAATGTTTTGAAAGATTTAAAACATTTTTCAATACAACCAGCACAACTTATACCTCATCCCCTATACGATAATTTTGGTGAAATTATACCCAAAGCTCAAGCAAGAGAAAATTTAAATTTGCATCAAAAAGATATTATTCTTTTATTTTTTGGATTTATTAGAAAGTATAAAGGACTAGACTTATTACTCGAAGCAATGGCTTTGATAAAAAAGAAAAATCTTACTCAAACTTCAAATACTCAACAATTAAAATTATTAGTAGCTGGAGAGTTTTATGATGATAGAAAATTTTACGATATATTAATTGATCAATTAAAAATAGAAGACCAAATTATATTACATACAGAGTTTATAGCTAACGACCAAGTAAAATATTATTTTAGTGCTGCTGATTATATTATTCAACCTTATAAAAATGCAACTCAAAGTGGAGTTACTCCATTAGCCTTTCATTTCGAAAAACCCATGTTAGTAACTAATGTTGGTGGATTGGCTGATATAATAAATGAAAATAAAATTGGTGTAATTGCCGAACCAAATGCTAATTCTATTGCTGAAAAGATAGAAGAATTAATTAAATTTGATTCTGCTTTTTTAGTTGAAAATATTAAAGCAGAAAAACAGAAATATAGTTGGCACAATTTAACCAGTGCAATTGTACAATTATCTTTTACTACCCAAAACTAAGTTCATGCCATATAATATAATTGAGAAAAATACTTTAGATAGATTAGGTTACGATTTTATTAAAGATGAATATTTACCTGTTGGGAAAAATGAATATTATTTAAGAAATAAGCAAGAACGTAGTGGAAGAAAATACCGAAAACTTACTGCTTCAGAAATTGATATATTAAAGCAAAATCATAATAAACATAATAATTGGAATGATTTTTTAGTGGCAGGAAATTTCAATCCACATTTAATAATTGATTGTGAGTTTTATGGTTTAATTAGAATAGGTAGTCTGGAACCTTTAACACTTTCTTTTAGCGAATTAACTACACCTGTTGGTTTGTACAATTCTACCATAATTAGTTGCGATTTTGGAGATAATGTTGCCATTAATAATGTAAACTATTTGTCGCATTTTATTATTGGTGATGAAGTAATACTCATTAACATTAATGAAATTGTAACTAGCAATAAAGCAAAATTTGGCAATGGTGTGGTAAAAGATGGAGAAGAAGAATCTCATAGAGTTTGGTTAGAAGTTTGTAATGAAAATGCTGGAAGAAAAATTTTACCTTATAATGGTATGCAACCTGGAGATGCTTACATATGGAGTAAATACAGAGACGATAAATTATTACTAGAAAAACTTACAGAACTTACTCAAAAAAAATTTACAACAGTAAGAGGTTATTATGGCAAAATTGGCCATAGAACCATCATTAAAAATTCAAAAAGTATTAAAGATTGTTGGATTGGTGAAGATGCTTATATAAAAGGTGTAAACAAATTAAAAAACTTAACCATCAATTCAGGCAATGGAGAAGGAAGAACTCAGATTGGTGAAGGATGCGAATTAGTGAATGGCATTATTGGATATGGTTGTAGAATTTTTTATGGTGTTAAAGCTGTTAGATTTATTACTGCTAATCATTCTCAATTAAAATATGGGGCCCGATTAATAAATTCTTATTTAGGATTCAACTCAACTATTTCTTGTTGTGAAGTTTTAAACTCTTTGATATTTTCTTTTCATGAACAACATCATAACAATTCGTTTTTATGTGCAGCATTAGTATTAGGACAAAGCAATCTTGCAGCAGGTTCTACTATTGGCAGTAATCATAATTCACGTGGTGCAGATGGTGAAATTGTTGCTGGCCGTGGGTTTTGGCCAGGCTTATGTGTAAGTTTAAAACACAATTCTATTTTTCCAAGCTTTACTATAATTGCTAAAGGTGATTATTCGAATGAACTAAATATTAAAATTCCTTTTTCATTGGTATCAAACGATGTTAGCAATGATAATCTTTTAATAATGCCTGCCTATTGGTTTATGTACAATATGTATGCTCTTGAAAGAAACGCCTGGAAATATTCTGACAGAGATAAACGCCATGAAAAAATTCAACATTTAGAAAATAATTATTTAGCCCCTGATACAGTTAATGAAATTATTAATTCGTTACAGATTTTAGAAGAACTAGCAGGAAAATCTTGGTATAAAAAAAATGGAAACAGAGCTAGTACTAAAGATCAAAACATTGCAAAAGGTAAAGCCTTGGCTATTGAAAAAAGTGAATTTTGCAAAACACTAGAAGTAGAAGGAGGATTTTTTGAGAATAACAAAAGACCAACTCTTATCATTAAAGCACTTGAATCATACTTAGTTTTTAAAGAAGTGCTTCAACACTATATCTGTACTGTTTTTATTGAATTTATAGAAAAAGAAAACATCACATCATTTAAGCAATTTACAAATGCTCTACCAAAAGCAAATTTGACTGAATGGCAAAACATGGGTGGTCAAATGATACTGAAAAATGAGGTAGACGCTTTAAAAGAAAAAATTAAATCGAATAAAATTACT
>JAGXRG010000044.1 GCA_018335935.1 Chitinophagaceae bacterium | reverse complement strand
TTTTTTTTTTATTTTTTTTTTTAGGTTTAATAATTTTTTTTTTTGGTAAAATTTTTTCAAAATTTAATTTTTTTAGAAATAATAGTTATTTACAGTTTTTAAAATTATTTTTTTTGTTTAATTTAATTTTTTCTTTTTTTTTTTTTCTAATAAATTTTTGTATTTATATAGATTTTTTATCGAATTTTAATCATAACTATATTAACGATTTGAAATTTTTTCCAGTTTTTTTATTATTTTTAAGAATAAATTTAAATTTTTTTGATATGAATTTTTTTTTTAATTTTTTTTTTAATATAGATTTTTTTAGTTTTATTATTTTATTTTTGGCTTATGTAGTTGGTTTTGTTTCTTTGTTGGTTTTAGATACTAGATTATATTGATTGAATATAAAGTATTATTATGTATTTTGTTTATTTGTTTTAGTTGTTTTTTTTTTTGTTTCAGCCGATAATATAATTATTTTTTTTTTGTTATACGAATGTCTTCTTGTACCATCTTTCTTTTTTGTTTATTTTGTTAGTCCTAGTAGGCGTGCTATCCAAGCTTCAATTTATTTTTTAATTTGAACTCAAATTGGTTCTTTTTTGGTTTTATTTACAGTTTTATATATAGTTGTTATTTCTGGTTGTTATAATTTCTATTCTTTGAAATTTTTTAAATTTTCTTTTTTTGAATTGTTTTTTTTTTATTTTTTTTTTTTTTTTGGTTTTGGTATAAAAATACCAATCTGACCATTTCATTATTGATTAACCAAAACCCATGTTGAGGCGCCAAGCGGTTTTTCAATTTATTTGAGTGGATTTCTTGTAAAAAGCGCTTTATTTGGTTTTTTAAAATTTGTTACAAATTTAAATTTATTTTTCAATACTGTTTTTTTTGTAATTATTTGTTTTTTTAGTGTTTTTGATTCATCGTTAAAAATGTGAGGACAGAATGATTTAAAAAAATTGGTTGCTTATTGTACTATTCAAGAAATGAATCTTATATTCATTTCATTTTGTTTTGGTGATACAAATTTGATAATCTGCGGTTTGGTTTTTTGTTTAACTCATGCGTTTTTATCATCTTTAATGTTTTTTTTGGTTGATTGCATTTACAAAAGATTTCATTCTAGAAATGTTATAGAGGTTTGTGGTTTGTGGGTAGTAACTCCGAATCTAGCTTTGTCTGTTATTTTGATGTGTGTTTTTTTTTCAGGATTGCCCGGTACTTTAAAATTTATTGTGGAATTTATTCTTTTTATAGGAATAATTGATTATTCTTTTTTATTTTGTTTATTGTTTTTATTTGTAGCTAATTATCTTGGTTTAGTAGGTTTTACTAAAAATTGATTTAATGCAATTTTTGGAGTAAAAAAACATTTTAATATATTAAAATTAGATTTGACAGTAAAAGAGATTTATATTATTTTTTTTTCATTTTTTTTTTTATTTTTTTTTTCTTTTTTTTTTAATTTTTTTTAATTTTTTTTAAAGTTACATTATTATATTTATTTTAGTATAACTTATTTTTTAAGTTAGAAAAAAAAAATACTAAAGTTTCTGATTTATAGAAAAATAGTACTGTGAAGGAAAATTGAAAAGAATAAATAATTTAGTTTAAAAGAATTGATTTTTTATATATAACTGTTTAAAAGTAAACTTACCTTTTGTATAATGGATGAACAAGTATTTTTTTTTAGCGAAATTTTTGTATTGTATTGATAGATTGATAGTTAAAAAAAAATGACCCGAATTCTAGTGATCTAATTATTGTTAGATTGTTGATTTGAATAATCTATAGATCGTATTCGTGAATGTTGCAAAATTCTGAAAAAAATAATAATTAGGGGTGAAAGGCTAATCAAACTGGATTATAGCTGGTTTTCTGCGAAAAATATTGTAGTATTGTTTTAAAAAAAAATATTAATTTTTGGTAAATACAATTATTTTTTAAAATAATGTATAATAAAGAATTTTTAAAATTCAGATTGTTGGCGCAAACGTTTTCAATCTAAAGGGAAACAACCCAGATTATATTTTTAGATTTTTAAATAATTTTAAAAAGAAAAGATTTATAACATATTATTAAAAAATAGGATTGGAAGCAGTTATTTTTTAAAAAAAGCGTAAAAGCTTATTAATAAGTATTATTTTTGTGTTTATTGTTGTTATGGATTTAAAATAATAGAATTTTAAAATTATATCGAAAAAATAAGTAATTCGGTAGCAGAATTTTTTGTAAAAAAAAATAATTTTAGAAATAAAATGTTTTATCAAATATAATAATGTTTATATGAGTAGTAGATATAGTGTTAAAATCATTATTGTTATATAAATTATGTTTATTTTTTTAAGATAATCTGAAAAAATGTGATGCAAATTCTTTTTATAAAATTATAGTATTTTTAATATGAATAAAAAATTTTTTGAAAAAAAATACAATTTAAAATTTTTATTTTTTTTTTAGTAAAAATTTTTTTTTTTTATTGTACAAATACAAACGCATGTATTTAAGTTTTGACTATGACAAAAAATTGAATAATATTGAAGGAACTCGGCAAATTTATTTCGTAACTTAGGGATAAGAAATTTTTTTAAAATAAAAAAATGAGGTAGCGACTGTTTAATAAAAACATAAGATTCTGCTAAATTATATATTAAGTATAGGATCTGACACCTGCCCAATGTTGTAAGAAAAAATAATAATTCACAATGAATGGCGGCCGTAACTCTGACGGTCCTAAGGTAGCAAAATTCCTTGACGTGTAATTTACGTCCTGCATGAATGGTGTAACGACTTCTTTACTGTCTCCAGTATTTTATTTACGAAATTGATACTACAGTGAAGATGCTGTAATATTTTAGTTAGACGGGAAGACCCTATGCACCTTTACTTTAATTTAAATTTTTTTATTTTTTATAAAAATTTAGTTTATTATTTTTTATAAATAAATGAAATTTGTTTTTTTTAAACAAATTTTGATTGTAAGTTTGACTGGGGCGGTCATTTTCTAAAAAGTAACGAAAGTGCGAAAAAAATATATTTAATATAATGTTGTATATCTTAGTTTTATATAATTACTATTATGTAAAGGTTTGTCTGTATATTGATCCGATATTATTTTAATATCGATAAACGAATAAAAGGTACGCTAGGGATAACAGGCTGATGTATTTTTAGAGTTCTTATCAAAAAATTCGTTTGGCACCTCGATGTCGGCTCATCATATCCTATTGGTGCATAAGCTAATAAGGGTTCGGCTGTTCGCCGATTAAAATGGTACGTGAGCTGGGTTTAAAACGTCGTGAGACAGTTTGGTCCCTATCTTCTAAATTTTAAATTTTTTTTTTTATTAGCTTTAGTACGCAAGGACCAAGTAAATTTAACCTATGATTTTTTAATTATTACAATGTAGTATATTAAATAGTTACGTTAAAAAAAATAAATATTTGAATTTTAAAAAAAAAAAATTTTAATGTATATTTTGTACAAAACAATAATAATACAATTTAAACAAAAATAACAAAAATGTTTTTTGTTTTAAATTATATTTATATAAATATAAATTTATAAAAAAGAAGAATTAAAGTCAGGATTAATATACGATTTTATTTTTTATGTATACTGAAATAAAATAAAAATATTTATTATTTTTATAAATAAGAAAAAAAATAAGGAATTAAAACATTTTAGTACTTATTTTTTTAATTTGATAGAATTGTGGCGAATTTTTGAAAGTATAAAATATTTATTTTTTTGAAAAAAATTTGTTTTTTTATTAAAAAGAGTTTTAATCTTGTAGAAAATTTACTATTTGAGTGGTCTCAATATGGACTCATTATCCATTAAACTTAGTTCAATTCTAAGAAATAGTTAGAGATAGTGGCTGATTGGTAAAAGCGGTAAATTGTAAATTTATTTAGTTATCTAATTGTTGGTTCGATTCCAATCTATCTCATTAATAATTTATTTTTATAACAATAAGAAGGTAAGAATAAAGTAACAACAATAAGAAGGTAAGAATAAAGTAACAACAATAAGAAGGTAAGAATAAAGTAACAACAATAAGAAGGTAAGAATAAAGTAACAACAATAAGAAGGTAAGAATAAAGTAACAACAATAAGAAGGTAAGAATAAAG